>JABZHR010000010.1 GCA_015258715.1 Atopobium sp.
CAACGAAGCAACCGCAATAAGCTTTTGTGTAGAAGGTCTGTAGGAAAAACGCATCTTCTTCTCCATTGTTTTAACTCCAATAAATCCAGGTAATAAAGAGCAGTTCAAACTGATTTAGCGCTTGTATTCAGTAAGTACGCCGTCTGGTCCAGCCCAGCGTCTTACGCCATGGGAACGGGTAATCCATTGATTGCGAGCAAGACCATAACTTTCATCAAAGTAATAGTCTTTACCGTCAATGGTGTGTTCTCCAGTATAAGCAGGATGGCTTGGTTTTGCTGAATCAAAGTACCAAGTCTTGCCATTTGGCGTGGTATACCAACCAGAAGCAAATGCGCCACTTGACTGTGCCCAAGCCCAACCGCCTTCTGGGAGCTGTACCCAACTGTTAGCGGTCATACCAGCGGATTCGTCAATGTAGTAGGTTCCACTAGAAATTTGGACGACACCTACAAGCATACGGTGCTTGGAATCTTTGGTATCAAAGTAGAACCACTTGCCATTAGGCATATGCTTCCAACCTGATTGAAGCGCCCCACTCTCTCCAGCCCAAGACCAAGAACCATCAGCTCTATGAACCCATCCATTTTTCAGAAGACCATAGCCTGAATCAAAATAATATGATTGACCGTTAATTTCAGTCTCACCAATTATTGCAGGATGCTGTGGATCTGATGGATCAAAATACCAAGTTTTGCCATTTGGCGTGGTGTACCAACCAGAAGCAAATGCACCACTTGACTGTGCCCAAGCCCAACCGCCATTAGGGAGCTGCACCCAATCGTTAGCGGTCATTCCATTATTTACGTCAACGTAATAAGTTCCGCTAGAAATAGTGAAGACACCTTTCTTAAGCAAAGGAAATTCTCCATTTTCATCAAAATAGAACCACTTACCATTTGGCATGTGTTTCCAGCCAGAATAAACAGAGCCAACTGTTTCAATCCAAGCCCATTCACCATCATCCTCAATCCAACCATGGGTAACAAGGCCATTACTGTGATCAAAGAAATAATATTTACCATCAATATCTATTCCGCCCATTACTACTGTATTGTAATGTTCTGGGTCGGCATACCAAGTTTTGCCATCTGGAGTTTTAAACCAGCCAGAGATAGCAGCGCCATCTGGACCAGCCCAATACCAAGCTTCTACACCATGGCCCAAATTTACCCAAGAATTTCGTAAAAGTCCTGTCGAAGTATCAAAGAAGTACAGCTTTCCATCGACCGGAACTGATTTAGCAATAACCGGAACACCCGAACCAATTTCACTAGTTAAATACCAGGTTTTACCATTAGGAGCAGTAAACCATCCTTCAGTAAAACGACCATCAGCGCCTGCCCAGCTCCAACCCTTATCTGTTTTAACCCAATTGTTTTTTATCAAGCCGTTATCTTTATCTACGTAGTAGTAAGTGTAGTGATAATTAGGAGTATTTTTATTTTCGAGAATATAAAATAAGCCATATCTAGCGTGCGGTAGCCATGTCTCTGGCTCAAAATACCAGGTTTTGCCATCAGGTGTAGTATAGAAACCAGATGCTGCTGCACCTGTTTCATCTACATAGTATTGATGACTGTCATAAGTAATCCACTGACTTTTTAGAATAGTTCCATCTTCAGTATAAAAATATACCTTTCCATCAACTTTTTTCCACTTTGGATAATAGGATTTAGAAGTTGATTCAGGAGCACTTACTGTGGAAGTATCAGTAGTCTCTGCAAGAGCAGGAGTAGCGTGGAGTCCGCAAAGTAGAGCTGCACTCAACGAAGCAACTGCAATGAGCTTTTGCATTGAAGGCCTGCTGGACAAACATGTCTTCTTTTTCATGGGCATATCCTTTTTTGAAGGGATAACTTTCTATATAAATAATAGTTTGATATGTCTGTTATTGTTCCCGTAAATTAATCCTATACAAATTCTCTATCTTCTATGAAAAAATGCTCAACTAATGAGATAAAAAACGTTTAATAGCAGATATATCCATAAATAAATGCTGGAAAACAGCTTGATTACCTGTGGCTCTTCCGGTAGATGGTGTGAAAATCTCCATGAGTGGTTTCTCGCCACATAAGTTGTTGATTAAGGTTATTATATTCCACGTGGCGAAACGTCACGGTATCGCGCTCCACAGGCGCAGTTTTGCCCTGCGGGGCTAAGAAAGAAAGGCACGAAATGGCTCAGGGTACTGTAAAGTGGTTTAATCCAGACAAGGGTTACGGCTTCATCTCTCGTGAGGATGGCGACGATTTGTTCGTACACTTCTCCGAGATTCAGATGGACGGTTTCAAGACTCTCGATGAGGGTCAGCCTGTCGAGTTTGAGATTACCACCGGCCAGAACGGTAAGCTCCAGGCTTCTAGCGTCCACAAGATCTAGTACTTGCGAACACTACCATCAAAAGGAGACCTTCGGGTCTCCTTTTTTGTTACATCGCTATTTTTACAGTTACAGTTACCAAGAGCTTTAATACCAATGCTTGATGGTAAGGTCGGCAAGTTCAGAGAGTTTCTCGATATCTTGATGCTCATCATCACAATTAACAGCACAGGTGATAAGGCCAACAGAATTTCCTGTCTGAAGAGCCAGTGGAATGTCTTCAAACAGTATTGTTTTCTCGGCTGGAGTATTAAGGCGTTTAAGCACCTCAAGATACAGATGAGGCTCATCTTTTGCAGATCCAACATCTGCTGCAAACACCTGAGTATCAAACAGAGTGGATAGATGTAAACGAGGTTCAAGGAGAGCAAGAAGCTCCGGCTCGTTGACAGTTGCCAATGCAGTAGGGATGTCTTTTTCTTGTAACTTGCCAATAAAATCAACAACACCAGGTCTAAGCTGCACGGAGTTTACAAAGAAGCTTTTACTAAGCTCTTTCCACTCGGCAACAATCTCTTCTGGATCCTCCTTTAGCCCATAGGTGGCAATTGCCCATTCGGCTCCCTTTTCAAATCCAAGAGGGGAGAGAATCTTACCAATTTCTGGAGTGTAAGGGATTCCTCGCGACTCAAAAAACTCCTGGTCAACAAGCTTCCAAATATGGTGCGTATGAGCAATAGTGCCATCAAAATCAAAGATTGCTGCTTCAAAATCGGTTGCAAGAATATCTTCAAGTGTCGAGAAAATCACAGTGTTCCAATCAAGTTGCGGTGAGCTTGTGTTTTTTATTGTTGACGTGCCAGTCTAGTGTAAACTTTTAGCAAGTATGAAGAGGAGTAAACCAATACTTTTCGGAGGACCGCATGAAACGCAGCTTATTTAATACTCGCGGTAAATTGCTTGCTATTTTGTTCTTTGTTGTCGCAGCATTGTTTGCAACAACAGTTCAAAACGCATATGCAACTACCTACACCACAATGGATGCCCAAGGAAACATTATCCAGAGTGAATCGCTAAAAGATGCCGTAGCACTTGCTCGTGCAACTGGCAGGCCTATTGCGCTTGACCCAGGTCACAGTGATGGCCTTGAAGGCAGAGATCCAGGTGCTACCTACTTTGGACTCAAAGAGGGAGATCTGGCTTGGGCAACTGCCATGTATGCCAAGAAGTATCTGGAAAAATGGGGTGTACAGGTTGTTGTTGTTCGTGGAGAACACGAGGATCCATCGATCAAGACGCGCGTACAGCGTGCTGTTGACGCAAACGCTTGTGCTATCATCTCGCTTCACTACAATGCCGGCCCTGCATCTGCAACGGGCTCAGAGGTACTTGTTCCTCATAAGGTAAGCTACAACTATGATCTTTATTTCTCCGGTCAAATTTTTGCCAGTAAAGTTAACTATTACCTCAGAAATAAAGTTGGTATTGTTACCCGCGGTGACGGCGCAACAGAACGTGGTTACAACGACCAATATGGAACAGACTATTACGAGAATGGCGATGAGTCCGATTATTACGGTATTGTCCGCTATGCTCGTCAAAAGGGAATTCTTGGCGTAATTATTGAGCATCAATTCATCTCTAATCCAGCACATGCTGCTGAGTTTAAAGACCTTGGCGATAATTCCAAGGTTGACTATATTGGCTGGGCAGATGCATGGGCAATTTGGGAAATGTACAGCTCTGATACCTGGTGGAGCATGAGTAGTGTTTCAGTAGCTCAAAAGGATAGTGACGTCACTCTAAAGCCAGTTCTTACTGGCGTAGTTACTGACGCAACATTTACTTACAGCTATGTTGGTCCAGATGGAACAAAGGTAACGGTTGCATCTAACACTACGGCAACTTCATCTACCTTTACGCTTCCTGCTAGCGGCCGTTACACCCTGTATATCACAGCAAGATCTTCTGATGGTCAAGAAGTAACCCGCCAGACAAACTATGACGCTAAGATTAAAGAATCCTATGGCTGGCGCAGAGCTGCTGAAGGATGGATGTATTCTGATGACAACGGCACTGCTTACGTAAGCAGATGGCTTAAAGACGATGATGGCTGGCATTATTTTGATGCTAGGGGAATTGCTGTTTCTGGCTGGTTTACTACGCCAAATGGTAAAGTTTGGTACTTTGACGCAGCTGCAACTCATAACGCTGCCGCTCTTGGCCAGAGGACCATTTCAGGCAAGTCTTATTACTTTGATGAGACTAATGGAATGGCAAAGAATTCCTGGGTCCACCAGGCTGATGATTCTTGGTCTTGGGCGACAGGAGATGGCTCTCTGCACGCAGGTTGGAAGTACATGCCAAATGGCAAGTGGTTCTACTTTGATGCCAACAACAGCTATCACGCTACCTTTGGTCTTATGACCGACGGAAACAAGAAGTACTACATTGATCAAAATCGTGGTCTGATTTACGGCGGTTGGGTCAATCTTGCTAATGGAGATTGGATCTGGCTTAATGACGACGGTACTCTTTACTCTGGCTGGAAGTACATGTCTAACGGCAAGTGGTTCTACTTTGATGAGAATGCTGAGTATCCACTGATGAAGACTGGACTTGTTATCACAGCTAGCGGCTCATACTACGTTGATGCCAATAGCGGCATGAAGGCTAATGACTGGGTAGAGATGCCTAATAATGTCTGGGCTTGGGCTCAATCTAATGGTGCTCTTGTTTCTGGTTGGTTTAATACGCCAAATGGCAAGACATGGTACTTTGATCCAAATACAAAAGAGCACGGTGCTCTCTTTGGTCTTCAGATAATTAACGGCTCATACTATTACTTCGACCAGAGTAATGGATTGTTGCGCTCTCAAAATGTCACTCTTCCTGATGGTCGTGTTGCTTACGCAGATGCAAATGGCGTTCTTAACATCAAGTCTGCAGATAACAACAACGGCGGCAATGGTGGAGATAACAGAGACGCTAACAATACTCCAGCTGATGACGGTTCTCCAATTGAGCCAACTCGTGGTAATTTCTCTGATCGCACTAGTGTTCTTGGAGCACCTCTTGTCACTAAAGAGGACCTTCAGCGAGATTTCATCAAGCGCGTAGGTTCTGCTTATCCAGCCGTCTATGCCGAGAAGGGCGCTGCAACAGGGACCGATTTTGTAAACCAGCTATGGCAGGCTGCAATTGACGAGGGAGTTCGTCCAGAGCTCCTCTATGCGCAGGTCATGATTGAGACAGGTAACCTCCGCTTTGGTGGCGATGTCCTTCCTGAGCAGTGCAACTTTGGTGGTATGGGTGCAACTGGAAACGGAGCGCACGGACTCTCATTTGATACCGTTCTTAAGGGACTTCGTGCACAGGCTTTGCACCTTCGTGCATACGCAGGTTATGAGCCACTGACCGTTGATCCAAGCGAGGCTCAAAAAGTTGACCCTCGCTACAGTGCTTGGATTCTTTCTAGGAAGGCAAACATTATCCGCAAGCTTGCTGGAACGTGGGCAACGGATAAGAACTATGCGGTAAAGCTTGTTCGCGTAATGAATGAGCTGTAAAAACCACAGCGTATTATGCAAAAGGAGTTCCGAGAAATCGGAACTCCTTTTTTATGCCAATTCTTTGTGAGTTTGAGTTGAGTTATCTTATCTATCAGGCTCTCCTTCAATGGAGTTGAGTATGTCAAAGTAGACATCGTCTTTCGTCATAATTCCTAGGTTCATCATGAAGTTTTTAGCCACACTAAAAAGCTCTGCATCAAGCGAGGCTCGCGTACCATCCAAGAAAATAGTAGAGACCTCATCTGTTGGAGCAACAGGAATTTGATTTTCTATGAGCGTGGCGTAAATCTCATCATCGTTCATATCTTCGCAGCTAAACTCAGGCTCACTTTGCGCGAGAATTGCTGTCTCGGTGCCAATAATAAACGTAGCACCTGGTAAGAACTTAAGAGCAAACTGATAACAGGCTTGGGCGGCTTTAAGATGTCTCAAACGCCACTGGAAGAACGCCATGCGGTAATAGCCAAACCCAATACTCTCGGGGTCATGGGCAAGCAGCAGGAGCTTCTTGAGCTCATCTGCCGCAGCTGTAATATCTAGCGACTCCTCAAGACAGTGGGAGAGGTGTAGCCTTGCACTCATGCTAAGAGGAGCAATCTCAACAGCCCTTCTCGCGTGCTGAAGAGCACCTTGAGTTTGCCCCTGGAGCGTTTGAGCAATAGATATCAGAAGATGTGCTTCAAAGTAAGACATAGGAGCTAGACGAGTGTTTTTCTCGGGATTAGAGAGAATTCTGTTGTAGAGCACTCGATCGACGTAGTTCATAAATACGCGCCACTGAGTGGTGGTTGTATCTGTGTAGGTGTTATTGCCATCAACGGAGTCCAGCGCTTCACGTAGGAGCAGTTCTGCGTCTTGATAGTTTTTCTCGCTAATAAGACGCTGGGCCTTGGTGACCGCCAAGGAAAGAACGCCTCCGTCAACAAATTCTTCTGAAATAGCCTCAAAGTCATCTTCTGCAAGCGTGCCCTTAATAAAGCGAGAAACCACGCGTTCTCCTGCAGCTCGCACCGTAGGATCAGTGGAGTTTGCGGTATACGACAAGATAGTGCGGACGTTTTCTTCTGTAGAAGAAGAGAGGTTGCGCAAAATTTTGGTGATAATTTCTTCTCGCGCCTGACCTTCATCAATAGAAAGCCCCGACACTTCATCGGTGCCTAGTGCGTGAGCTGCGACGCTATCAAGGCGTTTTTGAGACGATTCAACAAAATCGTATCTACTGGGTGGACAGAAAATCTCATCATCTAAGGTAAAGAGTGGATGAACCGCATGAAGAATGCCATCTGCCTCGTCGATTTGCGCGTTCCAGAGCTGATAGACAGAAAGCGGATTAGTCTCTTCTGTAATGTTTGTATCTTCAAATTGCTTGCGAGTAATGTGGAACGAGAAAAGACAGGCATGCAGCTTGTTTGTATTGCATATGCCAGAGAGCCATACCTCGTTAATCCTCTTCGAGCTTCTAAAAGCACTTGCGGTGATGAGCATACCAAGGTGTAAGTTGTAAGCGGTTGCCGCACGGCTGAGGTCATCAAAGGTTGCTTCTTTGATACTTCCATCTGCGCCAAGAAAGCTTCTTGGGAACTGCTCTGGAAGGGCCAGGTGTACCCTAAAGGCGGCAATTCCCTTGTGTACGTTGGTCCTAAACTCAGTGACAAGACGCTGAGATAGACGCAGGCTTTCAATGTGTAGAGAGATGGCTTTGCGGACAACCCACTCGCCGTCTTCTTGGGTGCTTTGAGTAGTGGCACAACGGGGGCGAGATTGCTTCATCATGGTAGAGACAATCTTTTGCTCAAAAGCAAGTAAGTCAAGTTCAGATGCCATATTTGCATCAAGAAAGTATCGCTCTGCAAAGAGGGCAGTGTTCAGTGCGCTCTCAATAGTAAGGAGCTGAATCTTCTGTTCATAGGAAAGTGTTTTTTGATTAGCGCGCAGATAAAAGAGGCCATTGGTACGCAGGCGCACCACGCGGCAGGGGATAGTAATGTCTTGCGCATCGAGAACACCGGCATCTTTTAGTCGCTGGGCTAGATGCAGTTCAAAATCACTTGGCGGGATGGCAACAGATCCACCTTTTCGGTGAGAATCTTTTTCACGCAAAAATGCTGTAGTTACAAAATGTTTAAGCACTTCAAGAGGGGTTATGGACTCTGTAAGCGTAAGAGAAAGCGCTTCAATATTGAGCTTTGTTTGCCAACCAGTCTGATCAATAGAACCAACATGTTGATTATTTTGGGCAGCGTCTAGAGACTCATCAGGCAGAACGTCTTTGTTGACGAGAGACGGATAGAGTTTTCCAAGCCTGTTTCTTCCAGGTTGCTTAGCTTCTGGATTATTTTCCTGACGAGTCATCATACACCTCCCACGTTAGGCATAGTGATTCATCTATAGTTAACTATATACCTTAGCTGGTTTGCGACATTTCAGCTGTCAATAGTTAATTCGGCAGACGAGAAGAAAATGCCATTGACTGGTTAGTTTTGCGTCATCAACGGTATACTCACATACGTAGATGATTGGATTGACATGGCAATAACGCAAAATATAACTGATACAAATAAAGCGCTGGTAACTTCTGAGATAGCTTCAGATCTGCAGCATCGCTCGCTTATTATTTTTGATTTTGATGGGACTATGGCAGACACGTTGCCCACCATTGTTTCTACCGCGAAGATGGCAATGACAGACTGCGGTCACACAGACTTTATAGAATCAGACCTTAAAAAGCTTGTAGGACCACCGTTTCCTTATGCGTTTGAGCTGGTCTTTGGACTCAGCCATCAGGACGCTGTTGCGGTTACTAAGCGTTACCGTGAGCTCTATGTAACTACAGGAAAATGGCCGCTTTTTGAAGGTATGAGAGACCTTATTGATGACCTTCACGCCGCCGGTAAAAAGGTTGCCGTAGCAAGCTCAAAGAATCAGCCTATGCTAGAGATGGGGCTTAGGGACAACAACCTTATTGGTGTTCTTGATGCCTATGCAGGAAGAATAGATGAGGCGGCAACTGATAAAATCACCGCCATTGCTCACGTTATGCGCAAGCTTGGCTGTGACGCATCTGAAAGCGTCATGGTAGGAGACCGCCGTTTTGATATGGAAGCATCATTCCCCAATCAGATCCCGTGTATTGGCGTTCTGTATGGCAAAACTACCAATAAACAGGAGCTTATTGATGCGGGAGCAGTTGCAATTGTAGATACGGTAGAAGATCTACATCACGTTCTTCTCGCCTAAGAACCGTTACAGACACAAAAAACGCCTTGCCACCAAGATGACAAGGCGTTTTGCGTTTTACGTGTCAGACGTTACTCAAGCTCAAAGGCGCCTGTGTAGAGCTGGTAGTACGTTCCTCGCTTGGCGAGAAGTTCGTCGTGCGTACCGCGCTCAATAATGCGACCGTGATCAAGAACGACAATAACATCTGCGTTTCTAACCGTAGAGAGACGGTGAGCAATAACAAAGGTGGTGCGGTCGTACATCAGAGCGTCCATACCACGCTGGACAATTGCTTCAGTACGTGTGTCAATGCTGGAGGTAGCTTCGTCCAGAATCATGACGGGTGGATCTGCAACCGCGGCACGGGCAATGGAGATGAGCTGGCGCTGTCCTTGGGAGAGAGCACTACCGTTGTCCTTGAGCATGGTGTGGTAACCCTCTGGAAGACGTTTGATAAAGTCATCAGCACCAGCAAGTTTTGCGGCTTTTACGCAGTCCTCATCAGTAGCATCAAGACGACCGTAGCGAATGTTGTCCAAAACGGTACCTGTGAAGAGGTTAACGTCCTGAAGAACAATACCAAGAGCACGGCGGAGAGAGCTCTTCTTAATCTTGTTGATGTTGATGCCGTCGTAGCGAATCTTACCGTCTTCGATGTCATAGAAGCGGTTAAGCAGGTTAGTGATGGTTGTTTTACCCGCACCTGTTGCACCAACAAAGGCAACTTTCTGACCAGGTTTTGCATAAAGAGAAATGTCATGCAGTACGGTGTGGCCTGGCTCGTATCCAAAGTCAACATCAAAGAGACGAACGTCACCCTTGATTGGAGTGTAGGTAACGGTACCATCGCTGTGTGGATACTTCCAAGCCCAGTAGCCTGTACGATACTCGGCTTCCTGTACCTGTCCATCAATTGTTTCTGAGCTAACCAGGGTAACGTAGCCTTCATCAGTTTCTGTAGGTTCATCAAGCATCTCAAAGACACGATTAGCACCAGCAACGCCCATAACAACGGAGTTTATCTGGCCAGAAATCTGGTTAATCTGAGTGGAGAACTGACGTGTCATGTTGAGAAATGGGACGGCCACTGCGATGGTAAAGGGCAGTCCAGAAATAGAAATGTTCTGAACATTTAGCGCAATAAAAACGCCGGAAACAATAGCAACAATAACGTACATGATGTTGCCCATGTTGTTCAGAATTGGCATAAGCGTATTGGCATAAAGGTTTGCATTTCTGGAAACAACCATGAGCTCGTCGTTAATCTTGTCAAACGATTCAATGGTTTCTGGCTCATGGCTAAAGACCTTGACGACCTTCTCGCCATTCATAATCTCTTGAATGTGACCCTCAACGTCTGCCGTGGTTTTCTGGGTCTTAACGAAGTTCTTTGCTGACTTGCCACCAAGGTTTTTAGTAGCAAGAGCCATCAAAGAGGCGCCAAACAAAATGACCAAAGCCATCAATGCACTGTAGTAGAACATGATAAAGATGACTGAAATAATGACCACAGAGGTAAAGAGGAGCTGTGGAAGGCTCATACCAATCATCTGGCGCATAGCGTCAATATCGTTAGTGTAATAACTCATGATGTCGCCATTAAGGTGTGTATCAAAGTACCTAATAGGCAAATCCTGCATGTGCGAGAACATTCTTGAGCGCCATTTTTGCAGTGCGCCCTGGGTGACAATAGCCATGCCCTGGGTAGAGATGATGTTTGCAAGAAGTCCAAGGACATAGAAGGTGGCGAGAAGGGCCACGTTCTGGAAGACAAGACCTTCTGCAGAGCTCCAGTCACCGGAATCAATGTAGTTGGAGATGATGGAGAGGATACGCTCAAGGAAGACGCTTGGAAGCGACTGCATGATTGCCTGAACAACAGTAGCAAGAAGCGCCACAGGGAGAAGAACAGGGTAGAACTCCCAGAGCATTTTAATGGTACGGGTAAGAATTTTTCCCACGGGAAGTTTTGGTCTTTTATCGTTTGTTTCTGCTGTCTTACTCATGAGAAGTCACCTCACCTTCCTGGGACTGGTTTTCATCAACACTTTGTTTGTTCTGCGAGAAGTACACCTCGCGGTAGATTGGATTATCTTTCAGGAGCTCTTCATGTGTACCAATGGCGTTAATCCGGCCGTTATCTAGAACAATAATCTTGTCAGACTCTTCAATACTGGAAGTTCTCTGAGCAATGATGATCTTGGTGGTATCAGGTAGATAATCTTTGAGGCCCGCACGAATCAAAGAATCAGTCTTTGTATCAACAGCGCTGGTAGAGTCATCAAGAATGAGTACTTTTGGACGTCTTAGCAGTGCGCGTGCAATACAGAGCCGCTGCTTCTGGCCACCAGAAACGTTATTACCGCCCTGCTCAATATGAGTTTCATATTTATCAGGGAAGGTTTGAACAAAGCTGTCTGCCTGTGCAAGGCGTGCTGCTTCAAGAATCTCTTCATCAGTAGCATCAGGATTGCCCCAGAGAAGATTTTCTTTAATAGTGCCGCTAAAAAGTACGTTCTTCTGAAGAACCATAGCAACGGCGCCACGAAGAGCATCGATGTCATAGTCTTTGACGTTATGTCCACCAACAGAAACACTACCAGCGGTTACGTCATAAAGACGAGGAATAAGCTGTACCAGAGTAGACTTAGCAGAGCCGGTACCGCCGATGATGCCAATGACCTCTCCAGATTTGATATGAAGGTTTACATCAGATAGGGCTTCTCGACCTTCTGGTCCAGAGTAGGAGAATCCAACGTTATCAAAATCAATGGAGCCGTCAGCAACCTCGGTCAGAGGATTTTCTGGGCTGTTAATGGTAGAAGTTGCAAGCAGTACCTCGCAGATACGACGAGCTCCTTCTTCTGCGATGATGATCATGGCAAAGACAAAGGAAAGCATCATAAGCGACATGAGCATCATGAAGCCATAGGTGATAAGGGAAGAGAGCTGACCAACACCAAAGGCGGTTCCTTGAGAAGAAACAATAAGGTACGAGCCAAAGTAAAGAATCAAAACAAACAGCACGTAAATAGTAAAGTTCATAAATGGCGAGTTCAGAGCTATGAGCCTCTCGGCTGAAGTGAAGTCTTTACGCAACTCCTCTGAGGCATTATCAAACTTCTGACGCTCAAACTCTTCATTGACAAATGACTTAACAACGCGAATACCAGCAAGGTTTTCTTCTGCAGACTCATTAAGTGCGTCGTACTTCTTAAAGATCTTTTTAAAGATAGGGATAACTCTAGAAATAATAAGATAGAGACCAAATCCCAGAAGCGGCATGATAGCAACAAAAATAATTGCAAGCCAGCCACCCATGATAAAGCCAGCAATAAATGCAGCAATAAACATGAATGGCGCGCGAACTGCCATACGGATAAGCATCATAAATGCCATCTGTACGTTTGAAATGTCAGTGGTCAAACGCGTTACCAGAGAAGATGACGAGAAAGCATCAATAGTGGTAAACGAGAATTTCTGAATATTTCGGAACATATCACGACGAAGGTTGCGGGCAAATCCTGTAGATGCCTTAGCAACTGAGATGCCAGAGAGTGCTCCAAACAGCAGTGACAACATTGCCATAGCAGCAAGAATGAGGCCCGACTGAAGAATGGCGTTGAGATCAGCGCCAGCTCGAAGGGTGTCAATAAGAGCTGCTGTTCTAAAGGGGATGAGAATCTCTAAGATGGTTTCTGCCATAACAAAGACAGGTGTGAGGATAGTGTCTCTCTTAAACTCACCAATACTCTTTGAAAGGACCTTAGCAATCTCTCTAAAAGAAAGATTATTTACATCAACAATGCCAGTCAACGATGAAGGGATCAGGGCTGTATCGGCTTCAGTTGATTCAACCATGTCTTCAAGTGTTTCAGTTGAGGCTACTTCTTCTGGCATGTTGTTTCTCCTTTCTCGTCTTTAATACAAGTGTCCCAGTGTTCAACTAATCGATCTAGATATCCGCAAAAGGCAATTTTTTCTTCATCTGAAAGAACGGACAAAGCCTGCGCTTCAAATGATGCAATAGATTCTTGAGCTTCTTGTGCTTGTTTTCGACCTTCTTTTGTCAAAGAAAGAAGTGTCTGCCTGCGATCTTTGTCTACACGAGCACGTTCAACAAGACCTTTTGCTTCAAGTTTGCTCACCATTTCTGAAAGTGATGCAGATGCATTCTTAGTTTTGGCGAGAAGATCTTTTTGGGTCATTTCTCCATCACGATATAGTGTGGTCAAAATAAACTGCTGACCACCACGACATCCACGCGTGATGTAAAGATAATGGCCTAGGTGGCCAAGATTGCGAATGATGCGCATCTCTTGAGTAGGTGAGGTTGATGCCTGATGCATGAGTACCTCCCGTAACAGAAATAATTCTTGCTAGGTATTTTACTCAAAATTTCTGAGATAGCAAGGTACTTAACAATTAAGTACCTAAGTTTTATTTTCTTGAAACAAAAGCAGGTAAATCAGGTTAGAGTTCTAGCTCTGTTTTTAAAAGTAGGAAAGATTTGCAAAAATTCTTCTCACCACTGCACCCGGAGATACCTTGGGAACATTGTGAGGACATCCTGGAATGAAGAGAAGTCGTGCGGTTGAAATTGCTTCAGCAATTCGACGGGTTTCTTCTGGATAAATCTCATCGTATTCACCTGCCATGACAACAACAGGAACGGAGATGTGTTCAAGGGACGCGGGATCAATATGTGGGTTATCTACCATGAGTTCAAGATGCTCTGCAATACGAGCGGCCTCAGCAGGAGAAGGAACAGGGTAGCCGTCTTCTAGAACAGCACCTTTCCAGCCTTCAACTGCCCAGCGTTTATTGCCCTCGATACTTTCATATAGCCAGGTCATATCACCTAGCGTATCAGGCTCAAGATTTGCTCCGATAGAGACGAGGGAGGCAACAATATCGGAATAATCGCGCGCTAAAAGAAGTCCTAGGATAGCGCCATCAGAAAAACCCACAATATGAGCGGAGGCAACTCCAAGCTGCTTCAGGACAACATAGGCATCTTCTGCCATCTGCTCGTAGGTAAAAGCAGCTGTTCCTCGGGTACTTTGTCCTTGATCTCTGGAGTCTATACCTATTGCGTTGTAGCCACGTTTGCATACTTCATCAATGATGGTTCCAAAGATACCGTGCTCTTCACCGTTTCCGTGGAGAAAAACAATGGGTGTAGCAAAGGTATCGTCGGTAACAGACGCCAAATAAGCCGCAGTTGATGCAAGGTCTTCACAGGGTTTCTCGCCAGCAGAGGCGCGGGGAGTGTAGACAAACGTTGCAATCTCCGCACCGTCATCAAGCAACACCTGAAGATGGCTCTTCAGGTGTGCTGTTGGCTTGTTATAGGGTTTTGGACGATAGACGGGTGGAAACTCGACCACGTGTGCTCCTACCTGCGTGTTTTAATTCTTCTGACTTGGGTGTGCTTTGAAGAAGTCAAAGCGTGGAGGAAGCTCTTCAAGCTGGTGCTCTTCCGCGCTCTGACCAAACTTTGCTGCAAGCTCCTTTGGACCCATAAAGGCGTTCTCCCAGGAGAAGAACTCCTCATGAGGGAAGTTGAGGGCATCTGCGATGCGCTCGCAACCTTCTGGAACAGCTGGATGCATGAGCAGTGTGATGGTCTTAAGTGCATAGAATGCATCGGCAAGTGCCTGGTCGTAAGCCTCGTCACTGCCCTGAGCAGCCTTGGAAGCCTCGCCCCAACGCTTGTTTTCTGCGCGAGCGTACTCGTCAACAGCGGCAAGTGCGGAATGTGCGTCAAAGCCGTATGCAAGCTGTTCGTACTTAAGCAGTACCTCTTGAGCAGCATCAATGACTTCCTGGTGAGGCTCGCTGACAGGCAGGTGACCGCCACAAGCATTGGCTGCACCATACAGGCAGCTACGAGCCATGCGGTTAAAGATGTTAGTGAGGAATGCGGACTCCTTGAGCGCTGGATCAACAACGCGAGGGTCATCTTTTACCAGAAGATCTGGCTCACCATCTTTACCCTTCCTGGATACAGAAGTATCAAAAGCCTTTGGCGAGAAGGACACAGCGCGCTGATCAAGGCCAAGCGAGAGCCAGTGAGCGCGGAGCTGCTCTGGAGTGTAGAACTCAAGGAGATCTTCGGCCATTGGAGGTTTGATAGCACCAGAGCTGGAAGCCTTCTTGTTCATAAAGAGAATGTGGTAGTTAGCAACTGGAGTATCGGTGGTAAGACCCCAATCAAGTGCATCCCACAGTGGGTTCTGGACAATGCAGTAGAAGAAGATGTTGTCCTGACCAATAAACTGGTAGACGGCAGCATCATCGCTGCACCACCAATCGCGCCACTCGTCAGAAGAGTAGCGAGAACCACCGTTGCTGGCGTCTTCAGAAAGAGCAGCACGTGTGAAGGTGATAGGAGCCCAAAGGGACTCAGTCCAAACCCAGATAGTAAGGTCTTTGAGGTCCTCAATGTCAGGAGACTTAAGACCCCAAGAAATATTGCCCGTCATGCGATAAGGCAGGAGGGTCTTGCTTGTTCTAAAACGAATTCCAGCCTCTTTGAGTTTCTCGCGAGCTTCATCTCTATCTTCCCAGTTTTCAAAAACAACAGAGAAGGAAGAGGCGTTCCCTTCTGGCTCAATGACACTATGAGCTGGGAGGGAAGAGGCAACACTATCAAAGTCTTGGCGGTAGGAATTTTGGATATAGATAATAGGCTCGGTCAGAGTCTCTTGAACGGTAGAAGTAACAACTGAGCGAATCTGTGGGTTGTTTTTCCACTTTTCTACCAGGTTGTTGAGGAACTCTTTGTATTGTGGCAAGTCAAAGTACCAGCTTGGTGCAGGGCGAAGCTCTGGTGTGGTGCCGGTGAGCTGTGAAACAGGAGCAATGAGCTCTTCTGGGTTGAACTGATGACCCAGGTCGCATTCTTCTGCGTAAGCTTTTTCTGACTTACAACCCTTGATAGGGCAGCGTCCATTGACCTGGCGGCCGTTAAGAAACGTTTGAGCCTCGGTATCGTAAAACTGCTTGGTTGAGAGCTTGGAGAGCTTACCGCGCTCATAGAGACGGTGCATGATGCTGTCGGCCATCTCTTCGTGAATCTTTGCGGCTGGCTCTAGCGCGGAACCGCCGTAGAAATCAAGCGAGATATTGTAGGCGTTAAGAGCGCTTTTCTGCAGGTTGTGATTATGATTAACGTAATCAAGAATGGTGCCTTCGTAGCCCTCTTCTTCAACCTTTTTGCGATAGCCCTCTGCAATAGGAGAGCCATAGCAGTCAGTTCCAGAGATAAACAAAACGTTTTTCTGGCCAATACGATCTCTTAAGAAACGAGCAAAGAAATCTGCTGGGACAAAGACGCCCGCAATATGTCCGAAGTGGAGATTTTTATTACCGTAGGGCATACCACCGGTAATGACAGCGCGCTTAGGAAAATGAGGGCGGTTGTTCATGTCGTAGCTTTCGGCCATGGATACCTCGCAGTTGGAATTAGTAGATTACGCAAATTATCTTCTTATTCTAATCTTTTTTGATTCACTACACGAATAGATTCAGAAGTCGATACTATAGTGAGTAGAAATTATGTAAGGAGAGTTTGTGGGAAGAAAAAAGCCAAAGACAAGCCTTGAGTTTGTTCTAAAGGATCCACCAAAGTCTGTGGTGACGCCCTTCCTTGTGGCTGACCTTGCACTTTTACTTATGTTTGTGTGTCGTATTCCGCTGATGGTTATGGGAGAGCTCCCAGCCAATGACATCCTTCCAGCCGTGTTGGGTCTTCTTGGAAGCATGTTGGCAGGTGGCTTAATCCTTGTATGGATTACCCGCGTCAATAAGCGAGATTTTAGGTCTTTAGGTCTTCGAGTAAGCTCCTGGCCAGGATTTATGCGCGGAGTTACCTTTGGCTTTTTGATGGTGCTGTTTACCTTTGGCTCTATCATGCTCATTGAAGGCTTTGATTTTAACTTCAATGCTTCCTATAACATTTTTGCTGCTCTCTTCTTACTTGTGGCAACCCTGATTGAGTCTACTGCAGAAGAAATCTTGTTTAGAGGCTATCTACAGACTGGTGTTGCAGCTAAGAGTTCTTTCCCTGTAGCGCTTGTGCTTCAAGCAGTGCTCTTTACCGCAACGTATGGACTAACGCCTAATATCTCTGTTGCCGCAGCAATCTCAGTCTTTTTGATGGGCATTCTTTATGGCTTGGTGTTTTGGCTTACCGATAACCTTCTCATGACCATTGCTATGCACTTTATCTGGAACTTTGTAACCGGCCCTATTCTGGGCATCTCGGTTACCACTACGCTTCTTCCTACCACGCTCTTAACAGCGTATCCTGCAGCATCTGAGTTTATCTCGGGTGGTGCCTACGGTATTGAAGCAAGCGTTGTTACCATTTTTGTATGCCTTGCTGCCTGCGCTATAGTAGGTTGGAAATGTTATAAGGCACAAGGCGAGAAGAACTAATGGCTTCAAACATGCTTCAGTCAATTGAGACTCTTTCAGTAGAGCCGGGAACACCGCTGCTGCTCCATGCATGCTGTGGTCCATGCTCACTTGAACCTTTAAAACATCTGAGGGAAGAGGGCTTTGAGCCAACCATCTGCTGGACTAATCCTAATATTCAGCCAGTTGAAGAGCACGATAGGCGTCTTCAAACCTTACTTACGTGGGCTCAAGAAGAGGCTCATGTTGAGGTGATTGTGGCAGGAGATCCGCGAGAGCAATGGGAGCGAGCTGTGGCCCCTCAGGGATTTGAACGAGATCGTCGCTGTCGTGCTTGTTACGCAATCCGCTTGGCAGAGAGTTGTCGTGTGGCGGCTGAGCGCGGGTTTGAATACGTTTCTACAACACTGGCTGTCTCGCCCTATCAGCTCTTTGATGCGTGTGAGGATGAGCTGGTGTCCATTGCGCATGCTCATGGACTGACACCTGTATGGAGAGATTTCCGTCCGTTTTACCCAGAAGCTACAAAAGAGTCTCGTGAGCTTGGTATGTATCGACAAAATTATTGCGGTTGCAGATATTCTGCGGCCGAGGCTCAGATAGAGCGTCATGAAGCCCGTGACGCAAGAAAGGCAGCGCGTCATGCGAACTGACGATTTTGATTACAACCTTCCAGAAGAACGTATTGCACAAGCTCCTGCTGAGCCAAGAGACTCTTGTAGGCTTTTGGTGCTGCATAGAGAAGATGGCCGCATAGAGCACAAGTACTTCACTGATATTGTGGAGTATCTTGAGCCGGGCGATTTGGTTGTAGTTAACCAGACGCGCGTTATGCCAGCTCGCCTTGTAGGTAAAAAGCAAAATACGGGCGGCGTCTCAGAAACGCTGCTTTTAAAACGTCGAGAAGACATTGATACTTTGGGTAGTGTATGGGAGTGTCTGGTAAATCCTGGTAAGCGTCTAAAGCCTGGCGCAGTAATTGAATACCGTGCAGGTGGCTTGCATGCTCCTGACTCAGCTCCTGTTGTGTTGACGGGTACCATTGTGGACTTTGTTGACGACAACAGGGGAGGTCGCCTGGTGCGTTTTGAGGCACAGGGAGATCGCACTCTTGATGAGGCTATTCATGAGGCGGGCCACGTTCCACTGCCTCCGTATATTACACAGTACGAGGGAGACCCAGAGAAGTACCAGACGGTCTACGCTATGCAGGACGAGCATTCTGCTGCAGCTCCTACCGCGGGTCTTCACTTTACTCCTGAGCTCATTGAAACCATCAAAGCAAAAGGTGTTCAGTGGGCATCTGTTGAGCTAGAGGTGGGTATTGATACCTTCAGGTTGGTAACAGAGGACGATCCTACTAAGCACGTCATTCATACCGAGCGCTACCACGTAGCTCCAGAAGTTGTAGAAGCAGTAAAGGCTACCAAAGCCACTGGTCATAAGGTTATTGCCATTGGTACTACCAGTGTTCGCTCGCTTGAAAGTGCTTGGGATAATCAGATTCCTGCAGCTGAGCCTCCTGTTGTTGCCCGTCGCTTTGAGGAGGCAGAAGACTCTGCTGCAGTGACTCATAAAGGCGATATGGTTGCCCGAGAAAACGCAACCACCAATCTCTATTTGATGCCAGGCTCTACGTTCCACGTGGTAGACACCATGGTGACTAACTTCCACGTTCCACGTTCTACCTTGATGATGCTGGTTTCTGCGTTTGCAACGCGCGAGCAAATCATGAACGCCTATCAAAGTGCCATTGACGAGAAGTACCGCTTCTTGTCATTTGGTGATGCCATGATCATCATTTAGCGAGTTTGGTTACGTGACCATGATCCTTACGTTTAACTTGAGAGTTTAGATGTAGAAAAAGTGCCCACAGTATTGTGAGCACTTTTTTTCATACGATGATTTGTCTGGGCAAAGACTAAATTACCAGTTAAAAATCAGCCAAACAAAAGACGCAAGAATCGCTATCATGCCAAGAACAACAATGATGAAGCCAATGCGCTGACCACGAGTTGTCTCTCGAAGGATTTTCTCGCCAGTAATAAGCTCTTTAAGGGTGAGCTGCTTGGTATTGATGTTAATTACCTGCTCGTCAACAGACTTTCTAAGCTCCTCAGTAATTTCTGGTGTTGCATGAATTTCTTTAGCGTCATCAATGACTGACTGTGCTTCATCATGTTTATCTGCTGCTTCGTTAAAGAGCTCCTTGGCTGTCTTAATTTTCTCTTCAAGACCCTCTATATCTTTGCTCAGAATCCTCTGACGAGCATTAGCCTCAGCTACTACGGCGTCATATTCTTGCTGTTTCTGCTCATAATCTTTGCGAGCCGCATCAATAGAAGACTCTGAGGACTCCAACGATTTGCCCTGGGTCCAGTAATGCGTTTGTGCCATTTCAAGTGAAGATTGGAAAGAGTTCTGTAGTTCCTCAACTTGCTTTTGGGCTTGCTCTGCACGAACAAGCTCTGACTTAAGGTCTTCCTCAATGCGAACAATTGCATCGTGGTTAGCGGCAGGGTCTGTCTTAAGACCAGCAAGCTCTTCTCTCAGAGAAAGCTGTCTTGCCTGGGAGTTTTCCAGCGCCTTATTTGCAGACGCTACAGCAGCATCGCGTTTCTCGGTAACTTCTTTAAGCTGAGCCTCGGCGTTTTTGACACCACGCTGCGCCTCGGAGATTGTCTTTGAGATATCATCCAGCCTGCCTTTTGCTGTGGCAGCAACTTCTTTGTAAGGCTTAATCTTTGCTTCGTCGTCAACTTTTTGCTGTTCAAGCTTTTGAATAAGCTGGTTTTTCTTAACCGTGAGAAGATCCACTTGCGTAGATTGATCACTCATGACCTGAGCGGTCTCTGCAAAAATTTTCTCTTGCTCAGCAATTATTTGATCAAACGAGCTCTGTACGTAGTCTCTGTGCTCTAAGTCTTGCTTGTCTTGAGCAAGGTGTTCTTGCATCTGCTTAAGCTCTTGCTTTGCAGAGTTTGTCTCTTTGGCAGCGTTGTGGACTTCTTTGGTAGCCTGGAAACCTTCTGCAACAGCGGTTGTGGCGCTCTCAAATGCGCTGCTAACACCTTTTGCTACAACCTGAGTAGTGTCCTTGGCAATCTTTTGAATGTCCTGGGATTTGCTGGGTTCAGGTGTGTCTGCAGACTCAATCTGCTCATTAGAAGTGGTTACTTGAGTATCTATCGTGTCCAATTCCTCAGGTTTTGAGTTTTGGATATCGTTTTCAGCCATGGTGAACCTCCTACAAGAGTTCCGACTTTTTATTTTTACCCTGTTTTTGAGCAAATCATAGTCTAATTTGGTTCTTTCTGGAAATAAGATTGGATATAATACGTTATGTTTTGTTACGATAGTAACGATTAATCGAGAATAACTCTCGAGTAGATTTTTGGTTTCCGGAAGGGGAGTCCACTTATGGTTTCAAAGCAGACTACTATCATCAATGCAACTGGTCTTCACGCTCGTCCAGCATCCGTCTTTGTTTCTGAGGCAAAGAAGTTTGAGAGCAACGTCACCATCAAGAATGTTGACAAGGACTCCGCACCAGTTAACGCTAAGTCCATCATGATGATTCTTGCTGCTGGCCTTGGTACTGGCACCAAGATTGAGATTGCATGTGACGGCGCTGACGAGCAGGCAGCTCTTGACGCTCTTATCGCTCTTGTTGAGAGCGGTTTTGGCGAGTAAGCTAACAGCTTACATACTGTGCACGTCAAGCCCGGCTTTGCCGGGCTTTTTTCAAAGAGAGGTTAGTATGACATTTGTTGCAACATGGCTTGTAACTACTGTTGCTACGTTGGTGGCCTGCACCTTAATTCCAGGTCTAACTATTGTGGGAGGCTCGTGGGCAGGTCCTATTCTGTTCTCGTTAGTACTCGCAGCAGTCAATACGGGCATTAAGCCTGTTGTTAAGCTACTCTCATTGCCTATTAATGTGCTGACCCTAGGTATTTTCTCGCTCTTTATTAATGCTTTTATGCTTGAGCTTTCAAGTTTTATTTCTAGGAATTTGCTGCATGCGGGCGTTGCTATTGATTCTTTAGGCACCGCTATCCTGGGATCAATAGTTATCTCAATTGTCTCTTCAATTGTGATTAGCCTTACTGGTCTGAAGAAGGAGAACCTTTCGTAAGTTCCTTCTGGGCTTTATCCAGTTTGGCAAAGCTTTCTGAGATAGCAGAAGTTAGCTGAGAAATCTGGGAAGACTCAGTAATGTTTTCAATCAAAGATGTTGCTGATGCATTGACAAGCGAACTAAGGAGGTCAAAAAAGACTTCTTTGGTTTGCTTTTCTGTTTTAGTGAGTGCCGCAACAACAGGCTGTAAGTTTGCTGGCGAGCTAATAATGTCGCTGAAATAGACTGCTCCGCCTGCAGAGAGTGCGTCGAAGAGCTCATTGGTAAAGTGCTCTCGATCAGAGAGGGGGAGTTCTTTATACCAATTGCTAAACGCCTCGTTAATCTTTTTACATTCCAGCTGGAAATCATCAGCAAATTCAAACGTATTGCGAGAGACTTGCCATGAAACGCCGTCGTGCGCCAGCATGCCAGACTCGGAGCTTTTAACAATGAGCTTTGGTACAGCAGGATCATCAAAAATCATGCCCACTACACTAAACTCAGGCAAAATTCTGATGTATTTATCTCCAAGCGCCTTATGAGCTGTGGTGGGAATAATTTCTGGACACATGTTAGGACCGTCGTTACTCCAGACGCGATCAATTGCGCCGAGTAGTTCTTCAGGACAGACTGTTGCTGCGTATGCTGCAAGGTTGCCGCCCTTAGAGTGGCCACCAACCATAATATTTGCGCAGGTAGTGCTATTGCCTGCTGCAAGATGTTCGCGAATGCGCTTCTCAAGGTATAGTGCCGCCGACTTATCAGCGGACGTAACCTGGAAGCTAAGGTTAAGGTTTTCTCGCCAGCCAACTAGCGTGCCGTCAGTTCCTCTAAAAGAAACAAACATCTGTCCTGTAGGAAGATAGGCGGTAAATGCTGCAAACTGCAGGTTTTTCTCGACATTAATGCGGTCTACATAGCGACCAAGTTCAATGTTGGCAAAGCGGGGAGCGTTGACCAGTGCTTCAAGGAAGGTTCCATCAACGCGAGAAAATCCCGTGATAAGAGACGGGTCATCTTTAAGTTTCTTAAGCATTTTGGCGCAAGCGTCGCCAAGTAGAACGCGTTTCTCGCTACGCTCAGAAGGCACGACGCCGCCAAATCCCAGATAGGAAAGGATTGAGAGAATCAGGTTATCAACGTTGTTAAAGGGATCCTTTTCAAACGTCAGATCGCCGCGCCAGTGTAGATAGTCAACGACATTTGCCATGATGCCTCTTTCCTGCTGGTACTTTTCGTATACTAAGCATAGATGAAGTTTGATTGATTTGGGGAGAAGCCCGTGGAAAAAGCTACAGTTTCTTCAAAAGCAATTGCTACTAAGAAGCGCTTTGTTTTTGCAGATGTTCTTACCATTTTGGCAGGTATTGCTGTTGTTATGCTACATACCTCGCTTAATGTATTCTCGCTTGCCCACACAAAAACTTGGGCCTTCTCTTTAGCTCTGCAAGCAGCGTTTATTTACGCGGTGCCCATCTTTTTTATGCTGAGTGGTATGAATTTGCTTGGATATAGAAGTAAATACTCCACAAAGACATTCTTTATGAAGCGAGCAAGAAAGACGCTGATGGCGCTCATTTTTGGCAGCGCAGTGGTGTATCTGATGTACGTGCTTTTTCCTACAAAGTTTTGGGGCGCTGAAGAGATTGCTGCAGGTGCTAGCGTTGCTGATTTTGTAAAGCGCTTTCTAACCAATAACGTTAACAGCACTCTTTGGTTCATCTATACCATTTTGTATCTGTATCTTTTGACACCTGTGCTTTCTTTGGTAGTTCAAAAGAAGGAAACCCTGCTCTATGTTATGGCGCTTACGCTCTTTGTGAGCTTTGGTCTGCCTCTTCTTGAGTTTATTGGCGTTCGTAGTGTTTACTTTGATCAGCTGTTAAGATGGGCTGCGTTTAACAGCGATGGCCTTTTCTACTATCTACTGGGATATTTCGTTAAGACGTATTACGACGAGCTTCCAAAATTTACTAAAAACAATCTTGTGCTTGCTGTAATTTTCTTGCTTTCATCTGCGGCCATGTTTGGTTGGGGACTTATTGCTAACAACTTTGGAATTCCGGTGACGCCAGAAATGACGTATCAGAGTTATCCAGTTGCTATTAAAAACTTCCTTTGTGTAGTACAAGCGGCATCTTTGTTCTTGTTTGTGCTGAACCTTGAACCAAGGCTGCAGGAGTTCTCTGATGCTACTAAGAAGCACATCAGCACCGTATCTGCTGGTGTTTTAGGAGTCTATCTGTTCCAGATTCCTGTTATTAACTTCTTAGGACTAAGACTTGGTCGATTCCCATACAGCTTGCTTGGTAATGCTTTTGTACGAGGCATCTTTGTCTTTGCAGTCACAATTGTTGTAGTTATGGTGTTCCAGTGGCTGATGAGGCAGGTCAAAAAAGCTCAAAAGACTAGCGCTAAGAATGCTTAAGACTATTAGTTTTGACTAGCAACCAGTTACTAGCGTAAGCGCTGATTCTCCAGAAGCATTTGCTGTGCTTACGTCAACATCAATGACGCCTGGTAGATTGCTCGCAATTTCTACAATTTGAGACACGCTAACTTCTTTAGAAAGTTTTCCGTTTACGCGTTGCTCAAAGAGGGCGCCTGCAAGTACACCACGCATATGTTTTGCGTTATGCGATACAACACTGCGCTTTCCCGTACCAGGATCTTCTCGCTGTACGACAACTTGCAGCAGCTCGCTAGGGTGCTTTGCCGAAGGCGTCCACATCTTTCTGTATTCACCCGAGCGACAATCTACAACTATTTGATCTTTTAGAGCAGCGTTTAACAGGGGATTAAGCTGCTTTTTCCAGTAAGTTGCAACGGTACCAACGGTGGGCAGCTTGATTGAGGCAGACAGTCTATAGTTGGGGAGAAGATCGTGCGGTCTTACAACACCCCAAAGACCAGAGAAAATCATGATTTCTGAGTTGAGGATATCTGCTGGTAATGTGGCCGTTTTCTGCGTGTTTTCTATCGTGACGTTTTCAAGTGTTTGATTGAATTTTGCAGCCTCAAAAAGTACGCCAGTATAGAGATTGAGCGCGGTTGTGGTTGGAGCTTCATAGACGTCTAGGTTGTCGGCAATGTCACCGACGGTATTAGGACCAATTTTAAGCACCTGAGCTGCGTCTGCATCAGAACATACCTGGTGTAAGTCCTTGATGAGTTCTTCTCGACAGCTGGTGAGTTCAGAACCAAACAAAAGTGATGAGAGATCAAGAGAGGGCCCCGAGGTGGGGGCGGTTTTTCCTGACGATGGTGGAAGCAAAATAATCATGAAAATCCTTTTGATGAGGGATTTTTAGTTGTTGTTTAGTTTGATTCTAATTTATGTCCGGTGTGCGTGGTAACTTTAGAAGTAAGAAAAATCGGAGAGGTGACGTATGGGCTTGCTTCTGTACAAACAACAAACAGGTGCTTTCTTATCAAACTCTATTCAAGAGCAGCTAAGGGCTTCACGTGAGAGGTGGGGGTCTGTTCAGCTTATAGTGCCTTCTTCCGATACTGTGTTGTTAGTTAAGAGACGGCTTGGAGCCATCCAAGAGCTCTCTGTTGGCGTGAATGTTTCAACTTTTGATGAGTGGATGCGCGATCAATGGAAGCTGTATGGAAGCTCAGATCGTCTGCTTTCAAATACGCTTCGCAAGGTTTTTTTCCAGCAGATTCTGGATGGAATGTCTGCTGATGAGCTAGGCACTTTAACTACGAGCAAGGGTACCGTGGAGCTTCTGTCTAAGCTTGCTCCAGAGTATCTGACGGAGCTTGATCAAATTGTAGACTCCGGTCAACTTTCTGCCGGTCAGATGAGTGCATGTAAGGTGCTAGAGCGCTACAAGATGCTGCTTGAAGAAAAGTCTTACGTTGAGATGTGCCAGTGTCTGGATTATCTGCTGCAGTCCATTCCAGCGCAGGGACCTGCACTGATTTTCTCGCGAGTTGAAGATCTTTCGGAGGCGCGTCTTCAGTTTGTGCGCAGACTGTCGCAGAAGCGCGATGTGGCGTTTTCTCTCTACGTGCCCGAAGGACCTGCGGGTTACGCGGCAGAACAGCAACTGGAGTTGCTGGGCGGCCTGGGATGCAATTGTCGTGTGGATACGGGGCTTGCGCCAGCCGCAAAAAGTCAGGAGCTCAACGATCTTCTCGCCAGGGTGTTCAGGGCCAAGGAAGGTAATGAGGTTACGCCGAGCGGTGCAGTAACGTTTTTGTCGCCGCTGGGTCAGCATGCCGAGGCAGAGTCTATCAGCAGATATATCTCTCAGCGCGTTGAATCTGGTAGCAAGAACTTTGCAGTATACACCTCAGATTCACAAAGGGTTTGGGATGCGCTCTCGCAAAAGCTTGCAGCAAAGGGGATTGCTGCTCACTTTAATCGCTCAGTGCGTATTCAAGATTCGCTTGCAGGACGTGCGTTTGCTAGCTTGATTGATGCGTACGTCACGCTCAGTGAACGCTCAGAGCTCGAGAAAAACATTGACTACCAGGCATCTGACCATCAGATGGGGGATATGTCGTGGTGGCCTCCACGTACTCTTACGGACTATCTGATTTCACCTATTTCAGGCATAAGTGTTGAGCGTGCGTGGATGCTGGATAAGAGTTGGCGCGGTAATAGAACGCTGTATGCCACCAGAGTGCTTGAGACGCTTTCTAAGGCGGCTATGAGCTCGCGTTTGTGCGCAGAGACCATCAAGAGCCTTGAGCTTGGCAGAATTGGTTCTGCTGCTCAGCGCATTATTGAATACCTTTCTGCAGAAACATCTGACGAGCAGTCAGAGGCTGCTCAGTCTAAAGAGTTGACGCTTCGATCTCTTCAAAACCAAGAGTCGCTTAAGGTAATGAACAAGATTGTTTCTTCTGCACAGGAGTTGCATGAGGCAGGATTAAAGCTCACTCCTCAGACACTCAAATCTTTTATTGAGCTTTGCAAAGACCAGACGGTCATGTTGCCTGTTTCTAATGGTATCCAGTCTGATATTCAGGTGCTGATAGCTCCTGTGAGACAAGCACATTCTTTTGAGCCACATTCTTTTGATGCCGTCATTTTCCAGGGTATGGATACGCTGAATTTTGGTGTCAAAGCATCAGACGGTGCACTTCAAGAGTTTGTTCGCCATGCGAGCAAAATGCCTAAGGTATCAGAGTTTACACGGTATCAAAGAGATTTCTATACGGCGCTTACAACTGCTTCTACCAGCGTTGCGTTTGAGAAGGTTGAGCAAAAAGATGTCTTTAACGCAGTAGCTCTCAGTGAGGTTAAAGCATGCTATCCAAAAGACTATGCAAAGAAGGCAGGGGTTGCGCGCGGAGAAGAAGAGGTGCTGGTAAACCTGTTGCCTCAAGCTACTGACCCAGAACGTGTTGCAGAACTCCCAACAATCGAGTCTGGTGAAATTGATCCTAAACTCAAAAATATTGTGGTACTCCCACGTCATTTGATGAGGGAGACCCTTGAGCAGGAATTACAAGGTCTTATAGAGGTCTCGCGAGAGGGGCTACCGCTTCTTTCCGCTTCTCAGATTGAGACATATCTTGAGTGTCCCTACAAATGGTTTACGCAACGTCGCATCAAGATTTCCCAGGTAGACACTGAGTTTGCTCCAATGCAGATAGGTACCTTTATCCATCGTGTTTTGGAGCTAACATACGCAACACTTTTAGCTGAAGCACTTGGTTGTGATGTGGCTGATGTTGATTTAGCGGTTGAATCTGCGCTTTTACAAGATATTCCTGGCTCAAGAATTACATCTGATAACCTAGATCATGCAAAACAAGTGTTAGACAGCTGTTTTGCTCAGGTCTGGGATGAGCAGTTCAACAACATTAACCGAGCATCTTCAAATGAGCTTATTCCGCATAGCATTCAAGAAAGAAAACAGGTTGAGAATATACGAGAAGAACTCAAGGATCTTCTCGAGTTTGAAGCTTCGCACTTTATTGGCTATCAGCCTAGGTTCTTTGAGCTTCGTTTTGGTAGAGAAGAAAATGTTGTTGAGTATGCAGGAGCTCAATTTACTGGCTCGATTGACCGCGTAGATGTAAATGCTCATGGTCAGGCACTTATTATTGACTATAAACACAAGGCCACAAAAGATTTGAAGGCTTATTCAGCAAAGTTAAGTCTGGATAGTGAGCTCTCAAAAGAGGTCCTTCCAAGGCATGTACAGTCTGCAATATATGCTCAGATTATGAGAAAACAGCTCACCAAGTATAAGCTTGAGCCAGTTGCTGCAATTTATCTGGGCACCAAAGAGCAGAAAGATAAGCCTTCATTTGCTCTTGCAGGCGTGGCAACAGAAGCGGCAACAGAACATATTTGGAACATGAATCCGGAAGATAAAAAGCTCAGGGACCAGGCAGTTATGGTTGTGTCTCAAAACTCAGCGGAGTTTGCAGACTACTTGGACGCTTGGGAGAGTTTAATTGCTCAGAAGGTTCAAGCCATGCTTTCTGGAGATGTTCGAGCCAATCCTTGCGATAAGGATGCATGTAAGTATTGTCCAGTAAAACTGTGCGACAAGAGGAGGTAAGCTACTATGGCTGACACACGTTATACGCCTGGTCAAGAGAAGACCATCAAGACGCTTGATAAGCCTCTTTTTGTTGCAGCAGGTGCAGGTTCAGGAAAAACTTTTACGCTTACACAGAGAATTGTGTGGGCTTTAAAAGAAGGCTCGGGAGCTGACGGAAAGCCGTATCTGAACAGTCTTGACCAGGCATTGATTATCACGTTTACCAATGCCGCAGCTACAGAAATTAAAGAGCGCGTTAGGGAAGCTCTAGAAAAAGAAGGCCTGCATAGCGCTGCGTTGCAGGTTGATGATGCGTGGATTAGTACGATCCACGGTATGTGTAGCAGAATCTTAAAGATTCATGCACTTGATTTGGGTCTTGATCCTGAGTTTGAAATCATTAATGACATGACCAGAAATCAGCTGGTCAATATATCTATTGAAGAAGTACTCAGAGAGCTTTCTCAAGATGAAAGCTATGCTGAGTTTCTCTCAACCTATGCAGGGAACAGAGATGCACTGAAGTCTCGTATTGAAACGCTGATTTCGTACGCTCAGTCATCTCCTGTAGGAATGGATGCTATTTCATTTGTAGGGGATAGCTCTGACCTGGAAGTTCTGAAAGCAGAACTTGGGAGTCTCTACGGTGCGCTTGAGGAGCTAAAGGCTGCAATTGCCGACAAGAAACCAGATGAAGCAGATCAGCTACAGAGTGTTCAATCTGAGCTTTCAAATAAATTGCAGCAACACTTGGTTCTCTCGCTCATTGATTTTGACCAGGCGTTTTGGGATACGTTGCAAAAAGCACTCAAGATCGGTCGTTCCTCAAAAGAAATAAAAATTGTAAAAGATGAAGCTGTGTACCAGCTTAAAGTTTGCAGCTCTTTATTTGGCCTTATTCAGGACACGTTTGAGGGTCAGTGTCTGAAAGATGTTACTGAGCAGGTCTACAAGCTCTTTAAACAGAAGAAACGTGCTGTTGGCGGCCTTGATAACGATGATCTTTTGCATCTAACGGCAAAGGTGTTCGAAGAGCATCCAGAGATTGCAGCTGTTTACACGGATAAATTCAAGCTTGTAATGGTTGACGAGTTCCAAGATACGGACCAGCAACAGGTGCAGATGATTAAGAGTCTCTCAGGTAAAGATGCTCAATATCTCACCACAGTTGGTGATGCGCAGCAGTCAATCTATCGATTCCGCGGTGCCGATGTTGATGTGTTCTTTAGACGTCAAGCAGAGGTTTCAGAAGATTTGCAACCCCGTCTTGTAGATAATTTCCGTAGTCACAACGAAATTTTGCGATTTGTTGCAAAGGTTTGCAGCGCTGATGGCATGATACCTAACTTTATGGATCTGTCCGCTGGGCGAGAAGAACCTGCAACTCCGTTCATTGCGCATTCGCCGCGCGTGTATTTTGAAGTCACAAAATTTGAAAAGTCAGGAAATTCTAAGCCAGGCGATGACGTCACAAGAAGCCAGCTTGTTGCGTATCAACTTGCAGACAGAATCAACACGCTTATGCAGGATGAGAAGATCCAAGCAAAAGATGTTGCAATTTTGATGAAATCAGTTAAAAAGGCACAGCCCTATATTGAGGCACTTCGTACCTTTGGAATTGAAAGCGTGGTTTCTGGAGCTTCAACGTTTGGTGAGCAGCCTGAGGTTCAGCTGATTGGTAGTCTTTTACAAGCACTCGCAAATATGTACGATTCATACGAGGGACTGTTTCCTGTACTCTCGAGTGAGATTTTTAGTCTTGATGCGTCTGACCTGCTTCTCTTAGGCACTAATTTTGGAGAAAATGGTCAGAGGATTACTAATAGAGATATTGCAGAGTCAGTGGTAAATGACGTATGTAATCCACCTTTTGAGGTAAGTCCAAAGCTCAAAAATGCTTTAGAGGTGTTGAGTAACGCTCGTAGCTCTCTTTCAAACAAGAGAGTTTCAGACGTCATTAAAAAGGTAGTTCTTGATGCTGGATGGATTTCTCGCCTTCAAAAGATGGGAAATGAGGGACAGTCAAAGATTGCAAATATCTTTGCAGCTCTTGAACAAATTGATAGCTTGCAAAAGGAGCTGAGCATTGGCGTAGCTTCAGTCGCAAAAGCGTTTAGTCAATGGTGTAACACGGCTAAAGAGTCGCCAAAAGTGCTTCACTGCAGCACTCAAAACGCCGTAACTTTTATGACCATTCATGCTTCTAAGGGATTGGAATTTCCTGTTGTTGCTGTTGTAGGAGCTGTGTCTGGCCCTAAGGCAGGCGCTGGCAGTGAGCCATTTTTGCATGTTAGAAAAGACGATTTGTATCAGATTGTATTCTCAAGCAGTTCTAAAAAACTTCATGAATTGTATGATGACTGTCATGAGGTTCCTACAAGCCTTGATGAGTGCAAGAGTCTTCTTGAGTGGAGAATGTTCCTGGAAACTCAAGAGAATGAGTTTGAAGAGCAGGAGCAGAACCGCCGTCTGTATGTTGCTTTAACACGCGCTCGAGAAGCAGTCATTCTTACTTCAACCATCGACCTTACTAAAGAAGGAATTAATCCTCGTTATACACGCAAGATTACAGATGCCTTGTTTGAGGAGCCGCCACTTTCTGCTGGTGAGCATTCGTTTGAATATGGTGGAAATCTTGCTGGTTGTATGCGTGTGGTTCAGGGTTCTGGCAAGAAGGATGAGCCAATTCAGGTTGAAGGTTTAGAGTTTGTTGAACCTTTTGGCGACAAGTCCGAACCCTCTGATGGCAACCCAAGTGAAGAGGAAAACTCTCAAGCTGTTGAAACGTTTGACCTCTATGAGAAGGTAAGACTAAGTGTTGCCTCAGAAACTACTTATGACAAGCGAAAAGGTCTCTTTAGTTACTCATCAGCTCACCAACAAATGGCAGAGAACTTTAAGGTCGAGAATAACCTTCAACCAGTAACTGAGACTTCCGTTATGTTGCCTGGCACATTAGCTGATGATGGAGTAGATCCAACAAGCCTCGGCTCAGCCTTCCATGAGCTTGCTCAGATTATGGTTGAGACTCAGTCTAAGGTTGATGAACAAACTATTGATAGATTGTGCTTGAAGAACAGTGTTCCTCAGCGAGCGATATCACGAGTCAAACAAGCACTTGAACTGTGGAGCAATTCTGCAATCAGGCAGGAAGCTTTAGCTCATGATGTAGTTATTGCGGAGTCTCCCTTTACGCTACAGGTTGATTCTGAATATGGGAACTATGTAGAAGGAGCCATCGATCTTCTCGCTTATAATAAGGGAAGCAAAGATGCGCTGGTAGTTGACTATAAAACAGGCGATAAAGGCCTTAGTGCTACTCAAATTTATGAGCATCATCAGATGCAGGCAAACTTCTATGCCTACGTCTTGATGCAGCACGGATTTACTAAGGTTGAGTGCGTATTTGTTTGTGTTGAGGTTGAAGAAGCTGGTCAGCCACACGTTGCTCGTTACACGTTTGATGTAAACCATCAACCACGGCTTTAAGGAGGCAAGAACGTGCCTTTTGCACATGTTGTTTTAGACATACCAACTCGTGCTCTTTCTGGCACGTTTGATTACGCCATTCCAGAATCTTTGGAAGAGACTGCGGTTGTAGGAACAACAGTCTTGGTGCCGTTTTCTCACAGGCAAGTGGTTGGTTATGTCGTAGGCATTTCAGACAGCGTGTCTTTAGGTTTAGATGTTTCGCGCGTCCTTCCAATAACACAAGTTCTAGCAGATTCAGCGTTTGATGAGCAGTCTGCGCAGGTAGCAGAATGGATGAGCAAAGAATACGCCTGTAGTTATGCAGACGCATTGCATCCTTTTTTAGCGCCTGGCCAAAAGGTTAAAGTCACCAGAAAAGATACAGAATCTCCCTGGCAGCTTGTTTGCGAGAAGCCCGGTCCTGTTGATGAGCGATGGGTTGAGCTGACAGAAAAGGCGGCTGACTTTACGCCTGCAGCAAATGCAAGCAAGCAGCGATCGGTGCTTGAGGCTCTGGTGCAAGGTGCTATGAGGTTATCCGAGCTCTCGGCCACAATTCCAGGAGCTCGCAGTGCAGTAACTGCACTGCAGAAAAAGGGTGTCGTTGAGGTGCGCACACAGCGACAAATTCGTGGAAGCCAGGAGGGTCTGGGAACCACGCTTTCAAGTGGCGTAGCACCTCGTCCACAGCAACTTACTGAGGGCCAAGAGTCTGCTCTTGCAGCAATCAAGACTGCACAAACTGCTGCTCAGGGCGACGTTGTGCTCATTGATGGTGTAACGGGCTCAGGTAAAACCGAGGTGTATCTCTCCGCTATTGAAAAGACCTTAGCGGCTGGCAAGGGTGCTGTGGTGCTTGTCCCAGAGATTTCTCTTACCGCGCAAACAGTAGGCCGATTCCGTTCACGTTTTGGTGAGCAGGTGGCCGTTCTTCACTCAAAGCTTTCACTTGGTGAGCGCTTTGACCAGTGGGATTTAATCAGGCAGGGTAGAGCCCGCGTGGTAGTAGGTGCAAGATCTGCTCTGTTTGCGCCCATCCAAAACCCTGGACTGTACATCATTGACGAGGAACACGAAGCTTCATACAAGCAAGATTCGCTCCCACGCTATCACGCAAGAGAAGTTGCTGCTCAGATGGCTCGTCTTCGCGGTGCTGCGCTGGTGCTTGGTTCTGCAACACCTTCGCTTGAGAGCTTATACCGAACAGCTCAAGGAAGCTGGTGTGGCACTAACTGGACACGCGTCGCCATGACCGAGAGGCCTGGTGCGGCGGTTCTTCCGCAGGTCCAGGTAGTTGATATGGCTTCCCAGTTTAAAAACGGAGGCAGATCGGTCTTCTCGGCAGCTCTTGCTGAGGCCTTGCAGGAGACAACAGAGCGTGGCGAGAAAAGCGTTCTGCTCCTTAATCGTCGAGGATTTGCAAACTTTTTGATGTGTCGCGAGTGCGGCTGTGTGCCCGAATGTCCGCATTGCTCGACGTCTCTCACGTATCATGAGCGCACGCATTCTCTTGTTTGTCACAGTTGCGGCAGGCAGTGGTCTCAGCATGCGTATCCTAACCCTTCCAGCAAATGTCCAAACTGCGGCAGCCGTTATATGGGTGCATATGGTGTGGGAACACAGCGTGTAGAAGATGAGCTCAAGCTTCTGCTTGGCAGCGATGCGCCAATTATTCGTATGGACGCTGATACCACGGCTAAAAAGGGCGAACACCAGCGACTCCTTGAGCTCTTTGACGCAACTCCAGGAGCAGTGCTCATTGGTACGCAGATGATTGCAAAGGGTCTGGATTTTCCTGATGTCACCTTGGTTGGTGTTATCAACGCCGATACCATGCTTAAGCTGCCAGATTTTAGAGCAGCTGAGAGAACATTTGACTTGCTGGAGCAGGTTGCTGGTCGTGCAGGCAGGGGAGAAAAGCCAGGTAAGGTCATCATTCAGTCGTACTGGTCAACACATCCTGCTATTGCTTCTGTAGTTACACATGACAGACGCCCGTTTCTTGATGCAGAACTTAAAGAGAGAAGAGAGGGGACTTATCCGCCCTTCTTGCGCTTGTCTAATGTGCTTTTCTGGGGAGCTTCAGAAAAAGAAGTTCGTCGCGTAGCGGACCAAATGGCAGAGGCGCTGCATACAAAGTTAGACGCGCAAACAGGATGGGAGATTTTGGGTCCTGCTGATTGTGTAAAAGCTAAGGTAAAAGATAAGTATCGCAGACATATTTTAGTAAAATCTCCCGTGGACGCTCAGGTGGGTGAAATTCTTTCTGAGTGTGCTGCTTCACTTGATAAAAGAGTGGGTATCAACATGACATTAGATGTTGACGCTTATGACATGATGTAAGGATAGTTATGAGTTCTGAAGCTGATGATATGGTACTTTGGCCAGACCCTCGTCTGAGCCAAGAGTGCGAAGAGATTGACGATATTAACGACGATGTCCGTAAGATGGCTGAGCACATGCTCAAAGTTATGTATGCTACCGACGGCGTTGGTCTTGCTGGACCTCAGGTGGGCTATATGAAGCGCATGGTAGTCATCGATGTTGACTATCCTAACGGTCAAGAGAACCCTTTTGTGCTCATTAATCCAGAGATTAAAGTTGCAGATGGCGAGCCTCGTGTATACGAAGAGGGCTGTCTTTCGTTCCCAGGCATTACTGTTCCAGTTACACGCCCAAGCCATGTTGTCGTTCACGCATATAACCTCGAGGGCGATCTGATGCGCTATGAAGCAGAAGGAGATCTTCTCGCCGTTTGTTTGCAGCATGAGATTGACCACATCAACGGCGTAACCATGCCAGATCACCTGGGACCAGGTGCTCGTATGGAGACGCTGCAGGAGTACAAAGAGGCGCTAGCTTCTGGCGCTCGTCCTGGTCAAACAGACTATTAGGAGTTGGCATGCGCGTAGTCTTTATGGGAACTCCAGATTTTGCTGTTCCATCGCTCAAAAAACTTGCCCATGATCACCAGGTTGCTTTGGTCATTACAAGGCCAGATGCCGTTCGCGGTCGTGGTAAAACACTTGAGCCGTCTCCCGTAAAAGAATGCGCACAAGAGCTTGGATTGTCCGTTCTTGAGGCAAACCGCATGACTCCAGAAGTAATTTCTTCCATGCAAGAGGTACAACCAGAAGCGCTCTGTGTGGTTGCTTTTGGCTGCATTTTGCCAGATGAAGTTATCTCTCTTGCACCTTATGGCGCTCTGAACGTACATGCATCACTGCTGCCTCGCTGGCGAGGGGCTGCTCCAATACAGCGTGCCATCCTTGCTGGTGACACGGTTGCTGGCGTTTCTATCATGAAAATTGCGCACGAGCTTGACGCAGGAGATTGGTGCAAGCAGGCATCGTGTGAGGTCGGCTCCAAAAATACTGAGCAGCTCACTGACGCTCTAGCACATTTGGGTGCTGACGCACTGTCTGAGGCTCTTTCTGAGCTCAAGGAAGGCTCTCTTGAGTGGCATACACAAGACGAGCGAGAAGTAACGTTTGCTCCTAAAGTTACCAAGCAAGAAATGAAGCTTGCTCCAGAAGATTCAGCCCAGGTAAATGCGTTTAGGGTTCAAGCGTCTTCTGATACCGCTCCTGCTCGCGCTTCGGTTGGTGGCAGGTCTTTGCGTGTTCTCTCCGCTCAACTGGCTCCAAGTGAAGCCTCTGTTGTCCAAGGTCAAGTTGCTCTTCAAGATCATAGGTTGTTCCTTGGCTGTGCTGAAGGAACTCTTGAGCTTCTTGAGGTGCGTCCAGATGGCAAGCGTTCTATGGATGCAAAATCATTTGCCGCAGGACTTCAGAAGTCCCAGATGACCTGGAAGATGCTTCAATAATGGCCACCTTAACTCCTGCTCGAAGAGTGGCCTATCAGGCATTCTTTGAGTGTAGACGTAATAATCTACGTATTCGTGATTACTTACGAGAGTCAAAAGATTTCTTGGAACTCTCTGTACAAGACAAAGCTTTTGCTACTCGTCTTGCTCTGGGGGCAATGCTTACCAAAGGTAAGCTTGATGAAGCTTTAAAGAATCATCTTAAGTCAGGTATTCATCTAGAGCCAAAGGTACAGGACGCTCTCCGTATTGCTGTATTTGAGGTTTTATATTTAGAGACTAGACGTGACGCCGCCATTAGCCAAGGTGTTGAGCTGGTAAAGTCTATCTCAAAGCGTTCTTCTGGTCTTGCAAATGCTGTGCTTAGAAAAATTTCTGAAAAAGAGGCTCAGCTTACGCGTGCAAAGAATCCCAAAACACCTTCAGAGCTTTCGTGGGAATCAGGCATTCCTGAGTGGATTTGTTTGGAGATTATTGAGTCGCTGGGAGAGTCCGCCGCTCAAAAGCTCATTCTTAATCTTAAAAACCCAGCTCCTGTGTATGTTCTACAAAGAAACGTATCAGAACAACAATTGCAGACCAGCTCTTTAGAGTTACAGCAAACAGTTCTGCCAGATGTGTATGAGGTAAAAAATCCTGCTCAACTTAACGTTGACGCATATGTAAAGAAAGTTCAGCTTGTTCCTGCAGATTTAGCTTCTCAGCTTGTGGCACTTCTCGCGGCATCTTATGTAGACCAAGATGTGCTTGAGGTTGGACAAGGCAGAGGAACCAAATCCTTGTTGCTTTCTCACGCGTTTGAGGTGCTTGATAAAGAAAATTCCCATATAACCGCTGTTGAACTTGTAAAGGGAAAGTCTCACGTTTCAAAAAGAAGATTGAAAACTGCTGGCCTTTCAGATCAGGTTACATCACTCACGTTTGACGCTACACAGTTTGTGTCACCAGAGGTTCCAGAGGAGCTTAATCAGAGCTTTGACGTGGTGTTTATTGACGCTCCCTGTTCTGGTTTGGGCACCCTTCGCCGCCATCCAGAGATTGCGTGGAATCTGTTACCAGAAAGTCTGTATGACGGGGGAGAGCTTACCGCTTTACAAACCAAACTCTTGCAGAGCTGCAGCAGCCGTGTAGAG
>JABZHR010000011.1 GCA_015258715.1 Atopobium sp.
CGTAAGCGTCTGGGTTGGAAGTGCCCTTGGGAAGTCTACCATCACCAAACGTTGCACTTGCTTTGACAATTCAAGCCTAAAACTATAAAAGAATCTGTGGATTTGCCTGTTTTTGTCAAAGAATCGGTGCTCCAAATACAGATTCTTTGCACTTTTTAGGCTCGCATGGCGCGCCCGGCGAGAAACCCGAGCAGCTCGCGGGGCCATCGCACACGCACACACAAAAAGAGCCCGGATGCCGCGCAATAGCATCCGGGCTTTGGTGTGTCTAGACGGAGGAGAGGGCCGTTGCTAGACAAGATGTGTATCGTACCTTGTTCGTGTACTGCGTTTATTCCCGCTTCGCAGCTTGTTTACACGAGCTTTACGTAAGGAGTCACTTCTCACCGTTGAGCGAAGCCTCTGCCGGTAAGCGGTTTCCGCGTGCTACTTTCCAACAAACTCCGAGATGGTCTTGTACAGATCGCTTGCCTGGAAATCCTTGATAACCTTGGAGTCTTTCCTCTGGTCGCAGACCTCAAGCAATGCCTTCAGGGAAGCCTTATCGGGGTCAGTCTGATAATCTGCCTCGGCCTGAATGAGCTTGTACTTGGCAATGACCATGTCCATGAGCTTGGCGTTGTTGCCCTCGGCGTTTGCGTCGTCAAGGCCATCAAATGCCAGCGTAGAAACAACTCCGTAGCCGCCGGTCAGGAAGTGGTTGCCCACAAAGTCGTTAGGATTGACCTTGTTGTCAATGACAGGCGAGTTCTTGGTGTTAGTGAGCAGCACCAAGCTGGTGTTGTTGTAGACATCGATGACGGTAAGTGTGCCGGTCCAGCCGGTGTGACCAACGGTTGCAGCGTTTGCAATTGGCGAGAAGGCCCACTGGTAGCCAATGTGACCCTTACGCCTCCAGCCTAAACCGTAGGTAACGCTGGTGTCCTTTGGCTTGATAAACTGGTCGTGAACGTCCTCGCTGAAGAGCATGGTGTTGCCGTAGCCACCACGATTCATAACGGTCTGGACAAGGACAGCCAGGTCGGAAGCGTTGGCAAATAGACCAGCGTGACCAGAGATGCCACCCATGGCGTAGTAGGCCTTCTCGTCATGGACCGTACCCTGAATGGTGTCGGTACGCATGTTGTCAAAGGTAATCAGGCCGTCGCGGGTGTTGCCGTTAAGCTCGGTAGCTGCGATTCCGTCAGCCTTGAAGCCGTTGTCCAGTGGGTTGAACGTGACGTTCTTGAGTCCCAGTGGCTCGTAGAGAGCTTCCTTAACGTACTGGTCAAGGCGCTTATTGGTGATCTTCTCAATGATAAAACCAAGAAGCATGTAGTCTACGTCGGAATAGGCAGTCTTGGTGCCTGGGACGTACTGCAGAGGGGTCTCGATAATCTTCTGCAGAATCTCGTCGCGATTCTGAGAGTACAGCTTCTGGTTAGCGTTTGGCTGAGGATCGTCAGGCTTCTCTGGGTTGTAGTTGCGGTTGTGGTACTGAGGATCTGGTGGGAATCCAGCCTGGTGCTCAAGAATCTCACGAACGGTAAGCTCGTTCTTGCCCAGGATCTTATCGCCCTCCTGGTCCTTGAAGTCTGGAATGTACTCCTGAACCTTCTTGGAAACGTCCAGCTGACCGTCGGTAACCAGCTTCTCAATTGCCAGGTTAGTGGCATACATCTTTGTGTTAGAGGCCAGGTCATAGAGGGTGTTGTCGTCAACAGCCTTGCCATCTTTGATGCGAGAGCCGTCCTTGTTGTAAGAATTGACGTTACCGTAGTTGGTCTTCTTGATAATCTTTCCGTACCTGGTAACTACCAGCTGGGCAGAGGTGAAGCCGTTGGCAATCTCTGCGTTGATGATCTGGTCAATCAGCTTGAAGTTGTCGTTGTCGGCGTAATCCTTGGTGCCGTCAATAAGCGTTGGGTAGCCAATCTTGACCTCAAAGGTTGCCTGGGTCTCTTTAACAGTGCTGACCTGCAGGCGGTTATCGCCGTTGACGGTTACGTCGGAGATGTCAATCTGGTTCCATGAAGAACCGTCAAGCTTGTCGGTTGGCACCTGGTGGCCGTTTACAAAGAGCGCAAAGCTCTGAGGCTCGGAGCTCTTTACATAGACGGTGCCCTGACCAGCAAAGCAAACAAAGCTGTTAAGCTGGTTGGTAACAAGAGAGTCGTCAAAGGCCTCGTTGTCGTTAAGAACAGGGAAGACCTTCTCGTACTGGAAGGTTCCGTCTACGGAATCAACCTTCTTTGCAGTTCCTTTAGCAGCAGTTGCGCCACCTTTTGTCTGGCAGGCAGTAAGGCCAAGACCTGCAAGCGCGGCTAGACCAAGAGCACTTCTGCTGAGGAATTGCCTTCTGGTCTGTCCAGCAGGGGAGCCTGCGTTGGATGAATGCTCAGAGTGAGCGTTTTGATTCTGGTGCAAATCTTCGTTGGTGCGCATATTGTCTCCTTCGGTTTTGCCTTAGGTGAAACACCTGCTATCTCAATTGGCTGAGATAATTTGCGCTTATGATGACGTGCATTTCATCAAAATTGCAGCTAGTTTGCGTAAGTTGAAATAATGGGTACGTTAACGTACTGCGAGTGGTATCAAAAAAGCTGTCAATGGTATTTAAATTTGAATTTTTTAGGCAAAAATGAAATATTTTAATCAGGTTTCACGTGGTCAAATGTCTACTAGGTAGTAAAAGTTTTTATGAAGTGATAGTAATGTGCCTAACATAAAGCAAGATTTTCACGACAATTGTCCCTGCATTACGCTGGGAAAACATGAGTAGTCGCGCATACAACGCAAACAGAATGCGCTCACGCTTGCACACGCAATACTACCGTTTACGGCACTGCCTACTTTACAGATGAAATTTTTATGGCAACGTGAAACAATATAGTCAAACGTTTTATTCAACCGGACGACCGGAGGTGATTGCGTGAGAGGTGTTCGTCTTCGTCTGGAAGAGTATCGCAAGAATGCTAGTTCAGCTGAACGCGATATTGTCGACTATATTCTGTCTGATCCAGAGGCAGCAGTTGGTCAATCAATCCATAAACTAGCAGCTCAAACGTATACGTCTGCATCGACGGTTGTTAGGCTTTGCAAAAAACTTGGCTGCGGCGGCTATAAAGAGTTCCAGCAGGCACTTATTTATGAACTGGCTGTAAGTAACAAAAGCAACGATATTGCTGTCGGCGGCGTTATCGCAGGTGACACCACTGATGTAATCATCGAAAAAGTTACCGCAAAAAACATCTCTTCGCTGGAGCTTACCAGGCAATTGCTTGACGCTCAGGTTGTTGACTCAGTTGTTTCACTTATGATGCAGGCCCATTCCATCTGTCTTTTTGGTATGGGAGCTTCGCTGCTGGTTGCAAGAGATCTGCAGCTCAAGCTTATGCGCCTCAACATCAACTGTAATTTGAGCGACGATTACCACTCTCAGATGCTCTACGCCAAAAACATGGGGCGAGAAGATCTGGCTATTGTGGTCAGCTACTCTGGCCTCACGCGAGAAGCCATTGAGTGCGCCTGGATTGCAAAAGCAAATGGCGCCAAGGTGGTTTCCATCACCCGAGGCGGAATTGATTCAGAACTGATTCACCGCTCCGACTTTGTTTTGGGTGTGGCAGAGACCGAGCACATCATGAGAAGCGGCGCCATGTCTTCAAGAATTGCCCAGCTCAACGTAGTAGATGCGCTCTTTGCAGCCTATGTAAATAGAAATTACGAGAAGAGCGTTAAGCGTTTCTCGACAAACTATATTGGCAAGCTAGATTCGGCTGAGCGCGTAGCCACGCTGTCATCTGACCAAGATTTGCCTGGTATAGCCAACGACGTTATTGCGTAAAAGTGCGTAAAAATCACAACACAGAAGGTGAAAACGTGATTGATTTAACAAAGCTTGTCACCGAGACAAGAAACCCCAACACCATGGACCTTGATCAGATGACCCCGCTTGAGCTGGTTAGCGTTATGAACCAGGAAGATCTCAACGTGGTTGCTGGCGTAAAAGAGGTTCTTCCCCAGGTAGCACAGGCAGTTGAGTGGGCAGTTTCCTCGCTTGAGGCTGGCGGCAGAATCGTCTATTTTGGCGCTGGAACCTCAGGCCGTCTGGGCGTTTTGGACGCGGTTGAGTGCCCACCTACTTTTGGCGTTTCTCCCGACGTAGTTGTTGGTCTTATCGCCGGTGGCGAGAAGGCCTTTGTACGTGCAGTTGAGGGCGCGGAAGATTCTCTTGAGCTGTGCGAAGAAGAGTTCAAGAAGATTGGCTTGAACAAGAACGACATTGCTATCGGAATTGCAGCTAGCGGCCGCACACCTTACGTTATTGGAGGCCTGCGCTATGCTCGTTCTTTGGGCTGCAAGACCGTTGCTATTGCCTGCAATAAGGGCTCTGAAGTGGGCAAAGAGGCAGAGCTTGCCATTGAGCCTTCCTGCGGTCCTGAGGTTCTTACAGGTTCCACACGCCTTAAGTCTGGTACCGCTCAGAAAATGATTCTGAACATGATTTCAACTGGCTCTATGGTTGGCGTGGGCAAGGCATATCAGAATCTTATGGTTGACGTGCAGCAGACCAACAAGAAGCTGGTAGTTCGTGCACAGAACATTACCATGGCAGCAACTGGTTGCACTCGCGAAGAGGCAGCTCAGGCGCTTGAGCAGGCTGATGGTAATGCAAAGCTTGCTATTGTCATGCTGCTGACTCAGATGCCTGTTGACGAGGCTAAAGCTAAGCTCGAGGCAGCTCATGGTCATGTCAGAGGCGCACTGTAGTAATTACAGTTGTAACAAATGACACACGCGTGAGCATTTTGTTTCAGTTGCATCGGTCAGTGGTATCAGCATGACGCGCAAGTGGTCGGTAAGTTTTGAAAAACGCTCAGTTTACCTGCAGTAACAGGGTGTTCAAATTAGGTCAAAACATGAAACAATGAACCACAGGTATGGATTGTTATACCGCCAAGTTCATTTTTTATGTATTCTTGATAAGTATTTGTTGCAACATCGCAACGAGAGAAAGAAGGAAAGTATGGATTACACCAAGCTTTCAGAACAGATTCTTGCTGCCGTCGGTGGCAAAGAAAATGTTCAGAGCAACATGGTCTGCATGACCAGGCTCCGCATTAAGACCGCAGATCCTTCAAAGGTTGACTCCGAGGCCATCAAGGCTATCGACGGTGTCATGGGTCTGGTCGAGGATGCAGAGTACCTTGAGGTTGTTCTTGGTCCTGGCGTTGTCAACAAGGTTATTGTTGAGTTCTCCAAGCTTACCGGCGTTGCTGCTGGTGACGCATCTGAGGACGACGTTGTATCCGCAGCTAAGGACAACAAGGCAGCTCAGAAGGCTAAGTACGAGAACAAGCCTGTTCAGCGCTTCCTCAAGAAGATTGCTAACATCTTTGTTCCACTGCTTCCTGGCATCATTTCTGCAGGTCTGATCAACGGTATCATCAACGTTATCAACTTCTCCACTGGTAAGGCTTTTGCTAACGAGTGGTGGTTCGCAGCTATCTGGACCATGGGTTGGGCACTTTTCGCTTACCTGCCAGTTCTTGCTGGCGAGAACGCTGCCAAGGAGTTTGGCGGTTCTCGCGTTCTTGGTGCTATGGCTGGTGCACTTTCCATTGCTAACGCTGGTATGCCTCTTCTTGCTTCCAAGACTGTTGACGGCGTTGCAACTCGTCTGGTTCACCTTCCATTCAGCCTCCCAACTGTTGCTTTCAAGGAGGGCGCATTTATCGTTGCTTCCTCTGATCTGTTCAACGCAGCAGCAGGTGGCATGATTGGTGCAATCATCTGCGCAATCTTCTTCGCATTCCTGGAGAAGAACCTGCACAAGGTTATGCCAAGCGTTCTTGACACCTTCCTGACTCCACTTTGCACCGTTATCATCGGTGTTATTGGTTCTGTCCTGATTCTTCAGCCTGCAGGCGCATGGCTTACTCAGGCAATCTTCTTTGTCCTCCAGTTCTTCTACGACAAGCTTGGCGTCTTTGGTGCTTACCTGCTTGGTTCTACCTTCCTGCCACTGGTTTCTGTTGGTCTTCACCAGGCACTTACCCCAATCCACGTTATGCTTAACAACCCAGAGGGCCCAACCCAGGGTATCAACTACCTGCTTCCTCTGCTGATGATGGCAGGCGGCGGCCAGGTTGGTGCTGGTCTTGCAATCCTCTTCAAGACCAAGAACAAGCGCGTCAAGAAGTACCTCACCGAGTCCATCCCAGTTGGTATGCTCGGCATTGGCGAGCCTCTTATGTACGCAGTTACCCTGCCTCTTGGCAAGCCATTCATCACCGCATGCCTTGGCTCCGGTGTTGGCTCCGTAATTGCTTACCTCTTCCACCTTGGTACCGTTTCCCAGGGCGTCTCCGGCCTCTTTGGTCTGCTGATTGTCCAGCCTGGTAACCAGGTCTTCTACCTGCTTGCAATGCTTCTTGCTTACGCTGCAGGCTTCGCACTTACTTGGTTCTTCGGCGTTGACGAGGATCGTATTAACGACGTCTTCGGCGAGTAAAAACCACACGTTTTAGAAACGTTTATCCCTCTTCTTAGGTATCCTAGGAAGAGGGATTTTTTCTCGCCTGGCGCTTGGCTGGCGAGAAACCCGTCTTTTAGAAGCGTTTGCAATTTACTTGGAGGATTTATGCGCACCGGAATTTCACTGTATTTTGCCAGTGGATATGAAGCTAATGCTGAGGTTGTAGCAAAAGCGCAGGCAGCCGGATGCCACTACGCCTTTACTTCTCTCCAGATCCCCGAGGAAGAGGGGATTGATTATCGCACTGAGGCTCGTAAGCTCTTGAAACTTTGCCGGAAGGCGGAGATTAACCTCATTGCTGATGTTTCTCCTGCTACTCTTTCAAAGCTTGGCGTTCAGAAGTTTGACGAGCTTGAGGAGCTGGGCATTACGTATGTTCGCCTTGACTTTGGGTTTGACGCGGCAGAGACCGTAGAGCTTTCTCGCAAGTTCCACGTGGTCTTTAACGCTTCAACCATCACCAAGGACGACATTTCCGCATGGCGAGCAGCTGGCGCTGACTTCACTCGTTTTGCCGCCTGCCACAATTATTATCCCAAGAGCTACACGGGCCTTTCGCTGGAGCGCGTCGCACAGATTAACGCACGCCTTTCGGCGCTTGGATTCCAGATTTTCTCGTTTGTTCCTGGCGAGATTTTCCGCGGTCCTCTCTACGAGGGACTGCCAACTGTCGAGGAACACCGTGGACTTTCGAGCGATGCGCTTATTCAGGCGATGCTTGCTCTCTACGACGCTGATTCTGACATGGTGCTTATTGGCGACCCAGATGTTACTGAGGCTACGTGGAAGCGCATCGGCCAGCTTGAGCAAAACTGCATTGAGCTAAAGACGGAACTCAAGCCTGATTTTGAGTATCTGTACGATAGACTTCAGACCGATCGACCTGATTCCAGCTCGTACATTATCCGCTCGCAGGAGTCCAGGCTGTGGAAAGACGCTCCCGTTTACGACGCAAAGCCTTCTACCTGGGAAACTGTTGCTACTGGCGCCATCTTGGTGAGTAGCAAGGCGTATGGCCGTTATGCGGGCGAGCTTTCGATTGCTCGAGGTCTTTTGGAGCTTGATGCTCGCGACAACGTTGCAGGTAGTGTCTGCGAAGAAGATCGCGCTTTCTTACCGTACATTCACTCTGGTCGCGGCTTTAGATTTATCCGCAGGTAACCAGCGGTTTTCTTGCTAGTTAAGCTGATTACGTGAGCGCGCCATACACGTCGTAGTTACGCGGCGTGTATGGCGCGACGGATCGCGTGGGGCGTACAGGGCGCGCGAAAACGTACGAATGTACCTCGCGTGCATAAAAACTGCCTAATATGCACAAAAATTAATCAAGAAATTGATATGTCATTCAGAGGGTGCTGTTTTGGGTAAAAAACCCGTTTAGTTGGGGATAATTTTTTAGTTTTGTCATTTTGGCATTTACGTTTAAGCAGTTCAGAAATAATGTGAATGTTCACGAAAAATTCGTCCAATTAAAACCGCTGGTAAAACGATTGCATAGAAGTTTACCAATCCTGCATACCCCAACTAAACGCGTTTTTTACCACTTTGCACTGAAATGGGCCATTTTTGGAACAAAGTAAGTTACTTCGCGCCAAAAAAGGCCAGTTGGCACCAAAATGGCAGGCGACCAAGCTATGTGCAACCGTGTTTCGCACGAGCAATAAGCTTCCTAAATAGCAAAGGTTTTCCCACTCAACAAAGAATTGCCTGCTAAACAAACTGCCTCCCATTTCCTCGGTGTCGGGAAATAGGAGGCAGCTCAAAAGTTGATGTAATAACGCTTTACAACCTGACGATAACATCCTCAGCTGGCTGGCGACGCTTTTGGACAAAATCCATATCACGATAGCCCAGGCTAAGCATGCAGGAAACGCCAAAGTCGTTGTACTGGCCGCCGTCGAGAAGACCCTCTTCTTCCAAAATCTTATCGACAGCCTCGCGGTTGAAGCCCTCGATTGGACAGCTATCAACACCAATCATAGCGGCCATGGTAAGCATGTTTGAAAGCGCAATGTAGGTCTGCTTGCAGGCCCAATCAAAGGTTGCGCGCTCGTTGCCTACCAGGTCAAACATGTTCTCCTGGAAGTTCTTGAAGGCTGCAGCGTAAGTTGGTTCAAAGTCTGCAGGAAGCTGCTTGATGTCGTGCATCATGTGTTTAACGTAAGCAGACTCTGCGTTGACGTTCTTGCGAGCAAGCAGAATAACCAGGTAATGAGCACCGTTAAGGGACGCGCGAGCACCATAGCATGGCTCGTAAAGTTTCTCTTTAAGGCGAAGGGACTGCTCAGAGGCCTGATCCTCTCGCAGATTAACAACCAGGAAGCGCCAAGGCTCCAGGCCGTAGGAACTTGGTGCCAGACGACCAGCCTCAAGGATCACCTCAAGGTCCTCGTCAGAGACATTTTTGGTTGGGTCGAACTTCTTGGTTGCAAGTCTCCACTGGTAGGACGAGAGAACTTTGTTTGCAACGTGCTGTGCGGAACAGGCCATGTGAGGTCCTTTCTTGTTAGTGGTGTGGCGCCGAGCTGGGAGGTGTGGTGAGCTGGGTGGCGCTACAATCTGGGCGTTACTCGGAGAGCGTGCTACTCGGAGAGGGCGTTACTCAGAAACGATAAAGCGACCAGGTTGTCCAAGCTCCCACGTGCCCTTGAGGTCGGCGGCAAGCTCAAAGTGCAGCTTGGAGATGCCCAGGTCGTAGTCTTGGACAAGGTGGCGCTGGTTAGGCATAGATGCGCTTACCATGCCATCTGTCAGGTCAAATACAACGGGAAGCTTGTTGATGGCGGTTGGACATGCCAAAACCGCATTAATGCCGCGGTTAAACCACTCGGGCATCTTCTCTGGCTCAGTTGGCTGGCCGTTCGCCGTCATAATCTGCGCAGGCTTCTTGGTGCGCAGGCGAATTGCAGTACGAATGCCCTCCTGCTTGAGCGGAATTTTCTCCGGAGCGTATCCGATGGAGATAATAATGCCCAGCTTAAGGCCGTTATACTCGTCGCGAGCCAGGGTCTTCCAGTCCATGGTCTCGGCAATCCAGCATGAACCAATGCCCAGCTGTGTGGCGAGAAGAACGATCTTCTCGCCATAGTAACCGATGAGCTCACGGGCAATTGCGTCTTCACAATAACCTGCTACGTAGTGGTAAATGGGGCCGACAATAGACTTGTTCTTCATGTGGACGGAGGTGCCGTCCTCGAGGTGAGGACCTTCGATGGTAAGGATTGCGGGGTGATCGGGCGCAACCTCAGCCATCTGGGCATTTGCGACGTCAATAGCTTCCTGGAGCTGAGAGAGTTTCTCTTGCTCAATAGACTTTTGGTCGTAGGCGCGCAGTGAAATGCGCTGGTCCATGGCTTCTTTTACGTCCATCGTGGTCCTTCCTGGAGCAAGGTTAGAGCAGAGAGCCAAATCGCTTAACGTAGAGGCTCTTGATTATGGTGATAAGAACCATATACCCGCTCATGAGTGCCACTAACCACCCAAAGAATGACAAAGGCAGAGCAACAAGGCTCAAAGGCTGGGCAAACATGGGCAGATACGGAAGAGCACTGACTACAATGATTCCTGCGGTTGTGAGGGCAAACAGCGAGGTAGAAGGCATGCTCTGAACAAACGGAATCTTATTGGTTCTGAGTGCGTGGAGAACAAAGGTCTGAGTCCACATAGATTCGATGAACCAGCCTGTCTGGAAAGACAGGATAAAGAGCGCCTGACCTGCGGTGTTTCCAGCTGCGACAAGTTCTGCCCAGGTTCCTCCGGCAAGGGCGGGAGAGACCACAAAGAACATAAGCGCAAAGGTCAGTACATCAAAGATTGAACTGATTGGTCCAATCCAAAGCATAAAGTTTGTAATCGAATGAGCGTCCCAAGAGCGAGGGCTTGAAAGGAACGAATCGTCAACGTTGTCCCACGGAATTGCGATGCAGGTAACGGTGTACGCGAGTCCCAACAGGAGCAGCTGGAGGGCGCTCATAGGCAAGAACGGCAGGAAGAAGCTGGCCACCAAAACGGATAGCACGTTACCAAAGTTGGAGCTTGCGGTTGCTTTGATGTACTTGATGGTGTTGCCGTAGGTCCTGCGACCTTCTTCGACGCCGTGCTCAAGTACTAGCAAATCTTTCTGCAGCAAGATGATGTCTGCGGACTCTTTTGCCACGTCAACAGCAGTATCGACGGAGATTCCCACGTCGGAAGAGCGCATGGCGGCTGCGTCGTTAATGCCGTCGCCCATGAAGCCGACTACGTGGTTGTTGGACCTGAGTGCAGAGACAACACGAGCCTTTTGCATAGGGGAAAGCTTTGCAAAGAGCTGGGTCTTCTCGACACGCTCTTTGAGCTGCTCATCGTTGAGGTTCTCTACGTCGCTTCCAAGTAAGAGCTCGTCAACGTGGATGCCCACCTTCTTGCAGACGGCGGCTGCGACGCCTTCGTTGTCACCGGTGAGTACCTTGACCTGCACGCCTCTCTGGTTGAGCTTGGCAATTGCCTCGCGAGCGCTCTCTTTCGGCGGATCCAGGAAGGCCAGGTAGCCAATAAGCACCATGTCGCGCTCATCGTCTACGCCAAACTCGCCGACGCCGCGAGGATCGCTCTTCTGAGCAACACCAACCACGCGCATGCCCTCCTGATTGAGCTGGTAGACACGGTCCATAACACTCTTGCGCTGGGCGGGAGTCAGCGGCTTAATCTCGGAGTCCAGGTCAACAAAGGAGCATGCATTGAGGACTTCCTCGACGGCGCCCTTAGTGATCATCTGCGTTTTGTCAGTTTTTGTGTTTCGCACCACAACGCTCATGCGGCGGCGCTCAAAGTCAAACGGGACCTCGTCGATTTTCTCGTACTCAATGCTCAGCAGGTTAGTGGGCAGCTCGTCGTTTGAGGTCTTGATAATTGCGTTGTCAATAAGGTTGCGAAGGCCGGTCTGGAAGTAGCTGTTCAGATACGCGTGACGGAGCACGCGAGGATCCTCTTCGCCCAGAATGTTGAGGTGGCGCTCAAGCACAACCTCGTCTGCGGTGATGGTGCCGGTCTTGTCGGTGCACAGGATGTCCATGGCACCCAGGTTTTGGATAGCGGCCGGATTTTTAACAATAACGTCCTGCTTGGCCATTTGCGTTCCACCGCGAGAAAGGCAAGTGGTCACAATAACAGGCAGCATCTGAGGGGTGATGCCAACGGCAACAGAGACGCTGAAGAGCAACGCGTCAAACCAGTCGCCTTTGAGGAATCCGTTTGCAAAGAACACGATGGGGCACATGATTAGCATGAACGAGACAAGCACCTTGGAGACGGACTTGAGACCCTCGTCAAAGCTGGTCTCGCCGGCAGGCTGCTGGAGCAGCTCAGACATGGTGCCTACGTAGGATTTGTTGCCGGTTGCAACCACCACTACCGTTGCACTTCCTGATTGAACGGTGGTGCCCGCGAACAGCAGGTTTGTGCACTCAGAGAGCGAGAGGGGATAGCGGGTTCCGTCTGCGCGGCGTCGGGCGTGGACTACACCAGCGGTTTTCTCGACAGGCTCTGATTCTCCGGTGAGTGCGGTTTCGTTGACAAAGAGATCCTTGGCGTCCAGAACGCGGCAGTCTGCAGGAATCATGTCTCCCGAGGCAAGGCGGATGATGTCGCCAATAACCACCTGTTCAAAGGGGATTTCCTCTCCTAGCGCTGAAGCAAGTTTGGGCTCTGAGGGAGCTCCGACTTCGTCGGCGGCGTCTTCATAAGTGGCGTCTTCCTCGAAGTCCGCGAAGCCATCCGCGTTGGCATCTGGGTCCTGACTGAGCTCTTGGTCGAAGTCCTGTTCAGTGCCCTGTTCAGCACCCGTGTCATCAAAGTCGATGGGACGACGGATGACTCTTGTGGTTGAGGTCACCATTTTTGAGAGCGCGGCCGCTGCCGATGCTCCCTTGGAGCTCTGGACAAAGTCGATAATGCCGGAGATAAGTACCATTGCGGTGATGATGACGACGGTTGATGGGTCCTTCTCGCCATCTGCGGCAAGGGCCACGTTAGTGACGTAAGAAATGCCTGCGAGCGCAATCAAAATGAAGGTAAAGGGGCTCGCAAAACTTTTGAGCAGGCGAATGATAAAGGGCTCTTCGGCGGCGCTGGTGATAACGTTTGGGCCGTCAAGGTCGTATTTTGCCTGTGCAATGTCGATGGCAAGGCCGTCCGGGGTGGTATGGAACTTTCTACAGACGCTCTTTACCGAATGAGTTGCGGCAAAGGTTAATGACTGTCCAAGCTCTCCCGAGGTGGTCTGAGCTGTCTTTGTTTGGGCTGTCTTTGTTTGAGTTGTGCGCTTCATGATTGCCATGTGCACCTCCGATGATTAGTGAAAACGAATGACTAACTGGTTGGTGTATGACGCAAACTGAAAGCGTTCTGTTATGTGTGGGACTTGAAACCGGACGATCCGAAACCGGGCACATAGATTCATATATCTACAGGATTGCTCTATAAACCTGCAAATTTATATCCCTATAGGCTTGCGGTGCAGTAAAAATTAAAACTTTTGAATAAGAGGTTTCTCTATATCCGTCACACATAAATGAACAGGGTCAGCATCTGCTGTCAGACGTAAGCTGCTACTTCGACTAGGCATATAAAGCACCTCCTTATATTGGAGTTCTGCAAAGGACGTCCAGTAAAGCGGGGCATCTTGCGATGGACGGACGTCACGTCTATTCAGACATCTCTAAGAGTAGTTGGGTTGACGACTTTGGTCAACCTATTACTATATATCTTATAAATAACGTGTTTAATCTGCGTATTTATTTGCCGCGATATGGCGAGAAACCCTGTCGAGCAGCACCGCAGAAAAGAAACGACAAGCAGGACTACAAAACGCCGAACTGCTGCACTCTTGCAAAGAAGGAGCATCTCATGGGCAAAGTGATTGTATTTGGAAGCCTGAACATGGATATCTCCATCGAGGCAGATAAGATGCCTCAGCAGGGCGAGACTATTGGCGGCAAAAATCTTGTCACCAGCCCAGGTGGAAAAGGCGCTAATCAGGCTGTTGCCGCAGCTCGAATGGGTGCAGATGTTCACATGATTGGTGCTGTTGGTGCTGACTCGTTTGGACAGGACCTTAAGCAATCGCTTATTGGCTACGGCGTCAATGCAGAGCAGGTAGAAGAGCTGTCTGGGGTCTCCACGGGCGTTGCCGTGATTGTGCGCGTGGGCGGCGATAATCGCATTATTCTGGACCATGGCGCTAATCACGTACGCACAGTTGACGACGTAAAAGCGGTGCTCGATCGCATTGCGGAGCCAGGTGACGTGTTCTTGACGCAGTTTGAGTGCGAGTTGTCGACCACGTTTGAGCTTATCAGGCACGCGCATGAGCTGGGGCTCTATACGATGGTGAACCCATCGCCAGCGGCAACTATGACCACCGGTCTTCTCGCCAGCGTGGACTTGCTCTGCCTGAACGAGATTGAGTTTGCGGACCTGTTTGGCGAGGGCAAGATTAGCCCTCTGGCAGAGCCCGAGGCTGCGGTGCAGAAGGTGCTTGAAAGTGGCGTGGCAACTGCGGTGTTGACGCTGGGGTCTAAGGGCTCGATCGCTGCCGACGCACACGGCGTCTACCAGCAGGAATGTTACCGCGTGGATACCGTGGACACCACCTGCGCGGGCGACACGTTTATGGGTACGCTCGCCGCGTTCCAGGCGTCGGGGCAGCTGGAGGGTCACGACATCAAGCAGGCTCTCGACGTAGCTGCGAAGGCCGCAGCGCTCGCTACTACTAAGGTTGGCGCTCAGCAATCAATTCCAACGTATCAGCAGGTAGTTGAGTTTTAGGCTAAAATTGCAGTGATTATTGCTCCATAATTTGCAGCCTACACGCAGTCCACACGCAGCTCAAACGTACAAAGGAGACTTATGACAACGCTTTCAACTAAGACGCGCGTCATCATCGACACAGATCCAGGCATCGACGACGCTATCGCCCTGGGTTTTGCCCTGGCCGCAAAGGCGCTGGATATCAAGCTTATTACTACTGTCAGCGGAAATGTTGGCATCGAGAACGTTACCAATAATGCCCTCAAGCTGCTCAAATTCTGGAATCAGCACGTGCCTGTTGCGCGCGGTGCTGCCGAGCCGCTGCTCAGAAAGCCAATGGACGCAAGCGACGTTCACGGTGCGTCTGGCATGAGGGGCTACGAGTTCGATGGCATTCAGCCGGACTGTCTTCTTGAAGAAACCGCACTTGAGGCACAGCATCGCGTCATTATGGAGGGCGCTTCTGCTGGCGAGAAAACCACGCTGGTAACGCTTGGACCTCTGACCAATATTGCGCTGCTGCTGAAAGCATACCCACAGGTCAAGGAGCATATCGACCGCATTGTCATGATGGGCGGCGCTCTGACCCGCGGAAACCTTGGCGTCATGTCTGAGTTCAACGTGGGCGTTGATCCCGAGGCGGCAAAGATTGTCTTTGCATCCGGCGTTCACGTGGCCATGGTTGGCCTTGAGGTGGGCGACGCCGCTCGCGTGATGCCTGAGGACATCGAGAACATCCAGAACTCCGGCAAGAGCGGTGACATGCTGGTCAAGCTGCTGCTCAACTACCGCGTTCACTACCAGGAGGAGGGCTTCAGCATGTATGACCCAACGGCCGTGGCCTACCTGCTGGCGCCCCAGATGTTTGAGACCAAAGACGTGTTTGTGGACGTCGAGTGCGCCGGCGCTCTGACAAGCGGCTGCACCGTCGTTGACCTGGCCGGATACCTTGGCGAGAAACCCAATGCAACCGTATGTGTGGGCGTCGACCAAAAGGCATTCCGTACTTGGTTTGTTCACCAGATCCAAAAGTGCAACGTCCTCGACGGCTCCGCTTCTGCAGTTGAAGGCGTGCTGCTAGACTAAGGCACCGTTGGACCAACTTGCCGCCAGGGTGGGGCACTGCACCAAAACCTACAAAAAAAAGCCTCTTCTCGCCATTGAGAAGAGGCTTTGTTGTGCGTAAAAGTGCTGGTTGGTAACATGAATTAGCCAATGATGGTCATTACGATAGGGATGACAATCGCAAAAAGCACTGTTGAAGTTGCAACAACGTTAGTTGCAAATTTGACGTCAGCCTTACCTTCGTTTGCCAAAATTGGCAGGACGGTCAGTGCTGGAACTGCAGCTTGGATGATAAACGTCCTCGTTTCAAGAACGTTCTGTGCACCAAATACGCCGGTAAATGCTGTAATTACGCCGACCATAATAAGTGGGGCAATGACAAATTTACCAATGAGCGTGACTGCTGTGTCACGATCAATTCGAATGCTTGAAAGTCCTGTCTCCTGCAAAATAATGCCAATGTAAATCAGCGAAAGTGGCGTTACCAGATTGCCTAAATAGGTGAGGCCAGTGTTTAAAACTGCTGGAACAGGAATGCTGAACACGAGAAAAACGAGGGCAACCAAGAAACCAATCAATGGTGGTGGCAACAATTTGCTGATGTTAAATTTGTGCTCCACTGCACTGTTTTTCTCGCCGTCATTTTCTGTTGGCAGTGGATCACCGTAAATGAAGAAGATTCCAATTGCCCAGGTAGAAATGGTGTTCATGATGTAGTACACCAAAAAGTACGGCACAGCGTGCTCGCCAAAAAGCGCAAGATTCAGTGGCATACCAATGAAGATGGTGTTGGCATTTGCAAAGGTATTGAGCATCAAGCCTCGGCGACCTGGCTGGACGCGGAAAACGTTGATAACCAAAAATCCTGCAACATATGACAAAGCAAAACTAACAGCAGTAATGAGCACTGATGGACCAAGCTGGAGTAGCTGGTTGAGGGACAAGTTTTTTAGGACCGCTACAAAAATTGATGCAGGAAGTGCCACATTCATGATGAGCTTTGACGCCTGACCAGCAAATGTTTCATTGAGCCAGTTGATCTTCCTAAGAATATAGCCAAGCACAATAATCAAAATGATAGGCAGCACATTCTGTAATGATGTCAAAAAGACAGACATACTATGCCTCTAACTCCTTGTAGACAGGGAACCACTTAAGGGCGTCAACTGCCTCTTTTGCATCGGCAATTGGCTCGCGGTTCAGACCCTGCCTAATTGCCTCCTCTGCAACGCCAACAGCAATACGCTCGGAGAACTCAGTGATCTTGGAGACTGGAGGAAGAATTGCCGCACCAGGCTTTGTGGTGTCGACGATTCCGCCAAGCGAGTGAGCTGCGAGGGAAATCATCTGGTCTGTGAGCAGGCGAGCCTTTGATGCAAGTGCACCAAGTCCAAGGCCTGGGTAAATCAGAGCGTTGTTAGCCTGACCAATTTGGTAAGTTACACCGTTGAGCTCGACGTCGTCTGAGGGGACTCCGCAGGCTACAAGCGCGCGACCGTCTGTCCAGGTCAGCAGGTCCTGGGCGGTTGCCTCCGCAAGCTTAGTTGGGTTAGACAGAGGGAAGACCATTGGACGCTCACAATGAGCTGCCATTTCGCGGATAATCTCCTCGGTGAAGGCACCATGAACGGTAGAGGTACCAACCATAATGGTTGGGTGGACCGTCTTTACAACTGCTGCCAGGTTGGTGAGCTCATCAGCGTTAGCGAATTCAGAACGCTTGCGAGCAAATGGCTTCTGCTGTGGAGTGAGGTTGTCCATGTCGTCAAAGAGCAGGCCTTGGCGATCTACCAGGTAGAAGCGCTTGCGAGCCTCTTCGCGATCCATTCCCTGGTCCACAAACTCCTGCAGCACACGTTCAGCAATGCCGCAACCAGCAGTTCCTGCACCAAAGCAGAGATATACCTGGTCGACGAGTTTCTCGCCAGAAATATTGAGGCCACCGAGGATGCCCGCGAGGGTGACAATGCCGGTGCCCTCGACGTCGTCGTTGAAGACAGGGTAGGTGTTCTTGTAGCGGTCCAGGATTGCAGCGGCATGCGAGCGGCCGAAGTCCTCGAAGTGCAGGTAGAGGTTAGGGAAGAGCTTCTCGACGGTGGTCACAAAGTTGTCAATGAAGGCGTTGTAGCGGTCCTCGTCGACACGCTTGTGGCGCTCGCCCAGGTACAGTGGGTCATCGAGCAACTCCTGGCGGTTGGTACCAGCGTCGATGACAACAGGCATGATACGGTTTGGATCAACGCCAGCTGCGGCGGTGTAAACCATGAGCTTACCGACAGAAATCTCAACGCCGTTAGTGCCCCAGTCGCCGATGCCCAAAATGGCTTCTGCATCAGTAACAACAATCAGGTCAATGTCTCTACCAGCAGCTGCATTCTTCAGCGAGGTCTCAAGGTCCTCAGGACGATCGGCGGACAGGAAGCATGCGTACTGCGAGTCAACATAGCGCTGGGAGTACTGCTCAATGTCAGGTGCGATGGTTGGATCGTAGACGATAGGCATGAACTCTTCGACATGCTTGGAGAACAGGTTGTAGAACAGCGTGCGGTTCTCGGAGAAAAGCCTCATCAGGTAGTGACGCTTGGTCTCGAGGTCAGGGTACTGCTGGAAGAGTACGTATGCCTGCTCTGCCTGCTCCTCGATGGTCTGGATGTTTGGAGGAAGAAGTCCTACCAGGCCATATTTCTGGCGCTCCTCCTGCGTAAAAGCGGTTCCCTTGTTCAAAAACGGATCATTCAGTAGTTCAAAACCTGTCTTCATGATGCCTCCTTAATGCATCGATTTACTTTAGAGTTGAAACGCAGCACAAAAATTGGCGTGGAAGTGCTTAACGCTTGAGGACTCGAGGCATTGGAAGCATATATTCCTGCAGCAAAACAGCAGCTGTGAAATAAGCCCGAGAGCAATTCGTGTGGATTGTGTTCTGCTCTAGTTGTGATAACAATACCCATATTCTGTTATGTATTTACGAGATTTAGAAGAAATTTCCTTCTTTTTTGAAAAACTTTTCTTGTAAAACATATATGTTCACCTGTGCATATATAAATTTTGCTAATCTGACAAGGTGGTGTTTTCAAATCCCAAGGCCGTACTTTCAAATTCCTTTGTGAGAATCGTTTTAACGGAGAAAAGTAAGACAGAATTAACGCCAACTGCGGTTTTGTTGAGCGCTCGGGGTGCAAGTGGTAAAAAATGCGTTTAGTTGGAATATACAGCGGCGGTTGATTTTTATGCACGCCGTTTACCTGCGGTTTTTTCGTTGGACAAAAATAGTGAAATCTGGACACTTTTTGCCACATGCGCAAACGCAAGTCAAGAATTTCCGTGATTGCGATTTGACTTCCAACTAAACGGATTTTTTACCCAAAAGTGTGGGTCAGATTTTGTGGGTTGAAAACTTGATACAAAAATCTGCATAAACAAGGCGGAATATGCGATTTCCTCGGGTGATTGGAAGTTGCTCGGCCAACTGGATAGCGGTCAGCCCTCAAAGTGATGCTATTTCACTACAACGGCGCCTTCGGGTAGCGCAATATCCGCATCGGTTGCAATTAATAGGTTGTTACCTGGGGTTTTGGGAGTATCGGGCCACTCAGGCATATACGCGACGTGCGCAAACTCGCGCGCAAACACGTCTGCAACCTGGGGAAGTACCGCAGATCCGCGGCCTTCCAACGGGCAGCGAACGTCGGCCAGGTACACTCCGCCATACGTAAGCTTCTCCTTGACCACCTGCGCGCCGGTCGCTGTTCCCAGAGGTCCAAGCGATTTGCGACCAGCAAACACCTCGTTTACCAGCACGTCAATGCTGCCGGCTTCTGCGTTTTGCAGAACTTTCCATGCATCATCTTCGACAATACGCAACTCACTTGAAGCCACAGCCAGCGCTTCGTCCAAAAAGAAATGCTCACGTGCAAGCGAGACAATCTTTGGATCAATCTCAATCGCCTCGATAACGCCGCCGCGCATGTGCGTGACCAGGTACTTTGGTAGCGAGAAACCTCCTCCGCCCAGAATCACAACGCGACCCTGCGGGGCCACCTGCTGGATAAGCTGCGCCATTATGCGGTGATAGTGAACGCAAAGCTCAAAGCGCAGCTCAGGCACAATGTAGCTCACGGACTGGAACGTACCGTTAACGTTGAGCAACCTAATGGGCGTACCGTCGGCGTCTTCGGAGTCAAAAATCATCGTGAGACCAAATTTTGTGCGCGTCACAAAAACGCCTCGAGCACGCAGAATTAACAGAAGTAGCTGGTAAATGCCAATAATGGCAAGCCCCGCAACGGTCGACCAGATAAAAAATGTCCAAAAATCATGTAAGACCATGTTAATTCCTTGTTAGTAAGGTTTCCCTCGGTTATACTAGCCGATACGGCGTTTTTTCTGAACGCTTTTACAGGAAAAGATTTTCTGGGGGTTTATATGATTTTAGGACTTGGTATTCCTGAGCTTCTGATTATTGTTGTCATTGTTATGGTCCTCTTTGGACCTAAGAACCTTCCAAAGCTCGGCAAGGCTGTCGGCGAGACCGTCAAGAGCGTTCGCGAGGGCATGGAGTCTGAGACCAAGGAAGAAGCCAAGGAGCCAGAGGCTGAGGTCGTTGAGGACGAAGAGTCCAAAAAGGCTGAGTAGCCCCATCTCACGCGTATAGACCGACTGACCCATCAACAGAAAGAACACGATGGACACTACTAAAGAGATTGTACTTACCCCAGAAGGCCGTCAGAAGCTTGTCGATGAGCTGGCTTATCGTGAGGGCGAGAAGCACGACGAGATTGTTGAGCGCATCAAAGAGGCTCGTGGTTTTGGTGACCTTTCCGAGAACTCCGAGTATGACGCAGCAAAAGAAGAGCAGTCTCACAACGAGTCCCGCATCAACGAGATTCGTCAGATTCTCTCTGTCGCAAAGGTTGTCGAGGGCGGCAGCAAGCGCAATGTTACCGTTGCAATTGGTACAACCGTCGAGCTTGCAGATGCAAAAGGCAAGACAACTAAGTATGTAATTGTTGGTACTACTGAGACTAACTCCCTTGAGCACAAGATCTCTAACGAGTCCCCAGCTGGCGAGGCTCTTATTGGTCACAAAAAGGGCGACGAGGTTGAGTTCACCACGCCAAATGGCAAGGTGAAGAAGTACACCATTACCTCTATTACTCGCTAGACTGGCACAAAAGATTTTTGGTCGCCCCGTGTCTGTCTGGCGCGGGGCGTTTTACGTGGAGGATACATGTCCGAAGTAGAGAACAACATCGCTGGTAGCTCGTCTGCCGCCGACGCAACCGAAGCCACCCCAGAGGCTTCCATCAACGACGAGCGTGCTCAGCGCAAAGCTCGTCGCCAGGCACTGCTTGACGCCGGCGTTGACCCATACCCAATCAAGTCAACTGTCACCGCTCACGTCGCTGAGCTGGAGGAACGCTACGCTGACCTCGAGGATGGCCAGACTGGCGAGGAAGTCTATTCCGTGGCCGGCCGCGTCCGCGCCATCCGTAACCAGGGCAAGATCGCGTTTGTCGTGGTAGAGGACTATACCGGCCAGATTCAGCTTTTCTGCCGCATCAACAACCTTGACGAGAAGAACTGGGAGCTCCTGGGTCTTCTCGACCTTGGCGACATCATCGGTGCAACCGGCGCTATCATGCGTACGCGCCGCGGCCAGCTTTCCCTGGCAGTGACCTCGCTGGAGGTCCTCTCCAAGTCGCTGCGTCCTCTGCCAGAGAAGTTCCACGGCCTCACCGACCGCGAGGTCCGTTATCGCCAGCGCTACGTTGACCTCATCATGAATCCCGAGGTCCGCGACGTATTCCGCAAGCGCTCCCAGATCATCTCCATCATCCGCCAGTTCATGGAGGCGGACGGCTACATGGAGGTTGAGACCCCTGTTCTCCAGGAGATTCTTGGCGGCGCAAACGCAAAGCCGTTCATCACGCACTACAACGCTTTGAACACCGAGAACTACCTGCGCATTGCAACCGAGCTTCCACTGAAGCGCCTGCTTGTTGGCGGTCTTGAGCGCGTTTACGAGCTTGGTCGTCAGTTCAGAAATGAGGGCACCGACCTCACGCACAACCCAGAGTTCACCTCTATGGAGGCATACGCCGCCTACTCTGACCTGGCCGGCATGCGTGAGCTGTCCCAGAACCTCTTCCAGGAGATTGCCCGCAAAGCTTGCGGCTGCGAGGAGGGTCACGAGGTCATCACCTACCAGGGCACCGAGGTTGACCTATCCGGCAACTGGCGCGTTGCGTCCCTGGCAGAGATTGCGTCCGAGGTCACCGGCGAGGAGCTCTCCATTGACACCCCTGTCGAGAAACTCCGTGCAGTCCTGGACCGCTACGAGATTGAGTGGAATCCAGAGTGGCAGGCCGGCAAGCTGCTGTTTGAGATCTACGACGAGCTTGGCGAGAAGAGCATCGTAAACCCAACCTTTGTCTGCGATTATCCTGCAGAGGTTTCTCCGCTCACCAAGCGCAAGGCAGATGACCCTCGCCTGACCGATCGCTTTGAGCTCATTATCTGTGGCGCCGAGTACGCAAACGCATACTCCGAGCTTAATGACCCTGTTGACCAGGAGGAGCGCTTTGCCGCCCAGATGGAGGCCAAGCGCCAGGGTGACGAAGAGGCTATGGAGTATGATTACGACTTCATCCGCGCACTTGAGTACGGTATGCCACCAGCGGGCGGCATCGGCTACGGCATCGACCGCATGATGATGCTCTTCTGCGATCAGCCTTCTATCCGCGACGTCCTTCTCTTCCCACAGCTCAAGCCCGAGAAGCGCTAGGAGCTTGGAACTTTAGCTGCCCCGCGCAGCACACAAACGTATCAGCCCGGTATCCGCTCGTTGCAGGTACCGGGCTTTTTGTGTGCGGCAGCGGTGCCGTGGAGCTCGCTGCGATGATGGCGTCGCTGAGCCTGCGGCAACGCGGTCTTTTCGGCAGCACGGGTTTCTCGCCCGACGTTTGTGTGGTTCGTACGGAGGAGCAAAATCCAACGCGAGTCGTATGTTTGCAGAGCCTTCTGATGGGTATAAATCAGAAAAATATAGAGAGTTTTGAGAGGTTTCAGCACATGTTTGATAAATTCACTGACAGAGCGCGTAAAGTCATGAGCTTGGCTCAGGACGAGGCTCGCGGTCTTGGCCAGATGTATGTTGGTACCGAGCACCTGCTACTTGCTCTTATCAAAGAGGGGGAGGGCATTGCTGCTCAGGCTCTGGCTAAGCTGGAGGTCTCGTACGACGAGGCCCTGGCAACCGTAAAAGAGCTCACCACGGGCGCAGGAGACCCTATTCCTGGCGGCCACATTCCGTTTACTCCTCGCGCAAAGCGCGTGCTTGAGGACGCGTACAGAGAAACCATGACCCATGGTCAAAGCTATATTGCAACAGAGCACCTGCTCTTGGGTATTGTGTCCGAGGGTAATGGTCGCGCTATGGATGCCCTGCGTACCATGGGTGTCTCCGGCGACGCGGTAAGAAACGCTGTTGATGAGCTGGTTGCCCAGACTCCAGAAGATGCATCTGCTGGTCCTCGTATGGCAGAACCTCGCATTGAGGGTGGCATCTTTGGCATGCCTGTTGGCGCTGGTCAGATGCGTCCTAACGCAAACGACGATGCTTCCATGCTGGAGCAGTTTGGTCGCAACCTTACCAAGCTTGCCGCAGATAAAAAGCTTGACCCCGTCATCGGTCGTGATCGCGAGATCGAGCGTGTCATGCAAGTTCTTGCCCGTCGCCAGAAGAACAACCCACTTATCCTGGGAGATCCCGGCGTTGGCAAGACTGCCATTGTTGAGGGCTTGGCTCAGCTTATTGCATCTGGCAACGTTCCTGACATTCTGCGCGGAAAGCAGGTTTGGACGCTTGACCTGGCAAGTCTGGTAGCTGGTTCTAAGTATCGCGGTGAGTTTGAGGACCGCATGAAGAAGGTTGTTGCTGAGCTGGAGAAATCCAAGAATGACATCCTCTTCATCGACGAGATTCACACCGTCATTGGCGCTGGCTCCGCAGAGGGTTCCATCGATGCTGCGTCCATCTTGAAGCCACCGCTGTCTCGTGGAGAAATCCAGGTCATCGGTGCAACTACGGCAGAAGAGTACCGTAAACATGTCGAGAAGGACGCTGCATTTGAGAGGCGTTTCCAGCCAGTCAACATCGGCGAGCCAAACACCGACGACACCATTTCTATCATCCACGGTCTTCAGGACCGCTACGAGAAGCACCACCACGTCCACTACACCGAGGCTGCTATCAAGGCTGCTGTTGCGCTTTCAAGCCGCTACATCCAGGACCGTTTCTTGCCAGACAAGGCAATTGACGTCCTTGATGAGGCTGGCGCTCGCGCACGTATCCACAAGATGAGCCTTCCACCAGAGATTGCCCAGGTAGACGCAGATCTTCTCCGCGTTCGTACCCAGAAGTCCGAGGCAGCAAGCGCTCAGGAGTTTGAACAAGCAGCTCGTCTGCGTGACCAGGAGAAATCCCTGGTAGCAGAGAGGGACCGCTTGGAGACTGAGTGGCGTGAGCAGCTAGACAAAAATATCGTCACCGTTGATGAGGATGACATTGCAAAGGTTGTCTCTGGCATCACCGGTGTTCCTGTTTCTAACCTCACCGAGACCGAGGCTTCAAGACTGCTTCGTACAGAAGACATCCTTCACCAGCGCGTTGTTGGTCAGGACGAGGCTGTTGTTAAGGTTGCAAAGGCAATCCGCAGAAGCCGCAGTCCTCTCAAAGACCCTAAGCGTCCTGGCGGCTCCTTCATCTTCCTTGGCCCTTCCGGCGTAGGTAAAACTGAGCTTGCAAAAGCCCTGGCAGAGTTCCTGTTTGGCTCCGAAGACGCCTTGCTTTCTTACGACATGTCCGAGTACATGGAGCGTCACACCGTAGCTAAGCTGGTTGGTGCGCCTCCAGGATATGTGGGCTACGATGAGGGCGGCGAGCTCACCAAGGCTGTTCGCCGTCGCCCATACTCTGTCCTGCTCTTTGATGAGATTGAGAAGGCACATCCAGACGTTTTCAATATCTTGCTACAGATTCTGGACGAGGGCCGCTTGACTGACGGTCAAGGCCGTCACGTGGACTTCTCCAATACGGTCGTCATCATGACATCCAACATTGGTGCTCGTGAGATTGCCCGTACCAATACTATGGGCTTCTCGTCAGAAGGCTCTAAGGGACTCTCCGACAAAGAGATTACCAGCCGTGTTATGTCCGAGCTCAAGCGTGGATTCCGCCCAGAGTTCTTGAACCGTGTGGACGAGATTGTTGTCTTCAAGTCGCTCTCTACCGAGCAGCTTCGTGGCATCGTTGACCTCATGGTTCTTGAGCTGCGCGATCGCCTGATTGCCAACGGCATGTCCATTGAGCTCACCGAGGCCGCAAAGGACCTGATTGCCAAAGACGGAACCGACCCTGTCTACGGTGCTCGTCCGCTGCGCCGCACCATTCAGTCGATGATTGAAGACCCACTGTCTGAGGAGCTTCTCTCTGGTCAGTGGACCGCAGGCGACATTGTTGCTGTTGATGTTGACGCTGAGGGTAAGAAACTTGTGTTCACCAAGACCACAGGCGTCATCCCTGAGCCTCGCAAGAAAGAGACAATGGCGCAGCTTGACCAGATGGATGTCAGCATGGGACTATCCTCGCTGCCACAGGGTAGAGCAGGCGGTTCGTCCGACCTGATGTCTTCCGCTGAGTAAGACACTCCGACCCGAGGTTCTGCCTCGGGTCTTTTCGTATCGCAGCTAAAATGCGGAGTTCTCTTGTCGAGAAACCCGGCGAGCAGACCGCCCAGCGCCCGTTGAGCAGACCGCGAGGCACCCAGGCACCCGTCTTCTCCAAACCGTCACTACACGCGCCGGCAACAAAACCGTATACTTGAAATGTTGAAACAAATTGAACTATAAACGTACCAGAATGCAAAACGCAGCCTGTAAGCTGCAAGTAATTGAGGGAGAGCCATGGAGCCAACGCAACTTGATCCAAGCGCAACAGAAAACGAGGACCGCATTGCCACAGCTCTGAAGATGACTGCTCCTGGTACGGCGCTCCGCGTTGCACTGGATATGATTATCGCTGGTCGTCTTGGTGCCCTCATTTGTGTGGGAGATACAGAAAACGTCCTTGCTGTGGGCGGAGATGGTTTCAAACTTGATGTTTCCTTCACGGCAAACCGACTGTTTGAGCTCTGCAAAATGGATGGCGCCGTAGTGGTGGATAAAGACCTCACCAGAATTCTGCGCGCCAACTCCCACCTTAATCCTGATGCAACGCTTCCAACTGCAGAAACAGGTACTCGTCACCGTACTGCTGCTCGCATGAGCTTGCTCACCAGGGCAATTGTGATCGCTGTGTCTTCTCGCCGTTCGTTGATTACGGTTTACGTTGACGGTCATGTTATTCCGCTGAAGTCGGTACCAGCCATTATGTCTACCGTCAACCAGCTTTCGGTTGCTATGCAAAATACGCGCCAGCAGCTTGATCGCGCGCTTCTGCGCCTGACTGCGCTCGAGCTTGATAACTACGTTACCTTAGGCGATGTAGCAGGTATTTTCTACCTGTTTGAGGTTCTTTTGAGCGCCGCCGATCAGCTTGACTCCTGCCTTTTGGAGCTGGGTAGCGAGGGTAAAACCACTGCTATGCAGCGCGAGGAATATTTGGGCGGCATCGACGAGGCCTATAACCTGATGATTCGCGACTACGCCGTAGATTCTTCCGCTGAAGAGGCGCGCGCCATTCGCCGCCGCTTCCACGAGACAGCCAATACCGAGCTACGCTCCGCAGAAAGTGTTGGCCAGATTCTTGGTTACTCCGATGGCCGCGGAGAAGATGCGTCCATGGAGCCTCTGGGCCTGCGCACACTTTCCCGCGTTCACGTGGTCAACGATGAGATTGCGGCCAGAATTGTTGACGCCTACGACAACCTGCAGCAGCTACTTCACGTTGCAGAAAACGATACATCAAGCCTCAAATCTCTGGGTGTCGAGAACCCCGGTGCACTTGCTAACAGTCTCCGCAGAATGTGGGGTAAGTCAGAATAATGGCTGCAAGCAGCACCTGTGCAAAGGTCGTGTCAAAGCCACGTCCTTCTCGCCTCACAACACATGGAGCAAAAGCCGATACCGTTGCCGTCATTGTGGCTGGCGGTATTGGCGAGCGCTTTGGATATCCCGACGGCAAGCAGTTTATTTCTGTCTGCGGTCTTCCGCTGATGAGCTGGTCAATCCTTGCGTTTGATCATGCGCCAAGCGTGGCTCACATTGTGATTGCTTGCTCTGACGAGAAACGCGCTGCAGTTCAAGAGGGTGTTGTGGGCAAGCTTGTACTCCACAAGCCTGTTCACTTTGCAACGTCTGGTGCTACCAGGCAGGAATCGGTTTACAACGCGCTCCAGGTAGTGCCTGCTGGATATGGTTTTGTTTCTGTTCATGATGCGGTTCGTCCGCTCATTGAGGTAGAGACTATTGAGCAGGTCATTGGTACAGTTCGCAAGTCGTCTAAGATTGCGGGAGCAATTTTGGCTCACCGCGCAACTGATACGCTGAAGCGCGTAGATGGTGCAACCATTGTAGATACGCCTGACCGCTCAACGTTCTGGGCTGCTCAGACCCCTCAGGTGTTCAAGACACGCACGCTTCTTGAAGCCCACGAGGTAGCTCGTCAGGAAGGCTACCAGGGAACCGATGACTCGTCGTTAGTTGAGCGACTTGGTCTTACGGTGCTGTGCGTTGAGTCACAACGAGAAAACGTGAAGGTCACGTACCCGTCTGACCTTGCAATTGTTGAGGCTACGCTCAGCCGTCGCCTGGTAGAAGGCGCAACCGGAAGTGGGGCTGTAGAGTGAGCATGCCAGAGCTTAAAATTGGCCACGGATACGATGTTCATCGCCTGGTAGAGGGCAGAGATCTTATTTTAGGTGGTATCAAAATTGAGCACGCCAAAGGTCTTCTCGGCCACTCCGATGCTGATGTTTTGACTCATGCGCTTATGGACGCGCTGTTAGGAGCTATGCGCGCAGGCGACATCGGCCAGCTTTTCCCTGATACAGACCCTGCTTATGAGGGTGCTGATTCTATGGTGCTCCTGTCCCATGTTATGCAGCTTGTTCGTAATGAGGGCTTTGAGCTTCTGGATTGTGATTGCACCGTTGCAGCTCAGGCGCCTAAGTTGCTTTCTCATCGCGATGCTATGAGAAACCGCATGGCGGAGGTCATGGGTGTTTCGCCAGATAAAGTTGGCGTAAAAGCAACCACTACCGAAGGCCTTGGCTTTGTGGGCACTCAAGAAGGCATTGCTGCCTGGGCAGTTGTACTGCTGGGACGTAGCGCGCAATAAATTACAGCTCTACGATATGATCGGCTGCCTCCACCACTTTAGGGTCATGAGATATGAGAAGTATTATGTGGTCCTGCTTGACCTTCTTGAGAAGATTAAGAAGGACATCAACACTGTTTTGATCTAATGCTGAGGTTGGCTCGTCAAGCAACATAACACTTGGGTTCATAAGCATCATGCGGATAATTGCAATCTTTTGTTTTTCTCCACCAGAGATAGCAGAGCTTCTTTCACCCAGGCGAACGTCAAGATTTTGATCGTCTCCAAGCAGCAATTTTTCCAGATTGAACAGCTTGATATAGCTGATTATCTCTTCATCTGTTGGTTGGTTTTTGCAGAGTAAGGTCAGATTATTTCTTACTGTATCGTCAACAATGCTTGGCTCTTGTTCGGTAAATCCAAGAGTATTTTTTCGGAGTTCATACTGATTAATTTGAGTGAGCAAATCCTCATTAATAGCAATAGTGCCTGATAGGTGAGAAGACCACTCTCCGTTAATGAGTTTCAGGAATGTAGATTTGCCTGTTCCGTTTCCACCGGTAATGGCGTATATATTTCCTTTTGCAAAACTACAAGACAAGTTGTTCATCAGTACTTTATTTGTATGCGGATAAGAGAAAGATACATTTGTGCAGGTAATTTGATTGACGTTCTCTGATGGAATGATGTTACCAACGGATTCTTGAGGTAAATCTAGAATCTGCTCAATTCGATTAAGACTTACCGTAATGCTCTGATAAGCCATGCCAAATTCCATAAGAAGCGTAATAGAGCCCAAAAGCGATACAAAATAGCTTGAAATGGTTGCAATATAGCCAGGCTGCAGTGCTCCAAGAAAAATTTGATATGCACAGGTAATAAAGACAATAGCTTGGAATACAGCAATTACAGCATTGTTTAATTCTTGTACGCCAAACTCAAGCTTGTACTGCTCATGAATGGCACTACGAAGTTTTTGATTGACGGCATAGTGCTGATTAAAGAAACGCTCAAAGAGAGAATGACGCCTGATAAAATCTACGTCTGTGAATTGGGAGAGCTCAATAGATCCATATTGTGATCTCAGTTCTTTGGATTCTTTGTATCTTTTATAGGCCGCATCTTGGATTTGCTTATAGATAATAAAACTCACCAACAACAGAACAGCCGTTACAAGAGCGGTTAATGGGTTCAAATATAAAATAATCGCAAGCGTGCCTAAGACGGAGACCGTAGTTGTTGCAAAGCCCACGCATTGTGTAAGTATAAAAATCGAAACGTCATTAGAATCGTTATTTACTGTCTGACGGTAATGTCCAGAATCATATGACGAGAAAAACGATGAATCTGCATGTTGAATCTTGTCAATCAGCTGTCGCTCAATAGTAAACGAAGAATCAATTTGTAACTGACAATAGCGTGTTTTAGCAAGATAGGAACAGCCGGCAATAAGGATTCCTAGTGCGGCAACTACAGCGCAATAGAAAAGTATTTCGTTCCAAGTTGTTCCTGCAATAAATAGATTAATCACAAATCCAACAAGAAGCGGTTGAATAACAGTAAGCGCTGTGACAAAAAATGCCAGAAAGAGAAAAATCGCAAGACTGCCTTTATCCAGAATGGTAGATATACAGTAGCGGATAATGTTAAAAAACTTACTCATTCGAATCACCTTCTGAAGTTGTTAAGAGCAAGATTTTTTTTGTCTTCTAGTTCTTTGCAGTTTTGATTCAAATATAAATTCTTAAAATTTTTATTCGTCAAGTTTAATAAAACAAAAAAACAATCCAGCACTAATCCGTGAACGGTAACAAAATTGAATCTTGATTAGTAAGGTATGGAACTTAAAGGTTTTCCACAAACCGTTTATACTTACACCAATACACAATGGTTGCGAGGAGTATGCATGCTTGTCTATAACACTCAGACGCATAAAAAAGAAGAGTTCAAGCCAATCGACGAGGGCAAAATCCGCATGTACGTGTGCGGTCCTACGGTTTACGATCAGATTCACATCGGAAACGCCCGTACCTTCCTCTCGTTTGACGTTATTCGCCGTTATCTGATGCACAAGGGTTATGAGGTCACCTTTGCTCAGAATCTGACCGATGTTGACGACAAGATTATTCAGCGCGCCATTGAGCAGGGAAGGACTGCTCAAGAGGTTTCTGAAGAGTTTTCTCAGGCGTTTATCGAGCAGATGCATCGTTTCAATATTCTAGATCCGGATATTCGTCCGCGCGCGACGCATGAGATTGAAGCTATGCTCCAGATGATTCAATCTTTGATTGAACAGGGTCACGCTTATGCGGTCCCCTCGGGCGACGTGTACTTCTCGGTTCGTTCTGACCACAACTATGGTGTTCTTTCTGGTCGCGATCTTGATCAGCTTCGCGCAGGTGAGCGCGTTGAGGTTAATGACGAGAAACGCGATCCATTTGACTTTGCACTCTGGAAGGCTGCAAAGCCTGGTGAGCCTAGCTGGCCAAGCCCTTGGGGAGAAGGTCGTCCGGGTTGGCACAGTGAGTGCTGCGCAATGATTCATCGCTACCTGGGTACTCCAATTGACATTCACGGTGGTGGCTCTGATCTGGTATTCCCTCATCATGAGAACGAGATCGCGCAGGCATCTTGCGCCTGGCACGCTCCTCTCGCCAATTATTGGATGCACACCGGAATGCTTCGCGTTGACGGTGAGAAGATGTCCAAGTCGTTGGGCAACTTCTACACGCTCAAGGAAGTTTTGGACAAGTATCCTGCAGATGCAGTAAGACTTTTGATGCTTCAGACGCACTATCGCGCGCCACTTGATTTCTCGTTTGAGCGCCTTGAGGGAACCGTTGGCACGCTCGGGCGCATGAAGACCTGCGTTGCAAATCTCCGCTGGGCTTTCAAACAGTCTTCTGCTCAGCACGAACTTTCCGACGCTGATTGCATGCTCGCTGAGGCAATTAATACAGCTCAGAGCGAGTTTGATGCTCAGATGGATGACGATTTCAATACTGCAGGAGCACTTGCTGCTATCTTTGCGCTGGTAACTGCTGCAAATACGTATCTTGCAGAGGTTGGCCAGAACGTTGGTGCAAGTCCTGTTCTCCGCGCAGCAGATATGTTGTGCGAGCTCACGGAAGCTTTGGGAATTGATTTGACTCAGGCAGCGTCTACCTCTGATTTACCAGAGGAGCTTGTGGCACTTGCTGCACAGGTCGCAGGCTATGAGGGCTCGTCAGCTGACGAGGCTGCAGAGGCTTTGCTTGCTGCTCGTCAGGAGGCTCGTTCACAGAAGAACTGGGCGGTTGCTGATCAAATTAGAGATGGCATTGCTGAGCTTGGACTTTTGATTGAAGATACCGCCGCTGGCGCTCGACTTAAGCGTAAGGCAGACTAACTATGGCAAGAAATCAGCGCTCTACCTCTAAAAACACGCGCTCCGAGGGTCCTGCTGGCCGTGGAGCAGCCGGACGCGGCGGAGCTGCGGGTCGCGGTGGAGCAGGTCGCGGCGGCGCAGGTCGCGGTGGCGCTGCAAGTCGCGGCTCCAAGAAGGCTGCCGACTGGGGCGGTTATTTCGGCGCCAAGAATGGCCAGGGCTCAAAGGGTGGTCGCTCCGCACAAGGTACACGCGCAGCTCAGGGCACTCGTGGGCAGCGAAGCGCTGGTGCTGGTGGACAGCGAGGTGCTGGTGCTGGAAGGCCTGGAAACAAAAAGCCTGCAACCGATCTTATCGAGGGTCGTCGCGCAGTAGCTGAGGCGCTGACCGTGGGTATTCCTTTGAAGAATGCGCTGGTACAGGCCGCAAGTGGACAGAAGGACCAGGAGATTGAGGCTCTTGCACGCCAGCTTGAGCAGGAGGGTATTCCTGTCGAGCGTGTTGCAAAGCCAGTGCTTGACTCGCTTTCAAGCCACGGCGCTCACCAGGGCGTTATTGTCCGCACACAGCCGTTTGCCTATGCCGACCTCTCTGAAATCATTCAGCGCGCCGGTTCTGAAAACGCGCTGGTTGTGGTCTTGGATCACGTCACCGACGAGGGAAACTTTGGCGCAATCGTCCGAAGTGCCGAGGTAGTTGGCGCAGCCGGCGTAGTCATTGCAAACGCTCGCGCCGCCCGAGTTGGCGTTGGAGCATACAAGACTTCCGCAGGAGCCGTGCTTCACCTGCCAATCGCTCAGGTTTCTAATCTGCCACGCGCTCTTGAAGAGCTTAAAGCCGCAGGTTTTTGGACATGTGGCTCCACCGAGCACGCCACTCAGTCCGTGTGGGAGGCTCCTATGGGAGGCCGCCTTGCACTTGTGATGGGCTCTGAAGGTTCAGGAATTTCTCGCCTTATGCTCGAGAAGTGTGATTTTACGTGCAAACTTCCTCAGTTTGGCCAGGTAGAGTCCCTGAACGTTGCTCAGGCAACAACGGTCATGTGCTACGAGTGGCTCCGCAGGACTCAGGAAGCGTAAGCTCAGGAAGCCCAGGAAGCCCAGGAAGCGTAAGGTATGGCTCATAAAAAATCGCTGCTTGTAGTCGATGGCTATAACGTCATGTTGGCAACTCCTCGCTATGAGGCATTGCTGGATGAGCGTGGCTCTTCTGCACAAGAAACCGCTGCTGAGAGAGCCTATCACCTCAACACCGATCCGTTTTATCGCGCCCGTTTGGCGCTCATTTCTGACGTTGCCACGTTTGCGCAGGGTACCTACGAGGCCGTTATTGTGTTTGACGGCAAGGGAAACGTAAACGACGAGCGCCCGGAGCGCACCCACGCTGGCGTGCAGCTGGTTTTTTCCGAGACTGGGGAGTCCGCAGATAGCGTCATCGAGCGCCTGGTCACGGACGCGCGAGAGGCTGGTCGCAAGGTATTTCTGGTCACGTCGGACAGGGACATCCGCGCTACGGCTGGCTTTGGCCCCGGCGAGGTCACGCGCATTGCAAGCGCATCACTGGTCCACGAGATTTCCCAAGCAGATAACGTTGTCGAAGAGATGCGTCGCGATCAGGTCAGTACGCGCATGACGCTTGAAGACCGCATTTCTCCAGAACAGCGCGAGAAACTCTGGAAGCTTCTGGGCAAATAGGCAGCCAGGTCAGCGTCTCACGCGCCTTACGCGCTAATACGCCCGACGCGCCAATTTGACTGACGCGCCAATGCACTCGACGTGCCTGGGCGCAATCAGCGCGCCTGATTTCTGCAAAGAATCTGTAAATTCTGCCTGATAACAGCAAAGAATCTGTGGATTTGCCTGATTTTGTTAAAGAATCGGTGGCTCAAATACAGATTCTTTGCATTTTTCAGGCGGACTTTGAAGCGTGTCCAAGGTTGCCCTTCCATGGAGCCTGATTTTCTCGCCAAGTCTGAACGATTTGCCCTTGAATTTTCATTGCTAGTGCAACAACAAAAGAGAAGGTAGTGACCCATGGGTCTACAATGGCGCTTACGACAACG
>JABZHR010000012.1 GCA_015258715.1 Atopobium sp.
ATTAAGGTATTTTCAGCGTAATGTATACGTCTTTTTAACAGATTATCCGACATAGGTGTGTTTTGAACTGCCTCCCATTTCTTATGTCCAAGAAATGGGAGGCAGTTCAAAGTTGGTGCACGCGATATGCAAAATCTTTTAGACATTGATTCGCACGTATTTTTCGGTGTGCGGTAGAATATGAGACGTAAGCGTTTTGTCTTACATCTGTATGTGAAGTATTGCTAAAAGCTTGGTGTTTGCCACGTATGGCGCACAAAGTTTGACGCGTAGAAAGGAAGCCTAATGGCTGAAGATCAGTACATGCACCTTGTTATTGTTCGCCACGGTGAGTCTGAGTGGAACAAGCTCAACCTGTTCACTGGTTGGACCGACGTTGACCTTACCGAGACTGGTCACGAGGAGGCAGCAGCTGGCGGCCGTGCTCTTAAAGAGGCTGGCTATGACTTTGATGTTTGCTACACTTCTCTGCTCAAGCGTGCTATTCACACTCTGAATCATGTTCTTGATGAGCTTGACCGTAACTGGCTTCCTGTTCATAAGACTTGGCGTCTGAACGAGCGCCACTATGGTGCACTTCAGGGCCTCAACAAGGCTGATGCAGCTGCTGAGCACGGCGAGGAGCAGGTAAAGATTTGGCGTCGTTCCTTTGATGTCCAGCCACCAGCTCTTGAGCCAGGCGACGAGCGCGATCCTCACGTTCAGGAAATGTTCCGCGATGTTCCAGCAGAGGATCTTCCTTACACCGAGTGCCTGAAGGACACCATTGCACGTGCATGGCCTTACTTCGAGCAGGAGATCAAGCCACAGCTTGAGGCAGGTAAGCGTGTTCTTATTGCTGCACACGGCAACAGCCTTCGCGCTCTTGTTATGCAGTTTGAGCACCTCACTCCAGAAGAAATTCTTGAGGTTAACATCCCAACTGGCATTCCTTGCGCATACACCTTTGACAAGGATTGGAACATTGTTGACAAGCACTATATTGGCGATCCAGCTGTCATCGAGGCAAAGATTAACGCTGTTGCTAACCAGGGCAAAGCTAAATAAACAGCTTGCTAACACGCAATATTGTTAAGCAGAACGGGGTGGTTTAAGCCACCCCGTTCTTTTTTGCCTACTTATAGAACCGTGACGAATACGCCAACAGCTATAAAACCTGCTTTGAATAGTGTTACGATGTACCGCCGAGAAAAGAAGGGATTAAATGTTTAAAAGAGAGCTCAACGCAAAACTTGTTCTTTCTGTAATTGCAACAGGAATTATGTCCTTCTCGGGAGTTGTCGTAGAAACCGCCATGAACGTGACGTTTCCAACGTTAATGGAGGAATTCTCTATTGGCACCTCAACGGTACAATGGATGACCACCTCGTACCTTTTGATTCTTGCCATTATCATGCCTATGTCGTCGTATTTAAACAGACGATTCAAGACAAAAAGTATCTTTACCGTAGCCATGATCTTCTATATCAGCGGCATTCTTTGCGGATTTGCTGCTCCAACGTTTATGTTATTGCTGCTTGGCCGCATTTTAGAAGGAATTGGCACCGGTCTAGCGCTACCACTGATGTTCAACATCATCGCCGAGCAAGCCCCACTTAAAAACATGGGTGTCATGATGGGCATTGGCATGCTTGTTACTGCCGTTGCACCTGCAGTAGGACCTTCAGCTGGTGGCTGGATTGCAGAGCATCTTGGCTGGCGAATGATTTTTGCCGGTCTTCTCCCCTTCTTGATTGTGGCATTTGTACTGGGAATTAGTTCAATCCAACAAAGCCATGAGACTGAAGTGATTTCTTTTGATGTCTTTGGATGGCTGCTGCTTACCGTAAGTTTTATTGCGCTCATCTTTGTTATTGACGAGTCCAGCGCGTTTGGCCTGTTTAGCATTCCTGTTTTGCTCGCAATTATGATTTTTGTGGGCTCACTTACGCTCTTTGTACGTCACGAAAACTCCTTTAAGCACCAAGATCAATCTGAAGCATCTCCAAAAATTCCTATCATTAACCTTGAGGTATTTAGCGAGAAGGGCTTTGTGCTCTCGCTCTTTGCTATTGTTGCTCTGCAATTTATTATTCTTGGTCAGTCATATCTTTTGCCTAATTTTTCCCAGCTGGTACTAGGTGCAGGCGCTACCGCAGCAGGAGCTCAGATGCTTCCAGGATGTGCTATTGGCGCAGTTATGGCACCAATTTCTGGCCAGATTTTAGACAAGCTGGGAGCTAAAAAACCTATTGTTACAGGCATTCTTTGCTGCCTTACCAGCATGCTCCTTTTGCTGCTCTTTGTTCACGTACTTACCGTAGAAATGATCACGTATATTTTTGCCATCTTTGCCATTGGTCAGGCACTTCAGATGGGAAACAATTTTACGGTAGCCTTGGGACACTTACCGGAAGACCGCAAGGCAGATGGAAATGCTGTTATTAACACAATGCAGCAGCTCTTTGGCGCTATGGGAACCAGCGTTATTTCTGGCGTTGTAGCGGCTTCTCAGCTTGGAGCTACAGACTTAGCTACAAGCACCCTTGCAGGAGCTCAGAATGCACTCTTTGTACTTGTGTGCGTAGCTTGTATCCCTCTTGTTACCATGGGAATCGTGCTCTTTGTACTGCCTAAGATGACAAAATAAAACGCAACTGCGGTATTTAAAAGAAAGCAAATTAAAAAGCTAGGTATCCAAAAGAAGGATATCTAGCTTTTAATTTAGACGAGTGAACTATTGCGCTACGACACAACAGCTGATAATTTCAATCCAATAAACACAGCAACCAGGCACGTTATAACATTAACTGCAATGTTCACACCTGCAGCAGCCCAATTACCTGCTTGAATAAAGGTAAGAGTTTCATTTGAGAAGGTTGAGAAGGTAGAAAGTCCTCCGCAAAGACCCACGGCTAAGAATAGCTTTACCTGTGGCTGAAGTGGACTTGCAAGATCAAGCCCCGTCACAAAGCCAATAATCAAACCTGCAACAACATTTGCAGCAAACGTACCAACTGGCAGGTTAGGAATCCACTGTTTAAAGAGGACGCCCAACTGCCAACGACCTAAACTACCCAGCGCTCCACCAAGAGCCACAGCTAACGCTTCAAACATAAAGCACCCCTACTCCAGCTCACGCGAGCCCGTATACAGCTGGTAATACTCTCCATGCTTTGCAATAAGCTCATCGTGAGTACCGCGCTCAATAATACGACCGTGCTCCAGAACCATAATGGCGTCAGAATTTCGAACCGTAGATAACCTGTGAGCAATCACAAAGACGGTACGACCTGCCATCAGGGCATCCATGCCCTTCTCGATAAGTGCCTCAGTACGCGTATCAATACTGGAAGTTGCCTCGTCCAAGATAAGCACGGGAGGATCAGCAATAGCAGCACGCGCAATTGCCAGAAGCTGCCTCTGACCTTGTGAAAGGTTAGCACCGTCTGAGGTAAGTACGGTGTTGTAGCCACGTGGCATACGACGGATAAACTTGTCCGCGTTTGCAATCTTTGCTGCAGCAATAACCTCGTCATCAGTGGCGTCTAACTTACCAAAGCGAATATTGTCTGCAATGGTACCTGTGAACAGATGCGTATCTTGCAAAACAATACCAAGCGAGGACCTTAATGCAGATTTCTTAATGTCATTGATAGGGATGCCGTCGTAGGTGATGGTTCCACTACGAACATCGTAGAAGCGGTTAATGAGGTTGGTAATAGTTGTTTTACCAGCACCAGTTGAGCCGACAAACGCAATCTTCTGGCCAGGCTTTGCAAACAGCGTGAGGTTTGCAAGAACCGTCTGATCATCGTCGTATCCAAAGGTCACGTCATCAAAGCGAACGTCTCCAGCAAGAGGGGTTTTCTCGCCAGACGGTGTGACCCAAGCCCAGGACTCTTCTCCTGACTCGTAGCCACTAACGCGGACCAGGTCGACCTTGCCCTCATCAACCTCAGGAGTCATTTCCATAACCGCAAAGATGCGCTCGGCACCGGCAAGAGCGGTGAGCAGGAAGTTGGAGAGCTGCGTGAACTGGTTGAACGGCATAGCTGCCTGGCGAACAAAGACCAGGTAGGACGCAAGACTTGCAACGTCTGCGTGTCCGTTTACAGCAAGCAGAGCGCCAACCACGGTGACCACGGCGTAATTGATATACGTCAATGAAACCGTGATAGGGACCATAGTTGCTGCATACGCCTGAGCGTTTGTTCCAGAGTGCCTGAGCTCTTCATTGACCTTTTGGAAGTCAGCAAAGTTTGCATCCTCGTGATTAAAAACTTTAACCACTTTAAGGCCAGAGATTGTTTCTTCTGCAAAACCGTTAAGAACACCAAGGCTCTTTTGCTGCACCGAGTAATGCTTGGCAGAGCGCTTACTTGCATAGCGTGCATAAATCACAATCAAAACGTCAAAGAGAATAGTGATAAGCGTTAACTGCCAGTTAAGAACAATGAGCAGTACAAGCGTACCAACCATCTGAATAAACGCCAGAACAAGGTTGGCAAAGCTGTTATTGAGCGCTTCCGAAATAGTATCCACGTCATTTGTAAAGAAACTCATGATATCGCCGCGGGTACGCTGGTCAAAGAATCTTAGGGGCAGCGATTCAATGTGCTCAAAAAGGTCTCGTCTGATGTCAAAAACAATCCTCTGAGCAGCACGAACCATAATTTGCGTGTAACCAATACTGGTAAGAGCGCCAATTGCATACACAACCGCTGTAAATACAACAAGGTGAGTAAATGCGCTCACATCTCCCCTGCCCACTGCTGCAACAACAGGCTTAATCATGTAAGTACCAAGGAGCGCTGCTAAACCACTGATAGAAACAAGAAGTGCCACCAACATAAGGCGCTTCTTAGCATGACCTAAGTACGAGACAAACACTCTAATGGTATGTCCGATGTTCTGAGGACGTGCTCCTCCTGCGCGATTAGCCATGTGACACCTCCTTACCAGCAGCATCAATGTCTGATTGACTACCGCCAATCTGCGACTCATACAGCTCTCTATAGATAGGACTCTTAGCGAGAAGTTCTGTGTGAGTGCCAGTCATATGGACCCTGCCGTTATCAAGAACGACAATCTGATCTGAGTCCATAACCGAGTTCACACGCTGGGCAATGATGATCTTTGTCATGTCAGCAAGCTCAGCAAGGCCTGCGCGGATCTTTGCGTCGGTTGCAGTATCAACTGCACTAGTAGAGTCATCAAAAATGATAATTTTTGGCTTCTTCAAAAGCGCACGCGCAATACAAAGGCGCTGCTTCTGGCCACCAGAAACATTGACGCCACCCTGACCAAGGTCTCCGTCCAAGCCGCCAATCCTATCTAGGAACTCATCAACACATGCAATAGAGCAGGCGTGAAGCAGCTCCTCGTCAGTAGCGTTGGGATCTCCCCAGAGCAGGTTGTCGCGGACGGTACCGCTGAACAGCACATTTTTCTGAAGGACAACAGATACTGCATCACGAAGTGAAACAAGATTGTAGAAGCGGACGTCATTCTCGCCAACAAATACGGTGCCTTCAGTAGCATCGTACAAGCGCGCAATCAGCTGGATAAGAGTGGTTTTTCCGGAACCGGTGCCGCCGAGAATACCAACGGTAGAGCCTGGCGCAAACGAGAGATTAATGTCTTCAAGGACATCCTCTTCAGCACTCTGGCTGTACTTGAAAGATACGTTTTCAAAGCGTACTGCACCATTCTTAACGTCAGTCAGGCCGTGCTCTGGAGACTCAATAGCAGGCTCCTCGGAAAGAATCTCTCCGATTCGTCGCACACTGGTAATAGCGCGAGCAGTAAGCAAGAACACGCCAGAAATCATCATAAGTGAGTTCATGATAAGCAGCACGTAGCTCATGAAGCCCGTAAGCTCACCAACACCCAATCTACCAGCCATAATCATCTGGCCGCCAAACCAAAGAATGGCCACGTTAGTAACATACATTGAAGCCTGGAAAATAGGCAGGTTTAAGACGGACGTGCCAAAGGTCTTTGTAGCAGTCTGTGCATACTGGGTATTAACTTTTTCAAAGCGCTCGGAGACATATCCTTCTCGGACATATGCCTTGATTGCGCGCACCGCGGCAAAGTCTTCCTGCAGTGCCTCGTTAAGCTTATCCATTGCGCTTTGCATAACGCGGTACAAAGGACCAACGCGCTTCACAATAAAGAAGAGTGCAATAGCCAAGAAAGGCAACACGGCAAAATACACTACTGCCAGCTCTGGGCTCATAATAAACGCCATAACCAAGCCCATGACCAGCATAATTGGTCCACGCATAAACGGGCGTGTACCCATTGCAAAGGCGTTCTGAATAATGGTTACATCAGAGGTCAAACGCGTAACCAAAGAAGATGAATCGTATTTATCAAGATTTGCAAAAGCAAACTCTTCCATTCGGCGATATTCATCTTGTCTCAGTTGTGCGCCTAGTCCCATGGCTGCTTTTGCAGAGTAGCGAGCATAGCCAATACCAGCAAACATGGCGAGAAGAGCAAAGACAACCATAACGATACCGTTTACAAAAACAGTCTGAAGGTTGCCTTGCAAAATACCCTGGTCAACAATTTGAGCCATAAGTACAGGAATCACTAATTCGAGTAGGGACTCTGCAAACACGCAGAGTCCCGACAAAACAAAGTCCTTTTTATACGCGCCAAAATGGTCCAAGATTACCTTTAACTCAGCGCGAGCAGATGGAGCTTTTTCTTTTACAGAAGCATCATTCATCGTTAAAACACCACGTACCTTACTGTCTTGCTTTGCTTGGTTTGCTTATGCCTCTTTTGGAAGCGTTTGAAGCGAAACCTCCTTGAGCTGCTCATTAGAAACAGGTGAAGGAGCGCTAGACATCAAATCAGAGCCGGAAGTAGTCTTTGGGAATGCCATAACGTCGCGGATGGAATCGGCACCTGCAAGCAACATGCATACGCGGTCAAGACCAAGTGCAAAGCCGCCCATTGGAGGTGCACCAAACGTCAAAGCCTCCATCAAGAAGCCAAATTGAGCCTTTGCACGCTCTTCAGTAAAGCCGAGTTTCTCCAGAATCTTAAGCTGCAGCTCAGCGTTGTGAATACGCATTCCGCCGCCACCAGCCTCAAAGCCATCCATAACAAAGTCGTACGTATACGAGCCCATAGCCAGAGGGTCAGTGTCCAGAAGGTCAAGCTCATCCTCACGCGGAAGCGTAAAGGGCTGATGCTCAGAAGCGTAGGACTGAGTCTCCTCATCCCAGTGGAACAGTGGGAAATTAACAACCCAAAGGAAATCATGACCTTCTCGCGGTACATCCAAGACCTTTGCCATATGCAGGCGCATACCACCAAGAATCTCATCTGTCTCCAGGCGACCGCCCACAGCAAAGAGAATCAAGTCCCCTGCCTCAGCAGACATCTCTGCACGCAATGCCTCAAGCTCTTCTGGCGAGAAGAACTTGGTAATAGGACCTCCCACGGAGCCGTCCTCTTTGAAGGCAACCCACGCAAGTCCCTTGGCACCAAAGCCGGCGGCTACCTCGGCAAGCTTATCTACCTGAGAGCGTGGCCAGGTACCCGCACCCTTAACGTTGATTGCCTTAACGTACTGGCCATCAGTTGTTGCGGCAGAGCTAAAGAGCTTAAAGCTAGACTGCTTGAAGACCTCAGAGACATCGTGGAGCTCCATACCAATGTGGGTATCAGGCTTATCGGAGCCGTAGGTATCCATTGCGTCCCAGTACTGAATCTTGCGCAGTGGAGCTGGGAACTTAATGCCCATCTTTGCAAATGCATCGCCCAGAATATCCTCAAGCTCGGCCATGACATCTTCCTCGCGGACAAATGCCATCTCCATATCAACCTGTGTAAACTCAGGCTGACGATCTGCACGAAGGTCCTCATCGCGGAAGCACTTAGTAATCTGGTAGTAGCGCTCAACACCGCCAATCATCAGCAGCTGCTTCAACAGCTGTGGAGACTGTGGCAGTGCGTAGAAGTTTCCGCCCTGCATTCTGGAAGGAACCAGGAAGTCACGAGCTCCCTCAGGAGTAGACTTGAACAGCGCTGGTGTCTCTACCTCGGTAAAGTCACGCTTATGGAAAGCCTCACGAAGCGCAAACGCAAAATCAGAACGCATACGAAGATTCTGTGCCATCTGAGGACGGCGCAGGTCAACGTAGCGATACCTCAGGCGAAGGTCCTCGTTAACATCAATGTGGTTCTCAATCTGGAATGGTGGAACTGCACTAGTGTTAAGAACTTCAATCTTTGAAGCAAGTACCTCTACCTCACCGGTAGCAAGAGCCTCATTGGTTTGACCTTCAGAACGATGCTGAACCGTACCGGAAATCAAAACAGGCCACTCAGGACGAATAGTCTCTGCAGTTGCAAATGTTTCTTCATCAACATCTGGGTCAAACAGAATCTGGGTCAAACCCTCGCGATCACGAAGATCAACAAAGATCAGGCCACCAAAGTCACGACGACGCCAAACCCAACCAGTGAGCGTAACGGTCTGACCGATATGCTCTGCACGAAGCTCTCCGCAGGTATGCGTATGCATACTGTGCAAATCAACAGCTGCGTGAGCGGAATAATTCTGGGGGGTTTCTGAGGAACAATCCATTTTTATCCTTTCGTCTTTGCTTCCCTGTGCCAAATCGGAAAGCACCTTCAAGACGGCAAAAACGTGTAGACGGCACGTTCTTGCTCATAGATAGACTATTGTACTCTCCAACGTTTAGCCAAGCTCCCTCAATCTAAACTTAGAGCAGATTCAGCAGAATAAATAACTTACATTCACGTTTTTACGCTAGACTGAAGCTGATACACACAAGCCTCACTACGAGGCGAGAAGAACTTGGAGCTTTCATGGCCTATAAAGCCGCCGTTTTTGATCTTGATGGCACATTACTTAACACTATTGTTGATCTTGCTTGGGCAACCAATTACGCCCTTAAGCAATTCAATATGCCTACTTATACCGTTGATGAGGTCCGTCAGATGGTAGGAAACGGCGTTGCAAAGCTTATCCGCGATGCTGTGCCAAAAGGCACCGATGATGAAACATACCAGCGTGTGCTTGCGTGTTTTAAAGAACACTACGCTGACCATAGTTTGGATAACACCGCTCCTTATCCCGGCATTCTTGAAGCTGTTGATACGCTTAGGGCTGCAGGTGTTAAGTGCGCCGTTGTCTCGAACAAGCCAGACTTTGCCATTGCAGATTTAATGAATAATTTCTTCCCAGGTAGATTTGACTTTGCCTTAGGTCAGCGAGATGACCTTAAAAGAAAGCCTGATGCAGAACCCGTCCATTACGCCCTTGCTCAAATTGGTGTTGAACCTCAAGACGCTGTCTATATTGGAGACTCTGAGGTTGATGTTGCAACAGCACACAACAGCGGCATGCCTTGCATAAGTGTTACCTGGGGATTTAGAGATAAAGAAACGCTTCTAGCTGCAGGTGCTACCACGCTTTGCAATACAGTAGAAGAAATGGTGCAAGAAATTCTCAAATAGTAGCACTAAAAATGCAACCAACCGTTCATTGCCGTTGAGCGAGAAAAAACGTCCGCTTGCCTATGCCTCTCAATTCGTCTGAATAAGCGTATTCGGAGGGCGGTATAGTCAATAAAAGTGCGTCCATAATTTGCGCGCAAGCGACGTGGAAAGGATTGCATCATGGGCAAGAAAAGTTCTGAGGTTCTCCAGATTTCTTACGAAGACCTGGTAGAGTACCTGCACAGTAATCACTCTGTGTACATGCAAGTCGGACACCAGGTTTATTACCTCACTGATGTCAATTTTGAGGCATGGAGAGCTCAAGACACCAGCATCAGAAACTCAAAAAACCACTTTGTAGATTGTTCTGAACTAGTTCCTACGGTAGACGAATTTCTCGCTCTTCCATTTATTAATGGAAAAACAATTAAAGACGTTTTTGCGCATGCAACGTTCTATGCATCCATGAAGAACGAAAAATCTGAGTAATTCAAAATAATCAGCTTTTTGTTGACTATCTCTCAGCTAAAACTTAAAGGATCTGTTAACGCAGATCCTTTTTTATTACCTGGTAGATTGTTTTATTTATTTGCATTTCTCATAAAAACGCCGATGCAGCGCACCGGCGTTTTACGTTTAATTTGAGAGAACCTGTCTACTCAACAGGCTTCTGAACCTCAAGAACCTCGGCAATCTCAACCTCAGCAGAAACAGTACCAGCAAGCTCTGGAATAAGATTGTTGTATTTATTCGCAGAAGCCAGCTCAGAAGAAGCGGTCTTTGCGTAACGCTTAACTGCCGCAGCAGCACGGTTAACGGCACTCAGGGTACCCGCACCGCCAACACATCCACCTGGGCAGGCCATACCCTCAAGAAGATAACCTGGATATTTACCCTTAACAGCATCCTTAAGCATAGCTCGGCACTCAGCAAGGCCGTCAACAGCCATGATAGGAACTTCTTTATCAGGGTACTTCTGGTGGATGACGTTAACTACAGCACCTGCTACGCCACCGGCCACTGCAAAGGCGCGACCGTCATGGGAGGCGTTTTCAAAGTCGGAGTTGTCGTCATCAAGCTTGGTGTAGTCAATACCCTTAGACTCCATCATGCCTGCAAGCTCCTCAAAGGTCAGAACAAAGTCAACCTCTGACTTAACAGAACGACGCAGTGCCTCAAGTTTCTTAGCAGTGCATGGTCCAATAAAGACAATCTTGGACTCTGGGTTTTGTTTTCTTACCAGACGAGCAGTCAGAACCATTGGCGTGAGTGCCATAGAGATAGCATCAGCATGCTCTGGATGCTCTTTTTTAGCCATAGCAGACCAAGAGGGACAGCAGCTTGTTCCCATAAAGGCAAGCTTCTCTGGGACTTCTTTGACAAAGTCTTCTGCTTCCTGAACAGTACAGAGGTCAGCACCGGTTGCTACCTCTTCTACCTCGGCGAATCCCATCTCCTTGAATGCCTCACGAAGACGACCAACGCTACCCTTGCCAAACTGACCAACAAACGAAGGAGCCACAATCGGAACAACGGTATAACCCTCATTGATAGCCTGAATTACCTGGAAAATCTGGCTCTTATCGGCAATTGCGCCAAAGGGGCAGTTGACCAGGCACTGGCCACAAGATACGCACTTCTCGTAATCAATATCTGCACGACCGTGCTCATCAGAGCCAATAGCGTCCATACCACAAGCAGCGGCGCAAGGGCGTACGTGGTGATGAATTGCCTGGTAAGGGCAAACCTTGAAGCACATGCCGCACTGAATGCACTTCTCCTGATCAATATATGCCTTTTTGTCCACGAAGCTAATTGCTTCTTTAGGACAAATCTCTCGACAAGGGTGTGCAAGACAGCCCTGGCACGCGTTGGTGACACGATACACATTGTCCTCGCATGCGTTGCACGCAAACTTGACAATATTGATCAGCGGAGGCTGGTAATAAACCTCTGGTCGAGAGGCCTCTTCCAAGCCGTCAGAAATAAGCTCTGGTTGATCAACGCCCTGCATAGGCATGCCCATAGTCATGCGAATGCGCTCGCCAACAATAGCGCGCTCCAAGAAGACGCTCTCACGATACGTAGCAATATCACCAGGAATAATCTTGTACGGCAGCTCTTCCATCTGGCGAGCAATTTCATCAACGCTCTTATCTGCTTTTTCATACGCAAGCGTTGATACCTCTTTAAATACCTTCCTGCGGATTTCAGTCAGGTTGGTATAGACACCTCGCATTGTGCCAGGCATTTCTCCCCCTCCTCGTTCACTTTATGCACGTCTGGGTAACGTATCCGCACAAAATGAATGTATGTCTCTATCACAAAGTATGTACTATAAGTCCACCTCGGTGACACCAAAATAAGAAAATCGCTCTGGAATATCCGTTTTAATCACAATTTTTGCGCCCGTCACTGGATGAATAAATCCAACGCGATATGCATGGAGCATTAACGGCTGCGCTTTATGTTTCTTTTTTGCTCCACGCTGCAGAGACGACACACCTCCATACAGCGCGTCTCCTACCAGAGGAAATCCAAGTGACGAGAGATGCACTCTAATTTGATGCTTTCTTCCTGTCAGCAAATTGACCAGTAGCAAGCTTTGAGTTTGACCTTGTGCTGATGAAGCAACCTTTACTAGACATACCTCCGTTTGAGAAGGTTTGCCTGTTGCTGAGACCCTCATCTTTTGAGCGTCATGCCTATCTTTTCCAATTGCCTTATCTATCAGCAGTTTATTTGGCTCAAACGCTCCCTTAACGGCAGCTAGATACTCTTTGGAAAGCTCCTTAGAGGCAATAAGCTGGTCAAACTGAGGCTGCGTTTCTTTTTTGAGCGAGAAGAGCACTATGCCCGTAGTCTCCTTATCAAGACGATTCAATGCTTGAACCTGGGAAAGATCTACCTCTCTTAAGCCCTCAAGTGCACGGAGTTTCTCGCAAACTACATCGGTTAGCGAAGGCTCATGGGTACCATCTGCGTGAACAATAATTCCCGCTGGCTTATTCACGGCAAGCAGATACTCATCTTGGTACAAAATCTCAAGGTTATTGCCAGTCTGAAGAGCGTCCATGCTACTCACCTCGCTTAACCACGTAGCGCTGCTCAGAAAGCACCTGGGCAAATGACTCGATTGTGCTCCACACATGATCGGTGCGGCGCCAGGCAACGCTGACCGAGTACGACATCTCTTTTCCTAGCTCAATAATGTGGAGGCCAGATGTTTCAAAGTCGTAGTAAGAAGAAGCAACCAGCTCTGATGGCAAGAAGCACGCGCCAACCCCTCTCATGGCAAGGGCCAAAAGCGTCTCGGAGTTTCTGGACATAACTTTGATAGTGGGAGATATGCCCGATGCCGCAAACGCATGGCGAGCAAAACTACCTGCGATGTCTCGCTTACCAACCGTTAAGAAGGGGCAAGCTTCCAAAGCCGTGAGCTTTCCCGTCTTTTTGACTTGCGAGACAACTGAGTCAACCTTATCTGCATACAGAGACTCAAGAAGCGCTTGAGAGACAACCAGAACGATCTTCTCGTCAAACAGTTTTTTAACAACAAGGTCATATGATGTGGAATTGACGGTTGCAACAATCAAGTCAAGTTGGCCTTCGGACAGCCACTCAACTAGCTCGTCATTCTCGCCCTCATCAAGCTCAATGGAGATGTTTGGGTGCAGTTTTTGAAAAGCGGCGATGGAGCGCGGCATGATGATGTGGCCTCGTGTTGCGGTGACACCAACACGCAGGCGACCTCGCTCATTACCTGCAATATCAAGAAACTCTTGATCCATGGCGCGACGCTGTGCTTGGAATTTGCGCGCATACCGCAAGAACTCTTCTCCTGCAAACGTTAGAGACAGCGGGACGGTGCGTTCCAGCAGCTTAGAGCCAAGTTCTTTTTCTGCAGCGGCAATATTTGCCGAGAGCGTTTGCTGGGTTACGCTCAGGCGCTCAGCTGCCTTAGTGAAGCTCTTTTCTTCTGCAACAGCAACAAAATAATCCATGGTCTGAAAGTTCATTTTTTGCTCCCACTATATTACAAAAATTACTTGTAATTATAACCATTGAAAACAGTTGGACTTCAACTTCTTAGTTGTCTACTCTATTTACACAAGAAATTCGTTTGGAGTGGATGCATGGTAGAGCTAATAGTACTAAGTGCCTTTGCGGTGATGCTCATCGTAGGTACAGCCCTATCTTTTCCCCTTACATCTATTTTGACCATTGGTTTCTTCCTCTTTTTTGGTTACGGACTTTCTCGCAAAATCTCTGCAAAAAAGCTTCTTTTAGCAGCCTTTGAATCTGTTTGGGAAGTTAAAACAATCATTGCGCTGTTTGCTGTGGTTGGTGCTATGAGTGCTGCCTGGCGTGCAGCTGGAACTATTCCAGAGATTGTCAGTATCTCGGCTTCTCTTATTTCTCCATCTATCTTTATTCTTGCAACATTTTTACTCTGCACCATGATGTCCATGCTTCTGGGTACCGCATTTGGTACTGCTGCAACCATGGGAATCATCTGCATGTCTATTGGTAAGGCAATTGGAGCAAGCGAGTTCTTTATTGGTGGTGCCGTTCTTGCAGGTAGCTACTTTGGAGATCGTTGCTCCCCTATGTCAACCAGTGCAATCCTTGTTTCGCAGCTTACCGATACTAATCTATCCAAAAACATTAACCGTATGCTTCGAACCAGCGTAGTGCCTTTTATTGCCGCATGTGTTATCTACGTGGCCTGGGACTTCTTTATGGCAAACACGGGAACTATCCCCGATGTCACTGGTCTTCTCAGCCGTTCCTTTAGACTTTCTTTGATTTCGCTTACACCAGCACTTCTTGTAATTGTTTTCTCGCTTCTTAAGGTTGATGTCATTGTGACCATGGCATCCAGCCTGGTATTGGCCTGCATTCTGTGTGTCACCATCCAGCGCGTTCCGCTTACAGACCTGCCAGTCATTCTGCTCTTTGGTCTTCGTGCTCCAGGCGCTACCGTTGCAAACATGGTGAATGGTGGCGGCGTTTTTTCCATGATGAACGTCTTGACGATTGTCACCATTTCTTCAAGCTACGCTGGTCTTTTCCAGACAACTGGTCTGCTTCGCCGTATGTGCCAGCTGGTAGCCGACCTTTCCGATAACTCCACGCCTTTCTTTGGCGTTCTGATTACCAGCATGTTTACCTCAATGGTTTCTTGTAACCAGACCTTGGCTATTATGCTGACAAACGACCTGTGCGAGAACGCAGAAAACTCTTCCAGTGCTCTTGCCTTGGATATCGAGAATAGCGCTGTAATTCTTGCTCCACTGGTACCGTGGTCCATTTCAAACATCTCGGTGCTCTCTGCAATTGGTGCACCTTCTATGAGCCTTCTAGCTGCAAGTTTCCTCTACTTGCTGCCTCTTTGGACTCTGGGAATTTCTCTGTGGCTCCATCGCCGCCCAACAAAAATTGACGGTCATCGTGCTCGTTGGCTTGGTCTTACCTCTGACGATGTTCGCAGCTGCTCATGGCCTCACGTGCAGGACGAAGATGCAACGGATGCGACTACAAGCCTTCCTGCTGTAAAAGTTGCCTAAGACCGAGCTGTTTAACGCTCCTAATTCACATTGCTAAGCTAGGTGTGTTTTACGCCGTTAATACTTCTATTGATGCTTTGGTAATTCAATAATTCGATCACAACGCTGAGCAATACCCATATCATGTGTGACCATAAGAAGCGTTTTATGGTTTGCGTGAACGGAATCTAGCAAACTGTCTATAACAATAGTGGCCATGGCCTTATCAAGTGATCCGGTTGGTTCGTCGGCAAGGATTAAATTACCTGGCTTGATCATTGCTCGAGCAATTGCTACTCTCTGCTTTTCTCCACCAGAAAGCTCATTTACAACCGCATCGAACTTCTCGCCAATCCCATAGTTTTCCAAGGCAGCTCTAATAAGCCGTTCTTGCTCCTGCTTTGAAAGCTTGGTGTATTGAAGCGCTAATAAGAGATTTTTGCTTACTTTCCAGTCATTAATGAGAGCAAAAGATTGGAAAAAATAATTAATCTCTGTACGCCTCATAAGTGTTGCTTTTTTGCTATTGATCGAAGGATATGTTCTTCCCTCAAGGTTGATTGTGCCTGAATCTAATGTCTCGAGAAGACCGATGATATTAAGAAGTGTTGATTTTCCGCACCCAGAAGGGCCCACGAGAGCCACTGACTCTCCACTTTCTATCTCAAATGAAATGTTATGAAGAACTGTGTTGCTTCCAAATGACTTATTGAGAGCATCTACCTGTAGAAATGTTTTCATAACTACTCCTTAGAGAGATTGTCTAGAACAATTCTCATGGTGCTTCTATTTGCAGAAATACTGATAGTCAAATTGGAAATCAATAACATCAAGCAGCCCATTATTATTCCAAGAGTTGAACCTATGACAATCATGCAAAGTGTTCCAACAAGTGCAATGAGATTCACTACGAGGAAAATATTTATGTATTGCTTGTAAATGCCAAATCCCAACATGCATTCAACAGCAATTTTTCTCTCATGTAATCTCTGAACAATTGAAATCATGCTTATTTGAATCACCGTTATTGCTGCAAACATAAGCACAATTACAACACCGAATAAGAGGAAGAGCTCCTGCAGAGATTTTCTGTAGTCTTTTATAAAGCTCTCTATCGAACTGAACTGTGTTCCAAAACCATCATCAGAGAGCTCTACAACACCGCTGGAATCCAACAAATTTGCAGCGGCCTCAGGTGATAACTTTATGTAACTATTATCAAGCCCCGTAGCCACTAAACTTTCTGATTCGGTAGGAACCATGTTATTTGACGTTACCACTTTGATTACAACATTTGTACTTATAGAAGGGCTGTCTATATTTGTTGACCAGGTAAAAAATCCCCCACTAGCATCGTATTCAATAAATTCAGATGAAGGATTTTGCATATAGGGTGTAACAATGTCTGACTCAAATATCTTGTCGCTTTTAGCCACAAGTTCTCTCAACAGAGATTTTTGTTCTTCTGAGTACGAGCTTGGAACGAGATAAATCCTTGTTCCATTCTCCGCTTTTTTAACTTGTTCATCAGTCAACGCTACCCCGATTTCTTTTAGATAAGATGGAGATGCAATCAGAACATCAAATGGCTTCAAAATCGATGAATTTACTTCATAGGCATTTAGCGTTGGCTCACCTATTTGATTTACATGAGCAATATACACGCCTGTATCGTGCTCGTGGGTTTTATACCAATCAAATAATTCCTTACTTTTATCCATTGGCCTGCCGTTGAAAAAATTACCTTGAGAAACATGATTTCGGACAATATACCAATCTTTATATACAGACCAATTTTCTTGAGTGGATAGTAGATTTGAGTACATTGTTATAGGAGCATCCATATACGTAGAACCAGCAAAAACCACCACACAACAAAGCGCATAAATGATCGCCGTTAGAACGTACAGGCCCTTTTGCGACAGTCTTCCTAAAATTGCATCTACAGGCCGAATTGTTAGAAGTGGAGCAGCAGAAATTAGTACCGAAACCACAACTACAAGTATTGCTGGCATTGCCGAGGTAAACGTAAACAGTAAAAAACTGCCAGTAATATCAAATCCGGAGCAATTAACCATTGTCCACATAAAGGCTAATGGCAGTAAAACAGCTGCTAAAGCGCAATAGAAAAAATAATGATGAACGACGTAATCGCTCTTACTCCAGCCAAGCATTACGTGAACACCAAGTTTCTTTAATTCTTGTAACGAGTTGTAATACGTCAGTAAACAAAACGATATGCTCAGGATTATAAAAGTTACCCCAGCAACGTAGTAGAAGAGTCCAATTTCAACCGCTGATCCTGAATAATTTGTAATAAATTTTTCTTTATGTAGGCCAGTAGCTTCTGAAATCTGACTAACCAACTCATCAAATTCTTCAGGAGAAAGGCCTAAAACAGCACAAGAATTTCCCAAATTATAGCCAGGAGTAATTTGATCTAATTTGAAATAAACTGAACCCAAAACATATGGTAAGTCACCAACTTTATTGTTAGTATCCATTCCGTAGCCAAGGTATGACTCTGAAGAATATCCTAGAAGTTTATTGATTTTTTGCCTATTTATAACTTGGGTGCCAAGAATATCAAAAGAATCAAAGTTGTTAGCTTCACTGCCTGGGGAAGACAGTACACCAACGGTCAATATCCTAGGCCCTTCAGTAATTGATTCAGTTTTCTTAGTTATAAGAATCATCTTGTGAGTTTGTGCGTAAGACCTAACAACTGACACAAACGTTTCTTTTGTTTCAACAGACATCTGTGAAGTATAAAATTGCGGCTGATTAGAGAGCCAAGAATCGAATTTTCGGGAAGTAAAAATTTCTAAAAACCCTTTTCCCACCAAAAACGAGGAAAGTGCAATTAAGACAACTATGATAGAAACAATGAAGCGGTACGCTCTTTTCATTTAATTCACCCACAATTTCTTTGAATCACAAATAAATGAAGGTGCTAAGCAGTATTTACCTATAAATTTGCTTCTACATTACCAGTATGAACTTATGCTGTTCAGATTTAATCGGTCCCATTGATAACTATCGTAAGCGGCTTCTATTATTCTATAAACGGTATTTGCCACCTAAACAAAAACCTCTCATGCCTAGGACATGAACTGCCTCCCATTTCTTGGACATAAGAAATGGGAGGCAGTTCATATGCGAGTGATTATGATTCTGTAGCGTGTTAGCGTCGGCTTTTAGGCCTGGCGCACAAAATAGCGCAGCTTTGGTAGGTTCTGCTGAAGAATCGACATGTTCTTAATCAAGATAGCCTGGAAGCTAGGGGTCGTGGTGCTTGATATGCATCTCTATGCATAAACTTAATCTAATATGCTAGAAAATGAATAGCGTCATATAAAAGATTTAACTATAGGTAAATTCCGCACCTACGGAACACACCTAAGTCAGATAATCTGCTCAGATGCGGGCATTTTACACATCTAATGACGATAATCTGCATGTTTGTGGCAATTTCTGCGTCATGTATACGTCTTTTTAACAGATTATCCGACTTAGGTGTGTTTTGAACTGCCTCCTATTTCTCGTGTCCAAGAAATGGGAGGCAGTTCAACATGAGAGGTTTCAAAACCGAAACTATTAGCTGTTACTGTCTTGCTTTAACCTCAGCAACAAGCTGGTCAACAGGTACCTGTACCTGCTCGTGAGACTCCATATCACGAAGGGTTACCGCACCGGCTTCAACCTCATCTGGGCCAATAACCACGCAAAGCGTTGCACCCATCTTATCTGCCTGCTTAAACTGAGCCTTCAGCGAACGACCAGTACGATCAGCCTCGCATCTAATGCCAGCTTCACGCAATGCCAACACGGTATCAAATACAACAGGAGCCTGATCAGCGCCTGCGGAAGCAACATACACACAGCTTGGAGCCGCTGGCTCAGCTGCAACACCAAGAGCTTCTAGCGCCAGCATAATGCGCTCAAAGCCAACAGCAAATCCAACGCCTGGGGTTGGCTTTCCTCCTTCAAGCTCAACAAGACCGTCATAACGGCCGCCGCCGCCGATAGCGCCAACGCCAGCGTTTGGAATCTCTACCTCAAAGACGGTGCGCGTATAGTAATCCAAGCCGCGAACAAGCGTTGGATCCTCAACATATGAAATACCAGCAGCGTCCAAATATGCCTTGACCTGCTCATAATGAGCACGGCAATCATCACACAGGTTGTCAGAAATGAGCGGAGCATCCTTCATAACCGCGTGGCAGCTCTCGTTTTTGCAGTCAAACGCACGAAGTGGATTAATCTCTGCGCGCTCAAGACAGTCCTCACACATCTCATCCTTGTGATCAAGAATGAACTGCTTGACCTTCTCACGATATGCTGGGCGGCACTCCGCGTCACCCATGGAGTTAATCATGAGCTTCATATCAGCTGGCGAGAAACCCATCTGCTCATAGAACTTTATCAACATGATGATGGACTCTGCGTCGGCAGCTGGATCAGAGGCTCCAAGCCACTCAACACCTACCTGGTGAAACTGACGCAGACGGCCTTTCTGAGGACGCTCTCCCCTGAACATTGACTCGGCATACCAAAGTTTTGCAGGAGTTCCTCCCTGTGGCACAAAGTTGTGCTCAACGGCAGCGCGGACCACACCAGCAGTTCCCTCAGGACGCATAGCCATACGCTGACGAGGCTTAAGACCGGACTCATTGCCGGCAGTCAGCAAATCATCAAGTAGCGCGCCAGAGAAGACGCGGAACATCTCTTTGCGTACGACATCGGTTGACTCACCAATACCGTGAACAAAGGTATCTACCTGCTCAAGTGCAGGAGTCTCAATACGGTCAAAGCCATAAGTACCAAACAGATGGCGGGCAACATCCTGCATATGCTCCCAAGAGCGCATATAGCCGCCGTAAAGATCTTCGGTACCTTGAATTCTCTGACCCATGAATCCTCCTTGTTACAAACATAGATGTTTCTAGTTTACCCATGAGAGACAGCTCTGGCGCAGAAAAGCTTTTATAACTTTTGAAACCTATGAAAAAATCCGATTATTTTCTAGAAAACGTAAAAAAGTGCGTATGTGAGGGTTGCATTTTAATTCCTACCATTTAGTATGAATTAGCGGATTTTGGGGTATGACAAAAACATCGGTGACATTGGCGTTTGTCTTTGCCACAAAACCGCACTAGCACAAGGTTTTGCTCGCCCTAGAGCTGCCCAAACTTGCTAGTCACAAACGTATCACGTGCTTGCACGTAGAGATATTTGGAGAGAGATTTATGGCAACTGAGCTACTCCGTGTACACGGAATTTCTGCAGGTACCGAGGAGAAATCCATCCTGCATTCAATTGATCTGAGCATTGGTGATGGCCAGGCTCACGTTCTGATGGGACCTAACGGCGCAGGTAAATCAACACTTGGCCGCGTCATTATGGGTGATCCTACCTATAAGATTACCGAAGGTTCTCTTATCTTTAACGGCGAGGATGTAACTGAGCTTGCTGCAGATAAGCGCTCTCTTGCGGGTATCTTCCTCTCCTATCAGGCACCTGTTGAGGTTCCTGGCGTTCCTCTTTATTCATTCCTGCGTACCATTACGCAGATGCGCCCTGAGCTTAAGATGACTGCTCGTCAGTTCCGTCAGCGTGTTGGCCAGATTTCTGACCAGCTTGAGCTTGATCAGGGCTTCTTGATGCGTGAGCTTAACGTTGGCTTCTCTGGTGGCGAGAAGAAAAAGGTTGAGATGCTCCAGCTTTTGCTGCTCCAGCCTAAACTTGCCATTCTCGACGAGACAGACTCTGGCCTGGACGTTGACGCGCTCTCCGTTGTCTCAAAAGGCATTCAGGCCTACCGCGAGACCTGCGACGGCTCGCTGCTCATCATTACTCACAACACTCGAATTCTTGAGCGCCTTGAGATTGACCGCACTCACGTTATGGTTAAGGGTCACCTGGTGGCAGACGGTCCTGCTGACCTCATCAACCAGATTGACCACGAGGGCTTTGAGCGTTTTGAGAACCAGTCTGATGAAGGCGGTGCTAACTAGTGAGCGAGAAGAAGCGATCTGAGGTCGCTGACGTAGACCGCTCGCTCTACGACTTCACCAAGTCCGAAGAGGGTTACGAGCGCTACGATGATGGCCTTACGCCAGAAATTGTGCGTGCTATTTCCGAGAAAAAAGAAGAGCCCGAGTGGATGCTCCAGATGAGGTTGTCGGCCCTGGAAACCTATCACCAGCGCCAGATGGCTACCAACTGGGGACCTTCTATTGCAGGTCTGGATTTGAATCATATCTCCACGTATGTCTCGCCAAAGACTCAGCAGGCAAATAGCTGGGACGACGTACCTGAGGATATTAGGGATACCTTTGATCGTCTGGGCATTCCACAGGCAGAGGCAGAGAGCCTTGCTGGTGTTGGTGCTCAGTACGATTCCGAAATTGTCTATCACAACATGCGTGAGGAAGTTGCTGAGCAGGGCGTTATTTACACCACTATTGAGGATGCTCTGCATGATCCACAGTGGGAGCCTGTTGTTAAAGAGTACTTTGGCAAGCTGATTCCTCCTTCAGACCACAAGTTTGCGGCGCTGCACTATGCCGTGTGGTCTGGCGGTTCTTTTGTTTATGTGCCAAAAAACGTCACTCTGGACTACCCACTTCAGAGTTACTTTAGGCTGAATGCTCAGGGCGCTGGCCAGTTTGAGCACACACTTATTATTGTTGAGGAAGGCGCTGACCTGCACTTTATTGAGGGTTGCTCCGCACCTAAGTACTACGCAGCAAACCTCCATGCAGGCGCTGTTGAGCTCTTTGTTAAGGACGGCGCACGTCTGCGTTACTCGACCATCGAAAACTGGTCCAAGAACATGTACAACCTCAACACCAAGCGCGCCATCATTGGTAGCAACGCAAAGATGGAGTGGGTCTCGGGCTCTTTTGGTAGCCACGTTTCCTACCTCTACCCTTCTACCATCATGAACGGCGATTCCTCTAACTGCGAGTTCACCGGTATTACGTTTGCAGGCGCTACGCAGGACCTGGATACAGGCTGCAAGGTGATTATCAACGGCTCCAATAACTCGGCAAACGTTGACACTAAGTCCATTTCCAAGGACGGCGGCGTCAACACTTTCCGCTCAGCCGTGACCGTTGGACGCAAGGCAGAAAACGCTCGCGTAGCGTTCTCGTGCCAGTCTCTGATGCTGGATAACATCAGCCGTTCAGACACCATCCCAGAGATGGATGTCCGCAATGCAACTGCTCAGATTGGCCACGAGGCAACTATTGGCCGCATTTCTGACGACACCGTTTTGTACCTGATGAGCCGTGGTTGCTCTGAGGCTGAGGCTCGCACCATGGTAGTAAACGGATTTGCAAACCCTGTCTCAAAGGAACTTCCAATGGAGTACGCCGTTGAGATGAATAACCTGATTAAACTTGAGATGGAAGGAGCGATTGGCTAATGGATAACATTTTGATTAATCGCGCCAACGTTCCTGCAGCTCAGACATGGAACCGTCTACGCGCTAACTCTTTGTCAGTTTCCGTTCCTAATCACGCTGATGCAGGCAAAGTGTACCTGCCTCTGCCTCGCCTTTTTGAGCGCATTGAGTGCGGAATGGGCCAGGAGGTTACTGACTACGTTGAATCTCAGGCATTCAAGTCTGATTTCTACAGTGTTTCCGCTCATACCAAGCGAGAAGAACCTATTGTTGTTGCTGTTTCTGCAGCTCAAAACCAGTGCGCTAACACCGGCGTTATCGTACGTGAAGGTGCTGAGGCCACTGTAGTTGTCGCCGCTTTTGCAGGCAACACGGACGACAGCGGAAACGCGGCTGCAAGCGGCGACGCGAGCGCTAGCGACGCGAACGCTTCCGGCGATGCGCTCCCAACAAGCGCTGCGCTCACCCGCATTGTTGTTGAGGCTGGCGCAAAGCTGCACCTTATTGAGATGCTTGGTGTCAACGAAGGCCAGCAGCACCTTGAAAGCGTTGGTCTTGAGGTTCACCAAGACGCGGCTGTTGACGTTAAGCAGTATGCTCTGGGCGGCTCAACCATCGGTCTTGGCCTCACCGCCAACTTAGTTGGCGCTCGAGCTCGCCTGGACCTCAACAATCGCTATCACGCCACTCACGAAGAGACGCTTGATATCAACCACCTGGTACGCATGCGTGGAACCTCTACGCGTGCACAGCTCACCGAGTCTGGCGTCCTTAACGAGGCAGCTAAGAAGACGCTTCGCGCAACTATCGATCTTGTTCGTGGCGCAAAGGATGCCCAGGGTAACGAGATTGAAACGGTCATGATTCTTGGTGACGACGTTGTCAACAAGACCATGCCTGTTATTCTCTGCGACGAAGACGATGTTGCTGGTAACCACGGAGCTACCATTGGATCCGTCTCCCCTGAGCAGCTTGATTACCTTGCAGCTCGAGGACTTTCTCGCCAGGCTGCTGAGCAGCTGTTTATACGCGCTCTCTTTGAAGATGCCATCATTAACGCGCCTGAGGAGATTTCTCACCGCGTGGCTGTTGAGCGTTGCGAGGCTGAGCTGGGCGCAGAAATTGCTCACGACTATGACGAAGCTGCAGGTAGCAACGACGCAGCTGACAGCGATAGCAGGGATTCTGCCGCTGAAGCCGATTCCAACAAAGGTGGTGTCGCGTAATGACCGACGCAGAAGTTGCTCAGATTACCGATAATCCTTACAAGGCAGATTTTCCACTTCTGGCAGCAAATCCCGAGGTAGCATACTTGGACAGTGCTGCTACTTCTCAGCGTCCACGCGAGGTTATTGAGGCGCAGTCGCGCTTCTACGAGACCATGAACGCAAACGCCCTACGCGGACTGTATCGTTGGAGTGTGGAAGCAACCGCAGCTATCGAGGGCGCTCGCGCTTCGATTGCAAAGTTCATTGGCGCTGTCGATAAAAACGGTAAGCCAGAAGACCGTCAGATTATCTTTACGCGCAACACTTCTGAGGCGCTTAATCTAGTTGCTTCAAGCCTTGGTCGCTATGCGCTTAAACCAGGCGATGACGTGGTCATTTCCATCATGGAGCACCACTCTAACATCATCCCTTGGCAGCAGATTTGCAAGGCTACCGGCGCAAACCTGGTGTACCTGCGCATGAACTCGCAGTATCAGATTACGCCTGAAGAGATTGCATCAAAGATCACCGAGCGAGCAAAGATTGTGTCCGTCACACACGTCTCCAACGTGCTGGGCACCCGTAATGACATCAAGGCCATTGCTAAGCGCGCTCACACTGTGGGTGCTTACATGGTAGTCGACGCCGCTCAGTCTGCACCTCACATCCCTATTGACGTGCACGATCTTGACTGCGATTTGCTGGCCTTCTCGGCACACAAGATGTGCGGACCTATGGGCATTGGTGTGCTTTGGGGCCGCGCTGAGCTTCTCGATGCCATGCCGCCATTCCTTACCGGCGGCGAGATGATCGATTCTGTCACCGAAACCAGCGCCGTTTGGGCGCCTGTTCCCGAGAAGTTTGAGGCGGGCACGCAGGACGCCGCTGGTATCTATGCTACCGGCGCCGCTGTCGAATACCTCAACGGCTTGGACATGGCAAAGATTGAGAAGCGAGAAGAACTTCTCGCCAGGTACTTGGTGCAGCAACTGTGCACGCTGGACTTTGTTGACATTGTTGGCTCCAAGCTGGGACAGAATCACGTGGGTGCCGTGGCGTTTAACGTGCGCGGCGTTCATCCACACGACGTCTCAAGCATCCTGGACATGAACAACGTTTGCATTCGCGCTGGTCATCACTGCGCCGAGCCGCTTTTGATTGAGTTGCACGAGTCCAGCACCTGCCGCGCATCCGTTGCGTTCTACAACGATAAACACGACATTGACCAGCTGATCGAGGGTCTTAACCAGGTATGGAAGATCTTTGGCAGCGCGGTCAGCAGCAAATAAACAAGGAGTTGAAATAAGTGGCAGCAAACGACCTGTATAACGCTGAGTTCATGGACCACGTTTCTCACCCCGATTACAAATATCAAATGGACAACCCAACCGTCTCCCACGAGGGCGTTAACCCTTCTTGTGGCGATGAGCTGACGTTTTCCGTGCGTATTGAGGACGGAAAAATTGCCGAGGCTGCTTTTGTGGGCAGTGGATGCGCAATTTCTCAGGCGTCCGCCGACATCATGAGCGATTTGATGATTGACCGCACTCCAGAAGAGGCCATTGAGCTCTGCAAACTCTTTGGACGCATGATTCGCGGAGAAGAGACTGACGAGGCCGTGCTTGACCAGCTGGAAGACGCCAACATTCTGCACGACATCGCACACATGCCTGCGCGCGTTAAGTGCGCCGAGCTGGCATGGCACACTCTCGAGGAGATGCTCGAGGCTCACAACAGCGGTTCCGCCGCGGCTGGCACATCAACCACCGAGGACGGCAGCGCTGCGAGCAACGGCAGCGCCACGAGCGCCAAGGACGGCGAGTAGCCGTGGCCGGAATGTTCTCTACAAAGGGAATGTACGCGCTTCGCGCAATGGCTGACCTGGCCGTTCACGACGGCTGGGTCTCGCTGGGCGACGTTTCCGAGCGCCAGAATATCTCGCGCAAGTACCTTGAGCAGGTCATTGCCCTGATGCACAAGGCTGGATACGTCGAGAGCCTGCGCGGAAAGGGCGGTGGCTATCGACTCACACGCAAGCCCGAGGACTACACGCTGGGTGAAATTCTTCGCGCGGCCGAGGGCAATCTTGCGCCCGCTAGCTGTTTGAACTGCACAAACACCACACTTTGTCCTCAGATGGAGTCTTGCACCACCATCAACATCTGGCGAGATCTTGGCCGCATGACCTCCAGTTTCTTGGACAGCAAGACGCTTGCGGACATCGCCCACAACGAAGGCAACATGAACGTCTCCCCCGCCGATAACCCTGCTACTGAGTAAGCGTCCAAGCTGCGCTTTTATTGTCGTGTGCGGTGGGACTCGCGTAACAAGAAGGCCCCGGAGTGCACCGGGTTTCTCGCGAGAAGAGCGCACCGGGAGTGCGCCGAGTGTGAGCCTGAAAATCACATCATGTCTGAACGATTTGCCGGATTCTCTTACCATGTCTGAGTGATTTGCCGGTTTTTCTCACCAAGTCTGAGCGATTTTACTCAGACTTGGTAAGTTATTCAGGCTCTGATTTCCTAGGGCTTGATCGATTTCCTAGGGCTTGAACGATTTCCTAGGCTTGAAGAATTTATCGTAGATTCAAGTTAGTATTTCTAAATCTTTTCTAACTCTTTCCACAATTTAATTCTTTTCTCTCTTTCAATTTGCCTTTGTTTTGAAGATGTATGTCTTCTTGGTAGATTTAGCCTAGAGCGAATGACCGTAAATAGATTATCCATAAAAACGATATCGTCATATTCATTTTTGCTAATTACAAACTCTTCTATACCAGCAGCTAAAAGTTCGTTATTTCGTTTGTAGTCCTTGTCTGCGGCATCAATCGATTCATGAACAGATCCGTTATATTCAAGTGCTACATTTTGTGAGCCGTTTGAATTCAATGCTCCACTAGATAGAAGTAGGTCAATTGCACGATACTTTTTCTGAGATTTTATTCCTGACATATTTTGTATCTCAAATTCTTTGTTTAACTCAACGCATGGAATAGCATATCCACCTTTATACACTGGCAATAAAGCTCGAAGTGCCAGTTTAACCTCCATCGGCGAAGCTGCATTTTCAACAGACAAATCTGACGCAGCCTTTACTTTTCTAAAAGATCTAACACCTTTCTTTTTGGTGAGATATGCAAGTAATTCTGACTTTTTAAAAAGAGGCGTATACCAATTTGACTGCAATTCTCCTGTTGACGCATCAATAACAAAACGTCCTTGGAATTCTGAAATGAGGAGTACTAGTTCAAACAGGCTCAATTTAGAAGCCATTTGAAACAGCAATTCAAATGGAGATGAAATTAAAACTGAAGAACTGTTTATATTCAGTTTTATCACAGAACCAAACGAAGCACAGGTATCCACATGAAAATGAATTCCCTCATAAACACAAGAATTCTTTTTATTACTCACAGTAATTTCGACTGGATTTTTAAGTTCAATACCATAATCTACTAGCAACTCGGCATTAATAGCTCTAACCAAATTGCGATAAGGAATATCATCTTTGGCCAGTAATTGTCTAGCATCTAAATTGAACTTATTCAGATACTCATTAAATCCATGAGTTAAGAGTTCGTGTCTCCGTGTTCGCAAAGCACGATAAATTTGTAGAGCAGATGTATGTGAAAGGTAATATTCCATATGGGAATAGTATTTCTAAAAGTCAAATAAGCAAAACAACAAAAAAACCTACGAATATTTGATTAATACCTTATTTCCGCAGATAGATTAAAAACACCTTAAAATATCATCTTATAAAAGTCCTGCTACAAAGATTAGACCGCTAAATAAATGTATTTTCTCAATTTCGTGACAAATAAGTGACAAAATTAGAATTCCATATTTAAATGAGTATTCTTCTCCATACTGCATGACGCAAATGAGTATTACATGTTAATTGACGCTAGTCCGAAATGCGAACTTGACCAAGCGGCTTGCGCACTTCTCTTTCATGAAACTGAGCCTGAAATGTTTAACAAGTCTGAACAAAATCACTCAGATAAGGCGAGAAAAACAGGCAAATTACTCAGACATGGTGAGAAAATCCGGCAAATCGTTCAGACTTGGCGAGAAATTCAGGCTCACATCAAACACATCAACCGCCTCTCGCGAGAAGAACGTGCTAGGTGCACGTCTTTCGCGCATACTGCGCCCAACAAAAAAACGGACCTGGAGAAAATCCAGGTCCGTCGCTTTAACTAGCTGCGAGCGTGCGTCGCTTCGACGCGCGCCCAGCGCATGCCGAAGGTTAGTTCCAAGCCTTACCGTCGGAACCAAACTCGCGGATGAGCTCCTTGGTACGCTCGACGATTGCCTCACGACCAGGCTTCAGGAGCTTACGAGGATCGTAGCCCTTGCCGTTGTCAACAAGGCCAGCCTCAACGTACTTCTTGGTTGCCTCAGCAAAGACGAGCTGAAGGTCGGTGTTAACGTTGATCTTGGAAATGCCCATAGAGATGGCCTTCTGAACCTGCTCTACAGGAATGCCGGTGCCACCGTGAAGAACAAGTGGAAGATCACCGACGCGCTCCTTGATAGCCTTGAGCTGGTCGAAGGAGAGGCCCTCCCAGTTAGCTGGGTAGATGCCGTGAATGTTGCCGATGCCGCAAGCGAGGAAGTCAACGCCCAGGTCAGCAATCTTTGCGCACTGCTCAGGATCAGCAAGCTCGCCCTTAGCGGTAACGCCGTCCTCGGTGCCGCCGATGCCGCCGACCTCAGCCTCAACAGAAATGCCCTTTGCGTGGGCTGCCTTTACGACCTCTTCGGTGCGCTTAAGGTTGGTCTCAAAATCAGGCTCGTGAGAACCATCGTACATGATGGAAGTAAATCCAGCCTCGATGCACTTGAATGCATCCTCGTATGAACCGTGGTCAAGGTGGAGAGCAACTGGAACAGTGATGTTCTTGTCCTCAACAAGACGACGAACCATATCTGCGACAACGCGGTAGCTTACCTGCCACTTTGCTGCGCCGCTGGTGCACTGAATGATGACAGGAGACTGAAGCTCTTCTGCTGCATCAAGGATTGCTGCGGTCCACTCAAGGTTGTTCTCGTTGAATGCGCCGATGCCATAGTGACCCTTCTCGGCACTCTGGAGCATGGCTTTTGCGCTTACAAGCATGCTAAACCTCCGTTTGACGGAAAACTGATACATATAAATGATACCTTGTTTCATCACCTTTGATAGGGTCGTTTTTAACAAAACACTGCGAGAAACCCGGCGCGTTCTCGGGCGAGAAACCCGATGCGTGCTCAGGCGAGAAACCCACGCTGCAGAAACATTACGGAACCGTCGCATCGGCGACAATTAGACAGGGTTTCTCGGCAGCTGATGTTGCGATTTAGCGACGAAACATCACATCTCCACAAAAATGAGGTAGGCTATCAGTTCGAAGAAAGGAGCATCTTGTGAGCTATAAGCACTTTGATGCAGACAAAACTCGACTTACTTCGCCTGCTCAGCCTACAGATGAGGCAACAGACGAGAAGCCCGGCCTTCTGAAGGACGTCTCGATTACCCAAATTTTGGCAACGTCACTTGCTGCGGTAACTGCATTTGTGTTGTCAAACCAGATTGGTATTGCTGGATCAATCATCGGCGTGGCTGTTGGTGCCGCTGCGTCGGCGCTTGCCTCGCAGATTTACCAGAACGTTATTAGGCGCTCCACGCACAAGTTCCGTAGCAGCGACAACGATGACTACAACCAGCAGACATATCCTGACAGCAATCAAAGCACGCTCGAGGGCACGCAGTATATGCCTCGACCCCAATACGCACCTTCTCGCGATTACTACACCAACACTGCTTCTACCGCGGGACAATCGTCGCAGGTAAATCGCGCGCCAAAGTTGTCGCGCAAGCGTGTAAGAGCGCTGACTATCGTGACCATTATTTCGATTCTCTTTACCATTTCTGCCGTCATTCTTTACGCCATGTTCCTCAGCTATATCACCGACGGATCTGGCTTGGGTCCAAAGGTCAGCACTACCCCAGTTGTGACAGAAAAGACAGCGGATACCAGCAATTCAACGGATAAGAAAGACGACTCCAGCTCTTCTAGCGAGAAGACCGATGAACCTAGCAACTCTTCTGATTCCAAGGATTCTTCTTCCGAGAGCACTGACTCCAAGAAATCAGAGACCACCAGCTCCGACAGCTCGTCTAGTTCGGAAAAGACAAGCGATTCTAGCAGCTCAAGCAGCTCGTCTGAGAACAACTCTTCCAGCAACAACTCCGGAACAGGCAGCTCAAGCAGCAATTCTGGTTCCAATCAGAACTCTGGCTCTAACAGCGGCACCAACAGCGGATCTAACGGTTCTGGCTCAAACGGCTCCAACGGAGGCAACTAAGCCGCGGTCGTGTCAATTGCCGGCGCAGCGGTTGCCGCCGCGCAGCAGCCGCCGGCGCAGCAGCCGCCTTCGCGGCCACTGCAACGCACCTAACAGCAATAACAAGCAGCAGCTCTCAGTGAGCTTGCTACAGAAAGGATGGGTATGGAAACCACAAACGCATGGAAAAAGTACACCTCGGAGGACCTGGAGAAGCTCCAGTCGTTTACCGAAGGCTACAGAAACTTTATCTCCGAGAACAAGACTGAGCGCGAGTGCGCCGCAAGCGCCATCAAACTTGCCGAGGCAGCAGGTTACGTCAAGCTTTCTAACGCCATCGCTGCAGGTAAAACCCTCAAAGCTGGCGACAAAGTCTACGCAGACATTCGCGGCAAGTCCGTCATATTTGTCCAGATTGGCACCAAGTCCCTGGAAGAGGGCCTAAACATCCTTGGCGCTCACATCGACTCCCCTCGCCTGGACGTCAAGCAGAATCCTCTTGAGGAGCGCAACGAGCTGGCAACCTTTGACACCCACTACTACGGCGGCGTCAAGAAGTACCAGTGGGTCACCATTCCTCTGGCAATTCATGGCGTTCTTGCACTTAAAGACGGTAGCGTCGTAAACGTATGCGTTGGTGAGGACCCAACCGATCCTGTTTTCTGCATCTCCGATCTTCTCATCCACTTGAGCGCTGAGCAGCTTGGAAAGACCGCTTCCAAGGTCATCGAGGGCGAGATGCTCGACCTCATTATTGGCAACCGCCCACTTGTTTGGGGCCAGAATGGCGAGAAACCCGCTGATGCAGAGGGCGACGAACCAAAGGAAGCTGTTAAGGCTAACGTCATCAACATCCTGAAGAACCTCTACGGCATTGAGGAGGCAGACCTTCTCTCCGCTGAGCTTGAGATTGTTCCTGCAGGACCTGCTCGCGACATGGGCTTTGACCGCTCCATGATCTTGGGCTACGGTCACGACGACCGCAGCTGCTCCTACCCTTCCCTGATTGCACAGCTTGAGTGCGACACTCCTGCACGCACCTCGGTAACTATCCTGACCGATAAGGAAGAGATTGGCTCCGTTGGCGCTACCGGCATGAATTCCCTCTTCTTTGAGAACATCATGGCCGAAGTCCTGGCACTTGCCGGTTTTGAGTCTCCACTTTCCCTGCGTCGCTGCATGGCCAACTCCTACATGCTCTCCAGCGACGTTTCTGCTGGTTATGACCCAAGCTTTGCTGGTAGCTTTGAAATCAAGAACTCCGCCATCATGGGTCACGGTCTTGCTTTCAACAAGTTCACTGGTAGTGGCGGCAAGGTTGGCTCTAACGATGCCGATGCCGAGTACGTTGCACTGATTCGACGCATTATGGACAACGCTGGCGTCCAGTTCCAGACCGCTGAGCTTGGCCGCGTTGACGCTGGTGGCGGCGGAACTATCGCATACATGCTGGCAAAATATGGCATGCACGTCATCGACTGCGGCGTCCCTGTTCTCTCCATGCACGCACCTTGGGAGGTTGCAAACAAGGCTGACATCTTCGAGGCATATCGCGGTTACCGTGCATTCCTTGAGTTCAGCGAGTAAGCAGGCTGCATAATTACCTACACAAATTAGCTGCACAAACATATATTTCGTGCGCGCAAATCGAGCTAACAAGAAAGACGTGAGAGCAAAACCTCTCACGTCTTTTTTTCATCAAATCTAAGGCGAGAAACCCATCCAGCCCGCAGTGAACTGCCTCCCATTTCTTGGACACGAGAAATAGTAAGAAGTTCAAAACACACCTAAGTCAGATAATCTGTCAAAAAGACGTATACATTACGCTGAAAATACCTCTAATG
>JABZHR010000013.1 GCA_015258715.1 Atopobium sp.
GCTCGGGTGTGACCTTATTTACCGCGGCGTCAGTAGTTTGCGCCGAAAGCATAACGCTGATGAGCAGGGTAAACGCGTCGTGATAATCCAGAGCGCTCTGGACGCTTGGATAGAGCTCGTGCATGCGTCGGCACAGCTCAATGCCGCGTTCTACCTTGACTTTCTTTGATTCTCTGGGCATAACCTCTCCTCAATGTCCCTCTATGTGTACCCAGTATGTAGTTACGTTATCACGTGGGGCGAGAATAGCAAAATAGCTGCATAACGGCTACAATAACAGCCCAATTGAAAAGTTATCAAACCTGCGTATCGGTTGCGCTCAAGCGCATCAGACGCGCCTCGTCCAGCAAGGTTTGGTGTAACCCGCATGCGTTTGCATGTGGGTTTAGCGGCATGGCGGGAGACTGTGTGTTTATCAATAGAGTTGCAGCTCAACTACTGAGCGCGCCCGAGCTAGAGAAGCTGAAACGAGAGCTTTCGCGCGGATCAGACGCCACGCTGTCCCTCTCGCAAAGCGCTCGTCCGCTGATGCTGGCTGCGCTCTGGGCGCAGAATCTTCGCCCGTGCCTGCTGGTCGTTGCGGGAGAGGATGCCGCTGACCGCACGGCGCGCTCGCTCGCGGCGTGGCTGGGCAACGACGCCGTGCTGCGCTACCCCAACCGCAAGGATCGCCCCTGGTCGGATACCACGTCGGACGACGCCCTCATTGGAGCCAGGTGTCGCGCCATCGCCAAGCTTTCCGCTGGCGAGAAGGTCATTGTAGTTGCAAGCGCCCACGCGCTGATGCGCAGAGTTCCCCCTGTTGGTTCGGGCTATTTTCTTCCTGCAACGTTTACCGTTGGCGACGACGTCCCCTTTGAGGACGTGGCCTCGTTGCTCGTCGGCATGGGATACGCCGATACAGGCGAGGTAGACGCACCAGGCACCTTCCACATTCACGGCGATACGGTTGATATCTTCCCAGCTCAAGCTACAAGTCCTGTACGCATTGAGTTCTTCGGAGACGAGATTGATCGCATCAGGCGCATGGTGGCAGCTACCGGACAGACCATCGGTGCCATCGACGAGGTTACCGTTGCCCCAGCTAGAGAGCTTGCGTTTACCAAAGAGACCATTCGCCGCGCAGAAGAGGCGCTCTATACGCGAGCGCAAGAAAACTCTGCACTTGCCGCTGACCTGGAGCTTATTCAGCGTGGAGCTCAAGCTCCTGCTCTTGAGCGCTATCTGCCTGTGTTGTACGGAGGCACTGCCAGCCCGCTTGAGCATATCTCTTCAGAGACGCTGGTAGTTCTTGCGGAGCCACGCTCGCTATTTGACGACTGTCAGCGTGCCTTTGACGAAATTTCTGCATCTGCAACTGCATCAAAAGTGAAACTAGATGGTCTGTATACAGATCCCAAGGCCATGGACTTTGGCTCACAGCAGCGCTTGTCCTTCTCGTCACTTCTACGTACGGGAGCTGCGGTAACGTCGGAGCTCTCTGTGGCGCAGCCGTCTATTGCAGGCTCGGACACAAAGCTTTTGGGTCGCGTGAGGCAGCTGGTGCAAGACCGGGATGCCGTGGTATTTGCAGTTCCAGACCGTGCCGCTCGAGAACACCTCAAGTTGCTGTTCTCGGATGAGTCCATTCCGTTTGAAGAGTCGCTGGGTACGGCGCTTGAAAACGAGCCTGATCAAAACGGTGCTTGCGCGCCACTCAAGCGTGGTCGCGTCACGTTTACCGATGCACCTGTTCCCGCCGGAATCATTATCCCTACAGCTAACCTAGCAGTGCTTTCTGTCTCGGACTTGACGGCCAGGAGCGCGCGCAACAAAAAGCGCTCTAAGCGCATTGACCCTACAACGGTCACGTTCCCGTTTAAGCCGGGCGATTACGTTGTCCACGCAACGCACGGTATTGCGCACTTTACGGCCATTGTGCGTCAAGAAGTTGCAGGCAGAGAGCGTGATTACTTCCTGCTTGAGTATGCCAATGACGATAAACTCTATGTGCCCCTGGAGCAGGTTGACCGCATTACGCGCTATGTGGGACCCGACGGCAACAATCCACGTCTGACCAGACTTAACACGGCAGATTGGTCGCGTGCTACTAACAAAGCAAGAAAGTCCGCCAAGAAACTAGCGTTTGACCTGGTAGACCTCTACACACGCCGCGCTTCGGTGCCGGGTTATGCGTTCTCGCTGGACACTCCTGCACAGGAGGAGATGGAGTCCAGCTTCCCGTATCAGCTGACGCCGGACCAAGAAAGCGCAGTTGCAGACATTAAGCTGGACATGGAAGCGCGCAAGCCAATGGACCGCTTGCTTTGTGGTGATGTGGGCTTTGGCAAGACTGAAGTGGCGCTTAGAGCTGCGTTTAAGGCGTGCCAGGACGCCCGCCAGGTCATGATTTTGTGCCCAACTACCATCTTGGCTCAGCAGCACTACGAGACGTTTTTCTCGCGATTTGCTCCATTTGATTTGAAGGTAAGCGTGCTTTCGCGTTTTGTCACGCCTGCTCAGCAGAAAAAAGCGCTTGAGGGATTTGCGGACGGAACCGTAGATGTGCTGGTAGGAACACACAGATTGCTTTCCGCAGACGTGAATCCGCACGATTTGGGCCTGGTGATTATTGACGAGGAACAGCGCTTTGGCGTGCAGCACAAAGAGCAGCTCAAGAACATGCGCGAGCAGGTAGATGTGCTGACGCTCTCGGCAACACCTATTCCGCGCACCATGCAGATGGCCATGAGCGGCGTTCGTGACATGAGCCTGATTCTGACACCGCCACCTGGCAGAAAGCCTGTTCAGGTTATGGTGGGCGAGTACAACCCGGATCTTGTTTCTGCAGCTATTAGAAGTGAGTTGGAGCGAGAAGGACAGGTGTACTACGTGTCCAATCGCGTGACCACTATTGATGAAGCGGTGGCTCGCGTGGAGGAAGCTGCGCCGGAGGCTCGTGTGGGTGTGGCTCACGGCCAGATGAGTGCTCGCGAGGTAGAAAACGTCATGCTTGCCTTCCAGGAGCACGAGATTGACGTGTTGGTGGCCACCACCATCATTGAGTCCGGCATTGATAACTCGCACACTAACACGCTGATTATCGAGGACTCACAGCGCTTGGGACTGGCTCAGCTGTACCAGCTCAAGGGTCGTGTTGGTCGCGGTAGGCAGCAGGCGTACGCGTACTTTATGTTCCCCGCGGAGCTGCCGCTGACAGAAGAGGCAACCGAGCGCTTGACGGCGATCAATGAGTTCCAGGATTTGGGCAGCGGCATGCGTATTGCCATGCGTGACCTAGAGATTAGAGGCGCGGGCTCCCTTATGGGCGCTGAGCAGCACGGAAACCTTTCCAGTGTTGGCTTTGATCTCTTTACGCAGATGCTGGGCGAGGCGGTTGCGGAGGCTCGCGGAGAGTCTGCAGAGCTTGAGCAGGCTGAGGTAACCATCAATCTACCAGCAGATTTCTACCTTGATGAGGACTATCTGCCAGAGGTTGACCGACGTGTTTTGGTGTATCGCCGCCTTGCTGCAGCTACAGAGCTTTCCGATGTTGATGCACTTCAGCAAGATACCGAGAATAGCTTTGGTGCCCTGCCCCTTGCGGGTAAGAACTTGTTTGATCGCGCTCGCGTACGCATTCGCGCGCAGCGTCTGGGTGCAACGTCAGTAAGCCTGACAAATGGTCGCCTGGTATACCTGGGTGTAGAAATTCCTCGCGAACAAGCTCTCAAGTTGAAGGGCCGCGGTGCTATTGTGTATCCAAAGACGCATAAACTGGCGTATCCGTTCCACCGAAATGAAGAGCAGCTGATGCCCGCCGCCCTGGGAGTTCTGGAAGAGCTTGGTGGCGACGACGAGGTTGAGGAGTAAATATGAGCCAAACAGCAGGTCAGACGTCGCAGAACGCCGCGAGCGCTGCGCAAAACGCCGCGGGCGCCACGCAGGACGTCGCGAACGCCGTTGACACCATCTTTGCCGCGCCACACCTCAGGTGGGGTGTTATTGGCTGCGGAGTTATCGCAAACCAGATGGCAGAGGCGCTGGCTTCGGTTGGCAGAACTATCGATGGCGTGGCCAATAGAACGCAGGAGAAGGCCGTCGCGTTTGCACAAAAACACCACGTCAAGCGTGTATATGACAGCATCGATGATCTTCTCGCCAGCGATGAGATTGACGCGGTGTATCTGACCACGCCTCACAACACACACATCATCTACCTGCGCAAAGCGCTTCAGGCGGGCAAGCACGTTCTGTGCGAGAAGTCCATTACGCTCAACTCCGCCGAGCTGCTTGAAGCCGAAGAACTTGCTCGTCAAAACGGCGTTCAGCTCATGGACGCCTGCACCATTTTGCACATGCCACTCTACAAAGAGCTGGTTAGCCGCGTGGAGGCGGGCGAGTTTGGTCCAGTCAACCTGATTCAGGAGAATTTTGGCAGCTACAAAGAGTTTGACATGGAGAATCGTTTCTTCAATCCCAAACTTGCGGGCGGTGCTCTTCTGGACATTGGCGTGTACTCACTGACGCTGGCCCGTCTTTTCTTGAAGAGCCAGCCTCATGACGTGCTTTCTATGATGAATCCGGCGCCGACCGGCGTTGATCAGACGGATGGCATTTTGCTCAGAAACGCCGAGGGCCAGATGGTTGTTCTGGCGCTGACGCTTCATTCCAAGCAGCCAAAACGCGCCATGATTTCCGCTGATAAGGCCTTCATTGAGATTATGGAGTACCCACGCGCGGACGTTGCCACAATCACCTGGACTGACGACGGCAAGCAGGAGAAAGTCCAGGTGGGACGCACCGCTGATGCGCTGGCATACGTGCTGGCAGATCTGGAGGCTGCTGTTGCAGGAGACGCTTCTGCTCAGGCGCAGCTTGAGGTCTCAAAGGACGTTATGGAGCTCATGACCGGCCTGCGTAACGACTGGAATTTCCTGTACCCCGAGGAGCAATAAACTACATGACATCTGACGAGAAGATCGCCCAGCTAGCCGCCGTAGTTGATGAAGAAACAAAGGCTCGTCCCGGAGCACCGCAGACACATCCGGAGTTCGACCGTCTGGTTAGAACCATCTGGCGCCTTCGTCAGGAGGACGGCTGTCCTTGGGATAAGGAACAGACGCATCAGTCCATCTCAAAGAACATGATTGAGGAGGCCTACGAGGCGGTTGAGGCTATTGCTGAGGACTCTCCCGAACACCTTAAGGAGGAGCTTGGCGACGTGCTTGAACAGGTAGTTCTTCACTCGCAGATTGAGGCGGACAGCGGTGCCAGTGCGGGCAGTGGCGCACGCGATTGTGCAGCGGGTATGGCTGACGCGTGCAATCGTGCAGCGGGCTTCGACATCGACGACGTATGTCGAGCGCTCAACCAGAAGCTGGTACGGAGACATCCGCACGTATTTGGTCCAGAAGCGGGTTCTACGTCGTCGGCCGCGGCCGTCTTGGACGTGTGGGAGAGCGTCAAGGCTGAGGAGCGCGCCAGTGCAGAAGATACCGTGCACACCGAGGGTCTTCTCGACTCGGTTCCACAGTCTCTACCTGCGCTCATGCAGGCGCAGAAGATCTCAAAGCGCGCAGCAAAGATGGGCTTTGAGTGGGCGTCAGTTAGTGACGTGTGGGACAAGGTTGCCGAGGAGCGCGCGGAGTTTGACGTTGAAGCTCCAGGTACGCAGCAGAAAACGGACGAGTTTGGTGACATCTTGTTTGCGCTAATAAACGTTGCTCGCTGGGAAGGCGTTGATGCGGAAGAGGCACTGATGAGCGCCTGCAGGAAGTTTCGCGCTCGCTGGTCGTACATGGAGAAAGCTGCTGATGAGAAAGGCTTCTCGCTTGACGAGAAATCCGAGCTTCAAGAAGATTTGTGGCAAGAAGCTAAACGTCATCTTGATGCGTAAGCAAGCTGCACAGATTGCAGCGAAGACGTGCGACTTACCGCAAAGCTTACGACTTGCCGTGGAGCGACAACTTCTATTCGGTGAAACGATGAAATTCCAAACTGAGGCAGGGCTATCGGCGCTGCCTCTGCCATAATAAAGATGTTGCAATTTGTTGCGACGCATCACCAAACAAACCAGAAATGAGATCCGTGATGAGTCAAGACACCACTAAAAAGAGTGGTACAAAAAGAAAAACAACGCCCACCAAGCGTTCCGTCGAGCCTCTTAAAGAGACTGGCGCGGAGCACGCCTTTGGTGCTCTCAAAATATTTTCATCTAAAAAGGCCGAGAAACCCCAGGTAGATAAGAAGTCTCAATCTGACACCAAGGTTATTGAGTCTAAAAAGCCCGTGACGGCCCAAAAAGACACCGCGGCTTCAAAAGACGCTTCTTCCCAGGAGAGTTCTAAGGACATAAAGTCTAAAAGAACCGCTCCTGTTCAGAAGATTGATAGGACACAGAGGTCCGAGAGAGCCCAGAGGTCCGAGCGCGGACAGAGTTCCGAGCGAGGCCAAAGTTTCGAGCGCGGTCAGAAGTCTGAAAGAACAAATAAACCGCAGTTCAGCGTAGCTTCCTTGGCAGAGCTTAAGGACAATGCGCTTGATTTTGCACGTAATCACACCAAGCTTGTTGTGTTTCTCGGTGTTGTAATCTTTTTGCTTGTGGGCCTGTATCCACCAATTCGCGGCTACTACCACGCTGTTCGCGAGCATGACGAGTTGCTGCTAAATCAGCAGAAGCTTGAGGAAGATCAAAAACGACTTGAGTCCGAGGTTCAGGGCCTGCAGACAAAAGAGGGCATCATAGATGAGGCCCATAAGCAGGGCTTGGTTTCTGGCGGCGAGGAATCTGCACGTGTAGAGGGTCTTGATAAAAAGAAGGACGAGAATACCGTTCAGCGCCCTGAGTATCCTTGGTACATCAAGGTGGGAGACTTTGTTTTTGGATTTACGCCAGGTGATTCCGGCAATACTGAGGCTCCTAAGAGCGCAAACTCTGACGATCCGACGTCTGCACCCGCTCCAGGAGAATCTCATGAGCAGAAAAACTCTGGGGAGGGCGGCTCTTCTGAGGGGTCCGGCACCGACAATTCAAAGTTTGATAGTGGGAACTCACACTAATGCTTCTAGCTGCAATTGATATTGGAACCGTAACTGCTCGACTTGCGCTTGCGCAGGTAGAGGACGGTCGCGTCATTCGCATGGCCAAATACACCGAGATTGTCAATTTGGGTGAGGGCGTTGATAAGGCAAAGCGCCTGCTACCTGAGGCAATTCATCGTTGCGTTGGTTGCGTTTCTTCCTATGTTGATCACGCGAGAAAAGAGGGCGCTGAGGCGGTTGTATGCACGCTTACAAGCGCTGCTCGAGATGCAGAAAATGCTCCTGACCTGGGAATGGGTCTAGCCTCGCTGGGACTTGAACCCATGATTATTCCAGGTGAGATTGAAGGCGCGCTCACTTTTTTGGGTGTCTCTCACGACTTTGAAAATCATCGCATTCTTGTTGCTGACAGCGGCGGCGGCTCAACTGAGCTGGTTGTTGGTACGTTGGTGGGACAAGCCGCAGCTCAGGGCACAGGCCAGTCTGCGGTCCAAGGCGTAGGTCAGTCTGCCGCCCAAGCCGCAGGTCAGCAGCTTGACATTAACTTTGTCGAGTCCGTTGACCTTGGCTGTAGGCGCCTAACTGAGCGATTTAACCTGTCGTTAGATCACCCTTCAGCCGAGGATATTGACGGAGCTCATCAAATGGCAGCCCAGATGATGTCTGAGGCTATCGGACGAGCTCAGCAGCAGTGTGCAGCACCAGAGCTTCTGGTTGGTGTTGGAGGAACCGCAACCAGCCTCATTGCCATCAGGGACCACCTTGATCCGTACGACCCGTCAAAGGTGCACCTCAACCACATCTCGCTTGACGAGGTGTTGCAGATAGAGGGGCTTCTCGCCAGCAAAACGCTAAAGGAGCGAGAAGACATAACGGGATTGCAGGCAAAGCGCGCACCTGTCATGCTTGCGGGCACTATTTTGCTTGCAGAATTGATGAAGAATTCGGGCTTTAAACACCTGGTTGTAAGTGAGAGCGACCTGCTTTTTGGCCTGGTGATAACCGCTGCTACCGTTCACCAGGGAAAGCAGTCGCCTGTGATTTGGCAGCCAATTTTGCGCCCGCTGGATAAAAAGTAGTGGCATAATAGCTAGACATATCCGGGGGCGTGGCGGAATTGGCAGACGCAGGGGACTTAAAATCCCTCGACTTCGGTCTTGCGGGTTCGAGTCCCGCCGCCCCTACCACTTTTGTTGCAGAATAAATATCGTTTTAGCTGTGGTTTTTCAGAAAATATTTAAGTATTAGGTTTTATTGGATGTGAAGAGTGTATAGCTCTTGACCTGGTAAAACTTAACTCGTCATTCTGCTCATGGGACAAAAATGGGACAACAATAGGACAAAGAATGTGTTGTTGAGTTTTGATATTTCGCTTTACAGAGGTTTGTGCAATGTTAAGATTATTGGCAGTGATACGTCTCGCTGACATTCTACGGAACCGAGACCGAAAAGCGGCTGCCATCGTGTAGCCGCTTTTTTCATAAGGAGAAGCTATGAATAAGCCTTTTCTTTCTATCGATCAGCAAATAGAGCTTTTGAATTCAAGAGGCGTTATAACGGATGAAAAGACGTATAACATCTTGTTGTCTGAGGGATATTACTCGCTTATTAATGGTTATAAAGAGCCGTTCATAGATAATTGTAAAACTGGTGATGTATATAAAGAGGGGACTCAATTTGATCACATCTATCAGCTGTTTTTGTTCGATAGAAAATTGCGTGGGATAACATTTCATTATTTGACTAAAGTTGAAGTAATGGTGAGAACTATATGTTGTTATACCTTTTGTGAAAATCATCGAGAACTTAATCCATATATGGTGAAAAGCAATTTCACAGACCCCAACAGTTACTTGCTCGGAAGAGCAAAGTTCAATGATGCATTTAATAAATTTCAAAGTGTTGTTAACAAAATCCTATATGGAAAATGTCATTTTGAATTTGTTGAGCACTATAAGGCAAAGTATGATGAAGTCCCACTATGGGTTATTGCTAATGCCATGACATTTGGAAACATTGAACATTTGTATGATTTGATGAAACCTGAAGAGCAAAATAAAGTTTGTTCAAGAATTATTGATGTGATTGGACGTAGGCCAAATCACAAGTTCTTATCTAGAAATGATTTACAAGTAAAACTCAACAGATTGGTGAAAATTAGAAATATATGTGCCCATGATGAGCGCCTTTACTGTACTGAGGTTGGAAGAAGAAATAAAACTTCTTATGTACAGTCATTAGATATCTTGATATCTCTGCTTCCTGAAGAAGATGTCCAGGAATTTATCAATAGCGTTATCTGTTTAATTATTGAATACAACAACAGAAATGAAGTGCTAATAGACGTGTTTTCAGATTGCGGATTGATGGCATTTGCATCAACTTGGTCAAAAAAGTGAGTGCATTCTCTTCTCGTAGAAATTTAATTTAGCCAGATAACTCCTATTTTGTTCTCTTTCAGAAACTTGTATACTACTTGTCTTGTACCTAACGTATGCATGACTAATTTCTAGCTCACTTCGGAGGACCTATGTCATTTGAGACAGGAGTTTTTCCGGTTTTAGTTTCTGAGAACGAAGCTCTAGAGTCACTATCTCCGCAGGTTAGGGGAGGACTCAATACGTCGTCTGCCACACCTCTTCATGTTCAGCTGTCTGATTTGATGCGCGTCAAAATTCTGTCAGAAGACTGGAAGGCGGGAACGTACATTCCGTCTGAGGCCGAATTTATGGCGCAGTATGGTGTCAGCCGAGGAACCATCAGAAAAGCCATTCAATCCCTGGTCAAAGAGGGTTTGCTGCTTACTAAAAAGGGTCGAGCAACGCAGGTTATTTCTAACACCGTCCGCCATGCGGCAGGAAATACCGTGCTTTCATTTGCAGCCGCACTCAGAGATGGTGGCTTTGAGTATCGAACCGAAGTTCTGTTCAAACAGGTAGTTCCTGCAGATCAAGCCGTTGCCGAGCACCTGGAGATTCCCATTGGTTCTGACGTACTCTTTTTGCGTCGCGTCAGGAGTGTTTCGGATAGACCAGTGGTGTGCCAAGAATCGTGGTCTAACCTGCTTGTTTGTCCGCAGCTTGAAGAAGCAGACTTTGAGAATGAATCGCTCTTTGACGCGGTTGAAAGAACTTCTCAAAAAGAGATTGCGCGCTCTCGCATGCGCTATCAGTCGCAAATTGCAGGCAAAGATCATGCTGACTACCTGCAATGTTCTCCAAACGAGGCTTTGCTTGTACTTGAGCAGGTAATTGAGCTGTCCGACGGCAATTGTATTGAGTGGAGTCAGACTTGGCTTGCTCCACATCAGAGTGTTGTTGGCGTATCTGAGCAGGTAGATGGCTCTATGGGACCTCTGGACATCTCTTCTGTTCGTCAGTCAGAGCACGTGGACGCATCGCCGACTTCTACAGAAATAGGCTCTGATCAGCGCGCGCAGCTTGAGTTTTATCTGCGTCACGAAGCGCTAGAGGTGCGTCGAGGTATCATCGAGCTGGCACATCGCTACAGCTCAACGCCATTCCATATTGGCGGCGCATGCTCCGTGGCAGACATTGTTTCCGTGCTTTTGAGCAAGGTTATGCAGGTGGGCCACAGGGATTGCGAGTGGGAGTTCAGGGACCGCTTGATTCTCTCCAAAGCTCACACATCGCTGGCGCTGTTCCCAGCTCTTCTACGTGCAGGAATGATCTCTCAAGAAGACATCGACCGCGGAGTTTTTGGGCCCGATGCTGTTCTCTTTAAGCATCCACTGCGAGACCCTCAGCGTGGCTTTGAAATTTCTGGTGGCAGCCTTGGCATGGGCTTGGGCTATGCCGCTGGCCTGGGGTTAAGTCTTCGCAGAAAAGATCTTCCTTCTCGCGTTTTTTGTATTTTGGGCGACGGCGAGTGCGATGAGGGTTCCATTTGGGAGAGCGCCGCGTTTATCGGCCACAACCAGCTTTCCAACGTGACGGTCATTGTTGATCAGAACCGTATGCAGCTGGACGGCCCTTGCGCGTCCATTTTGGACACCGGTTCAATTGCAAGAAAGTTTGATGCATTTGGTTTTGAGTCCGTCGAGGTAGATGGACATGATGTGCTTACACTGTACGACGCATTGAAGCAGCAAACTTCAAGGCCTCGCGCGATTATTGCGCACACCATCAAGGGTAAGGGACTTTCATTTGCCGAGAATAACGTCTCGTTCCACGACGCATGTGTAACGGATGACCTCTATGAACAGGCATTGTCTGATCTGAAAGTCGCAGAGGAGGCATGCTCATGCTAGATACATCTTTGCAGCCAGCGCAAATTTCTGCTGAAGAGTCGCAGTTGCTCGCAGGTATGAATACAAAAGAAGTGTTCGGCTGGGTTATGGGTAAGCTTGCCGAGGATGACGAGCTGCTAACTGTTGCCGTTGCCGACTATGGTCGCCGTTTGAACCTGGAGCGCTTCCGAGAGCTTCGATCAGACGGCTACATCCAGTGCGGAATTGCAGAGCAAAATCTTATTGAAGTGGCATCTGCCTGCGCAAATGAGGGCTTTCACGTTTTTGCGCCGTGCTACGCCACGTTTGTGACCTCTCGAACGCTCGATCAGATTCGCGTCAACCTTGGCATGATGAAGTCGCCTGTGGTGCTTGTGGGTGTTGCCGCTGGCTGTGAATCCGCAGCTACGGGACCATCTCATATGGCGGTGGAGGATATCGCAATAACCAGGACTATCCCGGGACTTTCCGTGTTCAATCCGGTTGATAATGCCCAGCTTGCCGCAATACTCATGGAGCTTGAAAAGCATCCACGACCAGCTTACGTTCGTATGACCTCGTGCGATGGTGTCAATCTGCATCCAGATGGTTACGTTTTTGATGCCTCTGGTGTCGAGAAACTCTTTGAGTCAGCTGGCGCGGCGGACACGGTGGACCCAGCAGTCGCAGACGGCGCAGCGACGCCCGAAGCAGCAGCTACCACTCAACCAAAACACGTGACGGTTCTTGCAACAGGCGCGATAACCAGTCGAGTCGTTGAGGCAGCTCAGCGAGCTGCAGAGCAGTTGGCAGCTAAGCAAGCCGCCGTCGCTCAGACGAACATCGAGGTCTACGGCGTGTCGAGCATCAAACCGTTTGGCGCTTCTCTGACGGAAATCTGTCAGAACTCTGACGTGATTATTACTGTCGAGGAGCACAGTGTTTTAGGTGGGTTCGGCAGTGCGGTTGTCGAGCAGCTTAGCGCATCAGGTCCATGTCCGCAGGTACTACGTTTAGGTATGCCTGATACGTATCTTGAGGCAGACGTTCATCACAATATTCTTTCGCGCGCTGGACTATCGGTTGAGAGTCTGCAAGAGGTTCTTCTCGCCAACTGCTAAATCAACTAATCGAATCCTGGAAGTCTTTCTGTATACTCGCTTGATGATTTAACATTCCAAGAACGGCCGAATAACTTTTGAGAGCTCGACAATTTCAATACAACCGATTCATCAATAATGGACTTTGTGTCATTTTGATAATGTTGCACATTATCAAAAGATATAAAGACTTGTTTTGTTTGCTCAGAATATAGTCTGATGATTTTAGAGATAGTAGAGTCTTCAATATCGTTGAACATAAATGAGTCATGTGCTATGGCTGGTAAAACAGTAAGATTTAAAAGTGCAACGTCAAAAAGAATTACACTTCGTTGATTTGCTCCCGTTCCACTGTCATGTGGAGTTTCGTATTTATATGATGTGCTGCTATTTATAAATAAGCGTGGTGAGAAATGGTCTAATCCAATAATTTTATTGTTTAACTGAGAGAGTTCGTTATTGAGAGAATCTTGAATGTCTTGAATTATAGACGTATAAAGCGTCTCTTTAGTTTTATTAAGCTCAATCTTAAGATTCTTAGAAGAACGCCATTCTTTCCAAAGATCAATTTTTCTTTGAAGGCTGTCAATCTCTTTTTCTATTTTTATAATTTCGTCTATGAAATCAGTTGAGTAAATAGTTTTTATTGGTAAGTTATCCAACTGCTGATATAGAGTCGATAACTCTTCAGTAAGATTTATCGACTCTTTTTCCACTAAGGTCTTTTCATATTGGAAATCTTCTTCAAGAAGCGTAAATAATTTTTGATGAAAAGATTCAATTTGAACCAATAATTTTAGATTCACGCCAGGAAAAAAATTAGCAAACTCCTCAAGTTCGTCTGAGCTAATAAACGTCTCAAGATGGTCTGATGAATCAAGAATTCTTTTTCTTTCGCTAATGATTTTAAGCTGTAATTTTGTATTGTTAATTTTATCTTCTAAGAGCTTTTTCTCTTGATAAATCTTGCGATCTTCTGCGTCAGGAATTTTTGATTGATTTGATTCAAGTTGAAAACGCCTAGACTGTAATTGAATAATTCTTTGTTCATACTGCTCTATCTTCGCACTAGATTGTGGAATTTTTTTAATTTCATTATATAAATAGTCAAGATAGTTTAACTTCTTTTTATTTGTTGCCAAGGTATTGTTAACTTCTTCAAGTTTTTTATATCTATCAAATAGCTGAATTAGACGTATTAAATTTTTCTCTTTACTAGATTGGAATGGAGGCTCTAATGGATCTTTGGTTTTTATATTAGACTTTTCAGCTATCCTAAAATGTGAGCTAAGAGCTGTTCTAAAAACAGCTTCATTCTCAATAAACTGATACTTAAGGGCAAGAAAATGAACATACTCAGAACGATCTAGAATCGTTTCGATAGATTGATAAGTATCGCTGTATTTCTTTATCTCATTTGGTTTGTCCGTAGAACGAGAAAAACGAAATACTTCTTCATTAAATTTAAAAGCAAAAAATATCTCATGATTATCGAGATGCTTTACAGCGTCCGATTTGGCATATGAATTTCCGCCATAAACAAAGTCCAATATCAATAATGATGTAGACTTTCCGATAGAATTAGAAGCTCCTTTTTCTCCTAGAACCACGTTAAGACCTGAGCGAAATTGAATATGTTTTTCGGCCGTGTTAGCCTGTGGAATAGCGGGAGACCATAATTCTAACAGCATAGTTCAACCTCATTACCCTCGTTTAATCTGATTTCTCCTAGTGCATACAGTTCGTCCAATGCTTGTAAAAAAGATACAAGCTCAATTCCTTTTTCTCGATGCAATAAGTAGAAAAGAGTTTTTGGTGAATACGAATTTGATTTTAGGAATTGTTTAATCTGATAAATCCGCATCATATCACTCTCACTAAACGAATAGATTTTATTGGGGAGTTTCACTTTAATCACCTTTTGGTATTTCAAATACATCACAGTTTTGGATAAAATAAGAAACTACTATTCGACAAACAGAGTCACTTTGATTACTTATGTTTTTAAAATAATCAACTAGCTGAATAAAAATTTCTTCTTGGGAAGTACTTCTATCTTTTAGTTGCAAATATTTCAGCTTAACACTGGCTTGAAGTAGCTCATATTTAATCTCACCATTTTCATCTAATTGTTTAATAATATTGCGCACAAATAAGTACGTCATTTTTACTAAAGCCTCAATCTGAATTTTGTTTCCGTAATCGAGTGAAGAATCAAATTTTTCTGAGGGTTTGACTGGATTTTTAATTTCGATATTTTCGATATGTAGGCCTATATTGGAAATTTGAGTCAACAACTTACTAATTGATTGATCAATGTTTGTCTCCAAGAGGAGATTTTGCATTTCATTTTGTGAGATATGGCTTTGTTTTAATTTTGTGAAATATTCTGTTTGCTCTGATGAAAGATGCCCTTGTAGTCTTTCAAAACAGAGCGGACAGACTGCAATTAAGTTTTCATACCGCCCTGCTTTGGTTTTAGTTTTCATTTTTAAATCAAGTACTTGAAAATTATTAATAGTTCTATTTTTATCTATATGAGTTAATAGAGTATTGCAGCCTTTGTTCATACATATGTTATTTGCATCTCTAAGGAGATAAGCTCCAAATTTATCTATGTAATCATTCGACAATTCTAATAAAGGCAATTGATTGTTTCTGATGTTCCTTTGGTTATTCGTAGGAATACCTAACAGAAGGAAAAGCAAGCGAATAATTTTCTCTGCAAAATTATTTGCTGAAACATCTTTTAAGCCAAGTTGAGCTGCGCAATCTTCAAAAAATACCGCTTTTGCACTCCTATTCATCTGTTCAAAGTGTCTTTGCATTGAGTTTTTAAGTTCAATATAAGAAATCCTGGAAGATATTTCGCTCACTATATGCTTCGGGAGGCTCCTGTTAATCCAATTTTTTAGAGTGTAGTCAGGATAGTTGACTATTAAGTCAGTTTCATTGTTGGAACAAGTAGTTATCTGAGTAATAAGTGTACGTAGATAAGCAACCTTTGATTTATCGTCGCTAAAATATTTATACATGAATTCAAAGAAGCTTTTCCACGACTGATTCATTTTCTCTAACTCTCCTTAAAAAGTGAACCAAATGAATCTACTTGAATCTTTCTATTTGAATGAGCCTTTTATTCTATAAGCGCTTTCAAAACAGATTCTTAAACATGTTCATCAGCTTTCTTAAAAGGAGGCCATATGTAATAGGATAATAAAAAATGATAAAAGATTTAAGCATCTTTTATCAGATTTCGGTAAATGGTGCATTTCTAGAGTGCTTCATTCGTAGTCAAAATCTCGTTAGGAAGACCATCTGATTTAGCGCGGAGTCATGAGCTCCGCGCTATGAGTAGTCTTCCTTATAGCTCAGTGGTCTTCCTCCTTTTGGAGGAAAAATGAAAAGGGATTACTCAGTACTAATTTCAAGTGAAGACAATAATGCTAGTAGCTTTCCAAAGCAGAAAAAGTTAACTATCAGTAAGAAGGAAATGCAGCAATATGCCAATCGACATAATTGCGGCAAAAGCAAACGTGAACTAACTTTGTGTCTATCTATTTTACAGAATGCGTTAAATAGTATTTCAAAAGACGAGCTAAATCAATCCAAGTCCTATTTTCGTCAGGACAGAAAATACTCTTCTATTTGCTCAATTTCAGAAGAGAGTCCTAACCAAAATGAGGCGTTATTTTACAAAGTTATTATACCTTCTGCCGAAGATGAGGTGATTCAACAAGAAAATGAAAAGCAGATAAAAACTTTAGCTCATAAAATCACAACATCAGCACAAGAATTTCTGACTAAAAAAGAGATAGAAGTGTTTAGACTGCACTTCATCGAACATATCTCTGCAAGTTCGATTGCTGATAAAACCAACAGATCTAGGCCGGCTATTACAAAATTAATAAAATCCATTCGAAGAAAAATGAAAAAAAGATTTGAAGATGCCTGGGAAAAGATCATCGTGGAATAAAAGATACATCTTAATTAGCCCTTATAAAGATAGTTAGTTAGTTGGAACTGTCCCTTGCCCATTGAGATGATGAACAAGGGATAGTCCCCATGTTCTTGATTGATTATTTTTTCAACTTCTTGATTTGTAGTAATGCGACCGGTTCCATTATTCCAGGTAACATGCCAGTCACAGTAAAGGACTGATTTTTCAGGTTCTTGTGGAGGTGTATAAATCCCACCAATTTTTTCTCCCTCGCAAATGAGTGATGGCATTGAATAGAACCACACATCATCTGAATACTCATTAGCAAAAGTCATACATGCAATTTGAGTCTCAGGATTAGGGGTGTCACATTGAACCCATTTAATACTTGGAGGGTTAAAGCTCCCAGTAAAAAGAATATATATAATCGATGCAGACATAGGTATTATCGCAATGGTTTGTAAAACGGTGTGTACAAGTTTTCTACTATAGTTTAAAGACTCAAAAAAGCTGCGAGATGACACGATTAAAAAAATGACTATAGCAGCTAAAATAAAGCATACCATCCAGTGTCTAAAAAACAATACTCCTAAAAAACACACTGGAGTAGGATATGTTATGAACGGAATGAATTCATTTGCATAGAACACCAGAAAGAGAGCTGCTAAATAAATGGCCGCTCTTAGTAAATGAACAAGGCGATTAGTCTTTGAAAGCATCTCATTACCTCATTCTGCAAGTTTGAGAAATAACATCAATGCTATCTCTACACATCATTATAAATAGTTGATTGAAAATAGTCCATCAGTCATCGCTTAGCATAAATCGATAAGTTTATATAAGTTTTTAGGTTAATTCCCTTCCTTTTTCTGTCCTTAGTTTAGAGACGGATTTGAATTATCAGATTTGACTCAATAAATATGTGATTTGTGTAAGGAGGCAAAAGATGAATCATTAGAGGCTGTGGGATATCGTTCTGGATTTTGTAATGAGACGCATAAACAAGGAGTAGATATGATTGAAAGTGTGAGTAGCAACATTAATCCATTTAGCGTGAATTTTATTAGTACGGAGACACTGTCTGAATTTAGTACTTCTTATTTTCGAGTAGAGCTCAGATTGGGCATTTATGGAGGTAACAGGTGGTGTTGGGTTAGAGTAACTGTTCGTCAGGGTAGTAACATGGAGCCTGGAAGCACTGCTTCAGTATGGACGCCTAAGCGATCTGCGTATGGAGCAAATCATTTGTCTGGAGGAGGCAATTGGTCTCCTGGATCAGTTTATTGTACAGATGCAATCTCTCTAGGTCCAACGGGAAGAGTTGGTGTTACATATTCAGGTGGCGAGCCTGGAAATGTTCAAAAGAAATCCATTACGGTTTATTAATTCTTTAGTAGTGACCTCCTCATCAATATGGGGAGGTCGATTGGAGTATCTTCAATGGATGAAATGGTTTTAGCAACTCAAAAGTGGTTGAATAGAACTTACGTTAACGATAATCGATTTAACCAGGTAGAGGAATCTGGTCATACTGGATGGAACACCATCTTTGGCTTGATTAGGGCACTTCAAATTGAGCTTGGAATTCAGTTTACTGCTGATAATTTTGGAGAAGGCACAAAAGCAAAGTTTTCTGAGATGTTTCCCAACGGAATAAGTCGTCAAACTTTGGGAAAAAAGCCAACGTCAAATATTTATGCAATTATACAAGGAGCTCTTTGGTGTAAAGGATATGCGGCACATTATGGATCAATTACAAATGTAATTGATGGTGGGACCATAGAGTCAATTTTAAAGTTAAAGAATGATATGGGTCTTATTGATCACCCAAACAATTTTATGGTGGATATCGAGATGATGGGTGCGCTCCTTTCAATGAAGCAATTTAGACTTCTTGCAATGTATGGAGGAAAAACGTCAATACGTGAAATTCAGCAAGAAATTAATCGTCGTTATCGTGAATATACTGGAATTATTCCTACTGATGGTATTTATGGTCGCGAAATGAATGAGGCTATGATTCAAGTTTTGCAAGCAGTAGAAGGATTTACGCCAGAAGAGGCTACAGGATATTTTGGAAATGGAACACGTGCCAGATTAAAAACAATTGATTCAGGCTCTTCAGATTGGGTCTGGGTGGCTAGTTCTGCTTTAGTGTGTAATGGAATTAGGAAAAATGTCACGCGCTCTTGGTCGTTTGAGTTGAGTGAAGATGTACGAAAATTTCAAGAGAGTTATGCCCTTCCAGTTACTTCTGTTATTGATAAAACAACATGGATGAGCTTACTTACCTCAAAGGGAGATCCTGATAGAAAATGCGTTGCTTGTGATACGCGATTTGAAATTACTGATGAGTTGGCTTCTTGTTTAAAGGAAGATGGTTATCAGATTGTAGGAAGGTATCTTTGTGAACCAGAACAAGAAATGATGGCAGAGAATGATTTATTTAAAGCACTTCGAACTGGAGAGCTTGACCGAATAGTTAGCTATGGCTTAGAGTACTTTCCTATTTTTCAAATGTATTCAACTAAATTGAATCATTTTTCTTACAGCGAAGGAGAAAGCCATGCACTTGAAGCAGTTAAGCATGCAAAACGCTTAGGAGTGCCAAAAACAGTAATATATTTCACAGTAGATTATGACGCAACTGATCCTGAGATAGACAGTAATATCATTCCATATTTCAAAGCATTAAAGGAGAATATACGAGACGGATATTTAGTGGGAATTTACGCTTCTAGAAATATTTGTTCTAGGATTATCCATCATGGACTTGCAGAAGCAGCATTTGTATCTGATATGAGTACAGGATATTCAGGAAACCTAGGTTTCTCAATTCCGGACCAATGGGTATTCGATCAATTCACAGAAATTACTGGGTACAGAGGAAGGTGGGATCTTGATAGAGTTGCTTATTCAGGAAAATTTCCAGCTTGTTCGCTAGTGGTTCATAATGGACAAGGTAAGTTTCAGCATGAAGATATTATTAATGCTATATCTCAAATTGAGAAGATAGCTATAAAAGAGTTAAAGGATCCAATTACAAATCAGCAGCTGTCTAAATTTATCCTTGAGTATTTGAGAAAACCAGAATACTGGGCAAAAGGAAATACTGCTTTGATGTGGCAAGTATATACACCAGAGTCATATGATTCATCTGAAGTAATCTTAAAAGAAGAGGTGAATAGGATATGCAAATCGATTATTCCAGATCCCGGGCAGTTTGAAATTACATATGATTTAGATCATTTTGCTGCTACAGCTTTAGGGAATATCTGCCATTTCGATTCAGTATCTTATGATTATTTTATGTTTGCCGATTTAGGTGGTTGGATTTTAGACTTACTTCAGATTTGGGGAAATAGTCAAAAAGAGGGAATTCAAAAACAATATTTACAAAATTGGTTATCCGTTTGTCTTGGAAGTAGAGTTATAGAGTCAGCGTTTGACTATAAAGACTTAATGAGTGACGTAGATGGTTATCTAGCTGCAATGATGCTTCATGATAAAGACACTCTTCTTTCGGAGGTTCTTCGATATATATTCTCATTAACACCACTAAACCGCAGATCTCTTTTCTGTTTAAAGCGATTTAAAGGTGAACGCAAGTGTGTTGAGAGTGTGCTTGATAGTTTGGTTAATGGGCTACCAAGAAAAGAGATCCCATTTTTTGATGCGATACTCTTACGCGCTTCAGCTTCCGATCGACTTCCTGATGAATCTGAATCTAAATATCTCAGTGATGTATTATTTCACGCATTAACGCATGATTTTATAGACGGATAAGATTTGTATGTATGGGGAAAGAATCTTTTATTGTTAGGGTTTCAATGGCATCTGAGTTTGTAGTCGTAATGTCGTATTGGTTATTCTCATGAACTAGTAGCCACTCAATATCTTTAGTTGGTACTGAGTGGCTATATAATTTAACAGTTGCTATCTTTTCTCCCAAGCCAAATGGAAAACGTAAAACATAAAAATGTAAAGTTTCTTCTCCAAAACCAAATTCCTCAAGTAAAACAACTCTGGATAATGAAATTTCTCCAGTATTTACTACAGATTTATATTCATTTTGACAGGAATAAATGCAAGGAATAAATAAAAATAATGCCGCACAAAAAGCAACAGAGATATTATAAATAGCAAATAGATAAGTTGCTTTTTTAAAAAAAGCAACCATAGATTTTATTTTAGACAACAGTATTAGTGAAGTTATTAGAATGAAAATAGACATAAGAAATAATGCCTGCGGTATTGTTAACAAAGTGCCAAGAAAGCTCACTGGAGTATTATAATCAAGTGAGAAGAAAGAGAAATTTGTCAAGAAGAAATAAACCACTGCCAGGACGCAAATAACAAAATATACGAAGCAAATTACCGTGATAAAAAACCCTTTTGACCTGTCCATCGCGATATCCTATTCTGTAGGCAGATAAAGACATTTCAGTAGAATTTTGCAAACTATTGTATATAAATAAATCATAAGAGTCTATAGCTAAATACAGGGTCTTCTTCATCAAATTCACTGCAAAAGGTTAATTCTCTAAACATTTCTGTCTTTATTTTAAAGGTTAAAGTAATGAGTAAATTAACATAGAAAGGAGGTGCAATGATTGGAAGATGCATTGTATTTTTAATTGCGGATAAATTTAACCAAGGATTGACTATTTTTATTGCAAACTACGCTTTATTAACATGCGGTTTGATTTATGTATTAGCTCTAAATAGCCTAGTTACCATATATAGCTATACAAATCGTAAGAAACTAACTTTGAAATTTATTGAAACGGTGATAACGAAAAAACTCCTTATTGTGGGAGTCGTTATACTTTCGGCGCTTTTTGACCTTCTCGCAAAAATCGGCCCTATTTCCATGGTTCAAATTACAATGACATTCTATATTGTTGAAGAAAGTATGTCTGCAATAAAAGCTTTAAAGAAGCTTGGTATAAAAACACCTGCTAGATTAGTTAAACTAATAAAAGAAAAACTTAATGACAAATAGCGTATGGTGCCCCCAACGGGAATCGAACCCGTATTGCCGCCTTGAAAGGGCGATGTCCTAACCGTTAGACGATGGGGACGCGAAGAAAAAGTATAGCAAAGTTGCTACAGATTTCTAGTGCTAAACGAGCTGATTTTGAGCTTACATCTATTCTTCGTTTTCCCACCAGTCCAGCCCGGCCTTAAACGCGTAGTCGCGAGCGCTCTGAGTTACGCCGGGCACCGACTCAGCCCACGAAATAAATTCCGGCACGTCGGCGATAATCGCTTCAGCTTCGTGAACTGCGATAACGTTCTCGGCAAACGTGTCAGGTGTGAAATTGATCCTGCACGGAATGTAGAGATCAACAAAAGATGGTCTGAGCAGCGCATATGCCGCTCCCTCGCCGAGGTTGACAAAGCCTTTGAGCGCGCGCTTTGCCGCGGGCATGCGATTCAACTTGAAGAACAGCAGCGTAAACGCCAGACGCATCCAGGCATTTGACTGATACCCGCAACTCTCGTCAAGCTTGTGGAGCCCTTCCTCATCTTCCAGGCGAGCAAGAACATATGCCAAGGTAAAACGCGCACCCAGCAAATCTGTTGGCGAGAAGAACAGGAGATCTTCACAGGCTTTTTTGGAGAGCTTGAAGCAGGCGCAATCGGTTGCTACCTGGGCAATCTGCGCGTAGAGGCGCAAGAGAAGGCGGGCTTCAGCGCAACTCCAAGCGTCGCCGTGAGTTTGCTTTGCTTGCTCTAGTTTTGGTCTAAAGATAGGGTCAAATTCTTTTTGCAGGTCAAGTAGGTCGTTGAGGATCGCTGCAGGATGATTGTTGGAGATCTGCGCAAGGATTCGCTGTGCTTCAAGGTTGATGCTTGTGTTAGCAAGAGCTGGATTTTCAATAATATTTGTCATTTGATTATGCAAGAAGTTAAGCAAATCCATCCGACTTGCAAAGAAGTCAGCATCGGAATCAATTTCTTTAGTAATTCCAGCCTGATACTTGCCGATGACATTGACGTATTGAGCAAAAGCCTTTTCTTCTTCGTCAGCAATGAAGTCTTCAGGAGATGCCTCAACAGCAAGCTTCAACTCGTAGAGAGCAGCTTCAGATACGATGTTCTTTTCTCGTGCACACTTGGCTACCAGGCGATCTACCTGCTCGCTGACCATATCGTTAGCGGAATGTTTAATCACTCTGCATCACCACCTGAGTGTGGATTATTTGGCCCATCAATATGCGGTCCGCTTGGTCGCGGGCCAGCGGGGCCGGAGCCGACCGGACCGTCGGGGAAGTCGGATTCACCAGGGAAAGGATCAGCCGAAGCAAACAAGGCGTTTGCCTGCATCTGCAGTTCTTTTTCTGCAAGTTCAACGGTCTTTGGGTCTCTCGCCCTAACTTGATCTGCAAGCCAACGACCAAGAACACCGCGTCCTATCAGGTCATTTCCTTCTTGCAGCAGCACCGTTGCCTCTGCAATAGCAATGATGAGCTCGTCCTCAGAATAGGGGAGCACGTTGAGGCGCGAGAACTCTCCCTCGGGCAAATCCTTTTGCACAAAACAGCAAAGCGTTGCCTCGGGATAGCGCTCAATCAGCAGGTCAAGGTAGTGTTCTGCCTCAACCAGCTCACGCTTTTTGAAGTGAATAGCCAGGCGAGCCAGCAAAATCCACGGGTCATCTGCCCCACGAGGTGGATCAAGCTTGCGGTACTTGTCCATGAGGTTGTCGAGGGCGTCCTCGTCCTCGAGTTTTGCGTATGCGAGTGCAAGCGTAAAACGAGCGTCGGCCGCGTCCGCAGCGTCAAGCTCCAGGAGTTTCTCGCCATATGCGATGGCGTCTTTGTTGCGGCCGCAGATAAGCGCGCGAGAAGAAAGCGTTGCCAACCAGCGCTTATAGGGGTTGATTGCCAGCCTCTGGGCAAGTTCTGCCTGCTCAGCGGAGAGTCCCTGCGAGGACTCTTGCGCCTTCTGGTAGCACGCGGCTTCTACCTGGGGAAGCTTCTCCACAAGGAACTGGTAGTAAGCGTCAAAAAGCCTGCTATTTGAGGCGTGGAGCATGCGCTGGGCGTCAAAACAGTTGGGATCCAGCTGAATTGCCTGGTTGAGGAGGTGTTTTCCCTGGTCGATAAGGGCCTGCGCCTGAGATTCCTCGACAAACGGTAGACGATAGTCAACAATCTCGGCTGCCTGAGCAACCAGGTTAAACGCGCGGTCTTCGTCTGTTTGGGGGAGAGAATCGCGATCGTTGGAGAATCGCCAGTTGAAGTCCTTCATCAGCGTGGCAATGCTGTCCTCGTCGCTGACTTGCGTACGAGCGAAGCGGAGGATAAGCCGCTGGTAGTCTTCTTTTACTGGGTCAAACGCCACGTGATTCCTTTCTCTCTTACGTAATGATATCGCAGGTTATTTGGGTGTGCGGAGCAAGTCCGCGAGCGTCGTAAGAAGATTGTGAACGGCAGACGGAAACGTTTGGAGTGAACGGGTTTCTCGCCAGATGGGCGTCGGGTTCCTGTCAGGGGAGTGCATAAATTCTGAACGATATTGCATAAAATGGCACATTCTTTTTGGTACAGGTGTCCAAAATGAGCTAATATAGAAATGTTGAGAAGAAGTAATTGCGAAGAATGGCTTCGCTAGCCGCTTAGGGAAGTGGCACATAGTTAAGGAGAGGTTTTATGGGACGTTTTACAAATCCACGCGATCTGTATTTTGGCGAGGGCGCTCGTCACGAGGTTAAGAACCTTAAGGGTAAGAGGGCAGTTATCGTTTCTGGCGGCAGCTCCATGCGTCGCGGCGGCTTCCTTGATGACATCGAGAATGACCTCAAGTCCGCAGGTTTTGAGGTTGCTCACATTGAGGGTGTCGAGTCCGATCCTTCCGTCGAGACTGTTATGAGCGGTGCTGCTAAGATGAGCGAGTTCCAGCCAGACTGGATCATTGCTATCGGCGGCGGCTCCCCAATCGATGCAGCTAAGGCTATGTGGATTAAGTACGAGTACCCAGAGACCACTTTTGAGGACATGTGCAAGGTCTTTGGTCTTCCTGAGCTCCGTACCAAGGCTCACTTCTGCGCAATTTCTTCTACTTCCGGTACCGCAACTGAGGTAACCGCATTCTCCATCATTACCGATTACCAGAAGGGTGTTAAGTACCCAATCGCTGACTTCCAGATTACCCCTGACGTCGCAATTGTTGACCCTGAGCTCACTTATGGCATGCCTGTTAAGCTTGTTGCTCACACTGGTATGGACGCACTGACTCATGCTATCGAGGCATACGTTTCTACTGTTGCTTCCATGTACACCGACGGTGACGCTCTGCACGCAATCCGCGAGATTGTCGAGTGGCTGCCAAAGTCCTACGCAGGCGACAAAGAGGGACGTCAGCACATGCATGACGCACAGTGCCTCGCTGGTATCGCATTCTCCTCTGGCCTTCTGGGCATCGTTCACTCCATGGCTCACAAGACCGGCGCTGCATTCTCCGGTGGTCACATCATCCACGGTTGCGCAAACGCTATGTACCTGGGCAAAGTTATCCAGTTCAACGCTCGCGACGAGCGCGCAAAGACTCGCTATGCATTCATTGCTAAGGAGATCCTGCACCTCGAGGGCAACACTGAGGACGAGCTGGTAGAGGCACTTGTTCAGAAGATTCGCGACATCAACGACGCTCTTAACATCCCACAGGGCATCAAGAACTACGGTGAGGGCGGAACTAAGTCCGAGACCTCCATCATCGACGAGAAGGAGTTCTTCGAGAAGGCTCCAGAGGTTGCTCGCCTTGCTATCGAGGACGCTTGCACCCTCTCCAACCCACGCAAGCCTACCCAGGAGGAGATGGAGCAGCTGCTTAAGTGCGTCTACTTCGACCTTCCTGTCGAGTTCTAAGATCTAGCTTAGACACTTAGCTTCGCTAAAAGCCTGGTAGCGTTCCGCTACCAGGCTTTTTTGTGCGCCCAGCGCGGGCGTAGGCGCTGCGGCGTGCTGGTAACGTGTGCAGGCGTGCGCGGGCACGTAAAAAGTTTCTCGGATCCTAAAAACACCTCAAATTAACTCCAAGTGGTAAAAAATGCGT
>JABZHR010000014.1 GCA_015258715.1 Atopobium sp.
CTATGGGATGAAGATAAAGAGATAAAGCCAGAGCAAAATCTGCTCTATGTTGATTCGCCTCTGTCATTGCCATGGGATGATAAAAAATTAAATAGCAAGTTTTTAGAATATGTTTCTAAAGAGATTAATTTAGACGAACAGAGAAGATCAAGAATCATAGACGCTGTTTCCGCTATTAATGAAGAGATATTTCAAGTTTCAAGTGGTTTTAATGCATCTTACGAATTACAAACAGAATGGGATATGGCAAAATATTTAAAGATGAGTCATTTTTCTGCCGAAAAAACAGGAAGATCGTTCTTTGATAACCAGATAGAATTTCTAAACTTTATTTCGGACGTTTCTTTTAGAGGAGCTGTAGTTTTCGTAAATCTAAAGAAATTTTTTACTCAAGAACAATATGTTGAGTGGTTAAATCAAGCCATTTTTCTTGGAATACAGATTCTTCTTATTGAAACAGAAACGTCAATTCAGGATAATATTAATGAGAACAAACAAGTGGTTGACCTGCTCGATTGCTCTGATATTATCTCTAATCAGGTCGGAATGGACGTCTCCTTGCAGGGGAGATTTTGCGACAACGGTTTTGGCGCAGTGACATTCTGACTGGTAACTAAGCTATACATGGCACAAGCAGATCCAAAGGACAGTTTTGACGCAGTGACATTCTGACTGGTAACTAAACAAAAAAGCCCGCCAGCCGTTAAACTGGGCGTTTTGATGCAGTGGCATTTTGGCTACAATTAGGCATAATAGTTAATAAAGATACCCACCCGATTCTACTTGATGTGGATTTGCGTGGGTATCTTTAGGTTTTAGCGTAGTGACATTCTGAATGGTAGTTAAAGCCACATGTCAGTTATTCGATGGTTTTTGTAGTTTGAAATGTTCAAGGTTCTAGAAGGTAATCAGATTGATGCAAATAGCATTGTCTTCTAAATACCACTCTTCTTCACATTCAAATTTACTGAATTTATCAGGAACACAGTATGAGTCCTCAAGCCAATACGATTCAAATTCTTGAGCATCAGACTGATCAATGAGCCAGCCTGATAAATCCATAGCTAATGCGTCACCTATCAATGCGATATTACCTTCACCGCAATCTAGATAGAATATCTTTCCTTGTTCATTTGCTTTTGCTTGAACTAAAAGAAAAAAGTTGACGAATTGCTCGTCTTCAAGGTCATGCCTACCTTTGAGCCCAACTATTTTCTTCAGATTGTTTTGTTTTGACATTGGGTGTCCTCTTTGTGTATGTCAACTTATAGTGATTTTAACGCAGAAACACGCCAGCAAAAAGCACCTCGGCAATCCCACAAGCGGGGATAGCCGGGATGCTTTTGTTTCACTGTAGCATATGCTTGCTGTGAGAAACCGGTCGGACGCGCAATCCTATCAACTATACTTGTGGCAAATAATTCGACGTAATGCTGCAACAGCACGTTCTTCTCGGCTGGTAGTGGAGATTCTTATATGAAGTCTTTGATTGTGTACTATTCGTATTCCGGCATCACAAGAAGGCTTGCGGAGGATATTGCGCTGATTACCGATGGTGAGTTGCTGGAGCTTAAGCCTCAAGAGCCCTATTCTTTCTCGTATAACACGGCGGTAAAAGAGGTTAGAGCGCAAATAGAAAAGGGCGTTTGTCCTGCGCTGATGCAATACGATATAAATGTTGCTGAGTTTGATACCGTCTTTATAGGATCGCCCAACTGGCTTAAAACATTTGCCCCTCCGGTGCTTTCGTTCTTACGGGCAACGGATTTGAGCGGAAAGACGGTCATTCCGTTCTGCACGCACGGTGGCGGAGGATTTGGCAATATGATTGAGGAGTATCAGAGAGAATGTGGCGCTTCTCGTGTGATACCGGGGTTGGCGGTAAAAGGCACGTATACTTTTAGTGAAGTGCAAAAATGGCTGGAGTCAATGGGGTTAGACAATGCGAGTACTTCTAGCTGAAGACGAGAAGAGGATGGCTGCGGCTATCGTGGCCCTATAAAACGGGTGGCGTGTCCTCCCTCTATGCAGAGCGAAACTGCGCCACCAGCAATCTTTAATATATCACATTTTGTCTTGGATAAAAGTGCTCTACACAGACGTCTTTCTCGACAAGACGTCTTTTTTATTTATGCAGGCAGATGGGTATATTACAAAATATACGAAAATCGCATATTTATAGGTTGACGTGCAGTTTTATAAATATTCTAAAATCGCATATTTTTACTTTTATCTGGGGCTACTTGGATTCCGTATCATCATGCGCAAGCAGGGAGTTGAACAGCTCGTCGATATCGGTGTGTCGCTGAGCGGTTTCTTCCTCGGCTAGTATCCACGAGCCGTCTTTGTAGTAGAGTACATCGCCCTGGCAAGCATTGCTTGGTAGCTCATCGACAGAAACGGTCAGCATATTGCCTGGCTGATCATTCAGCTCAAGCACGGCAAGATTGTTGTCTTCAAATCGATCAATGATTGCTTTCATTACTTGGACCTCGATGTCGACGACGTGCTAGATTTATCTTGTGAGGTTGGAGCTACCACTGTGCCGGGTTTCTCGCCAGATATATCAATGTTTGTACCATCGCAGGTAATAGTAATGGTTCCGTTGGCGCCCGTTCCCCAGACCTCAACGGAATGCTTGTGGAGGGCGTTCAGGACCGACTGCATGGGGTGGCCGTAGGGGTTGTCCACGGCGTACGAGAGGACGGCGTAGGTGGGTGAGAGCTTGTGAATCAGTACCTCGGTAGTGCCTGTTCGAGAGCCGTGATGGGAGAGCTTGAGTACGTCAATGTGACCTGGATTGGAGTTCAAGATGGCATTTGTAGGCGCGTCTCCTGTGAAGAGGAACGTTTTGTTGCCAACGGTCAGCTTGATGATTATCGAGTAATCGTTGGTTTCGGGGAAATTTGCGTCTTTTTTGGGCCAGAGAATCTCTAGCTTGTAACTGTCGGTTTGGTCGATGATGGTGCCCGCTTCGGCAAGGGTTATCTGCAGGTTATTGTTCTGGATTGCGGTCAGAAACTTTCTGTATGTTGCCGTGTTGTTTGTTTTATTTGGTGCGTAAATGGTCCCGATTTGAGTGCTGGAAATGACATCCGCCATACCACCGATGTGATCTTCGTCGGGATGGGTGGCTACCAGGTAATCAATCTTGTTTCGACCAAGTTCTTGGAGCACCTGGGCAATTTTTGGGGCAGATCCTGTGGGACCGGCGTCGATAAGCATGGTTTTCTCGGGAAGTGCAATGAGAATGGCTTCTCCCTGGCCGACGTCGATAAACTTGATGGTCACGTTTGCGCTGGTCTGCGTGGTGGCGGATGACGTGCCGGAGTCTTGCTGGGATGGCGCGGCGGAATCTGGTTGGGATGATACGGCGGAGCCTTGCTGCGGCGAACCCTCAGGTGACATGACAGTTGGAAGCGGTTGCGTCAGAGCGACGCTAAAGTAGAGTGCCACGCTCAGCGCGGCAAGCGCGATTCCAGCTTTCTGTTTTCCGGCGTATCGCTTGCGTGGTTTGAGCTTACCTTTTACGAGCTGTTTGGAAGCGCTGGGGTCTTCGTAAATAAGGTTGAGCACGCTCTCGATAACTGGGAGCGAAAAAATTGCTGGTAGAAGATAAGAAAGCAATTTTGGCAAAGAAAGTATTTGAGCCAGGACAAATGCGCCCGCGATTAGCGATGCGTTTATAACAAGCCTGGTAAGTCCCGATTTCCAGCCTTTAAGATAAAACTGAGGAATGCCAAAAATGCCAAATACCAGGGAAAGAATGAGCGCAAATAAGTAGTCAGAATGCTGGTCAGAGACTGTGTTGGCCGATTCAGTTTTGCTGTCAAATTGCTTTTGGTTGGGCATAAAACCTCTCTGGACACGTGCGTTCTGAAGAATCTTACCCTATTTGACCAGCCAGTCCAGGGCTTTCTGCATTCTTCCTTCAACGTTTTGGAAGTGATTTCCGCGGTTGAGCTCAAACGTCGAGGTAATTCCTGCGTTTTCCAGCTTGCTAGCGAGAAGTTCGGCGTTTTCTCGCACGTGCATTATTTGCGGATTGGGGGTTCGTGCTTCTCGGTCACCCAGCGAAAGATAAGCGTGTGTGAGGTCGACCACCCCTCCACTGAGCTGCTGGTCAACGTAGTCCAGGAGGCCTGGGAACCAGAACGATCCCGAGACAGCTCCGATGCGTTGGAAGGTTGCGACCTGCGGCGACACGCCGGCGCCGGGCTGGCAGCCGCATGAGACCTGCGGCGACATGCCGCGCGCGACCTGCGGCGACACGCCGGCCTGGGTCACGCCAGCCCAGAGGCTGAACAGGCCCGCAAGCGAGTATCCCACAAGCATCCTATACGCTGGCGGATCGGTGAGCTCCGACTCTGTCCAGGGGATGACATGGTTGATGAGGGTATCGAGCGTTTTCTGGGCGCCATCGCCAAAGTTGGGGCCCTTAGCAAAAACGCGCGGAGCACACCAGGGCGAGAAGTTCTCTTCCCACAGGTCAACATGAACGTTTACCAGGCTAACGCCTACCGGTACCTGAACGGGGGAGTTGTCGGCCATGTCTCCCAAGAGGTAGACAACAGGCGCTCCAGCTACAGAGAACATCTGTGTGTGGATAGAAAGTCCGGAGATGATCGTTTTTCTCGCCGTGGGGTTGGCGGGGTGCGCAGCAGTGTCGGCGCTGGGGTGCGTGTCTGGTATAGCGCTCATACTACTCACTAAACGTCATTTGCAGGTAGTAGACGTTTTCGCGCAGGTGAGCGGCAACCTCGCGGTCGATGACGCCCTCAAACTGCAGGCGCGAAATCTGGTCCAGCTCAATACGCAGCGCGTTTTCTGCCACGTCGTCGGCGTACTTTCGAGCATCCGCAAGTTGCTGCCTAAAGTGCGGCGATATCTTGTGTGAACTCAGATTGTAAGGTAGCTGGTAGGAGGCTTGAGTATCGCTGGAACCATGCTCCTTGTTGATATTGATGCGACTCCAAATAGACTCAATTACTGATTCATGGTCAATCATCAGGTTTGACGCGACAATAGCCATCTGCTCGTCGTCGCCGTTAGCAATACGCTCCAGGTCGTCGAACTCAGCGTATTCCATCTCAAGCGCATACAAACAAGCCTGGTAGTAGGACTGATCTGCGTCTTCTAGGTGTCTGATACCGCCATCGATGATGCGCTGAGCAGCTAGTTTAAGCTCGTGGAGGGCAACGGCAATCCGTGAGCGGTGGTTTGTCTTTGAGGCAATGTTTGCGAAGGGTCCATAATAACCTACTGACCTGCGGATTGAAGTAATATCGTCGACAATTTGGTCCCACGGAATGGGGTTGTGCGTTTTAATATGGCGCTCGCGTAGCTCCTCGAGGCATTTCTGCTGGACTTCTGTTTCGTGAAGGACCAGCTTTTTGACAAGTTCGCCCGAGCCAGGGACAGTGATGCGAGAGGCAAACAAGCGGTTGGTATAGCGCGTGATAGCCAAACGAAGCGCAGGTAGATACTTTGCTTTGGCGTTTTCTGACTGTAACATGCTCCTGAGCTCGCCGAGAGTTGCCTCAAGAACGGCAATCTCTCCCTTGTGGAGACGTTCGGGCAGGTCAGAGTCTGCCTCAGGGGACTTTGATAGCACGGGTAACAGATTGTCCGCTAAAAGTAACGTGGCGAGAATAACGCCGGCGGCGATGGTGATCAGCAAATCCCTCTGCGGAAATGCTGCTCCGGACTGGGTTGTGAGCGGCAAGGTGAGGATAATCGACAACGTTACCGCACCTTTTGCGCCTGCAATAGTGGTAACCAGCACGTTCTTGATGAGTTCGGCCGACGTGATTGAGATGGGCTTTATAGCGCACGTGGGTTTGGGCTGCTCAGCGATCTGCTCCGAGGTTTGCTCTGAGCCCAGTTCAGCGAGCGGCTGGTCGGGTTTCTCGCCGTTGGAGCTGCTACCTGCGAGGTCATTCTCGCCGTCGACGGCGTCTTTTCCGGTGCAGAGATGACCGCCCTTGTGGAGCTTGTAAGTTTCCAGCGCGTAGAGCCACGCAAAGCGAACACCGTGCATGAACAGGGTAATCACGACAACAATTCCTAGAATTTGCAGGATATTGAGGCCGCCGTTGGTGCCAGGAAGCACGGCGAGGGGGAGCTGCATTCCTAGGAAGACAAAGATGGTGCCGTTGATGAGGAAGCTGATGACTTTCCACGTGGAATCTGAGACCAATTTTTGCCTTGCAAACAGCGCATTATTGCTCTGCCTTCGTGGGAGTGCAATCACCAAGCCAGCCGCTACAACAGCAAGTACGCCAGAAACGTGGAAGGTTTCGGCAAGAAGATAGACAAGAAACGGCGTCAGTACTTCATAGAGAACGTTTGCAACGGTGTCCTCGTAACCCAACCTACCAAGCATTGCGTTGATGGCAGAGAAGGCAAAGCCAGTGACAATTCCCATTACCACGCCGCCCACAAAAAGCACTGTGAAAGATCCCGCTGCGTCTACCAGCGAGAACGCACCCGTCACGGCCGCAGCTACGGAGAACTGGAATGCAACGACGCCGGATGCGTCGTTAATCAAGGACTCTCCCGAGAGAAGCGTCTGCTGGCGATGGGTCAGGTGGATGTTGGACTTAAGCGCGGTGACGGTGGCTGCATCGGTTGGCCCCAGGGCCGAGGCCAGCGCAAACGCCGCAGCTAGAGGAATTGAGGGGACCATGAGGTGGAGGGCGTAGCCGACCGAAAGCACGCTGACAACTACCAGAGCAATCGCCAGCGACAAAATACTGTTCAGGTTGAGGAGAAGTGCACGAATGTTGGTTTCTCTCGTCTCGTTGAACAGGAGTGGGGCAATAAAGAGCAGCATAAAGAGCTCGGATTCCAGGTGAACCTCCTGAACGCTGGGCAGCACGAGCGCAACAAGCAGGCCGATAACAACCTGGATAACGGGGATGGAGACGTTGACAAACTTGTCGATAACCGAGGAAGCCGCGACGCAGGTTAAAACAATGAGCACAAATTCGAATGTCTCCAACAGGCTTCCTTCCTGGTCGTAGGTGGCAACGGCGCGCCCGCGGCGGCTGTGCAGCGAGCGCCGGGTGTGCAGCGAGCGCTGGGCGCCGGCTGGCGGCGAGCACCAAGTCCGCGAGGGTTCCAAGCCCATGGGTTTCTCGCCAGATAACGTTTCATTCGAGTATATACGGTTTTGCGGCTCTAGCTTGTACTAGCGCAGATAACACATGGTTTCTGCGCTGAGTCGTGGCTCCATCGGCGGGCTGAAACTGCGAATTTCGTCGGTGTCTTGGAATTACGAGCCTGAAAGGTGCATGAAGTCTGAATAAATTCACTCAGACATGGCGAGAAAAACCGGCAAATAGCTCAGACTTGGCGTACTTTTCCAGCAAATCATTCAGACTTGGCGAGAAAATCAGGCTCCGCGCGAGCGTTCATGAAAGGGCTTGCGAAACCAACTTCGGACACATTTCAAAGTTTGCCTAAAAAGTGCAAAGAATCTGTATTTGAGTCACCGACTCTTTAACAAAATCAGGCAAATCCACCGATTCTTTGATGGTTTTAGGCAAAATCCACAGATTCTTTGCAGAAATCAGGCGCGTTGTAGCCAGGAACAAAAATCTTCCAGTTACACCATGTGTGCCATGCTCTGCAGTTACACAATTCCCAGGTAGAAGAATGCGTAGTTGAGCACGTTGATTAGCGTGTATATGCCGCCAATGACCAGGTAAGGCCAGAGGTGTGCTTTGGTGATTGCGATAAACTCGCGAATGAACGCAGTGGGCCAGTACCAACCTTTGGTGTGCGAGCCGATTCCATCTGCCTTGATGCCCAGGTTGTGAGCGTATTCAGCGCACCTGAAAACGTGAAAGTCGCTGCTTACAACTGCTGTGGTGAAGTCGCCGCAGGCTCCCGCGCTGTCGCTTGCCGTCACGTCGTCGCTTGCGGCGTCGGTGCCGCCGCTCGTTGCCCGGTCGGCGCGGATTACGGCTATCGAGTTCTTCAAGTTTTCCCAGGTAGTGGTCGACTTGTCTTCCATGAGAATCGCGTCGGCAGGAACACCCTTCTCCAGAAGATAGTCCCGCATGGCCTGAGCTTCGGAGACTACTTCGTCAGCACCCTGACCGCCAGAAGCAACAAACTTTCCTTGCTGATGCTGCTTGTTCCACAGTTCAAGTGCCTTATCAATCCTTCCTGCGAGCAGCGGAGTTGGTCGCGTGCCATCAAGCCCGGCGCCGTGAATAATGATGTAATCGTATTTGCGTCGGCGGGGAAGAATTCGATAAATCCACGAGTAGAACAGCAAAGACACAAAGGTAAATGAGAACCACATACCTTCGAGTGTAAAGAGTCCAAGCAAGAAAACAACAATGTGGCGAGAATCTGGATCAAAAGAATTTAGAAGTGATGGGGCACAAAGCAGTAAAACGATAAATCCGGCCATCAAAAATGGCAGCATTGAAGTCAGCGAAAATCCGTTATTTTTTACCACAATTATCGTATTAATAAGTAGAAAACCTATGGTCAAAAACGGTGTTGCAACTACTATGATAACTAAAACTAATCCTAGAATATAGCTATTAAGCTTAAAAACTAAAAGAACAGAGGTCCATGTAAGGGCTGCAAATAGAAAAAGCGCATTTCTGAATTGACGAGGTTCTTTGATAAAAGAGTAAATAAACAGCACACCTGGAACAACAGCTGGAGCTAGTAAGAGTGTGTATGAGAGCACATATTGCCAGTCAAGGTGAACTCCGAAATCCCTAAGTATGCTATCAAGAATCATTCAGTCTCCTTCATAAGAACTGAGTTTTTTCAGTCACCAGTTGGCGAGAAACCCATTTACTAGAATTATAACAATCAGCTTAAGAAGCTGAATTTTAATTCGTTGTTTCATCACAAAGCGCCGGTGTATACCACTCGGCATCGTTTGCTTACAACAGAAAAGTGGACATCTGCCCTTTTGTTTCGGTGAACGGTAACCGCTCGCCGATAAGCGTTGTTCCTCATCGGTCGAAGGTTTGGTTAACGGTATGTTAGCGTTCACATTGTTTACGTGCACAAATATTCGTTATTTGTAAAACGCATTTCTCGCCAGCCTAAAATTCATGAAAGTCTGCTCAACCTTTCACGGTTTCGTTCTAGATTTACGTAAAAAAGTGCTTGAAAATGTACTTCGCGAGTGTTCGTCGTTTTGTTGTGGAGAGGACCCATTGTGGCTTCAACAAAACAGCGAGCTTTCGCAAAAGCGTTTATTAGCCTCGTCAGTGTCACGCAAAAGGCGTGCTCCTCCACGAGGTAGGTAGTGTTTCAACTCTAGAAACACAGATTTTAGGAGGGTTTTATGAAGGGTTATGCAATGCTCAAGATCGGCGAGTCCGGCTGGATTGAGAAGGAGACACCAAAGTGTGGTCCTCTGGACGCAATCTGCAAGCCACTTGCGGTCGCAATTTGTACATCTGATATTCACACTCTGTGGGAGGGCGCAATCGGCGACCGTCACAACATGATCCTTGGTCATGAGTGCTCCGCAGAGGTTGTCGAGGTTGGCGAGTGCGTCAAGGACTTCAAGCCTGGCGATCGCGTCCTCGTTCCTGCAATTACTCCAGACTGGAACTCCCTTGAGGCTCAGGCCGGCTACTCCATGCACTCCGGTGGCATGCTTGCTGGCTGGAAGTTCTCCAACTTCAAGGACGGCGTCTTCTCCGAGTACTTCCACGTAAACGACGCAGACGGCAACCTTGCTCACATGCCAGAGGGCATGGATCCAGCAGACGCCTGCATCCTTTCCGACATGGTTCCAACCGGCTTCCACGCAGTTGAGCTCGCTGGCGTTGAGTTCGGCGACACTGTCCTGGTCATCGGCATTGGACCTGTCGGCCTCATGTCCGTTGCTGGTGCTGCACTCCACGGTGCTTCTCGCATTATTGCTGTTGGTACCCGTCCAGTCTGCGTTGAGGCAGCTAAGGGCTACGGCGCAACCGACTTCATCTCCTACAAGGACGGCCCAATCTGGGAGCAGGTCATGGAGCTCACCGGCGGCAAGGGCGTTGACCGAGTCTGCGTCGACGGCGGCGGCTGCGAGACCTTCGAGGACGCTGTCAAGGCACTCAAGCCTGGCGGAAAGATTGGTAACGTCAACTACCTGGGTTCCGGCGACTACGTCAACATTCCTCGCGTCGAGTGGGGCGTTGGTATGGGCCACAAGGACATCCGTGGCGGCCTCATGCCTGGCGGCCGTCTGCGCATGGAGAAGCTCTCCAGCCTGGTCACTTCTGGTCGTCTGGACCTTCACCCAGAGGTTACCCACCTCTACCACGGCTGGGATCACCTCGAGGAGGCTCTCTTCACCATGCGTGATAAGCCATCCGACCTCATCAAGCCAGTTGTTGTTATCGACTAGGTAATCAACTAGGTCGCGTGATTTAGTACGTTTAAGCTGGCGAGAAGTTCGGTTTTCTCGCCAGCTTTTTGCGCTGGTGGGCGCCAACGGAGTTTAGGAAGCGGTTGTATTCATGAAAATCCTTGTTGTATCAGGCTTTCTTGGAGCTGGTAAAACCACCTTCATTCAGGAGCTCGTGCGCCGGACTGGGCGTGATTTTGCCATCTACGAGAACGAATATGGCCAGGCAGACATCGATGCGCGCCGTCTGAGGCAGGACTCCGACCTCAAGGTTTGGGAGTCTACCGAGAATTGCATTTGCTGTTCGGGCAAGCAGGATTTTGCGACGTCGGTGCTGACCATTTCAAACACCATCGACCCTGAGTATTTAATTGTTGAACCAACTGGTGTGGCTAAGCTGCAGAGCATTCTTGATAACGTGAATCAGGTGGCCTGGGAGCGCATCAGTTTGCTGGCGCCAGTTACCGTGGTTGACGCCGTTTCGTGGCAGAATCAGCGCACCGATTTTCCAGAGATTTTTGATAACCAGCTGAGCGCCGCCGCGAGCGTGGTGATTTCCAAGCTTGCTCCAGGTAGCGAGGATGCTGCCGAGCCCATTAAGCAGCTTGCGGCAGAGATGAATCCGCAGGCAGAGGTTATCGCCGAGTCCTCGTATGCTGATATTCCCGACGAGTGGTGGAATGGTCTTCTGACTCGCGCGCTTGACGGTTCTGTTCTTAAAGATCCAGCTAGCGAGAAGGACGAGGGGCCTGACCTGGAGACTATGGCGCTAACTCACGCTGAGCTTCCCAGTCCAACGCATTTGATTTGGCTTTTGGATGCAGCTTCGGCTGGCGTGTTTGGAAAGCTTGCGCGCGCAAAGGGAACGTTACCTTGTGGTAATCAGTGGGTCAAGTTTGACCTGGTAGAACGCGCGTGGGCCATTACGGGTGACGAACCTCAGGAAGAGTCTAGGTGCGTGTTTATCGGCCGTGACCTGCTGCGTCACGGACTTCGCGAGGTGTTTGTGCCGGCGTTCTGGCACGAGCAGTCGGACTTGGCTGACGAGCACGATCACTCGCATTGCGACCACGAGCACGGCGAGCACGGCCACGAGGGACACGAGCATCACCCGCACGGACACGGCGAGCACGGCGAGCATCACGCGCACGAGTATGGCGAGCACCACGGCCACGGCGAGCACACGCACGAGCACGGTCACTGCGTGCACGAACATTGTGATCACGAGCATGGTCGCTGCGAGCACACGCATGCGCATGGCGAGCACCACGAGCATGCGCACGCGCACGGCGAGCACGGCGAGCACTGAGTCGCAAGCGCATAAAACCTGCAACTAAAAAGAGCCTCCGATGTTGAACTACCTCCCATTTCTTGGACATAAGAAATGGGAGGTAGTTCATATGCAGGTGATTATGATTCTGCAGCATGTTAGCGTCGGCTTTTAGGCCTGGCGCACAAAATAGCACAGCTTTCTTATGTTCTGCTAAAGAATCGACATGTTCTTAATCAAGATAGCAGGCAGCTAGGAGCTCACACTACCTGATATGCATCTCTATGCATAAACTTTATCTAATATGCTTGAAAATGAATAGCGTCATATAAAAGATTTAACTATAGGTAAATTCCGCACCTAAGGAACACACCTAAGTCGGATATTCTGCTCAGATGGGGGCATTTTACACACCTAATTAAGATAATCTGCGCGTTAGAGGTATTTTCAGCGTCATGTATACGTCTTTTTAACAGATTATCCGACTTAGGTGTGTTTTGAACTGCCTCCTATTTCTCGTGTCCAAGAAATGGGAGGCAGTTCAGATGTGGAGGCTCTCTTGCTAGTTCTTGAGTGAATTAAGTGGAGCGGGGAAGCGACCGCCTCGATGGGCAAGCACCGTGCCCGAAAACTGGTTGACCGGCATGATGGGCGCGGATCCAAAGAGGCCACCAAACTCCAGGACGTCGCCCTCGTTGTAACCGATAGCTGGGATAACGCGGACCGCCGTGGTCTTGGTGTTGATGACGCCAATGGCCATCTCATCTGCGATGATACCTGCGATGGTCTCCACGGAGGAATCGCCAGGAATAGCAATCATGTCCAGACCAACGGAGCACACTGAGGTCATTGCCTCGAGTTTCTCGAGAGAAAGTGCACCGTCTTGAGCTGCGCGAATCATGCCTGCATCCTCGGAGACCGGGATGAATGCGCCGGACAGGCCGCCAACGCTTGACGACGCCATGACGCCGCCCTTTTTGACAGCGTCATTGAGCAGGGCAAGTGCGCAGGTGGTTCCGGGGCCGCCGCATTCGCCAACGCCGATGAGCTCCAGAATCTTAGCGACGGAATCGCCAGCTGCTGGGGTTGGCGCAAGACTCAGGTCTACGATGCCTTTCTCGACACCTAGGCGCTTTGAAGCCTCGCGGCTCATCAGCTCGCCCGCGCGGGTAATCTTGAATGCGGTCTGCTTGATCTTCTCGGCAACGTCCATGAGGTTTGCGGAGTCGGGGAGCTCGGCGAGGGCCGCAGCCATGACGCCAGGGCCGGAAACGCCCACGTTAATGACGGCATCTGCCTCTCCGCTGCCGTGGACCGCGCCGGCCATGAAGGGGGAGTCCTCCACCATGTTGGCAAAAACGACCAGCTTAGCGGCACCGTAGCACTGAATGTCGGTGGTGCGGCGAGCGGCCTCGAGCACGGTCTGGGCCATAAGCAGGACGGCGTCCATGTTGATGCCCGCGCGCGTGGACGCGACGTTTACCGAGGAACAGACGCGCGACGTGGTGGCCAGCGCCTCGGGGATGGATGCGATGAGTCGGCGGTCGGCGTCGCCAAGGCCCTTGTGGACCAGCGCTGAGAAGCCACCCAAAAAGTCGATGCCCAATGTCTCGGCCGCGCGGTCCAGTGTGTGGGCCAGCGGGGTCAGGTTTTGCACCGAGGTACATGCCGCAATCTGCGCGATTGGCGTGACGGAAACGCGCTTGTTGGCAATGGGGATGCCGTACTCGCGCTCCAGGTCCTCGGCCACGGACACCAGGTGTTCGGCCTGGCGCGTGATGCGGTCGTAGACTTTCTGGCACATGCGATCCAGATCCTCGTCTGCGCAGCTATTGAGCGAGATACCCATCGTGATGGTGCGCAGGTCAAGGTTTTGCTCGCTGACCATGGCGAGGGTTTCGGCGATTTCCTGTGGAGTGATGTTCATGCGCGTCCTCTCGGAATGCAGTTGTCGTGCGAGCGCCGGGGCGCAGGTGCAGCTTGCGTGCGGTATCGGGGTCCAGGTGCGGTTGTCGTGTGGAGACAACGTCTGGCTTTTGGCGGACGACCAGCCGCAGGGGTTTCTCGACTATTATACTTAAGCAACAACGACAAACGGGGCAAGTTGCGAGGTAACGTGGCAGAAAAAGTCACCCTAAAAACGATTTCGCGCGAGGTGGGGCTATCGCCCGCCACGGTTTCGCTGGTGCTGAACGGCCGACCGGTGCGCGTGAGTGACGAGAACCGCCGCCGTATCCTCGACGTTGCCCGCCGCGAGCACTACATTCCCAACCAGATTGCAAGAAGCCTGGTCACGCAGCATACGCAGACGCTGGGGCTGATCGTGCCGAATATCGAGAGCCGGTTTTTCTCGTCGTTTGCCAAGATGTTGGAGATGAAGTGCCGCCGCCGTGGGTACGCGCTGTTCATTACCAACTCGGATAACAGCACGTCAAACGATGCGGACCTTGTGCGACTGCTGGTCAATCGCGGCGCCGACGGCATCTTTATCATCACGTCCGACGAGGTAGAAGCCTCGAAGCAGCTCATCGCCGACCTGGAGCAGCTGCCCGTGCCGTACGTCATGGTGGACCGAACCATCGACGCGCTCGACTGCGACAAAGTCACGTTCAACAATGAGCTTGGCGGCTATCTGGCCACAAAATACCTGCTAGATCATGGTCATCGCCGAATCGCATGCATGGTCAACACCGCCTCCAACACCGGCTGCGCGCGCCTCAACGGCTACGTTCGCGCGCTTGGCGAGAAGGGCCTGAAGCTGGATCAGTCGCTTGTGCTGACCAGCGATTATTACATTCCTGATGCGTATCTTGCAGCTCAGCAGCTGATTCGCGTGAACGCTACCGCGGTTGTTGCGACGTCGGACAACATTGCGTTGGGCTTGCTGCGCTACCTGTATGAGCGCGGCCTGCATGTTCCGCGCGACTATTCTGTTGTCGGATACGATAACAGCATTTCAGATGCACTGTTTGAGCCAGCGCTGACCTCGATTGAGCAAAATGTTGATGAGCTTTCGGATGCCGCGCTTTCGATTATGTTTCGTCGTCTGGGCGAGCATGGGGCGGATGTTGTGCAGAGAGCTGCGACGCAAGAAGCCGCGAGGCAAGAAGCCGCGGCGCAATCAGCCGCGACAGGTAAAAATAACGGCATCGAAGCGCAGGATGACAGCGCGTCAATCCAGATAATCCTTGAGCCGCGCATGATTGAGAAGAATAGTGTGCGTCTTTTGGGCTGCTAATCAGATTTCTGCATATATGTGCAATAAAATACATTCTTATGAATACATAACTTTTGAGCTCAAAATTATGTGCCGAAAAAGGTAAAAAACCCGTTTAGTTGGAAATGAAAATTGAAAATTAGACGTTTTATCTCCAACTAAGACGATTTTTTACCGCCTCAAAAACTTTTATCTGGGCAAACGTTGTATGCAGAAAAATGAAATCTCCAACTAAACGGCTTTTTTACCACTTTGGTGTGTATGCACTCTACTTGGCACCATTTTGGTTGCATTTTGGCATTGTGGGTACTGTTGGGGGATCGTTTTGCTGCTTAAAAGACAGCTTAAGCGTCTCTCAGGAAAGAAATTTCCAGAAATCTCACAGTGATAAAACGTTTTATCACTTACAGTAGTATTTGAAACATAGCCGAAGCATCATACTGTTATGTATGTGTTGTTTTGCTCGCTTCAACGCGCCCGCAAGGCGCTTGCGTCGCAGCTCGCAGCCGCCCGCAGCCGAGTGCGAACAAAACAAACGCTCAGGTGATGGAAGCAACGAGGTTGCCTAACCTGCGTAAACGCGCAGGCAGCAGCCCAAGAAAAGGAGGAGCACATGGCTCAGCCCGTGTACGGCACACCTTGGCAGACCCTGAATCAGCCTGTATCTGAGGACGAGCTTGCCGGCGTCGATAGGTATTGGCGCGCAGCTAACTACCTGTCTGTTGGTCAGATTTATCTTCGCAGTAACCCTCTTATGAAGGACGGTTTCTCTCGCGAGGACGTTAAGCATCGCCTGGTTGGCCACTGGGGAACCACCCCAGGCCTGAACTTCCTGTTTGGCCACGTCAACCGCTTCATCCGCGACCATAACCAGAACACCATCTTCCTCATGGGCCCTGGTCACGGTGGACCTGCAGGTACCGCACAGTCCCTGCTCGACGGCACGTATCGCGAGACCTACCCATTCATCACCGACGATGAAGAGGGCCTCCAGAAGTTCTTCCGCCGCTTCTCCTATCCAGGCGGAATTCCTTCCCACTACGCACCTGAGACTCCAGGCTCCATCCACGAGGGCGGCGAGCTGGGCTACACCCTGTCCCACGCATACGGCGCTGTCCTGGACAACCCATCCCTGCTGGCAGTCGCTGTTGTCGGCGACGGCGAGGCAGAGACCGGCCCACTTGCAACTTCTTGGCAGACCAACAAGTTCATGGACCCACTGACCGATGGTATCGTCCTCCCAATCCTGCACCTCAACGGCTACAAGATTGCTAACCCAACCATCCTGGCTCGTATCTCCGACGGTGAGCGCGACGAGTTCTTCCGCGGCATGGGCTACCACCCATACAACTTTGTTGCGGGCTTCGACGACGAGGACCACGCATCCATCCACCGTCGTTTCGCAGCTCTTCTCGAGGCTGTCTTCAACGAGATCTGTGCAATCAAGACTCGTGCAGCCGCAGGTGACGCATCCCGTCCTTACTACCCAATGATCATCTTCCGCACCCCTAAGGGTTGGACTTGCCCTCCTTACATCGACGGCAAGAAGACCGAGGGCTCTTGGCGCGCGCACCAGGTTCCACTGGCATCCGCTCGCGACACCGAGGCCCACTTCCAGGTCCTTCGCGACTGGATGAGCTCCTACAAGCCAGAGACCCTCTTCACCGAGAAGGGCGCAATTCGTCCAGAGGTCACCGCTTTCATGCCTAAGGGCGACATCCGCCTCGGCGCTAACCCTAACGCAAACGGTGGCGCAATCCGCCGCAACCTCGTCCTTCCTGACGCAAAGAAGTACGAGATCCCAGTTGCCGAGAAGGGCCACGGCTTTGGTGCTACTGAGGCAACGCGCGTCCTTGGCGAGTACACCGCTGAGCTTATCAACAGCAACCGCTCCGAGTTCCGTATCTTCGGACCTGATGAGACTGCTTCCAACCGCCTGCAGCCTTCCTTCCAGGTAACCGACAAGCAGTGGTTCGGTGGCTTCAACGACGACTTCGAGAACGACGAGCACATCTCCCCAGTTGGTAACGTTATCGAGCAGCTTTCCGAGCACCAGTGCGAGGGCCTGCTTGAGGGCTACACCCTGACCGGCCGCCACGGCATCTGGTCCAGCTACGAGTCATTCGTTCACATTGTTGACTCCATGATTAACCAGCATGCTAAGTGGCTTGAGGCTACCGTCCGCCACATTCCATGGCGCAAGCCTATCTCCGCTCTCAACCTGGTCCTTTCCAGCCACGTTTGGCGCCAGGACCACAACGGATTCTCTCACCAGGATCCTGGTTTTGTTGACATCATGCTCAACAAGAGCTTCAACAACGACCACATCACCAACATCTACTTCCCAGCAGACGCTAACCTCCTGCTTGCAGTTGGCGAGAAGTGCTACACCTCCACAAACTGCATCAACGCAATCTTCGCTGGTAAGCAGCCTGCTCCAACGTGGGTAACGCTCGACGAGGCTCGCGAGGAGCTTGCAGCTGGTGCTAAGGAGTGGAAGTGGGCTTCCAACGCTGAGGCTGGCGAGGAGGACATTGTCCTCGCATCCTGCGGCGATGTCCCAACTCAGGAGCTTCTGGCAGCTCTTGACATGCTTGGCAAGCTGGGCATTAAGGCTCGCTTCGTCAACGTTGTTGACCTGCTCAAGATCCAGAACGCTTCCGAGAACGACGAGGCTCTCTCCGACGAGGAGTTCACCAAGCTCTTCTCCGCAGACAAGCCAGTTCTCTTCGCGTTCCACGCCTATGCTGGTTCCGTCCGCCGTCTGATTTGGAACCGTCCAAACCACGACAACTTCAACGTTCACGGCTACGAGGAGCAGGGTTCCACCACAACTCCTTACGACATGCTGCGCCTGAACAACATGGACCGTTGGGCACTTGCTGCTGACGCTCTCCGCATGATTGACGCTCAGAAGTGGGCAGATCAGATCGACGAGTGGGAGAAGTTCCGCACCGAGGCCTTCGAGTTTGCTGTCGAGAAGGGCTATGATCACCCAGCATTCACCGACTGGTCTTGGCCAGACGCTTCCGATGCTGATCAGGCTATCTCTGCAACTCAGGCAACCGCAGGCGACAACGAGTAACACGCCGCGTTCCGTACGTGCCTTCAGCCCGGTATCCACTTCGTGTGGGTACCGGGTTTTCTTGTGCGAAAGCGCTGCTAGTAGACAGGGTTTCTCGCCAGACGCGCTGCGCGCGCGGTGCGGGGACGCTGCACTCGGTGCGCGGCCAGCGCGCGCCCAGCGCGCGCCTGATTTCTGCAAAGAATCTGTGGATTTGCCTGATTTTGTTAAAGAATCGGTGCCTCAAATACAGATTCTTTGCACTTTTTAGGCGGACTTTGAGGCATGCTCAAGGCGCCCTTCAATGGAGCCTGATTTTCTCGTCATGTCTGAACGATTTGCCGGAAAAGTGCACCAAGTCTGAGTGGTTTTGCCGGTTTTTCTCATCATGTCTGAGTAAATTTACTCAGACATGATGCACTTTTCAGGCTCGCATGGTGCACTAAGCGAGAAAAGCCTGTCTGGCGAGAAACCCCGTGCGCTCGCGGCGGCGCTTCGCGCGTCTGACCTGCAAGTTTGTCTGCACACGACGCTGTTGCTGTACACAAAACCGGCGCTCACCTGCGTGAACACCGGTCTGACCTGCATGTTTGTCGAAGCTTCCACCCCACACCCGCTCGCGTTGCGACGCCACTACCTGCGTCGCCGCTACTCGCGGCCCGTACGGCCGTCGCGCTCGTCTAGCTTGGCGCGGACAGCGGCTTTGAATGCGGCAGCGTCTGTCATCCAAGGAACGTGCTTGCCGCCAATGATGTTGAACGGTTCGTCGCCCTTGGCAAGCAGGTATACCAGAGCCGGGCGAGGGTCGTCGTAAGCGGCGGAAACTGCCTCGTAAATGGCGTCGTAGCGGTCAAGGATAATCTTGTGTGCAGCGCCCTCGGGCGTAGCCTTGGCCATTTCTGCGCAAATCACCGCAGGATCTTCCATGTTGCAGTCCTCGGTGGTGTAAATCATCAGGTCAGCCCACTTGGCGGCCTCTTCTGGTAGCTCCTGGCGACGATTGTACGCTTTGCCGCCAACGGCACCCATGACCACATAGCGGCCATAACCAGGGAATTCCTTAGCAGTTGACGAGAAAAGCTTCTGGTAGGAAAGCTTGTTGTGGGCGTAGTCGACCAAGCCCGTGACCTTGTTGTCGGGCGAGCTTAAGAGCTCCATGCGACCTGGCACCTTAACGTTCATCAGCGGAAGCACAGCGTCCTTCTCGCGAATGCCCAGGTAGTCGGCAACGGTGATTGCCGCAAGAGCATTCTCCACGTTAAAGAGGCCGGACATGGGCAGCGCAGCGGCGCCGGTCCAGGTTGGCGCGTGCACGGTAAACGTAACCATGCCCTGATGAGGGGTGATTTCGTCCGCCCAAACGGTGGCGTCGGAATCGGTTGTGGAGAAAGTCAGGATCTTCTCGCACTTCTGCGCACGCTCCATGACCTGGTCAAACATCATCGTGTTTTTGTTGATAACGGCCACGCGAGCAAGGTCAAAAATCTTCAGCTTGCTCTCAAAATAATCTTCAAAAGTAGGGTGTTCAACAGGGGAAATGTGATCGGTTCCAATGTTTAGGAACACCGCGACGCTCAGATTGAGTCCAACCGTGCGGTCGTACTTGAGGCCCTGGCTGGAAATCTCCATGTCAACGTAGGGGAGGCCAGCGTCCGCGGCGTGCTTGAGGTGGCGCCACAGCTCAGGAGCCTCGGGCGTAGTGTTGTGCGCCGGCTGCGTGTCCTTGCCGTCAAACACCTCGATGCCGCCGATTACGCCGCACTTGGAGTACGGCTCGTCGCCGTCAAGGATGGCGCGCAGCATATACGAGCAGGTAGACTTGCCTTTGGTGCCCGTAATACCGATGGTGGTGAGCTTCTTGTCGGGATGTCCCGCAACGCCTGCGGCTGCGTAGGCCATGGCAAGGCGCACGTCATCCACGCGAATGGCAGCCACGTTTGGCGCCACTGCCTGCAGCTCTTCCGCAAGCGACTGCTGGCAGAGGTATACAACGGCTCCAGCCTCCACCGCGCTTGCTAGATACGCTGGCGAGAAACTCGCGCCCTTGCAAACAAACAGCGAGCCCGGGGTGACCTCACGAGAATCGCTTGCAACATCGGTAAGCTGTGCGTTTTGATCAACCGCGTCAAGATTTGCGGTAGTGTACTCGATGTTCTTGCTGGTAAAGAGCGCCAGGAGCTCGTGTAATGTCATCCTCAAAAGTCCTTCTATAGCTGTGGCGCAAGCACAAAGCGCCCCTAAGACAGTAGTAATAGTTTAGCCGTCTGACCCCAATTGTGCTGGCGACACTGCAACTTTCTTGTCTCTTGCGCGTCTGCTCCATACCTTTATGGCGAGAAAATCTTTGATTTTGCTTGACGTGAAGAGGGCTGCGAGGTATAGTACTTGTTCGCGCAGATGCGCATGAATTGCGGGGTGGAGCAGTCTGGTAGCTCGTCGGGCTCATAACCCGAAGGTCGTAGGTTCAAATCCTGCCCCCGCGACCATAAGAATTTCAAACCCGCCATCGGCGGGTTTTTTGTTAGCAATCAATACTGCCCTTACGCACAAGAATCGCCTTCACGCAGGAAAACACCCCTTTACGCACCAAAGCCAAAGTTCAACAAACGTTGTAGCCTCAGCTCAAGACCCTTGTGATGGTCAAAGGAATCCAGCAGACGTTGATAATTCGGAGCAGCGGTCGACAGCTTCTCTACCAGGGTATCTGTTGTTTGTCTCACTGAGCGCAAAGGTTCTGGATGGTGCTCACCTTCATTTTCTCCGCTCGCAATGCACCAGCGAATGTCTGAATGCACATGACTTGTATCAAAAGTTTCAACAAAATTAGGGAACCACGTGCTTGGACTTGCCAAAAGATACTGGTCAAAGCGGCAGGTTGTTTGCATCTCAAAGAGGCTGCACAAACCTGACAATGAGTAGCCAAGCAATGTAAGAGGACATGTGCCCTGAGCGGTATGAGTAGCTAGAGCAGCGTACTTCTCGACAGCTGGAAGCACAATGTCCGAAAGAAACTCTTTTCCACATCCACCAAAATTCGGAGCTTCTGTACGTACGCTTGTTGCAGGCCAGGGGGAATAACAGTCTTGATCAGACGGCGCCGTAATGACGAGGCGTTGGGGAAGCTTTGTCTCGTCAAGTTTTCCGGACGAAATAAGATCAGCTATCTTTGGCGTCAGCAGAGAGCCGTGGAGAATTACAAGAAGACCAGGAACTTCGGAGTGTTCTCCGATTGTGATCGTGCTGTCGGGTAGAGCTGCTAAATTCATGAAAGTCCTCGTCTGTCGTCTGTGAGCCAGCGTCGTCTCGCGGGAGCCACCGGCGCGTCTCGTGCGGAGTGCCCTCTGCAGTGGTGTAGATATTTTAAGCATTTTTCAATTCGTCCGACTTTTCATAATTCAAAAAGTAAGTTATAGTTAACTCTCAAATTTTCTGCTCTGTCTGCAACTTATGTCTTGTGTACAAAGAAAAGCAGCGTATTTTTAGAGAGGTATCGTATGATAAGAAAAGCCGGACCGTTCCGTCTTTTCATGGGAGTTCTCGTCGTAATTCTGGCGGCGAGCATCGTAATAACTTCAACAATGGGCGCCATTGGCGTGTCCTTGCAAGACGCATACGCTGTTTTGATGCATCATCTTTTTGGTATGCCGCTACCGGAGGCCTTGGCAGCCGGAGGACCTGTCGAGAAGGTCGTCTGGTCGCTACGTTTTCCTCGCATCATCTTAGGTGTGGTAGCCGGAGCTGGCCTTGCGCTTTCGGGTGTTGTCATGCAGGCGTCAGTTCAAAATACCTTGGCTGAGCCGTATATTTTGGGCATTTCATCAGGAGCTTCGTGCGGAGCCACCTGTGCCATCATGCTTGGAGCCGGCGCGGTACACGTTGTGGGAATTTCTTCGGTGCCGCTGTTCTCGTTTATCGGCTCAACAATTGCCACGATTGGCGTTTTGTTGCTGGCGTCTACCGGCGGACATATGACGTCGTCAAAGCTTGTTCTCTCGGGCATGATTTTGAACGCTCTGTTCACGGCGCTATCTAATTTCATCATCACTATTGCTGCTAACGCTGAGGGCATGATGGATCTGAAGTTTTGGACCATGGGCTCTTTGGCACGAGCAAGCTGGGGAAACGTTGGAATTTCCGTTGTTGTAGTACTTCTCGTCAGTGTGTTTTTCTTAACGCAGTTCCGCTCCCTCAACGTACTTCTGATGGGAGACGAGGCTGCTACAACGCTTGGCCTCAATACTAATTTGTGCAGATGGGCATACTTGACCATTTCTGCGCTCATGGTTGGCACGCTTGTTTCATCAGTGGGAACCATTGGTTTTGTTGGTCTTATCATCCCGCATATTGCTCGCTCGTTTGTTGGGTCCGATCACCGAAGGCTGGTGCCAACTGCGCTGGTACTGGGGGCTATTTTCATTCTTTGGGCAGATGCCTGTGCTCGTACCGTCCTAGGCAACACCGAAGTTCCTATTGGTATTTTGACCGCTGTTGTTGGCGCGCCGTTCTTTGTCTACATCATGGTTGCCCGCAACTACAGCTTTAGGGATGGTGAGTAACATGCGCCTTGAAGTGCAAAACGTATCGGTCGCCATTCATAACAAGCAAATCGTAAAGGACGTCTCGCTTAGCGTGGCAGACGGTGAGTTTGTGGGCATTCTTGGCCCCAATGGATCAGGTAAGTCTACGCTTTTGCGGGCAATTTATGGCCTTGGGCATCGCTATGACGGGCAGATCCTGTGGGACGATCGCGACGCCACTGAGATATCACGACGTGACTTTGCGCGTAAGGTTGCGGTGGTAAGCCAGTTTAACTCGCTGTCCTTTGACTTTACCGTTCGTGAGATTGTGTCGCTGGGACGCAGCCCTCATCAGTCGGCGCTGTCAAAAGAAACCGACCACGACGAGTCAATCGTTTCTGATGTTATTCAGAAAGTTGGCCTTTCTCGCTTTGAAGACCGTTCTTTTGCCACGCTTTCGGGTGGCGAGAAACAACGTGTCATGTTGGCTCGTGCGTTGGCTCAGGAACCAGAGTTTTTGGTGCTTGATGAGCCTACTAATCACCTGGATATTACGTACCAGATTGATATTTTGCGCCTTGTTCGCAATCTTGGTATCAGCTGCCTGGCTGTTTTGCATGACATTGTGATGGCAGCTCACTATGTCGACCGCCTGTATTTCTTACAAGAGGGGACTATTGTTTCTGAGGGAACACCTGAGGACATTGTGACCCCTGAGCTGCTGGCTGATGTGTATGGCGTTGAGGGCATGGTCCGCCCATCAACTGCCGGAAACGGCATCAGCATTGATTACGTGTATTAATCGCCTGTTGAGTATCAACAGATGAATGAAAGGATATCCGATGGATCCTCGTGTAAGTTCAAATCTCTTTACGAGAAGGAATTTTTTGAGCATTGCGGCGGGATTTGCTGCAACTGCTGCTGGACTGGGTCTGACTGCATGCAACAATGCAACGTCTAGCCCATCTACTTCGGCTCCAGAAGAAAAGAAGTCGGCCAATACAAGCTACCCCGTATCTTTCAAGCTTTATGACGGTGACGGCAACGAGTTTGAGGCAAAGTTTGATAAGGCTCCTGAGAGTGTTGTTACCCTGACAGATTCCGCAGCCGAGATTCTGCTGCGTCTGGGCCTTGGTTCCAAGATTATTGGCACTATCAAGCCTGACGCACCAATGCCTTCAGATATTGCTGATGAGTATGCAAAAATCAAGCAGCTGGGCGATAAGAAGAGCCTTTCTCGCGAGGTTGTTGTTGCTGCTAATCCAAACCTTATTGTGGGACGTTCCCGTCTCTTCACTTCAAAGGATCAGACTACTCCAAAGGACTACGCTGACCTGGGAATTTCTGTCTATACTCAGCTTGCATCTTCTGAGCAGGGTGATCCAACGCTTGCTGGAATTATCTCTGACATTAAGAATCTTGGATCTATTTTTGACGTTCAGAGCAACGCCGACACTTACACCGCTGACCTTCAGAAGCGTCTTGATGCCATTAACGAGCGCGTTAAGGCACACGAGAAAGAAACAAAGAAGACTGTACTGGTTATGACTAACCTCAAGGACGGCACGTTTGGTCTCTTTGGCGGTAGCGAGAAGAGCCTTGAGTTTACTATCATCGACCAGCTTGGAGCTACTCCTGCAACAACCCAGTCTGCAAATGGCCTGACATATGAGAATCTGATTAAGTTCAATCCTGACGTCATTATTTACGTCACCGCAGAGCGCAACAAGTCAACTGACGCCGCAGCTAAAGACACCCTCCTAGGCGAGAGCTCCCTGCAGAACGTCCCTGCTATTGCTAACAAGAGCATCGTAGAGATTCCATACTCAGAGTACATTGACTACTCTCCACGTGCATTTGATTCTGCCGAGAAGATCCTTGAGGCTCTGTATCCTCAGAAATAGACGCGTTTGAACATACGCATCATTTGAACATACGACGTTGCAGAGACCAAGCAGGAACTTTGTTTCCTGCTTGGTCTTATCTATATACTATTGAAAGCAGTAAAAAGAGATTTCTAAACAGATAGAAGAGTCCTTATGAACTATGTCCAAAAAGTTCCTGTTGCTATTTGTGGTGTTGCATTAGGTTTTGCAGCACTTGGAAATCTTTTTAAGACTTCTTTTGAGGGCCTTTATCTTGCCTGCGGCATACTCTCTATTGCTCTTTTAGCTCTCTATACCCTCAAATTTATGGTGTCTACAAAAGTTGTGTTACGAGAGCTCTCTGATCCGATTGGACTTTCAGTTGCCGCAACATATCCGATGGCAGTTATGCTGATTTCGGTATATTTGAAAGCCGATATTGGCGATGCAGCACAGTTATTTTGGTTTACAGGAATTGCGTTGCACATACTGTGCATAGCTCTCTTTACTTCTCGCTATATTGCAAAATTT
>JABZHR010000015.1 GCA_015258715.1 Atopobium sp.
CCATCACACAGCTCACCACTATTGATGGTTACCAGATTGATACTACGGTTCGTGTTGGTCAGATCACTGGTACAAATACTACTGCCACAGTAACTTTTGTTGATCCTCGTATTCCTGCTCCAACGCCTGCACCAGATCCAACACCTGCTCCAGAGCCACAGCCTGAGCCAACTCCAGCACCAGAGCCTCAGCCACAACCAGAGGCTCCAAAGGCTAAGAAGGTTAAGAAGTCCGTTCTTCCAAATACCGGTGATAATGCGCTTACGCTACCTTTGATTATTGGCGTTGCTGGTGCAACTGTTGTTGTTGCTGGTGCTGCTCTTTTCCTTCATAAGAAGCGTCAATAAATCTTCATAAGCCTGGTTTCATTTACATAATTCACCACGTAAATCAAGTGAATGACTTATACTTATCCAGTTCAGATATGTATGAGGAGTTCACTTGATTGCTCTTGCGGATAAGATTTCTAAGTCATTTGGCGGCAGAGTCCTTTATTCAAACGCAACACTTCAGCTCAATGCAGGTGAGCGTTGGGCGTTAGTTGGTCCTAATGGTGCGGGTAAGACTACGCTTCTAAAGATCATCATGGGCCTAGAGTCTGCTGATGAGGGAACTGTTACCTTTGCAAAAGACGCTACTCTTGGATACCTTGAGCAAGAGACAGAGCTCATGGGAGATAGAACTGCCCTCAACGAGGTTATCGAATCTGCCCACGAGATTAAACAGTGGGAAAGAAAGGTTAACGACCTTTCAATCAAAATTGCCGAAACTCCCGAAGGTGCAACGCTCAATAAGTATCTTGAAGACTACGCTCATGCTATGGAGCGTTTCGAGCGTCTTGGTGGCTATGAACTAGAGAGTAGAGCTCGCCAGATTCTTGCGGGACTGGGTTTTCCCGTTGAAGACTTCGATAAGCCAGCTAAAGAGTTTTCGGGCGGCTGGCAGATGCGTATCTCTTTGTCTAAGCTGCTTCTGCGCCGTCCTGATGTTCTTCTTCTTGACGAGCCTACTAACCACTTGGACTTGGAATCTGTCCAGTGGCTTGAGAGGTTCTTATCGTCATATGACGGTACGGTTTTGCTGGTAAGTCACGATCGCTCGTTCATGGATGCCTGTGTAACGCACGTGGCGGCGCTTGAGAATCGTATGCTCGTAACCTATACCGGCAATTATTCCGGCTATCTTCATCAGCGAGAAGAAAATCTTGAGCAGCTCCGTGCTAAACGTGCAGCTCAAGAGCGCGACATTGCTCACATGGAAACCTTCATTGAGCGATTTAGGTATAAGCCTACCAAGGCAAAACAGGTTCAAGAGCGCGTGGCAAAGGTCGAGAAGATCCGTGAAGAACTGGTAGTTCTTCCAGAGCAATCTCATCACATGCATTTTAGGTTCCCAGAACCTCCTCGTACCGGAGATACCGTCATTTCTCTTGAGGGCGTGGCCAAATCGTATGAGGATAACTTTGTCTACGATAACGTTGACCTTAAGCTGTATCGCGGAGATCACGTTGCGCTTGTTGGCCCTAACGGTGCTGGTAAATCTACTCTTATGAAGCTTATTGCTGGTAAGCTTAAGCCAGATGCGGGACAGATTAGCCTGGGCCAAAACGTCACTGAAGCTTACTATGCACAGCACCAGCTTGAAGAGCTCAATCCTGCAAATACGGTACTTGCAGAGCTTGATACCGTTGCTGCGGGCTGGACTACTTCTGAAGAGCGTAGATTGCTTGGAGCCTTCCTTTTCCATGGCGATGACGTTGAGAAACGCGTAAATGTGCTATCTGGCGGCGAGCGCGCTCGTCTCGCATTAGCTAAGATGCTGGTTTCTCCAGATCCACTGTTGCTTCTAGACGAGCCAACTAACCACTTAGACATTGATTCTGTTGACGTTCTAGAGAAGGCGCTTGTTGACTTCCCAGGAACTATCATCTTGATCAGTCACGATGAGCACCTGGTCAGAGCTGTAGCTAACAAGGTTGTGGATGTTCGCGACCACAAGGTTACGGTCTATGACGGAGACTACGATTACTTCCTCTTTAAGCTTGCAGAGCTTCAAACAGCAGCTCAGGGGGAGACGTCGAGCAAGACCGTGTCCTCGTATGGAACTTCGGGTGCAAGAGCGGTTAAGAGTGCTGCTCCAGAGGCAGGTCAAGCTGCAGGATCTTCTCGCAATGTGAAGACTAAGGAGCAGAGAAGAGCTGAGGCGGAGGAGCGCAATCGTAGAAGTCGCGCGCTCAGAGAGACCAAGAAGCGCCTGGATGAGGTCGAGGCAGCGCTGACTCCTGCGCACAAACGCTACGATGAGCTCATGACGCTTATGGCTGATGAGGCTCTTTATAACGATCCTCAAAAGTTTGATGAGTGCATGGCTGAATACCAGGCACTTTCCAAGAAGATTCCTGCTCTTGAGGCTGAGTGGTTGGAGCTTTCAGAAAAAATGGAAGCTGACATTGATGAGTAGGTAGTTTTGCCAATCTTGGGTAAAATTGTCTTGTATCTACAGTCTTGTGCTTACTGTTTGTACCTAACGCCTTGTACTTGAGGCTTACGTCTGTACGTGTCCGTCTGTGTGTCTTTGCAGATGTTGAGATAAGGATTATTGTGCCAACTGCTTTAACATCAGTTCCATCGCTTTTGACAACGCTCGCTGAATTTGCACTGGTAATCTTTGCCATTGTAGTTCACGAGGTTGCGCATGGCTTTGTGGCATACAAGTGCGGAGATCCTACCGCTAAAATGTCTGGCCGTTTGACGCTCAATCCACTGGCACACATTGACTTGTTCGGTACGGTTCTTTTGCCGTTTATGTTGGTATTGATGGGTGGTCCTAGCTTTGGTTACGCAAAGCCCGTTCCCTATAACCCCAACTACCTCAAAGATCGTCGTCGTGACGAGATTCTGGTGGCGCTTGCGGGTCCAGCATCTAACATTTTGCAGGCGTTTCTCGGCGCGCTCTTGTTGCGTTTGCTCAACGCATTAGCTGTTGCATTTGGTGCGGCACTAAATCCGCTGGTAATGTACTACGTTTCTTCACTGGTAATCTTCTACATTCAGATTAACGTAAGCCTGGCAGTCTTTAACATGCTGCCAATTCCGCCTTTGGACGGCTCTAAGCTGCTGTTATATTTTCTTGGCGAGAAAAACCGTCAAAAGTTCTACGCCATTGAGCCTTACTGCATGATTGCTGTAGTGGGACTCATGTTCTTTGCGCCTGGCTTTTTCTCGTCCATTATTGGGGGCATTTCTAACGTCATTTTGAGCCTGCTTGCGAGAATCATCTAATGTCGTACAAAGTAAACATTGCAACATATTCTGGTCCGTTTGACCTGCTTCTTCAGCTGGTAAGTAGGCAAAAAGTTGCCATTGGCTCAATTTCTATCTCTGAGGTTGCTGATCAGTACCTGGCAGAAGTTGACGCCATGGAAGAGCTTGATCTAGACGTTGCCAGTGACTTTGTCCTTGTTGCGTCAACGCTTTTGGACATGAAAGCTCACGCCTTGGTGCCTCAAGATGTTTCGCTCAAAAGCTCATACGATGAAGATGAGTATGATGACGAGCTTGACGGACTTTCTCCTGATGAGGCGCGAGAAGTTCTTATTGCTCGCCTTATTGCCTATAAGCAGTTCAGAAACGCGGGTGCTGCGCTTGGTAGCCGCATGGAGGCGGAATCATACATGTTTCCGCGTTCAGTGGGTCCAGATCCTGATTTCTTGAACCTGATGCCAAACTATCTAGAAGGCATTACCCTCAGAAGCCTTGCAGTCATCTGTGCGGACATTGACTCAAAACGTGAGACATTCTTGCTTGAAGCAGAACATGTGGCCCCAAAAAGGCTTCCAGTGGCTCTGACAGTTGCTTCTGTGGACCGTCTTACGCGCTCCAAGGGCAAAGTGACCTTCTCTGAGCTTCTAGACGGTCAGGATTCGCCGGAGATTGTGGTTGCAAACTTTTTGGCTGTGCTTGAACTCTTTAAACGCGGTCTTGTTCGTGTTCAGCAAGATATCATCTTTGGTGAGATTGAAATTGAGCACATAGAGGGTGCAGATTCATATCAGCTTGATGAATCGGTACTCCTGGAACTGGAAGAGCTTTCTGGCAATGAGCCAGATCTTGAGGGATTCAACTTATCTCAAAATGCGCTTCAAGATGTCCAGCAGACGCTTTTATCGCTCACTCATACGCCCGATGAAGTACAGGAAGAGGCGGAATAACTTATGGCAGAAGAGCTTACCTATTTAGATTCCGAGTCGCTTAAAGGCGCTCTAGAATCACTGCTTTTAGTTGCAACTGATGCTATCACCACGGCTGACTTTGCCAAGGTCACCAATGCAGCTCCTGCCGAGGTTGCCCAAGCGCTTAAAGAGCTTACAGAGGAGTACACGCGCTGCAACAGGGGATTTCAGCTCAGAGAGGTAGCCGGTGGTTGGCGCCTCTTTACGCACCCTGCCCACCATCAGCTTGTCAGCGATTTTGTCCTTTCTTGGGATACGCGTCGCCTTTCGCAGGCAGCTCTCGAGACGCTTGCTGTTATTGCCTATCACCAGCCGGTAACTCGTGAGGGCGTCCGTGCAATTCGTGGTGTTAACTCTGATGGTGTTATCTCTTCACTTCGCGAGAAAAACCTTGTGCGTGAGGTGGGCAAAGAGGCAGATAGGGGACAGGCCATTCTTTATGGCACAACAGCGCTTTTCCTAGAGCGCTTTGGTCTCAAGTCTTTGCGAGAGCTGCCACCACTGGAAGACTTTGCTCCTGACGAGGAGTCCAAGCAGTTTATTCGCGAGAGACTCTCTGGTAGAAGCTTTACTTCAACGCTTGAAGAGGCCGCAGAAGACATTGATGATGAGCGTTCTCTTTTGGGAGACAGCTACGATACGCAAGAGGATGCATAAGCCGTGGCAGAAGAGCGTATTGTCCCCATGCGTCTGCAGCGCTTTTTGGCGCGCGCGGGAGCGGCTAGCCGTCGTGGCTCTGAGCGCCTGATGACCTCTGGTCGCGTCACGGTAAACGGCCAGGTAGTCACCGAGCTTGGCAGTAAGGTTGATCCGTTGGTAGATGTTGTAGCAGTTGACGGCATTGTCTGCTCAATTGCCGAGAAACCCGTCTACTTGATGCTCAACAAACCTGCAGGGTACTTGACTACTATGAAAGACCCTCAGGGTAGACCAACCATTGTGGACATGGTTCCCACTGACAGATACCCGGGACTTTTCCCTGTTGGACGCCTTGATATGGATACCACGGGTCTTTTGTTCTTTACTACCGATGGTCAGATGGCTCAAGAGCTTTTGCATCCCTCAAAGCATGTATGGAAGCACTATGTTGCTCATGTTGTGGGAACACCTACAGAAGAGCAGCTAAATCGCCTGCGCGAAGGTATTGAACTTGAAGATGGACCCGCGGCTCCAGCAGAGGTAGAGATTGTCTCTGATAATGCCAAGATGAAGGCGCTTCTCGCCTCACAGGGTTTAGGAAAAACCGGTGGAGGAGAGCCAAACGCCCTGGTGAGCGTCACTATTAGAGAGGGCAGAAAACACCAGGTCAAAAAGATGCTTCTGGCTATTCACCATAGAGTTCTTGCGCTCCACAGAGATACGTTTGGTCCGCTGCACTTAACAGGCGTAAAAGAAGGCGAGTGGAGGCTTCTTACAGAGGAGGAAGTTGCTGCTCTGGAGCGCACTATTGGCAGAGAGCCGGGCGCTTCTCCCATCATGCCTTTAAGCGCCAACAAGTAACTACTGGTCATACGATTACAGAGCGTATGTTACATACCTACAACCGCCCAGAGAGGAGACATAATGCAGCCATTTGAAGTTCCAGCTCAGGTTCATCGCATTTTGTTTATGCGTCATCCAGAAAGCGTGGCTAATACACAGCGCTTTTTCAGTGGTAGAAGAGACGTTGAGCTTACCGAACATGGCATTGAACAGCGCGAACATGCTGTTCGCGCGCTTGTTGCATTTCATCCAGATAGAATTTGGACCTCTCCTTTATCTCGCTGCAAAGACATGGCCCAGATGGCTGCCACCGAGCTTGGTATTCCTTGTGAGGTAAAAGATGACCTTGCAGAGATGGATTTTGGCATTTTGGAGAGCAAGCGTTTTGCTGATGCAGCAGAGATTTTAAAGCCCTATGGCCTTACGTTTCCTTGGGCCTCAGACAAAAACGGCCACTCCATACCAGCTCCAGAAGCAGAGTCATACGAGCAGGTAAGAAGCAGATGTCGCAATATTCTTAACGAGCTTTCCAGTCTTTCTGGACGCACTGTGTGTATTTCTCATGGCGGTTATTTGCGCTCTATGATGGCAGAGATTTTTGGCATCCCAGGTAGTTCAAGCTGGAATGTGCATCTTGCAAATGTCTCTTCAATCTTCTTTACTAGTACAGGCAGTTCTGATTTCAAGCTTGGTGGATTTAACCTTGATCCAGAAGAGGTTATTCGTCGTTCCACTGAGCCAAGTTTTTACGATTTTCGTAACATTTGGGGTGTCACCAAGGGGGATAAGTAATGATTGTTGCTATTGACGGCCCTGCAGGCTCCGGAAAGTCCACGGTTGCGCGCGCCCTTTCTGATCGCCTGGATCTGATTTTTCTTGATACGGGCGCAATGTATCGCTCCGTAACCGTAGAATGCCTTCGTCAAGGCATCGATATGACTGATACCGAGAAAATCATTCAGGTTGCACGCAGCATTAGCATCTCGTTTGGTAACTCCGCAAACGGCCAGACCGTCTACGCAAACGGCTCAAACGTTACGACAGAGATTCGTACTCCCGAGGTAGATAGAAACGTTAGCGCTGTTGCAGCCATCCCTGAGGTCCGTGAGGCTATGGTCACGCTTCAACGTCGCGCTGGCGAGAATGGCGATGTAGTTGCTGAAGGTCGCGACATTGGCACCGTGGTATTCCCCGAAGCTGATGTAAAGGTTTTCTTGACCGCAGACCCTGCTGCTCGTGCTCACCGCCGAGCCGTTCAGCGCCAGGGTGGAGACGCAGCCACCGGAAACGATGCCCAGGTAGATGCCAAGAGTGAGGAGAAGATCCTCGAAGACATTAAGGCTCGCGATAAGGCTGATTCTGAGCGTAAGGCAGCACCACTTCGTGCAGCAGATGATGCTCACCATATTGATTCTTCAACACTTTCTGTCGAAGAGGTAATCGCTGCCATTATTGCCCTGCATCCAGCTCTTAGCGAGAGAGACACGCGCAATCATAGATCTTCTCACCAGGGAAAATCATCAGAAGACAACTCTTCTGATGACGGGAAGTCTCACACGGAAGAGCCTAAGCGCTCCGAGAAAAAGTCTTCTATAGCAGCGGCATCTAAGCGTTTGCGCCCTTTTGGCGGAAACTCATTTGACGATTATTACGATACCGCGCTTGCTGATTTTCCAGCTCCAGCCAAGTTCTTTAAGTGGCTGGCAATCAGTGTGCTTGGACTGATTACAAAAATCTGGTTTAGATGGCGCTGGGACAATGACCAGCTCTTTGTTGGCGATAAGACCCCTCGTGTGCTTATTATGAACCATCCAACGTTCTTAGATCCCATTGTTACGGTTGTCCATTTGTTTGCGCATGGGATTCCTGTTCGCACCATCTACAAGAGTGAGTTCAACAAGTTCAAGCCACTTCAGTGGGCGCTTACTCGACTTGGTGGTATCCCAGTAGATCGTGGAACTGCTGACATGAAGGCAATTCGTCGCGCAACTACGGCTCTTTCAAGAGGAGAAATGCTTCTCATTTATCCTGAGGGTACCAGAGTCAGAAGCAACACTGAGCGTGGAGAAACCCACGGTGGCTTTGCGCTTATTGCACAGCTTGCCAAGGTAGATGTTCAGCCATTAGCAATTATTGGTGCCCTTGATATTAAGAAAAAGGGTTCGCCTCTTATTAAGCCTGTTAAGGTTTATCTTCGCGCTTGTCAGAAAGTTTCTTTTAGTGACCTGACTTCTACAAAGCGTAAGGATCAGGCAAAAGAGATGGAAGAAATGGCCATGGAGAGGGTATACGAACTAAGAGATGCAATGCTCAAAGAGCATCCCGGAAGGAATTAGTTCGTGCCTACTATTAAAATTGCCGATGAAGCAGGCGCTTGTTACGGTGTAGAAAGAGCACTACAAATGGTCCAGCAGGCCGTTAAAGATGCTCATGCGCCCGTGCGCACGCTTGGCCCGCTTATTCATAATCCCCGCGTTGTTACGTCTCTTAAAGACCAGGGCGTAGAGGTAGTTGATTCTGCCTCTGCGGCTAAAGGAAGTGCGCTTTTATTGCGCACCCATGGCGTAACTCCTCAAGAGGAGCAGATTGCCAAGGACGGCTGTGTTGACGTACTTGACGCAACCTGTCCGTTTGTAAAGAAGGCTCACGGAGCTGCAGAACTTCTCGCCAAACAGGGCTATGCCGTGTACGTGGTAGGAGAGTCCGGACATCCTGAGGTAGAAGCTACGCTGGCTCACGTGCCAGGTTCTTTGGCTATTGACTCATTAGAAGAAGTTGCCGCTCAGGCGGACGCCATGAGAGCTGCAAAGAAGGTTGGTCTAGTTGTACAGACCACCATGAGCGCCGCTAAGCTCTCTGAAGTAGTTAACGCGGTACTTCCGCTTGTTGACGAGCTTCGCGTCATGAATACTATCTGCGAGGCCACCGCGGGCCATCAGGATTCGTGCATGAGGCTTGCAAAAGAGTCCGACGTCATGATTATTATTGGCGGCAGAATTTCTGCAAATACCACTCGCTTAGCAGAGATTTCCAAGCTGTATTGCCCCGCAACTTATCACATTGAAGGCGCTGATGAGCTGCAGGCTTCTTGGTTTGAGGGAGCAGAGCATATTGGTATTACCGCCGGCGCTTCTACGCCGGAAGCTCATATCAATGCAGTTAAATCAGCTATTGAACAAATCGTAGGCGCCTAATATGGAACAGCGCGCAGACTACGGAAATACAAAATCTGGTGGACTTGGTGCACTGATTGAGTCTGTTGAAGAGGGTAGTCCTGCGTGGAAGGCTGGCCTTGAGCCCGGCATGATTATCGAGAAGGTCAATGGTGTAGTGCCAAAAGATCTGATTGATTGGCGTTGGGAGGCAGATGGCTCCCTTTGTGAGCTTGAAGTTTCTGTTCCTGGTGATGATGAGTTCTACGAGTGTGTGCTTGAGCGTGAATCTGGAGAAGACTGGGGCGTTGACTTTGTTGATGTGCTCTTTGACGGTATCAAGACCTGCGTAAACGCGTGCCAGTTCTGCTTTATGGCTATGCTACCAGAAGACATGCGACCATCGCTTTCCATTAGAGATGACGATTACCGCCTGAGCTTCTTGCAGGGCAACTTTGTTACGCTCACTAACCTCACCGATGAGGACGTTGAACGCATCATCTCTCACAAACTTGAACCCATGAACGTCTCGCTGCATGCAATTTCGCCTGACGTGCGCCGCAATCTTATTGGTGCTCGCGCAGCCAGGGGCATTGAAGTACTTGAAAAGCTTATGGACGCCGGGATTGAAATTCATGGCCAGATTGTTCTGTGTCCTAATATCAATGACGGTGAAGAGCTTGATAAAACGCTCGATTGGGTAGAGGCTCATCAGCAGATTACCTCTCTAGCCATTGTTCCGCTTGGTTATACCAAAGACTCTAAGCGCTTTACGCATTCCTATTCTGATGACGTGGAGCTGTCCCGTTCTGTTGTCAAAATTGTTGAGCCGTATCAGGAGCGTGCCCGTGTCTCTTTGGGCATTACACGTTTCCAGCTCTCTGACGAGTTCTATGTAGACGCCCAGCTACCCATTCCACCTGCATATACTTACGACGGCTATCCGCAGTTCTACGATGGCATTGGCATGCTCAGAAGCTTTCTTGATGAGGCCGAAGAGGTCTGCGCCTCTATGCGTACTGCCCTTGATGAGGCAGATACGTATCTCTCTGCTCGCTCTCGCAAGATTGTGCTGATTGTAGGCGAGGCTGCTCAGCAAACCATCCAGACCTTCTGCGACAACTGGTCTACCAACGGCAACGTTTCTACTTTTGCCGTGCGCAACGATTTCTTTGGTGGAGACGTTAATGTCACAGGACTTATCTGCGCCGTTGATCTTCTCGCCCAGGTACCAGAGGACTTAACTGATGTCCTGGTAGTACTTCCTGAGGTTATGTTTAACTTTGATAAAGTCACTCTTGATGGCGTCTCGCTGACCGATTTAACTGCGCAGCTAGAGGCTCGTGGCGCAAAAGTAATCATGTCAATCCCTGGTCCCACAAACATTGCTGAGTCGTGTATTAAAGCGCTCAAAGAGTGGGATTAGCCACGTATTGCTGGTATTATTAAGTCAACTGAATGAAAGGTGAGACATGGCTAAGCCCATTGTTGCTATTGTTGGACGCCCTAATGTTGGTAAGTCCACGCTGGTAAATAGAATTGCCGAGAAACGCGATGCAATTGTGCACGAGTCCAGGGGAGTAACCCGTGACCGCTCGTATCACGATGCTGACTGGAACGGTCGTGAGTTCAAGCTTATTGACACCGGCGGCATTGAGTCAATTAAGTCGCAGGATCGTTTTGCTCCACACATCCGTGAGCAGGCGCTTCTTGCCTGCGAAGAGGCCGACGTTATTGTCTTTGTCGTAGACGGCACCACTGGTGTTACCGACGAAGACGAAGAGGTTGCTCGCATTGTTCGCAAGAGCGCCAAGCCTGTGTTCTTGGTTGTTAACAAGAAAGACAACCCTGCAACTGAGCAGGACGGTCTTTGGGACTTCTACGCACTTGGTTGCGGCGAGCCTCTGCCTCTGTCTGCTTCACACGGTCACGGTACTGGTGACTTGCTGGATGACATCGTCAACGCTTTCCCCGAGGCTGATGAAGAGCCAGAGGATGATGGCATCCTTAACCTTGCCATTATTGGTCGTCCAAATGTAGGCAAATCTTCGCTGGCAAACCGCCTGGCTAACAAGAAACGCTCTATTGTTTCTGATGTTGCAGGTACTACGCGTGACGCTATTGACACCATGATTGAATGGAAGGGAACTCCCATTCGCCTTGTTGATACTGCAGGTATTCGCAAGAAGAGCCAGGTACACGAGGACGTTGAGTACTACAGCCTGGTCAGAGGTCTGCAGGCAATGGATCGCGCAGACGTCTGTCTTCTTGTGGTTGACGCTTCTGTTGGCGTAACCGAACAGGACCAAAAGCTTGCTAACATGGCCGTTGAGCGCGGATGTGCACTGGTACTCCTGCTGAACAAGTGGGACCTCATTGACTCTGAGGCAAAGCGTGATGAGGTAGCAGTTTCTGTAGCAAAGCGCCTGGCCTTTGCACCATGGATTGCTTCCATCAACGTTTCTGCACTTACCGGACGCGCTATTGATAAGGTGCTTGCCGCTGCTCTTTCGGCTGCAGAATCCCGCGCACTTCAGCTCAAGACTTCCGAGCTCAACGAGCTTCTCGCCCAGATCAGAGAGGGTGGACACACGGTTTCTGACCGCGGCCGCCGACTTAAGATTCAGTACGCTACTCAGACAGGTTTCAAGCCTCCTGTTATCTCGTTCTGGTGCAACGCTCCAGACCTTGTTGACGATAACTACGAGCGCTTTATTGAGAACAGACTTCGCGAGAAGTTCCCTCTGGTTGGCACACCTATTCGTTTGAAATTCCGTAAGAAGGTTGAATCTAACTAATGCCTGGAATTGTTGTTGCTCTGATTTTTGGACTTATTGCGTTTGGCCTTGGTGGCATTCCATTTGGTCTGATTATTGCAAGCGTTATGGCTCATGAAGACATTCGCAAGCTTGGATCAGGAAACATTGGCACTACTAACGTTGCTAGAAATGCCGGTAAAGCCGCAGGTATTCTTACGCTTTTGTGCGATGCTGGTAAGGGTATTATCAGTGTCATGCTCGTCCGTTGGTTCTTGGGAACCCAGGGATTTACTCCTCTGGTCTCGGGAAATGATCACGCAGAGGCAGAGCTCATCATTTCTTTTGTGTATGCCTGCTGTGTTCTTGGTCATATTTTCTCGCCATGGCTTCACTTCCACGGCGGCAAAGGAATTGCTGTTGGATTTGGTGGTGGCCTTGCGGTTAATCCGCTTGCAGCCCTCGTAGCTCTTGCGGTGTTTATTACGCTTGCCGTACCAACTAAGTACGTATCGCTTGGCTCCATCGGTGCAGCTGTTGCCATTCCACTATTCTGCCTGCTATTTGGCATGGATCTGGTGGCAACTATCCCTGTATTTGTTGTGGCTGCTGCGGTAATTTGGGCACATCGCGAGAATATCAATCGTCTTAATGCTGGTAGTGAGTCTAAATTCTCTTTCGGCGATAAGAAAAAGGATAACTAATCATGAAAAGAGTTGCTGTTATTGGTTCGGGATCGTGGGGTACCGCACTTTCAACACTACTTGCTTCTACCTGTGATGAGGTAATTATCTGGTCTAGAGAGGCCGATGTCACCGAATCCATCAATAAAGAGCACGTCAACTGCAGACATCTTTCTGATTCCGAGCTGCCACACAATATTGTGTCTACCACTAGTGAAGCTGAGGCTCTCACCGGTGTAGATGCTGTTGTTATGGCTGCTCCTTCTGCGTTTCTTCGCTCTGTTTGCGCTGCTTGTGCGCCATATCTTGACCCTGAAGTTGATGTCTTGATTCTCTCCAAGGGTATGGAGGCTGGTTCTCACAAGCTTATGCATGAGGTTGCTGCTGACGAGCTAGGAAATCCTGCCAGAATTGCCGTGCTTTCTGGTCCAAACCATGCAGAAGAGGTTATTAAGCAGGGAATCTCTGCAGCAGTTGTTGCGTCTGAAGATGCCGAGGTTGCCAAGCGCTTCCAGGCACTGCTTTCTCGTCCGTACTTCAGAACCTACGTTAGCTCTGATGTACGCGGTGTTGAGGCGTGTGCTGCCGCTAAAAACGTCGTAGCTATTGCCTGCGGTATTGCTGTTGGTTTGGGTAATGGCGATAACGCCCTTGCTGCTCTTATGACACGCGGCTTGGCAGAGCTTGGCCGCGTGGTATGCGCTATTGGCGGAGACCCACTTACCTGCATGGGTCTTGCTGGTATGGGTGACTTGGTTGCTACCTGCACCTCTGAGCATTCTAGAAATAGAACCTTTGGAGAAGCCCTGGTCAAAGGTAAGACGCTTCAGTCATACCAGGAAGAAACCGGCATGGTTGTTGAGGGCGCACAGGCTGTCATTGGTCTTTATGAGCTTGGTCAGCAGATGGACGTTGAGATGCCTATTACTTCAGCTGTTCACGCTGTACTTTACGAAGGCGCTACGCCAGAAGAGATTACTTCTCGCCTTACTAACCGCATGCCTAATGAAGAATTTTATGGAATGACTCGATAGGAGAGTTTAATGAATAACGTCCTGGTAGCACCGTCTGTTCTGTCTGCAGATTTCTCCAAGCTTAAGAGCGAGCTTGATTCAATTGCAAACGCTGATTACATCCATTACGACGTGATGGATGGTCACTTTGTTCCAAATATTTCATTTGGTCCAGATATTTTTTCGTACTGCAAAAAGTCTTCTGAGCTACCCATTGATGTCCATCTGATGGTTACCAACCCAGCAGAGATTGCACCTTTGTTTCTAGACCGTGGCGCTGACGTTGTCACCTTCCACTATGAGGCCGAGGTTCACGCGCACCGCCTTGTTCACCTTATCAAGGACTCTGGCGCTAAGGCTGGCATTTCTCTTTGCCCAGGCACTTCCGTAAGCGTTCTTGAGGATCTTATTGAAGACCTTGACCTGGTGCTTATCATGACGGTTAACCCTGGTTTTGGTGGTCAGAAGTTTATTCCTCACTCAATCGAGAAGCTCAAGGCGCTCAAAGAGCTCTGCCGTAAGCACAATGTTAACCCTCTGATTGAGGTTGATGGTGGTATTAGTGCAGCTAACGCAGCTGACGTTGTAGCTGCTGGCGCTGATATGCTTGTTGCAGGTAGCGCTGTGTTTGGCCAGGAAGACCGCGGTGCAACCATCGAGGCTATCCGCAATGCTGGCGAGTCCGCTCTTACCGTTCAGGGCTAAACTACGCTCTCAAGCATCATTTAAGCTAGATCACCAAGATTGAATCAACAGAAACACGCTATGGATTACGTTTACCTAGACTATGCAGCTTCAGCACCAATGCGCCAAGAGGCGCTTGATGCCGAGAAAACCTATGAGGCTTCACCTATTGCTGGGGTGAACCCAAACTCTTTGCACTCGCTTGGACGTCAAGCGGCGCGAGAGCTTGATGGCGCTCGTGGCGTTATCGCTCGTGCGGTAGGCGGCAAGTTTAGGGCTCCTGACGTGGTATTTTGCTCTGGCGGAACTGAGGGCAATAACCTCTCTGTTCTTGGAATGGCAGAAGGTATTCGCAACAAAGACCACAAGCGCAACACGGTGGTTTTCTCGGCAATTGAACACGATTCTATTTTGGATCTTGCACCGGTTCTTCGCGAGAAGGGCTTTGAGGTAAGAATTGCTCAGCCTAACCGTCAGGGAAAGATTGAGGCTTCTGCCCTTGAGGGTCTTTTGGATCAGTCGGTAGCGCTTGTTTCCGTTATGTATGCCAATAATGAGACGGGCGTTATTCAGCCAGTTGTAGACCTTGCGCGCGCTGCGCATAAGGTGGGTGCACTTTTCCACACTGACGCTGTTCAGGCGTTTGGTCGCATTCCTCTTGAGGTGTCAGACGTAGACGCCCTGACCATTGCTGCTCATAAAATTGGTGGACCTCTTGGTATTGCTGCGGTTCTTATGCGCTCCAAGGTTCCGTTTAAAGCGCAGAGTTACGGCGGGGGACAAGAGGCTGGTAGGCGTCATGGTACCCAGGACGTTCGAAGCGCAGTTGCGTTTGCTGCCGCTGCCGCGTGGTGCCTGGAGAACCTTACTCAAACGCAGGAGAGCGTTTCTGCGCGCGCTAATAAGGTGTATGAGATTCTTTGTGCTTCTCCCAAGATTAAGCCAACTACCGAGGCTTACGCTGGCAAAGACCACATGCCTGGTACGGTAAGCATTATGGTTCCCTCAATGGACTCAGAGACGCTTATCCTAAAGCTTGATCAGGCAGGTTTTGAAGTCTCGGCTGGCTCTGCATGCTCTTCAGGTTCTCTTGACGCAAGTCATGTTCTCTCGGCTATGGGCATCTCTAGAAACGAGGCTCTAGGCAGCCTACGCATTACCTTTGACGAGCGCGTTTCTGAGGCTGACCTTGATGCCTTCTGTGCAACCTTGCTGCAGATTGTTGGATAAATTTTTCACATACTAATCTCTACATTAGGTATGTTCTGCGTCTGATACGTCCTTATTTACGGTAGACTAGATGAGTAACCGTATATGAGGAGGCCCTATGAGTGAGTCTGTTAATCTGATGCAGCTCCAGGATATTGATTTGCAGCTGCTTAAACTCGCATCCAACTTGGCCTCAATGCCCCAGGTTCAAAAAATTAAAAACGCCCAGCTTGCAGAGAAAAAGATTGCTTCTCAGCTTAAGCAGGTACTTGGTGTTAAAAAAGACGTAGAAATTGATATTTCTGACCTCAACGATCAGCGTGCCCACTATGTCCAAAAGACAGAAGAGGTCTCTGCTGCTGTAGAAACTGCTACTAATCATCGTGCTCTTAGAGACTTTGACCAGCAGCTTTCTTCTTTGGCAAAGAATATCGAGAAGTGCGATTTTAAACTTGCAGCAAAAGTAGAAGAGCTTGAGAAGTGCAAGAAGGCTTACCAAACAGCACAAGACTTACAGGTAAAGCTTATGAAAGAGCGCGAGAGTCTTTCTCAGTCTCTTGAGATTGATTCTGCAGCACTTCGTGCGGAGATTGTAGAGCTCTCTAAGTCTCGAGAAGAACTTGCAGCTCAGATTTCTGCGAACACGCTTGAGCGTTACGAAGCCTCACGTAAACGTTTTAAGGGCCTGGCAGTTGAGCACCTTGTAGGTAATGTTCCAAGTGTTTGCCGCGTCAAGCTGCAGCCAAGTTCATTCCATGATCTTCAGCACAGCTCTGAGATTGCTGAATGCCCTTATTGCCACAGGATGCTTATTACTTCTACAGCGTTTGAAGAATAAAGGAATTTCTCGCCATGTTGGATAAAACCGCTCAGCCCTCTGTATGCCTTGTGGTGTGCGGAGGCATTGCTGCATATAAAGCCTGTGAAGTGCTTAGAGGTCTTCAGAAAGCGGGCTGCGACGTTCGAGTTGTTATGACAGAAGATGCAACTCAGTTTGTTGGAAAGACTACCTTTGAGGCTCTCACACATCATGAGGTGGTACTTTCGCTCTACAACAATGTGGAGTCTCCTGTTGCCCACGTAGATCTTGCTGATTGGGCAGATTGCATGGTAGTTGTACCAGCTACCGCCAATATCATGGCAAAGATGGCTTGCGGAATTGCTGACAATGCCGCAAGTGCAACGCTTTTAGCTGCTCATACGCCAGTTCTTGTGGCTCCCGCTATGAATACGCACATGTGGGAAAATCCAGCCACTCAGGCAAACGAGGCACTGCTGCGTCAGCGCGGCATCCAGATGGTTATGCCTGAGTCGGGCCGTCTTGCCTGCGGCTATACCGGAGATGGAAAGCTTGCTCCGGTTCAGCAGATTGTTGACGCTGCACTAAAGGTTCTTTCTGGCAAAGAGTCTGTGCCGACCAAGCAAGATCTTGCGGGTAAAAAGATTCTTATCACCGCAGGACCAACTCACGAGAAGATCGATCCAGTTCGCTTTATTGCCAACTGTTCAACAGGAAAACTCGGCTATACCGTTGCTAAAGTAGCAGCTAGTCATGGAGCAGACGTTACCCTTATTTCTGGACCCACGCACTTGGAAGCTCCTCAAGGAGTCACTATTCAAAGAGTGGTATCTGCTGAAGATATGTATAAGGCGTGCGTAAGCACTTTTGACAACGTTGACGCTGCTATTTTGACGGCAGCTGTTGCCGACTACACACCAGCTCGTCCTGCAGATCATAAGCTCAAGAAATCATTAGAGTATCTTGAGTCTATAGACCTTAAAGAAACAACCGATATTCTCGCCAGCCTGTCTAAAGCAAAGAAAGACCAGGTTGTTGTTGGTTTTGCAGCCGAAACAAATAACGTCTTGGAGCATGCTCAGGCTAAACTTGAGCGTAAAGGTTGCTCCATGATTGTGGCAAATGATGTGTCTAGGCCAGATTCAACTTTTGGTTCAGATACAGACCGTGTGGCTTTTGTGACTCCTCAAGGTGTAGAACAGCTTGAGACTTTGCCTCTGGCAGATGTTGCTTCGGAGCTTTTGTACCGTGTTTCCAAGATGCTTGAGGAGCGTGCATAGCGTGCAACCAGAAGAACTTTTTATTGGATGCCATCTTTCGGCAGCTAAGGGTTGGGAGGCAATGGGTAAAGATGCTCTTTCTATTGGTGCAACTACCTTTGCTTTCTTTACTAGAAATCCTCGTGGTGGCAACGCTAAAGCTCTAGATGAGGCTGATGTTGCAAAGCTGCGTAAGCTTCTAGAGGCCCATCACTTTGGACCTTTGGTTGCACACGCTCCTTACACCATGAACTTGTGCTCAGCAAAAGAGGAGACCAGGGATTTTGCTCGTCGTGCGCTTACAGAAGATCTTGAGCGCATGGAGTATCTACCGGGCAATTATTACAACTTCCATCCCGGTAGCCATGTGGGTCAAGGCTCTGACGTGGCAATTAAGCAGATTTCTGAAGCTCTTAACGATTGTCTTTTTGAAGGCCAGCATACTACCGTGCTTCTTGAAACTATGGCTGGTAAGGGTACTGAAGTTGGCAAAACGTTTGAAGAAATTGCTGCAATTCTAGATAAGGTGAACCATCCCGAGCTTATGGGTGTGTGCCTTGATACCTGTCATGTTCATGACGGCGGCTATGAGATTGTAGAAAATCTTGATGAAGTTCTAGATACATTTGACCAGATAATTGGTTTAGAAAAGCTAAAAGCCTTGCACCTTAATGACTCAAAGAATCCTCTTGGAGCTCATAAAGATAGACACGAGCAGATTGGCAAAGGCTTCATTGGTCTAGAAACGTTCCGTGCTGTGGTGACTAATCCGCGTATCAATACGCTTCCTATGATTTTGGAAACTCCTCATTCTGAGCTTTCTGGTTGGGGAGAAGAAATTGCGTTACTTCGTTCTTTTTTAGGTGATAACTAGTGGGAATTCTGGTAGGTTGCGAACAAATCTCTATGGAGTGGCCTGGTAAGAAGGTTCTTACCAACCAAACCATTGGTGTAAATGAGGGTGACCGTATTGGTGTTGTCGGCAAAAACGGTGACGGCAAATCAACCCTCTTAGATCTTATCGCCCATAGAATTGAACCCGATTCTGGCAACGTAATCTGGAGAAGTGGCATTCAAGTAGGCTATATGGGCCAAAGTGATTCACTTTCTGATACACAAACCGTTTGTAGCGCTGTTGTAGGCGATACGCCAGAGTACGAGTGGGCATCTAATGCTCGCGTTCGTAAGATTATTGACGAGCTTATTGGTGACTTAGACTGGAATGGCCTGGTAGGAGAGCTCTCCGGAGGTCAACGTAGACGCTGCGATTTGGCTCGACTGCTTGTGGGCACCTGGGACTTAATGCTTATTGACGAGCCTACCAACCACCTTGATCTTCACGCTATTCAGTGGCTTGCAAATCACCTTAAAAACCGCTGGTCAGAGGGAAATGGCGCCCTCATTCTAGTCACACATGACCGTTGGTTCTTGGATGAGGTCTGCGACCACATGTGGGAAGTCCACGATGGCGTTATTGACCCATTTGACGGCGGCTATTCTGCCTATATTCAAGCTCGAGTTGAACGTGATAGACAGGCAGCGGTGATGGAAGAGCGCCGTCAGAATACGCTTAGAAAAGAGCTTAATTGGCTTGCCCATGGTGCAAAGGCACGCACGTCAAAGCCTAAGTTTAGAATTGATGCCGCTATGGAACTTCTGGCCGAAGACCCTCCACTTAGAAACACGCTTGAGCTCAAACGCATGGCAGTTTCAAGGTTAGGCAAGCAGGTTATTGAGATGCATGACGTCTCGTTTGCTTATAAGAATGTCGCGACAGCTGCAGACGCAGATCCAAATACGCAGGCAGATGCTTCAAAGAGTCAGGCAGATGCTGCTAAACCTCAGACAGAGGTCATCAAGAACGTCGAGTGGCTCATTGGCCCTGGCGACCGCTATGGCATTTTAGGCGAGAACGGCGCTGGTAAATCCACACTTCTTGAGCTGATGACGCAGCAATTGCAGCCAACGTCTGGCCTGGTAAAGGTAGGAAAGTCTGTCAAATTTGGATGGCTTTCTCAGCAGATTGATACATTTGCTACTAAAGAGACCTGGACGGTACTAGAGCTTTTGAGTCAGTACAAGACCAGCTACCTGGTAAACGGCAAGATGCAAAGTCCTACGCAGCTACTTGAAAGCTTGGGTTTTGATCGCCGAGAGTTTACCAATCGCTTGCAAGACCTCTCCGGAGGTCAGCGCAGACGTCTGGCGCTCCTGTGCGTTCTTCTAGAAGAGCCAAATGTGCTGGTACTGGACGAGCCTGGTAACGATCTGGACACGGATATGCTGGCTGTCCTGGAAGACCTTCTGGACTCGTGGCCAGGAACGCTTCTGGTTGTCAGCCATGATCGCTTCTTGATTGAGCGCGTCACCGACGACCAATATGCCCTCATCGACGGTCACATTTGCCACGTTCCTGGTGGCGTTGACGAGTACCTCAAGCTTGTTGATGCTGCAAAACAGACGACGAGAAGAGTGGGGGAGTTGTCGGGTGCACGCGGAGGTTCAGGTGCAAATGAGCCGCAGGTAGACGGGGCTTCTCGCCAGGAGAGCGCGGTGCTGAGCAACGCTGAACGCCGCGAGCTCAAGAAGCGCTTTGACTCGATTGAGCGCCGTATGGGCAAGGCTCAGGAGCTGCCTGAGCAGATTAGGGAGCAGATGAGCTCCGCTGATGCAACTGACGCACAGCGTTTGATGGAGTTGCAGCAGCAGCTTAATGACGCAGAGGCTGCGCTGATGGAGTTGGAAGACGAGTGGTTAACGCTAGCAGAGAAACTTGGTGAAGCGTAAATGGGAGAGCTACTCTCTAGGTTTGTATGGCCAAAGTATGGGCGAAAGAGTTTTGTAGCCTTGCTTTGCAAAGCAGTTGAGGTCGTTGGCGATCTGCTTACGCCGTTGATTATTGCACGCATGATTGACCTGGGTATTCACGGGGCAAACATGTACGACATTATTCGCTACGGTATTTTGCTGGTAGTTATTGCTATTGTTGGCTTTAGTTTTACGCTTGTCTGTCAAAAAATTGCTTCTATTGTGTCTCAGCGTACGGGAACTGATCTGCGCAATGAGCTCTTTAAGAAGATTCAAGAGCTCTCAAGTGCCGATGTTTCTGCGCTGGGAACAGACACCCTGGTAACCCGCCTTATCAACGACGTTAACCAGGTGCAGGTGACCGTTGCTCTGGGTATTCGTCAGCTGGTCAGATGGCCAATCCTTGCTGCTGGCTCCATTATTGCAACTCTTATGCTTGACGCTAAGCTTGGTATGGTTTTTTTGCTGGCAACCGTACTGGTTGCAGCTATTTTCTTTTTTGTAGCACGCAAATCTATCGCGCTTTTTGCTGAGCTGCAAAAACGCCTAGATACCGTTTCTTTATATATGCGACAAATGCTTTCTGGTATTCGTGTGATTAGGGCATTTAGGCATGAGGCAGAGGAGAAGGAACAGTTCTCCGAGGCGGTTTTGGCTCAGACAGAAACAGCAACTGATGCTGCAAATTACTCGGCTCTTCTGAACCCAGCGACCTTCCTTGTTATGTACCTGGGAATTGCCGTAACGCTCTGGCTGGCAGCTCCTCAGATTACCGCGGGTACACTCTCTCAAGGTACCGTAGTGGCTCTTGTCAGTTATATGACTAGTGCGCTCTTGGCTATTGGCTACGTTGCTAACCTGGTCATTATCATCACGCGTGGAGCTGCTTCTGCCACTCGTGTGATGGAGGTTCTTAACACCAAACCAGCGCTCTCTGATAAGGGAAACAAGTACATCAACCTCGCTGAATCCGACTTTACCGGAACTGCTGTAGCGTTCAAGGATGCCTCGCTTGTCTATGACGGTGGAGGAGAGCCTGCTCTTTCTAACATCAATCTCTCGCTTCAGTCTGGTCAGACGCTGGGAATTATCGGTGGTACTGGCTCCGGTAAGTCTAGTTTTGCCGCCCTCATCCCGCGACTCTTTGACACTCAAACTGGCTCTGTAAGCGTCTTTGGTCACGACGTCAAAACCTATACCTTTGAGCAACTACGTGCCCTTATTGGTTACGTTCCACAGCACACTTCACTGGTCAGCGGCACTATTCGCACCAATCTCTGTTGGAAGAATCCAGACGCTACCGATGAGGAACTCTGGTCAGCACTTGAGGTTGCTCAAGCAGCAGGCTTTGTGCGCGAGAAACCCGATCAGCTTGATAGCATTGTCGAGCGTGGCGGCAAGAACTTCTCGGGAGGTCAGCGTCAGCGCTTGACCATCGCTCGTGCGCTGGTAGGAAGCCCGCGCATTGTCATCTTGGACGACGCTGCTTCCGCACTTGATTTTGCTACGGATGCCCACCTCCGCGCAGCGCTTCGTAAGCTCAGCGCCACCACTACAAGCATCATTATTTCGCAGCGTGTAGCTGCGGTAATGCAAGCAGACAAGATTCTTGTTCTTGACCATGGAAAACAAGTGGGACTGGGAACACACAAAGAACTTCTCGCCACGTGCCCGCTCTATAAAGAGATCTGTCTCTCACAGCTTCGTCCTGAGGAGGTGGAGTAATGGCCGATATGTATTCTGGCGGAAGCACCTCCGCCATTGCATCAAGCGCGCCTGAGCACGGCAAGGGCGGCTCGGCAGATGCCATCTCCATGTCTGCAGCAGAAGTGACGCGTCGCCTAGCTGCATGGGTTTCTCCTCACGGAGGTTTTCTGGTTCTAGCGGCAGCCTCTTCAATTGCAACCGTGCTTTTGCAGCTCTGGGTACCCATCATTGTAGGCGCCGCCATCGACCAGCTCATTAGACTGGTGCAGGGTGGCGAGGCAGCACTTCTGCCAACGCTTGCTCAGCTCTCGGTGGTAGTTTTGCTTGCAAGCGCTACGCAGTGGCTTGCTTCTTGGTCTACCAATAAGCTCACCTACCTGGTCACCCGTGACCTCAGAGAGGCAGCTCATACCAAGGTGACAAACCTGCCGCTTTCGTACATTGACACGCATTCTCAGGGAGATTTGCTCTCTAGGGTAGTAAATGATGTGGATCAGCTAGGAGATGGCCTCCAGCAAGGCCTCACGCAGTTCCTTACGGGCGTGGTTACCATTATTGGAACCTTGTGCTTCATGTTCTATATGTCGGTTCCTATGGGCCTTGTAGTTGCTCTGGCTACGCCGCTTTCAATTATTGTTGCATCCGCCATTACCAAGTACGCTAGCTCGTCTTTTGGCAAGCAGCAGGGCTACCAGGGCCAGCTTGGCGGATACGCAGAAGAGATGGTCTCCAACCAGGAGCTTATCACCGCATTTGCCCACAAGGATGCCATTATTGAGCAGTTTGAAGCTATTAACGAGAAACTCCGTGTAGTAGGAGAGCGCGCACAATTTGCCTCTTCGCTTTCCAATCCCTCCACGCGTCTAGTAAATAACTTCATTTACGCTCTGGTAGCTGCTCTTGGTTGCATTTGTGTTCTAACGGGAGTCCCTTCTCCACTCACTATCGGTCAAGTTCAGAGCTTCCTCTCGTATGCCAACCAGTACATGAAGCCTTTTAACGCTATTTCTGCAGTTGTTACACAAGTTCAGACCGCTTACGCAAGCGCTCGCCGCGTGTTTGATCTTCTCGACGCAAAAGAAATCAAGCCCGATCCAGCCGACGCCGAAGTCATCCAGAATCCACAAGGCTCCATTGAATTTGACGACGTGGCGTTCTCCTATGATCCCAAGCATCCGCTGCTTAGCCATATCTCGTTCAAGGCAGAGCCTGGTCAGAAGATTGCGCTTGTTGGACCAACCGGCTGCGGTAAGACCACCCTTATTAACCTGCTGCTAAGGTTCTATAGCATTGATTCTGGTGCAATTTATGTAGACGGACATAACACGCAAAAGCTTACGAGAGCATCGCTCAGAGAGCAGTTTGGCATGGTGTTGCAGGATACGTGGCTCTTTAAGGGAACCATCAAAGAAAACATCCGCTATGCAAAGCCAGATACCACGGATGAAGAGATTATCGCCGCAGCTCAAAAGGCTCAGGCTCACGAGTTTATCCAGCAGCTCCCTCAGGGCTACGACACCATGGTGGGAGAGTCTGGAGGATCTTTGTCCCAGGGTCAGCAGCAGCTTCTGTGCATTGCCCGCGTTATGCTGGCCAATCCACCTATCCTGCTTCTGGACGAGGCAACGTCAAGTATTGATACGCGAACAGAACAGCTGGTACAGAAGGCGTTTGACACCATCATGAACGGTAGAACTTCGCTGGTTGTTGCCCACAGACTCTCTACCATCCAGGGAGCCGATTGCATTCTTGTTCTCAAGGACGGCTCAATTCTTGAACGCGGTACTCACAATGAGCTTTTAGCTAAGGGCGGCTTCTACGCCAAGCTGTACGAGAGTCAATTCGAGGGTACAGACGCCTAACTATCCACACATTTTGAAAGAGCCAGCACCTTGAATGGGCTGGCTCTTTCAATGTCACCTGTAATTGACAAACTGGAATTTGCCGCTCTTTAAAGAACTGATACATCAGTTACTTTTTTATTTTGCTCTCTAATCGAAAGAATAGTTGCCATTACTATAATAATTATTTTACAAGCATAAGTTATATTTTGATCACCACCTACTGCTAATTGCGAGAAAACATTTATTAACGAATGTGTCATCACACATATCCACAAACTATTTGTCTTTATAAATAATGCGGATAAAACAAAGCAATTAGTCAACAATCCAAGCAAAAATCCAAACGCCTGTACTTGTGGCAATGTTCCTTCAATGTAGAAATAAGAGAAATGCCATATTCCCCATAAAACAAAGGTAATTAAAGTTGAACTAATATAACTATGGCGTTCCATCATAATTGGTTGAAAAACATATCTCCACCCTATTTCTTCAATCCCACCAAAAAGGATTGCTTTAAGAAATAAGATAATCGGAATATACCACGCATTCAACGCTAATTTTCCATCAAATGCAACATAACAAAAATCCAAAAACAAGAATACAATAACAAATAAATAACTGCTGATGTTTTGCTTTATAGCGAAAAAATCCTTTAATATTTTCTTCGTACTGTACTTTTTGTATCTAAGTGCAATAATAGTTCCCCATAGAGCAGCTGAAACTCCACCTATTCCAATAGCAACCATTCCCATTGGCGTTGTGTAGTCTACATCTATACCCAAATTACGCAATATAAAAACTATGATACATATCATCCATATTTGCCCTAAGGTTCCTAATAAATAAAGAAAAATTGCCTTTTTTCGACCTTGAATTGTCAAAGCAAGTGCAACGTTTGGTGATGGTAGACTTCCCAAGGGCACTTCCAACCCAGACGCTTACGTG
>JABZHR010000016.1 GCA_015258715.1 Atopobium sp.
CAATAAAAGAAAACGACCTTGTAGCACGCGCTGCAAGGTCGTTATTTGTTGCAATGTAGAGGATGTGGACAACTGGCAAAAAACTAATGGTGCTGGCGAGAAACCCGTGCGAGCTGCGACTTGAATTGTAGCGAGAAACCCGTGTGAGTCGTGGTCCGCGCCGCAGCAGCAACTAGCTGACGACAACCTCGCCAAAGCCCAGGTTGCGGGCCTGCGACTCAATCGCTTGCATGCGCTTGTCGCTTGGAGAAGGGGAGTTCTCCATAGGTCCGCGCACGCCAAAGCGCCTGAACTTCATGAGGCGAATGCGCGTCTGCCCGACCTTCTCGCCAAGTGTTGAAGCAATGCCGTCAACTGCGGCTTCGGCGTCGTTCCAGCCTTCGGTCACGATAACGCGAACCTCTTCAAGCTTGTTTTGCTCGGCCAAAAACGCAAGATTTTTGCGGACCGTGACGCCATTCTCGCCGGTCAGATGCTCAAACCACTGATCGTCCCAGGCTTTAACGTCAAGCATGACGCCGCTCGAGAGGGCCAGCAGGTCGCGGTACTCAGTGAAGTCGATGGTGCCGTTTGAGTCGATGAGGCAGCTCAGGCCGGCCGCGTTGCAGTAGCTGAAGAGTTCGTAGAGGAAGTCGGGACGGAGCATGCATTCGCCGCCTGACGTGGTGATTCCGCGGATGAACGGCATGTTGGAAATGCAGCGGTCGGCCACCTCGCGCGCGCTGAGCAGCTCAATCTTTGGCGTGGACTTGTGCTGGCACACCTTGATGCAGTTGTCGCAGTTGATGCAGATGGAGTTGTCCCACACAACTTTTCCGTCAGCCACAGACAGGGCGTGAGCTGGGCATGGCTTGACGCACGCCTGGCAGGAGATGCACTCCACCTGGGTCTCGGGGTTGTGGCAGTAGGCGCAGCGAATGTTGCAGCCCTGCAGGAAGACGGCGGTTCGGCTTCCTGGGCCATCTACCAGCGAGAAGGGAATGATCTTGTTGACAGGAGCAACACACCCAGTTGGATGTGTTGCTCCCAAAGTTGTTTCTGTTGCAGTGAAGGTCACGATTGCGCAGCTCTTCTCGCTAGTCGCTCATGCGAACCTTGCGGTCGGCAAGGTGGTTAGCGGTGAAGTTACCCAGGCCGTCGTGAGCGGTGTCCTGAAGAACAACGTCGCCAGACTGGAACTTCTTCATCTCGGAACGCTTAGCTAGGAAGCCAGTGATGCGGACCAGGTCACCCTCGGAGCTATAGAACGAGAGGTACTTGTCGTCGATGGAGAATGCGGCCTTGACCACGTCAACGACAGCGTCTGGGTTGCGCTCAGCGGTTGGCTCAGCTGGGAAGATGTCGGAGACACCGCTGTTGAAGAAGCGATGCATGCGAGCGCTGTGGCGAATGTGGTCGTAGAGATTTGCAGGCTCGTCGCCAACCTTGATGCGGACACCAGGGGTAACGCCCTGCTGATCGGAGAAGCCAGCCTGTGCGTGCAGAGTGAAGCGGCCGCCAAAGACCTCGGAGTAGACGGCGTCAAAGCTGTTGACCTGGTCGGCAATCTTGACCATGATCTGATCAGCTAGTTCGTTGGCCTCGTCATCCTTGCCGTAAGTGCGGCTGCTGTCAAGATGCAGCAGCTCAGCGACGCACTCGCTCATGCCGGCAACGCCAAACATGCCGCAGAAGCGCTCGCGAGAAATGAGGCCTTCCTGAGCCAGGAAGCTGGTCTCAAAGAAGTTGGAATCCTCAACAATAAAGCGGACGCGCTCGTTCATGAAGTTCAGAACCTCGCCAGTTGCGGTTGGCAGCAGGTTGTTCATGAAGTCGTCAACGTTGGTTGCAAGTTTTGCAAGGCCAGGGAGAAGTACGCGGCTCAAAGTGTAAGCGCCGCCGCCCATAGGAAGGACGTTGTAGCAGCTTACGACGGTGTACTCGCCAGGGTAGGTCTCTTTGTGGATGCGGTGGTTAGCAAAAGCAGGGTTGGAGCATACCATGGTGGTCTTGACTGCCAGGCGCATGAACTCGTCGGAGGTTAACTCTGGATCGTACTTGAGGGTGAAGTTTGGAACGGCGTTCATGAGCTCGCGGTCGACCTCGAGCAGCAGTCTACCTGCGCGAGTGTCCTCTGGACCAATGTTTGCGTGGCAGTAACCACTAGCAACGGTGCGGTCAATGTGGTTCAGGAAGCGGCGCAGACGAGGCTTAATCTCTGCGTCGGTCATGCCCTCCAGGAATGGATCAATGATCTTGTCCAGCTGGCCAACGTAGACAGGGCGGCTGGTAACGGAAGGAACGTTGTCGTAGAGAGCAGCAAGGCCCCAGAGCAGGTCATCAAGGGTCTCTGGCTTGTCAAAGCGCAAAAACTCGGAACCGTTCTGAGCAAACACCTGGTAGTCAGGGCAGATGTAGCGAGGACGGTAAGGAGCGTTGCCCTCACACATGTCGTCAAGCGCGTGAGCTGCAAAAAGACGATCAAACTCAGCGGTCGTCTTAATAGGATGTTCGGAGTTCTCGGCAGCCTGAGCCAGGTGCAGAACCTTCTGCTTGTACGAGAGGTTGTCGGAAGTAATAATGTCCATGAACTCGCTCATTAGTGCTCCTTACGTTTATCCTGCAAAAACAGGGTTGTGATTACGACGGATACGTCGGTCGTTCCAGGTGCGGCGCGGCGCGAGAAGCGCGTCATGCCAGGTGGGTCGCGCAGTGCTCGGGGCGAGAAGAACGGTCTTGCCCAAGCGTTGTGCCAGGTACAGAGGTTAGTCCAGAAGGTGGGATTCTCCCTCGTGTTTCATTGCGTCATCGAGGCGCTGGAACTGCCTCTCGGTAATGACAATCTTGCCGTGCTGAACAGAAACCATGCCCCTCTCCTTAAGCTCGTCGATGCCGCGGGCAACAGTTTTTGTGCTGGTACCAATCTTGTCTGCCAGCTCTTGCCTGGTCAGACGCACCGTAAACGGCCACTCAACAACTCCGCGGTGAATCTGGTCGCGCGTCAGCTCGCTGAGCATGTACATCAGACGCTTAGTTCCGCTCCAGGTCAGCAGGCTGCGCTCGTAGCCGGACTGACGCGTGAGGTTCTTGATAATCCAGCGCGAGCGGGTAAGAAGAGCCTCGGGGTCCGAACGAATCCACTGCAGGTAGTCCTCGCGCGGAACCGAAATAAACTCGCAGCCAGAAGTTGCGGTGAGCGATCCCAGATAAAACGGACTCTCGCTGATAACTTCCATCTCGCCGAAAGCAACAGGAGCGCGATACTCGTCAATAACGTACGTGCTACCTGCGGAATTGTGCGACGTGGTGCGCACGGTGCCGCGGCACAGAATGTACACGTTATCAACGCGGTCCAGCATGTGGACAAGGGTCTGTCCGGAGTTAAGACGAATCTGCCTACAATGAGAAAGACGATTAGCAGGAACGCGAGAAGCCCATTTGATGATCTTCTTGCGAACGTCAGAATCAAGACTATCAAGGTAGGTTAGGACGTTCACACGAGACCTCGCTGTTCTTGTTTCGTAAGTCCTCTTTACAGGACAGTTTCGGCTTAAGTTTGAGTAATTGTACCTGCTAGCAAAAATAAAAATAAGGACTTTTGTCCACTTTTTGAGACAATTTTCTTGAACGATTTCGGGCTGCGATTGGGTCGCGGCCAACCAGCGTCCAACCAGCGGTCAAGCTGCTGCAAGACATAAAAAGCCCCCACATCAAATGAACTGCCTCCCATTTCTTTGACACGAGAAATAGGAGTCAGTTCAAAACACACCTAAGTCGGATAATCTGTCAAAAAGACGTATACATGACGCCGAAAATGGCTAAAACGTGCAGATTATCTTCATTTGATGTGTAATATGCCCGCAATTGTGCAGAATATCTGTCATAGGTGTGTTCCTTAGAAGCGGAATTTACCTATAGTTAGATTTTTTATATTTCTCTATTCATTTTCAAGCATATTAGATGAAGTTTATGCATAGAGATGTATATCAGGTAGTGCGACCGCCTAGCTGCCTGGCTATCTTGATTAGAAACATGTCAATTCTTCAGCAAAACCTACCAAAGCTGCGCTATTTTGTGCGCCAGGCCTAAAAGCCGGCGCTAACACGCTACAAAATCGCATATGAATTACCTCCCATTTCTTATATCCAAGAAATGGGAGGCAGTTCAAAACGACGTAGAGGCCAAAAGAAATGCGATGCTTACGCGGCGTTCGCACGTGTACTTGCGTGGTGCTTACGCAGTGCGTACGCGTGCTTACTTGCGGTTGCAGACCTCTGCAGCAACCTTTGCGCCAAGAGCAACGTTGTTAAAGACCAGCTGAATGTTGGACTCAAGGGAGTTGTTGCCAGTAATCTCAGCAACCTTTGCAAGCAGGAATGGTGTGGACTCCTTGCCGTGGATGCCGTTTGCCTCTGCCTCTGCAAGGGCCTTCTCGATAGCTGCGTCGATGATGTCCTTATCCATTGCATACTGCTCAGGAATTGGGTTGGTAACCAGAAGGCCGCTGTTCATGCCAATCTGCTGCTGGGTAGTAAAGATCTCAGCCAGCTCAGCAGGGGAGTCAACGCGGTAGTCAACGCTAAAGCCGCTCTTGCGAGTGTAGAACGCAGGAAGCTCCTCGGTCTGGTAACCAAGCACAGGAACGCCCTTAGTCTCCAGGTACTCAAGGGTAAGGCCAAGGTCAAGAATGGACTTTGCGCCAGCGCAAATGACCATAACAGGAGTCTGTGCAAGCTCCTCGAGGTCAGCGGAGATGTCCATGGTGGTCTCAGCGCCACGGTGAACGCCACCAATGCCGCCTGTTGCAAAGACGTCGATGCCTGCCATGTGAGCAATCATCATGGTAGTGGTGACGGTAGTTGCACCGTCCTTCTTCTCAGCGATGATAACAGGGAGGTCGCGGCGGCTGACCTTAGCAACCTCGCGGCCCTTCTTGCCCAGGTAATCAATCTCGTCAGCAGAAAGGCCGGCACGCATCTGGCCGTTAATAATAGCGATAGTTGCAGGAATTGCACCGTTGTCGCGGATAATCTGCTCAACCTTCAGAGCGGTCTCGACGTTCTGTGGGTAAGGCATACCGTGAGAAATGATGGTGGACTCCAGAGCTACAACAGGCTTGTTCTGCTCGAGAGCCTCTTTGACCTCGTCAGATACAACGAGAAAATCCTTCAGGTTAGACATATATACTCCAATCGTAAACGACTAATGGAACCGAAAGTAGTGCCGCGCAGACACGCTGTGCCGTGCAGACGCGCTAAATACCTGCGCGCTTGATGACCTCATCAACGTTGAGTTGTTCGTTGATAGTATTCTCACCTTCAACGGCCATGGTGGAAGCAGCCAAACCTACCAGGCCGGTCTGCTCAAGTGTCATGCCTTGAGTATATGCCCAGGTAATTCCCGCCATCATGGCATCTCCTGCGCCTGTCATGTTGACCAGCTTTGCAGGAAGCAGTGGCAAGCGGACGGTCTTCTCGTGATCAGCGCAAAGAAGGCCCTTCTCGCCAAGAGAGATAAACACGCGCTTAAGTCCCGTTGCAAGTAGCTCCTGAGCTGCTGCATTAAGGGACTTGTCGTCGGTGATCTTGATGCCCGAGAGCATCTCGGCCTCAAGGTGATTTGGCTTGAGCGTGTGAATCCTGCCCAAGACCCTCTTGAGCTTCTGTGCCTTGATGGAAGAAACGGGATCGCAGAAGATGGGGCAGGTCACGTTCTTGGCAATGAACTCGATGGTCTGCTGAGGCAGGTTGGTATCAATCACGCAAGCTGCGGCGTGCTGGATAACATCCAGGCGCTCCTCGATGCGCTCGGGGGTGACATACTCGTAAATCTGCATGTCATTGATGGCTTCCTGCATCTCACCGTGCTCGTCCATGATGAAAAGGTAGGTGGAAGTGGAAGCGCCCGGCACAGTAATTGAAGCGTCGATGTCAATGCCGCAATCCAGGCAACCCTCTTTGAGCTCGCGTGCACGATAGTCCTCGCCAAAGGCGGTGAGCAGACGAACGTCGCTGTCGAGAAGGGCCAGGTTGTGTGCAACATTTCTGCCAACGCCACCAAAGGACATGGTGACTTTGCCAGGGTTTGAATCTCCTGCCACAAGGGAAGTATCTGGGCGACCAGCAATATCCATGTTGGCGGCACCAATCACAATAAAGTAGGGACGTTCGCTCAGAATGTAGCGGCGGCCCAGAATTGCGCCCTTTGCAGTAAGGTTTGAGATATGAACCGAAACAGAAGAACGCGAGATACCTGCGCGTTCTGCAATTTCCTTCTGAGTAATGGAAGGCTGCTCTTTGATCCAGTTGAAAATCATCTGTTCTCGATTGGTGAGCATCAGGCCTCCTAGCAGCAAAAATAGAATCCGACTAAACAGGTGCTTATATAAAACTTCTAAACAGGTGCTTATCTTATTTAAGCTAGTGCTTAAATCTTGCTTTGGACAACGATAAGACAGCAGCTAGAGTCTGTAAAGAATGAATTCATTAAATTTTTCCCTGGTGAGCTCAACGATTTTCTCGCCACATTGGTTTTACCTGCTTGATTTTTCTAAGCATTTGCTGCGTACCGTTTACAGAATTTTAGTATCTGCAAACGGTTGTATCGTGAAAATCTCTTTAAATTGGGCGTCGGCGTTATGCAACTGTAATAATATATTTAATGAATAGTAATGACTCGTCCACATAAGTTAGCTTGCGTATGTATCGTGCGCAGATGCTTGTTTCGGACGTTTTAGGAGGTAGAATGCCTAAACGTGTTTTTGTAGTTGTTCTTGATAGTTTTGGCATCGGCGAAGAGCCTGATGCAGCGGCATACGGAGACGAGGGTAGCAATACCCTTTGTGCATGCGCAACAAGTGGCGTTCTTAACATCCCAAATATGACAAAGCTGGGCCTTCTTAATATTGATGGCGCGCTTGATACTGTGTACGACGTTGATCTGAAGCCAATTGAGTCTCCTGTGGGCGCATACGCTCGTATGCAGGAGAAATCAGCTGGTAAAGACACCACCGTTGGCCACTGGGAGATGGCAGGCGTCATTTCTCCAAAGAAGTTCCCAACCTATCCTGATGGTTTTCCACAGGAGGTCATTGAGGAGTTTGAACAGAAGACGGGCCGCAAGGTTTTGTGCAACAAGCCTTACTCCGGAACCGATGTTATTAGAGACTTTGGTAAAGAGCACGTAGAGACTGGTGCTCTGATTGTCTATACCTCAGCAGATTCTGTTTTCCAGATTGCTGCACACGAGGACGTGGTAAGTCCCGAGAAACTCTATGAGTATTGCCGCATTGCGCGCGAGATTCTGCAGGGTGAGCACGGTGTTGCTCGCGTTATTGCTCGTCCTTTTGAGGGGGAGTGGCCATACCAGCGCACTTCTCGCCGTCATGACTTCTCGCTTGAGCCAACGGGCCCAACCATGCTTGATCGCCTTAAAGAGAACGGCTTTGACGTTCTTTCTATTGGCAAGATTTATGACATCTTTGCTCATCGTGGCATGACTGAGTTTGAGTTCACCACCTGCAATGCAGACGGAATTCAGAAGACTATTGAAGCTACCAGCAAAGACTTTAACGGTCTGTGCTTCACCAACCTTGTTGATACCGACATGATTTATGGTCACCGCAACGATCCTGTGGGATATTCCAACGCTCTTTCTTACTTTGACGAGCGCATTCCTCAGATTATTGAAGGCCTTCGTGAGGATGACCTGTTCATTATTACCGCAGATCATGGCTGTGATCCAGTAACACCATCTACTGATCACTCTCGTGAGTACGTGCCACTGCTTATCACAGGTCCAAAGGTCAAGCCAAACACCAACCTTGGTACAACTACCACATTTGCCGACATGGCCGAGACAATCCTTGATTATTTTGGCGTTGAGCAACTTGGTGTTGGAACTTCTCACCTGTCAGAGATTCTTAAGGAGAACTAATGGCTACTACCCCAACTGCCCATAACGCTGCTGTTGAGGGCCAGATTGCTAAGACTGTCCTGATGCCAGGAGATCCTCTGCGCGCAAAGCTTCTTGCAGATATCTACCTGGAGAACGTTGAGCAGTTCAACACCGTTCGCAATATGTTTGGCTACACCGGCACCTACAAGGGACAGCCTGTCTCTGTTATGGGTTCTGGTATGGGTATGCCTTCCATTGGTATTTATTCTTACGAGCTCTTTAATTTCTACGGAGTTGATAACATTCTCCGTATTGGTAGCGCTGGCGGCCTTGCTCCAGAGGTAAAGCTCAGAGACATTGTTATTGGCATGTCTTCCAGCACTGATTCTAATTATCCATCACAGTACGGAATGCCTGGAACCATTGCACCTACTGCAGACTTTGGCCTGTTGAGCAAGGCTGTTGCTGGTGCAGAAAAGCTGGGTTATCCCGTTCGCGTTGGTAATATCCTGGCAAGCGACGTGTTCTACACCGTAAACAACTCGCTTCCAAAATGGGCAAGTATGGATGTTCTTGCCGTTGAGATGGAGTCGGCAGCCCTGTATCTCAACGCCATGCACGCTCATAAGCATGCGCTTACGCTGCTAACTATCTCTGATTTGCCTCTTACAGGAGAAGCACTTACTGCTGAAGAGCGTCAGACTAGTTTCACACAGATGATGGAGGTTGCTCTTTCTGTTGTTGCTTAAAGCGCTTGTTGCACAAAGCATCACAGGTCAGCAGTTTGCCATTGCTGTTTGTTTTGGAACCATGCGGATTTTCCGCTTAAGTTAGGGGAGTTTGGTCAACTTCTCATAAAGATCCAGCACAAAAGCTGGACGTTCCCGCCACATGAGGTAAGGAGAGCACGGAATGAACAAGAACGTTTCTCGTCGTAGTTTTGTGACTGGCGCAACCGGCGCTGGCGCACTTGCAGCACTCGCAGGTCTTGCAGGCTGCAACCAGAAGAAGGACGACGGCGGCCAGAAGGCATCAGGTGAGAAGAAAAAGAAGCTCACCATGGTTACTGATACTGGCGGTGTTAACGACCAGTCCTTTAACCAGTCCGCTTGGGAGGGCATGACCGAGCTCAAGGACAAGAACGGCTGGGATGTCAGCTACCTTGAGTCCAAGCAGGATTCCGACTACGCAACCAACCTTGATAAGGCTGTTGACGCAGAGTCCGACCTTGTTTGGGGCGTTGGCTTTGCTATGGCAGACGCAACCCTTAAGGCTGCTAAGGACAATCCAAACACCCAGTTTGCCATTATCGACAACGGCAACGAGTCTCAGGTTGCCAACTTCACCGGCGTTATGTTCCGCGCTCAGGAGCCTTCCTTTGTTGTTGGCTACATTGCTGCTCGCACCACAAAGACTGGCAAGGTTGGCTTTGTTGGCGGCATTTCTTCCGCACTTATCGACCAGTTTGAGTATGGTTATCGCGGCGGCGTTGCTTATGCAAACAAGGAAAAGGGCACCAACGTTGAGGTTTCTGCACAGTATGCAGAGTCCTTCTCCGATGCTGCAAAGGGTAAGGCTATTGCTAACTCCATGTACTCCGATGGTTGCGACGTTGTCTTCCACGCTGCAGGCGGCGTAGGAACCGGCGTTATTGAGGCAGCTAAGGACGCAAACAAGCTTGCTATCGGCGTTGACCGTGACCAGGCATATCTTGCTCCAGAGAACGTTCTGACCTCCGCTCTTAAGCGCGTCAACGTTGCTATCGTTGAGATTTCCGAGAAGATCTTGAAGGACGGCCAGAAGGGTGGCACTACTGTTTCCCTGGGCGCTTCCGAGGACGCTGTCGGAATTGCTGAGGATCACCACCTCATGGGCGAGGACACCTACAAGGCAGCTACTGACCTTCTCGACAAGATCAAGGCTGGCTCCGTTGTTCCTCCTGCAAGCAAGGATGACCTGGACAAGTACGTCAAGTCTTTGAGCTAAGCTCTGACTTAGTATTTTGAGCCTTGGGTTTCTCGTCAGATGATTTTGTCCTCTGACGTGTCCAAAGGCTGATGAGTTTGGATTTGCTGGTGAGGGGTGCTCTTTGGCACTCCTCACCTCTAGCAAGTGTGTAAAGGAGGTGGCTCGTGGAAGTCAGTTCGGATTACGCTGTTCAGATGCATGGCATTACCAAAGTTTTTGGATCGTTTAAAGCTCTTGACGCCGTAGACCTTAACGTGCGCAAGCAAACTGTCCACGCCATTTTAGGAGAGAACGGCGCAGGTAAAAGTACGCTTATGAACGTACTGTATGGCCTGTATTCTGCGGATGAGGGAGATGTTTACCTCAACGGAGAGCGCGTATCCATTTCTGGCCCAAACGATGCTATCGCTCACGGCATTGGTATGGTTCACCAGCACTTTATGTTGGTTGAGAACTTTACTGTTACAGAAAATATTGTTTTGGGCAACGAGGTCACCAAGGCTGGTGGCGTCCTTGATCCAAAGCGAGCTCGCGAGAAGGTCCTGGAGATTGTTGAGGAATACGGCTTTGACGTAGACCCTGACGCCAAGATTGAAGACATTTCTGTTGGTATGCAGCAGCGTGTTGAGATCTTGAAGGCCCTGTATCGTGGCGCAGAGATTCTTATTCTTGATGAGCCTACGGCAGTTCTTACGCCGCAGGAGATTGAGAAGCTTATCCAGATTATGCATGACCTGGTAAGCAAGGGTAAAACCATCATTGTTATTACTCACAAGCTTAAAGAGATTATGTCTTCCGCTGACGAGTGCACCATTATTCGTCGTGGTAAGTACATGAGCACGGTTGATGTCTCCAAGACATCCGAGACTGAGCTTGCAACACTTATGGTGGGTAGAAACGTTAACCTGCATGTAGAAAAGAAGCCAGCAACTCCTGGTGAGGTTGTTCTTTCAATCAAAGACCTCCACGTCAAGGACGAGCGTGGCATTGAGCAGGTAAACGGCTTTAATTTGGATATTCGTGCCGGCGAGATTGTTGGTCTTGCAGGCATTGACGGCAACGGCCAGAAAGAACTTGCCGATGCCATAAACGCACTGGTCAAACCTGAGTCGGGCACCATTTCTGTCAAGGGTGAAGAGATTCAGAGCACAACTCCTAAGACGGTTATTGACCATGCAGTCGCAACTATTCCTTCAGACCGTCATCGTTGGGGCCTGGTTCTGCCCTTTACGGTTGCCGAGAACATGGTGCTTGAGCGCCATAACGAGGAAACCTTTGGTAAGGGCATTGCGCTTGACCTGGCAAAGATCAAGGAATTCTCTCAGAAGCTCATTGACGAGTTTGATATTCGTCCTGCAGAGTGCGCAGACCATCAGGCAGTAGGACTTTCCGGCGGTAACCAGCAGAAGGTTATTATCGCCCGTGAGGTCTCTTCTAACCCAGACGTCCTCATTGCCATCCAGCCAACCCGCGGTCTTGATGTTGGTGCTATTGAGTTTGTTCACAAAGCGCTTATTCGCGAGAGGGACCGTGGAGCAGCAATTTTGCTGATTTCCTTTGAGCTGGACGAGATTATGGACGTTGCCGATAAGATGGCAATTATTTACGCCGGCAAGAATGTTGGCGAGTTTGACCAAGGTACTATCACTGAAGAGCAGGCTGGCCTGCTGATGGCAGGAGGTGACGCCGAGTGAGTACGCTTACAAAGATAATGAGAAAGCCCATTACGTCAGCAATTGTTGCTATTTTTGTTGGCCTGTTGGTTGCTTCTATTATTTTGGTTGTTGCAGGTTATGACCCTATCAGCTCGTTTGAGGCACTTATTGGCGGCATGGTAGGTAAGCCAAAATACATTTCTAACGTCATTATTAAGGCAACACCTCTGCTCTTTACGGGTATTGCCGTTGCCTTTGCATTCCGTGTTGGCCTCTTTAACATTGGCGCTGAGGGTCAGTACATTGTTGGTACTATCCTGGCCGTTATTGTTGGCTACAGCCTTGACCTTCCTCCTGTACTACAGATTCCTGTAGTTGTTTTGGTAGGTACCGCAGGCGGAGCAGGTATTGGCGCCATCATTGGATGGCTTAAAGCCCAGTTTGGCATCAACGAGGTTATTACCAGCATTATGTTTAACTGGATCAGCCTTTACCTCTGCAACTTTGTGGTTTCTCTTCCACAGTTCCACCAGCCAAACTCAACGTCTTCATACTCTATTAACGAGTCCGGTTATACCACGCTGTTCTATGGCATGAAGAATTCCGAGGATGGTGCTGAGGCAATTCGCAATATCCCTGTTATTGGTGACGCTATTATGCGTACCGACGTAAACATTGGTATTTTTGTTGCTATTTTTGCAGCTATCTTCATTGGTTGGCTGCTTATGCGCACCAAGGTTGGTTATGAGATGCGCGCTGTTGGTTTTAACCGCGATGCTGCTCAGTTTACCGGCATCAACGTTAAGAAGAACCTCACACTTTGCATGGCTATTTCTGGTGCACTCTGCGGACTTGCAGGCGCTCTGACTATCACCGGCATTGCTCCTCACAGCATTGCAACGCTGGCAGCATTTGAGAACAACGGCTTTAACGGTCTGTCCGTTGCGTTTATCGCCAACTGCAATCCTGTGGCATGTATTCCTGCATCCTTCCTGTTTGCTGGTCTTCTTTATGGTGGCCAGACTGTTCAGCAGGTTGTTGGTGCGCCTTCCGAGATTATCAACATTGTTATTGGTACCATCGTGTTCTTCATGGCTCTGGGTGGCGTTATTCCAATGCTTGCCGACCGTCTTGATCACAAGCGTGCCCAGAAGGCTAAGGAAGAAGAGGCAAAGCTTGCTGTTCAAGTGAGTGATGCGTCCGACCCATCTCAGGAGGAGGCAAACAATGCTCACTAACCTGATTCTTCTTGTTTCCGTTACCCTCATGTACTCAACACCTCTTATTTTTGGTGCTCTGGGCGGCGTTGTCTCCGAGCGCTCCGGTGTTGTCAACATTGGTATTGAGGGTATGATGGGTGTTGGCGCTTTTGCAGGCGTTGCAGGTAGCTACCTCACCGGAAACCCTTGGATTGGCTTCCTTTGTGCAGGTATTGCAGGCGGCCTTATTGCACTGCTGCACGCCATGGCATCCATTACGTTTAACGCTGACCAGACCGTCTCTGGTGTTGCTATTAACTTGCTTGCTCCTGGTATTGCCCTGTTTGCCTGCCGTCTTTTGTTTGATGGCGCTGCAATGTCTCCAGCTGTCAACAAGTTGCCAAAGCTCTTTGGCGAGGGTGCCTTTAACGACACACCTTATTCCAGCTTGAACGTAGACATCACCGTGGTCCTGGCACTTTTGACCGCTCTTCTCGTCTGGTTTGTGCTCTACCGCACCAAGTGGGGCCTGCGTATTCGCTCCGTTGGCGAGCATCCACACGCATCCGAGACGCTGGGCATTAGCGTTCGTAAGACTCGCTACCTCTGCGTTATTGTTTCTGGTGTGCTTGCAGGATTTGGTGGCGCTTCTGTAACGCTGGCAATTATTTCTCAGTTCACTCAGACCGCTATTTCTGGTCAGGGCTTTATTGCACTGGCTGCGGTTATCTTTGGTAAGTGGAAGCCTCTGAACACCTATGCAGCTTGTCTGCTCTTTGGCTTTACTCAGGCACTGGCAATTCTTCTTGGTGGCGGCGCAACTCCAATTCCAAGCCAGATCATTGCAATGCTTCCATACTTCATCACCATCATTACGCTGGTCCTCTTTGTTGGTAAGTCCGTTGCGCCTAAGGCAGACGGCGTGCCATACATCAAGGGAAGCCGCGCATAATGGCCGGGGTAGAGGGTACTTGCCACGTTTCTAACGAGGCTCTTGTTCAGCTTGCCATTGAGGCGCGCAATCACGCCTATGTACCGTACTCTCACTATGCTGTTGGAGCTGCACTTTTGTGCTCCGACGGCACGGTGTACGGCGGTGCCAACTTAGAAAACGCTGCGTACACGCCTTCCAACTGCGCTGAACGCACGGCGTTTTTCCGCGCGGTGTTTGAGGGTCGCAGGGATTTTGTGGCCATTGCGGTTGTCGGCGGTCCTGAGGGAGAAGCCCCAACAGCTTGGTGCACTCCTTGTGGTGTATGCAGGCAGGTTATTCGCGAGTGGTGCGATCCTGCAACGTTTCGTATTGTGCTGGGTAAGGCAGATGAGGCTCCTCGCGAGTATCTGCTTCAGGACATCTTGCCCATGGGATTTGGTCCCGAGGATCTGGGCGAGTCCAGCCCTGCAGGTGCATCGTGCGACGATGCCGTGAAGGGCGTCGTGGGCGGCCACGAGCACGCGGCGGGCGGCCACGAGCACGGCTGTGGTTGCGGGTGCGGCGAGCACGGCGGAGGCAACCAGTAAGCTGCGACATCAAGTAGCCTGCGCTTTCGGGTGCAGATAACCTGGCAGGTCACATGAAATTGCGAGCCGGTAGAGTTTCTCGCTACCGGCTCTTTTACTAGAGAGTTAGCGCGCCGGCAACGGGCGCGAAAGCGGAAAGAGGTTCAACTATGCGCATGTACGACGTGATTGAAAAGAAGCGCGACGGCGGCGAGCTCACCGACGCCGAGATTGATTACTTTGTCTCGGGCTATGTAGCTGGGGATATTCCCGATTACCAGGCTTCTGCGCTTGCGATGGCCATTTTCTACAAGGGCATGACCGCGCACGAGACGGCTCACCTGACCATGGCGATGGCCGAGTCCGGCGACATGATGGACCTCTCGGCAATCCCTGGTATCAAGGTGGACAAGCACTCTACCGGTGGCGTTGGTGATAAAACCACGCTGGTTGTTGCTCCACTTGTTGCGTCTCTGGGCGTCAAGGTTGCCAAGATGAGCGGTCGCGGCCTGGGTCACACGGGCGGTACGCTGGACAAACTTGAGGCAATCCCAGGACTTTCCATTGAGATTTCCGAGCCTGACTTCTTCAAGCAAGTCTCCGAGATTGGCGTTGCCGTTGCAGGTCAGACGGGTAATCTTGTTCCAGCCGACAAGAAGCTCTACGCACTGCGCGACGTCACCGCAACCGTTGACTCGGTGCCTCTGATTGCATCGAGCATCATGAGCAAGAAGATTGCTTCCGGCTCCGACTGTATTTTGCTGGACGTTAAGTGCGGCTCCGGCGCTTTTATGAAGGACGTCGACTCCGCAATTGAGCTGGCAGATGCCATGGTTTCCATTGGCGAGCACGTCGGCCGTACTACCGCGGCTCTGATCACCGGCATGGATCGTCCTCTTGGTAAAAACGTCGGCAACTCCCTTGAGGTCATCGAGGCAGTGGCCACGCTTAAGGGCGAGGGTCCCGAGGACTTGACCGACGTCTGCGTTGAACTTGCTGCAAACATGCTTAATCTCGCAGGTAAGGGGAGTGTCGAGGACTGCCGCGAGTTGGCCCGTCAGCAGATTGCAAACGGTGAGGGCTTGGCTAAGCTTGCCCAGATGGTCAAGGCTCAGGGCGGCACCGACGAGGTCATCTTTGACACCACTAAGTTTGAGGCCGCGCCATTCCGTCGCGACATTGTGGCCGAGACCAGCGGATATATCACGTCCATGAACGCTGAGCTGGTGGGCATTTCTTCCGTTGCTCTGGGCGCTGGCCGCGAGAAGAAGGGCGATCCAATCGACCCAGCAGCTGGTATTATCCTTGAGCGCAAGACCGGCGATTATGTCGAGAAGGGCGATGTGATTGCAACGCTTCTGACCGGCGACGAAAGCCGTCTTGATGAGGGCGAGCACATCTTCCGCGAGGCTCTGGTCTTTGGCGAGAACGCTCCCGAGCTGGAGCCGCTGTTCTTTGCGCGCGTCTCCAAGGACGGCGTCGAGCGCTTCGCGTAAGCGCAGGTCGCGGCCACGGCGCGCGGGCGCGGGTGCGCGCTGGAAGTTCCACATAACATGCAGGTCAGACCGGTGTTCATGCAGGTGGACACCGGTTTTTTTGTATGGTAACAGCGTCGTGTGCGAACAAACTTGCAGGTTGGACGCGCGAAGCGGCGCTGCGAGTGCACGGGGTTTCTCGCCAGGAGCGCGGCTGCGAGTACGGATGCAAAACTTTGTGATATACGAGCCTGAAAAGCGCATCATGTCTGAGTAAATTTACTCAGACATGATGAGAAAAACCGGCAAATAGCTCAGACATGATGCACTTTTCCGGCAAATCGTTCAGACTTGGCGAGAAAATCAGGCTCCATGGGAACGCTTATGAAAATCAATCCTGGATTCAAAAATTACGTCATGAAAAGCCTGCCTAAAAAGTGCAAAGAATCTGTATTTGAGCCACCGATTCTTTAACAAAATTAGGCAAATCCACCGATTCTTTTACATTTTTAGGCAAAATTTACAGAATCTTTGATGAAATCAGGCGCGCTAGCAGGCCAAAATAGAATCCTAGCGGTCAAAGTAAATCTGGCGAGAAAATCGCTCTTCTCAAGGTTGCAGTTATTGCACAGAGTGTGTAATAATACTCAGTATGTGCAATAAGTCGGGTGCCGTCGAGCCCGCGTCGCGCCCACCGCGCCTGCCGCGTCCGTCGCGCCTGTCGTGCCTACCGCGCCCGCGCTGCTCGCACGCACCAAGTACGTACCTGTAACCAGGAGAGGCTTCAGAAACGTATGACAGAAACATTGTCTGTACCTGCTGTTTTTTCAGCTTGCAAGCTTGATCGACGCACCGCAAGAACTCGCGCGGCGCTCAGAAAAGCCCTGGCAGAAGAGATAGACGCTACCGGCGACCTTACGTCCGTGACCGTCACGGGTGTAACGGAGCGCGCCGGCCTCACGCGTCGAACTTTTTATTCCCACTACAAAGACATTCCTGACCTGGTGCTCCACATCGAAAAGGAAGCGCTGGCGGAGCTCCGACCTGCTGTCGAGCAGCTCGCTCGCGTGAACCTTGCCGAGCTCAAGGAGGCCATTGACTCCTACAAGCCATGTCCCGGTGCAACGGAGATGCTCCGAAGCATTCGCAAGCACGGCTTCTACCTGCGCCCCTTGCTGGGCAACGGCGGCGACCCTGCGTTCCAGGACAAGCTAAAGCACCTGGTACACGAGGTTATCGCCCAGCGCGCCCTACACGATCTTGATCCGCGCGCACTTGGTCCCTTCTTTGACTACTATCTGACCTTCGCAATTTCAGCCGAGGTCGGCGTCCTTATCCGCTGGTTAATCGGCGGCATGCGCGAGAGCGATGAGCAGATGGCAGGCCTTATGACCGGCCTGATGTTTGTTGCACCTGGCGATCTGTACGGCAAGCCAATCAAGCTAGACGTTCCACGATTTGCGCTTGCAACTCTTGTTCTCGGAGAGGAAAACAATGATTAGTCCAAAGTTTGAGCTGGTAGAGAATGGTGCAGAGCTTGCACCAAACGTCCCACTTGACCTGTCTCAGGCCCACCTTATGCTGGGCATTGACGTTGGTTCCACAACCGTAAAGCTGTCCGTCATCGACGAGGACGGCACGCTGGTCTACGCAAACTATGAGCGCCACCACACCGACGTTCGCGCAACGGCTCGCTCCCTGTTTGTCAAAGCCCAGAAGCACATTGGCGAGACACCCATGTACGCCGCAATCACCGGTTCCGGCGGAATGCTGTTGGCACAATGGCTTGACCTGGAGTTTGTCCAGGAGGTCATCGCTTCCAAGCGCGCTGTTGAGACACTGATTCCTCAGACCGACGTAGCCATTGAGCTGGGCGGCGAGGACGCAAAGATCATCTACTTTGACAACGGCATCGAGCAGCGCATGAATGGTACGTGCGCAGGTGGTACCGGTGCGTTCATCGACCAGATGGCATCTCTTCTCAAGACCGACGCAACCGGCCTCAACGAGCTGGCAAAAGACGTCAAGCAGATCTACCCAATTGCATCTCGCTGCGGCGTTTTTGCTAAGTCCGACGTTCAGCCGCTGCTCAACGAGGGTGCTGCTCCTGCTGACATCGCCGCTTCCATCTTCCAGGCCGTTGCAAACCAGACCGTTTCTGGCCTGGCTTGTGGTCACCCTATCCGCGGCTACGTCGCGTTTCTCGGCGGCCCTCTGCAGTACCTCTCTGAGCTGCGCCGTCGCTTCTACATCACGCTTAACCTGGACGACGAGCACATCGTCTTGCCACAGAACGCCCACCTCTTTGTTGCAACAGGCGCTGCTTTGGCGGGCGAGTCCGATCGACCAATCACCTTTACGCAGGTCATGGAGGCGCTGGACAACCTCAAGGACATCCAGGGCTCCGAGGTTGCTCGTCTGGACCCGCTCTTTGCCACTCAGCAGGACTTTGACGACTTCAAGGCTCGCCACGACCAAGAGGTAGTCCCCAAGGGCCAGCTGGCCAACTACCACGGCCGCGTGTTCATTGGCATCGACGCAGGTTCTACCACTATGAAGGCTGCTGTTGTTGGCGAGAAGGGCGAGCTGCTTTACACCTGGTACGACAATAACAACGGCGATATCCTGGGCACTGCTCGCAAGATCATGGACTCCATCTACGACGAGATGCCTTCCGACTGCATCATCGGCCACGTCACAACTACCGGTTATGGCGAGGGCATCCTAATTGAGGCTCTACGTGCAGACTCGGGCGAGATTGAGACCGTTGCTCACCTGCGTGGCGCTAAGGCGTTTGTCCCAGACGTTGATTTCATTCTTGATATTGGCGGCCAGGACATGAAGTGTCTGCAGGTCAAAGACGGCGTCATCGAGCACATCATGCTGAACGAGGCATGCTCTGCTGGCTGCGGTTCCTTTATTGCGTCCTTTGCTGACTCCATGAAGATGGACGTCCGCGAGTTTGCAACCGCTGCAACCAAGGCAAAGCTCCCTGTTGACCTGGGCTCTCGTTGTACCGTCTTCATGAACTCCCGCGTCAAGCAGGCGCAGAAGGAGGGCGCAACCATCGGCGACGTTGCTGCTGGTCTTTCGTACTCCGTCATCAAGAACGCCCTGTTCAAGGTCATCAAGCTCCGCGACTTCAGCGAGATTGGCGAGCACTGCATCGTCCAGGGCGGTACCTTCATGTCCGACGCAACGCTCCGCGCCTTTGAGCTGCTCACCGGCAGAGACGTCATCCGCCCAGATATCGCAGGCGTTATGGGTGCCTACGGCGCCGCTCTTCTCGCCCGCGACCGCGCAGGCATTGACGGCGTATCCACCCTGCTAGACCGCGAGTCTATCGACAACCTGCAGGTCAAGCTTACCAACACGCACTGCCGCATCTGCCCTAACAGCTGCATGCTTACCATCAACGACTTTGGCAGCGGCCACAGGTTTATCACCGGTAACCGTTGCGAGAAAGGCGCAGGTAAGAAGCGCGGCGCTAAGAAGAACGAGGCACCAAACCTCTTTGCGTTCAAGAACAAGCTGCTGTTTGACCGCGAGTCGCTTCCCGCTGACGAGGCTCCACGCGGCACCGTCGGTATTCCTCGCTCGCTGAACATGTACGAGAACTATCCGTTCTGGCACACGTTTTTCACCAAGCTGGGCTTCTCGGTCATTTTGTCCGACCAGACCACCGCAAAGACGTACGACGCGGGTATCGAGTCCATGCCTTCCGAGTCTGCCTGCTATCCTGCAAAGCTTTCCCACGGCCACATCATGAACCTGCTGGCCAAGGACCCAGACTTTATTTGGATGCCGTGTATTCGTTGGGAGCGCAAGGAGGACGACTCCGCAACCAACCACTACAACTGCCCAATTGTCATGAGCTACCCTCAGGCGCTGGGCCTCAACGTGGACGAGCTCTCCGATCCGTCCATCCAGTACATGGCGCCGTTCATTCCGTACGACAAGAAGAACGAGCTCAAGCGCCGTTTGTACGAGCTCATCAGTGAACAGCGCGAGAAGGACGCTCAGGCTGGTAAGGGTCGTTTCCGCGGCGAGCACATCACGCGCGCCGAAATTGACGCCGCTGTTGAGGCTGCTTGGCAGGAAGACATCAACGTCAAGGACCAGATGCACCGCGCAGGTGACGAGGCTCTTGCGTGGATTGAGGAGCACGACGCTCACGGCATTGTTCTTGCAGGTCGCCCATATCACAACGACCCAGAGATTAACCACGCCATCCCTGAGCTGGTCTCTTCGTTTGGCTTTGCCGTTCTCACCGAGGATTCTGTTGCTCACAAGATGATGCCTGAGCGCCCAATCCGCATCGTTGACCAGTGGATGTACCACTCGCGCCTGTATCGTGCGGCTCGCTTTGTTGCATCCCGAAATGACCTGGACCTCATTCAGCTCTTCTCGTTTGGTTGTGGTCTTGACGCACTGACCACTGACCAGGTCCAGGAGATTCTTGAGGCTTCGGGCAAGATTTACACCATGCTCAAGGTTGACCAGGTCTCCAACTTGGGCGCTGCGCGAATCCGTATCCGCTCCCTGATGGCTGCCCTGAACGAGCAGCAGGCAGAGCTCGAGCGACTTTCAGCTGCCGGCTTGGTTACCGAGGCTGTTCCACAGGGCGTTCGCATGGCCGATGGTTCTCTGGAAAAGGCCAGGAGCGCAAGTTCTTCTCGCCGTGCGCCGGTGTATCGCGAGGCAGAATCTGCAGCTTACGAGAAGGTCCGCTACACCAAGGAGATGCAGGAAGCGGGCTATACCATCCTGGCTCCGCAGATGGCGCCAATCCACTTTGAGCTGGTGGAGGAGCTGCTGAAGGGTGCGGGCTACAACGTTGTGCTGCTGCCTTCGGTTGACCAGGGCGCCGTTGATATGGGCCTTCGCTACGTCAACAACGACATCTGCTACCCATCCATCCTGGTCACGGGCCAGATTATGGAGGCGGTGCTTTCCGGTAAGTACGACCTGACCAAGACCGCGGTTCTGATTTCGCAGACCGGCGGCGGCTGCCGTGCAACCAACTATATCGCGCTGATTCGTAAGGCGCTCAAAGACGCAGGTCACCCAGAGATTCCGGTCATTTCCGTCTCCGCTGCTTCCGGTCTTGACGAGGACAACCCAGGATTCAAGCTGTTCAAGCCTGATTTGCTGATCAAGGCAGTTTATGCGCTCCTGTACGGCGACTTGATTATGCAGTTGCTGTATCGCGTCCGCCCTTACGAGGCCGTTAAGGGTTCTGCAAACGAGTTGTATGACCAGCTCATGGCCGATACACGCTCCAAGATCAACGGAATTTCTCGCAAGGAATTCTACAAGCAGTGCCAGCGTACCATCGAGCTGTTTGATAGCCTGCCCGTGGTCAATGACCGCCAGAAGCCACGCGTCGGCGTCGTCGGCGAGATTCTGGTTAAGTTCCACCCAACGGCTAACAATGAGTTGGTCAAGGTCATCGAGTCCGAAGGCTGCGAGGCTAACGTTCCAGGTCTGGTCGACTTCTTCCTGTTTGGCCTCTCCAACGCGATCAACACGCACAAGGAGCTGGGTACCTCGTTCAAGAGCCGCATGACGCACATCGCGGGCATCAAGATGGTCCAGGGCCTGCGCGCGCCAATCAACAAGATGCTGGAGAAGTCCGAGCGCTTTGAGCCGTATCCCAACATCGACGAGCTGGCCGAGAAGGCTGGTCAGATTCTCTCGCTCTGCAACACGATGGGCGAGGGTTGGCTGCTCACCGCTGAGATGTGCGACCTCATTGAGACGGGTACACCAAACATCGTCTGCGCTCAGCCATTTGCTTGCCTGCCAAACCACGTTGTTGGTAAGGCAGTCATCAAGCGCCTGCGCCAGATGCACCCCGAGTCCAACATTGTTGCCGTCGACTATGACCCAGGCGCGTCCGAGGTCAACCAGCTTAACCGTATCAAGCTGATGATTTCGGTGGCTAAGGAGAACTACAAGAACGGCGTAAATGGCGAGTTCAAACTAGAAAACGCCGACGACCCAGTCACCAACGACGCAACTATGCCGTATACTGGCCGTGACAAGTTTGGCCTGGATTCCGTTGTTCGCGAAGGCGGCCACTCTTGCTCTTCGCATCGTGTGTCTGCACTGGAAGCAACTGGCGCTAACCTGGGCGATCTTGGTCGCACCGCGCCTGACCACGGAAAAGATTACGGTTCCATTAGGCTTTCCGAGGAGCAGATGGCTGCTATCGAGCGCGCCAAGAAGAAGGCCGGCGTCAAGTAGTGCGGTCGACGCGAAGTTGGCGCGCAACCAGCGTAATCGGCTGCGAAGTTGGTGCGCAGCCCGCGTAATTGGCTGCGAAGTTGGCGCGGAGCCAGCGTAATCGGCTGCGAAGTTGGTGCGCAGCCAGCTACAAAGTTGTAATTTGCACGTTAATGAGCCCCAAACCATGGTTTGGGGCTCATTTTTGACGATTTCGGGCCTTGAATTGTCAAAGCAAGTGCAACGTTTGGTGATGGTAGACTTCCCAAGGGCACTTCCAACCCAGACGCTTACGT
>JABZHR010000017.1 GCA_015258715.1 Atopobium sp.
CGCCGTTTGTGGCCAGCCTGGTCTCGGGCGGCAATACTATGCTGGTACACGTACGTGCCTGGGGAGATTATGTTGTCCTGGGCTCCACCATCGACGACGCCGTGGGCGAGGCCTTTGACAAGGTTGCTAAGGCGCTTGGCCTCGGCTATCCAGGTGGCCCCGTAATCAGCAAACTTGCAGCTCAGGGCAACCCTAAGGCCATCCACTTCCCGCGCGCGATGATGCATAGCGGTGACTATTCCTTCAGCCTTTCTGGCCTGAAGACCGCCGTTATTACCTACATTGAGGGCGAGAATCGCGCAGGTAGAGCAATCAATCTGCCAGACCTTGCCGCTTCGTTTGAACAGGCAGTTATTGACGTGCAGGTTGCAAAGGCTAAAACCGCTGTTGAGGAGACGGGCGTCTCCGATTTCTGCGTAGGTGGCGGCGTAGCTGCAAACCCCGCACTTAGAGCTGCATATAAGGAAACCTTTGGTCATATGGGCGTTCGAGTAACGGTGCCTCCGATGTCGGTTTGCGGCGACAACGCCGCAATGATTGCCGTCGGCGCACTTCGTAGCTACCGTACACAGGGTTTCTCGCCATTGACCTTGGACGCAAACCCTAACGCGCAGCTGGGATCGTGGTCGTCGGATGCGGCGCCTGTTGTCCCAAGCGGCATGTAAGGAGACTATTGTGCAAGACGGATTCATCAAAGTTGCAAGTATCACGCCTCGTGTTCGCGTGGCCGACGTGGCGTTTAACGTGGAGAGCTGTCTGGCTGCCATCGAAGAAGCCGCAGGTAATCGCGGCGCCAAGGTGGTCGTGCTGCCCGAGCTCTGCATCACGGGTTACACCTGCGAGGACCTGTTCTGGCAGGATGCCCTCCTGGACGCTGCCGAGCGCGGACTGGTCTCGATTGCCGCTCGCACGGCCGACGTCGATGCGTTGCTGCTGCTAGGACTGCCTGTTCGCGTAGCTAGCAAGCTCTACAACTGCGCCGCCGTTCTCTTTAGGGGAGAGCTGTTGGGCCTGGTGCCCAAGCGCTACGTGCCCATGTACAACGAGTTTTACGAGGGCCGACACTTTGTTTCTGGCCCCAAGACGGTCACCAGTGTGGACTTTGGCCTGCTGGGCGAGGTTCCGTTTGGTACCAACCAGCTGTTTGCGTGCGACACCATCCCTGAGCTGGTCGTGGGCGCGGAGATCTGCGAGGACCTCTGGGTGCCCATGCCGCCGTCAAACGCGCACGCAGTCGCCGGCGCCACGCTGATCTGCAACTTGTCCGCGTCGCCCGCGCTGGCCGGCAAGTCCGCGTACCGTCGTCAGCTGGTTGCACAACAGAGCGCGCATCTGATTTGCGGCTACGTTTACGCCAGTGCAGGTGAGGGCGAGTCTACGACTGATTTGGTTTTCTCGGGCCATGATCTTGTTGTCGAGAATGGCCGTGTGCTCGCCGATTCTGGCGTGTTTGGCGAGGGTATTGCCGTGTCCGAGATTGACGTGCTGTCGCTGGCGGCTGACCGCAGGCGCACGTCGACGTTTGAGGTTGCTCCGACGCCGGAGGACTACAAGCACCTGACCACGTATTTCTCGCTGGAGTTTGACGGCGAGGGTGGGAACGAGCACGCCGCCGCAGGTCACGGCCACGACAGCGAGGGCGTCGAACTTGCAATCCGCACGCCGCTGACCAGGTTCGTTGACCCACATCCGTTTGTGCCCGCGATGGACGACGCTCGCGCAACACGCTGCGAGGAGATTCTGTCGATTCAGGCTCACGGTTTGGCTTCAAGACTGGCACACACTGGCTCTGACCACGCGGTTATTGGCATTTCGGGTGGACTTGACTCTACGCTGGCCCTTCTCGTCACGGTGCGAGCGTTTGACCAGCTGGGATACGACCGCTCGGGCATTGTAGCTGTGACGATGCCGGGATTTGGCACCACGGATCGCACGTACACCAACGCTATTGAACTGGTGCAGTCGCTTGGCGCTGACCTACGCGAGATTTCCATTGTGGATTCCGTGCTGCAGCACTTCGCCGACATCGGCCACAACCAGGATGTTCACGACGTTGTGTACGAAAACGCCCAGGCTCGCGAACGCACGCAGATTCTGATGGACGTTGCCAACCAGGTGAGCGGCATGGTCATTGGCACGGGCGACCTTTCCGAGCTGGCGCTTGGTTGGGCAACGTACAACGGCGACCAGATGTCCATGTACGGCGTGAATGCTTCGGTGCCAAAGACGCTGGTCAGGTACCTTGTCGATTACTGCGCAGACGCTTATGAGGAGCAGGGCGAGGACGAAATTGCTCACGTTTTGCGCGACGTTCTGGACACACCGGTTTCTCCTGAGCTGCTGCCATCCGCGGCAGACGGTTCCATTGAGCAGAAGACGGAGGACCTGGTTGGCCCATACGAGTTGCACGATTTCTTCTTGTTCCACGTGCTTCGTCACGGAAGTGGCCCGCTCAAGGTTCTGCGTCTTGCCGAGTGTGCGTTTGGTACAGGAACTGACCAGGAGATTTACGACCACGAGACTATCGTGCGTTGGCTTAAGGTGTTCTACCGCCGCTTCTTCTCGCAGCAGTTTAAGCGCTCGGCGATGCCCGACGGACCAAAGGTTGGTTCGGTTTCGCTGTCTCCGCGCGGCGACCTGCGCATGCCATCCGATGCCTCTAGCTCGCTTTGGCTCTCTGAACTGGAGAGCTTGGACGCGTAAGCGCGCAGTGTGATAGAGCGTAGCTCGGCAACATGTATTTCAAGACGCTTCAGTACCCGGCTATTCATGAAAATGAATAGCCGGGTACTTTTATGCAGGTTGATTGTTGCTGCGAGTGGGGAAGAGGTGATTTTGCTCCCAAAATGGCCCTCAAGTGGTAAAAAATGCGTTTAGTTGGGGATTACAGAAATAGTGTGATTCTATGCATCAAATCTACCTGCTGTTTTGCTTCGGACAAATAATCAGAAATCTGGATAGAATTTGTTACCTGGTAAAACGTTGGTACAATTTTTCTGAATACTCCATTTGATCCCCAACTAAACGGATTTTTTACCCAAATTGGCCCCTGCCAAAGAGGTACTCATTTTTCCTATGCAAAAACGCGCATATCACTAGCAAAATATGCACGCAGCAAAAATTTACGTCGAAAATTATGCTAATGGTAAGAATCCGCAGGTCGATACCACTCGGCATTCGCACCCGCCGACCGCAAGCTACGCTTACCAGCAGCTCAGCGACGCTGCGCGCCTGCTCGCCGCCCGCGTCCCTCTGCATTCCGCCTGCACGCAGTCCGCACGCCGCCTGCGCCCCGACCGCACCCACCAACCAGCGCATAACCGTTGACGGCTTATACTGCACGCCTACAGAAAATCTAAGTCGGTTTTGTAAGATTTTCGCGATATTTCGTATAAATTGTTTTCCCGTGTGGAATAACTAATAGCGTTGGAAAAGGGCGCTTGGCGCCAATATCGGGCTTGGCCCGAAAGGGAGGTTTTCATTATGAATTTGAAGCCACTTGGAGATCGTGTTCTGGTAAAGCCTGCTCCAAAAGAGGAGAAGACATCTTCTGGTCTCTACATTGCATCCGCAGCACAGGAGCTTCCTCAGCGTGGTGAGGTCCTCGCAGTTGGAACTGGCAAGCTTGATCAGAATGGCAATCGCATCGCTCTTGATGTTAAGGTCGGCGACCAGGTATTTTACGGCAAGTTCGGCGGCACCGAGGTCAAGGTAGACGGCGAGGAGCTCCTGCTTCTTCGTGCTGACGACATCCTTGCAGTCCTCGAGGACTAATCGCTCGTAGCTCGTTTGCTCGCAGCTCGTTAACTCGCAGCTCGTTTGCTCGCGGCTTGTCCGCTCACACCTTGTTCGTCCGCTTTTTACTTGTAAGTTCAGCTATTTTGGAGGAATACCATGGCTAAAGATATCGATTTTGGCACCGATGCTCGTGCCAAGCTTGCTAAGGGCGTAAACACCCTGGCAGATGCCGTAACCACCACCCTTGGACCTAAGGGTCGCTACGTCGCATTGCAGCGTTCTTACGGTGCACCAACCATCACCAACGACGGCGTTTCCGTTGCTCGCGAGATTGAGCTCAAGGACCCAGTAGAGAACATGGGTGCTCAGCTGGTCAAAGAGGTTGCAACCAAGACTAACGACACCGTCGGCGACGGTACCACCACCGCAACCCTGCTTGCACAGGTCATCGTTAACGAGGGCCTCCGCAACGTTGCTGCAGGTGCAAACCCAATTGCAATTCGCCGTGGTATCGACAAGGCTGTTGAGGCTGTTGTCGCTCAGATGAGGGGCATCGCAAAGGAGGTCTCAACTAAGCAGCAGATTGCTTCCGTTGGTACCATTTCCGCAGGTGACCCAGTCATCGGTGGTAAGATTTCCGACGCTATGGACGTTGTCGGCAAGGACGGTGTCATCACCGTTGAGGAGTCCCAGACCTTCGGCATCGACATCGACACCGTTGAGGGTATGCAGTTTGACAAGGGTTACGTTTCCCCTTACTTCGCAACCAACAACGAGACTCTCACCGCTGAGCTGGACAATCCTTACATCCTCATGACTGACAACAAGATTTCCTCCATCCAGGACATCCTGCCTATCCTTGAGGCTGTCCAGAAGCAGGGCGCACCTCTGCTCATCATGGCTGAGGACGTCGACGGCGAGGCTCTGACCACCCTCATCCTCAACAAGCTCCGCGGCGTTCTGAACGTCTGCGCAATTAAGGCTCCTGCATACGGCGACCGTCGTAAGCGCATGCTCGAGGACATCGCTATTCTCACCGGTGGCCAGGCAGTCATCAAGGAGCTCGGCGTCAACCTCAACGAGATCAGCGCAGAGATGCTCGGCCGCGCTAAGTCCGTCAAGGTTACCAAGGAGACCACTACCATCGTTGGTGGCGCTGGCTCCAAGGAGGCGATCGACGACCGCATCACCCAGATTAGGGCTGAGATTGAGAACACCACTTCTGACTTCGATATCGAGAAGCTCCAGGAGCGTCTTGCTAAGCTCGCCGGCGGCGTTGCAGTCATCAAGGTTGGCGCAGCTACCGAGGTTGAGCTCAAGGAGATTAAGCACCGCATCGAGGACGCACTTCAGGCAACTCGCGCAGCTGTCGAGGAGGGCATTGTCGCAGGTGGCGGCGTCTCCTTCCTGGCTGCTTCCTCTGTCCTCGACAGCGTTCAGACCTCTGACGCAGACGAGAAGATCGGCGTTGAGATCATCCGCAAGGCTCTTGAGGCTCCAGTCCGCACCATCGCTAACAACGCTGGCTTCGAGGGCAGCGTAGTTGTCGAGAAGATCAAGGCACTCCCAACCGGCCAGGGTCTTGACTCCGCTTCCGGCCAGTATGGCGACATGATTGAGATGGGCGTTCTTGACCCAGTTAAGGTCACCCGTACCACACTCCAGAATGCAGCTTCCGTTGCATCCCTCATCCTTATCACCGAGGCAACTGTTTCCGAGATGCCAAAGGACACCACTATCGAGGAGTCCATTTCTCGTGCAGCTGCTCAGGGCGGCCAGGGCGGCATGTACTAATCCGCACTTTCAAGGAACTTCAATCGGGTCCAGCCTCTCGCTGGGCCCGATTTTTTTGCCGCTGCGCCCACTTGGCGAGAAACCCGTCTTGTCGTGGGCGAGAAACCCGTTTTGTTGTGGGCGAGAAACCCGTCTTGTCGTAACTGCAACGTTTTCCCGCTCAGCGTCCATTAATCGAAATCGTATGAATGTGACGTCATTTGAGCGGAATTATTGGTCGCTACAGGTTAAAATGTTTATTTGCGACCACGGCCATACCGTCGCTGCGACTGTGACTACGCCGCAACTGCACCCGCGGTCAGCACGCCGCTGCGACAGCATTGTTAATCCGCCACGCGCCAAAGGAGAGGAGGCACCATGGCTCAGAACCAGAATCGTAACGAGGAGCGAGATTTTCTCGACGACCTCATTGATATCCAGGACTCCCTCCAGGTGCTCTCTAACCCGCTCGACGCGTTGATGGGAAGTCTGTCGATTGACCCAAATTCGGACAAACCGTTTGAGCCAATGGACTACAAGGAAATCCCCTGGTCAAACGCTAATCGATGCCTGAGGTGCGCCTCGGGAAAAGCCGAGGCATGTTCTCGCTGTCTTGACGTTTGCCCAGCTAATTGCATTGATATCCACAACCAGTCCGTGCGTATTGACGACGAGGCTTGCCTGCAGTGCGGCCTCTGTGTTGCCGCGTGTCCAACCGAGACGTTCAATACGCGCCGCCATACCTCACGCGTCTTGTATGACCAGGTAGCTCGCGCGGCTTCCGCGTATGAACAGTGCTACATTACCTGCACGCGTGCGCTGGCGAGAAAACCTGAGGGCAACGAGATTTGCCTGCCTTGCGTGGGTATGCTCTCAGCCGACATTTGGTTCTCGATCCTTACGGACTTTGATAACGTGAGTGTTTACCTGCCACTGGGCGTTTGCGACCGTTGTCGTACCACTACCGGTGAGGAAGCATATACCCAGGCCATCGCTACCGCTGAGGAGTGGACAGGTGCTACAGTTGGTCTTGAGGTCGACGGCAATAACCTCAACCACAACTTCACGCGTGCTTACATCCGTTCTCAGTTCATCTCCAACGCGATGAACGGTGCAGAACGCCTGGTATCTGCGTCGACGCCTGTTCTTGCGGGCGCTAAAGCAATCGCTGACCGCATCAACTCGCACGCTCGCTCTCTGGATAAGCTTCAGACGCAGCTTGATGACGTGATGGGCCTGCGCACCACCGACATGAGGCAGTCCATGCTCACGCAGGATCGTCGTCTGGTCATGGGCGCCCTCCAGCACGACCCAGACCTTGCCCCTTACGTGAAGCTCGCGGCTCCTATCTGGGATTCCAGCAAATGCACGGTCTGCGGCGATTGTAAAAATACCTGCACAACGCATGCAATCGACATCGACGAGCGCGGCAAGCTGACCATCAAGATGCCGTTCTGTGTTAACTGCGGCGCCTGCGAAATTGTCTGCCCAGAGCCTGGTGCGCTTACGATGGTGCCGATGAACACTTCTGAGCTAGTTGTTCGTGATCGCAAGGCCGAGGAGACCGAGCGTCTTGAGGCTTTGGCTCGTCGTAAGGCTCGCTTCATTTTTGACACCGGTAAAGAGCAGCTCAAACACTTGGCGGACTCGATTACCGAGGGCTCAGACGAGAGTTCTACCGCCGCCGCACAGCAACCTCCAAAAGAGGATAATGGGGAGTAGCAAGTAGCTGCGTACACAGCACAACGCTTCTAGCTGCTTGTTCTTCTCGCCAGAAACGCAAGTAACCGTAACCGTCCACCGACAACAAGAGGACTCACATGTCGCTTTCAATTGGTATCGTTGGCCTGCCAAACGTTGGTAAATCCACGCTGTTCACCGCGCTGACTCGCAAGGGTGGTCTGGCCGCAAACTATCCGTTTGCCACCATCGACCCTAACGTGGGCATCGTTGACGTGCCCGACGCAAGGCTCCAGAAGCTGGCCGAGATTGTCAATCCTGGCCGTATCATGCCTGCAACCGTTGAGTTTGTGGACATCGCTGGCCTGGTTAAGGGCGCAAACGAGGGAGAGGGTCTAGGCAACCAGTTTCTGGCAAACATTCGCAACACCGACGCTATCTGCGAGGTTGTTCGTTACTTCAAAGATCCCGATGTCATCCACGTTGAGGGCCGCGTCAATCCTGACGAGGACGTGGACATCATCCAGACGGAGCTCATCCTCGCTGACCTGGGCACCATTGAGCGCGCCTTGCCTAAGCTGGAGAAAGAGGCCAAGCGCGATAAAGACCTCCAGCCCAAGCTCAACGTGGCTAAGCGCCTTCAGGAATGGCTGAATGAGGGCAATCGCGCCGCTGACATGGAGATGACCGACGAGGAGCGCCTGGCTGCTCGCGATCTCTTCCTACTTACCATGAAGCCAATCCTGTACGTCGCAAACGTCGATGAGGACATGCTTACCGAGCCGGCTCCTGTTATTAACGGCGTTCAGTCCATCCCTGTTTGTGCAGGCGTCGAGGCTGAGCTTGCTGACCTTGATCCAGAGGAGGCTGCAGAGTACCTGGAGTCCCTGGGACTTGAGCACTCCGGCCTGGAGACGCTTGCTCAGGCAGCATACAAGCTGCTTGGCCTGCAGAGCTACTTCACCGCTGGCCCTATGGAGGTCAGGGCGTGGACCGTCCGCATTGGCGCTAAGGCTCCCGAGGCCGCCGGCGTCATCCATTCCGATTTTGAGCGCGGCTTCATCAAGGCTGAGGTTGCCAGCTACAACGATTACGTTGAGCTGGGCGGCGAGGCCGGCTGCAAGACTGCGGGCAAACTACGCATCGAGGGCAAGGAGTACGTGGTCGAGGACGGCGACGTCATGCATTTCCGCTTTAACGTCTAAGCCACAAAACTGCTGACAGTTAACATGAAACGGGCGAGAAGATCGGTCTTCTCGCCCGTTTTTGTGTGGGGTGGGGTAGCGCGCTGCGTGGCGCACGCCGTAGCGGGCCGCGCGTCGCGCGTCGCGGGTCGCGCGTCGCGGGTTGCGAGCCGTTAGCGCTTTGGGGCCTGATCGGTGCCCAGAACCACGGTGATGTCCACGTCGGTGGGATAGGAGCCGTCGTTTGCCTTGATGTTAGCAGTAGGGATGTCCAGCGCTTTTGCAACGCCAACGGCCTTTGCCAGGCCCGTACGCGTGCCGTCGTAGATGATAATCGAGTCGGTTGGATGCTCCAGAGAGCTGTCGGCGTAAGCGGTGTAGCCCTTAGTCTTCAGGATGCCAGCCTTCTGAGCGGCTAGTCCTTGAACGTCGGTGCCATTGAGCACGGCAACTTCACCGGTGTAGTCCGGCTTGATGCTGTCGATAGCTGAAGGGTCTCCTCCGACGGTACCCACAACGCCTGTGGTTTCGTCGGTACTTGCATCCTCCAGAGGAGGCAGCGCCTGGTTCACGCGGTCCATCATAGTCTTCCACGCGCTCTTATCGACAATCTCATACCACACGTCATCAATGAGCTCGGACGTCGTGGGCGTACGCGCAGAATACATATCCTTGGACGTATCCATGCCCCTAAACGACATGGCCAGTCCCACAATATCGGTAACGTTGAAGTCAGTAGTTACGCTCTCGGCCATGGTAGATACGGCGCCCGACATAGAAACGGGGTCCAGCTGGAGGACTTTCTTGGCAATAGCTGTCAGAATCATGCGCTGGTTAGCCGCGCGGTAGAAGTCGCCTGCGCCGTAGTTGTCGTATGCGTGACGACTGCGAGAAAGGCCGAGCGCTTGCTGGCCGTTGAGCTGTTGCTCGCCGGCAGGAAGGTCGATGCCTGAGTACTGCATGTCAGAAACAGCAACGGGCAGGTTGACCGTAATGCCGCCGATGGAGTCCACAATCTTGGTAAACGACTCAAAGTCTACCTCGGCGTAGTGCGAGATGTTGACGTTGGCCAGCTTGGAAACGGCCTCGACCATTCCGGATGCGCCGCCATAGCTGTATGCGGAGTTAATCTTCTGCTTTCCGTGTTCTCCCAGGTCAACCATAGTGTCTCGAGGAATGGAAATCAGGGTAATCTTCTTGTTCTTGGGGTCTACGCGAGCCAGAATGATAGTGTCGGCGCGGAAGTTTGCGTCGGAATCACCCCAGTTCTCTGCACGCCCCTCGTCCTTATCCACGCCCAGAAGCAGCATGTAGAACGGGTCAGACGGAGCAACCTGTACCAGCGTTGCCTGCAGGTTTGCGTCCAAGCCCTGACGGAGCTTTGAGTTAGTATCCAGCATCCACCACGCAAACGCTACGCCTGCTACCAGCAGCAACGTGCCCAGAATGCCGGCAAAGATCTTCAGACCACGACCGCGAGAAGAACCTTGGCGCTTCTTGGAATATGCGCCCACGCCTTCGGCGCGCGAAGGCGCATGGCTCACGGCACCCGCTCGATGTGCAGCAAAGTGGGTGTGTTTTTGCTGCTGAACTGGGGCTTCTTCGGGCCACTCATCGCCGACGTTGGTCTGGCCAATCAAAGGCTCGCGCGTAAACCTGGAGCCGTGGGATTCGTGATTGTTGCGTGCAGAACTTGCACCTGCGCTTCGAACGCTGCCCAGCGTGCGAGGCTGATATGCGCCCTGATTATAAGCGTCATAATCGTCCTGTGCGAAGTCCTCTGTATCGTACTCAGGGGTATCTTCGTACCTATCACGGCTGTTGTGACCGTGATTCTGAGATGAATGTGACCTTCTGGCCATTGGGGCTCCTTTGTGTTTAATCTGCGTTTTGCCCAATGCGTTTTGTCAATCATCTACTATACGCAATTTTGCGTCTTTGTGCTGCATAGAAACAAACCTGCCACAAAAAATCCCCGCTTCAACGTGTGAAGCGGGGATGTGTGCGAGAAGTTCGTGGAGCTTGGCGCGAGAAGTACGAGCAACTTTTGCTCATGTCGTTACTTACTGCGCAACGCTGCCTTACTTACGGCGATCCTTCAGAGCATAGCCAAGCGTGGTAATAACGCTGCCCACGGTAGCTACTGCAACAAGAGCAATCTCGGAGAAGTCGCCAGTCTCAGGAAGCTTAGGCTGCTTCTTCTTTGGCTTCTTTGGAGTCTCTGATGGAGGAGTTGCAGGTGGGGTGTTTGGCGGCGTATTTGGAGGCGTGGTAGGAGGAGTGTTTGGTGGAATCTCGGTGTTGGTAACCGTGAAGCCATCAGTCTGGTTGCCCGAGACTGCGCTGGTATATCCAGCAGGAACGTTCTCTTCTACTACGGTGTAAGCAATAACGTGACCGTCTGTTGCATCGTTGCGGAGAAGACCGCTAAATGTTGCAGCCCAGTTATTGGTCTGGTCAAGTGTGACTGTCTCGGTGCTAGCAACGCCGTCTTTGTAGAGCCTGACGGTAACAGGACCGCCGACAGTTCCCACCCAGGTCTTGTTGACTTGTACGTCAACTGTTGGGGTCTTCTCGTCTTCGACGGTCTTAATAACGCCGGTGGTTGCAGAAACGGTGAGGTTATACGTATCGGTATTGAGCTGGTAGCCAGCAGGAGCGGTAATCTCCTGAACGTTGTAGGTGCCAGCAGGGAGCTTCTCGGTGGTAGCGGTACCATCTTCACCAGTGGTAATAGTCCAGGTCTTGGATGGATCAGTGGTGCTGGTCACCTTAAAGACTGCACCCGCAAGCTTGGTGTTGTGGTCGTTCTTATCAACCTTAATGATACGGATACGAGCGATGATGGTAGAAGTACCTTCTCCGCCGGAAGTTGCGTTGCGATATACCCAATCGGAGCGGTACTCAGGGTTGTCGGAGTACATGGTAATGAGGTTACGCAGGGCAACACCAGGTACATAGGTGGTGCGATAGGTGAACTTAAAGCTCTGACCGTTGCTGAGGTCTAAGCCAGAAAGGTCAAGATCAAACGACTGTCCATCAGGAGAAATGGTGAGCATACCTGGGGTAATAGGAATGCGAGTTGCAGTTCCTGGAATGGTTGAGCCGTACTCATCAAAGCGAGCGCTCCAAAGCTCAAAGGTTCCTGGAACATAGGTAATCTCGGAAGGAAGGTCGCCGCCGCCCTGGTCGGATAGCTGGTCGTGTAGACGGACGTTGTGGAAGTTACCACCAGAGTAGTTGATGCGGCCGGTCCACTGGATTTCGTTAGCGTTACCATCGATAATCTTGCCCCACTTGGAGAGGTACTCAGTACCAATGGTGCCAGGAGCGGTGACGTCAAACGTTACAGGAACAGGGCTGCCAGAGACAGTAAAGATAAAAGATTTACCGGTACCTGTCTGAACGCGCTGTGAATCAATGGTAAAGCCAAGGCGAGCGGTACCGCGCAGGTCAGTGTGGTTGTTAACGTAGTCGGTAAAGACAACACGCATGTTTCCACCAAAACCATCGGTACCAGGGGTGACGTGAGCTACTGCCATGACCTCGCCGGTTGCTGCATCGGTGATGTTAAAGGTAGACGCAGGATGAGCTGCGGTAAACCTCATCTCGTTAGGGAGGGTGACGTCAAAGTAATCGCCCGGCTCTACGTTAGCGTTTGCAGAGGCGTCCCACGTCATAGCAATGGCATACACATTTGCCTTGTTAACAACGGTAGTTGGATTGCCAAAACGATCTTCAACTCTAAAGTCTGTAATGGTTGCGACAACCGCTTTAGGGGTGCCTGTAGCAGCTTCAGTGCTTGCAGTCTCAGCAAAAGCTGATTTTGCCGCAAGCGGAAGCGCCAGGACCAGCATGAAGACAAAACTTAACAGCTTAAACAGTCGTTTGTTCATCAGGACTCCTTTGCAATAGATACGTCTATTCTCACCTATTACAAAGAGAATTTATTTGAGATTCTGTATATATTTATATAGCTTTTTTAAAGTTCAAATATTTATGCAGGTACAAGGAATTTATCGATTCTTTTTCCAATACCTTTTAAATAAAGTACAGGTAAATTCACAGGTTCTTCACAATTGTTCACAACAAACATTCCGCACTATGTGCAGCTTAACGTAATAAAAATGGATAAATATTACTCCTAATAAATCTAAATGCTGGACATTAGTCACTTTTTATACGTGATTCCGAATAGGTCATTTTTCTGTATGCAATTAAGGAGGCGAGAAGTTCTGTGGAGTCTTGCAAAAGAGACGGTTTTCTCGCCAAAAAAAGAACGCCTTGCCACGAGGACAAGACGTTCTTGTAACGTTGTGTGAAGCTGCGCGTCTGTGCTGCTACGATTGCGCGTCAGGCTTACTTGCGACGCTTAAGCGCAACTGCGCTGCCCAGTGCTGCCAAAGATCCAAAGAGGACGCCTGCAACAGAAGATGCATCTCCGGTGTAGGGGAGGTTGGACTTATTGCGAGTCTTAGCAGGCTTCTCTGGAGTTGGAGGAACCTGGGTGTTGGTAACTACAAAGCCCTGAGTTGCGTCGCCCGTAATCTGGCTGGTGTAGCCGGCTACCTCGTCTTCAGAGATGGTGTAGGTAATCTCGGAGCCGTCAGCAGCATAAGCCTCAAGACCTGTGAAGGAATCCTGCCAGTTGTTGTCAGAGCTCAAGGTAAGGGTCTTGCCGGTGTCAACGCCGTTTGCAAGCAGGTGAACAGTTACCGCTCCACCCTCTGCGCCATTCCAGACTTTCTGTACAGGGATGTCTGCGTGAGCGTTCTTCTTGTTCTCAATAATCTTGATAGTGCCGGACTGATTGTCAACGTTTACGGTGTAAACGGTGGTGTCGCGCACGTAACCATCTGGAGCAGTGAGCTCTTCGATGGTGTAGGAGCCGGTAGTGAGCCTCTCGGAGGTTGCAGTTCCGTCGGCGCCTGTAGTAAGAGTCCAAGTATTAGCTGGGTTAGCAACGCTTGTTACCTTAAAAGTTGCGCCTGGAAGCTGGGTAGTTGCGTTGTCAGCATCAACCTTGATGATGCGGATGCGGCCGACAAGATTGCCGATTGCGGCGCCGGAGTTGTTTGGAGAGTAGTAGGTAAAGCCAATCTCGCTTCTTGGAGCACCGCCAGCATTGGTAAGCACGCCATAGTTATGCAGAGCCATACCTGGGATAAAGGTGGTGCGATACTGCAGGAGGTAACGCTGGCCCTGGGAGAAGTCAACGCCGCTCAGGTTGAGGTGGTAGGAGTGACCGTCAGCTGCAATAGAAAGTGCGCCATTAGGAATGGTGACCTCCTGAAGGTTGCTGTAGTTACCCGTTCCATCAAAGTCTGCGCGATAGAGGTGGAAAGAGTTGGCAATGTAGGTTACAGAAGCTGGCAGGTCGCCACCGTTTCTATCAGAGAGGGAGTCAGAGAACTCAACACCAGTCATGTGAGCAGCGGAGTAGTTAAGACGAACGTACCAAAGTACCTCGGACTCAGTGCCGGTAACAGGGCCGCCCCACTTGTTGAGCCACTCCTGGCCAATAGTGTTCTTTGGACGAACAATCATGTTGAGAGGAACAGCGGTGCCGTTAACGCCAAAGTCAATGTGGGTGTTGTCACCTGCGTTGATAGCATCGCGGTCGTAGAGAGCGGACAGCGAGAAAGTACCCTTAATCTGAGTGTGGGTGTTTGCATAGTCTGTATAAACAACATGCAGGGTACCGCCGAAGATGCTACCTGCTGCTGGAGTTGGGTAAGCCCACGCTACGGTTGCGCCGTTAGGATCTTTAACTTCAATTGGAGTTGTGTTTTGTGTGGCTGTGAACTGGACTTTATCGGGCAGAGTAATATCAAAATAGTCACCTTCTGCCACGGTAGATGCGGTAGATTCCCAGTTAATTGTAATATGGTACAGATTATCAGTGGTAATCTCATTTACTGGTGTATAGGTATCATCAGCCACAGACATGCTGGTAATTTGAACCGGTGAAACAGTTGCAGCAGAAGCGAATGTTGTCACAAAAGTAACAACAATCATAAATGGCACAAGAAATGCACCTAGTCTGACCAGTACTTTTTTCATAAACCAAACTCCAATTCGTCTTGCGAGCGTGAGAAAATTATTGCAGATAGATACTTAAAAACTGTTACCAGTCTTGGTCGTCACAAAACAATTACATTTCAAAACACCGTACTTTTGACCTGCTCTTCTCGCCATATTCTATGTTTTTAAATTGTTAGAAATTAGTAGCATTTCTCGTCAAATTATAGAACTTTGCCGTCTTTTGTTCGTACAGAATAAGAAGACTTTTTGGCGCACACAATCTCTCGTGATGTTAATGGCTGGTTGAAGGTATTATTAATAGCAATAAATTCGTGGTAGAGATATGTGCCCATACGTGCGGTAGTGCGCGCCGGTGCAGAATCTAAGAGTGACCGGGAAACCGGAGAAGCGGAGTCATGCATGAGCGAGTCCAGGCCCAAGCAGTTTGTTGCAGTTCTAGACTTTGGTGCCCAGTACGGCCAGTTAATTGCACGTCGCGTGCGCGATCTTAACGTCTACTCCGAGATTGTTCCTTGTGATATTTCTGCAGATGAGCTTCGTGAGCTCAATCCATCTGCGCTCATTTTGTCCGGCGGCCCTGCTTCTGTTTACGCAGAAGATGCGCCAAAGATTGACCCAGCGATTCTGGAGCTTGGTCTTCCTGTCTTTGGTTTCTGCTATGGACAGCAGATTATGGCGGTTACCCTGGGTGGCACCGTTGGACATACCGAGAAGGGCGAGTATGGCCCAGCTCATCTGACCCGCGCGGGGGAGAGCCGCATTTTTGACGGCACTGCTGAGCAGCAGACCGTTTGGATGAGCCACCGCGATGCTGTCTCTGAGGTCCCAGGGGGCTTTGCTGTTACCGCTTCTACCGACGTTTGCCCTATTGCAGCTATGGAAAACGCTGCTAAGAACCTGTATTCCACTCAGTTCCATCCAGAGGTCAACCACACCGAGTGCGGTTCCCAGATGCTTTCTAACTTCCTGTTCAATATCTGTGGCTTTGAGAAGACGTGGACCATGGACAACATCATTGAGCAGAAGGTAGAGGAGATTCGTCAGAAGGTTGGCGATGGCCGCGTTATTTTGGCGCTTTCCGGCGGCGTTGACTCTTCTGTTGTCGCAGCCCTTGTTCACCGCGCTATCGGCGATCAGCTGACCTGCGTGTTTGTTAACCATGGCATGCTCCGTAAGGGCGAGCCAGAGATGGTTGAGCAGGTCTTCCGCAAGCAGTTTAACGTGCCTCTGATTCACGTTCACGCAGAGGAGCGCTACGCAGAGCTTCTAGCTGGCGTTACCGAGCCAGAGATGAAGCGTCGCCTGATTGGTACCGAGTTCTGGAAGGTCTTCTTTGACGAGGCTCAGAAGCTGGACGGCGTTCAGTTCCTGGCACAGGGCACCATCTACCCTGACATTATTGAGTCGGGCGCTCGTAAGACCGGCGGCAAAGCTGCAACTATCAAGAGCCACCACAACCTGATTCCATTCCCAGAGGGCGTTCACTTTGACCTGATTGAGCCTCTGGACCACTTCTTCAAGGACGAGGTCCGTGCGCTGGGCGTTTCTCTTGGTCTGCCAGAGAACCTTGTCTACAGGCAACCATTCCCAGGTCCTGGCCTTGCTATCCGCATCATTGGCGACGTTACCCCAGAAAAGCTGGAGATTCTCCGCAACGCCGACGCTATTGTCCGTGAAGAGATTGATGCCTACAATGCTCAACTCTTTGACGAGACAGGCGATCGTAACTCCGAGCACAGTGTTTGGCAGTACTTTGCCGTGCTACCCGACATTAAGTCCGTTGGTGTAATGGGTGATGAGCGCACGTATGCTCGTCCAGTTATCCTGCGCGCTGTTGAGTCCAGCGACGCTATGACCGCTGACTGGGCAAAGCTGCCGTATGAGCTGCTGACTCGCATTTCTTCTCGCATTGTTAGCGAAGTTGCTGGTGTTAACCGCGTAGCCTACGACATCACTCCAAAGCCACCTGCGACCATTGAGTGGGAGTAGTTGAAATCTAGCGTTTTCGAGTCCCTGACCTGTACCAACGGTCGGGGGCTTTTCGTTTGGCAACCTCTGGGCAACCCTTACGGCCACATGCCGTGACTCGCATCAGCCCCAATCAAAGCCCGCGATGCCTCTGCTTGCGCTACCCGAGCGTGGAAATCCGGGCGCACGAGCGTGGAAATCCGGACGCACGAGCGTGGATTTTCGGACGTCTGATGAATGAGAGTGGATAATCTCCCGTTTTGAGGGTAGTGTCGCGAATGTTGGTGTAGGGCTCGGTTCTCGAGGGTGGCCGCAGGCTGCCCGAGGAACCGAGAATCACCTGGAATGCCGTCGTTCTAGCGCATGTCACGCCGCCTTCCCGCCGGCAACGGGGTTGTCGGCCACGACGGGCGCGATGATCCTGGCCGCGCGCTCGGCGGCGGTGCCCTCGCAGGCGTGCGCGGGCGCGTTCGCCTCGGCGCCCTCCACGGCCCTGCCGATGGAGTCGTCGTTGAACCAGCGGCGCCCTGCCCAATCCTCGTCCGTCTCGGCGAACACGCCGTTGGCCACCATCCCGGACACGGCGGCGACCACGGCGCGGTCGACGCACGAGCAGCGCTCGATCAGGTCCTCGGGGAAGCAGCTCCCCGCGCTCAGCTTCGGGATCCTGGGGTTGATGGTGCCCGCGCTGGTGGTGAGCCTGCGCTCGCGGTATCCGTTCCTCTGGTTGCCGGCCTCGCAGGCCTCGTCGGCCCGGGCGTCCACGATCTCGTTGACCAGGGATTCGGCCATTATCCTCAACAGCTCGGAGAGGTTGACCATGCCGTCGTCGAATCTGGGCATCTCGGCCCCGTCGCTCGCGATCTCGTGTATATTGTCCATATGCGGTTATTGCCTTTCTACGAATCCTGACTTCAGCAATTAGAATTCTAGGCGATAATCGCTTCCTGCTTTCTGCAGCCAGGGAAGCGGTCCCTTACACCAACATTCGGCACGCGATCGGCAGTTATGGCAAATTCTATCTACAAACCAGTCTCATTAGAGGTTGGAAACATACTCAAAGACGTGCAGACAGGCAAGATCGGCTTGCCGGATCTGCAGCGTCCCTTTGTCTGGAAGAACGACAAGGTTCGCCAGCTCCTCGACTCCATGTTCCGAGGATACCCTATCGGCTACATCATGCTCTGGGAGTCCCCGGCTGACTACAGCGATAAGAAGTCCTCTATCGGCACCAACACCAAGATCTATGAAGCCCCGAAGGAACTCGTCATCGACGGCCAACAGCGCCTCACTGCCCTGCTTAGCTCGCTCTATGGTGTGCGGGTTAAGGACAAGGACTTTAAGGAGCGCAACATTCGAATCGCATTCGATCCGATAACGCACGTTTTCGAGAATGCCGACGCAGCCACCGACAGGAATCCGAGATTCATCTCATCGGTCAGCGAGGTCTTTACCGCAAACAGAGAGAACAAGCTCAGCACCTTCAGGAAGTCCTTTATTCGTCAATTGAATGAAGGTAATGCAAAGAAAGGTGAACCCGAACTGACAGACGAGGAAGAAGATCTTATCGAGCAGGGCATAAACGCCCTCCTTGGATTGGAGCGCTACTTGCTCCCAACCCTTGAAATCACTTCTGATGCTGACGAGGAAATGGTTTCGGACATCTTCGTGCGCGTCAACTCTCAGGGTCAATCTCTCAAACAGGACGACTTCATCATGACCCTGCTCTCCGTCTATGAGCCCGAAATGCGCTCTCGCATCGAGAAGTTCTGCGCGGACAGCCATGTTCCCGCCAATGGCACCTCTTACAACCATCTCATAAAGACATCTGCAACTCACATCATCCGTGCAGCCGTCGGACTCGGGTTCAAGCGCGGGCGCCTTCGCTATGCGTATCAGATTCTTCGTGGCAAGGATCTCAAGACCGGTGAAACTTCCCCCGAGACGCGCGCAGAAAACTTCGAGAAGTTCGGCAAGGCCGTGGATTGCGTTCTTGATCTGAATAATTGGAAGGCATTCCTAAATACATTGGGTGAAGCCGGCTACATAAGTTCAAGTCAGATTACGTCTGAGAACGCGTTGATTTTCAACTATGCTTTCTATCTGATTGGCCGTTACGAATTCAAGATGGAGCCTCTGGCTATTAAGAAGCTCGTTAGACGTTGGTTCTACGCTTCCAACCTTACGGCCTTCTATGTTGGCTCATTCGAGTCCGACTTCGAGAAGCAGCTTAACGAGGTCTCTGAGCTCAAAACTGCTGAAGAGTTCATCGCCTACTTCGACAGAAGTATCGCCGCACTGATGACAGACGACTACTTTTCCCTCACCCTGCCAAACGACCTCAACGCCAACGAAGCTACCGGCCCAAGCTGGCAAGGCTTTGTGGCTGCACAAGTTGTCCTGGGATACAAAGCCCTTTTCAGCACCGTGCCGGTTTCGCAACTCATATCCGATGGAGCCTCTGGCACAAAGAAGGCAGTGGACAAGCACCACCTCTTCCCCGACAACTATTTGAAAGAAGCGGGCTATCTATCTAACCGTAGCAACCGTGCTAACTTCACGTATGCGGACTATGGGAACAACATCTACATTTCCGATGATGCCCCTTCCGTGTATGTCGCAAAATACCGCAACGAACTTGGCGAAGAAGCCTACATAGAAGCATGCAAGCAGCATGCATTACCTACAGGCTTCGAAAACATGGACTATGAGGAATTCATAGCAGCGCGTAGAGGCTTAATGGCCCAACTAATCAAGAAGGGCTTTGAGAGGCTGTAAGGAGTCGAAATAAAAGTCTCATCGCTTGATGAACAGACATTCTCTATTTAACTTGTACACTTTTTATTCTAGGCCCATACAAAAAACTGACTTACTCAAGTTATGAGATAAGTCAGTTTTTTTAGTTTTTAGAATTTGAATAAGTCATTAAGAGCTTCAGTCATAGTTGGGTGAGCGTAAATTTGGTCACGCAAGTCTTCAGCCTTTAAGTGGTGCTGCATTGCTAAAGTAATGACATTGATAGTTTCGTAAGCTTCTTCAGCGTAAATAGTAGCACCTAAGATTTCGTGAGTTTCTGGGTCAATCAAAGCCTTGTATGAGCCTCTTGGGTTGCCGATGACTTGGGCCTTTGGCACACCAGCTGCAGGCATTGTTAAGACCTTGTAAGCTTTACCTTGGGCCTTTAACTCGCTTTCAGTTAGTCCAGCTGAAGAAATTGCTGGCTTAATGAAGATTGAGTTAGCAAAAACTGGACGATTCTTCTTAGTTCTAGTCTTGTCACCAAAGAGTTGATTGTCCATAATCCGCCAGTCATCAAGCGAAATGTAGGTAAATTGCAAGCTACCGGCAACATCACCCATAGCGTAGATATTAGGAACACTGGTTTCAAGCTTATCGTTAACGACAATTTCGCCTCTTTGGCCAACTTCAAGACTGGTTTTTTCTAGGTGAAGGGCGGCAGTGGCTGGGTGGCGGCCAACTGACACAAGCATCACGTCTGCTTGCAAGTCCTTAACACCATCTTCGGTTTCAACAGTTAAGTTAAGACCAGCTTCAGTTTCTTCAACCTTGGTCAAAGAAGACTTAAGCATGAAGGTAACGCCATCTGCTTCCATATCAGCCTTAGCTGCCTGAGCAATTTCTGGTTCAAACCGGCCCAAGATACTTGGCATTGGTTCAATTACAGTTACTTTACTGCCAAAGCCAGCGTACATTGAAGCAAATTCAAGTCCGATTGGTCCACCACCTAAAATAACCAGATTCTTAGCAAGTTCTTTTTTAGCAAGCATTTCAGTTGAAGTAAATATCTTATCGTCAATCTTTAGGCCATCAATATTTGGTACATTACTTTCGGCACCAGTATTAATGAAAAGACGGTCGAATGTTAATTCTTCTGTACCTGATTCATCAGTTACCTTGATTGTCTTATCATCAATAAATTCAGCACTTGCATCAAGCACAGTTGCCAAGTCTTGGTCTGCTATCTTGTGGTAGTTCTTGTTGCGTAGTTTTGCTGTCATAGCTTCCTTAGTTTCGAAAGCTTCTTCATACTTAACTCCTCTTTGAGAGTTAATCACCAAGTTCTTAGTTGGCAAACATGCGATGTTGATACACGTTCCGCCGTACATCATTGGATCTTTTTCAATCAAAAGCACTTCTTCGCCATGACTTGTCAGGCTTCCTGCCAAAGTCTTACCAGCTTTGCCAAAGCCAATAATAATATTCTTAAAATGTCTCATACTTAGACTCCTAATCCAAATTATCGCTACATATTTTTTGTCAGTAACATATTTTTTTACAAAATATCACTGTAGATGTCAGCTGTCTACAATTTTGCTTATAAAAAGCTTCTAAAAGATGAATCATTGTTCAGAGATGTTGCGGTTGATCAAAATAGTTCCAAGAGTGAATGCTCGTAAGTATGGTAAGCAGTGGATTGTTAACCGTGACGCTATGTTGCGTGAGTATGGCAATCCTGTGTGCTAGGGGCTACAAATATACATCCTCAAATACTGTCCATCACATTAGACAGTATGATCAATAGACTTCAACCTGTTGAGAGCGTTCTCGAGAATCATAACCACCCGCATAGCGGGTGGTTTGCTCTTAGGGTATAACCCTAATTATACTTGCCCAGGACTCAAGTCCT
>JABZHR010000018.1 GCA_015258715.1 Atopobium sp.
GTTGTCGTAAGCGCCATTGTAGACCCATGGGTCACTACCTTCTCTTTTGTTGTTGCACTAGCAATGAAAATTCAAGGCCCAAAAAGGTAAAAAATGCGTTTAGTTGGTGTATTCATTTTGAAAATGAGGTGTTTTGACTAAATTAGTAAAAGAAATAGTTAAAATTTTTTCGCTTATCCTGGGCAAACATTAGTATAAAAAGTTGAACTAAATTTCTTCATTTCCAACTAAACGCATTTTTTACCACTTGAGGCTCCAAAAACAGCAATTTTCTAAGTCCTGTGAAAATTTTGCTTATAAAACGCATGAAATATGCAATTTCGTGCATAATGACCAAATATTACGTCATTGACTCAATCGGATTGGATGTACGACTGTCTAATTCCGTGCTTTGCGTTTACGGCGAATCGAAATGATAATAAAAAGTTGCAGAAGTTTTTCTTAAGGTAACTCTGTTCAAAAGTTTGTACAGGTAAGTTTAATTCGTTTTGAGTTGCGGTACAGTAAATGCATACAACATCAAAAGGTCGACGGTTGCGACCTGCACTGCCCGCGCTACCTGCGCTGCTCGCACCGCCCGCGCGACCCGCACCAGCCGTGCGACCCGCGTTGCCCGCACTGCCCGCATTGCCCGCACCGCCCGCGCGACCCGCACCAGCCGTGCGACCCGCGTTGCCCGCACCCGCGCCGCGACCTGCACCACCCGCCCCGCCGACCTTGCCCGATCCAGAGAGGATACCTATGTCTGAAACCGCAACTAACCAGCTCCCCGATGTCGCCGAGCGCTTTATGCGCTACGTGCAGGTTGACTCCCAGTCCAACCCCGACAACGACACTGTCACCCCTTCCACGCCTGCTCAGCACGAGATGGCCCGCTACCTGGGCGAAGAGCTCAAGGCGCTGGGCTGCACCGACGTCACCGTTGACGAGCACGCCTACGTCACCGGCACCTTCGCCGCATCCAAGGGCGCCGAGTCGGCTCCCGCGCTGATGCTCTGCTCGCACCTGGACTCCGTCATCGACGCGCCTGCCTCGGGCATCAAGCCGCACGTCGTCCACTACGAGGGCGGTGACCTGGGCGCCGGCATCGTCAACGGCAAGACTATCGCTACCACTCAGGAGCAGGTCCCTGACCTCAAGGATTTTGTGGGCATGGACATCATTTGCTCCGACGGCTCCACGCTGCTTTCCGCTGACGATAAGGCCGGTGTGGCTGAGATTTGTGCGCTGCTCAAGCGCCTGGGCGACAACCCTGAGCTCGCACACCCTACGCTCAAGATTGCGTTTGTCCCCGACGAGGAGATCGGTCACGGCGCAAGCCTGCTTGACCTAGACAAACTCGGCGCTGCGTACGGCTATACCGTCGACGGTGAGGCTCTCGGCGAGTTCAACTACGAGTGCTTCAACGCAGCTCACGCCGACGTCTACTTCAAGGGCGTCATGGTTCACCCTGGCAGCGCCAAGGACGTCATGATCAACGCCATCACCGTGGCTTCCGAGTTCCAACAGATGATCCCCGCCTTCGAGCGCCCTGAGCACACCGAGGGCTACGAGGGCTTCTACCACCCAATCGCCATCGAGGGCTCCGCGTCCGAGGTCAAGCTTAGCTACATCGTCCGCGACCACGACGCCCAGATTTTTGCCAACCGTCAGCAGGTCCTGCAGGATATCGCCGCGTTCTTGAACAAGCGCTATGGCGAGAATACCGTCCGCGTTGAAATTCACCAGGAGTATCGCAACATGGCCGAGAAGTTCGACGGCTACGAGTTCCTGATTGATTATGCGCTTGAGGCAAATCGCGAGGTTGGCATTGAGCCTAAGCCTGTTGCTGCTCGTGGCGGTACCGACGGCGCTCAGCTCACGTTCCGCGGCCTGCCTTGTCCTAATATTGCTACCGGCGGATACAACGCTCACTCCGTGCGTGAGTTTGTTCCCGTGCCAAGCCTTGAAGTCACTGTTGATCTTCTGGAGAAGCTCGTCGCCAAGTTCGCCGCACGCGGCTAGCGTCCGCACCCGCGCCACGCCCGCGCTCGCGGCTAGCGCCCGCACCCGCACTCGGGACCGCACGCGACCGCTTGACGTGCAGCTTTGCCACTCATAGCTTGATTGCTACCGTCTACGCTCCCGTTCACCCTTGTCAATAAATGGTGTGCGGGGGCGTAGCATAATTATGAAGGGTCATTGTTCTTTTTTTCACGGAGTAAGGGAGGTCGCAATGCTCGCAGTGTTTTTTGGAATTGTTGTCGTTGCGGCACCCGTCATAGCTGCGTTTTTAGAGCACTCGGGAAACGTTGGAATTTCCGAGCGTCGCCACAGCCATCACGATACCTACGTGACTCCCGCATCGCTCACACGTTCGCTCATTATTGACATGGCATTTGTTAGTGCAATCGCAGTTATTCTCGGCTGGCTTTGCTACGTTAATGTATTTACGCCAAACCCAGACATTGTTATGGCGTTTTTTGCGTCCTTCTCGGTTGTCATGTTTATGGCGTGGTACATCTTGAGTCGTTATAAGGTCTCGCTTTTTGATGACGAGATGGTTGTAGTGCCCTTTGTAGGCTCTGAAATTTCCATCAACTACCAGGACATTAAGCGCATGGAGTGGGTTGGCGGACGTCGGGGCTCCGGGTTTAGAGATCTTCTAATTTTGACTTCGAATGCGTCAAAGGTGCGTCTCTCGGGTATGATTGGACTAGACCAAGTGTTGCTCAAGATTGATCGCTTTGACGTCTTGGCACATAGTTCAACTAGATAGAAGTACAATGCTGCGACTTAGCTCGCGTCGATTTAGCTCGTGTTAGCGTAGAGCTTGCTAGCTTGGAGCTGCGTTGGCGTAGGGCTGCATCCGCTTGGGTTGCGACGCGCGTTGCGTTTGCCCAGCTACGTAGCATGCAGTAACGGGGGACGTTTGTGATTAAGCTTGTTTTATCTGATATGGACAACACGCTGGTACCCTTCGGAAACAAGCGTGTGTCGGACTTCACACGCAAGGCAATCCATACGCTCCTTGAAGAAACAGATATCGCTTTTGGCCCTTGTACCGGCCGAGATTATGTTGAGCTGATGCGTCTTTTTAGCCTCGACGAGGCGTGTATGCAGACAGGAGTCATGTCTACAGGCAAGCGCGTGCTGTACAAAGGCAAGACTATCTCGCTCTCCGTTTTTGATCATAAAACATTGCAGGGTGTCGCAGATGCTCTTGCTGACGAGAAGAACATGTTCTTGGTCTGCTATCCAGAACAGACTAACCTCTTTAATCCAGCATATGTTGTCGGTGCGCCTGACAATAAAGACATTCTCGCTGATTACGAGCGTAGAATGGTGTTTGTCTCGGGCATTGTCGACCAAGTCCCCGATGACGTCGATTTTGTTGCAGCAACAGTTGCTTGCCCGGGAACAGAGGAGGACATGGAGCGTTGTCGCCAAAAGATTGCCGCAGTCTGTCCAGATGTTTACACGGTTTCGGTCATTCCTCAATGGTTTGACGTGTTGCCCAAGGGTGTTTCCAAGCTGACTGGCTTTGAAACGCTTCTGGAAAGAACGGGTATTTCTCCAGAAGAGGTGCTTGTTTTTGGAGACGGCGAGAATGACATTGATATCCTTAGTAAAGTTCCGCACTCGGTGGCGGTGGCAAATGCAATTCCAGAGGTCAAGCAGGTAGCAAAGCACCACGTAGGTGCATCTGCAGATGACGGCGTTGCGCATGCCTTGCTTGAGCTGGTACGCGCAACAAAAGCAGGGGAGACTCCCCGTTTTATGATGGAGAACTAGCATGATTAGACTCATTGCATCGGACATGGACGGTACGCTACTGGACCAGAATTCCGAGGTTCCGCCAGAGACATTTGAGCTCATCGAAGAGCTGTACAAGCGCGGCGTTCACTTTGTGGCAAGTTCCGGTCGTCGTTACGATACATTGCGTTGGCTGTTTGAGCCGGTCGCAGATAAGATTGACTACGTGGCCTCCCTTGGCACGCAGGTCTATGTAGAGAACGAGGTCATCGACCGCGAGGTTTTCTCGTCAGCTTCTATTCGTAAGCTGTTTGAGTTGACGTCTGAGTTTGACTGCATTCACCTGGTTGTTTATGACCGCACGCATACGTATCTGCTGGACGATCAGAGTTCGTTTGTGCGTGAGCTGGATAAAGACCTGCCAAACGCCGAGCGCGTGTTTGATCCGCCTTCACCTGACGTTAGTATCATCAAGGCTGCTATTTGCTGCGATTCAAGGGCTCGTTCCATGGATATGGCCATGATTCTTGAGCGCGAGATGGGCGATAGACTTTCGTTCATGCCTTCTGGAGAGACATGGATTGACGTGGTGCCTCGTGGTGTGAACAAGGCTACAGGACTTGAGCAAATCCGCAGGTACTATGGCATTTCTCGTGACGAGATTGCCGTTTTTGGCGATTCCATGAACGACTACGCTATGCTGCGTTATGCGGGCACCGCGTACGTTATGGACAACGCTCGCTACGCGCTCAAGACGATTGCCTCCAAGGTCATTGCACCTAACACCGAGCAGGGTGTCCAGAAAGAAATGCGTCGTATTCTGGAAGAGTTGGCGTAAGGGCTTGGCGCCGTTTACTAAATTGTTCAGCATGACCATTTGGCGATAATTTCATACCGTTAGTCCCGTTCCTTTCTAAGTTTGATGGAATTATTTCGAGAGTCGAAATAAGGTAGTACAGACAGAAATGGAGAGGAGGGGACGCGTATGCCAATTGTCAGCACTAAAGATATTGCATATTCCAATAAACGTGCCGTTATTAAAGCATTGTGCGAGAAAAACGCTCTGTCTCGTGTTGAATTGGCTCGTGAATTATCTCTTTCTCCTAGTACTGTTACTACTATTGTTCAAGATTTGCTTCAGTCAAAAATGGTTGAAGAAAGCTCAAAGCGCGTAGTAACCGCTGGTAGATCAAAGACGCTTCTACAACTTGCTCCAGAGTTTGGTCTCTTGGGACTTGTTCGGGTTTCTCGCCAGAGTCAGGAACTTGTGCTCGTTGACATGGCTCTTAACGAGTACGCTCGTACCACGCTGTCAGAAGAGGCTCCTTCGGGAGAAACTCTACTTGAAGGTATTAAAACTGCTCTTACAAGGCTCATTGTTGACGGCGCAATCCTTAAGGGAATTGGAGTTCTGCTTGAGGGCGATGTACTTGAATCAGAGCTTTCCGTCATGTATTCAACGGGTCATGATTCGGCAACAATTTCCCTGTTACAAGCGTTAGAGAGTGCCTTCAGGGTAGTGGTGAAGCAATTTGAGCAGAGTGACTTTGCTCTTTCTCAAGTAGAAGGCTCAAACAATATTGAGGATGTTTCTTCATACTTACATCTTTCATTTGGAACTCGAGTTGTAGCTCAAGTTGTCAGCAATAACACCCCTCTTCCTATGAAAGAAGGATTAAATGCAGACGTTACTCAGCAACTTGTGAGCGTAGACGGCCTGCAACTTGATAAGTTAATGAACCTTATCAGTACGGTTCAGAGTCTTTTCTCTGTTGATGCTGTAGTTGTATCTGTGCCTGAAGAAGATACTTCCACCTCTTTGCTTAAGACAGATGCGCTGAATAAGGCGTTGTCTACTCCTGCGCTTTTGGTGCAAAAATTTGCTCAGTTTGAGGAATTTCCAAAACTGATCGTAACAAGAATGACTTCAAGAAACTTACTGAGAGATGCTGTTTCTGCCCTAAGATTTGCCTGTCTTTGTCCAGAAACTGTCCAGCTTTGGAAACAAGTACTTGTTTCTGGCTGGCATCCAGTAAGTTCGGTGTAGGTATTCGGTAAGACTTTCGCAGGTCATGTGCAAGAAATCGGTAAGGCTTGCGTAAGAAGCCAGCAAGGTAGATGTAGGGAAGTAGTACGCTATGTGCCGCGCTGGAACAAAGGTGTTTCTCGACTTTGTCTGCTCATCAAAGTCGTCAACATGGTGCTGAGGCATCTATAGAAGTACGTGTAGGTTGTTTGAAGGAGAGATAGCTGCACTTGCTATCAAACAATGTGTTCCTAAGGAGGAAACATGGTTCAGGGTATTTTGATCCTCTTGGTCTTTGTGGCTGTAGCTGCATTGATGATGACTAAGAAGATCCCAACTCTGCTTGCCCTGCCACTGATGGCCATTTTGATTTGTGTCATCGCAGGCGTTCCAATGTTTGGAAAAGACGGCGACGGAAAAGAAATTGGCTGGCTGACATCAGTATTTGAGGCTGGTACCGTTCGTATGGGTGCCGCAATCATGGCTGTTATTTTTGGCGCATGGTTGGGCCAGCTTATGAACAAGACTGGTGTTACCGAGACAATCATCAAGAAAAGCGCAGAGCTTGGTGGCGATAAGCCCCTGGTAATCACCTTGATTATGTCTATTGCAGTAGCTGTCCTCTTTACTACACTTTCTGGCTTGGGATCCATCATCATGGTTGGCTCAATCGTCCTGCCAATTTTGATTTCTGTTGGTGTTCCCGCAGCTAGTGCAGCATGTATCTTCTTGATGTCCTTTACCACTGGTCTGGCACTCAATATTGCCAACTGGACAACCTTCGCAAAGCTTTTCAACCTAGACATTTCTCAGGTTCAGGGCTTTGAGGTTTATCTTGCTGTTGCAACTGGTATTGCAACTTTGATTATGATTGTTGTTGAGTTCAAGCGTAATGGCATTAAGTTTGCCTTCAGCGCTCCAGTTGCTGAGCAGAGCAACTCCAAGCAGCTCACCGGTGTTGCTGGTGGTCTTGCAATGTTGACTCCACTGATTCCTATTGTGCTTGTTGCTTTCTTGAAGGTTCCTGTTACCCCAGCATTTACCGTTGGTATTCTGTGGTGCCTGCTGTTTACCTCCAAGAGCTTTAGCAAGGCAATGAACCTTCTTGCAAAGACTTGCTATGACGGCGTAACCGACGCTGGTCCTGCAATTATCCTGATGGTTGGCATTGGTATCCTTTACCTTGCAGTTACCAACCCAACGGTTAAGGCAGTTCTTAACCCATTCCTGCTTGGCATCATGCCACAGAACCTTATTGCATACATCGTCTTCTTTGCGGTCCTCTCGCCATTGGCTCTGTATCGTGGACCTATGAACATGTTTGGTCTTGGTTCTGGCATCGCAGCTCTTATCATTGGCCTGAACACCTTGAATCCTCTTGCTGTCATGGGCGCATTCCTGGCTGCAGAGCGCATCCAGGCAGGTGGCGACCCAACCAACACTCAGAACGTTTGGACTGCAAACTTCTGCGAGGTTGACGTCAACACCGTTACTCGTAAGATGCTCCCTTACCTCTGGGCAGTTTCCATCTTTGGTGTAATTCTGTCTGGTGTTCTGTACTTCTAAGTTCTGACCTTGGGGCGAGAAGACCCTCTTGTTGTGGTCTTCTCGCCTCGTTTTATCTTTGCAGCTGATGGATTGCTGTAAATCAAGGAGGAAACGTGAAAGTTCGTATTGGAATCGACGTTGGCGGAACATTTACTGATGCTGTTGCCATCGACAATGATACGTACGAAATTATCGGCACGGTTAAAACACCTACTACGCACACCGCTGAAGCAGGTGTTGCAGCAGGTATTGTGCAGGTGCTTCATGGTGTTATGGAGCAGCACAACATTAAGCCTGAAGATGTTGTCTTTATTGCTCACGGTACTACCCAAGCAACAAATGCCCTGCTTGAGGGCGATGTTGCACAGGTTGGTATCGTAACGCTTGGTAGTGGTCTTCAGGGAGCCAAGAGCAAGAGTGACACCAATGTTGGCGATATTGAACTTGCTGCCGGTAAATTCCTGCGTACCAAAAATGCTTTTGTAGATACCTCTTCTGATGTTGAAGCTGGCATTAAGAGCGCAATCGAGCAGCTTTTCTCAGGTGGTTCAACTTCTTATGTTGCCGCCGAGGCATTTAGTGTCGACGATCCAACTAACGAGAATGCTGTTATTGCAGAGTGCTCTGATAGAGAAGTTCCTGCTACGGCTACAAATGACATTTCTAAGCTTTACGGCCTGGCTATTCGTACTCGTACAGCAGTTGTTAACGCTTCCATCATGCCAAAGATGCTTGAAGCTGCAAACATGACTGACAAGAGTATTCGCGAGGCAGGCATTGAGTCACCACTTATGGTTATGCGCTGCGACGGCGGTGTTATGACTGTTGATGAGGTCCGTCATCGTCCAATCCTAACCATTCTTTCTGGTCCTGCAGCTGGTGTAGCTGGTGCTTTGATGTATGAGAAGCTTACCGATGGCCTGTTCTTTGAGGTTGGTGGCACTTCTACCGATATTTCTTGCGTTAAAGACGGCAAGGTTATGGTCAAATACGCAGAAGTTGGTGGCCACAAGACGTACCTCTCGTCACTAGATGTGAGAACCGTTGGTATTGGTGGCGGTTCTATGGTGCAGATTTCTGATGGCAAGGCCGTTGACGTGGGACCTCGTTCTGCTCACATTGCTAACTTGGATTACGAGGTATACACCGACGCAGAAAAGATTGTTAATCCACGCCTGGTTGCTGTTCGTCCTATGGATGGAGATCCTGAGTACGCAGCTATTGAGTGCGATGGTGGACTTCGCGTTTGTTTGACCATGGCTGGCGCTGCAAACCTTGCAGGCTTTGTTCCTGAGGGGGATTATGCATACGGCTCTGTTGAAGCTGCTCGTGCGGCGTGGGCTCCTCTTGCAGAGAATATGGGCATGAGTGTTGAAGATGCAGCAGCTCAGGTCCTTGCTTTTGCCGCAAAGAAGAACGGTGCTGTAGCAGAACAGCTTATGAAAGACTACGGTATGGACCCTCGCACAACCGTTTACGTTGGCGGTGGCGGCGGAGCTTCTACGGTAGTGCCACACTTGGCAAAGACCATGGGTCATACGTTCCGTATTGCTAAGAATGCTCCTGTTATCTCAACTATTGGCGTTGCTCTTGCTATGGTCCGAGACATGGTTGAGCGCAGTGTTACCAACCCAACCGACGATGACATTGTCAGTGTTAGGCGTGAAGCAGAAGCTCGTGCTATTAAGATGGGAGCAGCTCCTGGAACTGTTGAAGTTACTGTTGAGGTTGATACCCAGCGTCATGTTGTCCGCGCGATTGCTGTTGGTGCCACTGAGCTGCGCAGTAAAGACGTTAATGCTACGCGCTTGAGCGCAGACGAGCTTAAAAAACTTGTAGTAGAGAACCTTGGCGAGGGTGCAGAAAATGTTTCCGAGGTTGCTCACTCTTCTGAGCTCTTTGCTTACACTGCAACAACTACAGAAAAGAAGCTCTTTGGTCTTCTCACCAAGAAACGCACAGCTCTTCGTCTTATTGATTCCGAGGGTGTTATTAGACTTCAGCGTCCTAATGCCGACGTACTCCAAGAGACCATTAGTTCTTGGCGCAAGGGAGTAACAGCCCTGGTAGAGGACTTGACCGTATACAACGACGGTGGAGCCAATCTGCCAAACGTCTATGTGGTAGTTGGCAAGCGCATTATCGATCTGTCTGGAATGACTTCTCTTGAGCAGATTTTGAGCCTTGCAGCAGTGGAGTTGGGCGGTTATCCGTCTGACGAGCCTGTTATCATCGCTGCTACACTTCGTTTAGGCGATTAAACTCACATGCAGAACGCAGATCACACTTTGGCGAGAAAATCGGTGAACCTTGAAGCAGAGTCTACTGTTGGCTCTGCTTCAAGGTTTCCGTTCCCAACTCGTGAGCTTGCACGTAAAGAGCTCTCGTGGGATCGCTTTGCTGCTCGAATTCCTGAAGAGGATAAAGAGCGCGTGATTGATTTGGCGTGGTCAAAAGGTGAATGTGCTGCGCATATGGTGTTTGAAGAATCAAACGGTCAAAGTGACTTCTTTCAAATCTGCAAAGATGCAGGCATGACAATTATCAAAAAAGATATTGATTGTGTGTATGGAAACCAGCGTTATTTCAGCGATTATGTTTCTGGTACAAAAGAAATCACACTCTATGAGCAGTCGTGTGTGCTGTGGGCAAAACAAAATCAACTTGAGCCGCATGAAGCTCAAAACCTCATTCTGATGCATGAGTTTTTCCATGTCTTGGAGACGACGCGACTTGGATTAACCAGCAAAGAATACACCGTTCCGCTTATTACTATTGGTCCTTGTAAGCTGGGAAAAACAGGCATTCACGCACTATCTGAAATTGCAGCACATGCGTTCACCAATACTTACTACGAATTGCTACATAACATTTCTGGCACAGGAGGAAACAATGAATCATAAAGAGATTACCTGGAACAACCTACAGATTCCTGTTGTTGGAAGTTTTGATGTAGTTATTATTGGCGGCGGCGTCTCTGGCTCTGCTTGTGGAATTCGTTGTGTAAATGAGGGTCTTTCTACCCTTATTGTGGACAAGTCAAATCTGCTTGGAGGCTCTGCTACACGAGCGCTTGTGTGCCCTATGATGCCGTCATATGTGCGTCATTTGCCAGTTCTTTCTGCCATCGAGCAGCAGCTCTTGGCTTCAGGTGACGCTACGCGAGACGATTACACTACTATGATCTGGTTTGCTCCTGAGCGCTTGGGAGAAGTGTACGAGCAGCTCTACACCACTAAAGGTGGACAAATCCTTTACGATACATCGCTTGTAGCTGCAGTTTTGTCTGATGCAGATGACGAGAAAACCATCACGCACGTTATTCTCGTCTCAACAGAAGGTTTGATTGCAGTGGCAGCTCAAACGTGGATTGACGCATCGGGTGACGCAGTCTTGTCCAGAGCTGCTGGTGTACCAGTTGCAGCTGGTGATGAGGACGGCATCAATCAGGTTTGTAGCTTGCGTTTTACCATGGGTGGAATTGATGTTGAGCGCTATAGAGATTACGTGCTCTCACTTGATGATCACTTTTCGCCATTGGTCGAAGGATATTTCTTTGAGTCCGCGATGGTTTCAGGGAAAAATTTTAAGCTGGAGCCAAAGTTCCGTGAAGGAATTGAAGCAGGTATTCTTGAAGAAGAGGACCTGCGCTATTACCAGATTTTCTCGCTTCCTGGAAAGCCAGGTTGCATGGCGCTGAACTGTCCGCATATTGCAAGCATGCGCAAAAACACCTCGGGAGCTGCACGTTCTAACGCAACAGTTGAGGCACACGCTCGCATTCGCCGACTAGTTACATTTTTACAGCGCATGATGCCTGGATTTGAGCAAAGCTATCTTATGGAGCAGGCTTCATTGTTGGGTGTTCGTGAGAGCTGGCGTGTTGAAGGTCAGACAATGCTTACCGAGGAAGATTACGTCAACCAGGCTCGATTTGACGACGGTCTTGTTCGCGGCGATTGGTACATTGACGTTCACTCCAATAAGGGCGGACTCTTCCACAAAAACACCTACGAGCAGGGTGACTATTACGAGATTCCATTCCGGTCGATGGTCACCAAACACATCAATAACCTGGGGGTTATTGGCCGCTGTATCTCTACAACATTTTTGATGCAGGCTAGCGTTCGTATTATCCCAACGGTTACCGATATGGGTGATGCTATGGGCACCGCATGTGCTCTAGCAAAACAGACGTCAACACCACTCGCTCAGCTAGATAGCGTTGCGGTCCGTGCTGAAGTTGAACAAATGAAACCTGTGAATTCATAATTGCCGCCGAAGAATTGTGGAAGCTGTGATAAACTTCTACAGTCACGGGCGATTGGCGCAGCGGCTAGCGCAGGTGCTTTACACGCACAAGGCCGGGAGTTCAAATCTCTCATCGCCCACCATGGAACCTCACGCGGCGCCTTCGGGTGTCGCGTTTTTTCTTATCGACTGCTCTTTTTCTTATAAGATCGTCACCTTTTTGTAAGTTAGTTCGATGGTATCAATTAGGTATGTGGCGCATTATAAAAATGCAGATAAATATAAAGACGATGTCGTTAAAGCCAATAGAGTAAGGGCAATATACTATGAATTTGTTAATAAAAATTGTAGTTGGAAATGTACGCCGTAATCTTAGCGACTTTGGGGTTTATTTTGCTGCATTGGCAACGGGTGCCTGCCTCATGTATTCATACGCAGCATCTGGAGATTATTTATTTGCCTTAGTGAATGACGAATCGGTCCGTTCACTTTTTGTTGCGGAGGCAAAATATAGCCTAGCATTTGGTATTTTGCCTTTTTTGGTGTTTTTGAATGTTACGTCATACGCAAATAAATTTTTGATTCGTCGACGTCTTCCCGAATTTGCTTTATATGAGTTTGCGGGTCTTGAAAAGAAAGATGTCATTAGCATATTGCGATATGAAACTATTCTGGTTTCAGGAAGTGCGCTTATTGGTGGAATTGTAGTAGGTATTGCTATTTCGCCGTTTGTAGAAATGATTGTAAGCTGGTCATACGCCCTACCAATGAAATTTGTTGTTGTTGCTTCTCCATTGGGCGCCATTGTGACAACAATAATATTTTTTATAACGATGTTCGTGCTCTCCTGGGGTAGTAAGCGCATTTTAAAGAAGTCTACGTTATTGCAGATGATGTCTGCAAAAAAAGAAAATGATTCATCAAAACCACTTTCAATTTTACGAGCAATCTTTGATGCATGTATAGGTGTTTTGTTGCTGGCAATTGTTTATGTTGTGTGCGCTCAGGTTCCGTTTGCCTTTATTGGTTTCATGATTCCTTTTGGTGCCTGTGCCATTTTTGGATCATTTTTTGTGTTCCGTTCAACACTTGTGTTACTTCCACGCGTTCTTAAGAAAATTCCAGGTATATGGTATCGAGGGTTAAACGCATTTTCTGTGCGTCAAGCTGAAGGTGTGGCACGCAACGCTTCCAAAGCCATGACGTGTTCAGCAGCCCTATCTTCTGTAGGTATGTGCATGTTTGTCTTTGCTGTTGTTCTTCGCACTCAAATTTTTGAGGTAATTTCTTCACAGGATATGAGTGCTTCGGATGTTTCTGGACCTTTTGGCGTTATTGTATTCACCTGTTCTTTTTATGCGGTTGTGTTACTTGTATTTTCTTCCGTCATTTTGGCAGTTCAACAGCTTTCGCTTGCTGCAGACAATAAAGAGAGGTATTACAAGCTGTATGAATTAGGGGCTTCTCGAGAAATACTTTCAAAAAGTTTGCTTACTGGCGTACTGTGTAATTTTTTGTTCCCGGGTATTTTTACCGTGATTCATGCAATTTTTGGACTTAATGTTATTCGTTTTATGAGCGTAGAAATGTTCCAAACTGCCATCGAGCCAAGCATTTGGCCTGTTGCATTACTTACACTTTTTGGTTTTGTAGTGTATTTCTTTATTACGTATATCGGAGCTAAAAAGAACGCATTATCAATGCATATTTAGTCATTACGTTAAAGGCAGTGGCAACAAATAGCAATAAATAGCAACAAAGTAATACCAACAAGAGCAACAATAAAGTGTTTCAGAGGGCGGTGTACAGACAGGTATACTAGAGTCGTTTTAAAAAGAATTAACTGCTTTTCTATGCAGATGTGAAAAGGAACGCTATGAAATCTGACTCTACGCTGCAATCTAATGCTTCTTTGCAAGTTTTACGTTCGTATAATCGCGCGTGGGACCAGATGCGCCCCGTCACCCTCGAGCGCAACGTTATGAAGAACGCAGACGGATCGTGCCTGGTCACGTTTGGCGACACGCGCGTCCTGTGCACCGCCACCGTCGAGGAAGGCGTTCCCGCGTGGCGACGCAGTTCTCGCGCGGGTTGGGTCACGGCTGAATATGCCATGCTACCTGCGTCGACTAACCGCCGCACCAAGCGAGAGCGCGCCAACCGTAAGGGTCGCTCCATGGAGATTGAGCGTCTGATCGGCCGCTCTCTACGCTCCGTTGTTGACCTCAACCGCCTGGGCGAGTACACCATCACGCTGGACTGCGACGTGCTTCAGGCAGACGGCGGCACTAGAACCGCCAGCATCACCGGTGCTTGGGTGGCACTCCACGACGCACTCTATTCACTTGTCGAGAAGGACATTCTCCCTAGACTTCCTCTCACAGGTCAGGTAGCTGCGATTTCTATGGGCTATGTGAATGGCAAGCCGCTGCTGGACCTTGACTATCCCGAGGATTCTCACGCTGACATTGACATGAACCTTGTTGGAACAGAAACTGGACAGATAATTGAAGTACAAGGAACAGGCGAGGGCGGTCCGTTTGATCGAGAGCAACTCAACCAGCTGCTCGATCTTGGTCAAGCTGGCATCGCTCACCTTGTTGACCTGCAAAATCAAGTGACTGGATTTAGGGAGTAACCATGAGTCAAAACAGTGAAAATCAGGGTTCTAACGCTGTGACCTTTGATCCAAATACAACCGTGGTAGTTGCAACGGGCAACGCTCACAAACTTGTTGAGATTGAGGCTATCCTCTCTAAGGTAATGCCTGGTATAAGCTTTGTAGCGCTTGGTCAGCTGGGTGATTTCCCTGATCCAGAGGAGAATGGCCAGACGTTCCGTGACAACGCTCTGATTAAGGCAATGGCTGCGCTTGACGAGGTAGATTGCGTAGCGGCTATTGCAGACGACTCCGGCATTTGCGTTGACGCTCTGGACGGAGCTCCTGGAATCTATTCTGCTCGTTATGCTGGCGAGCATGGCAATGATGCTGCAAACAATCAGAAGCTTTTGGCTGAGCTTGCTGACGTTGCTGATGAGGACCGCACTGCTCGCTTCCACTCCACCGTTGCTCTGGTCTACAGAGACGGATCTGTGCTGGTAGGAGAGGGTGACTGCGAGGGCGTTATTGGTCACGAGCCAAAGGGTCACAACGGTTTTGGCTACGACCCACTCTTCTGGCCAGAGGATGCTCCAGGTAAAACCATGGCAGAGCTTGAGCCTGACGAGAAGAACGCCATCTCTCACCGTTTCCACGCTCTGCAGGATCTTTCCAAGCAGATTCAGGGATAGACACGGCGTAGGTTTCGCGTCAGATTCGCGTCAGGGTCATGTCAGGTTTGCGTTAGCTTCCGGACAGATAACCACCACCGTGTCAGACTCACGTCAGAATCGCGACAGATTCCAGACAGAAAACTACCGCCGCGTCAGATTTGCGTCAGCTTCACGTCAGAATCGCGACAGATTCCTAACAGAAAACTATCGCAGCGTCAGGTTTGCGTCAGCTTCACGTCAGAATCGCGACAGAATAGCGACAGAAACACCCCATATAACAGGTCAAAACCGGTCAGCGAGATATTTGTTCTTCTCGCCGACCGGTTACTTTTTTCTTTGCTTCAAATGTTAAACTAAATGTAATTGTGACTTCTGTCTTGGAGGTAGACATGAGGATTGTTCGCACCCGCGATTACGAGGACATGAGCAGAAAAGCTGCAAATGTCATTTCTGCACAAATTATTTTGAAGCCAAATTGCGTTCTTGGCCTAGCAACTGGTTCAACGCCAATTGGCACCTATGCTCAACTCGCTGATTGGTGCAAGAGGGGAGACCTGGACTTTTCGCAGGTTTCTACGTATAACCTTGACGAGTACCGCGGTCTTTCTCACGACGATCCTCAGAGCTATCACTATTTCATGCGCAAAAACCTCTTTGACCTGGTAAATATTAATCTTGAGAACACTCATGTGCCCGACGGCTCTAATCCTGACGTCGAGGCAGCTTGCGCCGAGTACGATAGGCTTGTTGCTAAGGCTGGCTATCCTGACCTGCAGCTTCTTGGTATTGGTCACAACGGTCACATTGGCTTCAACGAGCCTGACGACCATTTCTCCAAGGGTACGCACTGCGTTGACCTCACCGAGAGCACCATTCAGGCAAACAGCCGTCTGTTTGAGCGCATGGAGGACGTCCCTCGCCAGGCTTACACCATGGGTACGCAGACCATCATGTTCGCGCGCAGCATTCTGATTGTGGCTAGCGGCGAGGACAAGGCTAAGGCTGTTTACGACATGTGCTTCGGCAACGTTTCGCCTCAGTGCCCAGCTTCTATCCTGCAGCTTCACACTAACTGCACCGTTATTGCTGATGAGGCCGCCCTCTCGCTCTGCCCAGCTGAGTAAAACTTGGTTGGTCCAAAGCATCCAAAAGGCTTCTTAATAGCTTTAAAAGCATTTGTCGAGAAAACAAAACTCCCATTCACGAGAATGGGAGTTTTTTGTTGCGGCTTATTTTGCGCGTTCAGCGACACATGGTCAGTTGTACTCCTTTATTGGAATACCAAAAATTACTTATAATCCTTGAAGTAACTGCTGATAGCCAAAAGGACCTGGTAGTTAAGGCCAAGCACATAGTCTCCCTGATCGGTATGAACCGTGCGAAGCGTAAACTCAAGATTGTCACCAACCGTGATTTTATCGCCATCTTTTTTGCCAGTACGAGACATATCGCCAGTTGTAAGTGGGAAAACTCTACCGGCTGGATTAACCGAAGTAACAAAGAATATAAAAGGCTCGACGGCGTTTTCACCAGGGTTAATGTGCAACTGTTTGAAAATCTGACTGTTTGTTGACACGTAGACTACTTCGTTTTTGTCGAGCAGCTTCTTCAGTTCAGGAAGAGTCGCTGCTACCCAAGGTAGATCATGATGAACAAAAGGATTGTCGCTCGCGAGCGACTGCGAAATAGGCGAGCCGTACTGATAGACGTAAACGATCTTGTTGTAGAGCTCGTTGACATCATTAACAGAGGTCTGAGCTGGTGCGGCCTGGTTTGCCTGAACAAGCTCGATAATGTTCATAGAATTGAGCTGGTCAGATGAAGCACCTTTGGACTGTGCTTCAGAAACAGTCAATCCACCAAATGCGAACGACCCTACGCTAAATACCAGGCAAAGCGCTGATAAAGCAACAAGAGCTTTAGATGATTTCTTTTTGGAAAGGAATGCGATTCCGATAGCAAGAGCAACAAAAATAAGCACGATATACCAGGTCTTGCTAATGGCGTATCCCAGAGTCTCAGTCATTGGGCCTCCTTGTGTTTTGAAGTTAGTTACTAATTTTATCAGAGGACCCCTATTTGTCATAAATTTGTTGGGGTTCTGACGCGCTGTCGTTGCAAACCTGACACGATCTTCTCGCGAATCCGACGCGAAGCTGACCGACCGACTGATGTTGTTCCCGTGACATTTGTCGTAAAACCTTGAGATTTTATTTTCTACCTCGTATAGTGGAGTTTCGGAAATTCTGACTATTGTTTGTCGACCGGTACATATCTCCGACACATCAACGTGTCGCATCGCAAACGTACTGATTGACTTGGAGGATTGATGGAAAACGAGATTCCACCAGTTAATCGTGTAGACGAGATTCACGAGAAGCTCAGTGCACTTCAGGGTCAAAAACTCAAGGTCAAGGCCAACATGGGTCGTTCTCGTATTGTTGAGCGCACAGGTACCCTGGTTATGGCCCATCCATCTCTTTTCATCGTTGAGGTTGGCGAGCGTCGCGGTCGCACTGCCCGTCAGTCCTACCAGTACGTTGACGTTCTGACCGGCACCGTTGAGCTTTTTGACTTTGAGACCGGCGAGCGTTTGTTTGATTTTGAGTTTGAAGAGTAGTTTAGAAGCGCACGCATTACTTCGACTAGGCTCACACTCATGGCTGCCTCGTTGTCCAATTTTGGACGCCAAATCATTCAGATTCCTTGCAAGGTCAACCTTCACCTGGGCATTCACACTCAGAAAGACCAGCGAGGATACCATAAAGTAGATTCACTCATGGTTCCCGTTGCGCTGTACGACACAGTTGTTGTCGATGACGCGCCGGAGCTTACGGTTACGCATGAGCCGCAGCTCTGCGTGTTGCCCGAGCGCACAACAACCTGGAAGGCCGCGGTTCTTCTCGCCAATAAGCTGGGCATTTCTCCAGATGTTTCCATTGATGTTCAAGTGCATATTCCCGAGAAGGCTGGTCTGGGCGGATCGTCCGCCGACGCTGCCGCGACGCTGTATTTGCTTGCCCAGCGTTGGGGCGTTGACCCGCTGGATCCGCTGGTAGTTGAGGTAGCCAAGGCTGTGGGCGCAGATGTTGCGTTCTTCTTAGACCCACGACCATCGCTTATGTTGGGTGCAGGAGATACGCTGGTAGAAACCTATGCATCTACTGTTGACGCTCCTCTTGCCATTGTTTTACCAGCAGAAACTGGCGTTGTTACCAAGGAAGCGTACGACCAGTTTGATGCGTCACCAATTGCACCGGAATCTTACGAGAATCTGTCCGCACTTTTGCGTGACGCTGGTCAGGATGTTGCAGGCATGGAACCCGCACCTGACAACGCCGCTGCAAGTAAGCAACTTATTCAGCAGGTAGCAAGCCTCCTCTTCAACAACCTTGCCCCTGCAGCAAAATCGCTAAAACCACAGGTGGCCGAGGTAGAGGAGTGGCTAAAGGCGCAGCCTGGCGTTCTTGGCGCTCAGGTTTCCGGCTCAGGTAGCAGCTCTTTTGCGCTTTGCGAATCACGCGATGTCGCAGACGCAATTGCCGCCGCAGCTCAAGCAAAAGGTTGGCGAGGCTTCTCCACTACCTGCAAGTTGTAGTGGTAACATAGAGCGGCAAATGTTTGATGGATTTATCCCATCGGACGAGGTAAAACATAACGGGTTGTGGCTCAGCTTGGTAGAGCGCTCGGTTCGGGACCGAGAGGTCGCTGGTTCAAATCCAGTCAACCCGACCATTTTTCTGATAATCAGTGAATTACCACCGTTTCTGCCCTTGAATTTTCATTGCTAGTGCAACAACAAAAGAGAAGGTAGTGACCCATGGGTCTACAATGGCGCTTACGAC
>JABZHR010000019.1 GCA_015258715.1 Atopobium sp.
AAAAAGGTAAAAAATCCGTTTAGTTGGGGATCAAAACTTTAAAAAGTCATTTTTATGCCCAACTAAGACGATTTTTTACCACCATTGCAATTTTTTATCTGCGAAAACTCGCTATGTAGAAAAATGAAACCCCAACTAAACGCATTTTTTACCACTTTGGATAGAATCAGCACTCGGCATTACTGGACATACCTCAATTAACTGGGCATCTTTCAGTCCACTGCTCAGCGCTTAATTTGCCGAGCATCTCTGAGCATTACCCAGCATCTTTCGATATTCACTACCCGTTGAACTTGTTGATTTTTCGATCGTAAGCAAGCAGGCCGTTTACCTCTTCCTCAACATCAGATACCTGCGTATAAACGTATCCCGCAAGGCCCTCATCCGCCAGCGATTCCACCTCTGCAAGCAACTTTTTAACAGCAGCTCGCCAATCCTCAACCGTGGCAAAATCCCCGTATCCATAAGAATGGTCAAGCGACGTATGACCTGGTGTCATCTGAGCCAGACCGCCAAACTCAGAAATTATTGCAGCTCGATTTCCCCGCTGTTTCCTCTGCCAACCTGCACGCAGCGGCCTGAAGTAATTATGAATGCTCAGGAAGTCGCCGCATCCCTGGTCGTACCAGCCGCTTGTTGCATCAATTGGTCGTGTTGCATCCAAGGCGCGAACAGCCTCAGTAGCAGCCCGTGCATCAAACTGACCCCAACCCTCGTTAAAGAGCGTCCATAATCCAATCGAAGGGTGCCCGTCCAGGAGTTTGACCATTTCCTGACAGGTTTCTGTCCACTCCTTGCGATAACCCTCATTACCTGCGGATAAAGCCTGATGATGTTCTGGAGTTGTATCATCAAATCGGTTCCAAGTAAAACTAAACAGCGTCGGCTTCTGACTCGTGTGCCAGGGACTATACGCGCTTCCACCCGAAACGCAATCCTGCCAAACCAGCATGCCGAGTCGGTCGCAATGATAGTACCAACGCTCGCTTTCAATCTTGATATGTTTACGCAGCGTATTAAAACCGGCCGATTTCATAGCCTCTATGTCATATACCAGCGCATCATCGGACGGTGCGGTCATCAATCCGTCAGGCCAATAGCCCTGATCCAGCACGCCGCGCACAAAATATGGTACCCCGTTCAAATGAACCCTTGGCACGCCCGCCATGTCTTTCTTTACCTCAACAGTACGAAACGCGCAATAGCTCCGAACAAAATCGACCACCGCACCATCCTGCCAAAGTGTTGCCTCCACGGCATAGAGGTGCGGACTCTCCGGCGACCAAAGCAGCGGGTCATCCACATGCTGCTCGGCGGATATCTCCCCTGCCTCGTCCACCGGAAGTGTGGCGAGAAGAACGTCTTGTCCAAGCTCGTCTTTGAGCGCCAACTCCAGCTTAAACGCGCCCGTTTGTACACCGGTCAGCCCGCTTGCCTGCACGTTCGCTCTAACCTCAAGCGCGCCAAACATATCACCCTTCAGCGTTAGCGACTCAAGGTGAACCGCAGAAACAATCTCGTACCACACGCTCTGCCAAACGCCACTCTGAGCGGTGTACCAAATGTCGCCACGCGAGAGTCGCTGCTTTCCACGCAGCTGGGAGCCAGCATCACTTGGATCCCAAACACAAAGCGCGAGCTCAGCCGTGGCGGCACTCTCAGCTGTAGCGACAACCTCAGCCTCGCCCGCACTCTCTCCCGCCCCAGACGACCCAAGTAAATCCGTCACATCAAAGGAAAATGGCAGGTAACCGCCAGTATGCGTACCAGCTAGCTTGCCATTCACAAAGCACGCGCACATCCAGTCAACCGCTTCGAAATGCAGAATAAGTCGCTGGTCATCGGCCAGTTTAGGTAATTCGATTTTTCGCTTATACCACAAAAGCTCATTTGGATGTACCGTACGACCAACACCAGAGAGCGGAGCTTCTGGCGAGAACGGCACCACAATCTGTCCGTCCCAACGGGAAGGAATTGCCTGTCGTGCAAGGGTCTCTACATCAACCCCGCCATCTACCGGCACAATCGCATAATCCCACGCGCCGTTCAGCATCACGTAATTGTCGCGCTGCATGCGAGGACGCGGATACTCAGGCAATACGTTCGATGGGTCAAGCGCCTCTCCCCAAACAGTCGTCAGAGAATTCAGTGTCTCCTCCGTATGCTTTTTGGGCGCACTTGCCAAAACGCGACGAATATCCAGCATGGTATCTCTCGTTTCTCCTGAAGCAGCAGGTACAAGCACATGACAAGCCAGCATGACGTATGTATATCATAGCCACTTCGTAAAAGAATTTATATAGCGAGAAAACCAAATAAGCCCCAGCTCAACTATGAGACTGAGGCTCGGATAAAAGCAAATGTTCACGTTAAACGCTAGTGCCTGGGAAACCACGGAATGCAGCGATTAACTCGCTTGCAGTACTCTTTGTACTCATCGCCAAATTGCTCGAGAAGCCACTTCTCCTCCGTAGCCTTCATCATCACAGTTAAAAGCGCCCAAAACACAAGCGGCAGCGGCAGTAGATAAAGGTTGCTTGAAAGCAAAGCGGCGCCCGACATAACAAACGCAAATGCGGAGTAGATTGGGTTTCTAACCAGCGCATAAACACCAGTGGTTACCAGCTGATTTGCGATGATTTTCTCGCGAAGTTTTTCTTTGATAGCGGCGGAAACCCACAGCCAGATGCCCACAATCAGAAAAGCCGTGCCCACGGTGTGCATCACGCCGACCGTAGCTCGAATGCGAAGGTACGGAAGAAATCCCAGCTTAGACAGGGCAATGCACGCGATCGTCAGCACCGTAATGGCAATCACATAAGCGGGGCCGACGCCAAGCACTGGAAGGTGATCTTTCTTCTTGTTCTGAGCAGGCATTCGTTAAACTCCGTTCAGTTGGAAGTTTGTTAGCTTTAACTAACTGCGATATAAAGTTTACACTTAAAACTGCACTTTTACATGGGATTTTTAGTTTGACTTCATTGATTTTGTTTCTTCGAATTTTCAAATTAATCGCTTATCAAGGTATTGAAAAAATACCTGTCTAAGTGTCCATTACACTGGACACTCATAATCCTTTTTAAGCCTATGATTATTCAACAATAAGAAATGAATTACCTGCGCAAACGGATGATTTTTTCTAACATCTCTGAAAGGAATACACCATGGAACGAACAATTGACGTTTCTTCATACACAGGCACACAAGTCCCACCTGACACCATTGACGTTGATATCACTATTCAAGGAGCTTCTAAGACTCGAGAGGCCTGCACAGCAAAATATAATGTGCTACTTCAAACAATCAAGGATGCACTAGAAAAAAACGGGTTGTCTGCTTCAATTCTAAAGAACAACAAATACTCAGTTTCTGGGCACGAGGTTAATCAGTACAAAAAAGATATTGACGGCAACTACTATATTGCTGAGAAAAAAATTAAAGGATATATTTTCCGCGCCAAACTATCCATCAAACAGCACTTTGAAGAAGACCTTGTCGAGAAAATCTGGAAAGCACTCAGTTCATGTGGCAATGAAGTAACTTTTTCAGTCGAATTTTTAAAAGCGCATGATGATGTCATTAAAGGCAACCTATCTGTAGATGCTATTGTTGCCTGCCGTCAAAAAGCGAATCTTCTTGCTAAAGCCGCTGGTGCAAAGGTAATTGGACTTAAACATGCAGATTATGACTTCGAAAGAGGATGTTTAACATACTCGTCTTGCGCTTGTAGTGCTTTTGATGAATCTGACCGTAGAAGCCAAGTACCTGCATTTTTTCCGTCAGATATTGAAGTTAATTGCTTCGTCAGCACCTCATGGGACATCGAGCTGCTACCACCGGACGATCTGCTGTAGCCCAGATAATCAAACGCGCTCCAAAGGGTTTCTCGCCTGGCGAGAAACCCTACCTATAGCACGTCATTTACTTTCAGCAAGCAGTCTAAGAGTAGCAAGCCAATTACCAACAGCAAGCGGTCTGTGACCGCAAGCCGTTTATGCACTCACCCCGTTTACTGGTAGCGGAGCGATTCCACAGGATTGAGCTTTGAGGCTCGTCGAGCAGGCCAGTAGCCAAAGATGAGTCCGATGCCAATGCAGATTCCCGAGGTAATCATCACGATGTTTGGGGTGATGATGGGCGTGATACCAGTTTCAAGCTGTATCATGCTACCAAACGAGCCGGCCAGGCCCCATGCTCCGGCGTAACCCAGGGCAATGCCAATCACGCCACCCATGATGCAGATCAGGATGGACTCGCACAGGAACTGCTTGGTGATGTCGGACGCGCGAGCGCCCAGAGCTTTACGCAGGCCAATCTCCCTAATACGCTCCGTCACGTTGGTGAGCATCATGTTCATGATGCCAATACCGCCAACCAGAAGCGAAATACTTGCCGTGGCGGTAACCAGGACCTGGAACGACATCAGTGTTGCGTTCATCTGCTCGATGATGGACGAGAGCGTCATAACTGTCACGCGATCTTCTGCCTGCGCGGAAGGAATGTTAAACCAGTCTAGCAACCAGGACTTTGTTTCCTCCGCAAGTGCCTTCATGTCAACGTTTTCGCGAGCGTAACCAAAGACCTGGCTGATAGTTTTGGTGCCCGTCAGGCGCGCCGAATACGTGGAATACGGGATGTAGGCAAGCAGCGTATCGCCTTGCCCGCCCCCATTTGGGCCACTGTCAACCACGCCCACAATGGTGTAGCTGTCGTTATTGATGCGAACGACCTGCCCAATGGACGCGTCTGCGCTGCCAAAGAGTTTCTCGGCAGACAATTTGTCGAGAAGAACGTTTTTAGATGTGTCATCTACATCGGACTTTGTGAAGAGCGAGCCCGCGGATGCCTTGAGGCCCATGACGGTAAAGTAGTCGGGCGTGCAGCCGATGATTCGCGCGTCAAACTGCTTCTCGGCCGAGTTGATGCGAGCCATGGTGGAGTCGATGCCGGTCACAAGCTCGTAGCCAGGAACGCTGAGCTGCAGCATATCAAGATCTTGCTGCGTGACCTCGCGATCTGGCCACGCGTATATCATGACCATACGCGACTGATTGAGGCCCAGCGAGCTGACCAGCGAATACTTGATGCCGTCGATAAGCGCCGTCATGGCAATAACCGCGCTGATGCCAATAACAATACCCAGCACCGTCAACAAGCTGCGGCCACGGTTAGCGTTGAGCGCAGACAGGGTTTCTCGCAGCAGATCCATCAACCTCATAGCGCGACACCTCCCGTCCCGGGTCGCGAGGTGCTGCCTGCTGGTGCGGCATGTGCACCCGGTGCCGTATCCGCGCCCGTCGTGGACTGTGCAGCGTGTTGCCTCACAAACTCCTTTTCCTGCTCGTCTGTGAGCAGGCGACCGTCGCGAATATGCACCACGCGGTCAGCCCAAAAGGCGGTCTCGGGGTCGTGTGTAATCAGCACGATTGTTTTGCCGCGCTCCTGCATGGACTTGAACGTGTTGAGTACCATCTCACTTGTTGCAGAGTCCAGGTTACCTGTTGGCTCATCGGCAAAAATGACCGCCGGGTCGTTTACCAGCGCACGAGCAATGGCAACGCGCTGTACCTGACCACCGGAAAGCTCGTTGGACTTATGCTCGTAGTACTCCTCGGGCAGGCCAACAGAACGCAGCGCCTTCCAAGCACGCAACTCTCGCTCTTTTGCGGGAATATCCGAGTAGATGAGCGGCAACATAACGTTTCGCAGCACTGTAGTGCGCGGCAGTAGGTTAAACGACTGAAAGACAAAGCCCAGACGCGTGGCGCGAATCTCCGCTAGGTCGTCATCGGAAAGATCTGCAACCTCAAGTCCCTCGAGCTTGTACGAACCAGCAGTAGGCGTATCCAGGCAACCCAAAATGTTCATCAGGGTTGATTTGCCCGAGCCTGATGGACCCATGATGCAAAGAAACTCGCCCTTCTCCACAGTCAAAGAAACACCACGTAGAGCGTGCGTCAAGCCTGCAGCCGTCTCGTAAATGCGATGTAGCTTATGTACCTCAATTACCTTGGACATACGCGTCGCCTACTTGGAGTCTTTGGAGCCTGTCGCACCGGACGTTGCGTCATTCGCCGAGCCAGACGTTGCGCCTGTCGGGGCGTCCATAGCCGCGCCCTGAGATGGACCGCCAGCGCCGCCGCCAATCATCACCTCAGTGCCGTCCTCAATGCCAGCACCCTCGATGACGGCCGTCGTAGAACTTTGCGCCTTTACAGTTACTGGCACGCGCTCTACCTGCGGATAGCCCTTCTCGTCACGAGAAGTAACCACGTTGACGTAAGCGCCATCGCCATCGTCCATGACAGCAACAAGAGGCACGGTCAGCACGTTGTCCATGTGCTGAATCATGATGTCCACGTTTGCAGTCATGCCCGGCTTAATGGAGGCGTCAGGACTGCTAATAAGCAGGTCAACGGTGTAAGAAACAATGGATCGACCGGGGTTATCGTAACTTGCACCTGCGTCGGCACCGTTGGACGAAACAGCAGAAACGTGGGTCACTACGGCGTCACAATACAGGTCTCGCAGAGCTGTAAAGCTGACCTGCGCCTTCTGGTCAACGGCGATGCGAGAAATGTCTACCTCGTTGATCTGGACATTCACCTTCATCTGGGAAAGGTCCGCGATAGTAATCAGAGGACCGGCGTTGCCAGTACCTGGCGCGGACGAGCCAACCGAAGCGCCGTTCACCGCGTTCATCACAATAACCGTTCCGTCGCACGGGGCGGTGACTACACGCTTTTCTGCCTGGGCAATTGCGTCGTTGTAAGCAGATCGTGCCTCCTCAAGCGCAATCTGCGCGCTCTCCAGATTTGCTTCCGCCGCTTCCACAGCCGCAGCAATGGACGCAGCGTTTGCCTCTTGTCCGTCCTCGCCCGCCTCGGGGACACCGTTGCGTGCGGACGCTAGGGCTGAGCGAGCCTTACTGACCTCGTTTTCAGCTGCTTTTACCTGCTGAGACGCCTTACGAACAGCCTTATCCAGCTCATCGTTCTTGATAGTAAAGAGCTTGTCACCCTTATGGACGTACGTGCCCTCAGAAACCTGAACATCCTGAATAATGCCATCTACCTCGGGAGTTACCACAGTTGACGACACAGGCTTGATAGATCCAGACGCAGAAACAGAATCGCTGAACTCGCCGCGCGTGACAAACGTAGTGCTTGGCATAACAGTAGTGTTCTGGCCCTGTCCGCCCTGGCACATAGGCAAAATAAACAATGTGACGAGAAGAACAAAAACTCCAGCGGCTATTCCTGCCTTGATAAGTTTCTTTTTACGACGAGCTTTACGGTGACGAGCCAAACTCTCGTACGCCTCACGAGCCTCAGCGTCTTCCTCACTTTCACCTGGAGAAATGACACCAATCTGTGAGCTTAAGTTAGCCGTCTGATCAGCAATTGTTGGTAACGTAGAGGCAAAGGCTGCCTGCTGATATCCCTCAGGAGGTGTGGGGATGTTAGGGGCTCCGGCGCCCGCACCAGCAGCATCCACAGCGCCAGCGGAACTCACGCCAGCAGCGCCCGTGCCTGCGTTGCCAGCAGCGCTCGCATTTCCCTCGTTGGCTTCTTGCTTTGAACCGTGGTTGAAGTGAAGCATAGGCCCCTCCGAAATCCATGCTTAAACACACAAGCAATCTCAGAAGAAATCGATTTGACCTTTTAGTTTATATAAAATTTTTCAGCAGAAGTTAGCTTGCTTGAACAACTACGGCGAGCGGTATAAAAGCAGCGGTCTGTGTCAGCGAACTATTCAAACACAAATGCGCAACCCTCGTAACTGTCCAACGTGTTTCTCGCCCCTATTGCACCACAAGCTCAAAGTTGCTATATAATCGCTTAATACACCATTTAATCGATGTAGCAGAATCAATCAGCGATAAGTCATGTGAGACCAACAATAAAGCCCCTGGATATTCAGATAGTAAACGTTCAAGCGCTACTGTTGAGCCAAGGTCCAAATAGTTAGTTGGCTCATCCATTACGATAAGCTCTGGTAATTCGAGCATTCCCTGCGCAAGCATAAGCTTTCTCATTTCACCTGGACTGGTCGACTCACCTGCAAGAACATAATCAGGGTCGGAATTGAGTTGTGCCACAATAGACAACACTCTTCCGCGTTGGGAATTTGATAACCCTTTGATTTTTCTTACTGTCTCTATTTTTTGCAGTTCAGTTGGCTCTTGAGGAATATATAACATCCGCACATCGTCAGAAATACTTGAAATAATTATCTTTATCAGCGTTGTTTTACCACAGCCATTATCGCCAACAACACCAATATGATCCGTATTACCAATAAACAGCGGTGGAGTTTGTAGGCAGCTCTCTCCCATGAGCATGTTATTAGGCTCCATCCTCAATAAAACTTTTCTCTTACTTGCCTCACTATCCAACCAGATATTGGAATCGTATTGTTTCTCAACCCTAATACCTGTGGCTTTACCCGTTGTCTTTTCAAGTCTATCCCACATGCGTACAGCCAATTTTCCCGCTTTACCATCTTGGCCTGAAACTATATAGCCCCGCTTTTTTGCACGCGCATCACTGTCATGCTTGTCAATAGTTCTTCCACTTTTGCGCGCCTGAACTCTAGAAGCCTCTTCTCTACGTCGCTGGGTTTCTCGCTCAAGGCGAGTCTTCTCTTTTTGCGCCGCTTCCTTTGCGTGTAATGCGCTAGAACGTTCAAGCTCTACCTGCGATGATGCCTGAGAATAATTACCAGATTTCATGTTTGTCGTGCCGTTAGCTACAAACAAACATTGAGTGCAGAGTTTGTCCAATAGCTCTCTATCATGTGAAATAAGCACCCCGATACCCTTGAACTGCGATAAAGCCGCAAAAAGAGCATGTTTTGTTGATACATCCACATGATTAGTGGGCTCATCGAGCACAAGAACGTCAGGTGAAGCCCATAAAGCACACGCTACCTGGAGTCGCTTCTGCTGGCCACACGAAAGCGTTTCAAAACGCCAAGGCCAATCATCCCCCAAAGCAAGCTCTCGCCTCAATTTAATTGCCGCATCATCGTAGGCAACAGCAAAATCAAAAAGATTCGGTGGGGTCTCCGTTGCATTTTGTGCGCAATATACAGAGAAAACCGATGGGCTTATAACTCCCTTATCTGGCTGCAATAAACCACATACGATACGGGCAAGGGTTGTTTTTCCAGATCCGTTATTACCAACAAAGCTGGTCCATCCTTGTGGAAGCACAAAAGTCACATCATGTAAGGTAGGCTCCACCGCTGATGGATAGGTATATTCAATATTTGAAAGATTAAGCTGCATGATACCTCGGTTCTGCCGAAGACCACGCGGAGTAGCATGCAATTATGCGCAGATAAATGGTTATAAATTAAGACATGATTAAGCAATACTACACCCGCGGTAGTGTCGTCAGCGACGTTACGTGAATTCGGGTTTTATGAGTATCGCTAGTTCTTCATGCACCTAATCCCTTCTCGCACCAGCGCTTGCCAAAGGCTCCGGTGAATCAATTGAAACCATAATAGCTTTGAGAACACACTAGTACAAGAAGAGATTACTGAGGCAAAAAATAGTTTTATCCTAAATCTTCAGCTCAAACTTTTCTTTATCCAACATTTTGATTACCTTTGCTGGACTTTCAGCCACAACTATTCGACCGTTACTGACTTTGCAAGGTTTCTTGGCTTATCAACGTCACAACCACGTGCAAGAGCCACGGAGCGCGCAAAAAGTTGGAGAGGTACCGAAGCAATGATTGGCGAGAAGGCATCTCTGACTTTAGGCACGTAGATGACATAGTCGGCATGCTTTTTGATTTCCTGATCGCCTTCGGTCGCCACGGCAATAATCATGGCGCCGCGTGCTCGAGATTCTTGGATATTGGAGATCATCTTGTCGTATACCGGAGAGTTAGTTGCCACGGCAATGACAGGATAGCCTTTGGACAGAAGTGCAATGGGGCCATGCTTCATTTC
>JABZHR010000001.1 GCA_015258715.1 Atopobium sp.
CCGTTGAAGTAAAGTCATCGATTACTTCCAAAATGTAATCTCGTTGAAGCATTTTGTTCCAATCTACTAGTTAGTAGGAACAGGAATACGTAAGTGATCAAATGCAGCATGCGTTGCCTGTCTACCTTGAGGTGTTCTAATAATAAGTCCTTGCTGCAAAAGATATGGCTCATAAACATCTTCAAGTGTAGATGGATCCTCTGAGACTGCGCTTGCAATGGTTGTGAGACCAACCGGACGACCTCTAAACGTCTCACAAAGCGCACGTAAAACACGCACGTCCATTACATCTAGACCAAGCTCATCAATCTCAAAGAATGAAAGCGCCTCTGAGGCTACCTGCCAGGTAATAGTACCTTCAGCTTTAACTTGTGCGTAATCTCGTACGCGTTTTAACAGACGATTTGCCAAGCGTGGTGTGCCTCTTGATCGAGAAGCAATTTCAGCAGCTCCCTGCTCATCAACTTCTACATCAAGGATGTTTGCCGAGCGCATAACAATAGTCTGAAGCTCAGGAACAGTATAGTAATCAAGACGATAAGAAATACCAAAACGATCGCGCAAAGGACCAGTTAGAAGTCCGGTTCTTGTTGTTGCAGCCACAAGAGTAAAGCGTGGAATATCAAGCCTGATTGACCTTGCCGCAGGACCTTTGCCAATAACAATATCTAAGAAGAAATCTTCCATTGCTGGATACAAAATTTCTTCAACCTGGTGATTAAGCCTGTGAATCTCATCAACAAAGAGGATATCTCCCTCTTCAAGATTGGTGAGAATTGCTGCTAAATCTCCTGCTCGCTCAATTGCGGGGCCAGAGGTTGTATGAAGTTTTGAGCCCATTTCTCCCGCTAAAACACCTGCAAGCGTTGTTTTGCCAAGGCCTGGAGGGCCAGAAAAAATAACGTGATCAAGCGGCTCATTACGACTTTTTGCTGCCTCAATAAGAACACGGAGATTTGATTTAACACGCTCCTGACCAAGATACTCATCAAGAGTTTTTGGTCGCAAGTTTCTATCTTGCTCCAGGTCTTCTGCCTGAAGCCCACTAGAAACTACACGCTGAGAAGTGTGTCCTGGAAATGGAGCTGGAGTAGACGACGACTCAAATAGGTTATCTGCATCTGCTTCCCACATTAATTACCACTTCCCAAACGCCTTAGTGCATAACCAATAGCAGCTTCAATTGTAATAGCACCAGCCTCTTCATAGCCCTCAAGAGCAAGAGTTGCTTCCTGAGAAGTAAAGCCCATTCCAAGAAGAGCCTCAATAGCCTCTGATTCTACAGAGGTTACAGCAGGTTTTGGAATAGCAGTAAAGTCTGCAGGAGACGTAAGACCAACAAGCTGCTTAAGCTCTGCATCTTTTGCAAACACATCAGAAAGTTCAATTACTAAGCGCTCTGCCTTCTTTTTACCAAGGCCAGAAACGCTCTTAAGACGATTTCCATCATTAGTAGCAACAATTACCGCAAGTTGCTGTGGTGTAAACGTAGAAAGCACAGAAAGAGCCAGTTTTGGACCTACTCCAGAAATTGCACGCAAGCGATCAAAGAGCGCACGCTCTTCTCGCGAAGCAAAACCAAAGAGTTCCATTGAATCTTCTCTGACCACCATACGAGTTAAAACGGTAACGCCTGCTTCACCCGCTTGTGGAAGCGAAGCAGCTGTTGAAGCTGATATACCCAGCTCATACCCAACGCCATTAACGTCGAGAACAGCAACTGAAGGAGTAACGGATACAAGTGTGCCCGTAAGCTGGACAATCATAGTTGTATTCTTCCCTTTCCAAGCGAGGTGGTTCTTACAAGATTAGCGTGACAAACTGCAGCAGCTAAAGCGTCAGCCGCGTGATCTGGATGAGGCTGATGGTCCAAGCACAATATGTTTTGAACCATATACATAACCTGCTGTTTATCAGCAGCTCCTGTACCAACAACAGCTTGCTTTATCTGCATTGGAGTATATTCTCCAACCGTAAGACCTGCTTTAGAACAAGCGACAATAGCAGCACCGCGAGCATGTGCAGTAGGAATAGCAGATTTAACGTTTTGTCCAAAGTAAATGCTCTCAATAGAAAGAGCTTCTGGTGAAAACTTATCTATAACCTCAACAATCTGGTTATAGATTCTTCCCAAGCGCATATCTATTGGTTCATCTGCGGTTGTAGTTATGCATCCATAGGCGCGTGCACGGCATTCAGAACCCCTTGTCTCTACAATTCCCCATCCAGTGTGAGCAAGACCAGGGTCTATTCCAAGAATTACCATTGCACCTCCTAATATAGAACGTTCGTTCTATATTATCACAGAGTATGCGCAAACGATGCAACTAATTTTCTGAGAAAGGGCCTCTCCACATTTTGGGGTCAACCATGCCAATTTGTGCATCAGATTCTTGTGCCAGCTCTTTTAAAAGCTCCAGCATATCCTTAAAGCCCTCCTGAGCCTCTGTTGGATCAACTGACAACTCAGGTAGATGCATAGAAGCTCCTTGAATTTCTCGCAAAGAATTTCGCAAGGACTCTACCAGGTCAGATTCGGAAGCCTTTGTATCTCTAATTTTGTCTTGCCAGACTGATGCGTGTGGAATTTGGGCATTTGTGAGGCTTTTTGAAGACATTTCCAGAACCTCAGTGGTGTTTCTGCGGTCTTTTTGGCGAGCGTGAAGCCTAGAAATAATTGCTTTGACCTCGTCAACCTTTCCCATTTCTTCCACAATGGCAGAAATGCTTTTATTCCACTCAAGATAGCTGGTAAGCACATAATCAACAAACTCAATGCGTTCTTGAGGCGTTGGCGCGGCATTTTCTAGCCCATCAGTTACAACCTCAGAGATATTCTCGAGAACTGCATGGTCAATAGCTGGCGAGAAGGTATTTCTTACCCTTGCAAGGTCAACAATGTCTGCATGATACATATCTCCCAGAGGCCACAGAGAGTGTGCGCTAGAAATCTCTGTTCCCTTGAGCGCAAGAATGGTTTTATCGGCAGTCTCAAGCGTCAAATAATTGTGCTGGTCAGCGTATGCATAGCCGTATGCACTCACCAATTTTGTATCGGTCAATGTCGAGAAAACCGTGCTATCCACAGTAACTTTATTAACCCGAAGTCTTGCGGTAAGCAACTCCGCAGCACTTGTTGCTCGAGAATCTTTGTTTGGAAGCAACAGTACGTGGACGCGCATAGGACCTAAAGCGTCTGAAGCAAGCGCAACGGTAACAAGAGAATTGAGCGAGCCATCAACTGCAATAAACACGCCGTCAAAGCCAGACTTTACCGTGTAGTCTCGCACTCCTGTAGCCAATACGCCCCAGGTAGTAAGCGCGCTGTTATAGACACCCGCAGTATCTTCTCTATCAAAGTTTTCGATAGTATCTTGGTCAACCTCGCAGACAACCATATCTTCTGAGAAAGGCGCTGCTTGTTTGACTAAATCTCCTGAAGGAGACAAGAAGAAGCTTGAACCACAAAACACCTGGTTACCATAGGCGCCAACAGCGTTTGCAGCGATAAGCCAGCTATCAAACTCCTCAACATCTCCCAGATAGCGGCTTTCTGCCACCGCCATGCCCATGGCGGACGACGAATCGTCAACAGCAAAGCCAAAATACGGCAGGTAAATGACAGCATCTAACGAGTCGTCGACATCTTGCCACGCGTCAAGATCGTCGTAGGTAAAAGCAACGCCAAACGTAAGGCCACCTGCTTCAAACTTTGCAAGCTCAACGGTATTCTCGCCAGATGTTTGTGCAGAGCTAGCAGAACGAGCAAGAGCGCTCATATGCGCTATCTGGGCAGTCAATTTCAGCGGGGTTACGGCTCCGTTTCTAACGAGAAGGGCCTCGCTAGCTGCACTTCCATCAAACTCTGTTACAACAGGAATAAGGGCCGCAATTGGAAGCTTTTCTGAAAGCGAATTGATAATCTCCGAAAGGTCTGCAAAAAGTCCTTCTATGTCAGCCTCTGGCACGCTTAGCAGCCCTGTAAGAGTTGGCGCAGGATAAATGACTAGCTCAGCACCTTGCTGTTGAGCTCTCTGAGCATATTCCAGCATGGTCTGAGCGGTAAACTCGAAGTCTCCGGCCTGAGTATTCATTTGTGCAACTGCTATGCGCATACCATTCCTATCATAAAGTGCTTAATTTGTTTTTACCCAAAAACAAACAGGTGTAGTAAGAAAAAACGGAGCTGCAGGTAGCAGCTCCGTTTGACCTTAATAAGCTAGTGCTTATTGTTGAGTCAATAGACTTAGAGAGAAGCCTTCCAAAGACCATGAAGGTTGCAATACTCATAAGCCTCTGCCTCAACACCCTCTTCAAGAGTGAAGGTAGCAACTGGCTCCTGGCCAGGTTTAAGCTGTGCAAACTGAGCGCCGTTCTCAGAAACAAGAGCAATGAACTCAATGTAGTGCTCTTCGAGCATTGGATGAGCAACCTCACCAACACGGACGGTAACGGTGTTGCCCTCACGAGTAACAAATGGAACGTGCTTCTCAGCTGCACCGTCAGTAACGCCAGCCTGGAGAAGCTCAAGGTCTGCTGCCTCTACGTTGCCTGCGACACCGTAAACAACAGCGCCTGTCTCCTTGTTACGATAAAACTTTGCGTCGATCATTTTTTCTCCTCTCACGACATCCGAAGATGTCAGAATTTCTTAGCAAGTGCTACTTAAATAGTAACAGTTATTACTTAAGAGTAACCTGCAAATTTTGAATCGACAAAATCTAAACAATCTGTGCGTATCCGCTTTGACCAATAAAATCTTTAAGCTCGGTCAAAAGAACCATGCTACGTCCATCAATCCTGGTAGGAATCTCCATGCGCATAACATCGCCCATGTCTGTTTCTACCCTAATCTCAATACAGTCCATGCCGGGATAGCGCGAGAAGATCTGTCCAAGTGTCTCGATAGCCTGTCTTTGAAGTTGAGAAGCAGGCATATGAATAACGAGTGTCTTTGGTGTGTTGTTAGCACTGTTAAGCTCAATAGGATTAACCTCTTGAGCAATAACCTGGTCTCCTCTATCAGAGCGCTCAAGCTTTCCAAGAACAGAAATGAAGATGTCGCTCTGGCTCTCACCAGTCTCTGGGTCAACATCTCCAGCAAGAAGTCTTGCAGCCTTCTTGTAGAGCTTAGGGAACATGACAATAGTGACGCTACCCTCCATGTCTTCAAGCGTAACAATTGCCATTGGGTCGCCGTTTTTAGTAGTGCGCTTCATAACATTAGTAACCATACCCGCAAAGCGAATAGGTTTACCTTCTGGAACTTTGAACTGCTGAGACATAGCACCGTTAGGAAGCTGAACCTCTACATTCTCTTCAATTTCTGCAAGAGCATAATCTCTGCTCTTAGCGAGGGCGTACTCGTATGGACGAAGTGGATGATCAGAGACATAAATGCCTAAGACCTCGTACTCTTTAGTAAGCTTGAAACGCCTATCCCACTCAACACCATCTGGCTCTGGGACACTATCACTAAAACCGGAACCCTCTACCTCTGCAAACATATCAAACATAGAGAACTGACCAACAGCCTTATCTTTTTGACGCTTAGTAGCAGCATCGATAATGTTTTGTGGGTTGTTCTTATCCACAAAACTCATCATCTGCATACGGGTATAGCCTGTTGAGTCAAAAGCTCCTGCCTTGATAAGAGCTTCAACAACGTTGCGCTTTGCCTGACTTGCGTCAACACGATCAACAAAATCATGGATATTGGCAAAAGGGCCGCCCTTTTGACGCTCAAGCATAATGGCTTCACCAACACCGGCTCCTACACCACGGATTCCTGCAAAGCCAAAACGAATACCCTCTTTAGTAGCCGTAAAGTCTTTACCGGACTCGTTAATATCTGGCGGAAGAATCTTGATGCCCTCATGACGGCAAGCGCTTACGTAGTGAACAATCTTATCTGTCTTGCCCATGTACGAGGTAAGAACTGCTGCCATAAACTCATGTGGATAATGCGCTTTAATCCATGCGGTCTGCATAACAAGAATTGCATAGCCAGCAGAGTGGGACTTGTTGAATGCATAAGATGCAAACTCAAGAACATCGTCCCAAATGCTTTCTGCAACCGAACGATCAAATCCATTACGAACTGCGCCGTTTTTCCAGTGAGCCTCCATGGTCTCATCAGTACCGTCATCCCAGTGCTGGACAACCTCCTGCATGAGTTTGATCTTCTTTTTTGCTACTGCTTTTCTGACCTTGTCAGACTCGCCTGCGGTAAAACCAGACATCTTCATAGAAATCTGCATAACCTGCTCTTGGTAGACCATGGTTCCGTAGGTTTCTTCCAAGATATCGTGAAGACGTGGATCGTAATCTTTGACTTCTTCTCTACCGTTCATACGGTTGATATAGCTGGTAACCATACCTGCGTTAAGAGGACCAGGACGATAAAGAGCGATAAGTGCGACGATGTGCTTATATTCTGTTGGTCTCATGCCCTTAATGGTTGCAGTCATACCTGCAGACTCAACCTGGAAAACACCAGCAGTTCTGCCTTCTCTAAGAAGTCTATAAATTTCTGGATCAGTAAACGGAATGTTATCTACATCGATATCAATACCGTAGTTATCCTTCACGTTTTTGATTGCACGAGAAATAACCGTTAGGGTTCTCAGTCCCAAGAAGTCCATCTTAAGAAGGCCCATGTCTGCGACAGAGTGGCCCTCGTACTGCGTAATTTCTACGCCGCCCTTGGTATCTACCTTGGTGGGAACGTGGTCATTTACAGGCGTAGGAGCAATCAAAACCGCACAAGCATGCACACCCTCACCACGATGCAAGCCCTCAATAGACAGAGCTGCATCAATGATTCTTCTAGCATCAGGGTCATTCTCGTACGCATCTTCAAAATCAGCAGAATACTGATCAGCGCCTTTTTGGCCTTCTTGAGCCTTATGAAGAACAAACTTAAGGTGAGCGTTAGGATCTCCTGGAATCATCTTAGAGAGGCGCTGACCCATATAAACGGGGTAACCCAGAACGCGGCACGCGTCATTTATTGCCTGTTTTGCCTTGATGGTCGAGTACGTAATAACGTGAGAAACACGCTCAGATCCATAAATCTGACGGACGTGCTCAACAACCTCAAGACGACGCTCATCGTCGAAGTCCATATCAATATCTGGCATCTCTGAACGCTGTGGAGACAAGAACCTCTCAAACATGAGGCCATTCTCAAGAGGGTCAAACGAGGTAATATCCATAGCGTATGCAACAATAGCGCCTGCTGCAGAACCACGACCAGGGCCTACGCCAATACCATTCTCTTTTGCCCAGCGAACATACTCCTGAACAATCAGGAAGTAATCTGCAAAGCCCTTTTTGCAGATGATGTCATATTCATACTCAAAACGGTCTTTAACGTTAATCTCATTGATAACAACGTTTTGCCAATCATCTCCATAACGTCTTGCAAGACCAAGCTCACACTCTTTTCTAAAGCGTTCCTCTGAGGTCTCTCCCTCTGCCAAGTCTGGGAACTTTGGCAGATACATGTGAGTCCAGTCCAGCTCATAGTTGCACTTATTTGCAACCTCAATGGTGTTCTCGATAGCTTCTGGACACCACGAGAAGATCTGGCGCATTTCTTGCTCACTCTTAAGGTAAAACTCGCTGCCTGTCATGCGTTTGCGGTTCTCATCATCAACGCGAGCGCCTGAACCAATGCAGGAAGCAATATCTTGAACGCTTGCATCCTCTTTAGTGAGATAGTGGTTATCGTTGGTAGCAACAACCTTAATACCAAGGTCATGGCCCATCTTAACAATGCGCTCAGCAAGGGTTCTATCGGTATAGCCGCCCCAGCTTGGATCAGACAAACCGTGGTCTTGAATCTCTAGGTAGAAATCATCCCCAAAGATATCTTGGTAGATTTTTGCCCAACGCTCTGCTTCTTCTGGACGGCCTTCAAACAACATACGAGGAATGATGCCAGAAACACAAGCTGAAGTGCAGATAATGCCCTCATGGTAGCGCTTGAGCATCTCAAGCGTAGTGCGCGGCTTGTAATAGAACATATCTTTTGAGCCCGCCTCTGACATCATCTTCATCAGATTGACATAGCCGGTCTCATTTTTAGCAAGCAGAATAAGGTGATAACGTACCTGCTTAGTGCCCTTCTCAATACAATCATCAAGAATGAAATAAGCTTCACAGCCAAAAATTGGCTTAATAAGTGGAGAAGGTTTATTGGCTTTTACGGCCTCAATGTCATGTGTTTGATTCCAAATTTGAACGTCAGAAGCCCACTGAGCATGAACCTTATCATGCTCACCAGCATTGGGATCATCTGCAGGAGGCTCTTCTAGATCCCAACCCTTTTCGAAACATTCCACATCATGACACCACTGTCCAAAATCTTTAAGCGCCTCATTGTACTTACGGCATGCAAGGTCAAAATCTGGAATTCCAAAGAGATACCCATGATCAGTAAGAGCAAGTGCTGGCATACCAAACTCTACAGCTTTACTAACCATGTCTGGGACACGACTAGCTCCATCAAGAATGGAAAAATCTGAGTGGTTGTGGAGGTGAACAAATGCCATCTTTTTCAACGCTCTTCTCTTTGTGCTTCAAAATTTGTTCTTTTACCAAGGGCTCTTAATTTCTTTGTATAGTGTAGCCGATTCGCCGGACAATAACTACTAATACAAACATATGTTCTATGTGCTAATACTTCTATTGCCGCTGGTAAATTGGATGAAAATATTTTCTCGCCAATTTCATAACGTCACAAAATCTCTCTTAATTGGCGTGGACCACCTGCTCAAAAAATTTCTAAAAATAAAAGTTTCAAACTGGTAACTCTTAGACTAGGGACACCTTAATTGGGAATATAGTTTTTGTATTACCTATTCCAGTTAAGGAGATCACATGGATCAGATGAAAAGCATTTCCTTTGACGACATTACAGCGGCTCAGAAGAACTTTGAGTCCGACCGCGCTCACACAGTAGCTAAGAATGCTGCTACCAGCGCTGGTGTTAGAAAAGCAGCTCGTGTGCCAGAGGGCGTTGCCCTTAATCCTCTTACTTTTGATGTTGAGGTAAAGCAGGGTGACCGCACTAACCAGAAGCGCTCTGGTCGTTGCTGGATGTTTGCATCGCTCAATACGTTTAGATACCGCATCATCAAGAAATACAACCTCTCCACTTTTGAGCTTTCCCAGGCATACCCACTGTTCTGGGACAAGATGGAGAAGTCCAACTGGTTCCTTGAGAACATTCTGGATACCCTTGATGAGCCTCTGAATGGTCGTCTTGTATCCTTCCTGCTTACCGACCCAATTGGTGATGGTGGCCAGTGGGACATGTTCAAGAGCCTTGTTAAGAAGTACGGCGTCGTGCCAAAGAGCGCTATGCCAGAGACTGCTAACTCCTGCAACACCCACGAGATGGACGCGTATCTCACACGTTATCTTCGTAGTGCTGCAAAGCGTCTTCGTGAGACCGCAACAGCTGGTGAATCCCTTGAGTCTCTGCGCGAGATGAAGAAAGAGATGATGGAGGACGTCTATACCCTGCTGGTAACCTGTCTGGGTCAGCCTCCTGTATCTTTTGAGGCACGCCTGCGCGATAAGGACGATAACCTCGTTCTTTCTGGCACCTTTACTCCTCAGGAGTTCTTCGCTGAGACTGTTGATATGAACCTTGATGATTACATCTCAATCATCTCCGCTCCTACCTCTGATAAGCCTTTCAACCACACCTACACCGTTTCCCGCTTAGGCAACGTTGTTGAAGGTGGCGGCGTTCGTTACCTCAACCTTGAGATTCCAGAGCTCAAGCGCCTCGCTGTGGCTCAGCTTAAGGACAACCTGCCTGTCTGGTTTGGCTGCGACGTTGCCCAGTCTTACCTTCGTGAAGAGGGCATCATGGATACCCGCGCGCTCGACGTTGATGGCCTCTTTGGCTTCCCTGTTGAAGGTGCACTTGACCGCGCAGAGCGTCTTGACTACGGCGAGTCTCTGATGACTCACGCTATGGTTCTTGAGGGTGTTAACTTTGACGCCGAGGGCAACACTACCCTCTGGAAGGTTGAGAACAGCTGGGGTAAAGACCACGGCCGCGATGGCTTTGACACCATCTCTGATCCTTGGTTTGACGAGTACGTCTACCAGATTGTTGTTGACAAGAAGTACCTCACTCCTGAGCAGCTCAAGACCTTTGAGACCGAGGAAGCAACTGTCCTCGAGCCATGGGACCCAATGGGCTCTCTTGCAACACTTCGCTAAGGTACAAACCATCTGGCGAGAAGATCGGTCTTCTCGCCAGGTTTTTCTAAACGCTACTAACAAAAGGAGCCGTAATGGCTGATCAGACCGTAAATCCACAGTGGGCAAACGAGGAAACTGCTGCTTTTAGCGCAGACCGTGCTAACCGCGTTGCTCGTAACTCCGTAACCTCTATGGGCGTTTCCGCAGCTGCTCGCGACATCACCACCATGCGCACCTACGCTGACACCTACGGTGTTGCCGTTGCAAAGACCGGCGACGTCACCAACCAGCGTCAGAGTGGTCGCTGCTGGATGTTCTCTTCTTTCAACGTGCTTCGTCAGGAGGCAATCAAGAAGCTTGACGTTGATACCTTTGAGTTCAGCCAGGCATATGGTATGTTCTACGACAAGCTTGAGAAGGCTAACTCCGCACTTGAGTACATCATTCAGACCGCTGACCAGCCAACCGATTCTCGTGTTGTCCACACACTTCTGACTGAGGGCATTGGCGATGGCGGCTACTACTCATTTGCTATGAGCTTGGTTGAGAAGTACGGCCTGGTTCCTAAGGACGCCATGCCAGAGACAGCTTGCTCCAAGAACTCCACTCAGATGGACGAGCGCATTGACCGCCTATTCAGGAAGAGTGCTGGCGAGCTTCGCGCAGCATACGCAGCTGGCAAGTCTCAAGACGAGCTTCGTGCCCTTAAGCAGGAGCAGCTCAAGGGCTTCCACCAGATCCTTTCCGTCTGCCTCGGCGAGCCACCTCTGACCTTTGACTTTGAGTACAAGGTTGGTAAAAACGCACAGGTAGATAAGGCAAAGCTCTCCCCTGTTGAGCCAAGTAAGGCTTCTGGCAACAAAGACAAGAAGGACGGCGAGAAGGACGAGGAGGGCACTCAGATTCTTCGCGACTTTGGCATTACTCCTCTTGAGTTTGCTGAGCGCTATTGTGGCGTTGATCCTCGCGGCTATGTCCAGCTTATCTCTGTTCCAAGCAAGAAATATCCTTACGGCAAGGTGTATCACCCAACCTTCATCGATACTGTTTTGGGCGGCATTAAGACTCGCTTCTTGAACGTCGAGCCAGAGGTTCTTGAGGCAGCTACCATTGCTTCTTTGAAGGACGGCAACCCTGTCTGCATGGCCTGCGACGTTATGCAGGAGTTCCCTCGCCACAATGAGGACTTCAACTACGTTCTCTCAACCGACACCATGGATTACAACGGCCTCTTTGGCGTTGATTTTGACATGGATCGCGCCTCAATGATTGAGAACTATGAGACTTCCCTTACCCACGCAATGACCTTCCAGGGCGTTGAGCTTGATAAGGACGGTAAGGCTAAGCAGTGGCGCATTGAGAACAGCTGGGGTAAGGACTCCGGTAAGGACGGCTACCTCATCATGAGCGCAGACTGGTTCCGCCTCTACGGCGGCGAGGCTGATGTTCGTCGTCAGTACGTTCCAGAGGACCTGCTCAAGGTTTGGGACGAGGGCGAAGATGTCCAGATTGATTTCTGGGAGAACCTTGGCTACTCCCTTGGTGGTCGTAACCGCAAGTAAGGTACGCATACTCGTAGCCTACTAAATACGGACATAAAAGCACCTATGGCCGGTACAGAATTTTCTGTGCCGGCCTTGTTGATGTATACTGAAAAAAAGAGAAGTTCAAGCTTACTTTCTGGAGGCTCTCATGAGAGAAATTTCAAAAGAGCGTGTCATTTTACGAGCCACTATCTTGGTGCTCTTTTTATTGATCTGGTATTGCGATTCAAGAGGCATGCTTCCAGAAAACGGCCGCTCCATCCTTACTCTTCTTTTATTTGGTATTTTTTGGTTTATCGAGGCTAAATTTATTAAACCTGCTAGAACAGATCAAAGCGTGCCGCGGAGACCTCGGCTGTAATATTTCCGGCGCTGAGCTCTGTCAGCGCATCCGTAAACGTCGTTTCTTCTCCGCACCTAAAGTCTATGGCGAGAAAAACGTCCGCTCCAAACTCTGTCGTTATAACCTTGCCGCCGGTATCTGAGACCAAACGCTGAATCTGCTCATACAGGTTATACGGGGCCGACAACTCCACCCTCACAACCTGCAGCATTTCCTGAACAGCAGATACTTCCTCAGCAGCAGCCAAAGCCTCCTGAGTTGCCGCCGTATACGCACGAACAAGTCCGCCAGGTCCCAAAAGCGTTCCGCCAAAGTAGCGCGTGACAACGCAGCAGACGTTCTTAAGCCCTGCTCCGCGCAATACCTCCAGCACCGGCATCCCCGCCGTTCTGGAAGGCTCTCCGTCGTCGGAAGCACGCTCTGTACCGTCCTCCAAGATCCATGCAGGAACGTTGTGGCGAGCATTGTAGTGCTTCGCCCTCACTGTGGCGAGAAACTCTTGTGCTTCTGCCTCTGTCTCTACATGACAAAGCTGGGCTATGAAGCGGCTCTTTCTGTCTTCAAAGAGACCTTCCGCAACAAAGCCCAGTTTGAGTGTCTTGTACGATGTATCAGACATGGAGCAACTGCAGTGCCGCAGTTATGCGAGCACACAGACCTTCTCGCCAGCAGAAACTGACTGGTCTGCTGCGGAAAAAATCTCTACGTTGCTATACTCGCTAGAATTGGTGATAGCAAGAATAACCACCTCAGGATGACCAGCGTCCTTAACCTTATCAAGGTCAAAGGCCATGAGTGGCTGGCCAACCTCAACATGCTGATCCTGCTCGACAAGGGCGGTAAAGCCGTCACCCTTCATCTCAACCGTATCAACGCCCACGTGAATCAAAACCTCTTCGCCAGAATCGGCAGTAATTCCAAAGGCGTGAACAGTTGGAGTAGTTGCGGTAATAGTGCCCGAAACTGGCGCGTACACAACACCCTCAGAAGGCCAAATACCCAGACCCTGTCCAAGCATTCCACCTGCAAAAACAGGATCAGGAACGTTCTCTAGCGCAACAACTTTTCCGCTTGCTGGCGCATAAATTGTTTTAGCAGTGTAATCAGAAACAACAAGAGCCTCTGGTGCAGCAGTCTTAGAAGATTTCTTGAAAAGATCAAAGAGTCCCATGCTAGTCCTTTCGTATGTAAGCCTGTCCATCATAGCAGCATTCAAAGAGGCAGCTGTTGCTTTTCATGAACACGACGTACCAAAATCACACCCTTCTCGCCACTCAGCATCTGGCGAGAAACCCACGTCCTCGCAACATCTCATTTACTTGGAGATTGTTTGACTTCGGAGCTTCTGGCCTTATGAACGTGATACAATCGCCCATGCAAAGTGGACCAGACAACCGCGGAGTGCCCGTCCAGCTAATTGGAAGGGTGCTATGAGGAAAGTCCGGGCTCCACAGGGCAGGATGCTGGCTAACGGCCAGGCGGGGTGACCCGACGGAAAGTGCCGCAGAAAAGAAGACTCTCACCTGCGCATTCGCGTAAAGAGAAAAGCTGAAACGGTAGTGTAAGAGACTACCAGCATGCTGGCAACAGCGTGGCTTGGTAAACCCCATCCGGAGCAAACGCAAATAGGAGCGCTATGGTGTGGCCCGCACTGCGCTCGGGTTGCGCGCTAGAGACCAGTAGCAATGCTGGTAGTAGATAAATGGTTGTCCGCGACAGAACCCGGCTTATACGTCCACTTTGCCTATTGAATGCAAATCCCCCGTACGATTTCTGTGCGGGGGATTATGATTCTGCAGCATGTTAGCGTCGGCTTTGAGGCCTGGCGCACAAAATAGTGCAGCTTTGGTAGGTTCTGCTTAAGAATCGACATGTTCCTAATCAAGATAGCCAGGCAGCTAGGCGGCCGCACTACCTGATATGCATCTCTATGCATAAACTGCATCTAATATGCTTGAAAATGAATAGAGAAATATAAGAAATTTAACTATCGATAAATTCCGCACCTAAGGAACACACCTAAGTCGGATATTCTGCTCAGATACGGGCATTTTACACATCTAATGACGATAATCTGCATGATTGAGGTATTTTCTGCGTCATGTATACGTCTTTTTAACAGATTATCCGACTTAGGTGTGTTTTGAACTGCCTCCTATTTCTCGTGTCCAAGAAATGGGAGGCAGTTCAATTTCTGTGCGGGGGGGGATTATCTTGTACGAGATCATTTTTAGCAAGATATTGTCTGGACAGTTATACACGTTGCAAAATCACATAGCGATTAAGATTATTATCTTTACCATCCGCACTAAATTGTGCACAAACATGCACGTCAGGGCCAAGGCTTGCAAGAAGCTCATCAAGCTCCTCTTGCGAGAAATGATGACAATAGCGCCAGGTATTGGCCTTATCTTGCCAGCCAATCAGATAGTCATTCTGCTCAAGATCTGAAGCATCCATGCCGAGGTCTTGCAGTCCCTGAGCAGTAGTCTCTTGGGCCTTTGCAGCAAGTTTTTGGCTGTTCATAAACTGCCAGAAAGAAACACACACAAAGCCGCCAGGTTTAGTCTTATCTAACAGAGTGTGCAGAAGCTGGATTCTCTTTTGTGCACCTGGCACATGATGCAAAAAGCCAAACGCAACCACTAAATCGCAGGCCGGAACAGTCAGACGCGAAGAAAGTGTGTTATCAAGCAGACTCTTTATCACATCTAATTCAATAAATGCCAGCTCAGAGACATGAGTGTCTGCCTCACCACTCTCTACCAGTGGCTTGCAATTATCTACAGCAAAATACTTTGCGGGAACAATCCCCGCCTCATCGCGTAAAAAGCGAGCAAAGCGCAGGTTGCCGCAACCTACATCAAGTACAGAGGGTTTCTCGCCAACTAAAAGCTGAGGCATGGCATCTAGGCACTGCTGCCACCCCTGCCAAGGCATCTGTCGTGTAGCCGAGAAACTCTGAGCCTGCTGAGAGTAAAACTCAGAGGTAATGCGGCTCAGCTGCTCAGCGGTAGATGCGCTGATAGATTGCGTATATGTTTTGTTTGAAGAAGTTTCCATACAGAGATTTTACGTCATCGCCTTGCTCCCAAAGGTCAGAAGCTCACCTTATTGCCTATACTGTTTATATGGATGAACTCATTTTGGACATATTGCAGCAGCTCAGAGATGGCTCACAAGGTGCTCTTGATACGCATCAGCTTGAGATGCTCATTAACTCGCACAACAGTGGAATTGACTCCAGCGCTCACAGTACAGAGCGCGAGAAACTTATCCCCAAACGAGCAATTCTCCCCTATTTTTTGCAGGTCAAGCAGAATAATGATGAGTTGTGGCAATCGTGGAATGTAACGCCTGAGCTGGAAGAAAGATTTATTCGCTCCGTGCGGATGAAGCCTCGTCGCACCGCTTCTGGCGTAGCAACCATTACGGTTATCACGAGGCCTCATACCTGCTCAAGCAATTGCATCTATTGTCCCTGTGATTTGCGTATGCCTAAAAGCTACCTTGCTAACGAACCCGCTTGTCAGCGCGCTGAGCTTACGTTTTTTGATCCATATGTACAAGTTGCAGCCCGTCTTCAGGCGCTTCATCAGATGGGACATTCAACCGACAAAGTGGAGCTTATTGTGCTTGGTGGTACCTGGAGCGATTATCCAGAGGGCTATCAGTACTGGTTTATCAAGGAGCTCTTCCGTGCACTCAACGAGTGGCCCAACTCTCCTAGCTACATTCAGGATCGCCTTGATTGGTACACCTCGTTTGGCTTGCAGAACTCTGAAGATGCTCTCTCCTCCTTTGTTGCTGAACAGCAAGCGGCAGTCTTTGAAGATACTGCCACGTATAACCAGGCTTTTCATAAACTCTACGACACCAGCCGTCCTCACCAAAGTGCATGGTCTCAGATGGAGAGCACGTATGATGAGCTGGTAGAGCAACAGCACGTTAATGAGACAGCTGCTGCACGTGTGGTTGGCCTTGTAATTGAGACCAGACCCGATACCATCACGCCAGATAACCTGCGTATGTTTAGGCAGCTTGGGTGCACCAAAATTCAAATTGGCATTCAAAGTACGCGTCAAGAGATCCTTGATGCAAACAAACGCCAGATGTCGGTCGCGCAGATTAAACGCGCGTTCTCGCTCATCCGTTTGTACGGATTTAAAATCCATTCTCACCTGATGGTCAATCTTCTTGGGGCAACGCCTGAGGCGGACAAACAGGACTTCAAAACGTTTGTTACAGATCCAGGATTTCTCCCCGACGAAATCAAGCTGTACCCCTGTGCCTTAGTATCTGGAACGCAGCTAGTGCAGAAGTATCGTGAAGGCGCGTGGCAACCATATGCCAAAGATGAGCTGGTAGACGTGCTTGTTCAAGACGTGCTTGCAACACCTCCATACGTGCGTATTTCTCGCATGATTAGAGACATTAGTGCCACCGATATTCTGGTGGGAAACAAACATACCAACCTTCGTCAGATGGTTGAGCAAGAGCTTGCTGCTAAAGATGTTGCAAGCCGCGTGCAGGAGATTCGCTTTAGAGAGATTAACCAGCAGCAGGTACGTGCAGCGGAACTTACCCTTCAAGACTTTGTTTACACTACCGCGGTCAGTGACGAGCACTTCCTGCAGTGGGTAACTGCTGACAATAAAATCGCAGGTTTCTGTAGGCTTTCGCTTCCCCACTGGGATAAGCTGACCTCTGGCGCGTGTGATGTTACCGCCAATGAGCTGCTGGTACAGCCAGGTCAGGCCATGATTAGAGAGCTCCACGTGTACGGACAGGCGCTCTCGCTGGGCTCGGAAGGAATGTCTGCTCAGCATCAAGGTTTGGGCCAAAAGCTTCTTGCTAAAGCCTCCTCTATCGCAGCTGAGGCTGGTTATACCAGCCTAAACGTCATCAGCTCAATCGGAACGCGCGCCTACTATCGCGCTCAGGGCTTTACCGATGCAGGACTCTACCAGCAAAAAGCTCTATAAAAGGTGACGTGGCTTTGCACCTCTCAACAAGCTTCATGCGCTTACTTCATACGTTACAAAAAATGCCGAGAAGACCGTTGATCTTCTCGGCATATTCATTAGCGTCTCCCTCTCCTTGACGCGAATGGATCTTATGGAATCAGCGACAAAATCTGAGAGAGGTTCTTCTTGCCGAAATCAACCTTCTGACCGTCGTTGATAACCAAGCACGGGACGCTCATAACGTCGTAAGTGTCTTTGAGCTCCTTGAAGTGGTTGATGTCGTAGACATCGCAGGTGACCTGAGGATTATCCGCAGCAATACGCTGAGCAGCCACAACAACATCTGGGCACATGGTGCAAGAGAGTCCCACCAAGACCTGAAGATGCGTCTTTGACTCAATAGCGGCAATAGATGCCTTATCCTCGTCACTGATAGGCTGACCAGGACCTGCAGCGTTGTAGAGTCCCAGCACAAACGAAGTAAACTCATGGCCGCCAGGAACACCGTGAAACGCAAGACCTGTTGGTGTGCCATCTTCTGCGCAAACACGAACAACGGGAAGGTTCTTTTCGCCCGTGTCTGAAACCGTCTGAACGCTCAGCTTGTCGGTCATAGAAGAAAGTTCTTCCATGTACGCAACAAGCTCCTCAGAAACAGGTCTCTGATCAAGCTCAAGCTGAAGCACAAGCGGACGTGCCATGCGCTCAAAGACAGCGTTAAGCTGCGCCTTCATGTCGTCAGTGAAGAGCTCTCTGGAGTCAGTGACAGTCTTGGCCGCTGGAGCCTCAGGAGCTTCCTTCTTGGACGAGATACGTGTAACGTTCATCTGAGGAACCAGGCCGGTCTTTTCTTGAGCGCGCTTAATGTAGCGCTCCATCTCGGTAGCAGTGGTTGCTGCCTGACCGATAGCTGTTGCAACCTGACGCAGCGGCTTCTGACACACATCGCCCGCACCAAAGAGACCTTCGCAGGTTGTTTCTTGGTGCTCGTTGGTAATCAGATAACCGTAATCATCAGTCTGTGCCAGCTCTTTTACCAGGTCAGTCTCTGGTGCATAGCCCGAAAAGACAAACACGCCAATGGAATCGCCATCTTCTGGCGCAAAGGTGGTCTTCTCGCCCGTCTTGAGATTCTTGTAGGTAATAGATCTAAGTGCGGAATCTCCGGCAACGGATTCAACCTGCGTGTTGTAGAGAACCGTAATGTTTGGATTAGTGCGAGCAGCCTCAGACGATGCAGGAGCGCAGGTAAACGCCTCCTCGCGTACAAGAACTGTGACGTGCTTTGCGTACTTAGTCAAAAACACGCTTTCCTCAGCGGCTGCAAAGCCTCCACCAATGACAAAGACTTCCTTGCCGGTGAAGAACTCGCCGTCGCAGGTAGCGCAGTACGCAACGCCGTGGCCCTGGTAGTCCTCTTCTCCCACAAAGCCAATATGACGCGGATGTGCTCCTGTGGCGAGAAGAACGGAGAGGCAGGGACGCTCGCCCTTGGTAGTGTGAACTACCTTAACATCTCCAGACATGTCCAGATCGGTGACTTCCGCGAGCAAAAACTCTGCGCCAAAGGCCTCAGCCTGCTTGCGCATGGTTTCTGAAAGCTCGGAGCCGCTGGTAGAGAAAACTCCCGGATAATTAACGACCTCATTAGTGATAGTGATCTGTCCGCCAAAATGGTCCTTCTCGACAACAAGAACACGGTAGCGAGCGCGGGCCAGATAGAGGGCGGCGGTGAGCCCTGCAGGCCCACCGCCGATAATCACCGCGTCGTAGAGGTCTTTGACGTCGGTCATTGTAAGCTCCCTAAATCTTAGAGCTGACCAACAAGGTCAAGGCTTGGCTTCAGGGTCTCAGCGCCTGGCTGCCACTTAGCTGGGCAAACCTGGTCACCGTGCTCTGCAACAAACTGTGCAGCCTGGAGAAGGCGGAGAAGCTCCTCAGCGTTACGACCAATACCACCAGCAGTAACAAGCTCAACCTGGATGACACCCTCTGGGTCAACAATGAAGGCACCACGCTCAGCAAGGCCAGCATCCTCGATAAGAACCTCAAAGTTCCTTGCGAGAACGTGAGCTGGGTCAGCGAGCATTGGATAGGTTACCTTAGAGATACGCTCTGACTCCTCGTGCCATGCCTTGTGGACAAACTCGGTGTCGCAGGAAACAGAGTAAACCTCTGCACCAGCAGCCTGGAACTTGTCGTAGTTGTTTGCAAGATCCTCAAGCTCAGTTGGGCAGACAAAAGTGAAGTCAGCTGGATAGAAGAAGAACAGGCTCCACTTACCCAGTGTGGACTCCTTGCTTACCTCAGTGATGTCACCGTTGTGGAATGCGTTTACCTTAAAATCACCAATTTGCTTACCAATAAGAGACATAGTCAGTTCCTTTCTGTAAGTAAAACAACTTATAAAACGTGCTACTTAGAAGTTTACTCTCTTTAACTCTTTTGTCAATAACAATAATGATTACTATTTATAAAGTTAAAAAGAAACAGGCCAGATTACTCTGGCCTGTGAACAGTTGGTGGGCGTTATAAGATTTGAACTTATGACCTCTTCCGTGTCAGGGAAGCGCTCGTCCCCCTGAGCTAAACGCCCGAATATGTTTGCTGCTGGGGATGCAGCAAGGGATATATTACGAGAAACCCGCCCCTCTTGCAACCGTCAAACTCAACTTTTTTAGAAATTTGCAAAAGATCGGTTCGGTAATACATTGCTGACAATTTAAAACCGTAGATATTGAAATGAATGGCTGCCTTTTAAACCTGTTTATCTTCTGCACCTCAATTATTAAAAGATAGGCAACTGAGTTGTAAAAGCATACGGTCAGAAGTATTATGGCAAGACGTTCAATTGAGGGAGAAACTTATGAACTTTCTGGAATATAACAAAGACGAGAAACTAAGCTTTAACTATAAGAAATCATGCGGTCTCTGGTTAATTGTTGTAGCTCTCATTATTTTTGCAGCTACCGTAATAGGCGGAAAACAGATTATCAATATGTCCGTATTTAGCTTTGGATATGTTGCTGCCTTCTTATCCATAAATACAAATAAGAAAGTTCTCAATAAGTTTTCTGATGGTCCTTCAAGTAAGTTCCAGAACAAAATGTCTCTATACGCTGTGATTTTCTTATTCATTTTGATGTTTTTGTTAGGTGGACCATTTTTTGCAACTGAAAACTGGAGACTTATTTGGTTGGGCGCATTAATGGCCACCGCACTGCACTTTTTCCTCTACTACTTTGTGCACGGAAAATCGATGATCTATTTGGCCATACTCTGCGCCGTCAATATTGCTGCAGGATATATTTTTCCCGATATCCCACTGACAGTAACTGCCTATATTGACGCGGCAATTAAACTTGGCTTTGGAATATACCTGTTCTTTTTCTCAAAGCCAACTCAACAAAAATAACCTTCGCCTAGAGTCCGTGGGCGTCAAATGTGTCCTTAACCAAAGCCACAAGCATTGGTATGAATACAGCCACCCCTGCTAAGAGCATTGGATTATCACGTACTTCTGGAATGGCCTGTAAGAAATTCTGCAGATCGTAGACAAGACCAACGGCAACAGCAATAAGAATTGGTGCAAGAATAATCAGAATGGGTTTTGGTGTATTGCGCATAAGAGTACTTCCTTTACAAAGTGCTGCTCATACATTTGTCCTATAGAACAAAATCATGCATCAAGCCACATTCTGGCTTTTCTTCCCTACTTCTTACGTTTAACCTTAATTTGAATGCCAGAGGTCTCTGGACGAGACGATGTAGAAGTAACGGCGCCTTTCTCGCCATTTACAAAAGCAGAGAAACGCTGACGGAAACGATTCCACTTGTGGTAGATAGGCTCGTGGTCGTGAGATCTGAGACCCAAAAGCATGCTTGCTGCCAAAGTTGGAAGCAGATACTCAATAGCGCGCCAAAGTACAAAACCTGCAGCAATTTCCTCGCCAAACATATGGCCAAACAGGAAGGCAAAGCCACCCTCTGCACCACCAGTACCACCAGGAAGTGGAATTGCCGAGGTCAAGAGCTCAAGCATTGAACCAGATGCAAGGCAGGTCAGAAGATCTGCGGGCTGGCCGAGCGCACGCAGAACAAAGTATGGCAGTGCATAGAGGCAGCCAAGCTGGATCAAGGTAACCAGCAGAACAACACACATCTCTGGGATGTTCTTTGCAGCAGTCTTAAAGCCGTTTGAGAACTCATCTACCTGCGTGTTAATGATGCCATGCCAGTGGTCGTAGCGTTTTACAATACGCAGCCTAGAAAGCAATCTTAAGCCCCAGTTACCCACTGTCTTTACCATTTTAGGAAGCAGACAAATGGCCAAGATTACTGCAACCATTACTATCTTTGCGCCAAACAAAATAACGCCAATAACCGTAACGTCGCCAAATTGTTCGTAGAAATAATTGGCCCTGAAGATAAGCATAAGAGCTGCAAAGATGCCCTCGCCTGCCTCGTACATAACAAAGCGCGTGAACTGCAGAGCTCCTGCCTGACCCACAGAAATACCCGCACGAGTGAGGCGATAAATCTGAGCAGGAGCAGCGCCAGCACCGTTTGGTGTGAGGTTCATGAAGAAGATGCCCGACGCCTCAACGCTCATCAAGTCACGAACACCAACGGGACTCTCGGGGTCTGTAATAACTGAAATTACATAGGCGAGAATACCCAGGAAATAGTAGACAAAATAGCAAAGAGCGCCAGCTATGAGCCAACCTGTATCTACGTCTGCTAAAGCAACAACAAACTCATCAAACTGACCAGAGAAAACGATATAGAGTGCGTACAGTATTACGACTGCAAAGAGGAAGAGAATGCTCTTTCTAACTTGGCCAAAGCTCTCTTTTGCCTCTTCTACCTGCTCAGATGAAGAAGTTGGGGCAACACTAATCTTAGGCTTTTTGGTTGAAACACCCTTAACGGTTGTAGATCCAATCTTCACCGTTACCTTCGGTGTAGATGAGGGGTGCTCGGTTTCAGACGCGCCATCTGGGCGATCCATGGGCACCTCCTTGGACTCTGGATCACAATACGTGTACAGAAACAACACTCTTTGCAGGTAAACGATGCAACCTCAGAGGGTTTCTCGCCACCTACCTGCTTTTCATTTTACATGAACCGCTCAAGTATACTCTTGTCGGCCTCAATAATGCCACCGCCACAAACTTCCTGGCCATCGTACAAAACTGCCGATTGACCTGCTGCAACAGTTTTTACCGGCTGGTCAAATTCAATAAATCCACATTGAGTATCTGTGAGCGTAAACGTTACGGGAACCAGCTCGCCTGTGTGACGAGTTCTGACCACATACCTACCGTTAGCTGCAGGTTCTCCGGAAATCCAGTGCATGTCCGAGAGCTCCATACGACGAGTCCAGAGCGCAGAGCAGTTAAGGTCAGAGGTTACATACACCACATTCTTAAGCGTATCGGTTGCAACTACATAGCGAGCAGGGCCTCCACCGATGTTCAGACCTTTTCTTTGGCCAACGGTAAAGAGGAATGCTCCGTCATGGGTGCCAAGAACCTTGCCTGTCTCCCACTCAATGACGTCGCCCTGCTTTTTCTGAAAAGTGTCCAGCAAAAACGTGCGCAGACCAACAGGACCAATGAAGCAAATACCATCGGAGTCTGGCTTAGTCTCTATGCCCAGGCCTCGCTCTGCACACATAGCGCGTACCTCTGCCTTAGTGGCAATGTGTCCAATTGGAAAGAGTGTTCTCTCAAACAAATGACCAGGTACACGCCACAGGAAATACGTCTGATCCTTGTGAGCGTCTGCGGCACGCAAAAGTTTTTTGGTGCCAGGGACATTCTGAGCGTAGTGACCTGTTGCAACAAAATCTGCACCCTCGGCAAAAGCGCGTTCTGCAAAAGTACCAAACTTTACCGTCTGGTTGCACATAACGTCTGGATTAGGCGTACGACCGTGCTCATAGGCATCAAGCAGATAATCAACAACAGTGGCCTTATATTCGGCCTCACAGTCCCACACGTCCAAATCAATGCCAAGCGTTACGCACACGCGCTCGGCGTCGGCCAAATCATCTGCCCAAGGACACTTAAAGCCAGGTAGGTCCTTGGACCAGTTACGCATATAGATAGCCTTGACGTTATAACCCGCCTCAAGAAGCAGAGCCGCAGACAGCGCCGAATCAACGCCGCCGCTCATGCCAAGGTAAACTAGTTCTCCCATGTCACTCCTACGCGAGCAGATTCTTGCTTAACAGCCTGAGCGATTGCCCAAGCCGCGTACAAGATGTCGTCTTCTGTGGTAGTTCTTCCAAGCGTTAACCTGAGGCTTCCCGCTGCTACTTCTCGCGGTGCCCCGATTGCCTCAAGCACGTGAGATATTTGCATCTTTGATGCGGCGCACGCAGAGCCTGTTCCTACTGACACGCCAAGACGCTCCAGCAAAATGACCAGACGGCGAGCCTCAAGTCCCGGGAAAGAAACGTGCAGCAAATTAGGAAGCCTCAGCTTGGCGTTCTTTGGTCCCGAGACAATCATCTGCGGAAACTCCGCGCAAAGCAGCGTCTGCAGATGATCTCTAAGGCGAGAAATCCGCTTTGCCTCGTCAGCGCGAGTCTCATCTGCAAGCGCCAAAGCACACGCAAAGCCAATGACGCCCGCGACGTTCTCTGTACCTGAACGAACGCCGCCCTCTTGCCCGCCGCCGAGTACCAGCGGCCTTAAGCGCACGTCGTCGGAAGCCCACAGAAGACCTACCTGCTTTGGGCCAGAAAGCTTTGCCGCAGAAAGCGTCAACATATCTACACCCAGCGACGACACGTTCACGCTCAAGTATGCTGCTGCCTGAGAAGCATCTACGTGCAAGTGCAGCGGACGAGTCTCCCCTGCTGCAAGCCTGCGTGAGCGCTCCTTGGTAAGTACCTGCGAAATCTCTCGGATAGGCTGAATGGTGCCTATCTCGCCGTTTGCAAGTTCAATAGAAACCAGCTCGGTCTCTGGTTTGAGCGCTTTGGCGACACGCGCTGGGTCCACGCGACCGTCTGCTTCTACGCGAAGTGTCTTGTGCGAGAAAATCCCTGCACAGGCAAGAACGCTCTCATGTTCAATGGCGTCAACGATAACGTGTGCGTCTTCCGAAACAGTTGCAAACGCCAAGTTGTTTGCCTCTGTAGCACCTGCCGTGAGTACCACGTTTCCCGGACGAGCACCGATGACGTGTGCCAAGACAGCACGTGCACGTTCCACCTCGTCACGAACCTGGCGAGACAGCGCATACGGAGCCGATGGGTTATAGAACTTCTCGGTGAAGTACGGAATCATTGCATCAACTACACGTGGATCCATAGGTGTAGCTGCAGCAAAGTCCAGGTACACATTGCCTGATGGATGTTCTGGTTTTGCAGAAGGCATTTGCATTACAAATCCTTTGGGTTTCTCGCGGTTTTGCGGGCGTGCTGCGCGGCGGTCTTGCGGGCGTGCTGTGCGGACGTGCGACAATCGGCGACTTGCTGCCGAGCGGGCCGGCGGACGGTGCTCAAGGGCTACGACTTACCAGGCGAATCTGGCGACGTAAACGTCATATTCTGGAATCGGGCAGATACAAAGCTGTCATCGTAGTGATTATCTACCCACATCTCAAACGCGTTTGTCGGAGGGATGCCAGCGTCTCGCTGAGCTTTTCTCGCCAAACACGCCACCGTCATAGTGATGTCGGCAACAAGATACACCGTAAGCAGGGTAACAAAAATTGCTTGCCTTTTTGATGTTGGCTCGCCAATCTTGTAGAGCGCGCGAGGCATGATGACGCGACACCAAATCAGACCCAAAATACCCCAGAAGCCCAAGAATCGCCAGGCCACCCACTGTGTGATGGCGTCTGGAAGATGGGCGTACGTCCATGATTCCGAATGGAAAATCTCTTGCATTCCCCAGCCAGTAAGCTGCTCCAGCGTGCCGCCAACAACAACTGAAACCAGGAAAATAACAAGGCTATTAGCATGATGCTTATGCAGCTGATAGCAAATAACCGTCAGAAATACCGCGCCGGTTCCGTAAAGCGGAGAGAACGGTCCCCAAATAAGGCCTACCCTACTCTCGGTCAGGCCGGCGGTAATGAGCATCCAGATCTCTTCGATGAGAAGGCCGGCCATGCAACCCACAATGAAGAGGATGACTACCTGGTACCAGCCAAGATGCATCTTGTCCAAGTACGTCGAAAGCTCGGCTTGCGTTGGTTTTGGCTTGGAGAACGGTGCGGCTGATGCGGCACCGGTAGCGCCGTCAGGTGCGTCCGATGCAGCGCTAGGAGCGTCACCTGCGAGCCCATCGATCTTCTCGCCAGACGAAAGCCAGCCCCAAAAATAGCGCACCACGCGAACAAAACCGCTTGCGACAAGATACGCAAGCGTCAAAAGAGCTATGAGCGACGCGACAATAAAGAACATACAACCTCATTCAAAAGTTCTTATTCCATGATACGGCAAGCGGTCACACTTGGCAATTTACCTGCTCTTATTTGTAAGATTTGCAAGAAAAATCCACCTCTTGAGCGCATGAGGATTCGTGACTTTTCTAAAAAAGTTTGACGATTTTGAAATTTACACTTGCACTCAGCCGTGAACTTGCGTATATTATTCCTCGCGTTCGCGGGCTTAGCGCAGTTGGTAGCGCGCAACCTTGCCAAGGTTGAGGTCGCGGGTTCGAACCCCGTAGCCCGCTCCATGATTTTTCGGCCGGATTCGTTTCGGCCTTTTTCATATGGCGAGATGGCCAAGTGGTAAGGCAGAGGCCTGCAAAGCCTTTATCCCCGGTTCGAATCCGGGTCTCGCCTCCAGTGAATTGACAACCCCAGCTTCGGCTGGGGTTTCTTTTTGTCGCGCATAACCGTGCTTGCTGAGGTTCTGGATTGCGAGCCTATTTTGAGCCTGAAAAACACGTCATGTCTGAATAAAACAGCTCAGACAAGGTGAGAAAAACCGGCAAATAGCTCAGATATGGTGCGCTTTTCAGGCAAATCGTTCAGACTTGGCGAGAAAATCAGGCTATATAAGAGTGTCCGTAAAACCAACTTCGGAATCTAATTACGTCTAGAAAAATCCGCCTGAAAAGTACAAAGAATCTGTGTTTGCGTTACCGATTCTTTAACAAAATCAGGCAAATCCACAGATTCTTTAATGCTTTTAGGCAAAAGTTACAGATTCTTTGAAGAAATCAGGCGCGCTCAAGTGTACGCCAGGCTCGTGCCATCCGCCTGGCGAGAAACCCGGTCCACTCCCAGCATTTCCGCACAAGAAACCCGTTATCCACACGAAGTAGATACCGGGTTGAAATCGCCTTGCGACCCGCCCGCGCTCGCGCAACCTAGCGCATCATCTTGACCAGGCGGACAACGGTGCCGTTGCCGGAAGGTTTCTCCTGGATAGACACGGCATCCATAAGCAGGCGCATCAGCTTGACGCCGCGACCACGCTCGGCAAACTGACCGGTCTCGGGAGGCTCCTCCTCGTCGGAGATGCTAAAGCCGCTGCCGCAATCCGAGACGTCAATGACCACCCTGTCTGGATACGCAGAAACCGTGGTCAGCACGCCCTTCTCGCACGCGTGATCAATAGCGTTGCCAATAGCCTCGCCAACGGCGAGTTCGATGTCAAACTTTTGGTCCGAGGTAAACGGCAGCGTCTTTAGCAGCGCAACTGCCCTTGAGCGAGCATCGCACATCCTGTTGGGGTCAACTCTAAACGTTGTCTGAAACGACGGATGCGTACCCGGCGCAAGCGGGGTCACGCGCGACTTAGCGGCACACGTGCTTATAGGCATGAAGTCGATAAGACCCATGCGCACCAGCGCCTTAAACGCCGTTGGTTGCACGTTGGTAAGGCTCATAAGGCCGCCGAGCGTCTTCATACGTCGAACAGCACACACGATAAAGCCCATGCCACAAGAATCGATGTACGAAACCTCCGACATATTCAGCACAATTCTTCTGCAGCCGCTCTCGATAAGCTGTTCAATCTGAGCCTTCACGCGCGGGACTCCCCTCACGTCAAGGTCAGTATTGACTGAAACAACTGCTATGTTTGGCTGCGTATACATACGTTTCTTGTTCCCGCGCTGCAACAAGAATTTCAGATATATGCATTTTTTAGCGAGAAAATCGTCTCGTTGACGAGAAGACCGTCTAGTTGCTCTTCTCGCCAGAGTTGGCACTGCCAAGCACATCAGAATCGCCGCCGCCAAGCTCATCAAAGCGCAGGGCCACCATGGCAACGTCGTCATCAAGCCTTCTGCCGGTATAGCGGTCAAGCGTGCTCAAGAACCTGTTCAGAAGGCCATCAAAGCCTTGAGGAACCTCGTTCATGATCATGTCACGGAGTCCAGTCTCGCCAAAAAAAGCGCCTTCGGGACTGCGAGCCTCTGTAGTTCCGTCGGTGTAGAGCAGCAGGATATCGCCTTCATGCAAGCGAACTGTGCCGTTTTTGTACTCCATGTCGTGGAACGCACCAACAACGCCCGACTGTACGTCCAAAAGCTCGGCGTCGCCCGATTGAGCAGACACCAAAATCGCTGGTGGATGGCCAGCTGAGCAGTACGTAAGCGATGAGGTTGCAAGGTCAACAATGCCCACAAAGAGCGTCGCAAACGTCTCAACCCTTGAGAAGCCCAGCAAGAATTCGTTCAGCGTTGCCACCATACGAGCAGGAGTTCTTCCCTCCCACGCGTAGGCAGAAAGTGCCGTTTTAACTGCGGACGAAATAGAAGCCGCCTCAATACCCTTGCCAGAAACGTCACCCATAATGATGCACGCGCGACGACCTGGCAGCTTAATCATGCTGTAAAAATCGCCACCAACAAACGCGTCGGCGGTTGCGGACGAATAAATTCCCTCGGCAGAAATTCCTTCTACCTTCTGCAGGTCATTTTTCATGCCCGACTGCAGTGCCTGTGAGATATGTTTGTTTTGCTGGTTCTCTTCGGCACCAACGGCCAACGAGTGAACCAGAAGCATCACGCGGTCCAAGAAATCAAGCTCAATGTCGCTTAAGGGCTCAGCGTTTTCTTCTCGCAAGAAAAGCCAGGTATGCTGCTCGCCGGCAAACTTGCCCAAGAAGAGCACAGCCCCCTTGCACGGCAAACCTTGTGCAGCAAGCGCGCGACTCAGCGCAGAATCCAGCTCGACTTCTTTGACTGACGCCTCGCCCTCTCCCGTCTTGAGCCCCTCAACCGTCGATGGAAGCGCAATCTGGTTGCCGCCATCCTGCGCGCCGCCGGCCTCCGCTGCGGCCTGCGCGCCGTCTTGTGCACCGCCAACCTCCGCTGTGGCCTGCGCGCCGTCTTGCGCACCGTCCTGAGCGTCGCCAAACGCTTGCTCAGCGCCAAGCGCATGGAGCGTAATGTTGCCTGTGACCTCACAGCAATCTACCGAGAAAACCTGTACAGAGAGATCAGTACCCACCGACCTCATAACCTGCTGTAATCGCTCACCAGAGATCTTCTCGCCCTCTGCAGCGCTGTGGAGCAATCCTTGGCGCACGCGAGCTAATGCCTCGCGAAGCGTGTCTCTACGCTGCGTTCTCATGGCCGACAACGCGCCTACAAGCTGCACCGAGAGGTAATTTGCAATGGAGTCCAGAAGTCTTGCGTCTTCAACCAAAAGCGCACGCTTACGCTCCCAGCCCACCTCAATCAGAGCAACAATGTGGCCACCAAACCACACAGGAACCACAAGAAAGCTGGTAAACGGAGGTAAATGACTTGCATCAACGGTTATGACCTCACGAGTTTCTTCGTTAACAAGGTTGCGCTTTTTAACTCTTCCCTGCTTGAGCGTGCTTGAATTCAAAGGCATGGTATGCAAGCGAAGTGCGTGCTCGGAATAAAACGTCAAACGCTCCAGAGAGCTGTTAAATGCAAAATAACGAGGAATCGCACCGTACGAGGCGCTCTTCAAAGACTCCGTTGCACCATGAAGGTGATACCCGTCTTGCTCAGCAAGATAGATAAGCGCACCATCAGCCTCGACAGTCTCTGAGAGCTCTTCTAACACGCGCTCGATAAGCTGACCCATATCTTCCGAGTCAAGCGTGTCCAAAACAATCTGAAGCGCTCCTGAGAGCCTCTTATTGGCTCGGCGAAGGTCCAACACCATTCGTTCATCATCGTGCATAGGGCTAGCCATGTCACGAAGCTTAGACGCTGTCAGAACAATAGCCTGTGTAGGAGCACCCACATAATCTGCGCGTACGCTTAATACCTGTGACGTGCCATCTTGCGCAGGAGCGGCCACCATGGAAGTGGAACCATCAATCGCAAACGGCAACGACTCTACAAAGAACGGTTTCTGCAAGTTTTCTTGATTTGCAGGGGTAAACAAAAAGCGAACATCCAGCCCGGCAATGGTGCCGTCTTCCTTAGCAAATAAGGTTTCAGCCTCTTCATTGGCGAGAAGAACCATGCCCTCCATATTAAAAACAATGACTGCATCGCTGGTCAGTCGTAGCAACTGAGACAGAGTTGCAGCAACGGTTCCGTCGACAACTCCCTCAACACGCCTTACGCTCAGCTTGTTATCTGCCACAGTCACTCCTTACCAGCGAGGAAAAACAAATCACATTGCCTAAGTATACGAAAAAGGCGGACCTCCGAAGAGATCCGCCGAAATTCCGTGGTGTCGGAGGCGGGACTTGAACCCGCACAACCGTTAGTAGGTCACTAGCACCTCAAGCTAGCGCGTCTGCCAATTCCGCCACTCCGACTTGCTTTGCAGCGAGGGATATACTAACACATCTTCAAGCAACTTTACTGAGAAAATTTAAAAACTTTTCTCAAAAGAACCTTGCGAGAAGATCGCCTTGTCCCTTGCTTACTTCTGCCAACCAACAATGGTTGCTGGTGTGCTCTCGAAGAGTGAAGGACCAAAGTTAGCAAGACCAGTCTTGACAACGTAGCAGTCTGGACCAGTGTAGACAGGAAGATATGCGTAAGTCTGCATCATCTTTTTCTCTGCCTCATTCATGAGCTTCATGCGCTCATCAAAGTTCTGAGTAGAGACAACCTTTGCAAACATCTCATCGGTCTCTGCGGAGCCCTGCTGACCAAAGTTGGAACCAGACTCAGAACCATAGAGCTGGTTGCCGTTGTTGTAAGAAGTTGAGGAGCCAACCCAACCAAAGAGGCAGACATCCCAAGAGCCAGAGGTAAGAACATCAGAGAACTCAGAAGATGGGTGAGAATCAAGGGTAAGGTTAATACCAGCGTCCTTGCACATCTTCTGGATTGCAGCAGCACGGTTCTTAACAGTGGTACCGTCACCGAACAGAGTGTAGCTAAAGGTTACCTGCTGGCCATCCTTCTCATAGTAATCGCCGTTAAGCTTGTAGCCTGCGTCCTCAAGAGTCTTCTTTGCAGCAGCCTTGCGCTCGTCAATGGACTTGAGGTTCTTGATATCGTCTGGGAGGTTGTTGTCATAACCAGCTGCCCAGTAAGGCCAAAGCATAGAGCCTGGTGCGTCCTCTTTCCAGTTAACACCCTGGAAGACAATGGAAACGATAGTTGCAGGATCAACAATCTGGCAGAATGCCTTACGAACTGCAACATCCTGAAGAACGCCGCGAGTAGAGTTGATCTCGATAACAGCAATAGACATACCAAGACCACGACGAATCTGAGCCTTATCACCAAGACCGGAGAAGTTAGAGAGAAGCTCAGCAGAACCTGCGACGGAAGAACCAGTAGTGTCAGTCTCTTCGTTCTTGAATGCGTTAATGGAAGCCTGGGTATCCATCTGCTTGTAGACAAGGGTATCAAGCTTAGGAGCGTCACCCCACCACTTTGGATTTGGCTTGAAGGTTACAGCAGAGTCATCGAAAGAATCAACAATATAAGGACCAGAACCAAGCTCGTTGTGTGGCTCATTGTTGTAACCATTGTTGAAGAAGTCTGGATCCTGAAGCTTTGGGTGCAGAGCATAGCTCAAAATGCTCTCGATTGGATAGACTGGCTCCTTCATGGTAATAACAGCGGTCTTAGCAGTATCACCCTGCTCAACAGACTCATACTTGTCATAACCATCAGTTGAAGAAACCGCAAACTTTTTATTCTGACCACACATAGTGATGAATGCGGTCTGAATTGCGGTCCAATCAATAGCGGTACCATCGTTGAAGGTGGCCTGATCAGTGAAGGTCAGGGTAGCAACCTGCTTGCCGTCCTTCTCCTCTACCTTGAAGTCCTTGATGTAATCCTTGTTTGGCTCAAACTTATCACCATCAGCATTGTTAAGGAACAGGTCACGAGGGTTGATAAGACCGTGAAGGATGTTCATGTAAGAGGTATTACCAGCAAGTTGGTAATAATTCCACTGTGGACCAATCTCGTTGATTGGCTGAGTCAGAGTACCGCCATCCTTAACCTCATCACGAGACTTAGGATTGTTGTACGTCTTGCCCTTCTCTGGGATTGGAAGCTGATCCAGAGGAGTGTTTGCAGGAGAGCCGTCCTGTGGCTCAGTGCCTGTGGTGGTAGAGCCGCCCTGATTATTTGATGGAGCACAACCAGCAAGGCCAAGGCCTGCGGCGGTGATTCCAGTCAGAGCAAAGAACGAACGACGGGAAAAACTGTCAGCCATATGATCACCCATTTCGTTAAAGGCCTACAGATATTCACTTAACTATACGAAATTGCCTGAAAATACTCCATAGCAGAAACATTCCCGTAACAACCTCGTTCACGATTTGTAACAAAGAAAACCCGCACCTAGTTTTAAGTGCGGGTTTTCAAAAAATTTATTGAATCTTTGTTACTCGATAGAGATGTGAGTAGCAGGAACCAGCTTACCATCCTGGTAAATCATGCGCTCACGGGTACGCTCAATCTTTGGATCAGGAATTGGAATAGCCGAGAGGAGCGCCTTAGTGTAAGGATCTTGTGGGTTAGTAAAGACGTCTTCGGTCTCACCGTACTCAACAATCTTGCCCAGGTGCATAACAGCAACCGTGTCAGAAATATGACGAATAACAGCAAGATCGTGAGCAACAAAGAGATAAGAAATCTTCAACTGAACCTGAAGATCCTCAAGGAGGTTAATAATACCTGCCTGAATGGAAACGTCCAGAGATGCAATTGGCTCATCCAACAGAAGAATCTTTGGACTTGTTGCAAGAGCACGAGCAATAGCAATACGCTGACGCTGACCACCAGAGAACTGAGATGGGAAGCGGTCAACATAGTCTGGGTTGATACCAACCAGACGCATAAGCTCGCCAATACGAGTATTAATATCCTCTTTGTTCCAACCCTGTGCCTGAAGTGGCTCAGCCAAAACGTCATAGACAGGCATACGTGGGTCCAGAGAACTCATTGGATCTTGGAAGATAACCTGAAGATCTTTACGAAGCTCTCTACGCTGTGCAGCGTTCTTAAGCTCAGCAACATCTTTGCCAAGGACCGTAATACGACCATCCTCAGGCTTCAGCAAATCCATAATCTGCATCAGAGTTGTTGACTTACCAGAACCGGACTCACCAACTAGTGCGAGGGTTTCTCCCTCATGGATCTCAAAGCTTGCACGGTCAACTGCGGTCATAGTGCCCTTGCTGCGCCTAATAAAGCCCTTACCCTGAACAGGGAAAGTCTTGGTAAGATTCTCAACCTTAAGTACAACAGGACGCTCATTACGAGGAACATCAACCCACTTTGGAAGGATTGGCTCAAAGTCTGGATACACCTCAGCGTAAGTAAGGTTCTTCTCGCAAATCTCCTGAAGGTGGTGACAAGATGCCAGGTGGCCCTCAGCAGCATTTGCAGGAAGCAGCACTGGCTCTTTCTTGGAGCATTCCTCGGTAGCCATAGGACAACGTGGGTTAAAAGGACAACCAGTTGGAATAGCAGCAAGTGATGGTGGATTACCCTTAATAGGAACAAGCCTATGCTCTGCCTGAAGGTGAGGTTTTGGAACAGCGCCCAGAAGACCCATGGTATAAGGGTGACGAGGCTCAGCAAAAAGTGTATCAACACTTGCGCGCTCTACGCCACGGCCTGCATACATAACCATAATGTCATCAGCGGTACCTGCAACAACACCAAGGTCGTGAGTAATCAGAACAACTGCTGCGCCAGTCTCTTTCTGTGCAACCTTCAAGACGTCAAGAATCTGAGCCTGAATAGTTACGTCAAGAGCGGTGGTTGGCTCGTCTGCGATGATGATGTCAGGGTTGTTTGCAATTGCAATTGCAATAACAACACGCTGACGCATACCACCAGAGAACTCATGTGGGAAAGAATCCAGACGATTCTCTGGGTCAGTAATACCAACAATGGAGAGAAGTTCAATACAACGCTTACGAACGTCTGCCCTACTCATATGAGGATTGTGGGTAAGCAGAGCCTCTGCAAGCTGATCTCCAATAGAGAACATTGGAGTCAAAGCAGACAGTGGATCCTGGAAAATCATAGAAATCTTAGTACCACGAAGCTCTGACATCTCTTCGTCGGTCTTACCAATGAGCTCCTCATTACCAAGCTTAATAGAGCCGGTAACGTGAGCGTTGTCATCAAGAAGACCAATAAGAGACAGAGCAGTTACTGATTTACCAGAACCAGACTCGCCTACGATACCAAGAGTACGGCCGCCCCAAAGGTCAAAGTTAACACCGCGAACTGCGTCTACACGACCAGCCTCAGTATTAAAGGAAACCTTAAGGTTACGAACAGAAAGAACTGGATCTCCTGTTGGAGCACCCTTTGGACCGTTTGATTCAAGCAGCTCGTAGCGAAGGACATCGTCCATCTCTACACTTCCCTGCTTTGTTGAAGTAGTAGTAGTGTCAGACATTATGCACGCTCCGTAGTTTCTTCAGAAACGATGCTACCCTCAAGATCGCCGAGCTGAGCGTCATCCTTGGAAGAATCCTCTTCCTGATCTTTGACGCTACCAGCAGCGCGTGAATAAGGGTCAAAGGCATCGCGAAGGCCATCGCCGATGAGCTGCAGGCCAACACAAACAACAATCAGAAATGCCGATGGAATCAGAATCATCCATGGAGTAGTAAGCATTGCAGAAGAACCAGCACTCAGAAGATAACCAAGAGAAGTATCTGGTGCTTTGATACCAAGACCCAAGAAGCTGAATGCAGTCTCAGAGTTAACGCCGCCAATAACAGCCAAGACCAAGTCAATAATAAGAATTGAACCAAGGTTTGGAATAAGGTGACGAACAATGATGGTAAATGGTGGAACACCCATATACTTAGCAGCCTTGACGTAATCTCTCTCACGCAAAGACAGAGCCATGGTGCGGATAGTACGCGCGCGGCCAATCCAACCAAAAGCAGTCAGACCAAAGATAAGCATGAGCCAACCAGACTCACCACCTGCTGCACGAACAATCATAGCAACCAGCAAGAAGCTAGGGATGACCATGAGCATATCAAGAAGCCACATACCAATCTTCTCTGGAATGCCGCGGACATAAGCAATGGCAGTACCAATAATTGCAGAAATGATAGTGGTCAAGATTGCATAGCTGATACCAATGGTCAAAGAACGGCCAAGACCGTGGACAACGCAGGCATACAAATCAATACCAGCACCATCAGTACCAAACCAATGCTTTGCATTAGGAGCCATGTTAATTGCAGTAAAGTCAGCATCTGTGTAATTAAATGGGGTGGCATATGGTCCAAAAACTGCAATAAGAACCATAATTCCAAGAATAATCAAACCGATTACTGCAGAACGCTGGCGGAAGAAACGCCTTGCAATCAGGCCAGCATAGCTAATTCTTTTAACTTCTTTGTTGTCAGACTTAGCATCTGCCTGAAGCTCACGCTCGGCGTTAGTAAGACCTGCATCAATGGAGACGTTTTTCTCGTCTTTATTCTGAAGCTCTTCTTTAGACATGTCCGCCTCCTTAGCTCATCTTAATTCGTGGATCAAGAGCAGCAGCAAAGAGGTCAGCCAGAAGAGCGCCAACAAGAGTCATTGCGCCAGAGAATGCTGCAACTGCAACTGCACCGTGAATATTGTTGTTGTTAATACAGTTAATGAAGTACTCACCAAGACCGTGAATTGCAAAGACCTTCTCGGTCATAACAGCACCTGTGAAGATACCTGCAAGAGAGAAAGCAACTGAAACAGCGGTTGGAATCAAAGAAACGCGAAGAGCGTGCTTACGAATTGCCTTCTTACGAGTGAGTCCCTTTGCGCGAGCAGTACGGACATAGTCTGCGTGCATCTCGTCAAGCAGGTACGTACGCTGAGAGAGGTGGTAACCAACGGAGCTTACGATAGTAAGAACAATGGTTGGAAGAATAATGTGCTGGAGGAAGTCAATGAGCCAAGTGAAGAAGTTTCCGGTATCTCCACTAGAAAGGTCGGTGACGTAGAAAATACGAGAACCTGCACGTGCGTTAATCTCGATTGCTGCAAAAACAATCAAGATTGCCATAACAACGGTTGGAATAACCAGCAAAACCGAAGCAACACCACTTAAGAAGCGGTCCTGCCACTGATACTGACGTTGGGCGGTATAAACGCCCAGGCTAACACCAATAACAACTGACAAAATAGTTGCTGGAGTCATAAGCTCAATAGAAGCCATAAACTTGGAGCTCATCTCACGGTTAACGTTATCGCCTGTTGGAGTCATACCAAGATCAAACTTGGTAAATAGATTGGTAACCCAAACCTGATAACGCTCAATAACTGGAGTCTTATCATTCAGATTAGTCCTATACAGGTTTTCCTCAATAGACTCCTGTGGAGGACGTGGAGTACGCTGCTCAAAGTTGGAGCGTGGGTTCATAAACGATGATGCGAGGAAGAATGTGAGCGAAGTTGCAACAAAAATCATCACAATGTAGCTCAAAATCCTCTTTGTAACGTACCAAACAAACCGTGCCATTGACTCTCCTCACCGCCTTGCGCTTATCCACCTGATAAGCGAGGTTTTCTCGGTATGGCAACCTAGCATTCCTACAACAAACATGCCGTGAATACACAGCAAAGTGCAATTTTACCATGGATAAGTTGTCTAACCCAAAAAATATCTCTTAGATATCCAAGATTATGCATACCAATCCCAGTAAAACGTATCCACATATAATGACTGTTAAAGTCCAGCGTGCAGGTCACAATCAAATTTGTTTACATATGAGAAACGTTATTGAAAATTCTGTTAAGAAGTAAAAGAAAACTACTATCTGTCGCATCCAACCATTTTGCCGTTATTCTCAACAGCAAATTTTCACATGCTCCGAAGGCTACGAATAAAAAATGCCGAGAAACTCGGGTTTCTCGGCAGGCAATTCAAAAGTAAAAGGAGCTGTTTAGCCAATAGCACCAACAGGGAATGTAAGAGCCATCACAATAGCGCAAACCAGGAAGATGGTTGTAGTGATAACGGTGAGTCGATCGAGGTTCTTCTCCATAATGCCTGAACCAGCACTTGCGTTATACATAGATGCAGCAATCATGTCAGAAACGCCGGTGCCCTTTCCGGAGTGTGCCAAAACAAGCAGCACCGTCAAAATGCCAGAAAGTACAAACAGCACTAAAAGAATTGTATTCAGAACGCCCACGAGGTTCCCCCTCTTGCTGGCGAGAAGACCCAGCCCTAGTTATTTTCACGTACAAGAGAAAAGAATAGCACACGCCACTCCCCTTTGGGAATGACGTGTGCCAAGTTGCAAAACAAACAAGAACTTAACAAATGAGCCAATCGCCTAATCGGTGGTAAGGAACTTTGTCAGAATTTAGTTCATTGCGCTCTTTACCATTGCAACGAAGGAATCAGCCTTGAGAGATGCACCACCAACAAGAGCGCCGTCGACGTCCTCTTTCTCGAGGAAGCCACCAACGTTCTCTGGCTTTGCAGAACCACCGTAGAGAATACGAATGCCATCTGCAATTTCTGCACCAAAGATCTCTACCAGGGTCTTACGGATTGCGCCGCAGACTTCCTGTGCGTCATCAGCAGTTGCGGTCATACCGGTACCAATTGCCCAGATTGGCTCGTAAGCAATAACGTACTTGGAAGGATCGGTAATCTCTAGACCCTTGGTATCTGCCTTAATCTGGTCAACAACAAACTGAACGTGAGTACCAGCGTTGCGAACCTCAAGAGGCTCACCGCAGCAAGAAATAGGAACGATGTCATGAGCCATCAGTGCCTTTGCCTTGCGGTTAATGTCCTCGTCGGTCTCGCCAAAGTAGCCACGACGCTCGGAGTGACCAATGATGCAGTAAGTTGCACCAACAGAAGTCAGCATTGCTGGAGAGGTCTCACCAGTAAAGGCACCAGACTCCTCCCAGTACACATTCTGTGCAGAGAGAGCAACAGAAGAGTTGGTCTGGGAAAGAACCTCAGAGACACCCTTAAGGTCTACAAGAGGTGGAGCAATAACAACATCAACGTTTCCGGTACCGGAAGCAAGCTGATCAACAATTCCCTGAGCAAGCTCAACGCCCTCAGCGAAAGTCTCGTTCATCTTCCAGTTACCTGCGATCATACGATTACGCATCGAGAAGCGCCTCCACTCCTGGAAGTGCCTTACCCTCAACGAGCTCCATGGAAGCGCCACCGCCAGTGGAAATCCAGCTCATCTTGTCAGCAAGGTGGAACTTGTTAACTGCTGCAACGGAATCGCCGCCGCCGATGATAGAGGTGCAATCAGCGTCTGCAACAGCACGAGCAACAGCCTCGGTGCCCTTTGCAAACTGGTCAAACTCAAAGACGCCCATAGGACCATTCCAGAAGACGGTCTTTGCGCCCTTGATTGCCTCAGAGTAAAGCTCAACAGTCTTAGGACCAATGTCCATACCCATGCGGTCTGCAGGAATCTGATCGGAAGGAACTACCTCACCAACAGCGTCCTCACCAAAGTGATCGGTAACAACGTTGTCAACAGGAAGCAGAATCTTAACGCCCTTCTCCTCTGCCTTCTTGAGCATCTCACCTGCGCGCTCAATCCAGTCTGGCTCCTGAAGAGAAGTACCAACGGTATAACCCTTAGCCAGGAAGAAGGTGTATGCCATACCGCCGCCGATGATAAGGGTATCAGCGGAGTCGATAAGGTGATCAAGAACACCAATCTTAGAAGAAACCTTGGAGCCACCAACGATAGCTACAAGTGGGCGCTCTGGGTTAGAGAAGATAGAGGTAAGAGTGTCAACCTCTTTCTCAAGCAGGAAGCCAGCGTATGCAGGAAGGTAAGCTGCTGGTCCAACAACAGAGCCCTGTGCGCGGTGAGCGGTACCAAAGGCATCAAGAACAAAGATGTCACCATAAGAGGCAAGGGTCTTTGCAATCTCTGGATCGTTCTTCTTCTCACGCTTGTCAAAACGGACGTTCTCAAGAACAAGAACCTCGCCGTCCTTGAGTGCGTCTACAGCCTCACGGGCCTTCTCGCCATAGGTGTCCTCAACAAACTTAACCTCACGGCCAAGAAGCTCAGCGAGCTTCTCTGCAGCTGGGCGTAGGGAAAGCTCTGGCTGGAAGCCGGTGCCATCTGGACGGCCAAGGTGGCTCATCAGGATGACCTTTGCGTTGTGGTCGAGAAGATACTGGATGGTTGGAAGTGCAGCGCGAACGCGGGTGTCGTCAGTAACAACGCCGTCCTTTAGAGGTACGTTGAAGTCAACGCGCATAAGAACGCGCTTACCGTCAACATCTGCATCGCGGACAGTCTTCTTTGTAAAAGCCATGTCACTCCTTTAAATACGTTTCCAACAAAAGAAGGCGCGATCGCGGCAGATGCTGCGACCGCGCCTAAGGCGTCTATGTAACTAGAACTTAAGCAACGAACTTCTCGAAGTACTTGATGGTGCGGACCATCTGAGAAGTGTAGGAGTTCTCGTTGTCGTACCAAGAGGTGACCTGAACAAGAGTGGTGCCATCGCCAAGGTCAGAGCACATGGTCTGAGTTGCGTCGAAGATGGAGCCGTGGGTCTCGCCGACGATGTCGCGGGAAACAATGTCATCCTCGTTGTAGCCAAAGGTCTCTGGAATGGTCTCTGCATATGCCTTCATTGCAGCGTTGACCTCGTCAACAGTGACCTTCTTGTCAACAACAGCATAGAGGTTGGTGAGGGAGCCAGTTGGCGTAGGAACGCGCTGAGCAGCACCAATGAGCTTGCCGTTGAGCTCAGGAAGAACAAGGCCAATAGCCTTAGCAGCACCGGTGGAGTTAGGAACGATGTTCTCTGCACCAGCACGGGAACGACGGAAGTTACCCTTGCGCTGTGGGCCGTCGAGGATCATCTGGTCACCAGTGTATGCGTGAATGGTGGTCATGATACCGGACTTGATAGTTGCGAAGTCGTTGAGACCCTTTGCCATAGGAGCAAGGCAGTTAGTGGTGCAGGAAGCTGCGGAGATGATGTTGTCATCTGCAGTGAGGGTCTCGTGGTTAACGTTGAAGACGATGGTTGGGAGGTCATTGCCTGCAGGAGCAGAAATGACAACCTTCTTAGCACCAGCGTTGATGTGAGCCTGTGCCTTGTCCTTAGAAGTGTAGAAACCGGTGCACTCAAGAACAACGTCAACGTTAAGATCGCCCCAAGGCAGGTTATTAGCGTCTGCCTCCTTGTAAATAACAATCTCGTGACCGTCAACGATGATGGAGTGGTCAGTTGCCTCTACCTTGTGATCGCGGGAATAGTTGCCCTGAGTAGAGTCATACTTCAGAAGATATGCAAGCATCTCTGGAGAAGTAAGGTCGTTGATTGCAACAATCTCGGAACCCTCGTGACCAAACATCTGCCTAAATGCAAGGCGACCAATGCGGCCAAAACCGTTAATAGCAACCTTTACTGCCATACGTAATGCTCCTTTCGGTGACCCAGAGCCATTCTCCGGATTCATTAACATTTAAACCGTACACCGAGTATTTTACCGCACTCGCCGATAACTTATGCATCTTTTTCTAAATCCTGAACGATTTTTTCCAAACGAAGCAGTCGGTGATACATAGCGGACTTGGATACGGGTGGTACAAACGACTCCCCCAGCGCTGATAATGACAGCTCAGGGTTATCTTTTCGCGCAAGACAAAAATCTCTGACCGCTGGCGGCAGAGCTCTGAGTCCAACGAGTTTCTCGGCCTTTTCTATGAGCGCTAACTGGTCTGCCGCTGCATTTGAAGAGCGTGTTTGATTTGCCATCTCTGCGTTGACAACTCGGTTGACGTTGTTGCGATAGTGCTTTTGCACGCGGGTAAACGCAATAGCACGCGCCATAGTGGGCGCACCAATCTCTCGCAAAAACTTGATGATGTCGTCAGAGCTCTTAAGGTAGACGGCATAAATTTCTCTGGTACGCATGAGTGCATTGGTATGGCGGTTACGATGATTAAGCCGCGCCTTGACTCCAATGGAGCCCATAAGTTTTACCAGTTCAGTGGCAAATCTTTCTCCCGAGACAGCAATCTCTAAGTGAAAATCTTTTAAGGGATCGGCCAAAAATCCGCCTGCCATAAACGCTCCGCGCAAAAAGGCTCGCTGCGCTTGCTTGGTGCGAATAACACTCTTTGGAATGCCACTTACCAGGCCTTCTCCCGGTATATAAATGCCAAGAGCGGAAAGTGCTTCTGCAAGCGAATCCTGGTTAGAAATCTCAAGCAAATAGTTGCGTTTTTTATGCATGATAGAACGACGGTACTCAACAGAAGTACCCAGATCAAACAAACGACGAGAAGAGCTAATAACCGTACGGGCAACCGTGCCTGTCTCGGTAACAATGCGAACGGCAAATTTACCAGGACCGTGCATAGACAACGTTCCGGAAACACGAATAAGCGCAGAAAGCTGTGCTAATTCACAGTCCGTCTGAAGTTCTGGTACACTGACCAGCTCATTTTTTACCAAGGCAGTATAGGACATAGCAGACTAACTTCTACTCAGCCTGCTGAGACTTCTTCTGAGCCGCATCAAGATCGCGATGGAAGAGCGTTACGCGATATCCCTGGCTTGTCAGGTGCTCTGCAGTAGCACGTGCGATTGCAACACTTCTATGCTGGCCGCCCGTGCAGCCTACCGCAATAGAGAGCAAGCTCTTGCCCTCCTGAACATAGCCAGGCATAACCACATCAAGCAGCTCAAACCAAGACTTAAGGAATTTCTTAGTAGTGCCATGCTGAAGGACAAACTGAGCTACTGGCTCATCAAGGCCGGTGAGAGGCCTGAGCTCTGGATCATAGTAAGGATTGGGCAGGAAGCGCACGTCAATCATCAGGTCAGCCTCAACGGGCAAACCATTTTTGAAGCCAAAGGAAAACACGCTGACATCCATGAGCTGCTGTTCAGCAAGCTCTGAAAATGCGCGACGAAGGCGACTCTTAAGCGTATTAGTACGCATGGACGAGGTATCTAAAACAACATCTGCCAGCGCTTTTATGTCTTGGAGCTGTGTGCGTTCCCTAGAGATCGCAGATGAGAGATTTTCTCCCTCCTGCGCCAAAGGATGACGACGGCGGTTCTCGCTATAGCGACGCATAAGCACTTCATCTGAAGAGTCCAGATACACAATCTTGTAGGTAAGCTCGTGATCTGCTAGAGACTTCAGAGCTTCAGAAATGTCATCAAAAAGACCTTGCGAGCGCAAATCACAGGTAACTGCCAGATGACGACCAACGCCCGTGTTAATGCCCACAAGGTTAGAAAGCTGCAAAATAAGAGCTGGTGGCAGGTTATCAATGCAGAAATAACCCATGTCCTCAAACACATGAAGCGCCTGCGTGCGACCCGATCCAGACATACCCGTAATAATGACAATGTCGGGAATAACTGAAGGTGTAGGATCGTTTTTCTTCACAGGCGCTCCTTAAATACGTGACGAGAAAACCTTACCGCTCCAAGCGTTAATCCTCAAGTGCTGCTGCAAACCAAGAGGTAATTGAAGTTGGGTGCGTAATGGCAGTACCTGAAACAACTGCCCAAGCGCCTGCATCAAGAGCATCTTTTGCATCTTGTGGCGTATGAACATGACCCTCGCAAATAATGGCAATACCTGGGAATTCAGTGGTTGCCTGCTTGAGAAGGGCAATATCAGGGCCATCATCAAGCGTTGTATCAATAGCAGCCTTATTGTGAGAAAGCGTAGTTGAAACAAGGTCACAACCAGCAGCAACAGCACGACGGATATCATCCATAGTCATGCAGTCAGCCATAATCAGTGCGTCAGACTCTGCACGGAGCGCCGCAACAGTCTCTTCAAAGGTTCTACCATCTGGCCTTGGGCGGTCTGTTGCATCCAAAGCAACAACGTCTGCACCTGCGTGAATACAAGCACGTGCATGACGAAGCGTAGGAGTAATGTAGACACCTTCATGACCCTCTTTCCAGAGGCCAATGACAGGAATCTCGACTCTGCCTTTAATAGCAGAAATATCAGACAAACCCTGGCACCTAATAGCTGCAGCGCCGCCAAGCTCACAAGCGCGAGCAATCTGAGCCATGGTCTCTGGATGCCTCATAGGCTCACCAGGATACGCCTGGACGCTAACGATGAGTTTTCCTTTAAGTGACTCAACAAGCTCTGAGTGTGCCACGGTATTCTCCTTACCAGAATGTACGTACGTTAAAGGTGTGTGTCTTTACTGCGTGCTAGATCAGCAAGCCAAGTCAGCAAGCCAAGTCAGCAAGCTATTAGTGACTTGGCGCTTCTTGCCTAAAGACGTGTCTCTAAATAGCCAGGTAGAACAAGGTTTTCTGCAGCTCCAATAAGAGGAGCTTCTCCACCAAGCGTGCCCTTCACAATGGGCGTTGCCTGAACGGGAGGCATTGCCTGCAGCTTAAATGCAGCTTCAAGTGCCTCGTGCCAGTACTTGCCGCACTCTGCAACGGAGCCAGACAGAATGATGACAGAAGGGTCAAGCATGTTGCACATGCTGCCCAAGACCTCACCAAGCGCGCGGCCTGAGCGCTCCTCTGCAGCCTGCGCGATCTTCTCGCCAGCAAGAGCCCTGCGGTCAATCTCAGCGCCATCAAGAGCGGATCCATCTTCAAGCGTATCGGAGCCTCCAAGACGGACGTACTCGCGGATAATGCCAGGACCTGCAGAAACAGGCTCGAGGTGAGAAGTTCCACCACAAGGGCAGTCAACGCCGGCTGCTGCTGGAGTTGCAACGTGACCAATGTGGCCAGCCTCGTCATGAGCACCCAGCATCAAGATGCCGTGGTTCACAAAAGCGCCACCAATACCCGTGCCAACTGCTACGGTTAAAACGCTGTCTTTACCGTGGCCAGCGCCGTGACGAGCCTCTCCCAGAGCGTGAGCGTGAACGTCATTAAGGACGCTGCAGGGAAGGTCAAACTCGCTGGTAACTGCTGAGCCAAGGGCAGTTCCGCCCCAGCCTGGCATAAGCTCGTTTGCGTAGGTGATGTCTCCGGTGCGAGGGTCAACAACGCCAGCAGAAGAAATACCCACGCCAGAGATGGTAAGGCCCAGCTCTTCTGCGCGAACAAGAGCCTCTCTAATTGCCTGCAGAACGGTGGCAAGAACCTGCTTGCCACCCTCTTTTGCATTGGTAGGAACCTTCTTTACGGACTGAACGTTTGGGGCGTCGGTGCCGTTAAGGGTGACTATGCCACAGGCGATTTTTGTGCCGCCAATATCAACGGCGCAAACATGTGTTGGAGAAACAAACTTAGAGTCCATGGTGTCCCCTCTTGTTTAGAGAAGGCCGTTTGCAATAAGAACCTGCTTGATTGCCTCACGGTTCTGGCCATCAAGTGGCTTAACAGGACGAGGCATCTGATCAGAATCAAAGATTCCCATGAGGTTAAGTGCGCACTTGAATGCACCAACGCCAGCGCCATAGCCCTGAACGCCTGTGGTGACATCAAAGATGTGGGAGATCTCGTTAAGTCGGTCCTGCTCACGCTTGACCTCTGCCCAGTTACCTTCCTGAGCTGCCTTCCACATGCGGACGTAGCCCTCTGGCTCAACATTAGCAAGACCAGGAACAGAACCGTCAGCACCAGAAAGAAGAGCGCCGTCAACAACAATCTCGTGACCAGTCAGAAGGGTCAGAGGGTGACCGTTCTTCTCGTTCTCCTGAACAAGATACCTGAAGGAAACGTCATCGCCAGAAGAGTCCTTAACGCCTGCAAGAACGCCCTCTGCACCCAGACGAGCAAGCATCTTCCAAGGAAGTTTAGTGTGAACGCAGACAGGAATGTCATACGCGAACAGGGGTGCGTCCAGCTCCTGGTGAAGGATGCGGAAGTGCTCCTCAACATCAGCTGGGCCGCCAAGTGCGTAGAAAGGAGCGGTTGCTACAAGAGCATCTGCACCTAGTGCGAGGGCACGGCGACCATGCTCCAGGACGCGCTCGGTCTCGGTATCAATGATGCCCACAAGGACCGGAACACGGTGGTCAACAATGCGAACAGCCTCGCGAACAATCTGATCGCGACGCTCATCAGTTGCAAAAACAACCTCACCGGAAGAGCCAAGGAAGAACAGGCCATCTACGCCAGCCTCAATGAGACGATTAATGGAGCGCTCAAACGACACAACATCAAGCTGATGGTCTGGGGTATCTGGGGTTACAACTGGTGGAACAACACCGCTAAATGGTACGTTACTGGACATGCTTTATCCTTTCACACGTTGGAAAATCCAACTGGTTTCATACAACAATGTACTGAAGTAGCCGACCAAAGCATTGATCAAAAGCAACTTCAAAGAACCTACGTAATTATAGTCCGCTTAGTTATGACAAAGCCCTGATATAACCTCGCAGAGATAGTTGATTTGCTCGTTCTCAAACTGATTGATGCGCTCGTGGCCAAACTTGGGGTATACGCGCATTTCCTTCTGCTCTGGCAGGCGATTGTACAGCGCAAACGTTCCTTCAGTTGGTGCGCTCTGGTCCAGCAGGGCCGTGCCGATAAACGCAGGCACACGCACAAGCTCGGCCGCGCACGCGCTGTCGAGAAGACCGACCGCGTCGATAGCTGCATCCGACTGCGGAGTGTCTCCGCACCCGACATGTGCTCGCAGGGTTGTTGCGTTGTCGGCAAAGAGCGGATTCAGCGCCATGGTAGCGCTCACTTCCTTGGGCAGAAGCGCGGCCGCAAACAAAGCCTGCGAGCCCCCTAGACCTTCTCCCCAGGTGACGATTGTGCGCCCGAGGAAGCGCGATGCAACCGCGGTAGTTACCAATGCGTCATCGATGAGCTGCTTGAGCGTGGAGGATGCGGCGTCATCAGGGTTGATGAGCGCCAGAGCAAGTTCCTCTGCGGCGAGCGCTCCCCTCCAGGCGTCTTTGAGCTGGGCTTCGCACGGGCGAGCTTCCAGGGCCACGACGGGCAGACCAAGTGCCGAGAAGCGAAGAAGATGGAGCCAGCTACGCACTCCCCGACCAAGATCGGAGAAGAGCACCACCGCGGGCAGCTTTGCCGAGGCGGACAGCTCTGCCGAAGCTAGCGGTTCTGCCACCGACATACTTGCTGGAAGAATGACGCGAGCGCGCAGCTGCGTCTGGTCAGTTGAGGTGAATGTGATGCGCTTAAACGTTGCCGCCTGAGTGGCGGACGGAAGCTCAACCGCGCTCTCTACGTGCGCATTTTGAGCAAACGTTACAGACGTCTCCCAAAATGATTCAAAGTTTGATGGTCTAAGCCACGCACCGCGATAAGAGCGAGCATCTTCAAGCCTTTGTGTTAAACCCCTCATGCTCCCACCTCGCATTCTGCTTGAGCAGGAAACGACGAGTCCAACTCTTTAAGAGCTTGCTCTCCCTTGTCTGAGCAGAAGAAATCAATGATTTTATCGTCAAAATCACCAATCTCTTCATGCGCATATCCGGGGTAAAGAAGATGTCTCTTTGAGCAGGTCAAGGCATTGTAAGCAGCAAACTGAGCCTCTGGAGGAACTACCGGGTCATCAAGTCCGGTGCCAAAAAGCACAGGACAGGTAACCATACGTGCAAAATTGACTGAATCAATGTAGGCAAGCTTTGCAAAGACCTCATCAACGCGAGAGCCGTCTGCATCAAACCAGCGGGAATAATAACGAATTCCCTCGTAAGCAACCTCGTCAGCATTAAGCTCCCATACGCACCTAAAATCGGTAAGGAAGGGATAAAGAATAGCTGCTCTATTAATAAGGTCTGGGTTAAGTGCACAGGTAGCTAAGCCAATGCCGCCGCCCTGCGAAGCACCGTTCACAAAAATGCGGTCTATATCAATGCCTTCAAGCTGGCGAACAATTCTGCAAAGCAAGCGAATGTTCTGATACAGATGAACAAAGTAAAGGTCCTCTACAGGTCCATCTAGTCCGAGCACCAAGTGACCAGAGACGGTAGTGCTCTTGTACGAGCTTCCGTCCAAACTACGGCCACCCTGCCCAGGATTATCAAGCGCAATCAGCGAGCAGCCCAAGCCCAAAAATGAGCTCTGCTCAAACCAACTGCGAGAAGATCCAGGATAGCCATGAAACTGTAAAACAAGCGGAGTTTGTACATCTAAGGCAGTCTGTGGACGCAGGTACTTTGCGTAGATTTCCGCGCCATCAATGCCTACAAATGTAAGATCAAAAAAGTGGGCTGAAGCAGATGACGTGACTTCTGTTGAAGGTACAATCTGCCAGCTAAGAGGAGCGTTATCCGCTTCCTCCATACGTGCCTTCCAAAACGCCTCAAAATCTGAAGGATAAGGCGTCAGAGCATGAGCTGCCTTCAATTCTGCAAGCTCAAGCGTTTCTTGGTGCATTGATCCACCTAACAAGATAAAAGAGCGCAGCCTAAGCTGCGCTCTGGTCAAACAAAAACGTAAGCGCTACTCACCCAGTTTAGGATGAAGCAAAGATGGCGCAGCACCCAAAAGCGTCTTAGTGTAAGGATCTGTTGGATGCTCAAAGACCTGCTTAGCAGGACCATCTTCCATAATCTGACCGTGATTCATAACAATAATGCGGTCAGAAACATAGCGGACGGTCTGGATATCGTGCGAAATAAAGATCATCGAGAGACCCAACTCAGACTTGAGGTCGGTGAGCAGGTTCAAGATCTGTGCACGAACAGAAACGTCCAGTGCGGAAGTAGGCTCGTCAGCAATGATTGCCGATGGGTTCAGAGAAAGCGCGCGTGCAATAGCAACACGCTGACGCTGACCACCAGAGAGCTGACCAGGAAGGGCACGAAGTGCGGAATGTGGAAGTCCCACCAAGCTGACAAGCTCATTAATACGGGCTTCTCGCTCCTGCTCTGTTCCTACCTTGTGTACCAGTAGTGGATCCATAAGCTGATCTTTAACAATCATGCGAGGGTTAAGAGCAGTTGCTGGGTCCTGGAAGACAACGGAGACAACGCGGCCAATCTGCTTCCTGAGCTCTGGAGTACGCTTGGTAACATCCATTCCCTTGAAGTACACATGACCAGACGTTGGTGACTGAAGACCACACATGACATTTGCGGTAGTAGACTTTCCGCAGCCAGACTCACCAACAATACCAATGGTCTCACCAGGCATAAGCTTAAGAGATACATTCTGTACTGCGTGGACCTTATTAGGCTTAAAGATTGAGCCTGTACGCGTCTTAAACGTAACCGAAATATCATCGAGGAAGATAATTGGCTGCTCTTCAGTTGTTGTTGCCATTTACCTCACCTCCTTTTGAGAACGCTCAAGGTAAGGCACAAGACCATGCTCCTTCAGATACTCATCAGGCAGCTCGGAGAAACGATGGTGCTTACCAGGAATCTCTTTGATAACAGGGTGAACCTCAAGTCCCAAATCTGGGTGGCTTGAACGAGGAGCAAACCTATCGCCTGTTGGGAAGTCCTCTGGAGAAGGAACAGAACCTGGTACCTGGTGAAGTCTGGTACCGTCCTGCGCACCTTCCTCAATGGAAAGAACAGAGCCGAGAAGACCGCGGGTGTACTCGTGAACAGGATTGGTCAGAAGCTCAGTAGTAGCTGCCTGCTCAATAACCTGACCTGCGTACATAACGGTAATCTCAGAAGCAACCTCTGCAACAAGTGCAAGGTCGTGACTTACAAAGATCATTGCGAAGCCAAGACGACGCTGGAGGTCATTTAAGAGCTTGATAACCTGCTTCTGAACAGTAACGTCCAGAGCGGTTGTTGGCTCGTCGCAGATAACCAGAGAAGGATCGCGGGTAAGTGCCATAGCAATCAGAACACGCTGACGCTGGCCACCAGAAAGCTCGTGTGGATAAGACTCAAGCGTACGCTTTGGATCCAGGCCTACAAGCTCCAGAAGCTCCTCTGCAGAACGGGTGCCTCCCCTGCTGGTGAGCTGCTTCATCTGAGAAGAGATAAGCATAGAAGGGTTCAAGGAAGACAAAGCGTCCTGATAGACCATTGCAAGCTCGTGTCCAAGCAGTTTGCGATGCTCTTCTTTGGAAAGCTTCAAGAGGTCTTGGTCTTTGTAGAGGACCTCACCAGTAATAGTCTCTTTTGGATCAGTCAGACCCATGATGACCTTAGTGGTAATAGACTTACCGCAGCCAGACTCGCCAACCAGTGCCATGCACTGACCAGGACGAACATCAAAGCTTACGTGGTCAACAACCTTAACGTCTCCGTGAGACTCAAAGCTGATGCAAAGATCCTTAACGCTGAGCAGTGGCTTTACATCAAAGTCTGGCTTACGCCTATCAGTTCTGGAAAGCTCAACTTCTTTAAGTGCGTTGAGCCTGCGCTCAAGAGACTCTGCCTGCTCTGCATAGGCGCGAACTGGATCAGATGCAAGGATGTCATCTGCACGCCTAGAGTCAGAGTTCTCTGTATCAACAGGAGCGCCAGGTGCTGCTGCCATAGCGTCAGTAAGACCCTCGGAGAGGATATTCAGTGCCAGGCAGGTCATCATAATAGCCAGGCCTGGGAAGAATGCCTGCCACCAACGGCCAGCAAGAACGCCAGCACGAGCATCAGCCAAGATGTTACCCCATGTTGGAGTTGGCTCTGCAATACCTGCACCAATGAAGGTCAGAGATGCCTCAAAGATGATTGCGTCTGCAACAAGCGTAACGGTAAAGACCATGATTGGAGCAATGCAGTTACGAAGAACATGCTTCCACAGAATCCATGGTGCACGAGCACCAGAAACAATGGTTGCCCTTACGTAATCTTCGCCGTACTCGCTTACGATGTTTGCGCGAACAATACGAGCAATCTGTGGCGTGTACATAAAGCCAATAGCAAAGATAATTGAAGGAACGCTGTTACCCAGAATAGAAACAAAGACTGCTGCAAGAGCAATGCCTGGGAACGACATGATGATGTCGAGCACACGCATGATGACCTCAGAGACAGCCTTTCTAGAAACAGCTGCAATTGCACCAATAATTGAGCCACACAGCAGTGCCATACCCGTAGCACCAAAGCCAATGACCAGTGAATACTGACCACCATAAAGCATACGAGAAAGAATATCGCGGCCCTTATCGTCAGTACCAAAAATGAATCCATTGCCTGGAGCCTGACGAGCGTTGAAAATCTCAAGTGGGTTATGTGGAGCAATAAAGTTTGCAAAGACAGAAGCAAGAACAACAAAGACAAGAATGACAAGAGCAATCTTGGAAGCTGTCTTCATCTTCTTGAAGCCACCAAAGGTTGAACCCTTTGCTGCAGCTTCTTCGAGCTTCTCGACTTGTTTTTTTCTAATTTGTACCATCGCACTACACCGTCCTAATGCGTGGGTTAATCAAGATGTACAACATATCAACAACAATGTTGATGATGATGAAGGACAGTGCAACGACAACGACAACGCCCTGAACAAGCATTGCCTCGTTACCCTGGATACCCTCAAGAATAGCGGTACCCATGCCAGGAAGGTTAAAAATAACCTCGATAACAACGGCGCCGCCCATGAGGTAACCAATCTTGAGGCCAAGTGTGGTTACAGGGGTAATAAGAGCGTTGCGAAGTACGTTTCTTGCAATGACGATTCTCTCTGGAATACCAGCACCGCGAGCAGTACGGACGTAGTCCTTATCCAGCTCCTCGACCATTGCGGTACGAACAATACGAGTCATCTGACCAGACATTGGAACCGCAAGTGCAAATGCCGGCATAATCATACGGGCAAGGTAGCCGCCAAGATTTACCGTAGGATCTGGTAGTGCTCCAGAGGCAGGCAAAAGCTTGAGCGTAGACGCAAAGACCAGAATCAAAAGAACTGCCAACCAGAATGATGGCGTTGCAAGACCGGCGATTGAGAATACACGAATGATTTGATCGGGCCATTGGTCTCTATAGAGAGCCGCAATAACGCCCAACGTAAACGAAACTATTGCGCCAATAAAGAGACCCATAAAGGTCAACTGCATAGTTACTGGCAGTGCCTTTGAAATTCTTTCAGCAACTGAATAGTGAGAAGTGCCATAGGTACCCAAGTTTCCATGAGCAACATCACCGATATAACGTACATATCTCACAGGCCATGGGTCATCAAGGCCATTCTCAATGTGATACTGCTGGATAGCTTCTGCAGAAGCAGACTCTCCCAAGGCATTGTATGCAGGATCAACATGCGAGAAAGACATTAGGAAGAATACGAGAAAGGTGACGCCTAAAGCCATAATCGGCAGCGCAATAAGACGGCGTCCGATAAGACGTAATAGGTTGTTCACTATCTCCCCCTCTCTCTTTAAAACAAACCGTACAAATAAAATTTGATGAGACTTTAATCATCTCAGGACTAAATTTAGCGCACAAGAGCCCGAGCGTTATAGGTAAAACGCTCGGGCCCCAATGTATGAGATGCTAAGCGCGTGATGGCAACAAATTAGCTAGCAGTAACTGTGTTGACATCAATGAAGGACAGGCCGGTGGTTCCGATACCCTTGAAGCCCTTGAGAGCAACGCCGTTGCTGTTTGGCTTCTCGCTCCAGGAAGCGGTGAAGGTCTTAGCAAAGAGAACTGGGTACAGAGGTACGTTCTCAGCGATGATGTCGAAGCACTCGTTCCAAGTGGACTGCTGATCGGCACCAGACTGGCCAAGAGCCTTGGTCATGAGCTCGTGGAGCTTAGTCCACTCAGCGGACTCCTTCCATGGGCAACGCTTGGTCATCCAGACGTTATCGCCATACCACCAGTTGAGCAGCAGGTCGACGTCTGCACCGAAGCAGGAAGGATCACCAGGGGCAAGCAGGATGTCCCAGGAGCCGTCAGCTGCGTCGATTGCAGCATAGGTTGCTGGAGAAGTATCGGAAACGATGCTTACGTTAAAGCCAAGTGCATCAAGGTCGTTCTTGACCTGAGTTGCCATGGACTTAACCTGCTCGTTATCGGTGGTGCGGAGAACAACATCACCAGGAGTGATGCCAGACTCAGAAATGAGCTTCTTAGCCTTATCAACATCGTGTGCATAGACAGTGGATGCCTTGTGATAGTTAGCAAAGGAAGAAGGAAGGTAGCTGGTAGCAACCTCAGCCTGGCCAGAGAATGCGTTTGCAAGCATCTTGTCTGTATCAAGTGCATAGAGGCATGCCTGGCGAACCTTAACGTTGTCCCAAGGAGCCTTGCCAAGGTTGAACATTGCAAAGCGGACACCAAAGCCCTGGACAGCGTCAACGGTGCAGCCTGCGCCCTTGAGCTGGTCTACAGCGTCTGCAGGAACCATTTCCATAGCAAGGGTGGTTCCATCCTGCTGAGCGGTCAGACGAGCGGTTGGATCCTTAAGGACGTCATAGTGGAGCTTCTCGTCCTTAGCAGGAGTTGCGCCGTTGTAGTTTTTGTTAGGAACAAGGTCAAGAGTGTTGTCAGAGATGGACTCAAACTGCCATGGACCAGAACCAACTGGCTGCTTCTTCATCTCGTCCTGAGAGCTGCTTGCTGGAACAACGCGAACGATGGACAGACGCTCCTTGAGGAGGGAGAAGTTAGCAATAGTGGTCTTAACGGTGACAGTCTTGTCATCCTTCTTCTCTACGGAAGCAATTGGAGCGAGCATTGGGACGTAGACGCTACCCTTAGCAGCGGAACGGTTGAAGGACTCAACAACGTCATCTGCCTTTACCTCGTTACCATCAGAGAACTTTGCGCCGTCACGGAGGGTAATCTCAAAGGTGTAATCGTCTACCTTCTTTGGATCAGCAGTAGCAAGCTCATTGAATGTAGAGTAGTCATGGAAGTTAAGACCGTAGAGGCCCTCAACTACCTGCCAGTTAACACCAAGAGCAAGTGCTGATGAAGTAGTAGATGGATCATAGTTCTGGGTTGAATAAGCGGTACCAGCAGTAATTGTGCCGCCGCCTTCCTTTCCAGATGGAGCTTCAGCTGCCTTCTGCTGTCCGCCACCGCAAGCGGTGAGACCAAGACCAGCTGCTACAGTTGCTCCGCCAAGGAAGCCGCGACGCGAAAGTGGACGGTTAATAAACTCGCTCATTTCTGCCTCTTTCTAAAACTCTCCTTGCCACAACGTGGCACCAATGCCACTTGTGTGGCTTACATCTACATAACTATAGGAAGAAAAGATATTTGTTCTAAAGACAGTTCGCCCAACGGTATTAATTTCTCGCTCATTGGCTGCTCAAAATATGAAAACGTGTTTTGTTGTATTATTTACTGCATATAAATCTTAATAGCAGCTAAGAAGGCCCGCAGTTAGCGGGCTTTACTATTATTTTACCTTACTTAATATATAAAATATTTAACTAACTACATAAGTAGTAATTATTGTCAACTACCGTTTACCGATGTTTTACTACCGTTTGCCTTTAGAAATTACGGATATGTTGTGGAGATTAAACAAGAGTCAGCCCAAAATGAACTGACTCTTGTCTTAAAACAGCGAAAACACCACAAGATTACTTAACTAAATCTATAACACGCTCAGGATTTGCCATAAAGTCCAAGTGTTCTTCCCCTAAATGAGATTCAATTATCTCTGATACTTGCTTATCATTTTTTTCGATATCAAAATTTCCATCTGCTGGACTATATCTTCCTAAATAACCATCAGCTAGGTACGGTGGCGGCCATCCACTTAACCCGAAGCCAAAAATACTCCAAACTAGACATCTATAATTTCTATTATGCATTTCTTGTAGCAGCCCAGCGTTCCTTGTTTGAATCCACATTTTTGGAGTTCCAAAATTAGACCCAATGGCAAATAGTCCTAAATCTTGCTCAACTGTTCCAACAACCTTTTCTTGAGAGCTTATTACCCAATATAATTTTATATTCAATATAAGTTGGTTAGCTTGACTGACTCCTAAAAATGGCCCAGAGATAGTAGCGGTCTCTAAATCAATATTTTCTGCGGACCCAAAATCAGACTTAAGACCATTTTTCTTATTCTCATATTGTTGCACAACATACTGAGCTGCCTGCTTTTTTAACTCTGGTAGCCTCATAGTATTCAACTTAAAAAACCAGTTATTTATCAGCAAACCACAAATAACAAGAATTACAAATAATGACAGACCTTTTATAAACCTTTTTCTACGCTTCATCTGCTGTCACCTCATTAGAACTGCATGTAGCAACCGACGTAAGAGTAATGACTAGGTAGTTCTAATGATATTCCGAGAGAGTATGTTTGAACAGTTCATCCGCCGGTTAATGGTCATATTTCAGCGTTGAATGAAAAAAAAATAAGAATGGCATCTTAATACGTCATAGCTACCATTCTTAAAGCAAATAACTCCATTGCCTGATTTGGCTTTAGAGATTATGTTTCTTCATCTTTTGCTCAAAGAGCTCATTGATAATCTTTGCCATCTCTTCAACCTGTTGAGCACTAGGTTCATCCTCAAATGCAGCGTAAAGCTCTGGATACTCCCGAGCAATATACTCACAAGACTTACCCGTTGCATGACCACGTACAAAAAACGGAATACGCTTCATATACTCAGGTTTCACAAGCGACAAGATCTTCTCGTCTGCTGTTTTACTCATGAGTTCCTCCCCTTGCATCTAACTTCTCATGTACAGCCATAGAGGATTCTTCCCAAGCTTTGAGTTCTTCATAAATAGTTTCTGCCAAGTTCACAGAAACACCTTTTACCTGAGAGATATCCTCAACACTTGCAGCCTTAAGTCGTTTAAAAGAGCCAAAATGGCGCATAATGTCTTTTTTGCGTTTAGGTCCTACACCAGGGATTTCGTCCAGAATAGAGACAGTCATTGCCTTATCTCTAAGCTCACGATGGAAGGTAATTGCAAAACGGTGAGACTCATCACGGACTTGCTTGATGAGATACAGAGAAGCTGACCCCGTAGGTAACACAATTGGCGTGTCGTCCCAAGGTACAAAGACTTCCTCATCAGACTTAGCAAGACCGCAGACAGGAATGTCTAGGCCTAGCTCATTGAGTTGATTGATGGCAGCGGTCAGCTGAGGTTTACCACCATCAACCACCAGCAAATCAGGTCGTGAGCCAAAGCGCTCATCTGCCATACGCTCTGGACTATACCTTCTTCCCAGGACCTCCGTCATTGAGACAAAGTCGTTTGCTTCATCAAGCTCAGCGCGAATCTTAAAGCGGCGATACTGGCTTTTATCAGCCTTTCCATTAGTAAAGACCACCATCGAGGCAACGGTAAAATTGCCGTGAAGCGTAGAGATATCAAAGCACTCAATGCGCAGTGGCGGCGCGTCAAGCGCAAGTGCGCTTTCCAACTGAAGAAGTGCCTGGTTAGTGCGGTCATCAGCATAGCCTGTGCGAATCATGTGGCGCATCAGTGCATGACGAGCGTTAGCAGAAGCCATCTGGAGAAGACGGAACTTCTCGCCACGCTGTGGGTGGTGAAGCACACAGTTGTGGCCTCGTTTTTGCGTCAGCCATTCGGACAAAACCTCTGCATCGAGAAGATCGATGGGCAGGTTAACCTCTGCGGGAATGTCAGCGGTTTCGTCGTAGTAGCGCTTCAAGAAGCCCGAAACCAGCTCCTCCTCGGAAACGTCCAAGCCTTTGTCCAGGATAAACTCAACCGAGCGGATGGTACGACCTTCTCGCACAACAAAAACGCAGGCGGCGGAGATGGTTTCTTCTCGATAAATGCCAATGAGGTCAATGTTGACTGAGGTAGGAAACGTGACTTGCTGGCGGTCATCGAGATCAGAGAGTGAAGTCAGACGGGACTTGAGCCGAGCTGCCTTCTCAAAATCCAGGTCAGCGGCGGCTTCTTGCATCTGGTCTTTGAGCTCAGAGACAATCTCAGAGCGATTTCCGCGGAGGAAGTTCTCTACCTGTCTGACGTTCTTTGCATAGGAAACGGTATCAATGGCACCAACGCACACGCCAGGTCCCTTGCCTACGTGGTAATCAAAGCAGGGACGTCCCTTCTTTGCCAGCAGCAAGTTAGCAACAGCCGCCCCATCAGGGTCTTTTTCAAGCAAACGCTTGGCGCGTTTCCACTCCACGCACGTAGCGGAGCAGATAGGCACTACTTTTCTGAGCGTCTCAATGGTCTGGCGAGCAGCGTAAGAATCAGTGTAGGGACCAAAATAGCGCGTACCCTTCTTGTGTTTCTCGCGCGTGTATTTTATTGCTGGGAAGGTATCCGACTCTGTAATAGCAATGTAGGGATAGCTCTTATCGTCTTTAAAGTCTACGTTGAAGTACGGGCGATACTGTGCAATAAGATTGCGCTCCAGCACCAATGCCTCGTGCTCGTTTTCTACCACGATGTAGTCAAAACTGCGCACGACCTGCATCATTAAAGGAATCTTAGCACGGTCATCTTGTAGTGTGACGTACTGCCTCATGCGAGCACGTAAGTTTTTAGCTTTGCCTACATAGATGACCTTGCCAGAACCATCTTTCCAGAGGTAACAGCCTGGATCAGTGGGAACCTGATCAACCTGTTCTCTGATGGATACCAGGTCATCTGAAGGTTCGGAAGAAAATGACGGTGCAAGTCCTGGCGCGCCCGAAAGCACGTAGTTGGGGTCAAGATTGTTCTGAAAGTTATCTTTGCCGCCTCTGGCACCGCTTTTAGCCATGCTATGACCTTACGCGAGATACCAGTGAACGCAGCATGGCAGACTCTGGTGATTTGAAGAGGATTGCCAAGCCATAGGTAACCAAAACAGCTGGAATACCTGCAAAGATGCAGTACAGCACGCCATAGAGCGCTCGGCCGTCTGGTACGCCAATAACGGCGCGCAGGCCCACCATAATAAGAAGTGCCGCCGCTGATCCTGCCAGGCCAAAAAGAATTGAGCGAACAAACGCAAACACCATTGATTTGAGCCCGATCTGACCAAGGTGCTTACGCAGACTAATCAACATAATGGTGTCAATGACCACGTAGAAGATGGCCGAGGTAGTTGCTACAAACATCATGCCAAAGTGAGAAGTACCCACCAGCAGCACCAAAACCTGCACGACAGAGCCAAGCGTTGCTGAAACAGCATAGAGCGTCATACGACGCATAGCAGAACAGACTTTTTGCAGGTACATACCAATGCCATACAAAGGCAAAGCAAGCGACTGACCAATCAAGAATTGCTGGGTTAACAGCAGCTGGTCTTCTGTAAACTTGCTTGCTCCAATAATAGAAACAAGAGGCATCGAGAAGATCATCAGATACATCATGAACGGCACGGTAAAGAAAAGAATCTGGTTGATACCGTGCTTGAAGTCCTTCTTAAACTGATCCATATTCTCTTTTGCCCAGCTATCGGACAGCTCGGTAAAGAGGGCTGTAGTAATAGGCACCGTCAAAATGGAATATGGCAGCGTGTACCAAAGACGAGCGTACGCCGCAATAGAAGCGCCCGATGCAGAAACGCTAAGCTGAGAGCTTGTCTGCACTGACATAGTTACAAACGTGGCAACCACAACAATCAGAGCAGGCGCACCAATCTTAAGCGTCTCTTTAAGCGCGGGGTCTTTGAGGTTAATTCTCCACGAGAGCTTAATCCCCTTGCGCTTAAGTGACGGTACCTGAATCAGAACCTGAATCAGAACGCCCAGAGGATTTCCCAATGCAAGAATAAGTAGACCCAGCTCAGGATTAGTGTTAACCAAGAAGGCATACGCAAAGAACGAGGCTGTAGTCACAAAGTTATTAAAAATAGGAGCCGCTGCTGGCCAGAGGTAGTCTCGCTCTGCATTCAAAACACCAGAGAAAATGGTAGAGAAGCAATACAGCATAACCTCGATGACAAAGAACCTAAAGAAGTACACTGCCAGCGTTGGGTCAAAATCAGCACCTGCCGAGAAGGACTGTGTATACACCACTTCTGCGGCAAAGAAGAAGCCTAGAACCGCAACAAGTCCAGTTGCGACAACAACAATGGAAAGCAGGTTGGAGGTGTAGGCGTTTGCCTCATCCTGTCCAACCTTCTTCTTAATAGAAAGATATACCGGCAAAAAAGCCGTGGTGAGCATTCCCGCACCAACAAGCTCATAGAGCTGGTCAGGAAGGGTGTTTGCAATGGAATAGCAGCTTGCAAGAACGGTAGCACCCATAGCAAATGCTTGAGCCCAGGTTCTTAAAAAGCCCGTAATACGGCTAATCAGAACAAGCACGCTCATCATAGAGGTAGAACGGCTTAAGTCTTTTTGCTTGGACGCATCCTCTTCATCAGAAGAAGTCTCTTCACTATAAGAATTACCTGCGCCGAAGTTACCGTCTGACACAGGGCTGTTATCTGCTTCAGAGTTATCCTCTTCAGCAGCAACTTCTTCGAGTTTCTGACTTACAATCTGCTCAAAGACTTCATCCTCAATTGGTTGATGAAACGTCTCTGGAACAACAATGTTATCCACTACAGGAGGCTCATCAAAGGTCTGATCAAGAGCTTTGCTCAGAGTTTCTTCAGATAAGGTTCCATCAGAAGACTCTGCTGAAAGTCGCATATGTTTGGGCTGATATGCCACTAGTGCACCTCGCGAACAATATCTGCAAACGTAGCCGATACAAATGAAGCTAAATCTTCTGGAGAAAGCGTTAAACTGAGCCCGCGTTTTCCACCAGAGATATGGATGAGCTCAAAAAGCTGAGCGGTCTCATCAATTATAGTGGGAAACTGCTTTTTCATACCAACGGGAGTGCAGCCACCACGAACATAACCCGTTAAACCCTCAAGCTCTTTAACAGGCAGCATGGAAAGGTTCTTTTGGCCAGACGCGGCTGCTGCTTTCTTAAGATCAAGCTCTTGATCTACAGGAATACAACACACCACATGCTCTCCGCTTGAAGACACGCAGACAAGCGTTTTGAACGCAGCGTCTGGATCTTCTCCAAGCATCTCTGCAATATGAGTTCCCAACTCACCAGAAGGAACGTCTTCGTCCACCTCGTAAGATTGGAGCTCGTAAGCAATGCCGGCAGCATCAAGCTCCCTCATGGCATTTGTCTTTTGAACCTTTGCTGTTTTTCTCGCCATATTATGCGCGCTTCTTCTGAGCTTTTTTCTCTGCAGCTAGACGTGCATTATCACGGTCAAGAATCTCTTTGAGGAACTTACCTGTGTGGCTTTCTGGTGTTGCGGCAACCTTTTCTGGCGTACCAGAAACAACTACCGTTCCTCCACCATCGCCGCCTTCTGGACCCATGTCAATAATACGGTCAGCCATCTTAATGACATCCAGGTTGTGCTCAATGACAAGAACGGTGTTACCCGCATCAACAAGACGCTCAAGAACAACAATAAGTTGTCTGACATCCTCAAAATGAAGACCAGTTGTTGGCTCATCCAGAATATAAAGAGTTTTACCAGTCTGCTGACGGTGAAGCTCTTTTGCAAGCTTAACGCGCTGCGCCTCGCCACCAGAGAGCGTAGTTGCTGGCTGACCAAGGTGAATGTAGCCAAGACCTACATCGTGGAGAGTCTGCAGCTTGTTCTTAATACGAGGAATGTTTGCAAAAAACGCTAGTGCCTCATGTACCGTCATATCAAGCACGTCGGAGACGGACTTGCCGTGATAGAGAATCTCGAGCGTCTCACGGTTATAGCGCTTGCCATGGCAGACCTCGCAAGGAACATAGACGTCAGGCAAGAAGTTCATCTCAATCTTGATTTGGCCGTCGCCCTTACAAGCCTCGCAGCGGCCTCCTTGGACGTTAAAGGAAAAGCGACCAGCTGAGTAGCCACGTGCGCGGGATTCTGGAACTGAAGCATACAGTGCACGCAGGTCATCCCAAAGACCAATATAGGTTGCTGGATTAGAACGAGGTGTTCTTCCAATAGGACTCTGGTCAATATCAATGACCTTATCGATAAGATCGACGCCTTCAAGCTTTTTATACTCTCCCACCACACGCTTTGAATGCTGGACAGCATTGGTAAGCGCGGGAGCAAGGGTATCAGTAACCAAAGAAGACTTACCAGAGCCAGAAACACCTGTGACTACTGTCAATGTGCCCAGCTCAATAGCGGCGGAAACGTTCTTAAGGTTGTTAGCGCTAGCTCCTGTAATCTTGATTTTTCCGCGACCAGGCTTACGACGAGCCTCTGGCAGCCTAATCTGCTTCTTTCCCGTGAGATACGCACCTGTGATGGAATCAGGGTTTTCAACAATCTCTTCTGGAGTGCCAGCAGCAACAACGTGACCACCAAGCTCACCGGCGCCGGGACCCATGTCAATAACGTAGTCAGCTGCACGAATGGTATCTTCATCGTGCTCGACAACAAGTACGGTATTACCGCGGTCTCTAAGCTGCTTAAGCGTCTCAATAAGACGGTTGTTATCTCTTTGATGCAGGCCAATAGAAGGCTCGTCCAGAATGTAGAGAACGCCCATGAGGCCGGCACCAATCTGAGTTGCCAAGCGAATACGCTGGGCTTCTCCACCAGAAAGCGATGCTGCTGCACGAGAAAGCGTGAGATAGTCCAAGCCAACGTTTACCAAGAACTGTAGCCTTGCCACAATCTCTTTAACAATAGGGCCTGCAATAGCCTTCTGACGATCAGTAATAGTCAGCTGCTTGAAGAATTGGAGCGACTCTTTGCAGGAAAGTTCACAGACCTCCCAGATGTTTTTCTCGCCAACCGTAACGGAGAGAATTTCTGGCTTTAAGCGAGCTCCGTGACAGGTTGTACAGGGCATCTCGCGAATGTACTTCTCAAGATGCGTCTTCATATTTTCTGACGTGGTCTCTTGATACTTGTCAAAAAGAATCTTTCTGACACCAGAGAACGTGGTAAACCAGTGTGTATTGCGGCCGTCTCGCGTTTTGTAGTCAACGCGAATCTTAGTTGAACCAAGGCCACCGAGAAGGGCGTCTTGCACCTTCTTAGGCAGCTTGTTCCAAGGTGTTGTATCAGACACGTCAAAATGTTTGCAGACTGCAGACAGAATCTGAGGATAGTAATTGGAGTGGCCAAAGAGGCTTCCAAAAACACCCTCTGATACGGACAGCTTTGGATCAGCAATCAGTGCCGCAGCATCAATAATTTTACGAGTTCCTAGGCCGTCGCAGTCAGGACAGGCACCGTAAGGGGCATTGAACGAGAAATCACGAGGCTGCAGGTCATCCATGGAGTGACCGTGAATAGGACAAGCAAGCGCCAATGAGTACTGCAGGAGCTCTTCTGGCATAGTCTCTGGATTGGACTTATCTGCCAAGAGCAATATACCTACTTTACCCTGGGCAAGCTTGGTTGCCTGCTCAACGCCTTCAACAATGCGGCCCAAAGAATCAGGACGGATGACAATACGGTCTACAACCACCTCAATATCGTGCTTGAGCGTTTTACCCAGCGTGATTTCTTCATCAAGCTCACGCACAACGCCGTCAACACGAACGCGAGAAAATCCTTCTTTGCGCAAGTCTTCAAAGAGCTTAACGTACTCGCCCTTACGACCCAAAACAACAGGAGCTAAAACATAAGCTCTGCGTCCCTGACCAGCCTCGAGGATTTTATCGGCAACCTGATCTGTTGTCTGGCGCTCAATAACGCGACCGCACTCAGGGCAGTGAGGAGTACCCATGCGAGCATACAAAAGGCGCAGGTAATCGTAAATTTCTGTTACAGTACCGACGGTAGAGCGAGGATTTCTGGAAGTGGTCTTCTGGTCAATGGACACCGCAGGAGAAAGGCCATCAATAGAGTCAAGGTCTGGCTTATCCATCTGTCCCAAGAACTGACGGGCATAGCTGGACAAGGACTCAACGTAGCGACGCTGTCCCTCTGCGTAAATGGTGTCGAAGGCAAGACTTGACTTGCCCGAACCAGAAAGTCCCGTAATAACTACCAGCTGATCACGAGGGATATCAATGTCAATATCTTGCAGGTTGTGCTCTCGTGCACCACGGATAGCAATTTTGCTTGAAGCCATAGTTCCTCACATAACCAGTTTGACGTACGCTTTTCTTTTACGCGCCAACTGTCAAACAATAGAAAACAACATCAGTACACCAATGTGATTTGTGCGTACTGATGTTCTAGTATACCCAAGATAGTGCCGCCAAAACACGGCAAGCGCGCTTCCCTATTTAATGCGAACCTTCATCACAGCTTTTTTGAGCTTTGAGCCAGATTTCTCCAGCGTACAGCCTGGTTTGTGAGCATCAGATGGAGGTGTCACTAGAAAATCACCAGCGTGCAAGGTAACCCATGTCTCTTCTCCAGGATTGGTGTAAGCGCCAAAATCAGCGTCAGCATTAAACTCACCCTTAAGAACACACTGCTCAAGAGGGGCAACAGCGATGCTTTCGGTGCCAGAAATAACCACATGAATATCTGCGTAAATCTTATGAGCCTCATAGTCCTTCTCGCCAGGAAGAGCGGGCTCAAACTCCATGATGTTCACAAAAACGTTATCTCCATCAATTTCTGTTTTGCCCAAAGGCAGCTCGTCAAGATTGTGTGCTGCTAGAAACTCCGCAGCACAAGCCATATATTTCTGACCAAAGTCATTCTCAGATAAGTTTTTAATTGACGAGAAAATCATGTGAACCTCCTACGTTCAGCTAAAGTGCGCCGAAAAGATTATAGCTATCTCGTTTGCCATAAACTTCTATGGGTAGAATTAAGTAGTTACTGCATACAACTGCTACATAAGGAGAGACATGGCAGACGTAGATATTGATCGTGAGGCGCTTCGTAAAGAAATTGACGCCGCACTTCACGGCAAAAAGAAAGAGCCACAGCCACCTGCAGGCTTTGAACTCAATCAACACTCAAGCGTTAAGCACGTTATTGGCGTTGTTTCTGGCAAAGGCGGTGTTGGTAAGTCTTTTGTCACCGGCATTCTTGCTACTAACCTCGCTCGCGCAGGTAAGCGCGTTGGTATTCTTGACGGCGATATTACCGGACCTTCAATTCCTCGTATGTTTGGCATCTCTGATGAGCGTTCTTACGGCGTTGAAGAGCAGCTTATTCCTATCGAGGATGCAAACGGTATCAAGATTATGAGCGCTAACCTGGTGCTTCAGAACGAGACCGATCCTGTTCTCTGGAGAGGCCCTGTTGTTGCTGGTGCTATCCAGCAGTTCTACAGCCAGTGCAACTGGGGTGACCTTGATTACCTGCTCATCGACATGCCTCCAGGAACGGGCGATGTTGCACTAACCGTATTCCAGTCCCTTCCTGTTGAGGGCGTTGTGATTGTTTCTTCTCCACAAGATCTTGTTCAGATGGTTGTGGGCAAGGCAGTTCGCATGGCAGAAATGATGCACGTACCTGTGCTTGGTTTGATTGAGAACATGGCATATATCACCTGTCCTCACTGTGATGAGCGCATTGAACCTTACGGTCCATCAAAGCTTGCTGAGACCGCAGCAGCATTTAACCTCAAGCCTTTGGGACAGCTTCCTATGGATGCAACCTTTACTCAGATTGCCGATAAGGGAACCTTTAGCAGCGAGCTTCCTGAAGGTCTTGTCCCTGACGCAACACAGAGCGTTCTTGACCTGTAAGCCGTAAAAACTGGAGCTTGCACAACACAAAAGGTAATTCTTACTATGGCTCAAACAACGCGCATTAAAGAACGACAAGCAGCACAGGCTCAGCGTATTAAGCAAGCTCAGGCGTTCATGGTGCCAGACAACATTGATGTAGCAATTCTAGGTGGCGGCGCGGCAGGACTCTGCGCTGCCATCACTGCTGCTGAGGCTCTTGGTGCCAATAAGCGCGTTGTTGTCTTTGAAAAAGCACTGGAGAGCGGCAGAACCATCCTGGCAACAGGCGGCGGTCGTTGTAACTTTACCAATGCTGATTTGAGCTTTGAGAATTTCTCTCATCCAGAGTTTGTACAGGCTGTTTGCAGGGATAAGGACACCTTCCTTGCAGACATTCTCTCTTTCTTTAGGTCCAGCGGTCTTGCGTGGGCAACTGAAGACGAGGGCAGAATGTACCCGCTTACCAGGCAAGCAAGCTCCATCCAGTCACTTTTGCTCAGACGTGCCCAAAAAGCCGGTGTTCAATTTGCCCTGGGACGAGAAGTCACATCGGTAAAGCCTTACCACAACGGCTTTACCATTTGCTTCCAGGACTGCTTTGGTGGCGAGAAAACCCATGAAGTCCACGCATCATCGGTAGTTCTAGCTACTGGCGGACTCGCAACCACAAATCTTGCAGAGAGCCTTGACTTGCAGACCACTTCACTGAGACCTGGGCTCTGCGCGCTCACCTGCACCCCTGATCCGCCTGCAAGCCTGGATGGTAAACGTATCCGTGCGCATGCAGCTCTTTTGAGAGATGGCAATGTCCTTAAACATGAACCGGGCGAGCTGCTCTTTAGACCATTTGGACTCTCGGGCATCATGATTTTCAACCTGTCCCGTGCTGCTCTACCTGGAGATATTCTTGAGATTGACCTTCTCCCTCAGCTTACAGATGAAGAAGTTGCGGCGGCTATAGAAGCTCATACCACCGACGGTCTTCTCGACCCACAAATTGCCGCCTACCTGAGCGTCAGCAATTCAGTTGAAGCCACGGTTGCCAAAGCTCACAGAATGGTCTTTACCGTTACGGGTACGTCTTCCAAAGTTGTCCCACAGGTCTGCGTTGGTGGTATTTCCGTTGAACAAGTGAGTACAGACACACTTGAGGCGCGCAGCATTCCAGGTCTGTTTATCGCTGGAGAAGCTCTTGACATTGATGCTCAATGTGGAGGATTTAACCTCTCGTGGGCGTGGAAGAGCGGTATGGTTGCTGGTCTGGCTGCCGCAAAAAGCGCTGGTCAGAATTGCGAATCTCTGAAAGAGGACAACTAGCATGCTAGAAGTATCAAACATTAAGGTTCATGTTGCTCCTCTTCGTAAGCATCCTGCTAAAGAATCAAAGGCGGGGTTTGATGCGCTGCTTCACGCTCTCCGAGTCTCTGCGGATGAGGTTACCTCATATGAGCTGCATAAACGCTCAATTGATGCACGTAAAAGAAACGATATTGTTCTTATCCTCACCTACCATGTAAACCTTAAAGGTGGGCCTGCAGCGGAACAAAAACTCCTTAACAAGATTCAAGGCAAACCTGCGGCAAAGCATATCAAGTTTGCTAAGGCAAATGCTTTTACGCTTCCCAAAGCGAAGCAACCTGCTCCCTCAGAGAATCGTCCCGTTGTTGTAGGAGCAGGATGTGCAGGCTTGTTCTGTGCGCTGACGCTTGCCAAGACTGGTCTTAATCCCCTGCTTATTGAGCGCGGAGATGATGCAGCACGAAGAACTGCGGCGGTAGAGCATCACAACCAAACAGGTCAGCTGGATCTTGAGAGCAACATCCAATTTGGTCTTGGTGGTGCTGGTACATTCTCTGACGGCAAGCTCAACACGGGTACCAAAAGTGCTTCTCACCGCTTTATTCTTGAGACTTTTGTAAAAGCAGGTGCACAGAAAAACATTTTATGGGATGCAAAACCCCATGTAGGAAGCGATGTTCTTCCCACCGTTGTGACCAACATTGTCACAATGATTGAAGAGGCGGGTGGAACCGTTGCATTTAGGACAAAACTCGCCTCCCTAGAGCGAGCCTCAGATGGCTCTCTTTCTGCAATTCAGGTTGAGAAGACCAATCCAGACGGCTCAACTCAAACTGAAACCATAAAGACTCGCACAATGATTCTTGCGACTGGTCACTCAAGTAGAGACACGTATGTCATGCTCAAAGACAAAGGTATTTCTATGGAGAGAAAAACCTTTGCTATGGGTGTACGAATTGAGCATCTTCAGTCTCAAATCAATAAATCACTCTATGGCCCTGAAGCAACCAATCCTGTACTAGGAGCGGCACCCTACAAGCTTTCTGTTCACCTTCCCTCTGGTAGAAGTGCCTTCTCGTTCTGTATGTGTCCCGGTGGCTATGTTGTTTCTGCAGCTAGCGAGAAGGGCGGCGTAGTCACAAACGGCATGAGCCTGTCTGACCGTGCGGGCAAAAATGCCAACTCCGGCCTGTTAGCTAACGTCTATCCAGAAGATCTACCAGGGGACGACGTACTTGCTGGCATTGAGCTGCAACGCTCTTGCGAGCAGGCGGCCTTTAAAGCAGGCGGCGGCTCTTATGTTGCTCCTGCTCAGCTGGTTGGTGACTTCCTACACAAGAAAGCTTCTACTGGACCGCGTTCGGTAAAACCGACGTATCCACGTGGCGTTATCTGGACCTCACTTGAAGACTGTCTGCCTCCCTACATCCTACAAACCTTGCGAGAAGCCCTTCCAGTTATGGACAAAAAGCTTCATGGTTTTGCTCATCCCGATGCTGTGCTTACGGGAGTTGAAACAAGATCAAGCTCTCCTGTAAGAATTACCCGTGATGAAACAGGACGGAGCATTAACACACCAGGAATATGGCCTGTAGGTGAAGGCGCTGGCTATGCGGGCGGCATTATGAGTGCTGCTGCAGATGGCATTAGAATGGCTGAGCTTGTAGTAGAGCACTACAACAACGCTTAGTGCTTGCCTCTATAACGTCTGCGAGTTGCGTGAGCACTGCCTTTTCTAGCTCCTGTTTTAAGCCTCTTGATAACATCATCTGATGTAGTGCCTTCAAGCTGGCTTCTAATGGCTACAATCTGATCTCTGAGCTCTGCTGCATGCTCATAATCCATTGACGCAGAAGCTTCTGCCATCTCTGCTTCCATACCAGAAAGCATAGCCTCAACTTCTGAGCGCGGAAGATTTTGAAGCTCTTCAGCAAGCAATTCTGCAGGCATCTCAAAAATTGATTCTTGCTGCTCTTCAAGCGAATCTTCATCATCAGAAGCGGTATAGAACTCTCCGTTTTTGCGCTTACGCTTATCAACGTTTTCTGAAGCTTCAGCAATAAAGCCTGCAATATCCGTAATGGATTTCTTAACGGTCTTAGGTACAATACCGTGCTCTTTGTTAAACGCTTCCTGAATTTCTCGGCGCCTTTTTGTCTCATCTATAGCAATGCGCATAGAATCAGTGATTTTATCGGCATACATAATGACCTGGCCAGAAGCGTTTCTTGCCGCTCTACCCATAGTCTGAATAAGAGACCTTCTGTTTCTTAAGAAGCCCTCTTTATCTGCATCAAGAATTGCCACGAGAGAAACCTCTGGAATATCAAGTCCTTCTCGCAAAAGGTTAATGCCAACCAGTACGTCAATCTTTCCCTGGCGCAAATCTCTAATGATCTCTACGCGGTCAAGCGTAGCGGTATCCGAGTGCATATAGTTGACTTTAATGCCCTCATCTAGCAGGTGATCTGTAAGATCTTCTGCCATTCTTTTAGTAAGCGTAGTAACAAGAACGCGCTCTTTTTTTGCTACTCTCTCTTTGACCTCTGAGATAAGGTCATCAATTTGACCTCTTACTGGTCTGACATCAATCTTTGGATCGAGGAGGCCCGTTGGACGAATAATCTGCTCAACCTGTTGCTGAGCGACCGTCTCTTCATAGTCTCCAGGAGTTGCAGAGACGTAAATAAACTGTGGAATGCGTCCTTCAAATTCGTCAAATCTGAGCGGTCTGTTATCAAGTGCAGAAGGAAGTCTAAATCCGTGGTCTACCAGCGTAACCTTACGAGACCTATCACCCTCATACATACCTCTAATCTGAGGAACCGTAACGTGTGACTCATCGATAATGCAAATCATGTCTTTAGGGAAATAATCAATGAGCGTATAGGGAGGCTCGCCTGGAGCACGACCATCCAAATGGCGCGAATAGTTCTCAATACCATTGCAATAACCCATAGTCTCAAGCATCTCTAAGTCATAGTTTGTTCTCTGAGCAAGACGCTGAGCTTCAAGTAACTTATCGTTTTCTTTAAGCTCTTTAACACGAGCTTCCATCTCTTCAGAAATGGTTGTAAGTGCGTGAGTAATCTTTGGACGCTCAGTAACATAGTGAGATGCTGGCCAAATGGGAATAGCATCAAATTCTCTAAGCACTTCTCCCGTAACGTTGCTAACCTCTGAGATGCTTTCTACTTCATCCCCAAAGAACTCAATACGCAGCGGGTTTTCTGCATACGGAGGAAACACATCAACAACGTCTCCACGCACCCTAAACATGCCACGCTGCAGGTCATAATCATTTCTATCGTACTGAACATCAATAAGATCTTTAATAAAATCATCACGCTCAAGAGGAACGGATTTGTCTACATTAGGAGCAAGGCCTGCATAATCTTGAGGGCTGCCAATACCGTAAATACACGATACAGATGCCACAACAATGACATCACGCCTAGACAAAAGCGATGAAGTTGCCTGGTGACGGAGCTTCTCTACCTCTTCATTAATGGAAGCGTCTTTTTCTATGTACGTATCTGATTGTGGAACATATGCTTCTGGCTGGTAGTAGTCATAGTACGAGACAAAATACACAACAGCGTTGTTAGGAAAGAGCTCCTTCATCTCTGAGGCAACCTGGGCAGCCAGTGTTTTATTGGGCTCCATAATAAGCGTGGGGCGGTTGAGCTTCTCGATAGTCTTAGCCATAGAGAATGTCTTGCCCGAGCCCGTAACACCTAAGAGCGTCTGATACCTAAGCCCGTCTTCAATTCCTTGGGCAAGCTTTTCTATTGCCTGCGGCTGATCACCTGCAGGCTCAAAAGGAGATACTACCTGGAGCTTCTCTTCTCCTGCTTCACGACCAAATCGGCGCAGTTCAGCACCTATATATTCTTTATGTTGATCTTCAGCATGAGATGCGTCCATGAGATTCTCCTTTTCTTGTGAATGTAGTATACCCCACTTCCCAAAACTGAAACACTTGTTCTATACTATTTATAAATTGCAGTATAGTTTCAAAGTGTGACGGGTAATAAATTAATTACCTATATGCGCTAAACTAGCACCTAAATAAACAAGTTACATCAGATAAAGGAGATACCTTGGGCGTCTCAGATCTTTTCTCGCTAAATAAAGCTTCAAAGCAATCTCAGGGCTCTACCCTAGAGAACATTTTGCTGCGCTCAAATAATGTCATTGCCTCTCTTAAAGACCTTGTTGCAAACAATCAGATTACAGAGACAGGTCTTCAAGAGATGCTTACGCGCTCTAAAAATCTCGAGAATACCAATCTGCCCAAAGGTGATGTTCATAAGCTGGATAGAACGGGTCGTTGGTGGTTCAACGCCAACACCCTTGAGTGTGGACCAGAAGAGTACGACGCATTTATTGCAACTGAAGCAATTCTCAACATTTCACAAGATGTTGAGGCCCTAAAGAATACACATGCTTCTGAGACAGATCTTCAGCTTGTTCGTACTAGCCTCTCGCAGGTAGCAAGCCTCATGCCCAAGTCTGCTTCCCTCTCTGAACAAGTTGCTCCTTTTAGTGGTAACGCTGACGGCAGCTCTGACTGGATGAAGCGTCTCTGGTTTGCAAACTATGTTGAGAACACGCCGTTCCCTTTTAGGATGGTGTATAACTTCTCCTACAATCCACAACTTGATATTTTGGTATTTGAGTTCTTTGTAGCTCGCCCTCGCTGCTTTAGCTTCTTATCTGCAGAAAAGTCAGAACAAATTGCAGCAGCTCGCGCTTACGCACTGCGTGCTTCTCTTTGCGTGGCTCGCATGGCTCTTCAGAGCTGCAAAATCTCTCGCGTCTGCATCAACGGCAGCCTGCGCGGAGAAGAGCGTATTGTCCTATCTATGGACTTGAACGAGGCAGCTCTTGCTCGCCTCTTACCTACTGCAGCAAATACTCAAATTGACGGCAATAGCTTCCCACAAGACCCTGCGCTCAGAGTTTCTTTTGACTCTGAAGGTTGGTTTAGTGAAGTTGAGCCCTTTATGAAGCAAACGGACGAGTGGGTTTCTCCTCGTAGCTTCTTTGAGATGCCAGATTTGTCTGATCGTCCTTGTTCGCCAGCAGTTGCCGCAGTTTGTGGAGCTCAAAAGGTAAGCGATCTTGGATACTCTGAGGCATCCCGCCGTATTAGGCTTTGGAATACCACTCTCAACAACATTCCAAAAGATGCTTCTACCGCAGATGCAGTTGGAAAATTTGAGGAAGCAAAAGCTTCAACTTCTGATATTTTCGCCATTGAAGGCTTTGACAGAGTTATCCATGGCCTGGTCGAAGGCACCATTGATTTCTCGGATAGAAGATCTATGGCCGAGAAATTCCTCTTTGGTTCGCCTTTGCAGAAAACGCTTCAATCCATAAATAACATCATGGACGGAGAGCCAGACCCAGACGCTCTAGAAAAGACACTTGCAGAGCTTGAGTCTCAGGTTTCACCAACCCTTGATATGGGCCTATACCTGGACGATTCAGATTCTATCTACAGGTATTTTGATTCCCTCTCAGAGCGCGTAGCTTATAACCTAGCATTCCCCAATGAACCAAGAAAACTGGTGCTTATTCCAGACACGTACTATATGTCTTTAGCAAGAATGGCTCGCGCCTACAACCTGCTTGAGCAGCCAGAAAAAGCAGAACGCTATGCACAAGAAGCCCACAGAATTTCTCCTTTGGGCGTTGATGCAACTCTGCTATTGGTAAGAACATTAGAAGACCAGTCAAAAGTCTTTGAAGCTGCAAAGCTGCTCAAAGACCTTATCGAGCACCTTTTCTCCGCATCAGATGTTGCGCTGGTGTACTATCGCCTAGCCTATATGGAGTGGAAGCTGGGACGCTCTGATCTTTGTGCAGCTTGCTATCAAATGGCTATGATTATTGGTGGCAGTGTTGCTCAACCTGCAAAAGAAGAGCTTGAAGACCTTCTCAAGGCAGACTCTTCTGTTAAGAAACTAGATACTCCTCAAGAGGTCTTCTCGTTCCTTAAGCAAAATGGTGTTCCTGTCTTTGACCAGAAAGTCGTGTTTAACAAGGCAGTTGCTATTGGCAGCGCCTGTGTAAATGATGGCATTTACTGTGTTGGTCAGAACATGCTCAAAAACTGCTTAGAGATTACCTTTGATGATGCCGCAGCCAAGGTAGAGAGTTCATTGAGAACACCCTTCTAAAGGCCACGCACAAAAGCTATACCCTACTGCTCTGACTGTTGGTTGAACCGAGCGTTTAGCCAAAGCTCTACCTGTGCTTTAAGGTCATCAAGGCCTTCAGAGTTCACAAATACCGTATCCGCCTGATTACGCAAATACGTATCAGAAGGCTGATGCGCTATACGCTGCTCAAACTCCTGGCGAGAAGATCCTCGCTGTTCAGCGCGTTCTGCTCTCAGTTCCAAAGGTGCTACAACAACGACAACTTCATCAACCAGCTCAAGTAAGTCTTCAACGCGGTCAAGCAGCGGAACCTCTACAAAGCAGAACTGAGCGTCTGCACTAGGAGCTTCTTTTGTCAGGAATTGACGCATATATTCCCTGATAAAAGGCATTTCTAGATCTTCTAAGAGCTCAGCTGATTCACTGGTAGCAAAAGCTCTACGGCCAAGCTCTCGCCTATTAATCTCGTGAGTAACAGGATCTAGCAAATCGTTTCCAAAAGCTTCTGCCACACGATAGGTACACTCGCATCCAGGCCTCAGAAGCCTACGAGAAACCTCATCAAGGTCAAAGCGCAGTCCACCTGCTGCTTCAAACATTTTAGAAACAGTTGATTTACCAGACGCCATTCCGCCGGCGAGAATTACCTTGTACATGTAGTTCACTCCTATAACTGCAGTGCTGTATAAGAGCCTAGCAGTTTTATTTCTTCAGGAGTATGAGTTACCCAAATTACAACTTTTGATTCAATGAACGGTTTGACAAAGGCAATAACCTGCCGCTTAAGCGCTTCATCTAATCCCTTGAGCGGCTCATCAAAGAGCAAGATGTCTGCATCTGCAAAGAGTGTACGCAAAAGTGCAACGCGTCTCTTTTGTCCACCGGAAAGCTCAGAAACAGGCTTGTTTTCTGTTCCTTCAAGTCCCACCCCACAAAGCGCCTCTTTAATACGCTCTCGAGCGCTTTCTTTTTGCTCCTTTGAGTGCAACTGTATAGCAAGTATGATATTTGCCATAACGCTCAAGTTTTCTAGCAGTCTATCTTCCTGAAACATCATGACCGTTTTAGTGTCAGGCGATTTAAGCACTGTGCCTGAATCAGCTACTTCAAGACCGCAAAGAATACGAAGAAGTGTTGTTTTACCTGCTCCAGAGGGCTCAGAGAGTATGTACACTCCCCTCTCAAACTTGTAGGAAAAATCATCAAGCACAACCGTATTACCAAACGATTTAGTGATGTTTTTTACCTCAAGCAACTGCTCGGTTGCATAGGCACAATTGGTTGTGTTCATACTCATGAGCAGCTCTTTTCTAACCTTGCAGCAGCCCATGAAACTAACCGCATCACGATCTTCTCGCCAAGTGCGCTCATCACAATAACCACAAGCGTCCACGCAAAAAGGGCTGGCGTATCCAAATACACTTTAGCGTTATAGAGGTGCTCACCAATGGAGAATGCGGGAAGACCAATGACCTCGGCAGCAATTCCCGACTTCCAGCAAAATCCCATGGCAAGTGAGGTAGCTGTCTTAAGCGAAGGCATAAGCTGCGACAAATAAATTGCTTTAATGCGTTGCCAGCCGTGAATTTGGTATACATCAGCCATCTCAATAAGCTGCTGGTCAGTGCTGAGGAGCCCCTCAAGTACCGCAATGTAGATGATGGGAAGTGCCATCAAAAATGAAATTGAAATTGAGAGGTAGGGCGTGCGAACCCAGATTAGTAGCAAGATGACAAACGATGCCACGGGAATTGATTTAATCGTAGAAATAAGCGGCTCAAAAAGAATCTTGATCAGTTTGTACTTAAAACTCAAAAACGCCAGCAAGGAGCCAACGGTAAAAGCAAGTGCTCCACCAGCAAAAATACGTAAAAGAGAAAGTCCAATAGAAACCCAAAACTCGCGCAGTTGAGCTAGCGAGAAAAGCGTCTGAATGGTCTGAATAGGTGAAGTTAAAACAATATCCTGATTGATAACAACTGCAGCTACCTGCCAAACGGTAAGCCAAAATGCCAGAGCGCCTAAACGAGCTCCCCAGCTAGAAGCAACTTTGCGCACAGTCGGTTTGCCTTGCACGCGGCCCGAACCTTGGGTCTGACCTGCGCTTTGGGCCTGATCGTTTTTCTCGACAGAAAAATCTGCCGAGGCAGCGCCTTTCTCGGCGCTACCTCGGGCAGAAATACTATCTTTTATGTGCGGGTTATGCGCCAAAGTAGAAATCGTCTCCAGGAACCTGTCCGCCTACTGCCTGAGAATTAGCCTCAGCCAGAATGCCTAAGTAACTTGAAAGCGCGCTCTTCATATCTGCGCCATCAATATACGTAATATTACACTTAGGCAACGCAACCTTGGCAATAGGCTCTGGAACAATACCGTATTTACCTACAAGCGTAGCAGCCTCATCTGGATGATCAACCGCAAATGCAACAGAGTCTTTGTAGTGGGAAAGCAGCGCCGTTACCGCATCTGGAGAATCTGAGATGAGCTTTGAAGAAATAATAGTTACGCCGGCAATCAGCTTGCTCTGAGGATTGACAGCCTCCCACTCAGCGCCAAGGTCGATTGCAACGCGAATCTGGCTATTCTTGGCTTGTGCCACCGTAACAAAAGGCTGTGGGAGCAGCGCAATTCCCTCTGGATCTTGAGCTAGAGCAGCAACACACTCGGTATGTTCGCTCTTCCACTCTACCTGGACATCCTCACCAAGTGTCATACCATTTTTGCTCAACAGGTAGGACAATGTGTACTCTGGGACTGCGCCCTTTCCAGAAGCGTAGAGCGTCTTTCCCTTGAGGTCGGCAAGCTTAGAGATGGCGCTCCCTGTCTCAACAATGTAGAGAACATTCAGCACGTTGAGGCAAGCTACCTTATAGGCGCCCTTAGTCTTATTGAACAGCGTAGCTGCAAGGTTTGCAGGAATAGACGCAACGTCAACATCACCCTGGGCAATCTTAGCAACTACCTGATCAGGAGCATCCAAAATCTCAAACGAGTAGTTGTTATCGGTGATGTTTTGCGCCTCAACCTCGCTCATGAACTTAACCAAGCCCATGGCAGTAGGTCCTTTGAGCGTTGCAACTCTTACGGCAACAGGCTCAGATTTCTTAGCCTCATCTTTTGTGGCGTCCTGAGACTTCTCTTGGTCTGTTCCCTTGCAGCCAAACAGTGCTGTAGCTGGAATAAGACCTGCAAGCTTAAGAAACGAACGTCTATCCATGAATCACTCCTGACTCGAAAAGTTAACTAAGGCTACCTTATCATGTCTACGGCAAAATTCACACGATATACAGCATATCTTACAAACTATTTGATACATCTGTGAGAACAAGACGCACTCATGGCGAGAAAAACTAGTTTTTCTCGCCATATCCAAGGACGTACGCACGACACAGGTTCTCGGTGCCGATAATTGCATCGATGTGGCAGCGCTCGCGACCGTGAGTGTTGAGACATGCTGGACCAAATGCGCCGCTCTTAAGATCGTTGCCGGAGAAATATGCAGCGTTAGCATCAGTTGAGAAGTGGAAGGCAACCTGCTGGTTCCACTTTTCTGGCTCAACAACCTTCTGCGCACACGCAATAAGTTTGTTGGAAACTTCCCAATCGTAAGGCGAGCGAATATCAGAAACAATGATGCCTACGTGGTGCTCGTTTGAATTGTAGTCAGGGCCAATAAGGGTAATGTCCAGCGATACGTACTCATCCACCTCAACAGGCAAGAATGCGCCTCCGTGACCAATCTCCTCGTACATGGGGAATGCAAACAAGGTGTTATAGAGGGGTTTCTCGCCAGATTGCGCAAGCCAACGGAGTGTATGAAGCTGTGCGGCAACACAAGCCTTATCGTCGATAAAGCGAGAAACCATATAGCCGTTGTCATACATCTCAAAGTGAGGATCAATGGCAACAACTGCACCCTCTGAGATGCCCAGCGCACGAGCCTCCTCAGGGGAAGAAACGTCCGCGATAAGCGAGATGGACATGTTGTCCTCGTTGCGCTCCATAGTTCGAGCGTCTTCAAAGACGTGAACGGAGTGGTGATTGCAGATTACCTGACCATCAACAACGGAGTCATCTCTGCAGACAACATGGCAGGTCTCGCCCTCAATGCTGTGGTAGTTGATGCCGCCCAGCTGGCGAACGCGCAGTGTGCCGTCTGAATTGAAGCCGCGAACAATCAGGCCAATGGTGTCAAGGTGAGCATTAACGCCCACAGTCTTGCTAGTATCTTTACCTTCTACCAGGACATACGCCGTAGCTTTGTTGTCAATCTGAAGCTCATAGCCCGCCTCGGCAACAAGCTCTCGAAGCAGCTCATGGATGCGCTCATAGTAGCCAACAGGGCTATCGCACTCAACAAGCTTCTTTGTAGTATCAATCAAATACTGTGTATCAGTTTCAAAATGAGTCATGACTATCTCCTAGTTTTGTGGGTGAGTATAGAGCTCTACCAGGTGCTCAAGCATGTCAACCATACCCTCAAGCTCGGGGACAGGAACAAACTCTCTGACGCCGTGAGCATTGTAGTAGCAGGCAGAAAGATTAGCGCAAGGGAATCCTCTAAAGGAAAGCTGGGATCCGTCGGTGCCGCCACGCATTGGAATGCAGGTCATCTCTACGCCGACCTTCTTGTATGCAGTGCGAGCATTCTCGATTAAGTGCGCATACTCAGGCTTTAAAACAATATCAGCAAGATTGTGGTACTGATCGTGAATCTCAACGGAAAGTACCTCAGAGCCAATCTGCTTGTTTACATACGCTGCAGCATCAACCATCAACTGCTTACGGCGCTCAACCTTTGCCTGGTCATGGTCTCGAATAATGTAATCAGCGCGAGCAGACTCGCAATCACCGTTGACGCGCTCCAAATAGAAGAAGCCATCATAGCCCTCAGTATACTCAGGACGTTCCGCAGGTGGAAGCAACTCGTGGAAGCGCATAATTGCCTCAGATGCATTGATCATCTGGCCTTTTGCAGTACCCGTATGAACTGAAAGTCCGTGAGCACGCACAAACACCTCAGCAGCATTGAAGGTCTCGTAGCAGAACTCACCAAAGGGACCGCCGTCAATGGTATAACCATACGCAGCACCAAAAGCATCAAGGTCGAGAAGAGCAGCACCGTGGCCAATCTCCTCATCAGGAACAAACGCAAGTGCAATACGTGGGTGCTTAAGCTCTGGATGCTCTTTGTAGCGAGCAAGCAAGCTGACCAGCATTGCAATGCCAGCTTTGTCATCGCCGCCAAGCAACGACGTGCCATCAGTGGTAACAAGCTGCCAACCAACCATGTGCTCAAGCTGAGGATTTGTCTCCGGGCTAATGTAGACCTCTCTGCCCTCACGATCAGAACCAACTACTAGCTTGCCGCCCTCATACGTAACAACCTGAGGATGAACGGGGTTGCCCCAAGACTGCCAAGCCGTATCAATGTGGCAGCAGAAACCAAGAGTTGGAAGGTCCTCCAAACCCTTGCTTGCCGGCCAGTGAGCAACCACGTAGGCGTGCTCATCAACAACTACATTTTCTGCACCAAGCTCACGAAGATCAGCTGCAACAACCTTAGCCATCTGGTGCTGAGACTCAGTTGAAGGAACGGTATCTGCCGTCAGCGGATTAGACTGAGAAGAAACCTTGCAATACGCAACAAATCTATCTAGAACGTCACTCATAAAACTCCCTTACAAAAAACTGCGCTAACCAAATAGTTAACGCAGTTTAGCGTATCAATTTATTAACGAGAAGACCGTGAGGCTCGTGAAGCTGTAACAAAGGATTTCCAAAGCTCGCAATCAGACTTGCTGTAATGCCATCCATATTCCGGATGCCACTGTACACCTAGAGCAAATCTCTTCCCCTTGACTTCAGCTCCTTCAATAATGCCGTCTGAAGCATAGGCAACTACTTTGAGTTCAGAAGATACTTTTCGGAGAGCCTCATCGTGGTATGAATTTGCCTGGATGTCTTCTATCTTGCCTAGAGCGTTGTACAGCAAAGAATCTTTTTGAACATGAACAGCATGAGCTGGATGGTACAAATTTGCCGAATGAGTCCAGAATGCATGATTTTCTGTTGGTTCAAGGGTATGCAAATCTTGTACAAGCGTACCGCCCAGCACAACGTTTAAAAGCTGAAGGCCACGGCAAATAGCAAGTAAAGGTTTATCTGCAGCAAGTACCTGCTTTACCAGCTCAAACTCAAGCGCATCTCGTATAGGACACAAACGATTGAGGTCGCGTGGTTCTTCTCCCCAATTACGAGGGTCAACATCATGACCACCAGTGAGGCAGAAGCCGTCACACATCTCAACAAACTGACCAATGACTTCTGGATCTTCTGTTAGAGGCATCATGATTGGAATGCCGCCAGCTGCAAGAATGGCATCAAACTGAATTTGCGATACAGAAGCAGAATCAGAAAAGTTCTCTTCAGGCATCCAGCGAGGAGTCACACAGATAAGAGGACGCTCAGAAGCAGGAAGCTTGGGAACATCACTAAATGCATCTTTGACAATATCTGGAATAACCACAAAATCCTCTTAACACTCAGCTCTTCAAACAACATAACAGTAAAGGTTGACCCTTATTGAGTCTTTGACTTTATCGCTTTTACGCTTTTCGTGCCACTCTATCAAGCCCTCCTCCACAATGTTTTTTCATTAATGAAACATTTTTCTGTATTGCGTACAATTAATTTGGGTATTAAGAAGCCAGTTCTTTACATTTAAGCTTCATATATTGAAGATGCAAACGGAAGGCGCCCTATGAAAGAGCACGTATTTAATAACCTTTCCCGTAAATCATTCTTACGTGGATCTTTGGCGGCTGCCGTTGCCGCCGGTTCTGCTTCACTACTTTCTGCTTGTGGCGGTTCAGCTGGCGGAGACGCAGAGAAAAAGGTATTGCGCTTTGGTGTAAACAACCCAAAGGTAACCTTTGATACTCAGAAGACTTCTGGTTCTGTTGGTGTATCTGAGGCAGTTGCAGAGTCTTTGCTGGTACTTAATCCAGACACAAAAGAGATTGAGCCAAACCTGGTAACCGGCCTTCCTACTGTCTCTGAAGATGGCCTTACCTACTCATATGAGCTTAAGGATGGCATCAAATTCCACAATGGAGAAACCCTTAAGTCCTCTGACGTTAAATACACCTTCACGCGTATGTTCTTGCCTGCTACTAAGGCAACCTCAATTGACTCGTACGCATACATCGAGGGTGCTAAAGACATCATTGCCGGCACAACAGAAGAGCTTTCTGGTGTTGTTATTAAGGATGACCGTCACTTTGATATTAAGCTGACACAGCCTTATTCAACCTTTAATGCAATTATGGCTCAGTTCTACGCTGTTATCTACCCAGAGAAGGCTTGCAAAGAAGCCGGTGAGGCATGGGGTACTGAGACCAACTTCATTGGTACCGGTGCTTACAAGCTTGTCTCTAATGACAGCACCACAGAAGTTGTTCTTGAGGGATTTGCTGACTACCATGAGGGCAAGCCTGGTCTGGATGAGCTCAGATTTGTCTACATTGATGACGCCAACACCCGTATTCTTAACTACAAGAACAACGATGTTGACCTGGTCTTTATTTCTCAGTCTCTTATTCAGCAGTACCAAAATGATGAGTCTATCTCCAAAGAGATTGTCTACTACACTCCTGCATCCACGCAGTTTGTAAACTTGAACCTTAAGAGCGAGAACCTCAAAGATGTTCGCGTTCGTCAGGCACTCTCTATGGCAATTGATAGAGACACCATTTGCAGCACCATTCTTTCTGGAGTTGCCAAACCTGCTAAGTCGTTTATCCCATCTTCTGAGACTGGCTACAATGAGTCCGCTCCAGAGTTTGAGTACAACGTAGACAAGGCAAAGCAGCTTCTTGCACAGGCAGGTGTTTCTAACCTCACTCTTAACGCACAGGTCAGAAGCCAGGATCAGAACCTCATGGTTGCCCTTCAGGATGCTTGGTCCAAGATTGGCGTTACCTGTAACGTAAGCGTTATTGACTCTGGTGTTTGGAGCGACGCACGTACTAATGGTGACCTTGAAGTCACTCTTGTTACCTGGTCTACCCTCTCCTTCCAGGGTGTTGAGCACATGGGCTCTTACTTCCGCTCTGACCGCGCTGCAAAGAAGTCTTCCTTCTACAACAGCGCCGAGTTTGACAACCTGGTTGATCAGGCTCGTTCAACCGTTAACGACAACGACAAGGTCCTGGAACTTACTCGCCAGGCAGACAGTCTTATGACTCACACAGACTATGCTTGCCTGCCTATTGACTGGCCACAGATGCCTTACGTCTTGAAGCCAGAGTTTACCGGCCTCACCGTTTTGGTTAACCCTCACTTCGATAAGGTTAAGAAGAAGTAAGCGTTTCCTTCATACAAAACAAGGGCGAGAAGATCGATTGGTCTTCTCGCCCTTTTGTGTTTGTAAGCCGTTTTAAGACACGACAACAAAATGCACTACTCGGAAATCTTCTCCTCAAGGCGCGCTTCTTCTACGGCCTTCTGAGCCGCCTCAATAGCATGTGCAACCTGAGGTGTGCGGTCAGCATCAGAGAGTGAAGTGTCGTACAAGTGGCAGGCGCAGAAGTGACCTGGCTCAGCCTCGATGCGCTCGGGAATGCGCTCGGAGCAAACTTTCATTGCCTTAGGGCAGCGCGTGTGGAATACACAACCCGAAGGTGGGTTTGCAGGACTTGGAACGTCACCTTGAAGAATGCGCTTTTCCTGGATACGCTCGTGGCGAATGCGAGGAATAACGTCCAAAAGTGCCTGAGTGTATGGGTGCAAAGGACGCTCAAAGAGGGCGTCTTTGGTAGCAAACTCCATCTGGTGACCCAGATACATGACCATAACAGTATCAGCAATGTGGCGAACAACGGAAAGGTCATGGCTAATAAAGATGTATGCCAGACCGTGATCCTTCTGAAGCTCTTCAAGCAAGTTGATTACCTTGGCCTGAACAGAAACGTCTAGGGCAGAAACAGGCTCGTCGCAGACAACAATCTCTGGCTCAAGCACAATAGCGCGAGCAATGCCAATACGCTGGCGCTGGCCGCCCGAGAACTCATGAGGGTAGCGGTACTTGAACTCAAGGTTAAGGCCAACTTCCTCCATAACCTCTTCAATGCGAGCGTCGCGCTCCGCCTTTGTTTTATAAGTACCTGCAATATCAATAGGCTCGCCAATGATATCCATGACCGTCATACGAGGATTCAGTGAGCTGTAAGGATCCTGGAAGATAAGCTTCATCTTCTGACGAGCACGCTTGAGGTCTTCTCCCTTAAGTGAGGTGAAGTCTTCCCCATCAAGTTCAACCGTACCAGAGGTTGGCTCGGTGAGGCGCAATACGCACTTGCCTGTTGTAGACTTTCCGCAGCCAGACTCACCAACAATAGCCAAGGTCTCTTTACGCCTGAGCTCAAACGAAACGTCCTCAACAGCATGAACGGAAGCATTAGAACGACCAAATACACCGTTTTTGATAGGGAATCGCTTAACAAGATTCTTTACGGACAAGATGGTTTTCTCGCCAGAAAGGTCCTTGACGTCTGTGTTCTTCTCTTCTGCCATGACTACTCACCCCACTCATCAGTGTATTTCCAACAGCTGACAGTATGGCAATTGTCTTCACCAACAGCAGTCAAGCCCGGACGACGCTTCTTACAAATGTCCTTAGCAAACGGACAACGTGGATGGAACGGGCAGCCAGAAGGCATATGAGAAAGCATAGGAACGCTACCAGGGATTGCATAGAGTTCCTTAGTGCGCTCATCAAACGATGGAATGGACGCAATCAAGCCCTGAGCATAAGGATGCAGAGGGTTAGTAAAGAGCTCTGCAGACTGCGCATACTCAACACGATGACCAGCGTACATGACAAGAACCCAGTCAGCCATCTCGGAAACAACACCCATGTCATGCGTAATCAGCATGACGGCGGTCCCCAAATCTTGCTTCATGCGATCGATAATCTGCAGAATCTGTGCCTGAACCGTTACGTCAAGAGCGGTTGTTGGCTCGTCGCAAATAAGCAGTGATGGCTGGCAAGCAAGTGCCATAGCAATCATGACACGCTGGCGCATGCCACCAGAAAGCTCATGTGGGTATGACGAGAAGACCTTCTCTGGTGCAGGAATACCCACCAGCTTGATCATATCAAGGGCCTTCTGATCTGCCTCCTGTTTGCTCATGTTGGGATTATGAACAAGGATGCCCTCACGAATCTGAAGACCAGATTTCATAACAGGATTCAAGGAGGTCATAGGCTCCTGGAAGATCATTCCGATGCGATTACCGCGAAAGTCACGCATGCCACCACGAGGAAGCTGCGTTAAATCAGTTCCCTCAAAAATAATTTCTCCGCCGGTAATTTGCGCAGGAGGTGTAGGAAGCAATCCCATAACAGACAAAGCTGTCATGGACTTACCGCAGCCAGACTCTCCTACTACTGCAAGAGTCTCGCCTTTACGCATAATAAACGAGAGGTCACTTACTGCAGGAAGTGCGCCATCTTCGGTGAAAAGCGTGACATCAAGATGATTAACATCGAGAAGGACGTTCTTCTTGCACTGCTCTTCTCGCTCCTTTTGAGCGGTTTCTTGTGCAAGTTTGCGCTCTTCAAGGCTGCAAAATTGCACAGACTGTCCATTTGGACCCTCGATAAAGTGCTCAAATGTTGCATCTGTATTTTCTGCCATAAACGTAACCTCCTTTCTAAGAACGCATCTTTGGATCAAGGGCGTCGCGAAGTGCATCGCCAAGCAAGTTGAAAGACATAACCGTAATGATGATGACAATACCTGGGGCAATACTGTAGAGAGGCTGTGATGCAAGGTATGGCTGAGATGCTGCAATCATTTGGCCCCAACTTGCCTCAGGTGGTTGAACGCCCAATCCCAAGAACGAGAGTGTTGCCTCAGAAAGAATTGCGCTTGGAATGCCCAAGGTAGAAACAACAATCAGCGTTGACATACAGTTAGGCAAGAGATGTTTCATGATGATGCGGAAGCTGTTACCACCAGACAAAATACAAGACTGAATGTATTCAGAATTCTTCAGGCGCATGACGTCGCCTCGAATCAGCCTTGCCGTAGTTGTCCACATCAAAAGACCCAATGCAATGTAGAGGTTAATGAGACCTGGTCCCATAACAAACATAATCAAAATTGCAAAAAGCAAGAATGGGAAGCTAGAGAAGACCTGGATGACAAAGGAAACAACAGAGTCAACCCAGCGGCCATAATAACCTGCTGCTACGCCGGCAATAAAACCAATAAGAAGGGCAATTGCCTGCGAGACAATACCAACTGACAAAGAAATCTGACAGCCATAGATGATACGAGAAAGGATATCTCTGCCGTACTCATCGGTGCCAAGCAGATGTGCAGACGTTGGATTTTGATTCTGAATTGCAAGGTTTTGATCCTTGTAGCTGTAAGGAGCAATTACAGGAGCAAGAATTGCAATAATCACCAAAGCCAAAACAATGCCCAAGCAAATCATGCCCAGCTTGTTCCTCTTAAAAATGTTCCAGCTAACCTGCCAATAGCTCTGCGCACGGACCTTTCCCGTGGCAGCCTGCTCCTCTTCTTGAGCCTTGGCGGCATCCTCAAGTACAGCTTCAGTCTTTTGGACCTTCTCGCTATTTTTATCACTTGTAAACAAAGCCATTACTCTGATGCCTCCTCTCCAAGACGAATGCGTGGATCAACCACTGCGTACAAGATATCAACAAGCAGATAAATAACAACGCAGATAATTGCCACGTACATGACACTACCCTGAATCAGCGGCAGGTCACGAGCATTAATTGCATCAATAAGCAACTTACCCATACCGTTCATATTAAAAATCTGCTCAATGATGATGGAACCAGTAAGAATGTCTCCCAGCTGAGATCCAGCAATGGTAATAATTGGGATAAGAGCATTTCTGAGCGCATGTTTCAAAACAATAGCGGAGCGCTTAAGGCCCTTAGCTTCAGCAGTTCTAATGTAGTCCTGATTTAATACGTCCAGCATGCTGGTCCTAGTAACGCGGGCAATACTTGCTGCGTAACGAGAGCCCAACGCAATAACAGGAAGAACGTACGCGGATGGCGTTTTAACACCAGACAACGGGAACCACTTAAGCGTCAAAGCAAAAATAATCTGCAGTACTAATGCCACCCAGAATGAAGGGGCAGAAATACCAAAGATTGCAGCTGACATAAGCGTTCTATCAAGCCATTTTCCATGGTTTACTGCGGCGAGAATACCCATCAAAAGACCAAGTACTATGGCAAAAAGATACGCAAACACTGCTAAGCGTAGCGTAACTCCCAAAGCCTTAGTCAGAAGTGCAATGACAGGTCGCTTCTGAGTGTAAGAAGTTCCAAAATCTCCACCAAGCATTTTTACAAACCAGTTTGCATACTGCTCGGGAATTGGTTTATCAAGACCCATGGTGTGACGGACCTGTTGAACAGTAGCCTCATCAGCCATATCGCCCATCATGACTCGTACTGGGTCACCTGGGACAATGTTCAAGACAAAAAACGTTAAAGCAGAAATACAAACTACAACGCTCACTGCTTGAAGGATTCGTTTGATTAGAAACGATCTCACTCCTGAGCTCCTCTCCCCTCAAGAAAATGAAGCGGCATCCAAGAATCTTAGATGCCGCTTTAAAGTTTATAGCAAGTTTGCTACTTAGTCCTCTGGAACGGTGTAATCGGAATTAGATGTATCAATATCGACATCAAAGAAGTGATAGATCAAGTTTCCAACCTTAGCGTTCTTGACGTACTTCTTAGCGACAAAGGAGTTCTTTGGCCAATACAGAGGAAGTGTAGCAAAGTCTGTACGAGTCAGCAGGTTATCTGCGTCCTTGTAATCCTCTGTTCTCTTATCCTTGTTAGACTCAGAGCGACCCTCAACAAGAAGCTTGTCAAACTCTGGGTTGTTGTAGAAGGAAGACTTCTTTGCAGCGTTAGTGCTGTAGAAGTAGGTGTAGAGGTGCTGATCGCCATCAGCAAACAGTGGATACCAAGCAAGGGTAGTAATCTGGAGGTTACCAGCAGCCCAGTCAGTATTCCAGACTGCGTTGTCCTCTACCTGAACATCAAGGGTAACGCCAACCTTGCTCCAGTACTCCTGAACAGCAACAAGCAGTTTTTCGTAAGACTTTCTAACCTTTGCAGAAAGCTTAAGGTCAGATGCACCAGCCTCAGCAAGAAGAGACTTAGCCTTCTCTGGATCGTACTCAAACGCAGGAGCGCTCTTGTCGTAACCAGGTGTTGCAGGTGCGAGCCAACCACTTGCAACGGTACCGTTACCAGAAGCAATGTTATCAACAAGCTCCTGACGGTTGATTGCCAGAGAAAGTGCCTGACGAACCTTAGGATCAGTCAGACCCAGACCCTCTTTGAGGTTAAGGTTGATGAAGTTAACGCCAAGGGTCTGATATGCGGTAATGAGGTCCTTAACGTCAGCATCGCTTGAATACTGCTGATACAGAGAGGATGGAAGATCGCAGAAGTCAATGTCGTTGTTCTTGAATGCAAGCAGCTGAGTGTTGGTGTCATCGTAGTAGTGAATACGAATCTCATCCAGTGCAGGCTTGCCGTCATGGTAGTCATCAAAGCGCTCGAGAACTACCTCAGTGGTGTCATCATTGCTCTTAATCTTGTACTTACCAGTACCAATGAGGTTAGTACCAGTACCCCAATTAGCGCCAGCAGCCTCACAAGCCTTCTCTGGGAAAATGCAAGCATAGGAGATACCAAGAACGCTTACAAAGACAATGTAAGGCTCAGAAAGCGTAAAGGTGAAGTGAGTATCATCCTGAACAGTCAGGCCCTCAAGCTCAGTTGCCTTACCGGCAAGCATCTCTGGAGCACCCTTAATCTTGTCAAAGAAGCTGGTGGAGAGAGCCTTAGTTTCTGGCTTAAACATACGCTCAAAGGTGTACTTAACATCCTTTGCGGTCAAAGTAGTACCGTCGTGGAACTTAATGCCCTCTTTGAGCTCGCACTTAAGAGTAAGACCGTCAGACTCAAAGGTTGGAATCTCTTTAAGCAGACATGTGACAAGCTCATTATCCTCAGTCCAACGAAGCAAAGACTCGCAAACAGAGTCTGCAACACATGCGGACTGTGAGTTGTTTGCACGCTGCATATCAAGGCCCTGTTTAGAGTTTGCAGAACCATAGCGAAGAATCTTCTTCTTATCAGATGCCTGAGGAGTATCAGTGGAGGAAGGATTGCAGCCAGCCAGCATCATAGATGCGCCACCACCAGCCGCTACCATACCTGATGCCTTCAAAAAATTACGACGGCTTAGTGAGTTCTCCAGCATGTTAACCCTTCTTTCTTATTAAAACGATTTATAAGACAACCCTGCTGGGGTCAGATAACTATACAAAACAATTACCAGCATTTACCTATATATACCTAGGATGAAATAGACATGAAACATTAAATTGCGACGATAACAGCAAAATCTATTTACCTGCACTTTTTGTCTAACCATATAGGAATTACCTATATTGAAACATAAAAATTGACTAAGCATTTTTGGACAGTTGTCCATTTTGTCTATAAAAATATTGGCAGGTACCAAAGAGATACCTGCCAATACAAATGCATGCGACGAGAAGAACCCTCTGTCTTAGTGCTTACGCTTCATAAGACCTGCGGCTGTTAAAGCAGCTCCGCCCATAACCATAAGAGGCATTACCAGAAGCTCTTCTCCCGTATTAGGAAGCTGTGCTTTCTTCTTCTTTGTCTTCTTCTCTTTTACAGGAGAAGCAGGGTTAGAAGGCTCTTCTGGAGCTGGAGTTGGTGCTGGAGTTGGAGTATCAGACTCAACAGTTAGGGTAACCGTCTTTGCTGCCTCGTAGTCATTACCTGCAGCTGCAGCATTGCCATTGAAGTAATAGTAATAGGTGACGGAATAAGCGCCTGGAGTCTTAGAAATCTCTTCTTCCTTCTGAACAAGAGTTGCTTCATCCATAGTTGCTGTATCAAGTACAACAGCACCACTCTGATCAACAACCTTCACGCGGGCATCAGCAGAACCAGGTGCAAGGGTAACATGACCAGAGCTGTGATCAACCATAGCATCAAGGTTATCAAGAATGGTCCAAGGATCCTGATTAGCGGTAATAGTGCTGTCGTGTGCGGTAACTACCTGTCTGAGCTCTGTATAAAGAGGAGGGATAACACCGTTGTTAAGATCAAGCTCGTCAGTTGAGTTCTCAGAAGCATTGATGACAAGGTTGCTGCCTGAGAGAGAAGTGTACGAATACTCCTGATATACATCATCAGTAAGGTCATTATCAACAGCAAGCTGCCAGCCAGGAAGATTGAGGTACAGTCCCCTATTGGAATTTCCAGTGTGAACTGAATAGCCATAATCCCTCATGGCATTCTTAATATTGGTCAAATCAATGTAGTATGCACCACCGGTATACAGTGCATCATTTTCTGTTGCGCTGTGACGGTCTTCATACAGGATATTGTCAACGTGAATATCACTTGCAGAAATAGTTGGCATGTAATTCCACTCGTCCTGTGGAATAGCGTAATAGCTGCCGTCAGGCTTAATAATTACGCCCAGATATTTCTTGTTGCTGCTCAGAATGGAATTGTTTGTTCCCTCTTCCAGGACCTGCCTTGCAAACCTGACTGAAACACGAGGGTTTCCGTAAGAGGTTCTGTGGTCAAGCAGATACTGGGTAAGGCCTACATAGTTAGTGCCGTACAGATTAAGAGTTGAACCATTGGTAAGCGTCAGAGGAACGGTAAGCGTAATGGTCTCACCAGCAGCCAGGGTGCCAGAAATAGAAACGGAACGCATCTCAGCATTGTCCTGACCAGCTGCCTGATATGCAGCGTATGCATTAGCTGCAGGCTGAGAACCAGAACCACCGTTCAGTCCGTTAATGTTCAGGTTAATTGCAGTTGCTGCATTAGTTGACGAGAAGGTAAATCCAGTTGCACGTAAATCTGGATTTGGGCTAGAGCTGACATAGTATGTAAGTGGCAGCTGCATAATCTCGTTTACAGAAACTGGAGATGAAGAGATGTTGGTAATCTTTACCACTGCCTGCAGATTCTGATATTTATCAATATCTACGATGGAGCGGTTCATCTGAGTGGTGTCATTGTCCTTATAAGCGTAGTTTGATGTCTGACCAGAAGCATCCGTAAAGTAAATAGAACGCTCGATAAGACCATCTGCACTTACAGAAGGAGACACGTTAGTAGTAGTGCCGTTATAGAACGAATTGTTACTTGCAGCGTATGCAATGTTTGGCATAAAGACTAAAGCTGCAAAAAATGCAAACATAACAGCAAGAAAACTGCGGCCCTGCATCTTTGATGTCATAGGCGTATTCCTCCTCAGAATAAAACTTAGCGTTATATTTTCGCATTAACATCCTGCTGAAGGAATGGAGATATTTGTTACTCCCATAAAAAAGAGACGCCATCTTTCGATGACGTCTCTTGACAAATACTTAGATGCGCAAAGCGTGTTACTCTGCAGCCTCTTCGGTTGCCTGTGCATTAGCCTCAGACTCAACCAGGTGAGCCTCAAGGTCAGCCTCAGCCTCAGCTGCTGCTGCCTCTGCTGCTGCGCGCTCCTCCTCTGGAAGTGGAGTGACCTCAATGTCAATGCCAAGGGTCTCTGCAGCTGCCTTCATAGACAGGGAGATGCGACGACGGTCAAGATCAATCTCCATGACCTTTACCTGTACAACATCGCCAACCTTGCAGACCTGGGATGGAGCGGTGACGTGCTGCTTAGCCATCTCGGAGATGTGGACAAGGCCCTCAACGCCGTTGCCAAGGTCAACAAATGCACCGAAGGTAACGAGCTTGGTGACAGTGCCCTCGATGATAGCGTCAACTGGGTACTTGGAAACAAGTACACGCCATGGATCTTCGGAAGTCTGCTTAAGACCAAGGGAGATGCGCTCGCGGTTAAGGTCAACGTCGAGAACCTGAACCTCAACCTCCTGGCCAACCTTAACAACCTCAGATGGGTGGTTAACGTGGTTCCAAGAAAGCTCGGAGATGTGAACCAGGCCGTCAATGCCGCCAAGGTCAACAAATGCACCAAACTCAACGATGGAGGAAACAGTACCCTTGAGCTTCATGCCAACCTGGAGCTTGCCCAGGATGTCCTGACGCTCTGCCTTACGAGCCTCCTCAAGAACAATACGGCGAGAAAGAACAACGTTGTTGCGGTTGCGATCCATCTCGATAACACGAGCCTCAATACGAGTGCCCATGAATGCACCAAGATCCTTGACACGACGGAGGTCAACAAGGGATGCAGGCAGGAAGCCACGGAGGCCAATGTCAAGAATCAGGCCGCCCTTAACAACCTCAATAACCTCGCCCTCAACGGTCTCACCGGCGTTGAACTTATCCTCAACTGCCTTCCAAGCACGCTCGTACTCAGCACGCTTCTTGGAGAGAACCAGACGGCCCTCTTTGTCCTCTTTCTGAAGGACAAGAGCCTCGACGTCCTCACCCAGGGAGATGATCTCTGCAGGGTTAACGTCTTTACGAATAGAAAGCTCACGAGCAGGAATAACGCCCTCAGACTTGTAGCCAATGTCTACGAGGACCTCATCGCGCTCAATCTTGACGACGGTGCCGTTGACAAGATCTCCCTCATCAAAATCGGTAACAGTGCCGTCGATCAGGCTGTTCATTTCCTCATCGGAAATTTCATCCAAAGAGAAGATGGACGAGTTCTGAATCTCACTCAAAGGTGGACCCCTTCCAAAACGGGGCCCCGGTCAACATGGTTGCTGCCAGAGTGCCAATACGTGGGCTTCTCTACTCGGAAACTTACATGCTCTCGGGGGCCAACAGATACAGTGTATAGCTTGACGCCATACGGGCAATAGGATAGCGCTCTTCGGCTGATTAAACAAGCCAAAGAGCGCTACTTTGCACAGCTATTACGCAAGTTTTACAAAATTTCTTCAAAGTTTGTTTCTTGCGAGATGATTTGATTGTGCTTACGCAAGAAGGCGATAACCCTCTTTTTCTACGGCAGCTCGGTACGCATCAACATCAATTGGATTTTTGCTAAGGATACGTGCCTGGCCACCTGCTAGAGTAACCTGCGCCCATGTTCCCTCAATACTATCGAGGGCTCGAGTCACATGATTAACGCAGTTCTGGCAAGTCATACCACCAATCTCAAATGTCTGAACATAAGGATAATGAGACTCATCTTTGTCTTCTGGACCATCTGCAGCCGCAACTTGCTCTGTGTTACAAGTAGTAACACCTGTTCCTTCATCAGAGCAACAGCCTTTTTTACCTGCAGCAATTCCATAAACACGATAAACCGCAAAACCACAAAGTGCTACAACAGCAAGAATAACAATGATATTGATTGGTGACATACATACTTCCCTTCTGTTGCTGTTTTACTACCCACCATTCTCTAGATTATTCAAAAAATGATGTTTTTTCTCGCTAAATTTAACAGCAACAGCAAAAATCGTGATGCAGCTTAAGCAGAAAGCTTTGTACCAAGGCCGCGAAGAGCCTCAAGAGCATCGTCATCTGGCTCAAGGTTGCAGATGAGAGTCTCAACAACGTTGACGCCCTCTGCCTCAGCGTTCTGCTTCCAAGTCTCCATCCAGTCACCGGTTCCCCAGTCATAAGAACCAAAGAGAGCGGTTGGCTTCTGACCAAGCTTGCCTGCACAGTCATTGAAGAGCTCCTCAAAATCAGGATCGAGCTCCTCATCACCCATTGCAGGGCAGCCAAAAGCAAATGCATCGTACTGATCGCACATATCAGCAGAGAACTCAGAAGACTCAATAGCCTCGGTGTCTGCTGCGCTTGCAAGCTCTTTTGCCATTGCTTCAGTATTGCCCGTCATGGACCAATACACAACTGCTACTTTACTCATACATTTCCTCCTTCTGTGTCCAGGTTCCCCCTGGAAAACTACACATTACTTCCAATACCTCAACAAGAAATCCAAGTGCACCCCTTATGCAACCTGACATTTCTTGGTATTGCCATACGATGAGAGAATTTGAGCTAAAGATTCCCCTTGATAAAATCGATGCTTACACTGGTCTTCTGCATCTTTAAGTCTCTCGAGACGAAGGCGAGTTTCTTCCGTGTTGTCATAGACTTTCCAAGCACCAGTAAAAAGCTCAGACTGTCCATTCATAAAGCCCTGAACATCAGCAAGTGGATAGCCCAGTACCAGTCCAATCTCGTGCGGAAACGCGGCTTTTCTTGCGTGAAAAGCAAAAATTCTTGAACGCATGCTCTTCATCAACGCCTGCACTGACTCAGTGGAATGGCCAAAGGCAGCCAGAAACTCACAGTGCTCTGATTTGGCGAGAATATCCTCAACAAGCTCAGGTCTATAGGCAACAAACGTCACCTTTCCGCCAGAAATAGCAGAAGTAGCAAGAAGCGTTACCCCAAACAGTGAGAGCTCGTGAGTAGCGTTACAGAGAAATGACCTCAACGTTGGATCAGTACAGACGAGGCTTGCACAAGAGCTACAAGACTTATGAGAAGCAAATGAAAAGAGCGCAGCCGGCTTAACGTGAGCAATAACACCAGCAGCACAGCGAACAAATGTTGTTGCAAAATCGTGACAGAGCTCGGGAGTATACGCTCCCCCACCCTCATTCAAAGCAGGCTTTTTATCAGCGGAATATGCATAGGGAGAAGTAACATCTAGGAGCAATGAATTCTCAAAAGAAGTAAGACAATCCATACCGCGCTTGCTCCCTTCTTAAAAATGCGCCGCCGACTAAAAGGGAGCCGACGGCGCCTGGATTCCGGACCCTTGGAGAGGGGAAAGGTTCCGGGCTGATAAAGCAATTTTGTTAGAACTAGCTCCTGTTATATAAAAACCTTAACAAGTTAACCTCTTCTAACTATTTAAAGTGTAAGCCTTAGCTAACTAAATGCAAGAGAAAACTCAAAATATTTTTACTTTTTGACAGAAAAAAGCTCCCGTCTCTTACGAATAAGAAACGGGAGCTTTAACGTGATCTGAAAAACGCTTTGCTAACGCACAAGTGTGTTCTAAGCAGCCTGTCCTTCAGTTAAAAGCAATTTAACCTCAGAAGGAACATTTGGATTATGAGCTGCAGTAGTAAGCAGCGACCTTGTATTTGCAAGCGTTACCATAAGTGTCAAAAGGTTGTGCATATATGCAGCAGCACTTACGGTAATAAGACCTGCAACACCTGCAGCAATGAAAGAGCTGTTCAGCGCAACAATCGTACGATAGTCGGCATGAATCCTCTTCATTACCTGCTGGCCCAAAAGACGCATGATTACCAGCGATTCAAGCGAATCATTCTTAATTGAAATATCCGCAACAGCGCGAGCAATATCAGTTGCATCAGACAGAGCCAGAGAAACATCAGAGACAGCCAGAGCAGGTGAATCGTTAATACCATCGCCTACCATTGCAACGGTGTAGCCCTCCTGCTGGAACTTCTTAACATACTCGCACTTATCCTCTGGGAGAATCTGTGCCACATAATCGTCAAGACCCAGCTTCTTTGCAACACTTGCTGCAACGTTTTCTGAGTCACCAGTCAGCATAACCATACGCTTAACGCCAAGGGCGCGGAGCTGTGAAATAGTTGCTGCTGCGTCTTCCCTTACAGGATCGGTAATACAAATTGCTGCAATAAGCTTTGAATCCTCGGACATGAAGATAATGGACGAGGTTGGAGCAATCTGTGCAAGATCGTCCTGAATTCCCTCGGGCATTGGGGTCTTCTCGTCATCAAAAATGAAGTGAGCAGAACCAATGCAGACCTCTTTGTCGTTAACCTTGGTACGAATACCGTGAGCAACAACATATTTGACCTCTGCGTGGAACTCATCTTTGTGTTTAAGGCCACGTACCTTTGCCTCGTTCACAATTGCGCGAGCCATGCTGTGTGGGAAGTGCTCCTCAATACATGCAGCAAGGCGCAGGAGCTGGTCCTCGGTGCGATCGCAGAAGCTGACAATACACTCAACGTGTGGAACTGCCTTTGTTAGCGTACCCGTCTTATCAAAGACGATAAGATCTGCTGCAGCGATCTTCTCGAGGTATTTGCCACCCTTAACCGTCATGCCAAACTTAGCTGCCTCATCCATAGCGCTACCCACTGCAACAGGAGTGGAAAGCTTAATGGCGCAGGAATAGTCAACCATAAGAACGGTCATAGCCTTAGTGATGTTTCGGGTAATACCCCAAATACCAAAGAAGGCAAGGAAGCTGTAAGGAACCAGTGCATCAGAAAGGCGCTCTGCCTTAGACTGTGCGCCAGCCTTAAGCTCAGCAGACTGCTCAACCATATCAACAATGTTGTCGATACGAGACATTCCTGGAGGAGCAGTAACGCTTACCATAAGGTCGCCGTCTTCAAGAGCGGTGCCTGCGTAAACGGTTGAACCAGGCTCTTTGGTAACAAGGCGAGACTCACCTGTCATGGCAGCCTCGTTCATCTGGCCAATGCCTTCGACAACTTTGCCGTCAACAGGAAGAACGCCACCAGCGCGCTGGTGCAAAATCATACCCTTCTCAACCTCAGAAAGGGCAATCATTACGTCCTTGCCGTCAATACGAGCCCAGACGTTCTCAGAACGAGTGATTAGGCCATCACGAAGTGCAAGACGTGCTCGGCTTGCCACGTGGTTCTCCATAGCAGCAGACAGCTCAAGCAAGAACATGACCGTAGATGCATCTGCCCACTCATTTCTTAGAATTGAAGTGGTGATAGCAGTTGCGTCCAAAACCTCAACGGTCAGCTCTTTCTTAAACAGGCGCTTAACGCCTTCCACGACAAATGGAATGGCGCGGAGAATGACATAGGCATAGTTAGCAACTGCAGGTAGTGGCAAAGAGCGCATAATCCAGCGGCGTGCAAATGTTGTCACAACCTCCATCTGGAAACGATTGTTCTCAAGAGCCATCTCAATTGAGCTGCAGAAGTCTTCAAGTCCTGCCTCTTCTTCTCGTGGCAAGTTCAAGACGTCAAAAGCGCCAACAGCCGCAAGTACCTGATCTCTCTTGAGAGGATCAAACCTTAGCAAGAGAGAACCGTTTGCCATGTGAACTTCTGCGTGACGAACTCCATCAACACGCATCAGCTCATAGGAAATACCACGGGCTTCAGCCTCATCAATATGACCCAGGTCGCATTTTGCACGAATGCGACCTGAGATTTCATTAGTAATTGTGAAGCGCATGAATTATGCCTGTGCGCCCTCTGCGTCGACCTGCTTGGTAACCTCAGCGCGGATACCCTCCTCGAGCTCAGCAAGGCGAGCGCGAACTGCAGCGTCAATCTTGGACTCACGACGTGCCTCTGCGACAACGTCGTTAGCCTCGTCAACGACGTTCTGAGTCTCTGCGGAAACACGGTCAGTGACGCGAAGACCACATGCAGTTGCCTTGACAGCTGCCTTGTGAAGAGTGCCGTTAGAAGCAAGACCAGCAACAACGCCAGCAAGTGCAGCGCCACCGGCTGCAAGACACCAATTGTTCAGTTTCATGTAAATCCCCCATCTGCTATTTGCAAATTAATCGGTTAATGACCTATTGAAGATAAAATTATTTTACGAAAAAAACAAGTGAAAATCATTACTAATTAGTTATCCTAATAAAACAATTGCACACAAGTAATTTCTTACCTGCGAAAACGTTTCCTATGGTTAGCCATGGTATACATATAAATTTTGTGAAGATGCCGCTCTGAGGCGTTACTTAAATTATTGATATTTGTTCGTATAGGTTAACAACTAAATGAAAATAACAACTATTCCGTGTCGTTACTATGAAAAATAAATTGTGTACAATTTATTTGTGTTAAGCTAATCCAAGCGGGGTACACTACCCAATACACAAAGCCATCCAATGCTTCGGACAATCCGTGGCTAGTTGAAAGGAACATCATGGCAAACACCAATATCTATGACCTCTCCGTAGAAGAGCGTGACGGCTCCGTAACTTCCCTCTCCTCTTTTGATGGAAAGGTTCTTCTGATTGTCAACACTGCAACCGGTTGCGGCTTTACCCCACAGTATGAGGATCTTGAGCGCATTTACGCTACTTATAAAGATCAAGGCTTTGAGATTTTAGACTTCCCTTGCAATCAGTTTGCAGACCAAGCCCCAGAGTCCGATGAAGAGATTCACCAGTTCTGCACTATGAAATATGGCACCGATTTTCCACAGTTCAAGAAGGGCGACGTCAATGGAGAGACCGCAAACCCTCTCTTTGAGCGTCTTGCAACAGCTTTCCCCTTCCAAGGCTTTGGTAAGGGCATCAAGGCCCTTGCACTAGATAAATTTGCAAAGGCAAACAATAAGAAGTTTGGTGACAAGGCTTATATCATGTGGAACTTCACTAAATTCCTTGTAGACCGCCAGGGAAACGTTGTTGCACGCTTTGAGCCAACCACTGATATGGCAGAAGTTGAGTCTGCAATTAAAAACCTACTTGCATAAGGCGAGAGGACCGATTTACTCATGAGTTCTTCTCAAAAAGAAATACAGTCCGTTGCAGCCGCTAGCACTTTTGCTAGCGGCTCTTCTACACTCGACAACTCCCCCGATATACCCGAGCTTCTCCTTAAAAACCAGCTCTGCTTCCCGCTCTACAGTGCCTCAAAAGAAGTGGTGCGAAGGTATACGCCGCTTCTTAAGCCCTTTAATCTAACGTATACACAATACATTGCCATGATGGCGCTTTGGGAACATGAATCCTTGGATGTCAAAACCTTAGGTGAGCTTTTATTTCTTGATTCAGGTACTTTGACTCCACTTCTTAAAAAACTTGAGGAGAAGAGCCTTGTACTGCGTCAAAAAACAAACAAAGACGGACGTCAACTGATTGTTTCTCTTACCCAAAAAGGCAAAGACCTTAGGCGAGAAATTCAAGTGGTCCCACATCAGATTGGCTCATGCGTTAATCTCTCGCCCGAAGAAGGCGCTGAGCTTAAACGATTGCTTTTAAAAGTTCTCTCTAACGTTACAGAAAGCTAGATTTACTATGACCCAATCACAGGTAACTATAACCTCTTCTGAGCGCGAAACCGCCATAGTACGCACCAGCGCCATTGGCATTGCAGCTAATGTTGCCCTTGCGGTATTTAAGGCTGTCGTAGGCATTTTGTCTAACTCAATTGCTGTTACTCTTGATGCAGTGAACAATCTTTCCGATGCAATCTCATCAATCATTACCATTGTGGGAACAAAACTCTCTAACAAAAAAGCTGATCGCGAGCACCCCTTTGGACACGGACGCATCGAATACATCACCACAACGATAATTGCCGCAATTATTATGTATGCAGGTATTTCTTCATTTATCAAATCCATCCAAGGCATCATGGATCCTGTTACTCCAGACTATAGTCCCCTGTCTTTAGTCATCATTACAGTAGCTGTGCTAGTAAAGATTATTTTGGGCCACTACGTCCGCTCTGTAGGTAATCGCGTAAACTCCGACACCCTTATTGCGTCGGGTTCAGATGCACTTTTTGACGCTACACTCTCCACTTCTGTTTTATTAGCTGCGCTTATCTTTATCTTTACAAAAATCAGTCTTGAAGCATATGTGGGCGTTATTATCTCTGTGTTTATCATTAAAGCTTCAATTGAGCTGTTACAGGGATCTATCAAAGAAATTATTGGTATGCGTCCTGACGCTGCTCTTTCAACACTTATTTACAACATTGTGAAAGAGGATCCAGACGCAGAAGGCGTCTACGACCTTATTATCCACAGCTATGGCCCAGATAAATTTGTTGGCTCATTCCACACTGAGGTTCTTGATACCACTTCAGCTATTGAGATTGATACGATGACTAGGCGTCTGAGTACAGAGATTTACAAGCAGACATCAGGCAAAATAATCATTGCTGCTATTGGTATTTATGCGAGAAACACCACCGATAATCGCATTGTAAAGATGCGCACTGAAGTAACTGAAATGGCTTTAGCTCATGAAGGTGTTCTTCAAGTTCATGGTTTTATTGCTGACATTGAAAATCAATTTATGGCCTTTGATGCAGTCATTGAGTTTGGCTATGACGGTAAGCAAATTGTCCACGATATTATTCATGAAGTAGAGGCAGCCTACCCTGATATGAACGTCTCGGTTCTTTTGGACCGCGATACAAGCGATCTTTCTGAACATGAAGAAGACAGAGACTTGCACTAAAAGCAAGTAAATACATCTTAAAAAGGGGCGAGCCGCTGACACCCAGAGTCAGCGGCTCGTGTTCTACGCTCGCAAGAAAGGGAGAGGGTCTTTCTCCGAGCTACGGGAACCTGAATAAAGCAAGCAACTAAATTGCTTAAAAACATAGTAAGTTAACCGAGGGAAACTTACAAGAATTTTTTCAGTTTTTTTATCTAATTTCGTAAACTCTACAAAAAGTTAGACTAAGTTTACATGTCTATGGATTTTTATCTTATATCAAGAAAGTCCGAGATAAACATAAACAAAATCCCCCGCACCGAATTGGTGCGGGGGATCAGGTCAGCGTACTCAGCTAGTAGTAGCTTATGCCTTTGCAACCTCGGTAAGGTTGGTAAGGATCTTGTCGTCCTTCTTATCCCACTTTGGAGCAGGACGGAAGAGCTGGAAGAGAATTGCTGCCAAGAAGATGAAGGCAATAACAGTCCACACACCAAAGGAACCAAGGACAAAGAACTCCCAGAACTGATTGATCATCAGGCCAACAATCCATGCAAATACGCACTGATAGCCAATAGCAAACCAGAACCACTTAGAGTCGTTCATTTGTCGACGAATAGAACCTACTGCAGCGAAGCAAGGTGCGTCAAGCATATTGAATGCAACAAATGCGCACATTGCACCAACGTGGAGGATACCACCAGCATCAGTAAACATACCAGCAAAGCCAGACCACATAGTGACAGACTTCTCACTTGCATCGCCAAGGCCATAAAGAACGCCAAAGGTGGAAACAAGATTCTCTTTTGCAATCAAAGCAGAAATAGAAGCTACAGTTGCCTGCCAATTTCCAAATCCAAGTGGAGAGAAGATAAATCCAATAGAACCGCCAATAGCAGCAAGCAAAGAAAAGTCCATAACATTATCAGGAGCACCCTGAATACCTGGGAGATAGCCGAATACTCCATTTGCGCCGTCCCAGTTAGCCCAGCCAAAATTGGATAAAACCCAAATTCCAATTGCTGCAGCAAAAATAATGGTACCAGCTTTAATAATATACGCAGAAATACGCTCCCAAACATGCATTGCCCAAGACTTAAGAGAAGGCATGTGATAATCAGGAAGTTCCATGACAAATGGTGCTGGCTCTCCCTCAAAAGCCTTAGTCTTCTTTAGCATGATTGCAGAAATAACAATCATAGCTACACCCAAGAAATAAAAGGCTGGGGCAATCCACCAAGCAGTAGTTCCTCCAATAAGAACACCCATAATCAAGGCAATAATAGGCTGTTTTGCCGAACATGGAATCATAGTGGTAAGCATAATCGTCATGCGACGATCTTTCTCATTTTCAATAGTACGAGTAGAAAGAACGCCAGGAACACCACAACCAGAGGAGATAAGAAGTGGAATAAAAGACTTACCTGATAGACCAAAACGACGGAAGACACGGTCCATAACAAAAGCAACGCGGCTCATATATCCGCAGTCTTCCAAGAAACACAACATAACAAACAAGACAAACATCTGTGGAATAAAGCCAAGAACAGCACCTACGCCGCCGATAATACCGTCAACTACAAGACTGGTGATGACGGGGCTTGCGCCAGCACCCTCAAGAGCGCCGCGAGCAAGCGTAGGAATACCAGGGACATACATGCCGTACTCAGATGCCTCTGGCTCAGTAGCAGCGCCTTCAACAGCGGTCTTGAAGCCCGCAGCAGTTACGCCGCCCAGAGTCTGAAGTTCTTGACCTTCAGCAAGAATTGGGTTGCCGTTTGCGTCAAGCTGAAGAGGATTGTCGTCAGTATCAACGAAGTTGCCATCCTCATCATGAACTGGTGCGCTCAGAGCAACAACGTTCTTCTTGGCAGTCTCTGCCTCAAAGCTGGTGATAGCGTCAGAATCCCACTGTTTTGCGGAAATTGCAGCACGCACCTCAGTAGTATCAATGCCAGCCTCGTCAGCTGCGTTGAGATAAGCGTCGATCTGGTCACCATAGTGATGCGAATCAAAATCATCTTTTGCCTGACTATACTCTGCATCTCCGATGCCTAATACGTGAAAACCTTTGTCAAACAGATTATCATTGACCCAGTTAGTAGCATTGATGCCAACAGTAGAAATAGAGATAAAGTACACCAGGGACATAACAATAACAAAAATAGGAAGACCGAGAATACGGTTAGTGACAACACGGTCAATCTTCTCGGAAGTAGACAGCTTCTTAGGTGCCTTTTTGACACAAGCTGCCATTACGCCAGCAATCCACTCATAACGGTCAGACGTGATGATGGACTCAGCGTCGTCATCACGAGATTTCTCAACTGCAGAAATAATCTTCTCAATTTCTGCGGTCTTCTCGGCAGAAAGATTAAGAGGGGCAATTGCAGCTGCATCGCGCTCAAAGACCTTAATTGAATACCAACGAGAAAGAGATGCTGGAGCAAGGCCCTCGATTGCAGCAGCAATCTTGCCAAGAGCCTCTTCAACCTCTGGGGTAAAGCACTTAACACCCTCAGCAGGAGTTCCCTCCTGGCCAGCCTTAATTGCCGTCTTTACCAGAGTATCAATGTTCTTGTTACGAAGTGCGGAGACCTCAACAACCTCAACGCCAAGCTGCTTAGAAAGCTCCTTGACATCAATGACGTCACCAGACTCCTTGAGCAGGTCAACCATGTTAAGACCAAGGACAACTGGACGACCAGCCTCAAGAATCTGAGTAGTCAGATAGAGGTTACGCTCTAGGTTAGTAACATCGAGAAGGTCAATGATAGTATCAGGGCGCTCGTTAATGAGATAGTCACGTGATACCTGCTCCTCAGGTGAATAAGGAGACAGAGAATAAATACCAGGAAGGTCGACAAAGGTGACGTCCTTATCAGCTCGCCAGTTTGCCTGCTTCTTCTCGACGGTAACGCCAGGCCAGTTGCCGACGTAACCGTTTGAGCCCGTAAGCTCATTGAATAGGGTGGTCTTACCGCAGTTTGGATTACCTGCAAGACCAATAATAGTCTTTTGTGCCATTAGGCTTCCTCTACCTTGTGAACGTCTACTACTTCAATGCTTGCAGCTTCATCCTTGCGGATAGAAAGCTCGTAGCCACGAACTGTGAGCTCAATTGGGTCTCCCAGTGGTGCTACCTTTTTGACGTGAACCTCAGTACCCTTAGTAAGGCCCATGTCCATGATGCGACGTTTCACGGCGCCTACACCCTTTAGCGCAGCAACCGTGCAACTCTCCCCCACCTTAACTTCTTTCAGAGTTGCCATAACCTTCCTTTCATCGAAACACGTATTAAAAGCCGCGGGTTTTACCAGCAGCGCAATACAACAAAGTGTTTAGAGCGGAGAAACCATGATGTGCGACGACATCTGACGGTTCAGTCCAAGTCGTGCACCCTTAACGCTAACAATAACGTCGCCGTTGACTCGTGAAATAACCTTTACCTCGGCGCCCTCAACAAAACCAAGTGTTGAGAGGTGCTGGCGAAGATCAGAAGCACCCTTAACCGTTACGATCAGCGCAGTCTCTCCCTCACCAAGCATGGCAAGAGGAAGAACTGGACCAGAATTCGCAGGACCCTGTGAGGTCTTTTCTGTATCCATGCATCCCCCAAAATAACGTAGGCAAACTAAGTTTGCTCTTTCGAACTTTTACTTCATTAGTATCAACTAAAAGTTAAGGTAATTCAACTTTCATTTAATAATTAAAATAAAAATAAGGCGAGAAACTCTGTCTACCAGTGGTTTCTCGCCTTGTAAATATTGCAACTTTATTTCAGGTAATCCTAGTTTTACGTAAACATAAACGATTGTTTGCTCAAGCTTACGGCAAGCTGTGTGACATCAGCCCGTATTCTGCAGACCTGCGGCAACACCAGACACGGTGCACAAAATCAAATACGTAATGTTTGCACGTTCCTCTGGAGTAAGCATGTCATCTCTTATACGAAGCTCAGACAGGGCATGCACCTGCGTAACCGAGAGAATATTAACAAATGGCAGACGCAGGCGGATAACAGGACCAAGCACACGACGGTTCTCCAACGGCCACTTATTTCCCGTAATATTCAGCACCCACTTACGTGTGAGAGCCATCTCAGAAAGAACCATCTCTGAAAGTTCAGAACGATCGCCTAAGGCCAGGTAAAGCCTTGCAATACGAGCGTCAATCTTGGAGATAGACATCTCAATGTTGTCAATAAACGTGGTGAACAGTGGCCATTCTTTGTATGCTTCACGGAGGCGTTCGATATCCCCTACTGCCTCGCAGGCACTGCCCAGTCCGTACCAAGCAGCCAGGTTGATACGAGCCTGTGACCAGGAGAAAATCCATGGAATAGCACGCAAGTCATCAAGAGACTTGGCGCCCAGGCCACGTTTTGCAGGTCTTGAACCAATAGGGAGAAGACCAATCTCTGTCAGAGGGGTAACAACCGAGAACCACTCAGCAAAGCCATCGGAGTGAATGAGCTCCAAGAAACGCTGCTTGGACGCTTTATCAAGCTCAGAAGCGAGCGAAGCAAACTTCACGTCTGTCTGAGTATTCTTCTGTTCAATAGAAGGTGCCATCTGAAGCAGTGTTGCTCCAGCAACGGACTCTACGTGACGGCGAGCAAGCGTTGGGTCACCATAGCGAGCAAAAATAACTTCTCCCTGCTCAGTAAGTTTAAAGCGACCGTTGACTGAGCCTTTGGGCTGAGAAAGAACAGCACGGTTTGCAGGACCACCGCCACGACCAACTGCACCGCCACGACCATGCATCAAGATGAGGTCAATGGAGTTCTTCTCTGCCCACTCTGCCAAAGCAGCCTGGGTCTTATGCAGAACCAACGTTGCCGTAGTTGGACCCTCGTCCTTTGAGGAATCGGAATAGCCCAGCATGACCTCAAGCTTGCGGTCTGTCTGAGCAAGACGTGCCTGTACCTCAGGAAGCTGAATTACCTGTTCAAGTGTAGCAACAGCGTTCTCAAGGTCTTCAATTTGCTCAAAGAGTGGAATAACGTCAAGAACAGGAACATCCTCTTCATTTGCGAACGCAAGACGTGCAAGTTTGTAGACATTCTCAACATCCTGAGCAGACTGCGTAAACGAAATAATATAGCGACGAGCAGCGTTAATGCCGTTCTTCTTTTGAATTGATCCAATGGAGCGGAAGGTATCTAGCACCTCCTGCGTCATAGCATCAAGTTTGACGGGTTTCTCGGCAGTTGATGGGTGTGTCTCAATATCTGCAAGCGCACGCTTGTGCACCAAAGAGTGCTGACGGAACTCCATCTCAACCAAGTGGAAGCCAAAGGTCTGAGCTTGCCAGATAAGCTTCTGAACAGGACCGTAGGCAATACGGAAAGCCCCTGCTTGAGCCAGTGAATCCTGAATAACGCGCAGATCAGCAATAAACTCTTCAGCGTTTTGATACATCAGGTCGGCATTGCGCTCAATGGTGGCGCTGAGTCGGCCAGAAATGACGCGCATTGCCGCACGGTGCAACTCAGACCCAGCCTTATCAATAGCCCTAGAGGTCAGGGCCTGGCTCATTTCTACCTGCTGTGCCCAAAGATTGACAAGCGCAGGCGAAGCTGGAGTAGAAATACCATCAAGCGTCAGGCCTCGACTGACTTCCTTGGTAGCCCGAGCCAGTGCCTGCAGTACGTGTACACGGTACTTCTCGGCAACTTGGCGAGAAACCAGAGCGGTAACATTAGGGTTACCGTCGCGGTCGGAGCCAATCCAGCTACCTGGACGGAAAAATGGTGGGCAGACAGGCGACACACAACCAGCGTTTTCTCCCAGCACCCAGTTATCAAAGCGGCGATATACCGAAGGAACCATCTCAAAAAGGGTGGTATCAAAAATGTTGAGGACAGTATCTGCCTCCTCCAAAGGAGTTGGCTTTTTATGACCGATAGGAGACGTACGGAATAAGCCGTCAATCTCTTGCAGCATGCGACGCTCGTTTTCCACACGAGCAGGACCACCAAGCCTCTGACGCTCATCAAGAAGCTCTGAGATGGTACGGATTCGGCGCTCAACGTTTTTACGACGAGCCTCAGTTGGGTGCGCGGTAAAGACGGGGTGGAACTCAAGACGATTAAGACGTGCTTTTGCCTCTTCTTCACCGCACTCGTCAATAAGCTGTCTATATGCAACGGTTATCTCATTGATAGGGTCTTCTGCAGAAGATGGATCAACAGAAGCCTCACGAGAGCGCAGGCTGGTAACGCGATAATTCTCTTCACAAAGATTTGCTAAGTGGAAGAAAGTTACAAATGCGCGCATGAGAAGCACAGAATCTTCCATGCTTAGGCTGTCAATGGTAGAAGCAAAACGCAGAAAAGCATTAAGCGATTCCTTCTCTGAATCTACTTTGAGTACCGCATTGATTGCCTCAAGCAGCAAAGGTGCGCGAGTTGTAGACAAATCATCTGGTCCAGCTTTAATTGCCTCAACCAACAACGTGTCAAAACTAGTAAGAAGATCTGGATTGTACTCAGCAAGCACTTTTCTTACCAAACGCAAAAAGAAGGTAAGGTTATCGCGCAGAGGAGCTGGCGCTTTAAGCGCCTGAATAAGGGTACGAGCAGCAGCAATCTCATTCCCGCGTCGTTCAAGAAGCGACTGAGCTACTTCAGAAGTTGTTGCACCATCGATGGGTTTCTCGTCAAAAGAAGCATTGCTGGACTCTAGATTTGAATCTTGAGGATTGCCTGCCATGCTCATCCTTTCCCACATGACTCAGAATACGTACTATCTACCATACCCTTTTGTAACAATCTTCGCACGATTGTTTGTCAATCTGTTACCTAATGTACATCGTGGACTACAATCGATATAACAAATAAAAATTGATATATCAAAGTTTCTGACCGCGCTAAAGAAGATCTTAGGTTTTACATGCTCAATCCATTCAAGAAAAGTCGTACTGCGTACAACAATTCTTCCGTACATAAGCAGGTAGAGCGTCTTCGCACACCTCGCTATGAGCTTGATGACTCGCGCACAAACGGGGGTCAACCTGGCATTGTGGTTACATGGTGGACCAGGCTTCTCTCTGCCGTAGTCTCTGGCGATATTGCTAATCAAGACGAGCAATACTTGGCACATCAAACGTCCCAGGATTATCTCTTCAATGCACTTGGACAAGGTGCCTGGGGTGCACTTTTCCCGCTTTTAACTGTTGTTTGCTCTCAGCTTGTTGGCATTGAACAAGCAGGACTTTTCTCCATGGCATTTGTTGTGGCAACACTTTTGTTATTTATTGCCCAATACGGTGTTCGCACGTATCAAGTTTCCGACATAGTTGAACAACGTAGTTTTTCTGATTACCAGATTCAACGCGCAGCTACTGTTGTTGTCATGGTACTAGCAGGTCTTATTTGGTGCTTCTTTAAAGGGTATACCGAGCCCATGTTTTCTATCTGCACGGGAGCTTTGCTTTTTAGGGCAGTTGACGGCATGGCAGATGTCTACGAAGGTCGTCTTCAGCAAAAAGATAAACTCTATCTAGCCGGACTCAGTCAGGCTCTTAGGTGTAGTGCCAGTTTTATTCTCTTTACTGTTGTGTTGTTTGTTACCAGAAATCTTGTATGGGCAAGCTGGAGCATGGGTATTTGTGCCCTTATCACCCTGCTATTTGTTTCTGCTCCCCTAGCCATTCTTGAGACCGATAAAAGCGTGCGCATCAAACTTGCAAACATCAAAGATATTTTTGTACAGTGCTGGCCTCTCTTTTTAGCACTTTTCCTCTACAACCTTATTGACTCGCTGCCAAAGTTTGCCATGGAAGGCACACTTTCTTACAGCAATCAGTTGTACTTCAACGCACTTTATTTCCCAGCTCACACTATTTTGATGATCTCTACGCTCATCTACAGGCCACAGCTCTTCAAACTTGCTAGTTTGCTAGAAACCTCAATTCATAATCCCGCTAATAAGAAGCGCTTTGGCGTAATTGTACTTGCAATGTTCGGAGCCATTGCCGTAGTCACCATTGGTACCGCTGCATTTGTCGAGATCATTGGCATTCCTCTTAACGGCTTCTTATATGGCGTTGATTTTGAGCAATATCGTGGACTTGCACGCATTATGGTGGCCACGGGTGGACTTTGTGCTGCGATCGACTTTTTATACCAGCTCATCACCATCATGCGAGTTCAAAAAGCCGTTACGCGCGCGTACCTCATTTCATTTGCTGTATCCATCCCTATTATCTGGATGATGGTCAGCTTTACTGGTCTTAATGGCGCAGTTATTGGCAGCTTCTCATCCATCCTTATCCTCTTCTTACTGCTCATCAGCGAATACGCCGTAGCACGCATGAAAAACTAGCAAAACAATTGACGCTCAAACGTAAAACCCCTCTGCTCCATTGAACTGCCTCCCATTTCTTGGACACGAGCAATGGGAGGCAGTTCAAAACACACCTAAGTCAGATAACCTGTTAAAAAGACGTATACATGACGCTGAAAATACCTCAAACGTGCAGAATATCTGACTTAGAAGTGTAATATGCCCACAATTGAGCAGAATATCTGACTTAAGTGTGTTCCTTAGGTGCGGAATTTACCTATAGTTAAATCTTTTATATGACGCTATTCATTTTCTAGCATATTAGATGAAGTTTATGCATAGAAATGTATATCAAGCGGTGCAACCGCCTAGCTTCCTGGCTATCTTGATTAGGAACATGACGATTCTTCAGCAGAACCTACCAAAGCTGCGCTATTTTGTGCGCCAGGCCTAAAAGCCGACGCTAACACGCTGCAGAATCATAATCACCCGCACAACGAACTGCCTCCCATTTCTTGGACATAAGAAATGGGAGGCAGTTCATGTTGGAACAGAGGAATTTTTAATGCATATAGCGAGAAACCCGTCTGCTAGAGGGGTTTCTCGACAATGAGCTTAGAAGGAGCAGGCGCCGCCGATAGTACAAGCAGCTGCTGCAGAGCCGTCATCTGAATCATCGTTTGAACCAGAAACGTGGAAGACCTCGGAGAGGTAGTTAATGATGTCACCGGACTCATACATTGCCTTGCCGTCAATGAACAGACATGGAACCTGACGCTTGCCGCCTACCTCAATGAGGCGCTCGCGAGCTGCGTCATCAGCAACGATATCATGCATAGGAAGCTCAATGTTGTTCTGCTCCATGAAGGACATAACCTTGTGGCAGTATGGGCAGGTTGGCTTATAGAAAAGCTCAAGATTCTGAGTAGCCATAAAAACTCCTTTTGTTAGTAATTACTACTACTTTGTCTATACCCACCATAGCGTAGTTGTTTCACATGTTTTTGGTTGTAGAGGCTAAGTCGGAGAAAACTCTAGAAAAATCGATATCTAGCATGTCATATAATTCTTCATAACTCTTTTTTGCTTCTTCCGGAGCATCATCTTTAATGTGATATCCACGACCATCTTCAAAAAAGAAATCATCGATACCTTCATCTTCTGGCGTTGTATACCAATCGCGATTACTTAAGAAGTACGGAGGTTCAGGAAAAGTCATAATTATCCAATCAGCCACAACTTTACTAATTTTGTACAACTATCGTATAGCGCTAGTTTACTCGTACGTAATGAAAACTGTTTAACAGAAGCAATAAATAGACACTCGTGGCATAAAAATAGCCGCACAAGGCGGCTATTAATAGTTAGTGGTGCCAGCAACCAGGATCGAACTGATGACCCCCGCTTTACGAGAGCGGTGCTCTACCAACTGAGCTATGCTGGCGTGCAAAAGCGCGCTAACAACTATACGGGGAAGCCCTCTATTATTCAAGCAAGAATACTAAAGAAGCCCGAGAACACCACGAACAAGACGCTCAAGATCATCTGCGTACTTCTCGGATGCCTCTTGAACACTCTTATGCGTGGTTCCGTGAGCGCCAGCTGGGTTTGCTGCAAGCGTTAGAGCCAACACATTCATATCAAGAGCTCGGGCCATAATAACCTCAAGAGCTGTAGAAACACCAACGTATGAGACACCAAAGCTACGAAGCATAGCAACCTCTGCAGGAGTCTCAAAGTTTGGTCCCAAAAGACCAGCAAAAACACCCTCGTTAAGCTCAATTTTGAGGTCGTCCGCTACGCCACGCGCAAGCGTTCTTAGATAAGGCGAGAAGGCATCATTCATATCTACAAATGGGGTCTCAACATCGCGAAGGCCTGCCCACTCTGCAAGCGGATTGGTTCCGGTGAGGTTAATCTGGTCAGTAATAACACCAAGACCAGTCTTTGCGTTTCCAGAAACAGCACCCGTTGCACCTGCAAAGATAATATCTTTGCAGCCTAGGTGATGTGCGTGCTGAACAAGGGAGGTTACCTCAGCTGCAGAATAGCCCTGATAGAGGTGCACGCGGCCAGGATAGACAACCACAGGTACGCCGTCGATAGTACCAATGGTCGCCTCAAAGCTATGACCTGCCATAGGAGAAGCGTCAACAGGGAAACCTGGAATGTCACGATAATCAATACGACGAACTGGCTTTACCAAATCAGCAAGATGACCAAGTCCGGTTCCCAAAATAAGAGCAACAGGATGCTCAACAGATGGGCTTACATTCTCAATGGTTTTCTCGGTGACCACGCAAATCCCCTCCTCTAAGAGGTGACGAGTAAGTGTTCCCTCGCCAGAAACAAGCTTTCCTGAGTACGTACCATCATAAATCTCATGCACACCACAAGACGGACTTTTTGCCTTCAAAACGGCGAGCGTAATGTCAGAAGGCTTAACGGCACTAAGCACAATCTTAGCTCCACGCTCAAAATCGTCTGTAACATCTGAGCCATCCTTGAGCCAAACGCGCCCTTCTCGCTGTTCCGCGGGTGGACGAGGCACAGGAAGACCTGCGGAAATCTCGGGACAAATCTTTGTAACGTTTACTTTTTGAGCAAGTTTTTGTACTGCAGAAACAGGCTTGGCCCCTCCGTCATATCTGACGGGGAGGCCAAGTAAACAAGCGCTAATAGCAACTTTCATTGCTTTTCAGATCCTAGAGAGCAAGAGAGTAAACAGCAATAGATGCCTTACCAAGAATCTCGTTGATCTTCTGTGACCACTCCTGAGAAGCCTTGCTTGCAACAGCAGAGTACTTGCTCATTGCAACCTGATAAGCGGTCTGAGCAGCTGCATAAGAAGCAGAGTCTTTGGAGATTGAATAAGCAGAGAGCTGCTTGTAGTAATCGCCGTCCTGGGAAGCCCAAGTGTTGTTCGTAGCATCCCACTCATCGCCAGCAAGACCAATGATGTACTGAGCGTACTCCTGACTTGTGGTCTCAGAGTTGCCATCCTCAGGTGCAGTTGGAGCCTGTGGAGCATCTGGAAGCTTAGTAGTCAGAACTTTATCACGATACTTCTTCATGATGACAGCATCATTGATGAGCTTCTTAGCAACATCTTCAGAGAGCTTGTATGCAGAAGCAACCTGGCTGACATCAGTAGTCTTGAAGTTGGTCTGCATGTAATCACTGACCTCTTGATCTGAAACGGAAATACCCTGGCTCTGAGCCTCAGCAACAACAAGAGCATTACGAACGTAACCAATGATCTTATCGGCTGCTGGAACAGCGTAGGTGCCGTCAGACTGCTTTGCTGCGTCAAGACCGGAAGTGTTCTCAATAACCTCACGAGCAGTTACTTCTTTGGTCTGACCGTTGTAGGTATAAGAAGCAATAGGAGTGTTGAGCTCACCCTCAGAAAGTGTGGTGCGACCGTTCAAAGAACCAGTAGCTCCGCCACCGCCCAGAAGGAAGCGACCGATGACAATACCAAGAGCAAACAATACAACTGCGCCTACTCCGATAAAGATCTTTGAGTTCTTTTTTACATCAATAGATGGCATATCCTTGCCTTTCATCGCTTAATGCAACTATGCGTACATAATACAAACCTGTAGTTTACTCTTATTAGCATGCATAAAACATACAACCAGTAAACTCCCCCGTTTGCACACAGTCGTTTACATGCAAAACAAACTATTTGGTAGCTGCAACAATCTCTTCCGAATACTGTTTGATGTATCCAGTGGCATTTTCTGCATCAAACTTCATGCGCTGAGACAATGCCTTCTTAACATCCTTAGAAATAGTTCCGTGTGCTAAGGCGAGAAGACCCTGGAGCATATCATGGTACTCAGCATCTCCGTGATAGCACTGAACCGCCTCATCCAGAAGTGGCCATGCCTCGTCAGAATGCTTTGCAGAAGTTGCTCCATACTGACAGAGGAACAAAAATGCTGCGAGACGCACTGTTGCTGAGTCATCGTCAAACAGAGAAGCCTCAGCAGCATCAAATGCCTTAAAGACCTGATCACCAAAATGCTCACTCAGATTGGCAAGCGCATCAAGCACTTCCCAACGAGTCTGTGCTTCTGGCCTATACAGTGCATCAATAAGAGAATCAATGTGCTCTTCAAAGGCAAGAGGAGCAATATGAGCCAGCTCCGCAAGCTCATGAGATGCGTCTTGACGAGCGCGCCTACTAGCATCAGACAAAGCGATGACCAGTGCATTCACTTTTTTCATCTGTGCCATAGTTGGCTTTTTAGTAGCCTTCTTAGCAGGTTGCTTTTCTTCTTTTGGCGCCTTTGTAGAGCCCGCTTTTGCGGTTGCCTTAGTTGAAGCCTTTTTTGGCTTCTGAGCAGTTTCTTTCTTTTCTGCCATGAAACCTAAATCCTCTCTAAAACACCCTTTATTCTCTAAATCCGTCTACGACAACGGTGCCGCTTTTTTGATCCTCATGAATTTTAATAAATCCAAGGCTTGATGCCTCACGTAAAAGAGAAGTAAACGAACGATATCCATAAGTTGCCTCAGCAAACTGTGGACGCTTCCTTCGCATGGTCTCCTTTAAGCGCGAAGCATAAATAAACGTTTCGCTTTCGCGTTCCAAAGACTCAATGGTCTCAAATAAGAGCTGATAGCAGTCGTGTTTCTCGACAGGTACCTTCTCTTTAAAGTCTGGAATTCTGCCAGAACTCAAAATATCCTCGTAGAAGATAAACTCGTCACAAACCTCAGCAAGAAGCGAGCTGGTAGACTCCTTCATACCAACACCAATGACTGTTTTACCAGCCTCTTTAAGCTTTGCCACGAGTGGCGAGAAGTCCGAGTCACCAGAAAGCACAGCGAATGTGTCAATGTGGTCTTTAGTAAGACACATCTCAACAGCATCTACCGCAAGTCTAATATCAGCAGAGTTCTTGCCGGTATAAGCCCTATCTGGAATCTCAATGAGCTCAATACCAAGCTCATGCAGGGGTGTAATAGCATTTGGAAAGCGCTGCCAATCGCAGTATGCACGCTTGGCAGTAATGCGTCCCTTATCAACCAGCCTCTCCATAATGAGTTTCATCTCTGGAAGATGGCCTGGCTCTTGATGACCGTTTCTCTTTCTTTTACCTGTTCCTAGTGCCAAATTTTCATAATCGATGAAAACCGCAATAGAGCTCTGAGGAGTAGAAATATCACTCATAATCGGGGTTCCTTTGCGGCTAGCACTTAGTGGCAGCAGTGGCCGTCATGACCGTGCTCGTGACCTTCATGCTCATGATGATGTCCGTGACCATGGCACTCGCACTCGTGATCGCCATCTTCATGGTCGTGGCCACAGCAGCACTCGTGCTCACCCTCATCTTCCTGGCTCTCAAGAAGTGACCAATCAAGACCAGCTGCAGTGCTCGTAGCCTCATCAGCATAAAGCAGTGAGATTGCCTGGGTACCCTTGCGAGCGCCACCAATCTGGCAAAGCATGTCATACAGGGTAAAGGCGGTCTCTGCACCAGGGAGGGTAATCTCAAGGTCCTCAGACTGAGCAAGAGCAAGCGCAATATCCTTGCGGAAGTGCTCAGCCAAAAATCCTGGCTGGAAGTCTCCCTCAAGCGACTTAGGAGCAAGCTCTTTAAGTGCGCGAGAAGAACCCATGCCACTAGCGACAACCTCGAGCATCTGCTCAACATCAAGTCCACCCTGCTCTGCCAAGGCCATTGCGTCTGCATAGCCAATCATGCAGGAAGCAAGGGATACCTGGTTACAAAGCTTTGCGGTCTGACCCTTACCAGCACCACCCATGCAGAAAATCTTTGCCGAGAATGTCTCGAGAAAAGCGCGTACTGGCTCAACATCATTCTCAGTTGCGCCGACAATCAGCGTAAGAGTACCGTCCTGAGCACCCTTCTGGCCGCCCGTAACTGGACAGTCAAAGGCATGTTTTCCCTCAATTTCAGCAGCATCGTGAATATCACGAGCAAGCTGAGATGAAGAAGTGGTCAGATCAATAAGGTACGCACCCTTCTTAGCAACACGGATAAGACCATCTGTTGCCAAGTAAACATCTTCAACGTCAGTTGGATAACCAACCATGGTAAAGATAACGTCAGCGTCTTTTGCAGCATCTGCCACACTCTCTGCAGCGTGAGCGCCCAACGAGACAAGCTTTTGCGCTTTCTCTGATGTTCTGTTGTAAACAGTAACGTCATAACCAGCAGAAATAAGGTGCTCTGCGATAGGAGCACCCATAATGCCTGTTCCAATAAAAGCAACCTTTGCATTCTTGCTCAGTGCCATGTATGAGTCCTTTCAGACTGAAATAAATATACAAACTGGGGCCGCTCCAAAGAGCGACCCCATACCTTGTACCCGTTAATTAGATTTACGAACCCTGTTAGCAATTCGGTCAGAAAGCGAAAGCTTCTCGCGGCGGTCAGTTCCCCAGAAGACAATAGCCACCATGCCTGGTCCAACGTGAGCACCAATAACTGGTCCTACCTGGCTATGAATAATGGTGAGTCCCTCACAGCCCTTCTCTTTACGAATCTGAGCCTCTAGCCAATTAGCGTCCTTCTGTGCGTCTGCAGAAATAATGCCAACAGGAAGCGAGGTGTCATGAGAATAGCTATCTCTAAAGTCCTGGATAAGAGACTTGAGTGCCTTCTTGCGGCCTCTGCACACTGTCTTGACGGTAAGAGCTCCTGTTGAGTCATAGGTAAGCTCTGGCTTTACATCAAGCTTGCCACCAATATTTGCTGCAGCAGCAGGAATACGACCGCCCGCAGCAAGAGCATCCAAGGTCTCAAGTGTTAAGTAGCCATGTATATAGTTACGCGCATCTGCTGCCCACTCGGCAATCTCTTTTGCCGAGAGACCCTTATTGGCCTGATGTACTGCTTCAAGACCCAAAAGCTGAGCTGCGGACGAAGGTGCACCATTGTCGACTACGTAAATCTCAAAGTCTGGGTATTTCTCTCTTACCATATCTGCTGCTTGCTCAGCTGCATAGTAAGATGAAGAAAGCGCAGAGGTAAAACAAAGATATACCGTTGGAGTGCCCTGCTTTGCAGCACGCTCAAAGACCTCGAGGTAATGACCAGGAGTAATTGCAGAGGTGGTGTAGCGCAGCTTTTTATCTTTGCGCATGCCCTCAAAGAACTCATGTGCACTGATGCTCTTCCAGCCGTCATCATAGTGCTCTCCATCTGGTCCCACATAAGGGAACTGGATGATATCAACACCTAGCTGTTCAGCAATTCCTGGAGCAAAGTCTGCGCAGGAGTCCATGATGATTCGAACGTTACTGGGCTTATGATATGCAGCTGAAAGCTCAGTAGGCTCAAGATCTTCAAAGGCAACCTCGCTGATTTCTTCTTCGGCTTTATCTTTTTTATTGAACATCCTGTTCCTCAATCTTAGGTTTGATAATTCCGTATCCACCATTTTTACGATGGTAAATGACATTAGTCAAACCAGTAGAAGAATTAACAAAGACATAAAAATCATGGCCGAGAAGGTCAGTTTGGACAAGCGCCTCTTCTTCCGTCATTGGCTCAAGATCAATGTACTTCTCGCGAACAAGCTGGTCATCAAGATCTTCAGCTGGAATCTCAATGAGATTGGCAAGATCTTCTTGTGTAAGAGCAACTCCGCGCTCAGACTTTACATGATGACGACGCTCAACAACTTTTGTCTTGTACTTGCGTAGCTGTCTGGAGACTTTTTCTGCTGCTTCATCAATAGCCACATACATATCATCAGAGCTAGCAGTGACACGAACAACATTGTTACGAACAAATACCGTAACCTCAGCTGTCTTTCTATCTGGATTTGAAGGGTTTTTGTCTACTCTGAGAACTACATCGCAAGACATAGGAGTGATGTCAAATACTTTAAGAGCATCACCGATTTTCTGATCTACGTGTGTGCGCAAAGCCTCAGAAATGCTTACCTTGCGTCCCGAAATCTTGATGTCCACCATGGGAGCCTCCTATCGGATACACGAGACATCTTCTATCTGATGTCTGTATAACAACAATACCCATTTGTCGGTCAATCATTCCATAAAAAGTTGAATTGAGCGGTAAACGGTTAGAGACTATTTCTCTTTATGTGCGATTAATTTTGCTCAGAGGAAGATGTAGCTGAATCAGTGCTGGTAGATTGCGTAGAAACTTCCACAAGACCGGAAATCTTATTAGTAGTTGAGAGGTGTGGCAAGGTGCCAATCCACTTGTTTCTAATAACTCCCTCGACACCGTTAGATTGAATAGCTGAAAGAGCTTGCTGAATTTGTGTAGCCAAAGCTTTGTTACTTGTTGCTACAGAAATACCAATCGTAGATGGAACGTCAACGACACCAACCATAGAAATATCTTTGTTTGCTGCTAAATAAGCACCAGCATATGCATCACAGGCCACATAATCAATGGAGCCATTTTCAAGTGCTTCAAAAGCATCATTTAAGTTAGAAAAACCCTGAACAGACATGCCCGTGAGCACCTGACCCATTGCGCGCTCGGACAAAGAGCCTGTTTGAACGCCAACTGACTTTCCACTCAAACTATCAGCAGTAATGTTTGTCTCTGAACCCTTATGGAAAAGAGCTGTTGCATACTCAGCATAACCAGAAATGAGCGTACTTGTTGAGTCTTCACCACTTCTGACATCCATGACAATGTCGCAGCCTGCTTGTAGGCCATCTACTGGTCCGTTAACTGATACAAACTTAACGTCTACGCCTAGCTGATCTGCAATTGCAGAAGCTATTTCAACGTCAATTCCCTGCAATGTTCCAGCTTCTGAGGCCACAACCATTGGAGCTGTTACTGACTGAGTACGTAGACCAACGGTCAAAGTGCCAGCTGTGTGCAGTGAGGAATCAGGAATCTTCTGCTGACGGGCTTCTCGCTTCTCTTGGATTGCCTCTTGCACTGACTTGACGTGGAACCATTTATCCAGATCAATGTTGATGGGACCAATGGAGCATCCTGTTAAAACAACAGCAAGTGCTATAAGAAGTAACACCTTAAGAGAACTTTTACCGCGCGTCATCAGAACTCCTTCTTCTATTCAGGTGTCTTTTCAGCTGACCTGGTATTTGACCCCACACTCGCATACTGGAACGTTTGCTTTGCCACCGCAGCAGCTCCACTAGTAGCTCTCTCGCCTGCGAGACCCTTTGTCTCTTTGATATAACAGGCGGTATGGCTTACTTCTAGGACGAGCCATGATCGTTTACGTGCGCACACGCAAACTTACGTGGATCCCTTTGACCTCGTCTGTCATGGACTAAAAGCTCACAGAGAACTTCGCAACCACAGACCTGAAAAGACTTATCAAGTATAGCCGTTTGCAACCATAGGTAACTCACCATACGCGAGCTAATGCGCCTACGGTTACAGAATGCACGCCTGCGGCACAAAGTACTCTAGTGGCTTCTCTAATTGATGCTCCCGTAGTTACAACATCATCTAAAAGTAAAATATTTGATTGATTAACCGGCACAGTACAAGCAATACTTCCTTTCAAATTTATTTGCCTTTGAGCGGATGAGAGTGTTCTTTGGTCCTTTGCATGAGGACGTATAAGCACGTCATACAAAGGCAATCCTGTAAGCTGGCAAAACGATTGAGCTACAAGTTCCATATGATCAAAACCTCTGCGCGCGTACGCTTCTGCAGTTGCTGGAATAAAGGAAACGCCATCAATTTTTGAACTATCAAAGCGAGAGGTACCGTCACGAGCTTTCCATGCTGAGGCTTCTTCAAGCGCACACAATAGAGCTGCAGCAATTACCGGCGCCAGTCGAAGCTCATGTCCATCCTTAAGCGTCAAGATCAACCGCGCAGGAGGACCCTTAAATCCCATGGCACAAATGACCGCTCTACTCTCCCACTGAACAGGTCGTTTCTTTTTATCTGCACACTCTGAACAAACAAGCTTCCCGTATGGAGCGCCGCAATTAGGACATGCCCACTGCTGAGAGATCCATGGCAGCTTTGCCCGACACTCATCGCAGAGGAGCTGGCCGGGTTTCTCGCACACGACGCAGCGTGTAGGAGCAAGCAGCTCAAGTGTTGAGTTTGCCGTTGCGGTAAGGATAGATGTAGGTTGCATTTTTACCCCCAAAATCTGGGGGCTGACAGTGAATACAGTCTAGAACAAAGGTCGCAAAATGGAAGGTATTTTAGGTAAACGGAAAAAGATGGCTTATCTAAAGCTCCTACCAGTGAGATTGTATTTTGTGAGGATTCGGCTAACGGATGTTTGCCACGGAAGCCATAACAAAATCAAAAAAACAAGCGTTGCTACGCCGTGCGTTAGATCAAGCGGAATTGAAGCCGCAAATGCGAGAAGAGCGGATTCAAGCGTTAAGGGATGTACAAATCCAATAACAAAGTACACGTTCATTACAAGGCCAAAGAATGGTCCAGAGATAAACGCCCAGATCAAAAGCAAGAAAGGCGGAAGTTTGTGGGGTTTCTCGCCTTGGTGGACGGATGGGCGTTTAGAAGATGCAGAGCGAGCTGAGGTAAAAGTTGCAAGAAGGCCCCCCAGATAGCCAACAAGCCCCCACGCATACATCTGCCATGGTGTCCACGAGCCCTGACCAAAGAAAACGTTTGAAAGAAGCGCAGATAAGGCACCTACCAAAAAGCCCGCATGCCTGCCAAGAAACGCTCCCGCGAAGATAGCAACTGCGGAAACAGGCTTTACGTACGCGAGTGGCGCAAAGGCAATTCTTCCCGCAGCACCTAAGGCGCTAAAGACGGCAGTAGGTACCAAATTGGCAACTGAGGGCTTCTTTGCCTCAAAACTTAACATAAATAATGCAACTGAAATGATCGCTAAAATAATTGAAGATACCGCGGTAAAATCGGGAAAATATATCATTTCAACAGCAAGAATAATAGGTGTAGCAAAGAGTGCCACAACCTCTAAGACTATTGATAACGTGTGCCGATTATCCACAAGAACCTCACGCTTACCGTCAAAATAAAAATATCGAGAAGGTCTGTCTTATTTTGGCATAAGATGATTTGAAACTACAACAAGGAGGTCTTCATGATCTATCTGGGAAACTTTAGCTACAATGACGAGCTTGATTCTACTGACAACTACTGTCTTATGCCTTGCATTGTTGAGGCAGATTCCACAGATCATGCGCTTGAGCTTTTCTCGGAGCACCTTATTGAGGTTGCAAATTCATCTGACCTGCTCGACGGCGCAAAAGAGATTTTCTTGGATTCCATTGTTGAGCTGGGAGAAGTTCCAACCACTCCTCTGATTGCTCAGTGGCAAAAGATTATGCCTGCAGGAGTTGGTCTGTGCAGCATTACCAGCGCTCTTCCTACACTTGAGTTTGATGATGAGACGGCCAATGCCTACGGCTTCAATGAGCATGCTCACAATCATGAGGAAGATGAAGAGGAACATGAACACGAGGAGTTTGGCGACATCAACGATCTTGACGATGAGCTTCTTGAGGAGCTTGGCCAGGACGAGGAGCCGTTCTTAAGGTTCTAGCCACCTACTCCGCCGACCACACCCAAGAGTTCTCAAAGAACTCTGAAGTTGGCTCTGTTAGAGAAATCTGACCATCAAAAACTAGAGAAACGTTATCAGCAACGCGCGATATCAACTGCATGTCGTGCGTTGCTATTACTATGGTTGCACCTTCTGACTGAGCGCGAGAAAGCAAATTGACAACAGCATCTTTGGTTGCGGCATCCAGGCCTTTTGTTGGCTCGTCAAGAATAAGCAGACGCGCTTTTGTAAGCAGCGCTTTTACGAGGGCTAAGAGTTGCTGCTGTCCACCAGACAAATCGTATGGATGAGAAGACATAAGCTTCTGATATGTTGTGCGAGCAAGAAGTCCCGAAGCTTCCAGAAGCTCCTGAACATCCTGATCAGAATAGGTGCCACTTTGTTGCCACTGGACAAGCTCCTCGCCCACACTTTGGCAGGTAAAGAGCAGCTCGGGATCTTGTGGGATGTATCCTTGAGATTGCTGGAGCTGGTTGTAGATATGTCCGCGCCTTGGACGGAGAACGCCCGCTGCAAGCTTTAGCAGCGTTGACTTACCTGAGCCGTTGCCGCCTACAAGCGCACGAATTTCTCGCCCCGTGACCTCAAGCGAGCACTTGCTGAGCACCAACTGATCACTCTGCGGATACGCAAACGTCACGGCGCTGAACTCGAGCACGGGAGTGCTGTCGGCCGCAGTGGATGCTTGGTTTGACGCGGAGCTGCGAGGACAGAGCGCCTGGCGAGAAGGGCTGTCTGCTTGGAGCGCATCGGGCTTCTCGCCACCAAGGCAGACGCGCGCGTCAGCGAGGTACTCGAACGCGGCAACGTCGTGGGTGGCAACAAGCACGGCAACGTTGAGCTCGCGCGCCACTCGCTCCAGGAGCGCGGTGAAACTCTTCTGCGCAAACGGATCCAGCTGCGAGGTTGGCTCATCCAGCAAAAGCAGCTTTGGGCGCAAGACAAGCGCTGCGGCAAGGGCCACGAGCTGCTGTTCTCCCCCGGAAAGCTCGTTGCAGCGTTTATGCAAGAGCGATTCCATGCCAAAGAAACTGACCGTCTCAAAAATACGTCGGCGCATTTCTTTCTCTGAAACGCCTCGATTTTCCAGGCCAAAAGCCAGCTCTTTCAAAGGTGTCTCACACACAAGTGCTTGTGAAGTGACTTGCGGCACAAATGCAATGGTGTCTACGGATTGCGCCTGCGTCATCGTAGAAACCTCTTGGCCGCAAACAATAATGGAGCCCTCTCTCCTACCTTGAGGCGCAATCTCGGGCTTAATGAGGCTCAAAATGGTGGACTTGCCTGAACCAGTTGGTCCCAGTAAAAGACTAATCTGACCAGCACAAACCTCACAGGAAAAATCTTCTACAACGTTGCGGTCTGGAGTTAGAGCATACGCAAACGAGAGATTCTGAATAGCAAGAACTACTTCTTTACTAACTGAAGTAGCAGATGAATTCTGAATATAGGAAGAATGCTCACTCATACAGACTGCTCCCATAAGACAGTATCAATACGCACAAAAATTGCTGGTAAAATGGTAAACAGTACTACGCCCAGATACCAAAAACTCACTTGGAACTCTGGCATAGTAGGATAAAACTGCCAAGCTTGTACCAGCATATACAAAGAAACCGCTGCTATAACGCTTAAGAAAGTAAATACCAGCAACGCCACAGTATCGTAAGCGTCAAGCACTTCAGTGTTCCATCTACTCCTGTGTCCTGCCATCCCCCAACCTCGAGACACAATAGACTGAAACGTACTTATCGACTTCTCCAGCGCGCTCATGCACACTGCGTTAATGGTGGTAGCTGATTGCGCAATAGTTTTTCTCGCGCTCAAAAGACGGCTTTGACCTAAAACATTGCTTTGCCGGTAAGCCCGTGCGGCAGAATCACATCTTCTAGCTGCGGTATTTGCTGACTGGATTTGGCGGGCTGTTGTCAGATCAGAAAGTAGCTGTGGCATAAGCTGCACAGAAAGGCTCAAGACTAGCTGCAATCCTGGAAAGCGCGCACTTGATCGCTGCAACATCTCGAGCGGCGACACTACTGCAAACAGGCACTCAAGCCAGCTCAAAGTACTTACAAGCACCAGACCTGAGGTAACTCCGTACACCAGACTTTCTACGTACAGTTGTGTATGTCCAAAAGAATACAAAACGGTAGAGCCAGATGCCGAGAAAAACGGATTGATTATCGCCATCAATATAATAATTGGAGCATACCAAACAAGCTGTTTAACAGCATGTTTGGTATCAAACAACTGGATTGTGCACAGCTGCGCTCCTAGAAAAGCAATCAGCGCACAGAGAGGTTGAAAAGAAAATGCGGCAAGTGCTACTTCACATCCAAACAGTACAACCGTAGCAAGTGGGTGCAGTCGAGAAAAGCTTGTGCGCGCGGGATTCATTAGTTCACCGCGTTAACGTACGTCCAAACAACCGAATCGCCATCATGCAGAACATATGCATCTGACGTGTAGTTAGGCTGAACACCGTTAACTGAATATACCCAACCGCTCTGTGGACCATGGTCACGCTCTGCAAGCCCATTAATAGCCGCAACGTACATACCAAACGACGTGCTACGTGCATTTACCCCGGCTCCACTTGCAAGCAATGCGTCATAGACTGACGTACCCTCTTGCACCTGGAGGTTGACAGTAAATGAAGACCCTTTGGCTGCAGAGCCGTCAACCGTAACACTTACAGAAAGCGCACTATTCTCTTTATGAGGAGCAGCTACAGCGTTTGTTGAGTTACCAGAGTTAGAAGGCTCCGACGTTTTCTGATTAGAAGAATCCTGCGTTTTAGACGCATCAGCATTTGATTGAGCGTCTGAACTAGAGCTCCCTTGCGTCTGTGACGTCTGAGAGTCTGCTTGCGTGCCAGAAGCACCTGCTGCCGTCTGACCTTGTGCGGTAGGAGCTTCTTGAGCAGAAGTGCTTGAAGCAGGCGTAAAGAAATACTGAATCAATGTCCATGCAAAGAAAAGCATGAACACAAAAGATACTATTGATGCTGCCAAATAGAGAATCCGTTTGGATTCTCTTGTGAGCTTAACCACTATCTCACCTGGCCTCGGCCATTGGAAACATGGTGAATTGCAGCAGTTTCTTTCTTAAGCAACACTACAAACACTGCAAGAACTGCACCAGAAGCAAAGAAACCAAAGACACTCAGAAGTGGAATGGTAGGCGCAGAGGACACCTGCTGTGGGGCAGCGGCTTGCTTATTTGAGTATTCAGTAGGCGGAAGCTGCTTCTCGTCAGAGTTAGTGTCTGCAGTCTTGTTCTCAGATGGAGCCTTTGTAACCTCCTCACCAGCACTCGAAGCGGTGGTCGAGGAAGTTTCATGCGCAGCTGGAGATGAAGGATCTTGAGCTGGCACGTTGGTAGCAGTGGAATCTGTCCTGCTAAAAATATCTCCAGATGGCTGGGTATTCTCGCCAGAAGGTTTCTGATTAATAAGCGAGAAAAGCGTGCCGGAGTCGTTGGTGTAGTAAAGATTGCCCTCAAAATCTGCAATAACCGACGATGTAGTGTAGTTCTGATGGTTCTTATCTGGAGTGTAAATCTGAACTGCTCGGCTGGTGCCCAACTTGTATACCCATACACCACCAGGTAGACCGTTTACCGTGAAGTAGGCATAGGTACCGTTTTGCTGAACAGAAACAAGAGGAGTGCTCTGAGACTTACCTTTGCCAGCTCGAGCCTGGTCAATCACCGTAAAGGTGTCAAGAGAAATCACAGAGATAGTTCCGTAGCCCTCAGCATCAACGCCGTTAACAAAGACATTAGAACCGCTGATAGTTGGTGTAGAGGTAGACTCTGCTGCAAATTTGACTTGCTTCTCCTCAACAAGAGAAGAACCGTTTCTTCTAATCAGGTGTAGCGTACCGTCATTTCTGGTTACGGCAAGATAGGTTCCATTACCGTTTTGATCAACAGAGACAGGAACAATACCTGCGCGAATTGGTGAGCCAAGGTTAAGCTCAGCCTCAATGGCGCCGGTTGTACCACTAATGAGCCTGACTGAAGAGGACTCGTCACCAATCATAAAGTCAGAACCAGAAGCAGCAGCACCAGACCAGTAATAGCCCGAAGCCTGACCAGAGGTGGCACCAGGTGTATTTGCAGGTTGTGCGTTCTGCTTCCAGCGAAGCACACCAGTAGTAGCGTCAACAGCAACCATGTAGCCGCCAGCTGCGTCAAATCCACTCATCTTGGTAAACTCAGCCAAGATAGTGCCGTTATTAACCGTCAGGCTAGAAACAGATTGCAGCGTATTAGTAGTATCCAGTGGTTCTGTCTTCCAGATGCACTCCATAGTTGTTGCCGAGAATGCGGTAAGACATCCATCATCGGTAGCAACAACAATCATGCCATTAACGTACAGAGGACGCGCAAAGTACGAGACCTTGGAGCCGATCTGTGCCTCGGCAATAAGGTTACCTGTTGCTGCGTCAACTGCTTTGAGAGTAGAACCGCTTACGTAATAGACCGTATCATGAACAATGACCTGATCAGAAACAAATCCAGGTGTATTCTGAGTTCCTTCGGTCACACTCCAACGAAGAGCTGCAGAATTAATCGGGGTGCTTTGCGTAGTAGTGGAACTGTTTCCGCTACCAAAACCGCTCCAAGATGCCTCGTAGTTAGGGTGCTCAGCAAATGGATTGATAACCAACTCATTTTGAGGAGTTGGAATGGAGCTATCCTGACCACCATATGTCCAGGTAATGGTAGTGTTTTCGTCCAAGACAACGTTGTTTGCCATCTTGTCCGAAAGCTGACCGTTAACAAAGAACTGCCACCATTTATAGGCGCCATCTACCTGTGCTGTTGCAAGTGTAAGTCCCTGTGAAGGCGACGTAATAGAAGACAAATAACCGCCTGCTGCATCATAGGTTAGGCCATTATTCTTCAGGTAGTCATACGTTACCTTGTCAGCAGTGGTACCCTTACGAACCTCAATAGTCTGAGTAGGAGCCCAGTGCTGAGGCTTACCGTCTTTATCAAGACCTACTACAGAAAGAGTGACGGAAACAAGCTGACTTGGATCTGGGTCTTCCTCTACAGGTCGAGCGCCCTTCTCGCCTGCCACAGTAAAGGTGGCAGAGACCTTCTGATTAGTAAGGGCTTGGAACTGCTCATTATCTGGATACAAGCTTGCATAGCGAGAATAACGTGCACTTGAAAGAAGTGCCGAAACCGTAACAGACGTGTTGTACTCAGGAGTCTGTGCGAGAACAAGATTCTCGTTCTGAATGATTGTTGGCTGAGAAGAACTGTACGTGCGCGCCTGATCAGCAGGACCCATGGGATCGTATGTTGAGAACTCTGAAGGCACAATACCACTTGCGGTCTTATCGGTATTGTTAACATCATAAGACCAGGTCAAAGAGCCGTCAGCAGCACGATAGAATTTGTTTGGCGTGGCCAGAGACTCAGAAACACTGTCTTGTTTATTCTGCTGACCAGAAGGAGTGGCAAGCGCATCCCAGAAATGAGCCTTAGACTCATTCATCAAAGTAAGCTCTGCATCAATATCAGCCTGATTAAGCGGGCTTACCGTAACCGTAAGAGTCTTAGAAACTGATACCTCAGGATTTTCTTTATCGGTAACGGTCAGAGTGATGTCTACCTGCTGCGCGGAAGCAGAAGGTAGAGGCTGGTACACCATTCCTCTATAGCCATTGAACGTAATAGCAGCATTGGAGGAAGTGTACGTAAACTGATAGCGCTTTCCATCTAAGCCAAAGTTTTTTGGCGTAGGCATCTGCAGGTCGTCTGTAACTGCCTGGGCATTAATTGAGTGATTGGTATACACATCTTTAATGCTTGATGCCGAGAAACGCCTGTTAATGCGCCTCAACAGATTATTCTGTGCATCGGTAATAGCCGAAGGATCTCCGGGAACCGTTATGGTAAAGGTTTTCTGATAGTTTGTCTGAGGGGCATCGGAGCTGCTCAAAGAAACATTCGCAGTCAGCGTTACCTGCTTATCACGAATGCCGCGGGTAACCGTTGCCTTATAAGGCTCAGTACCATATCCATCAATGCGAACTACAGAGGTATCTGAGCTAGTCCAAGTGACCTTAGACCATGAAAGTTGGTTTCCATCTGCGGAAACAAGCTTATGTGGAAGGGTAAAGTCTGAAGTTACAGAAGATTCATTTTGTCCTGTCGCATATGATGGCGCAAGGTTTTGAGATACGTCAGCAAGTTGTGCCTGAGATTTTGCCTCATCCCAAGGAATTAAAACATTGCAGGTATATTGGACGGTCTTGCCATCTTTGGAAAGTTCAAAGGTAACTTTTGCCTGACGGAGGATAAGAGTGCTTCTCTGGTTAGTAAAACCGGCCGCATCCATCCAGAAGTACTCAATAGAACCATTAGTCGCAAAATCAGTAGAAATGCCTGCGTGAGCATATGAGGCTGTCGAAGACATCTGAACAGATGCCACTCTAACGTTAACCTCTCCAGCACCAATGCGACGCAGCTCTTCTGCAACCATGGTGTTGAGGTTAGTATCTACACCATAGCGAGGTTTTGGCTTATAGAAGGAATTAGTCAGAGTTTCTACTGCCTGGTCCAGCGTTTTGTGTGGATAGTCAGTCTCATTTGTGGTTGCTGCAACGCCAGGGCCTGTCTCTTCAGAGGTTGTGGTTGCACCACTTGTAGTTTCTACCGTACCGGAAGCAGCTTCCGTACCAGAAGCGTTGTCCTGAGCAGTAAGAGCATTCTCTGCTGAGGAGGTTGCAGTAGCAGTAGTGGTCAACTCCCCCGCTGCTTCTGCGAATGCAGGAGCAGGTAAGAGCGCAAGCACTAAAAGTATGGAGAAAAGGCTATTGAGCGCCTTTTTAAACATGCTTCTAATTCCTTCCAACTTGTGGTGAATTTAGCCTTCTTGCCAAAACAAGCACCACAATTCCAAGTACAACTAAAGGCAGACTGAGCAACTGTCCCATGGTAATAAAACTGCCAAAAAGGTAGCCAAGCTGCTCGTCTGGAACACGAACAAATTCCACGACAAACCTAAAAATGCCATAGAGCATCAAAAACGTTCCAATGAACGTTCCTTGTGGACGAGGAGGGTACTTCCTAGAAAGGACGTACAAAATGACAAACATCACAAGGCCCTCGAGAAGTGCTTCGTAGAGCTGAGAAGGATGACGGTAGACCGCTCCTCCTGTCTCAAACATTACTCCCCAAGGCAGATCTGTTGGCTTTCCCCAAAGCTCACCGTTGATGAAGTTTGCGCAGCGTCCAAAGAAAAGACCAAGCGGCGCACCAATAACTCCCAGGTCACAGATGGTAGGGATAGAGAGGCCCGATGCCTTACAGACAATAGAGCCGCCAACAACAGCACCTACAAGGCCGCCGTGGAAGCTCATGCCACCTTGACTTAAGGCAAATGCATCAAGTGGATGAGCCACGTAATAACCAGCGCCGTAGAAAATAACGTAGAACAGACGGGCGCCAACAATAACGCCAAACGAGATGCCAACCATCAAATTAAGCACGTCATCAAGGGTAACGTTAAGCTTCCAGCGCTGAGCAGTTCTGTACATAACTACGCCAGCAAGCACAAAGCCCACCAGATATGCCAGACCATACCACCTGATAGATAGCGGACCCAGAGAAAGTGCTACTGGGTTTAATGAATGATAGAAAGCATCAAGCCACACAATACGTCCTACTTACTAAAACTACTTTGAAAGAACATGCGAAGGAGTTGCTCCACGCTGACCCTGATAATGGCTGCCAAGATCTTTGCAGCCATAAGGACGCTCAACAGGAGAGCTCATACGCTCAAAGGAAAGCTGACCAATCCTCATGCCAGGATGCAAAATGATTGGAAGGTTAGCTACGTTAGAAAGCTCCAATGTGAGCTCTCCGTCCCAACCTGGATCAACATAACCTGCAGTTGAGTGAATCATAAGGCCTAAGCGACCCAAGGTAGACTTACCTTCAAGTTTGCCAAGGATATCGTCAGGAATAGCAATGCGTTCAAGCGTAGTACCAAGCGCAAACTGACCAGGATGAAGAACAAAAACTTCTCCCTCAGGAACATCAATTGACTCAGTAAGACCCTCTTGAGCTACAAGTGGATCAATTGAGGTGTGCGTAGAATTGCGGAAGATTCTAAAATTTGAGCCAAGACATACGTCAACCGATGCAGGCTGCACATTTTTCTCGCATAAAGGCTCAATAACGATACGACCAGCAGCAATCTCGGCTTTAATGTCGCAATCAGAAAGAACCACAACGTCCACCTTTCTTACGTCATACAAATGTATGGTCAGAAAAACTAATTATCCGTTTATATAAAATATCACGCCCTACGCAATAATGTGAGGGGCGTGATATATAAATTTTGTAATTACGCAGGTCAATTATGGTTCACCACAACTTCTCTGCATAAAAAACACGTTTATGCGCATGAAGCTCACAACCGATAAGCGCCAAACGTTCACTTTTGACGCCGAGCGATAACTTACAGCATTGCAGGCTGAACGCGCTTTACACCAGGAACGTGCTCAATCAGGATGCGCTCAATACCCTCAGACATGTCGTATGCAGACATTGGGCAGCCAGCGCAAGAACCAGTCATCTCAAGCGTAACGGTGCCGTCATCGCTTACATCAATAAGCTCAACGTCGCCGCCATCGGTCTGAAGGCTCTGACGGATAACATCAAGGGTTGCATTCAAAAGGTCACGATTAATGGCCATGTTTGCTCCTATTCAAACTCTTCAAGCGCGGATGCGCCCATAACTTACAACATGGGTATCCTACCCAAAATTCCAAACTTATTTCTGTACTATCCAATTGGCGAGAAAAGATGTCCAACTGAAGCATCTTTCAAACGTGCAGGCAACGATGCACCCGACGCTGTTGCCGCAATCGCCGCAGCTACACGAGAGGTAGCCTCTCTTGTCTGCTCTGTACTTAGAAGCGTTGCGTCCACCATAAAACGCTTCACACCAGCAGAAAGCATCTCAGCCATCTCTGGCACGCCGTCAAAGAGCTTGGGGCTCCAAATCTTGGAGCGACCATGTCTGTCAGTCCTTACGGGCATGTAATCGTTATCAATACCTCTAAGAGTATGCTCCTCAAGGCGCAGCTTACAGGCATCGCAATCGTGGATACACTTGCCCGTAGACATCAAAATGCAGTGCTCAGTGGTCATGGTACGAATACGGCCGCTGACCATATAACCCACAGGAATCGAGGCGTTTCTCGCCATATGACAGATCTCTTGGAGGGTAAGCTCGGAGTTGAGCCAGACGCCTTCTGCGCCCATGTCAGCAAGTGCCTGTAAGGCGTAATCGTTGTGGACTGGAATGCACTCGCGCACCTCAGGGATGGCTCCGCGCTCAACGGCCAGCGCCAGCTCGGAGATGTTTCCCACGGCAATCGGCTTACCTGCAGCAACGTAGGGATCCAAGCGCTTATGGTCAATCTCGCGACATACCTCATCAAGCCATGGGGTCACCTTAGCGAGAAGATCCTCTGGCCATGAAGTCTCTGAGAGCGCATCGGTGGTTGCATACAGATGATTTGCTCCCGCCTTGAGCGCAACACGTGCCTGCTCTGGAGTCTCAACTAGAACACAGACCTCTGCCTGCGATGCATTTGTTTTTGCAGCCGCCTCATCAAAGGCAAAAAGCTTCTCTTTGTCCTGGGCTTCTCGCTCCTTTTGATAGGCAAGACGGGAAAGCGGAGCAATCTTCTGCTCGCGGTTCTGGTACTCCTCAAGAAGTGCGGCCTCAAGCTGCTCACATGCCGCAGCGCGGACCTTGTGGACAGCACTAAAGCTCATGCCGCACATATCGTCCATCTGGACATCAAAGCTTACGGCCTCAAACGGCGAGGTTCCCATGCGGCCAACGTGCTCAATAAGCTCGTCAGAGGTTACCGCCTTGGTGCGTGCCTCCTCCACCACAAAGCCCTCGGCAGACGCGCTTGCCACACCGTCTGCGGTAGTAAGGGCCACAGTAAAGGGCTGGCCAATGCGGGCAATAATAGCCACGTCAACAGCTCGTTTACGAGGATATTCCAGTGAAGAGATCTGCTCAGCAGCTACGCGCGCCGCTTCAGAGCGAATAATGCGTACCGTAGATCCGGTCTGCATAACGCGAGAAGTGCGAACGGTAACTGTCTGACCAGGCTCAACGTCTACAGGACAAAGAGCGGTCAAGAACTTGTCAGGCTCATCGAGCGGTCTAATCTCAAGCAAGTCGTTCTTGCCAATAGGTGCGTGTGCAATAAGATCAACATCCGCCTGCTTGTAGCGGCGCAGCTTAACACGGCCACCATTCAGACCACTTTTACGCTCAAGAGCGTCCTCAAGCGGACGTCCGCCGGTGACCTCACCAACAATCTCACCGCGGTTATTGGAGCGCTCGTAGCTCATCATCTCGTTGCCAGCAGTACCATGCAGGTAGGCGTTGGTCAGGCCACGGTTAAACGAGCGTTTAAGCAAGCGGTGGCGGCGTGCCACATCAGCCTGGTTATCCACGCCCTTCTCGGCAGCATCAATTGCCTGACGATACGAAGACACCACCGAGTACACGTACTCAGGTGCCTTCATACGGCCTTCAATCTTAAGCGAGCCCACGCCCGCCTCAATCATGTCAGGCACGTCATCAATAGTGCAGTAATCCTTGGGACAAAGCAGCCTATCAATGCCGCCCATCGAAACAACTTCGTGCTTAGAATTGAGCAGCTCATACGGCAGGCGACACGGCTGAGCACAGGCTCCACGGTTAGCAGAGCGATCTCCTCGCATAGACGACATGTGACAGATGCCCGAATAGCAGAAACACAGGGCTCCGTGACCAAAACATTCCAGCTCAACGCCAAGCTTGGAAATAGTAGAAATTTCTTCTTTTGTAAGCTCTCTGGACAGCGTAACACGGCCCACGCCAAGCCTTTTACAAGCAGCAACACCGCGCGTATCGTGGATGTTTGCCTGCGTTGATACGTGGCATTCAATCTCTGGCCAGGTCTTTCTCACCTGAGCCATAAGACCCCAGTCCTGAATGATAAAAGCATCAGCACCAAGAACCCACGCGCGGCGAATCAAGCGCAAAACGCGCTGCATCTCATCCCATTTAACAACAACGTTCACGGTGACGTACACGCGAGCGCCAGCTAGATGAGCCTGCCTGCACGCACACGCAAACGACTCGTCGTCAAAGTTGTCCGCACCGCGGCGGGCATTGAAGTTGTTGCCCAAGCCGCAGTAAATAGCGTCAGCACCACCAGCAAGAGCTGCGGTAAATGGTGCTGGACCTCCCGCTGGGGCGAGAAGTTCCATCTGTGTTGCACGAGGGAGCGGCTGAGTTGAGAGCTCCTTGTCAGAAGCTTCCTCTGTCCACTCCGCCTCGTTCATGCGATTTAGCTCGTGAGCTGTGGATTCTCGCTCACGACGATTACGTTCGTTCATAGTACCTAACTTGCCTTCAGCGCTTGTTACTTCTTAAGTGAAGAAAGTGCTGGATGAATCTTATCTTTGTCGGAAAGAATAACCCTTGCTGGATCTAAGGTCTTCTCGCCAAGAAATGCTGGCCACTCAACGCCAAGCTCTGGATCGTTCCACATGATGCCACCCTCATCACCTGGATGATAGATGTCATCACACTTGTAGCAAAACTCAGCTGTATCGGAGAGCACCAAGAAACCATGAGCAAAACCGCGTGGAACAAAGAACTGCCTGCGGTTCTCAGCGGACAGGACAACGCCCTCCCACTGGCCCCAGGTTGGACTTCCCTCTCGCAGGTCAACGGCAACGTCAAAGACAGTGCCAGAGATTACGCGCACAAGCTTTGCCTGTGGATGCTCAATCTGGAAGTGAAGGCCGCGGAGTACACCCTGAACGGATGAGGACTGATTATCCTGTACAAAAGAAGCATCAATGCCGCCAGCAACAAAGTTTTCTTCACGATAAGTCTCCATAAAGCCACCACGAGCATCACCGTAAAGCTTTACGTCCACAACCTTTACACCTTCAATCGAGGTGTCATAAAACGTAAAATTGCCCGATTGAATAGGGTTTTTAAGCTCTTTTGGAAACTCCATAGCGTTCACCTTTCGATTTCTTTAGGTAATCTACTATATACGAGTCAAGATTAATTCAGCTTTTGAGCTATGATATTCATGCAGTTAACGTGTAATTTGCAATTCAAAGGATGCTCGTGAGAATTCTTGCAGTCGTTCCCGCTTACAACGAAGAAGCCTGCATTGCTTCAACTATTACAGAGTTGTGCCAGGTAGCTCCTCAAGTTGATTACATCATAATCAACGACGGCTCCGCTGACCGCACGCTGGATATCTGTAAAGAGCGTGGATTTAACTACCTCAATTTGCCTGTTAACGGAGGTCTTTCTGCAGGCTTTAGGGCTGGTATGCGCTACGCCAAAGAACATGGTTATGACGCTGTGGTGCAGTTTGACTCCGATGGCCAGCACAGGCCTGAATACATTGCTCCTATGGCCCAGGCAATGATAAACGAGGGAGCAAACATTGTTATTGCTTCCCGTTTTGTCACCAAGCCGCGCGGAAATTCTCCCCGAGAGATTGGCTCCAAGCTTATTTCTTGGCTTATCAAAACAAGCACTGGTCAGACCATCACTGACCCTACGTCAGGCATGCGCATGTACGACCGGGGCCTTATTGAGACGTATGCGCGCTCCTTTGACTTCTCCCCCGAGCCAGACACTATCTCGTTGCTGATGCGTCGAGGAGCTAAGGTTGTCGAGATTGAAACTGAAATGCGCGAGCGTCAAGGTGGCGAGTCCTACTTGAGCTTCTATAACTCAATTATGTACATGGCTCGCACGTGTCTCTCGCTTTTGCTCTTCCAGTGGTTTAGATAAGGTGACACCATGACTTTAGTTCTGAGAATTCTGCTGCTTATTGGCGCCCTATTTGCCATGGGCATTGTCATCAATAGCGTCCGCAAATCAAAGATTCGCATCTCCGACTCTGTCTATTGGGTTGTTTCTGCAGGAATCCTTGTTTTGTTTGCGCTTATTCCTCAGCTTGCCTATTTCTTCTCGGGCCTGTTTGGTTTTATGAGTCCCGCAAACTTTGTCCTGCTGCTGGTTATTGTGCTGATGCTTATTAGGATTTTCCATCAGTCCTGTGCAATTTCTAAGCTTACTTTTAAGGTTGAGCAACTTTCAGCTGAGCTTGCTCTGCGTGACAAAGACTCACGTGACGAGAAAAACCTTGATTTTGTAACTGATCTTAACCAGCGTACGCGCGTGTAAACGACGTGTCGGTCTCTGACAGCATGCTCATCTACCTGTGCTTTATTTAAAAAGTCCGCTTACGCAGCGGACTTTTTCTTTTGGTCTTTAAATCCCAAGAAGCAGAAGATTCCAAATACCAGAGCAAGAATTGCAAGCGAGATATCATAGAGCACACATGCTCCCATAATGCCAAAGCTGCCTACAAACCATCCTCCTGTAAGCGCAGCAAAACCTGCACCTGCAGCATAGCTCACAAACACCGCAACCTGCTTACGCATGGTTACTACCGCGTAGTACAAGATAACCGTTAAAGCATTAAGCAAGCCACCAAAAAGCAGCATCAAAAGCTCCAGCTTATACGGTTCAAAATCAAGACCATAGAGAAGTCCAAGAACTGGAGCGCCTAGCGGCCAAGCCAGCGCCATAGAAACAACAGTAGCTAAAGCAACTACGGCAAAACCCTTAAGAATCAGGCCCACAAACTGCTTGTCTTGCTGATTATTCCAATATTCAGCCATCTGGGTAAGTAGTGGCTTAAAGACAAAGTTACTTAAAAGATTGATAACCATAGCAGGCATGGCTAATGCCGTAAAGAACGTAAGAAGCGCCTGATCGCTCAAAGCGCCCAGTGCATAGCGAGGAGCGCCAACAACATACGTCAGCAAGAATGAGCCAGCAAATAATGGAGCGGTGGTAACCAACAGCTTTGTAATTTGCTTAACGTTAAAGGTAGGCTTAAGCGTTGCCATCTGCTTAGTAGGAGGAATAACAAGCGCAATCATAACTACCAGCGATGCAATAAAAGAAAGAGCCGCACCAACAAGCAAGTTCTTTGTAAGAAGCACGCCTACTGCAAAGCCAACAACGGTTGCAAGCACGCGATAAAAGAACGCTCTGCCGGCAATATCTAAACGACCATGTTGTTGGAACATGCCGTGGAAAACGTCTTCTACAACGTCAAATAAACGAAGCGAAGCGATGAGGGCATATAACACTCCCTCGTAGCTCAATCCCTGGGACTGCAGGGTAAAAATAATAATTCCCGCAATCATCAAACCAGTTGTGATGATTCGTGCCGCAAGATACACACCAAACGAAAACACTTCTTCTGTGTCGGTGACCTGGTACGTCCTAATTTCAAAGTGACCAATGACCATAAGCTGCTGAGCCACAGCATAGGCAAGCGAGAAAACACCGCCAGCGGCAGCTCCCATGGTACGCGTGACTACCATCAACATAAGTACCGTTGAAGCCGCGTTCATCAAGGAACCAAGCGTATTCCAGAAGTAGTTTTTTCTAAGCTGCTCTGCAGAAGTATCAATAGTCATAGTTAGCTTTTCTGGCCAAAGTCTTCAAATGCCTGGCGGCTTCCCTTGGTAACATCCACATCTTTCCACTTGCCAAAATCAAGTGCACCAGGATGATGGTTCTTTCTATCCTTCTCTGGAGGAAGCTGCATGTAATCACCATATCCCCTGGTTAAAAGCTTGTCATATTCCTTTGGAAGCGTAGTGGTAATGTCCTCAAAAGGAACACGAACCATAGGAAAAACGTCTTCTTTATCCATTGACCAGTTCTCTGGATCAGGTTCGACAAAACTTGCGTAATGATTGGTATTCTCGTCCTCTGCAGTACGAGCTGCCTCATCCCACTTACGCTGAATCAGCGCAGATGAAACCCTAAAGAGCTTCAAGGTATGGTGAATGACAAAGCATCCCGCAAGAGCAACTTTTTTCTTCCAGCCAGTCAGCGGCACGCGTGGAGTTGGAGTAACCAGAAGGAAGTTCAGACGACCCCAGAACCATGTCTGACGCTTAATCTTGGCAAGCTTTTTAGGATCTGCAGGAATCTTATCAAAGGGAAAAATGCCAATAGAAATAGCGTACGTAAAGGGGCAGGTCATAAACTCATCAGGAACACACACTGTTCCTTTTAAAGAAAGGTTTGTATTTACTGCAGGAAAGTAATTGTCCATCCTGCCGTTTTGAATGCAAAAATCTGGTCGAAGAAGCGCAGGTGCTTTCTCCAAAAAAATCTCATAATCCTCGCGGAACATCGAGATATCTACGTCATCATCCCAAGGAATAAAGCCTTTGTGCCTCACAGCGCCAATAGCTGTTCCACCGTACGCCTGATACGAAATACCAAGCTCCGTACAGACGCGGTCAAGCTCATCCATCAAAAGCGTAGAAAGAATCTGAATCTTTCTTAGCTCATTGGGGTTCTCGTATGTCTTATATCCGTCAGACTCCACAAAGGCTCCCATTCGCCATCGTCCGATAACATTCTTATAATACTAAACATCGGAGCTAATCGATTGGATGTAGCAATGTATACACCTCAGGATCACACGTTTGCTGTCTGCGCTTATGGCGAGAGCCCCTATCTAGAAGAGTGCATTCTCTCGCTCAAAGAGCAGACACTGTCTACGAATATTCTTTTGGCTACTTCAACACCAAATGAACTGATTCAGTCTCTTTGCGAGAAGTACAACATTCCCATGCATGTTAATCCCGGTCCGGGAGGCATTGCTGGCGACTGGAACTTTGCCGTGAGCGTTTGTACAACTCCGTTAGTAACCATCGCTCACCAAGATGATATCTACAAACCAAACTATGCAGAGTACATGCTTGAACGCGTGAACAGCTCTTCTCGCCCACTAATTTACTTCACCAATTACGGAGAGCTGCGCGACGGTGAAGAAGTTCTTGAAAATCGCTTGCTTAAGGTAAAGCGTCGTCTTTTGTACTCGCTCTCCAAGCCAGAAAATGCAGGTAAAGCATGGGCTAAACGTCGTGCGCTTGAGCTGGGCTGTGCTATTTGCTGTCCAAGCACCACGCTGGTTCTCCCCAACCTTGAAGTGCCTGTTTTCGAGGCTGGATTTGGCTCCAATTTAGACTGGGAAGCATGGGAAACAATTAGTAAGCGTGAGGGTGATTTCTTGTACGACACCCGTGTACTGATGCTTCACCGCATCCACGAAGACTCTGAGACCAGCCATCTTATTCACGATAACCGTCGTGAACAAGAAGATCTGGAGATGCTCAAGAAGTTTTGGCCAGCTCCTGTGGCCAAGCTTATCAACCTGGCTTATAAGAGTGGCCAGAAGAGTAACGGCTAACTCTATCTGTTCTCTACATAAAAAGACCCGCAGCTCAAACGGCTACGGGTCTTTTTAGTTTGTTTGGATAAAGCTAACCTACTCTTTTCTAAAGAGCTCACTCCAGTCTGGAGTAGCCGAAAGAACCGTTCCCACAATAATGACAATACAGCAAATTACAACCAGTGGAGATGGAATTGCTTCAGGCATAATTGTTGGCAGGATAATACCTGCAAGAGCTGCAAAAATGACCGACCACGCAGAGTAAGAAATGTTCAGTGCCATACCGCGAGAAGCACCGATGGCGTCAATTGCCTTGTAGTAGAAGAGATATGAAGCGGTACCTGCAAGAGCAGCAATAAAGACAACGCCATTTGCAGGAGTTAGTGCAACCTGTGCAGCAAAATCAACGGAGCCAGCCAATGGCAAGATGAGAAGACCGTATGCAAATGCAGAGGTAGTTTCCCTAATCTGAAGAGCAGTCTCATTATCAACAGCATCGTCTTGCATACCCCAAGCCAAAATAACCGCCTCAGAGCCCCAGCCAAAGACACAAGCAGCAACGCCCAAGATACCCACAAGAACGTTTCCGTTACCCTCGCCTGCTGCTGTTGAGAGACCAATGACCATGACGCCAACAAGAGCCACGATAAGAGCAATGACCTGCTTTAAGTTCATCTTTTCTTTGAGCAAAAGCCATGCTAAAACCGAACCAACTGCAGGATAAAAAGCTGAAATAGCAGCGGTGTAACCAGGTCCAATGGTATTAATAGCAGCTAAGTAACCACTCATACCAATTGGTCCACCCAGGAGTGCGCCAAGCATGACTACACGACCACTCTTTGTTTTTGCTGCCTCAAGGGTGTCTTTAAGTCTGCCTTTCTGAGCCATCATGACTAAAAGAACTGCAGCGGCAAAGAAATCGTGCATGAATGCGCTGGCAAATGAGGCCTGAGCTGAATCAACATAAGGACTCATACCAAGAGCAACACCAAGAATAACGGTATCAACCGCCCAAAGAATACCGCTTAAAAGACCATAATACATAGTTTTCCCCTTTTGCCCTTAGTTCTGAGCGTCTTCGTACCAAGAAAGAACACGATCAATATTGTTTGCAGCGTAGCGATAGTAAATGAAGAACCACTCGCCTACGTTCTCGCCCTCTGCTTCCTTAACCAGAGACCAGAGATACCAGCACCAACCAGCAAAGACTACATAACTCCAGAAGTGTCTGCGCTGCTCAAACGTTGCCTCTTTTCCAAAGTAATAATCAATAGCAGCATTTGCCTCATCGTCAGTAAGCTCGCAGCAAACCGTAAAAGTACCAAAGTCATTTGCCTCATCTGACATGCCTGCATATTCCCAGTCAATAAGGCTGTAGGTACCGGCCTCATCAATCAAGAAATTTAGATAGAAGAAATCATTGTGTGAAATAACAACTGGATACTGATCTGCGTCTGCATACTTCTTCAAGCGCAGGACCTTCTCGCGAAGCTCGTAGTAGCCAGGAATCTCAATAGGACCCTCTTCAAGCAGGAGTTTCTCGTAATTAAGACCCTCGTTGACAAAGTCAAAAGAACGATCAAGTGACGCGCCGCTATGATGCAGTTTATAACCCATCTCCATTGCGCGCTTGAGCTGCTCAGGGTTATGAGGATCAAGATTCTGAGCGTTTTTCACAAACTTGGAAATCTTCCAACCTTCTTTTTGGTCCTCGTAAATAAAGGTGTTGTCTAGGCCCAGCTCACGAGCAAGTCGAAGACCAGCCTCTTCAGCTGCACGATCAACGAGTTTCTCGGTACCAACACCTGGATGCCTGTAGACATACTCCTGAGCATCATCACCATATCCCACAATAAAGTGAGCAGATAAATTGGTAAGTCCCTGTTTTAGAGGATAGAAACCGTGGATATCCTTCTTCTGGCAATGAAGCACCGAGACAATGTTGTCAAAAATCTCTGAGTCGATGTTCTCAATAAATGCTGGATCAAACTGACGCAGCTCATCAAGAGAATCAAACTCATAAATCACGCCGTCAGGATATTTTCTAATGCTCATAGAAAGCTCTTTGATGTGACGGACGTAAATCTCTTCCCAAAGCATATCAACAGTCTCTGGCTTGTCATAAACTGCCTCAAGAATGTCTACAAACTTCTTTGAGAATTGTCTGTCAAAGTAGACATGGCCCAACATAATCCAAGAATTTGAACCGCCAATTTCTACGCCGGTAATACGTCCACCACGACCCTCTTTAAGACACCACTCGTCGGTCTCTCCTGCAACATATGTTGCTGAGTAATAAGCCTCATAAACATAGTGCTCAAAGGGATTCTGAGTGAAGTAATCATCAGAGGAGCAGATATAGGTATTATCAAGCTGGTCTTTTACATACCAAAGCGTGGAATTGTTGTTTCTGGTTGCATAGTCTGGGTTAACCACAATCTTGACGCCATACTTCTCCTCCAGGTAGAAGAAGTACTCCTTCTTGTAGCCAACAACTACAGTGATATCGGTAATGCCAGCCTCCATAAGTTGATGGATCTGGCGCTCAATGAGGACTTCTCCGCGAACCTTCAAGACACCCTTTGGCTTCTCATAAGAGATTGGTGCAAAGCGAGAAGACAGGCCCGCTGCCATAATAATGGCATTCTTGACCTCGTAAGGCTTCAGAGCTTCAAGACCCTTTGAAGTAATAAGACTATCGTCAATAAGACCCTGATCCTCCAGTGTTTTGACTGCCGAGTTAACAGATCCAAGGGAAAGGTCTGTATGTTCTGCAAGCTGTCTTTGATTGAGCTTCTCGTTAGACTGAGCAATAGTTTTAAGTACAGAAAAAACGTTCTTTGTCAGTGCCACGGTTCCTCCAAATGAAGACCAATTAACTGCATGAATAAACTTTCGAACCAATTTACTCTAGTAATAATACTCATTTGTTCAAATTTATACAAGTATAAACATATTTTGAACATAATAACTTTAGAGGATTGCCAAAGGCTGCCAATCTAACAAAAAACGGCATCGGAGATGCCGTTTTGCCTTTTATGTATTGCTTTACAAGCGAGAAGTGCCTAGTAGGGACCAAAATCTAAACGCGCTGGATAGTGGTTTTTGCGCTTCTCAACTGGAGGCATCTGCATGTAATCGCCGTAAAGCATCCTAAGGAATTTATCATTTTGGTTAGGGAACGCTACTTGAATTCCATCAAAATCAAGCTTATCGACAGGAAAAACCTCATCAACTGGATAGGTATTTACAAACCTATCCGTATCGTGCAGGTAGGCAATTCTTTTTGTCTTAACGTGAGCAAAGCGGTTGCGGGCTTCCTGCTCACGCTCATACATTTTCTGAGTAGAGAGATGCAGCAGTTTGCAAACTCCCCTACCCATAGTAACTGCTGCCTTTAAGAGCTTTCCTTTGATGCCGTCGGCCAAAATAACAGGGCGAGGAACGTCAACGAGGATGCGCATATGTGACCAGAACCACGCATCAAATGCCTGCTTCTGATATTCCTTCTCGTCATCCGAAACATTATCAAAGCAGTAGACATCTAGGAAAATACCAAGGTCAAGAGGAAGTGGCGCAAGTGCTTCTTCGCAGAACTGTGTTCCTTTGAGCATAATGCGCGTGGTTGGGAATGGATAGTTGATGTCCCTCTCAGTATTCATGATCGAATACTTTTCTGACCACTCTTTATCATAGATATCTAAGAGTTTGTTGAAGTCTTCTGCAGGAAGACAAACATCAATATCATCGTCCCAAGGAATAAATCCCTTATGACGAAGGGCGCCAATCGCGGTGCCGCCAAAACCAAAATAGCGGATGTTGTTGGCTTCACACGTGTCTACGAAGTCCTTTAAAATCATCAGCTCAACTTGCTGAAGATGTTTGAGCGTCTCTGTATCGTATGTGCGCATTATCGACCTTCGTACATTTTTTTGTAATAGTCCTGATAATCACCAGAAACTACATTCTTAACCCACTTGCGGTTCTCCAGATACCAGTTAATAGTGGTAACAATTCCCTCTTCAAATGGAGTCTCTGGATACCAGCCAAGCTCTTCTTTAATCTTATCTGGCGCAATACCGTAACGGCGGTCATGACCCTTACGATCAGTAACGTAAGAAATCAGATCCTCAGTAATCTGAGTATCACCGGTGATTCTTGCAACTTCACTAATGATGCGCTTAACAATGTAGAGGTTATTGCGCTCGTTATGACCACCAACGTTATAAACCTCACCCAGCTTGCCACCCTCAAGAACCATAGCAATTGCCTTGCAGTGGTCATCAACGTAGAGCCAGTCACGAACATTCAGTCCGTCACCATAAACTGGAAGTGCCTTGTGCTCCAGGCAATTCTCAATCATCAGAGGAATGAGCTTCTCGGGGAACTGATAAGGACCATAATTGTTGGAGCAACGCGTGATTACCGCAGGAAATCCATACGTATCATGCCAGGCCTTTACAAACATATCAGCAGAAGCCTTAGATGCAGAGTAGGGGCTGTGTGGACTCAAAGGTGTAGTCTCGCGGAAAAATGCCTCTGGGTCATCAAGTGGAAGTGAGCCATAGACCTCATCGGTAGAAACCTGCAGGTATCTGTGGTCTCCGTAGGAGCCCTGGCCATCATTCCAGAAAGACTCTGCAACGCTCAGGAGCGCAACAGTACCCATAACGTTAGTGTCAGCAAAGGCACCCGGATCTTCAATAGAGCGATCTACATGACTCTCTGCAGCAAAGTTGATAACATAATCGGGATGATGAGTCTCAAACAGCTGCGTCAGAGCCTCTTTATCCCTAATGTCTACGTGAGCAAAGGTGTAGCGAGGGTCTTGATCATATTCCGAAAGATTCTCAAGGTTGCCAGCATAGGTCAGGGCGTCCACGTTCAAAATATGAATGTCCTGATTTCTTCTAAGCATGTAGTGGATGAAGTTTGAACCAATAAATCCAGCTCCACCAGTTACTAAATAGGTCTTCACACTAACCTCTTTCTACCTTCGAAAGATATGTCGCAAGAGCCTCTTGCCAAGGCCTCATACAATTTCCAATGGTACTCTCAAGATGCCCATTTACCAAAGATGAATATGCGGGGCGAGAAGCGCTTTCTGGGTGCATCTCTTTCCACTGAGCAGAAGTTACTCTAGCAACCTTACAATCAAGATTACTGCCAGCCATAATAGCTTCGGCAAAATCAGCCCATGAGCATGTTCCCTCGTTGGTTGCGTGGTAGATGCCATAGTTCTCAGTAGCCGCAATGCACAAGATTGTATGTGCCAAATCATTTGCGCTGGTAGGATTACCTACTTGATCATCAACAACACTAATCTCTGAATACTTTGCACCAAGGGTGCGCATGGTTGCCACAAAGTTCTTGCCAACATAACCATAAAGCCATGCGGTTCTAATCACAAACGTTTGAGCATTTGCGGCCAGCGCAAGTCCCTCTCCTGCTAATTTGGATCGACCATAAGCAGAAACAGGACAAGGAGCATCTTGTTCCGTGCGAGGAGAGCTTTCCTTACCGCTAAAGACATAATCAGTGGATACCTGAACAAACTTTGTTTGCGTAGAGTCGCAAGCTCGTGCAAGATTCATAGGGCCAAGCGCATTTACCGCAAACGCCATCTCAAAATTGCTCTCGCAACCATCTACATTTGTTGCGGCAGCACAGTTAATAACAACGTCATAGCGTTCATGCTGGTCAAACCATGTATTAACTGCCTCAGCGCTAGTGATGTCAAGCTCGTCTGCGTCAGTATAATCAACATCTGGTTCAACAAAAACCTCTGGAATTGGGCCAATCTCAGAGACACCGGACTCAAAAAGACATTTGAGCTCGTTGCCTAACTGGCCATGCGCACCGGTAATAAGAACGTGCATACTACTCTCCCTTTCCAGAAGGAAGGATACGTCCTTCTGCAACACTCTTGAGGTGCTCGCCATACGTAGATTTGCCGTAGCGTTCTGCACATTCAATGAGTTTTGAGCTATCAATCCAGCCATTCTCAAAAGCAATCTCTTCTGGAACGCTTACCGGCAGACCCTGAGCTGTTTCAACGGTACGGACAAAGGTTGATGCCTCAAAGAGAGACTCCATAGTTCCCGTATCAAGCCATGCAAAACCGCGGCCAAGTGTGACAACGTCAAGCGTGCCATCCTCAAGATACAGACGGTTAAGATCAGTAATCTCGTACTCGCCACGAGCACTTGGCTGAACTTGCTTTACCAGCTCAGTAACACGCTGATCATAGAAATAGAGACCGGTTACGGCATAGTTAGATTTTGGATGGGTTGGCTTCTCTTCAATTGAAATGGCGTTGTAATTCTTATCAAATTCAACAACACCAAAACGCTCTGGATCATCCACGTGGTAACCAAAAACGGTAGCACGACCAGACGTTTGTGCCTGTTGGGCAGCTTTTCTGACAAGTCCTGAAAGACCATTTCCAAAGAAGATATTGTCTCCAAGAATCAGAGCTGCAGCGTCATCACCAATAAACTCTTTACCAATAACAAATGCCTGAGCCAATCCATCAGGTGAAGGCTGTTCAGCATAGCTGATAGAGATGCCAAAATCAGAACCGTCACCCAAAAGCTTTTCAAAATTTGGAAGGTCACGAGGAGTAGAGATAACAAGAATGTCTCTAATCCCCGCCAGCATAAGCGTAGATAGAGGATAGTAAATCATTGGCTTGTCATACACAGGCAGAAGCTGTTTAGATGTAACGGTTGTCAGGGGATAAAGCCTGGTACCGCTACCTCCTGCAAGAATAATGCCTTTCACAATCTACTCCTCATCAATCGAATTTCTCGCGCAATGGTACTTAGAATAACGCTCATACGTAAGCTTACCAAAGTCCTACTCAACAGCCGTAATTCTATATAGTCTGTAAGGACCTTCTCGAAGAACAAGCTCAAATCCAGGATCTTTATCGGTGATTTGTAGGCCTGAGAAGAAATAGCTTTGATTTCCTAACAAAGCTGGATTTTCCAAGTCGAGCAACAGGACATATCGTGCTCCAGTTTCTCGGACCGCCTGCTGAACCTCTGGATTAGTAGCTACCTCGTTAAGCTTTGTACGAATAATCGCACTTTGTGGCAATTCTTCCGATTCTACCTTTGCACGGTAAAAAATGTTCATGCCATAAAGTGAGTTCAGAACAAGCGAGCCATCGTAAGGATTATTGACCACCAAATCATCGCCAACAATCTGCAGAGCTCTTCTTACAAACTCATCCTCACTTGCCTTATAAGTTGTATGCTCACGAGGCTCAAAGACCTCATTAAGCCAAATGATTCCCCAGCGAAGCTCACTGCGTTCTCTTCTGGGCAGGCTTGCTAAATCCCAAGGACTTAGGAGTGCACAACCCCACAACACAGCAATAATGCACATGAGAATGCCGGAGTTTTTAATAAACATGCAGGGCTTACAGGATGATTGATCTCCATTTGCAGAAATGGTGCAAGCAGAATTCTCTGAGTTGTTTTTCTCGCCTTTGTTGCCTTTTTCTTTGACCGTCTTAATAACGTATTTAATGAAGTCAAATACAAGCGTAATGGCGGTTTCCATGCCAATAATTGCAACAGGAACTGCAGCTATTGCTACCATTGCAGCAGTCCTCTCTGGATCGGTATACCAAAATCCCGAGAAGAACCTCTTAATAGGAAGCACATCAGAAAGACTAGCCACATAAATGACGGCAGTCATGAGAAATGCCAGAGTGAGCCAACGATAATTCTTGTTCAAAATGCAGCTAACAAATCCAATCCAGAACGCAACCGCAAAGAGAATTTGTGGCATGTTCATGAGCAAGCCAAAGTTCAATACGGTTTGAGCTGCTGCAAGCGGTTTGACATAAATCTCCCACACAAAATTGACCGTAGGAGCCAAGAAGCTTGTATTAAGCAGGAAAACCCAAATGCCAACCGCAAGGCCCGCTGTTACAACTTCCATAACCGCTAAAAGCGCAATACCTTTTGTTTTTGAAAGCGTGAATTTGTCTTGAAGGAAGTTGGTAAGTCGTGGCAAAAAACTACAAAGCACATAAGGTAGGACACAGATAGCCCAGAAGAAATCTGCGCTTGGATGCATCATAGCAAGGGCGAGAATACCCATCACACACAAAAGCACGAGCCTTGGATTTACAAACGAAGCCGACTTTAGCTGTTCAGCAGCAGAATCATTTTTGTCCGGAACAGCACCATTGAGCATCAAGATGAAAAGTACAACAGCACTAGGAACAGCGCAGAATCCCATTACGTTTGGAAATACTGCATGAACAGTGACCATTCGAAGAGGAAATGCCAGCTGTGCAAAAACTACGAATGAGGTTAGAACGCTGGCAACGAGGTTTTTCTTTCCTATTGTTTGAAGCAGTGCGCAAATACCCACTGGATATATAACTGCCACAGAGACAAACCACACAACGTTTTCTGTCAGTACTTCATTAAGACCGGTTATGGCCGTAGCAACAGCAGCTACCGAGTGAAGAGCATTTGGATAGAAGCCTTCATCAAAGAAGGGAGTCTGAAGCTCAGGCCTTGCTCCTGTATAAAAGGCAGCATGCAGCATGGAATAAATGCCCGACTGAACGCTTCTTGTAATGTACGCAAGGTGCGCGTAGTTATCAGCGGACTGCAAGAACCACGAGGGGTTTCTAATTGCCTTGTGAAAAATAACAAAGAATATTGCAGTAGAGATAACAGCAGTTACTAAGAGAAAGACTCCGTTTAGAGAGTCCTTCTCGCCAAGGTTTGCATGAGATTGATTTTCCTGGGTGGGTCTGATTTTCTGAATAAGATACACAAGTCCAGCAGCAATCAGAATAAAAAGACCAACGCCTCCCAAAAGCGGCGTTACACCTCTTAGACCTAGAGGGTAGATGGCAATTCCAGAAAAGCCAATGAGGCAGACCGAAATAAGCGGAGCTACCACAAGAGATGTAGTTCGTTTAGCGCCAAGAGCGCGAGAAAAAAGATATCCCGGTACATAACACAGAACCAGTACAACTATTACGGCTAGAGCAAACTGTCTCCACATGTGTCAGTTTCCTTATTTGGTGGCCATTACCGACTAGATGAGCTGAGCCCAACGCTTCTTGCCTGCCTGGAGAAGAGCTCCCTCAAGAACTGCTGGCTCAACCTTATAGGTCTTTGTTGGATGAGGCTGCTGGTTAATCTTGATACCTCCGCCATCAATCAGACGACGAGCCTCACCGTTACTTGAAGCAATCTCTACTTCAACCAAAATCTTTGGCAGATAAATAAGACCGTCTTCATCTGCTTCAAGGGAAATTGCAAACTCTTTGACATCGTCAGGAACTTCATTGTTCTTAAACTGAGCATCAAAAGCTGCCTGAGCCTTAAGACCTTCTCCCTCACCGTGATAAAGATCAACAATATTTCTACCAAGAGCACGCTTAAGCTGATAAGGATCAGCAGTACCGTCTTCAAAGCTCTTATCGATTGCATCAAGCTCATCAATAGAGAGCGTAGAGCAAAGACGGTAATACATTGGAATAATCTCGTCAGTAATAGACATGACCTTGCCAAACATATCGTTTGGCTCATCGGTCAGTCCAATGTAGTTTCCATAAGACTTACTCATCTTCTTAGTACCATCAGTGCCCACAAGCAGAGGCATGGTAAGCGCAATCTGCGGCTCCATGTCCATATCACGCATAAGATCACGGCCGGCAAGCAAGTTGAAGATCTGGTCGTTTCCGCCCATCTCTACGTCTGCCTTGATAACAACAGAATCATATGCCTGAAGAACTGGATAAATAAACTCATGGAGGGCAATTGGCTGTTGGTTGTGATAACGATTAGAGAAGTCTTCTCGCTCAAGAATACGGGCAATGGTGAACTTGCTCATAAGACCAAGCATGGTCTCAAGGTTCATAGGCTTAATCCAGTCACCGTTATGAACAACGGTAGTTCTTTCTGGATCAAGAATCTTCATTGCCTGGTTAACATAGGTCTCTGCGTTGGCATCTACCTGCTCTGCAGTAAGCGGAGGACGGGTAGAGTCACGTCCAGAAGGGTCACCAATCAGCGCGGTACCACTACCAATAATCAACGTGACATTATGGCCAAGGTCCTGGAACTGACGCATCTTGCGCAGCGGAACTGCGTGACCCAGGTGCAAATCAGGGCTTGTTGGATCTACGCCAAGCTTGATGTTAAGAGGAGTGCCCTTCTTGAGTTTCTCTTTTAGACCGTCCAAAGGAACAATCTGCATAGTTCCTGAAGTAATAACACGGAGCTGTTCTTCTACTGAAAGCACTCTGTATCCTCTCAACGCAAGCCTGTTAAACCATATAGTTACTGCTACAAATAGTATCAATCAAAAATGTTATCTATCAGAATACAACAGAGTTGTAACTCTTTATTCACTGAAACATAAATATCAGACTATAATAGTGAGAGCTATGACAAGGAGGCTCAATGGGTATTAGAACCCGTCGTGCACGGAAACACGCAAATACACATGCCGTAGGTTTTGGCGTTGCTGGATTCTTTGGCTTTATGGCTCTTCTCGCGCTTGCACTTGCTCTTTCTTTGGGTGCAGCTGTTTCTTCATGGCTCGAGGACCTGCCTGATTACAACTCTGCTGATGCCTACCTGGTAGCAGAGCCTACCCGCGTTTATGACTCCAAGGGTAACGACATTGCTGACTTCTATCTGCAGCAGCGTCGTTCCGTTACCTTGGATCAGATTTCTCCTTATGTTATTCAGGGCACCATTGATACTGAGGACAAGCGCTTCTATTCCCACAGCGGTATTGACCCCTGGGGTATTGTCCGCGCATCTGTTGGCTCTTTGTTTGGTGGCGGCGAAGGTGCTTCTACTATTACACAGCAGCTTGTTCGTAACACTGTTCTTTCAAACGAGCAGTTTGAGCGTTCTTTGAAGCGTAAGGTCCGCGAGGCTTACATCTCTATTCAGATGGAGAAGAAGTTTACTAAAGACCAGATTCTTAATATGTACCTCAACACCATTTACTACGGTAATGGTGCTTACGGTATTGAAGCAGCAAGTATTATCTACTTCAACAAGCATGCAAGTGACCTAACTCTTGCTGAGGCTGCAACACTTGCTGGTCTTCCAAACGCACCTTCTGCCTATGACCCAACCGTCAATCCAGAGGCTGCAAGAGAAAGACGCAACACTGTTCTTGAGCGTATGCTTCGCGCAGGCGATATTACACAGGAGCAATACGATGAGGCTGTTGCTGAGGACTTAGTGCTTAATCCTGGTACTTTGACCGATAACATTGGCCAGTTCCCTTACTGGACCGACTACATCCGTAGTCTGCTTCAGGAAGACTTTGATAGCGACACCATTCTTCAGGGTGGATTGCGCGTTTACACCACACTTGATCCTGACCTCCAAAAAGACGCTGATGAAGCTGCTACAAGGCGTATCGCTGAGCTTGGCAACCCTCGCCTGGGTGCTGCTTTGGTTTCTATTGATCCTCAAACTGGCTACATTAAAGCAATGGTTGGTGGACAGGATTACTCAAAGAGCCAGTATAATATCGCAACCAGCAGTAACCGTCAGATGGGCTCCAGCTTTAAGATGTATACGCTGGTAGCGGCCCTTTCTGAAGGCATGAATCCAGAGATTGTTCTTAACGGCAACTCTCCTATGCAAATTACGCCAACCTGGCTGGTTAAAAACGCTGGTAACTACAGCTACGGTGCAATTACCCTGCGTCAAGGTACGGTTTACTCGTCCAACACTGTTTACGCACAGGTTGCTGAAGCTATTGGTATCGATAAGATCCTTCAGACGTGCTATGCCATGGGTATTCGCACTCAGCTACAGCCATACCTGTCTACCACTCTTGGTTCTCAGGGTGTAACCCCTATTGAGCAGTGCACAGCATTTGCAACGCTTGCTGCAGGCGGTGTTCGTCGTGATGCTGTAGCAATTACACGCATCGAAGACCGTAACGGAAACGTTATCTACGAGCACAAGGACAACCCAGTTCAGGCAATTAGCCCAGCTGTTGCTGCAGCTGCTACCGATGTTCTGAGCGGCGTTCTTACCTCTGGTACTGGTCGCTATGCCTACAACCTGAAGACCTTCAACCAACCAGTTGCAGGTAAGACGGGTACTTCCGATAACTCCGAGGACCTTTGGTTCTGCGCCTATACCCCACAGCTTGCAACAGTTGCTTGGTGTGGATATCCAGATAGTCGTGACCCTGTTATTATCGGCGGCGGAGAGTCCTCTACCTTTGTTACTGCACAGTACGTATGGGCGTACTACATGAACGCAGCTCTCTCTGGCGTTGCTCGCGCTGAGTTCCCAAAGACCACTGAAACTATTGCTTACAAGCCTAATAGTTACTGGAAATTTGTTGGTGGCTCCGCTAATGCTAAGCAAAATGAGAAAGATGACGACGAAGAGGAAGAGGAGGAGACTACCGAGGAGGAGGAAGAGGACGATACCACCACTACTCCTACCACTCCTACCACTCCTACTACTCCAGCCACACCTGGTACTGGTACGGGCACAGGAACAGGAACGGGCACGGGAACGGGCACCGGAACTGGAACAGGAACTCCATAAACCTCTGGTTTATCTACAACAAAAAGGAGTCTGCACTAAGCAGGCTCCTTTTTCTTTTTGAATGAGGTGTGCTTTTAGCGGGTTTCTCGCCAAAAGCTTTGTGTTTTATAGAACGCTCTCTACGTTGCCAAGCTGCGTAATGATGCGAACCACGTCTGCAGCGTGCTCAGTTTTATCCACAATCATCAAAACGGTATCGTCACCGGCAACGGTGCCAACAACGTGGTCAAGCTCAACGTCGTCAAGGGCAAACGCAACAGCTGATGCAGTGCCTGGATGGCATCGAATCACAATAAGATTCTCTGCTGCCGTAGCCCCAACCACAAACTCAGAGAGCATTTTCTGCAAATGCATATCTTCAGAAAGCACATAGGCGCCCTCGGGGAGCTTTTGCAAATCCATTTCTGCTGTATCACGAGAAACGGTTGCTTGAGTACAGGCAAAACCACGATCTTTAAGCATGTCAACAAGATCGCGCTGCGTGCGGATGGACTCGCTACGAACAAGCTCACGAATCACGTCCTGTCGAGCATTTCTATGCTTCACGACGCCTTCTTTCTTTATGCGGCTCACTCACTTTTGAAAACAAATGATAGTGAGTAAAAGAATATACTTAATCAACCCTTATGCGCATACCAAACCGCTAAACGGTGCAAATAACCCGCTCGTCGGTCGGAATATTGCATTCACCGTTTTCTAAAAGTATTTATACACTTCTCGCCGTATGATTCATCATGAGTGAAACTATTTTTACGGCTTGGAGGCCACCATGCCCCTGAATGATTCACCTGATAGAAGACAAGGCTCCTACGGGGATCCTGCAATGCGTCGTCGTCCCCCACAAAATGGCCGTCCTCCTCGTGATGGCGGTATTTCTGATAGGCAGGCAAGACGTCGCAAGAGAAATACCCTTGGTTCGCAGGCCATTCTTTTTAAGAGACAATCTCTACTACATCGCATTGATTCTCGTACGAGAACCTATATTGTCATTGGACTAGCGGTCATCGCGGCACTTTTACTGGTCTTTATTGTGTCGAGCTGCGTGCGTGGTTGCGCTAAAGAATCTACTCCAGAGGTAGAGGCAAACTCCGTTGATTCTCGTGTTGCTGTGGGAACTTCAGAGGAGCTGACTAAAGCCTTGGCAGCTAAGCTAGATCAGAACAAAAACCTTGCATGGATTGCAGAACACGCTGATAAATACAACGATAAAAGCCTCATTGAGCTAGCACTCGCCCACCCTGAGGCTATTGATTTTGTTGCAAACTATCCCGATTCTGACGGCAAAGCCAAAACCTACGACGATTCAATCACCAAAGGCACAGCTCCTCAGCTTTATACCTGGGACTCTAGATGGGGCGGAGTCTCGTATGCTGGTTCTGTCATTGCCACCAAGGGCTCTGGTCCCACTGCACTCTCTATGGCATACATGGGACTTACTGGAAAGAACAACTGGACTCCAGCAGATATTGCGAGCGCTGTTGAAACGGCCAAGGCAACGGACACCGACTCTGGAATGAACAGATCATTTCTCGAGAAGAACTTAGCTAACCTTGGTCTTACCGCTGATAGCTATAACATTTCTGCCGACAATATCACCACGCTTCTAGATGCTGAAACCTTCCTGCTTGTTGAGGTTAAGGGCAATAAGCTGAGCTCTGATGGCGATCACTGGATTTTGGTAACAAGCAAGAACGATGACGGCACCGTAAACGTTCACGACCCTCTGTCCCCTGAGGTAAGCGCACGTCCATGGGCCGCAGAGACTATTGCTAGCGCTGCAAACGCCCTGTACACCGTGACGGTAAAGGCTGCTGAATAGCAAAGTTACTAAACGATAAGGTATTTGTTTGGTGTCTACAAACTTGAGTCCCGCACTTTAAAGTGCGGGACTTTTTCGTACGGTATGCGTCTTTGTGGAAAGCACATAAAAAACCCAGCATCCACAAAAGATGAATGCTGGGCTGGACGGGTTTCTCGCCAAAGGACTGTGCAGAGAAAGACGTTTTTAGAAGAGGCGAACTATGAAAGCACCTTCTGTGCAGCCTCGATAAGCTCGGCGATGCGTGCCTCAGCCTCTTCGCGAGTTTTGCCGTTGGCAAAGAGATAGGCCTTGACCTTTGGTTCAGTGCCTGATGGGCGGAAGATGACCTTGTTGTCTCCCTCAAGCCTATACTCAATGACGTTGGATGCTGGCAGCGTCTGAGGAGCCTCTTTCTGCAGGCCCGAGACGCGAGGCATTTCTGCGCACTCAGCGTAGTCTGTTACGCCAACAACCTTGTAATTGCCCACCGTTTCCAGTGGATTCTTACGCAGGCTGCTCATAATCTGAGCCATCTTTGCGGCGCCCTCGGCACCTGGGTAAGCAGCGTTAACAACACCATTGAGGTAGTAGCCATAGCGCTGATACAGGGCATCCATTGCCTCGTAGAGGTCCATGTTGCGAGCGGCGTACCAAGAAGCCATTTCAACGCAGAGCATGGTTGCAACAATAGCGTCCTTATCGCGAGCATGTGTGCCAACAAGATAGCCGTAGGACTCCTCAAAGCCCATGAGGAAGCGATCCTCCTCACCGGCATCCTTGAGCTGGTCAATTTGGTCGCCAATGTACTTGAAGCCCGTGAGCACGCGGCGCATCTCAAAGCCGCGAGCACGTGCCAAGACGTCAGGCATAGCAGAGGATACGATAGTAGAAACAGCTACCTTATCCTGGGGTTTCTCGCCACGCTCTTCAGCCATGGTAAGAAGCCAGTCCATAAGCAGGACGCCCATCTCGTTGCCGGAAAGCAGCACGTAATCGCCGTTGTGAGGGATTGCAGTACCCATACGGTCGGCATCTGGGTCAGTTGCAACCAAAAGGTTTGGCTTTACCTTATCGGCAAGCTTGAGGCCCAGCTCAAGCGCCTCACGGAACTCTGGATTTGGATAGGAGCAGGTTGGGAAGTTTCCGTCTGGCTCTGCCTGCTCTGGAACAACATCAACGTCATTGACGCCGATCTCTTTAAGAATGCGCGTGACGCACTCCATGCCTGTACCATTGAGCGGCGTATACACAACCTTGTAGCCGTCAGCAGCCTTAAATCCTGGAATAGAAACGCGCTTGATAGCCTCAATGAAGTTGTCCAGCACCTCTTCTGGTGTCCAGACAATCAGGCCCTTCTCCAAGCCCTCTTCAAAGTCCATAGGCTTGACGTCAAAAGGATTGACGCGTGCGATGTTTGCAGAAATCTCTGCTGCAGCCTCGTCAGTAATCTGACCACCGTTATCGTTGTAAACCTTGTAGCCGTTGTAAGGCGCAGGGTTGTGACTTGCGGTAAGCACGATACCTGCGGAAGTCTTGAGGTAGCGGACGGCAAACGAGAGCGTTGGGACAGGCTCAATGCGTGGGTAGACGTATACACGGATGCCATTAGCTGCCAAAACACCAGCTGCAATCTTCTGGAAATCCTCACCCTTAAGGCGAGAATCCCTTGCAAGAGCCACGGTAGGATTTTGATAGTGAGCGTTGAGATAATCCGCAAGGCCCTGAGTTGCCTGAGCAACAACGTAGACATTCATGCGGTTGGTGCCAACGCCAATGGTGCCACGAAGACCAGCGGTACCAAATGCAAGTGAGCGATAAAATGCATCGTAGAGCTTATCCTCTGCTTCTGGTTTTGCAAGCTCTCCGATCTCTTTTACCAGGTCTTCTTCGGTGACGTTTGCACGCCAGGACTCAAATGTTTCCATAACTTTTGCATCCATAATGACTCCCAAACCTCAAACAGCTCTCTCTATTTCTTTATAAAAGATACTACGCGTATTTTAAGCGAAAAATAACAGATGATTCGGGACATTATGTATGAACTTCCGCTCTTCGGTGAGTGGAGGGTGGCGCGGTCTGCGGGCGCGCTGCTTGCGGGCGCTGGCCCACGGATTCTTGTCCGAGAGCACCCAAGGGTTCTTGATGTATTTTCTTTTCCCCGGCCATTTGGCGAGAAAAACATGGGAAAATGTTACGTCAGTATGTATTCAATTCCTACGGGCGAAAGGTGTCCCGATGTCTCAAGAACTTGAGTTCTTTGCAACGTGTCCAAAGGGCTTTGAGAAGCTTCTTGCACAGGAGCTAGAAGGCCTACGTATTAAAAAGGTGCGCCCCCTTGGCGGACAAGTTGCGTTTTACGGCTCACTTGCCGATGCTTACCGCGTCTGTTTATGGTCTCGCCTCACGTCTCGTGTCATTTTGGTGCTTGATCGTGTGGGAGCCGCAACTTCAGACGCACTCTACGAAGACCTTTCCCACATTGCTTGGGAAGACCATATTGGTCCACATGCCACCATTGCAGTCAGCGCTCACGGCACAAATGACCAGCTCAGAAACACAAACTTTATTGCAGTCAGAACAAAAGACGCCATTGTAGACCGCCTTGCAGCAAAGCGCGGAAGCCGTCCTATGGTCAACACGCTTGCGCCTGACGTGACTATTGTCGTGCGCGTATCACGCAACCGTGCCACGGTTGGCATCGATCTTGCTGGTGAGGCGCTCTTTAAGCGCAGTCTGACTGGCGGTCGAGGGCCGGCACGTGAGTTTGCGCCACTCAGGCTGGACTACGCCGCTGCCCTTCTGTACCTGCAGGCGCAAACTGCCGCGAGTGCACCGCTCTTCTCGCCAGACGCGCCACTGCCGGCGCTGCTGTTCCCAGGAGCAGGCGCGCTTGCACAGGAGGCTGCAGGCATGGCGCTGGACGTGGCTCCGGGCATCCTGCGCGCTCGCTGGGGCATGACGGGCTGGGCCGGTCACGACGACGATGCCTGGCAGGATTTACTTGCCGAAGCAGATGAACGTGCCGAGAAGGGCCAGGAGCGCCAGGTCACGCTCTATGCAGCGGATCCTCGCCCAAAGGCTAAGGAAGCCGTGCTCTATACACTTCGTGCAGGCGGCCTCAAGGCAGACGTGCAGTTCTTGCCAGCATCTGAGCTCCTCAAGCACGCGGAGCACTTCACCGGCGTTGTTGCCGACCTCTCATGGACCAAGGAAGAGCCTACACTTCAAGGCTCTGCTTACGCCACACTTGGACTTTTTGCTGGTCAGGCAAGTACGCTTCTTACCAGCGATACAAATACCGATACGGTACTCAGAGCAACTCCATCGCAGACACTTTCTGTCTACGTGGGCAACTCCATTGCCACCATGCGCTGCTACCCTGCTGCAAATGCAGAGGATTCCATTGACGGCGCAGATAAAACCGCTGATGCGCCTGCAAACAACTCCGAGCCCTCCCCAGTTCCCGCTGGCCCCACCGTTATGGTCAACAACCAGCCGGTAAGCGTGCTGGTGCCAGCGTCTGATCAGTTTGCCGCACGCCTTGCTAAGGTGGCCAAGCAGCGCGCTAAATGGGCTCGTAAAAACGACGTCTCGTGCTATCGCGTCTATGACGCTGACCTGCCCGATTACGCCGTCAGCATTGACATCTACAAAGGCGCCACAAAGCCAACTACCTGGCTGCAAATCTCTGAGTATGCTGCTTCAAAAGAAATTGATCCAGACCTCGCAAAGCGCCGTCTTCTAGACGTCCTAGCTCTGGCCCCGCGTATTCTAGGTGTACCTAGCTCAAACGTAAATCTACGAACAAGAACGCGTGCAAAAGGTGGCTCTCAGTACTCTGACGAGGGCAGCGCAGCTGACAACTCAAGAAAAGAAATGCTGCTCATCGATGAGGGCGGCCTACTCTTTGAGGTCAACTTTGCATCCAGACTGGACTGTGGAATCTTCCTAGACCACCGTGATACGCGCGCAGAGATTCGCGAGCTCATGAAAAGCGCCGGACCTGCCAAGAGCTTCCTCAATCTCTTTGCCTATACAGGTACCGCTACCTGCTACGCAGCAGATGGTGGCGCACTTCACTCCACAACCGTTGACCTCTCCAAGCCTTCGCTTGAGTGGGCCAAACGCAACATGAAGCGTAACGGCTTTGACGGCGAGGAACACGAGTTTGTCCAGGCAGACGTTCTGTCTTGGATTACCGAGACACGACACACCAAAAACCGCTGGAACGTCATCTTCTGCGACGTCCCTACCTTCTCCAACTCATCGCGCATGAGGCAAAGCTCGTTTGATGTCCAGAGAGACCACGCTGAGCTTATCATTGGCATTTCTCGCCTTCTGACTCGCGGCGGCGTTGCCATCTTCTCGTGCAATCTGCGCACCTTTAAACCAGATGTCGAGAAGATCCAGCGAGCTGGTGTCATCATCGAAGACATCACAAGTGAAACTATTCCGGAGGACTTCTCAAGAAATCAGAAGATCCACCACGCATATAAAATCTCGAGAAAACCGCGGGAAAATGAGTAAATTTTTCCGCTTGCAGGCAAAATAAGTACGTTTGTACATTCGTCTAGTTATAACTAGGTATATGGACTAACATATGATGACGAACTGAACCGATCATCTGTTGAGAGGATTAATAGATGAATACAAGTAAAGCTGCATTTCATGCGCTTTTCTCTAAGGACAAAGCCAAGAAATCAACTGGCATTCCTCTAAGTGCTGGTATGGTACTTGTTACCCTTGGCATCGTCTACGGTGACATTGGCACTTCTCCAATGTACACCATGAAGGCAATTATCGCTGGTAATGGTGGACTTCTTACCATGAGCACCGATGTTGTTCTGGGCGCGCTCTCCCTCATCATTTGGACTCTGACGCTCATTACAACCGTTAAGTACGTCATGGTTGCAATGAAAGCAGACAACCACAATGAGGGCGGCATCTTTGCACTCTACAGTCTGGTTAAAAGAAGTGCTAAGTGGCTTATTATCCCAGCTATGATTGGTGGCGCAGCTCTTCTCGCCGATGGCATCTTAACTCCAGCGGTTACCGTCACTACCGCTATCGAGGGCCTGCGTACCATTCCTGCTGCGCATGCCATTATTGGTGATAAGCAGCACATTGTTGTTATCATCACCATCGCTATTCTCTGCACGCTGTTTGCCTTGCAGAAGGCGGGTACTTCTACCATTGGTAAAGCTTTTGGCCCTGTCATGACCCTCTGGTTCTTGTTCCTGGGTGCTATGGGCGTTATGAATATACTTGCTGACATCAGTGTTGTCCGAGCTCTTAACCCAGTTCGCGGCATTATGTTCCTCTTTGACGGCAAACTAAATGCTGCAGGACTTATGGTCTTGGGCAGCGTCTTCCTTTGTACTACCGGTGCAGAAGCTCTTTATTCTGACATGGGTCATGTTGGTAAAGACAATATTTATGCCAGTTGGCCATTTGTTAAGGTATGCCTCATCTTGAACTACCTTGGCCAAGGAGCGTGGCTCATTACCAACCACACCAACGAGGGCCTCAACGCCATCAAAGACCTTAACCCCTTCTTTGAGATGCTTCCAGATCAGATTAGGCCTTTTGCCGTTGTTCTTTCTGCACTGGCTGCAATTATTGCCTCCCAGGCTCTGATTACAGGTTCTTACTCCATTGTCTCTGAGGCAATTAAGCTTGATCTTATGCCTCACATCAAGATCAACTACCCATCCACCACAAAGGGCCAGATTTATATTCCACTGGTCAATAACATCATGTGGGTTGGCTGCATTGGCGTTGTTCTTCTCTTCCAGAGCTCCGAGCATATGGAAGCAGCATACGGCCTTGCTATTACCGTTACCATGCTGATGACTTCAATTCTGCTTTACACCTATCTATCCGTCATCAGAAAGCGTATGTGGGCAGCAATTCCGTTCATCATCTTCTTTGGTGCTATTGAGGCCATGTTCTTCTTCTCAAGCCTTACCAAGTTCTTCCACGGCGGCTACTTTACTGTTCTTATGGCTACCGCAATCTTTATTGTCATGTTTGTATGGCGTCGCGGTACCGCTGTTGAGAGAACGCAAAGCGTTTATCTGCCTGTTGATAAGTACATCGACCAGCTTCGTAGCTTGAGCCACGATGCAGATTATTCAACTCTTGCTGATAACCTGGTCTTCCTTACTAACGATTCGTCCTTTGACAAGCTTGACCGCGACATCCTTTATTCCATCCTGGATAAGCGTCCAAAGCGTGCAAAAGCCTACTACTTCATTAACATCTCGCTGACAGATGACCCAAATACCCGTGAGTTTATCGTCAATGACTTTGGTACAGACTTCCTGTTCAAGATCACCCTGCGTCTTGGCTTTAGGGTAAACCAGCGTATTAACACCTATCTGTATCAGATTGTTGGTGACCTGATTAAGAACAATCAGCTTGCTCCACAGAATCACAAGTATTCCATCTACAAGGAGCACTCCGAAATTGGTGACTTTAGATTCTGTCTGCTGCGTAAGGTACTAGCTCCAGAGACTGACATCAACGGTTTTGACGCTCGCTGCCTTGAACTTAAGTACTTTATTCGTCGTATCTGCGGATCTCCTGCTCGCTGGTATGGTCTTGAGAACTCCAACATTGTCTTTGAGTACGTTCCTTTGTTCTCCAAGGTTAAGCGTGAGCAGAAACTCATCCGTATCATGCTTGATGATGCGGCTCAGACAGGTCCTATGCCACTTGTTGAGGCTCCTATGAAAGAGCGCATTGCAGAGATTGAGGAAGATGAGGATATCTTTGCAGAGGCACTGCACAAGGAGCGCGTTGAAAACGCAGCTACCGTTGCAGACTATGTTGGTGGCGATACCGCTAGCTTCCGTCCCCTTAAGCTTGATGAGGAAGCGGCCGATGAAGATGTCTTTGAAGAGCAGCAGGACAGTAATCACTAATCTAGTGCCTAGTACTTTCTACTAGTTACAACAAAAGCCGGCAGATTGTATCTGTCGGCTTTTTCATTAACATCGTGTTGCGAAAATCTCTAAAGTACCACTCCTTCAGCGCCAAGTGCTTACTCCCCCAGTGCCCACGTAAGGAATCGCGAGAAACCCGCCTCATCGTTAGTGAGTGTGATATAGGCTGCTGCCTCAAAATCTTCACGACGAGCGTTTGCAACTGCCGTGCCCATTCCCGCCGCAGAAAGCATGGCGACATCATTGAGCGAGTCACCAAAAGCTGCGGCGTTCTCTGTAGAGAGGCCAAGATAGTTGCAGAGCCACTGAAGCGCTGCGCCCTTAGAAGTCCCTTCAGCCAGGATTTCCATTCCCATACTCATGGAAGCTGTGCCACTGAGTCCCTTTACCGAAGCTACAGCATCTGCTACAAGTGCCTGGTACTTCTCGCCTTCTGCAACAGACCAGTAGGAACCAAGACGCTCAATGGTAGTAACGCCTTCAATAAACTCCTCAACACTTTGATCAAAAGGTGTGCGAGAACGCTGCATAAATGCTGCGTGATCTGCAGGAATACCAAGCTGTGTAATCAAATTGTGTCTTGAGCGCTCCTGATAGACACCGCCATCCGCAAAAATATCAAACGTAACTGGATACTCTTTAAGTTTTTGATACAACTCAAGAGCCTGCTCTTTTGTCACTGTAGATTCGTGAAGAACAGTCTGAGTGGAAAGATCTCTGATAACAGCACCGTCGCAAGAAACCACATATTTAGAAGCAGGATGATTCACAACCTCTTTTGGAAGCACGTTAAAAGCACGCCCAGAACATGGAACAAAAGGAATGCCTAGCTCAGCCAGACGATCCAACATTGCCATGTTTTTGGAATCAAGAGATTTATCGGTATGCAAAAATGTCTCATCCATATCGGAAAAGACAATATCTACTTTCAGATTTGATGCATCTTGAGTAAGCCAAGACTGCTTCTGAGCAATGAGTTCTTCAGTTGAAAGCTCTGACAAAACACTACCTCTTTATGGACGATACATAAACGTGAAGACCTCTTCACGCTGCATGTTAACCTGTACACCAAGCTTTTCTGAGACGGCATCAAGACGCTCTTTGAGGCTCAAGAAAGACTCGGCATCCTGAAGTTCAACCAGCATGGTCATGGTAAAAATACCAGATAGAATAGTCTGTGCAATATCAAGGATATTTGCATTTGATTCAGCCAAAGTGGTAGAAATTGCTGCAACAATTCCTGGAGCATCGCTGCCCAAAACAGTAACAACAGCACGATTTGCAGATGTTTCTGAAGCCATAATTTCCCATCTCTTGAACGGATGGGTTAATTATAAGCTACGCTTTTCCAATTTCTACGCCATAGCGCGAACTAAACACCTTTTGAATCTCATCGACGGTACAATTAAGTGCCGTAATAAGCTCGTAAAGACCGCGATTACTGGCCATCTTAAAAATTCTCTCGTGAGAAACAGGTGGTTTCTTGTTGAGCGAACGCGCCTTATCAATACGAGCTCTAAATGTTTTAGCAATACTAATGGAGTCTTTACAAGAACCTTCTCTGATGGCATGTCTAAAGTGAGATTCTTCAAGAGAGGCGTTGTGGATGTGAAAGGTAATGAGTTCAATTTGAGGATACATATCAACAAGATCTGTAGCCTCATCACGCGTCATAAGATCGCGGAGTCTAAATTCTTGATCAAGAGGAAATACAATCTGAACAGGATGTTTTTGCCCAATAGGAGACAAAACGTAGGCCGGAGTAGGCTCCGAAACTACATTTTCAACAAGACATACGCCCTGACCTGGGTGAACGCAAAACTCGCCAACAGCCCGCATAACACCACTCCTCTCGGATAACAATAGTATATCATGAGAGGCCTGTTATACGCTAATGACCTGCAACTTTATAACTTGTCGCAGGTCATTCAATAACATAACAATATTTTATATAAGGAATCTAATCAATCATTGTGATGGACTCAATGACTGGCTGCTCTGAAGCAGGGATAGTTCCATTTGAATCGGTTGGGGTTACGCCTTTACAAATTGCATCGACAACGTCCATTCCACTTGTTACCGTGCCAAATGCAGCGTAATTTCCATTCAGAGTTGAGTTGTCGGCCTGCATGATAAAGAACTGTGAGCTTGCCGAGTTTGGATCTTGGGCGCGTGCCATGGAAATAGTTCCACGTGTATGCGAGATGTTATTCTCGACACCGTTTTTGGTGAACTCGCCCTTGATTTTATTCTCGGATCCACCCAAGCCATTGCCCTTAGGATCTCCACCTTGAATCATGAAGCCGTCAATAATGCGATGGAACGTAAGGCCATTATAGAAGCCTGACTCGGCAAGATGAGCAAAATTAGAAACCGTAATAGGCGCAACGTTTGCATTAAGAGTTGCCTCGATAGTGCCGTAATCCTTCACCACAATGCGAACATGGTGAATGCCCTTTGCATACGGGTCATCCGCTGCTACAGAATCAATGTAGCCCTTATTTTGTGAGCTCTGAGACTGCGTCTGTTGCGTCTGTTGCGTCTGTTGCGTCTGTTGCGTCTGTTGCGTCTGTTGTGATTGCGAGCTTGCTTGTGACTGAGACTTATCAGCACCCCTCATAAGAGAGAAGAATATTGCTCCTACCGCAAGCACAACAATAACAACAACACCATACAGTCGGCGGTTCTTTGTTTGAAACACGCTATGCCCTCCTCTTTAAGCAGACGCGCACGAAACAATCCAAGACACCAGGTTGGCAGTTGCATTACCTGTTCTCTCGGCAAGAACGTGGCCCTTATCCCAAACAAGCGTGTAATCAACACTGCTCACGCCCGAAAAATGCTTTAGAGACAGACCCAAATTGAACGAGGTGCAGATTGAAGTATCAGTATTCTGAGCGCCCTCATTAATACGCCAATAAGGAGCAACCGATGCTGTCTGATAGCCTTTGTAAGATGCGCTGGTAAAGTACAGCGGATTGAACATATCAACACGAGTTGGAATGTCATTCTCCAGCGTATCAGCCTTATTCAGATCAGAGGTCCAATCATTAGCGTAGCTGGACTTCCAATCGGCAAGCTTCATGTAAGTATCAAGGTTCTTTTTAATGAGGTCAGCAGTCTGCTCATCAAAATGCAGCGTACTTTGCTCGCCAACACCAAAAAGCTGATTAGCGCGGGTGCTTCTATCAGGAGCGTCAAAAGCTCCAACTGGAAGCGACGCGCCTCTTAAAGCTCGCGAGAAACCCCTCAAATTCTCAAGCTCAACGCTCTGACGACGAAGGTTATATACAACCCAAATAGATTCTGAGTTCAGAGAGCCAAAATAGTGCTCAGCAGTATCGTAGATAGTAGATTGAACCTGCTGAGTAGCAGGAGCTGCATTATCTGTACCACGAACCGTTGCGAGATTTGGGTCACCTGGGAACGTAGGCTCTTCCAATCGCTGAGGCGTAGAGGTGTATGGGAATGCGTTGTCCCTAACAAAGTTATTCGCAGAAGTCTTGAGCTCGTTGATAAGAAGGTCTGCATATGATCCAGCGGTATAGACGCCAGAGTTAGTCTCATCAAGACTGACCTTGCTGTCATTGCTGTCGAGAAGATCCATGTTGTTGACAAATGAAGCATATGCACCAGCAAGATCTTGTGAGAGAGGTTGGGTCCATACACCCTCAGCACGAGAGTCTGTTGCATCTGCATACTGACCAGCTGACCACTCATACGCTGCGTCTGCAAGGTCGTATGAAGTTGCAGGACACCATGAAGCGCTGCCGTAAATAGAGTCTGAAAGTTGCTCGCCCTTCTCACTATGTGTAGCAGCGCCAACCGCCTTAAGATATGGCGTATAGAGCGGAGAGTCTCCTGAGGTACCCAGCACCGCACTGAGGCCACCGCCAGCTGCAAAGCCAAACACAAAAATCTTTGATGTATTGCATGGGAGCAGCTCGTTGTTGTAGCGCAAATACCTGATAGCAGCCTTGAAATCTACTGCTGGCCAAGGAGATCCACCAGCGTAAAGCTCGTCCGAGCCTGTAGTTGAATCGTAACCGGCACTTCTACCGCGGAAACCTGCGTATACGTACACAAAGCCAGCCTCAAGGTACGGTGCGAGGCCTTCGTATGCGTAGCTTGTAGGAGCGCTCTGAGGGAACAGCGTTGCTGTATTAATAGGCATAACAATAGGTGCGGTACGTGCGGTGAAGCTGCCTACAACGGCTTTCTCGCTTACTTCGCACTCGTACGTCGAGCCCTTCTTGGTTCCCGAGAAATACTTACCAGGCACAAAAACTGAGAGAGTGTTTACCGACTTGCTTGCAGGCTTAGTGCAGTACTGAATGCCCAGCTGATAGTAGCAGTCGTTATCCTCATCATAGCTCCACTGGGTCATGTCCAGCTTGAGTGACTTGAACTCTTCGGGGTCCACGTTAGATGCAGGTTGATTCGTATCATCAGATGTCCTTGCTTGTGGAGTGCATGCGGCCAAGGTGCCTGCAGCTCCCAAAGCAGAAAGGGACAAGAATTCTTTTCTCGTAAAGGCCATAATTTCCCCTCGAATAGTTTATTCAGTGGAGGCAGCAACGACCGCTGACCTAGTTCAAGCTAGTCATCTATTGTACCAATTTGCAAACGTGTATGCTTAAGAGCGAGCGTTTAGAGAAACGAGTTAGCATGTCAAAAATCGTCAACTTTTTTGACCTCATTCATCTTAATGAAAGGCTTGCTCAGCAGGGCCTTTTGAGCAAAGTCCATCTGCGTGATGCATGCGGCAAACAGTCTCTGTGGATAGAGCTCCCCTCTGGCGAGAAAACCGATGAGCACGAGAAAATCGACGGTCAAGAACTCGAGAAAACAAAGGAGCAAATTGTAGCGTTTTTTGCAATAAAGGGTATGACCGTTGAATTTGACCTCACTGGCGGAAAAAATTTCTGGATTGTATAAATTGCCCGCTTGACGAAGCGCTTGAGTCTGTTATAGTAAATAAGCTTTTCGAAGCACCAATGGCTGGGTAGCTCAGTTGGTAGAGCAGGGGACTGAAAATCCCCGTGTCAGGGGTTCGATTCCCTTCCCCGCCACCACTTTAACGCTCAGGTTGATACCATCTTGGTATCAACCTTTTTTGTTATCTGCGGCTTGTGTAGTACGAGTGGCTTACGAGTTGTTCCAAGTGTCTTACGAGTGTTTAACACGTAAGCGTTTGTGCTAATGGATATATAAACGGTTGCTTCTGTATAAAACGATAAAGGTGTTGCACTAGCAATGAGAATTCAAGAGTAAGTATTACCATTGCAACCCAACTTCTATTGATAAAAGTCTATTGCTGTCCATGCATCATAAAATAAACCATATTTCCAACTATATATAACGCGCCAATAAACGCGAATGAGAGTGTGATAACCTGCAACAAAAAGGAATCAGAAAGCAGCATGATTAGCACGGAATAGATAAGCGTTACTGCTGCTATAATACATATACCAATACCTGCTCTTTTTGTAAACTCTTCCCTGTATTTTAAGGGAATCAAAATAATATTATACCAATGTACTAGGAAGGGATTTTTAGTTTTTATCAGCACATAGCCAATATACAAAAAGCAAAGGCTAATAATACCTATCGCTATGCCCTTGTAAATATTAGCATCCATGGGTATTCAACCCTTCAAGGTTTGGATTCACTCCTGGAATTACGATAACCTGAAAACCTGCAACTACGGTTACAGCCAACAGAATATTTTGACCAATCGCATAATTCACGTCATAAACAACATCAGCTTGAACAACTCTAGAATTGCTCGATTCAATCCCATTGATGTATTCAAGTGTGGGCTTAGAATACTCTAGTTTTTTCATAGTTGGCTCCCCTAATATCGTTGTCTAGTAAATGAATGTTATTGCCGTCTATCAAATCTACCTCTATGTCATATCCTTGGTTTATATTCCCAACCATTAGGGATATGTCCTTCATATTATTTATCGTCTTCAGCTCATCGCAAAAACTTTGTACTAAAGGAGATGACCAAATAATATTAAGGCCTGATTTCCAATACTCCGATAAATTGTGGCGACGTATATTCCCAATAATTAAGGGGAAGTATGGTGATACCATTACGCTTCCGTCCGCATGAATGGTAGCCTGATCCATAAGTCGTTCTAAATTTTTGAATCTAAAAATATGATCAAGTGGGTCTCCCCACTGAATTTCAACTCTATTTTCAAATCTGTAACTATTTAACTGATTTATGAAATATATTAGTTTTTCATATTGAATCTCACTGGGCATAATTTCATTGTTCTCGCCAGCACGCCCATACATCATTAGTGGCTGTACTCTAAGCTCAATAGTGTCAACTAGATTTGAAGTAAATCTAGTTGATTGCCTAAATATCTGTGAAATCTTTTGATAAGCATCTACAAAGTGATTAATATTGAACGATGTAGGTGAAAAAGCAATATCCAAATGTATATCAGTATTATTCAAGACGCAATCAATTGCATCTATTGCTTTACAATATGCGTCTCTATTCTGTCTCAATTGATTATGTGAAGACTCATTACCATCTAAACTTATTTGTATTCCGTCAACCCCAATACTGTCTAACTCTTCGGACAAAACCTTGTTAATGTAATATCCATTCGTAACAAATGAGGTATGTATTCCTTGAGTCTTTAGCATTTTTAAACACTCACAAAGTAAGTCTTTCCTAAGTAAGGGCTCACCTCCACAAAAACAAACACTAAATGGCTTGTACTCAATAACTTCCGAGACAAAACGCAAAACTTCATCATCAGTAAGCTCATGCTTACATATAAAATTCTCACCGCTGCTGTTGTAGCAATGCAAGCACCTAAAGTTACACCTATTTGTAATATCAAAGGCAATATGGTGAGGATATCTTAGTATTTCAGCATATTTATTCATCAAAATCATCTCGAGAAATGCAAGTGATGATAACATCGCTCTTATTTAGTTCATCGTTTAAAATCAATTTATTTAATGGCTTTTTAAAATTGGCCTGCAACAATTTGAAGCTATCGGCGTCTGTATTAAACAAGATATTATTTATATCATTGATTCTAAAAATACTTTTAAATATTTGGCACAATTCAAATCTTGGGACGCTACATGATATTAAGTTCATAGACTTTCTGCCTGGCTCACTATGTTTAAGAACAAGATATCCAATAGCAGAGTCATTCTTATTTACTATATAAAACGTATAACTTCTACTAAACAACGTTTCTCTCAGATATAAAAGATTATTAAAATCTACTTTTTCAATGGGCGATTTTAGTACTATATTGTCTTTATTACTAATACTTAAATTGTAACAACATCCAATTTCATTAGGAGACAACTTGACCAGCTTAAAACCTGCTCCTATATTTACAGACTGGTACCTATAATCTAAGTGAATAATGTTTAAATCGATTAGTTTATTTATTGTCGAAGCAATATCTGCTTCTAGTTCGGCTTCCGATTTGATGTCATATATTGAAAGAAAGATATTTTTAATCTCTTCTATATTTTTATCCTCTATTAGTAGCTGATAAATTTGATGAGTAGTCGGATTCATTATGGTGAAATCTTTAATCATATTCGGTGGAATTAGAGAATAATAACCGTTATTCTCTTCCCTAAGGTAAAGTAAAGGATTGATTGAAAAATCAAAACTTTTCAAATCTTCAAATGTATAAGCCTGCATCTTCATCACCTCGAATTTTATTCTAACAAAAAATTATAAATATTCTATGTAAATATGTACCCGATATTGTTTTATATGTAAACGGTAAATTTCTAATTATTTCTATCTAGATTAGATAAAGATAAAATTTGCATAATTCGCGTAACATCATAAATCGATATTGCACCTATACTTCTCAAACTAGCTGTATGCAGCTTTCCTAAATACAGTATCCAACTCCTATACATATCTTGATCTGATCATTTTCCAGCAGGTTTTTTTACTAATCAGTTCACTCCACCTGTGGTTTTGTACTTGATATTTGCTAGATAGTGTGCGTGAAGCACTTTGCAGTAACTGTTTACAGTATTAGGCACCTTTGTAAAAATTCTTCTCAAACACGTGTACTCAGCGCGCTATCTGGCAGGGCTTACGGGAGCCTTTGCAAAAAAAATATGCGGTTGCTAGGTTAACTCACTCGCTCTATCGGCTGCCCCAAGTAGAGAGGACTTTTTTCATAGCGTGTCCTCTCTGCCATCAATCCACCCGAGACAGAAGGGGCAGTGCTATGAGTACATCGTTGCAGCTTTTCGAACACCCGAGCTTTGGGCAGGTACGCACGATTGAGCGTGATGGAGGTGAAATCCTTTTCTGTGGTAAAGACGTCGCAGAAGCTCTTGGCTACAAAGACCCAACAATGCTCTTAAGCTCCATTATAAGGGGGTAGCAAATTACCATCTCCTTGAGACGCTTGGTGGTGTGCAAGACGCTCGCTTTATTACTGAAGCTGATCTCTATCGCCTCATCTTCAGCTCCAAGCTCCCCTCAGCGGTGGAGTTTGAAGCGTGAGTCACAGAGATAGTGCTGCCATCTATCAGAAAGATTGACGTGCATGCCGCGCCTCAAACAGTAGAAGAGATGCTCAAAAATCCCGAGGCTTTTCTTGAACTTGTTTAAAACTACGTCAAGCAAGAACGTGAGCTTAATGCCACATGCCAACTTCTCGCTGAGGCAAAGCCTAAAGTCATCTATTACGATATCGTGTTGAAATCCAAGTTATTCATGACGGTGACGCAGATTGCGAAGGACTTTGGACTGTCTGCTAAGCGTCTCAATAAGCTTTTAGCCGAGGTGGGCGTACAGTTTAAGCAGTCTAGTCAATGGCAGCTTTTCCAGACATATGCCGCAAAGGGCTATGTCCGGTCAGAAACCTACTTTGATGACTTCGGTGGCACACATCTTCTGACCAAGTGGACTCAAACGGGTACCTCTTTATTTACGACTTACTTAAAAACCGCTTTGGCATTTTGCCTGTATGCAAGCGCGAAGAGGCAGCTCACGCATAAGCCACCCGTTGTTCGTTTCACTGAGCTTGTAGATGCAAGTCCCAACCATGGGCGCTTTAACGCTACTGTCCCAGGTAGGTGTGTGTATGTTTGCTCGCCCTACTTGGGAAACATTATCGTGAACCAGATTAGGGCAGCGCAGTTACCAAGTGGCGCGCATTTTATGAAGTGACACCAGTGGCACCCCATCTTTACTTTGACTGGTTTTTTTCAACGAGCATGACCGAAGTCTGATCTCCAAGTTCAACCGAAGGCTTATTGAGCACACCGATAAGCTATGAGTTGTAGCAGACACCATAAGCCCAGGCATTAAAGATGAAATCGCACATGCCCGCGCAATAGGAAAACCAATTTGCTATTTTAGTCGCACAACCACAAAGGACATATCATGCTAGATACCGCACATACTCCCAAGAGTTTCTCGCTTCTGCACTCAGGACTTACCGGTGATAAGTTCAATACGAGCTATGCCCGTGAGGTCGCGGTGACAGGTGAGGCTGATCTTATTGAAGCCTGGACCTGGGTCAATGCAGATGCGATCCTTGAAGGCAACATTCGCAATAACGCTGTCTTTGTCTGGTCTGACTGCGTGGTTATGAATATGATAACAACCACACAGAAGACGAGCATGCCTGGATTGACCCGAAAAGGCTTGCTCAGCTCATGAGTAAGGTTGAGTTTGAACTGCCCCTCATTTCTTATGTCCAAGAAATGGGAGGCAGTTCATAAAAGATGCGTCCCTTTTAAGAAGCACATCTTTCATAGGGTTCTTTCATTAAAAAGCTATCTAAAGCTATCGATACGTACGCAACGCTTCGATAAGTTCGGAAGCTTCTATACCTAAGGCTTCGGCAAAAGAAAAAACTTCTCCGAGTTTAACGCCACGCTCACCTGATTCAACCTTTGATATGAATGCTTGATCTCCAGCAAGGTGCTCAGCAACCGCCTCTTGAGTAAGACGTTGCTTCTTTCGCAAATCGCGAAGGCACTGGCCCACTAATCTGTTAGATATCTGCTCCATAAGTGCAGCGTAAAACTATCAACTCAAATATGCCAAAATCGCATATTTTCTTAAAAAAGAAATTCTCCCCGACAAGTTCACGGGGAGAATTAAAACCTTTAAACGTAGCTTCTCGTGGTGTTTATTGAAGCGTTTATGGCTTTAGAAACCGCCGCCACCGCCTCCACCGCCGAAGCCGCCACCGCCGCCTCCGGAGAAGCCACCACCAAAACCGCCGCCGGAGCTTGAGTTAGAAGAAGCAAGTGCCGCAGTTGAGACGGAATGAGCAGCTGTAACGCTCTTAGTTACGCTTTCAATCGCATTGGTTCGCATGCCATTTCCATAGTAATACCAGCTATAAACAGGCATAAACTGAGGATCTTTGAGCATCTCTGGCATTGCAACTTTCAGCTGCTCGATAACCTTATCCGCAACACCAAGTGCAACTGCCATAACCAGAAGCCTATTCCAGAGAATGACATCGGTTGGAATTGCTTCGTGCAGGTTAGTGAACTCAGTAAGCCACTTTCTTAGCGCACGAGTCTTAGCGAGCGTCTCAACACCTTCTCTGTTCATTAAATCGAAAGAGCCAATGTTTACAAGTGCAACCAGACCGGCAATGACAAGAATAAACAGATGTAGTAGTAGATTGGCAAATGAAACATCAGCCATAACACCCATCATGAATGCAGCAGCGGCAACAAGAACATCGACAGCAATCAGAGCACCAAGAATTCCCTTACCGTGGAATGGAATCTTATTTGTTCCATACTTAGCAGCATAGCTAAGCTTGATGGGGCTCTCCCAAGACTCATATGCCTTATTAAAATCTTCTGGATGTGATGAAGCATACTTACCAATTTGTTTCATGGTAACAGTAGTGTTTACCGCTCCAGATTCTCCGGCCTTATCAAAGATGAGCCTCATTGCCATGATATCAATCTTATTTGACAGTGAACTGCCAGGGTAGAAAGGCTGCTGACTTTCTGAAAGGTCTTGAACCTTTGTAAGACAATAATCAGACTTCTCCATACCAAGGAAGTTTGTACTAACCGTCTTATTCAAGCTAATGTACTTTGAATCAGAAAGGTGCATAAGGGTTGCTGTCAGAGCGTCTCCCTTAATCAACTCACCGTTGTAAAGCATAGAAAGAACTGCCGGGTGATCATTAGATGGAACATCTCTGTAGTAAAGGTCATTAAACTGAGGAGCCATTACCTTTTTGTATTGAATACGCAGTAAGATTGCTGCTACAACGGTGATAGCCGCAAGTACTAATGGTGCATAAAGAATAAGAGCTACCTGAGTTTTTGCAACATCACGCTTGTGATTTGCTTCATCCGCCCACGCTTGTTCCTCAGACAAGATGCTACTCAGCTTATTCTGCTGAATAGGAGCTAGCCCAGAAACCCAATCAGTTGGGAACGTAATACGAGCTTCCGCAAATTCATCAGTTCCTACACCAGGAACTTTGTAGACAACTGCATTGTTGGTAATTTCAACATTTGCATCTAGTGGACCATGTCCCCAGGCGCGAACAGTATCTCCGGCAACTATAGATTGTCCTGATGGGACAGGAAGATGAATAGTAGCAGTGACATTTCGCGACTCAGAATCCCAGCCATCAGATACAAACTTCCAGTACAACTCCGCGGTATCCGACCAGTTTGTTACAACATTAGTAATGTCATACTCGATAGTTATATGTGCTGACTCATCATCATGCGCTGAATAAATCTTTAAGTTCAACATGTTGTTCGAGAGAGTTGGAACATAATACTCGTCTGAGTTGGAGCTATTTCCACTAGAGTCTTTGCTATAAATCTGACGCGTTCCTTGCCTATCCTGAACCTTAACTGAAGTAATGTTTATTTCAACGTTCTGTCCATTGTATTTATTCTTTCCAACTGGAAGATTCCAATAGACACCATGAAAACTACCGTTGAAATAGAATGTACGAGTTTCTACGACATGCAACGTTCCGTCTTTTTGAACCGTCGCATCAATATTTACCGTATCTATTGAAAGGTCGCGCGCAAATGCTTTTGTAGGCGTAATTAGAAACGCGACAGCTAATAGCATTACGCAAAGCGCAATCTTTACAAACTGGCTCCTTTTAGAAGAGCGAAGCGAGACTTTATACATGGAAACTCCTTTATGTTACTTTCGCAACTCTTCTTAAAGGATACCACGTACTGTTTAATCTGCTGGTGAATATGAGTTATCCAGTTCAAACAAAGCAGGTGGCAGGCCTTTATCCCACTCCTCTCCTACTTCTTCGGAAAGCAAATACTCGTCAGTTTCTATAAAGGGAAGGTTGGCAATTCTTTTATTTCTTGATACTTCGAGATTGCATACAAGCGAGCTTGGACCGCTGAAGTCTAGAAGGCATCCGTAACAAATTTTCATGTCCTGAAACAGCTTTTCTCCGCATCTGGGGCAAATTTTGACGGAGTAGTTTTCTATAGCCATAGCGACTCCTTCTTTCAACATTGCTTTCCTCAGTACTTATTTCTTGAATGAGCACTTTCTGACCAACCTCAAACCATGGAAAATCATCAACTGATGGTCTTTCAAATGTGCAATAGGCACCCGCGCAGCTATGAATTTGTTTAGGATGTACTCGTCTCCGAATTTTTAAAATTTCTCCATGATCGTCTGCGAATGCGATATCAATCGGATATGTCATTCCAAAAGTATGAACTGAAGAGCACCTTAGAAGTAAGACTGGAGGAGCCGTTATCTCGGTACCCAAAAGACCGACGAACTTTTCGAAGCCTCCTTGTAACAATTCAAAAATTTGCTCCGAATTAGGGACTTCTTCTATCGAAACCTGTACATTCATTTTCAAATCACTACTCCCGACTTATAGGGACTAACAACAATTGAAGTTGTATGGGTAAGGTACAGAGGAGACTCTAATGACACTAAGGGGAGACGCACAGTATGTGGCCAAGGTCTGTACTTTAGAGTTGCTTGATATTTAGGAAAAACAGAGACCATGTTCCCAATCCCCTCACTTTCTCCCTCCAATGAGACAACAATGTCGCAATTGTTATCACATTTAAGAGCAGCTTTTATTTTCTGAGTTAAGTTTTCTAGTGCTCCTCCATCTGTGGAATGACTAGAAGAAATTCCATGAGCAATAATTTGATTCGCCGCAACACGATCAAACTTTGAGCACATATCTGCAAACTTAAATAGATTGATTGCAATTAAAGCTACTACCAATACAACTGGAAGTACCAATGCAGTCTCAACAAACATTTGCCCTTTTTGGCAACAAAGAAATTTCATTTTTCTCATATGCCACCAAAAACTTTCTTAACATCAATTTCTAAAGGAATCTCAATATCAATGACAGGAATGGTCAACTTTGCGATTGTGATTTTGTCAGGCAAATATTGCAGAGAAAATGCGCCAAGAGAACGAGCTAAAGCGATTGGATCTGATGTATTAGGTATTTTCTGAACTAGTTCACGAATCGTTGATTCTTTCTCAAAGCCAGCTTGTTTCAAAACACTTTCTGTATTAACAAGAACAGGCTTCATTTGTCTTAAATCACTTGGCTCTAATCCAGCGTCAATAACTATTTGTTTCAAAGCACTCTGTAATTTGGAGCCGACACTTCCACCTGTTATTCCGTCAACGTTATCAAGAAATTCCGACAGCTTAGAAGACCAAGAAGTTACACCATCCCCATATGAGATTAAAAGAGATCCCCACAAGCTCATTACCTTATCTATGGTCTGCCCAATAAACCCTCCCCTCCTTTCAACCTGGTCAAAAAAGCTTGAAAGAACGTTGTTTGTAGATGAACTGTCTGGAGCGAGCGTTGCTCCGGATATTGCATATCCTTCTGGGAGAAAAACTGACTGCTCAAGTGTTCCCAAACTTCCTTGAAATTCTGGAGATGAACCTCCTCTTCTCACAAATGAAATACATCCCCAAGCTCCTGGAGGACATAATCTGGGCCTAGCAACCTTTAGGGCATCAAGTGCTTTTTGAAATATTCCAGTTGATTTATCTGCAGCTTCAGACAGCTTTTTTCGCAAATCTTTTATTTGCTGACGTGATGATTCATAAACTTCAGACTCTTCGACTACGATTTTCCAGTAAAACTCAAACCCGTTATCAATATTTGTCGAAGCAGAAGCCACTCTTCCCACATCGCTGCTCGTAAAATGACAATGTTGACACTCATGAACCGCTCCAGAATCTAAATCTTGTAGCGATGCAAATCCCGCGTTTTCTCCTATTGCTCCTGGACAAGACCTATGAGCATGAATGGTTTTCTCGCTGTTTTCATAGGTGCAAGGCCAAATAGGCTTTAGATACAGGTCCGTTTTCTTTGTCTCTTCTAAATTATGTGGTAATCGAGGTAAATTCATTTCAACCTCACCATCAGCTGTTTCTTTATAAAATCCTTTTGAAAGTTCCGTAAACGCAAAGTTGTAAAAAGCTTTTCGTATAGCAGAATCACGCAATTCTTCTGCGGTGCTTCCATTGACAGTTTCTTGATCATATCGAGCTCTGTAATAAGCTCTAGCTCGCTTTAAAGCGACACCAAACGTCCAAGAAGTTGGCGACGGAATGGATGGGTTTATATCCCCAGAAAGACCAGCGAGATGCTCTGCTCTTTCACGCATAGAATACGGACCTCCACCGCAGTCTGCCTCCCACGCCCTCTTTTTAGAGGTCTCTGCTTTACTCTGTAACTCTTCAATCTTTTTTGCTATCTGCTGTAATAGCTCGCTCTGTTCTTTTAATTCATCTGACGAAACGTCACTATTTAAATGTCCAAAATCAGATTGTGACTGAGCGGGAAATAGAAGAGCTGATCCCACGAAGTTACCCGCATCAGTAGAGTTCTTTTGTATACAAGAGCTCGCTGCCATTGCTGCAAAAACTGGAAGCATTTTTTCAGTTGCCTCTAAGCCTTCACAAGCTGAAGTTGCAAATTTTTTACGCACTTCAAGTGTCTTAAAACCTGCATCGCACAATTTAGAACCCGCTGAAGCTAAACCTGGCACACATGAAGCAACCAATCCGGCTCCAACACATAACAATCCTGATAACCCAAGACTCAAAATGCTTGCATCAATTACCTGCGCAATAGTTGTGTATTTGGCTACGACATTTTCTCCTGCCATAGAAGCCGCATCTGCTATTGACTGAGTTTTATAAGCTCTCGATGAAACCCAAGCAACCGATACCAGTGCAAATACAAGCGCTAGACACACTAAAAGCGCACTTGAAAAAGCGATTGACGTAATACCGCCTTTATCGTCTATAAACATGGAAAGTCCAAGCTTTATTCTCTTATGTTTATCCTTTCCAAAAGGCAATCCAATCCGCATAAGAACCCTCAATCCAATCTGGATACGTACTAGCAGATAAACTTGAATGCAAGACAATCCCTTGGTTATCCGTCTGACCTGCAAGGAATAAACACCAGCCTATTGGCGGCATCGCTGCTATATGACCCGTGATTTCAATCAAGACATCGTTTTCTTTTTTATCAATAGAGATATTCCAGTCCTCATCTCCACCCTTATGGAATAGAGGTATCTCCGGAACAGCCTTAAGTCTGCGTTTTATATAGGACTCTATTAACTCAGTGTCAGAAGACGTTGTTGCTACTCTTAATCCTTCTGCACAGGCTCCATCCATAACTGTCTTTGTATAGAGAATGCAGATAGGCTCTACAAGCAATGCAATAATCATCAGAATAACGGGAAATAAAAGTGCGGCTTCTACTGACGCTTGGCCTGCATTTTGTTTAAAACGAGAGAACATCTTTGGCTAAATCTAAAAGAGAGTCTTGCATAGTATGTGAAGCAGCTTGAGTAGCCAGTTGAACAACTGCTCCGTTTTGTACAAAGTGATAAATCGCACCAAGAGAGGTAATAACAATCAGGCACGAAAATAAAACTAGAGCATATTCAAGTGTTGCTTGTCCTTGTGTATTCTTAACACCTAGTTTGATTGCTCTAATAGATTCTTCGCATCTTGTGTGGATATGTGACATGTTGAGACCCTCCTTATCTCTCCTTGATCAGAAACAGTCACAAGTTCTGACCAATTTCCACCATTAACTAAACAGCCCCATACATTGCCAGCTATGTCTAAATATCCGGAATAAACAAGCACGCAATCAGCTCTTTGCTGATAGCCCTCTAAAATACTCTGAGCTTCGTTTTGAATAGTTTCTTTACTATCTCTTTGCACGGAATTCTGTTTAAACAAATCTTCTGCTGCTGCATATGAGATTGGCTGTCCATTAGCTTTTTTGTCGTCTCTATTTTCATGAGTCTGCACATAGTCCGAGCTCGTATTTGATGAATGGTCCTGTTTTCTTGGTAATACGAGAAGTGCAGCAAATAGCAAACATACAGTGACAATAATGAACACAGAATAAGCAGCAGTACTCTTTCTGCTCATAGAGAATTAATTCCCGATGTAATTGCTTCCCAAAGCTCAGAAACTTTACCTTTAAAAGCAATGATTGCGACAATCGCAATAACTACAAGTACGCCAACTAAAATTGCATACTCTGTAGTTCCCTGTCCGGATTCATCCTCTTTTAAGCATTGCAGATACCTAAAAAATTGATATAAGAACATCATCGGCTTTCCTTTCTCTTAAGAAGAAAACGCAGGTCCAAGCAAGGGACCTAAAATTGCAAGTAACATTGCTGGAACAATCAGCGTTCCTAGAGGGATGAGCATTTTAATTGGAATCTTTTCGATTTCCGTTTCTAACAGCGAACGCTGCTCATCGCGAAGAACTGAAGCTTGTCTATCTAATATTTCTGCAAGAGGAGTTCCAAAAGTAAGCGCTTCATTCACAACAGTCGCAAAGCTTTTAAGCGATGGAACTCCTACTTTTGCTGCCATCTGATTTAGTGCTTCTTCGCGAGTAGTAGCACCAAGCTTCCAAGTCATATGAGCATTTGAAAGCTCTTTTGATAATTCTCCAGATTCTCGCAAACAATACAGATCAAGCGCTGAATCAAAAGATAGACCTGATGACAACCCAAGAATCAAAATATCAATCATTTCTGGCATCTCACGTAGGCATGATTTTCTTGTAAACTCAGACTTTGCCCGGAGGCCCATTCTCTTGTGACTTTTTATGCCCCTCATAATTTGTTGATAATAGCTATGGACATCAAAATGATTTAAATTGACGGGCACAACCAAGACAAGAATGGCTATGCATAACGCAAACGCTAAAGAGCAAATTAGATCTATCACTTCATTACTCCTTTCATAATGCTTCGAATAATCAAAAGAGCAACGCAATCCATGACCATTGCAATTGATGTGCATATAACGCCCGATGGTGTAAATAAACCCTTTTGAAAGTCTGGCGATAGAAGCGACAAGACAATCAATAAAACAACTGGGAGAAGACATACAATTCGAGCAGATAATCTAACTTGAGCAGTCTTCGTTGCTATGAGCCTTTGATTCTTCTCTTGTAATTCAACTAACTCAGCAGTTTTCTGTAAAAGACTCTTAAGCGGAGACCCTGTTCTATGTGAAATTACTAAGGCACTAGCCAGCAAATTAACACCTGGAGCATCCAACCTTTCTGCCAAGTCCTCAATAGCTTCTTCGATAGGAAAACCGCACTTGATTTGCATGTCAGCAATATAAAAATTTTCTGATACGACACCTTCTGTGTGTTTACTGACATATTCAATAGATTGAGAGAGTGTGAGACCTGATCCAAGAGCAACGGCGATTGTTCTAAAAATCGAAGGCATCATATGGGCGATTTCTAAAGCAGACTGATGCTTAGCATGTTCATATAAAAAATAAGGAACGAGAAATAACGAGAAAACACCGCAGAGCGTACCTATTGCAGACTCAAATAGAACGCCAAGCAGGATGGATGCAGCTATGCCACTAATAAAAAACAGCACAAAAGCATCAGTGACTAAGGTAATCCCATATTTGTAAAGAAAACGATTACGTAGCTGTATTGATGTATAAGAAAAAGGTTCCCATTTGAGCAAGCGATGGGCAAAAGTACTATTGCGTGCAAATTGAAAAAACTGAACTACATAACCTGTTATTCGTGCATTTATTTGAGAGATAGTTTTTTCCTCACCGTTGCAAACAAGAAAATAAATAATTACTCCAAACGCACCTCCTGTGATTGTGGAAGTAAAGACATCCATGAAGTAACCTCCTTTTTATTGAGTATTCCTTCTTGTATTGCGCGATTAATAAAAGAAGGAATTTTTACAAAAAGCCAACTTCTTTTCTGCACGTCAAACGACACCACCTCTTGCACTTCAATTGATCCTGTCGAAGACAAGGAGATTTCTGAAACACTGGTCACATATCGTTTTCCATCAGGAAATCTTTGGGACATAACTATCAAATCAAGTGCAGTGGCAATCTGCTTTTCTATGATTTCTGCAGGTAAGTCCATTCCAAAACGGGCCATCAACACTAAGCGCAATATTGCCTCTTGAGCAGTTCCGGCATGCAATGTAGTTAGAGAACCATCGTGACCTGTATTCATAGCCTGCAGCATATCAATGCACTCTTCACCTCTTACCTCTCCCACTACAATGCGATCTGGCCTCATTCGGAGCGCATTTCTCACCAATGATCTAATGGTTATTTCTCCTGTTCCTTCTATTGAGGCAGGTCGAGCCTCTAGCCTGACCACATTTGGATGCGAATCAAACTTAAGCTCCGCTGAGTCCTCAATAGTGACAATTCTTTCTGACTTTGAAATTTCACATGAAAGTGCATTTAAAAGCGTAGTCTTACCGGATCCTGTTCCTCCAACAACCGCGATTCCCTGTCTGCACTTCACAGCCCAAGATAAAAATCTTGCAAGCCATTGAGGCAATGATTTCATTTCCACTAGCCGGTCCAAAGAAGTAATTTTTCCGGTAAATCTTCGAATAGTTACTGAAGTGCCATTCACTGCAACAGGGCTTGCAACTGCATTGACACGGTCCCCATTCTCAAGTCGAGCGTCAACAATAGGGCTTACCCTATCCAGCCTTCTTCCTAAGGGAGATAAGATACGATCCATAACAATCAAAATCTGCTCTTCTGAATCAAAGACTGTCTTTGATTCAAATAGCTCACCGTTTTTCTCGTAAAACAAATTGTTGCAACCGTTAATCATGATTTCAGTAACATCTTTATCATTCAGTAGCGGCTGAATTGGACCAAGACCACACACCTCATTGATTACCTGTTCGATTGTTTCCTCATAGTCAACTGAACTAAAAAGCTCGTCCTTCTCTTCATTAACAATTGCCTCACAGGTAACTCTTAGTTCGTCTCTTACGCGATCGATATCACTGCCTGTTATAAGAGAAGAAACCGTAGAAAGTCCTAATCGAGAAACAAGTTTTTCTTTTAACTTTTTTCTAGCCTTCTGAAATACTTCTTTTTGGAGTAGTGAGTCATTCTCATCTTGAGCCTCAATTTGCTTAGCAACGCGTTCAAAGACAAGCATTAACCCACCTCCTTCCTCCTATTGAATAAGCTAAATGGCTTTTTCTCAGGAGCTACTTGCAGGGCAATCTGAGCCTCTCGCAGCTGTGGAAGAATGCCCAGCTCGTTAAGGAAATGCGCAAGGACAAAAGAAACCGACTGCGCAAATGAAGTTTCCTCTTGTAACAACACGGAAAGCTTTCCTTGCTGAATAAGCTCCTGAAACCCTGGTCCGCCTTCAAAAATCCTAAACATCTTTGCTGCTTCAAGACCAATCTCTGCCTTTCCAATAGAAAAGTCCTGTTTAACCTTTGGATTTGCTTTGTTTTCAAGTCGGATAATGCGAGTTCTTGCCACTCCAAGACGCACTGCAAGTCCACTTACTTTTGCTAAAGAATTAATACACGTAAGAGGGTTCTCGGAGACTATTACCAGCCTATCTGCGCATTGTGCTGCCTGAGCGTAGCAATCTGTTGAAGCGGTAGTAGTATCCACAAGTACCAAATCAACCAAACCAGAAACAGCTTGAAGAAAATGACTTACACAAGGAAATAACAACTCTGCCATTTCAGGTTTTACACAAGGGCCAAAAAGATACAAATTTTTATGGACGCAGGTTGCTTTTTCTAGAAGGCTCTCTTTTTCTGAAGGCACATCAGCGACAAGATCAGAAAAGTCTTTTGGTTGCCTGATTCCAAGTTTCTCAAACGCGTTTCCATAAGACAGGTCAAAATCAACTAATGCAACTTTTAGACCCCAAGAAGAAGCAAGCAGTGCCATTGAAGAAACAAGTGTGGTCTTTCCCACTCCTCCTCTTCCGGAAGTGAACGTAAGGATTGGAGCTTTTAAAGTCTTATCAAGAGGAATAAGGGATTGTAGATAGGTATTCAGCTCTTGTATGCTGGCAACATAATCTGAAGCTTCTGGTAAAGGCTGAGAAAGCCTGTCAGCCCCATATGATTGATATCCTCTTCCAACCTTTACCAGATCTCCTAATTCCATAGGGTCAATTACTAAATCAATTCCCGCTTTAGCTGCTCTAGAACGAAGTGATCCAGAAGCACCAGACCTTACCAGCACTACACAACGAGCATTTCCGTCTTTAACAATTGCAGCCGCTAGATTTATATCCGAAACATCGGAACCGGTATTGCCAATTAAGACTGAATAATCTTGAGGAGTTGAAGAGGCTACAATTGATCTAAGAGATGCTGCTGAATCGGCAAATTCACACCTATTGCTAATTCCCAAGTACGTAAGAATGGCGCCAATCTCAACGCGTGCATCAAGACCTACGTATGAGATCCACTTTTCTAACATCACGCTTCACCTCCTTGGTTAGTAGACGAATCTGCTTGTGACGCACTTTCGTTATTTTGGTCGGCTGTTGAAGAAGCATTGTTCTCTGGCTGTACCTCTTCACTTGCATCAGATGGGCTTGATTGATTTGTCGCGTCAGATAAATCTTTTGGATTTTCTTCTTCAACGTAAGAATTGTTGTGTAGTAAGTCCTGGGCATTAATCTTTGACCCCGGAAGAGTAAAGCGGAGTGTTCCTCGAGCGTATGCAGAAAGCACAGCAGGAACTTGTTCAGGAGTCAATCCAAGCGTTACGGAGGAGGAAGTGTAAAGAGTGCCTTCGGTGTCATCTGACAAGACCGCAATGTCCGAAGCAATGCAGGTAATAAGAGAATCAGTAACCTCATACGCTGCAAGCTTTGTACCAGCGCTAAGCCTCTCAGCAAGTCCGTACTTCTCGCCATGGGAAATAGTGAGACCAACAAGATTTTCTGGAATAGAAATCTGAGAGGCAACTGATCGTAGATGAAGAGAGACAACAGGCATTCCAACTCCAATAACAGATGAAACCGTACGACCCATAACACTTTCTGGATTAGTAATTGCACCTTCGGGAATCAAATCAGAAATCCAGCTTTTTAACTGAGTATTAGAAGATGAGAGAGTTTCCCCAGGTTCTATTTGTTTAGTGGCCACCAAAATTGAAGTAAGCTCACCGCCATATTTTTGTATTGCCTCTGCTCGAGATTTTTCCGCTTCAGCGCGAACGTTTTGTACGTATGCAAAGAAACAAAAACTGGCCAAAAGTGCGCTTAACACAGAAATTAAAATTCTTGTTTTCTTAGTCACTGTTTGTCCTCCCTCCATTTGCGATACATAGATTGTGCGCTTGACGTGAGAGTGAAAATGCAAAAACAAAAGATTTACCTGCACAAATCTGTCCGATAGCTGACGCGAATCTGACGCAAAGCAATTAGTTCGCTGGCTGCTGCAGTGACATAAAAAATGGGTAATTTAAATTTTTATCTAATTTGATATATAAAAATTTTTAGAAAATCATAGCTGCTACATTTTTCAGAAATTGTAATGATTGATTTTCTGAGTGATCTCACTGACTTATAAAACGAGGGTTGACCCCCCTAATTAGCTAGGCAGGACCAACCCTCATTGGTCTCAATATAGCATATTTCCTGCTAGTTTAGAGAAAAACACCCTAGACAAGCCAGGGTGCCTTGAGGGTTTAGGTGTTTTACGCCGATAAAACTTAAAGCACAACATCAGGGTCAAGCAATTGCTTGCTTTCTCGCATTTCTTTTGCCAGAGATAAATAAGCCTTTAACTGGGGTTCTGTAATCTTACCCTCATGCAAGGCGTCTTGAACGCTACATCCTGGCTCGTGAGTATGCGTACAATCCCTAAATTTACACGTCTGAGCAGCTTCAGAGATATGCGGGAATATCTTCTGTAGTCCTCTCTCATGGCCCACAATAGGCAAGCTTCTGAGGCCAGGCTCATCCACAATAATGCCAGCATCAGGAAGCGCTACCATGCGACGAGCAACTGTTGTATGCCGTCCAGCCTTATCAGATTCGCGGACTTCTCCCGTTTCAAGCGCCTCATGTCCCAAAAGTGCATTCAGAAGTGTAGATTTACCAGCACCCGATTCGCCAAGCACAATGGCTACGGAGCCGTAAGGAACAAGGCTGCGAACAGCGTCAATTCCCCACGCAGCTCCAAGCTTTTGAGCAGTCTGAGCAAGATCTGCAAGTGCATCGGTTTTCTCGCCCTCAAGCTTTGAAGCTGTTGCAACAATTTTTACTGTAGAGCCAAGAGCTGCGGTGATAGAAGAAATCTCTTGAGCCAAAAGCTCCGGACCCGCTACATCTGACTTAGTAAGCACCACGGCACAGGCAGCTCCGCAATCTTTAGAAATAACTGCTGAGCGCACAATACGATCTACCGAGACAGCCTCGCTGTCCAAGGCATGTACCACAAGAACCAGGTCAACGTTTGCGGCCAGAGTCTGCTTTTGACCACGGGCACCGCCTTTCCAGCGAGCAATATCGGTCTCTCGCGGCAGAACTGCCTCGATGATACCCATATCGTGCGAATCCGGAATGCGCGCGCATACCCAGTCTCCCACGGCCACCGTAGAGTTCTGGCCCTTGGTCACACGCGCGGCAAACTCGGCGCGAAACACTCCCTGCTCCGAAACAACCGCAGGAAATCCCCTATCCAAGCGGACCACGCATGCCATAGTCATCGTCTGGCGAGAAACCCCTTGAGCTTCAAGCTCGGATACAACGTCTGCATAAGCCTGCGTCTGAGCCGACGATGGAGTCAACTGTTCAAACGCTGGAACATCCAGCAATGAAGAAAGGGCCGGCAGTGACCCTTGAGTCCTGCCGGCTCCTAGTTTCTTGGAACTTTTTGTACGCTTAGCGGACAAGAGTGCTCCCTACCTTATGCTTTGTTCTTCTGCACAGAACGCATAACAGCCTTATACAGCTCCATCAGAGGAATGATAGATGCAGCTAAAAGCATTGCCATGGCGTACTCTTCAAAACCAATCTCAGCAAAACCAAACGCCTGAGAAAGTGGTGTCTCAATTACCACAAAGGTAAGAATCAAAGACATAACAAAGGAACCCCACAGCCAAATGTTTTGGCTAGTTAGCTTGAAGATGGAACCACGCAGAGAACGCATGTTAAAGGAGTGGAACATCTCAACCATAGAAAGCGTCAAGAATGCCATGGTCATGCCTTCAACGCCAGCCTCTGGGTTAGTAATAACCTGTGAGATATCAAAGGTTCCATACTCAAAGTAGTGACCAATAAAATAGCTAGCAAGGGTGAGAAGAGCAATGATAGAGCCTTGGACAAGGCAGTCAAAGCCAACGCCGCCTGCAAAGATTCCGTCCTTAGGGTTGCGAGGCTTGCGCTTCATAATGCCTGGCTCAGCCTTCTCGGTAGCCATAGCAAGAGCTGGCAGAGAGTCGGTGATTAGGTTAATCCACAGAAGGTGGGTAGGCTGAAGAATAGTAAAGCCAATCAGAGACGCAATAAAGACGGAAATAACCTCTGCAAGGTTGGAGCTCAAGAGGAACTGGATGCACTTACGAATGTTGTCGTAGATGCGTCTTCCCTCTTCGCACGCGCTAATGATGGTGGCAAAGTTATCGTCAGCCAGAACCATATCTGCAACGCCCTTAGTGACATCGGTACCAGTAATGCCCATACCAATACCAATATCAGCGCGTTTGATGGAAGGAGCATCGTTAACGCCGTCACCTGTCATGGCCGTAACCATGCCCTTCTTGCGCCAGGTATCAACAATGCGGACCTTGTGCTCAGGCTGAACACGCGCGTAAACACCGAGTATCTCAATACGCTGATCAAATTCTTCGTCAGAAATCTTATCAAGCTGTGCGCCAGTGATTGCCTGAGAGCGATCGGTAATAATGCCCAGCTCAACCGCAATAGCAACAGCTGTATCAATGTGGTCACCTGTAATCATAACGGTGCGCATACCAGCTTCATGAGCCTCTGCAACAGCACCCTTAACCTCAGGACGAACTGGATCAATCATGCCAGAGAGTCCAACAAAGACCATGTCATGCTCAAGGTTGGCTGGGTCATAGCTCTGAGGAGCTTCTGTTCCCCAGTCACGACGAGCAGATGCCATAACACGAAGAGCCTGGTCAGCCATGGACTTGTTCTGAGCCAAAATCTCAGAGCGAGCCTCGTCGGTGAGGTCAATAATGCCATCACTTGTCATAATCTTGGTGCAGCGAGCAAGTACCTCGTCAGGCGCACCCTTAGTGTGCTGTACAACCTTGCCGGAGCGGGTGCGCACCACAACAGACATCATCTTACGAACAGAGTCAAAGGGCGCCTCACCGATGCGAGGGCGAGAAGAAGCAAGGTCACTTGTGGTGTATCCAAGTTTTGCAGCGTCTGCAACAAGAGCAGCTTCGGTTGGCTCACCCTTTGCAACCTGCTCCGCATCGTCCCAGGTAGCGTCTGAGCACAGTGCCATGGTACGTACATGTGCATCAAGATTTTCTGTCTCATGACGGACAACAGTCATCTTGTTTTGGGTCAGAGTACCGGTCTTATCAGAGCAGATAACCTGAGTACAACCAAGGGTCTCAACTGCGGTAAGTCGACGAACAATAGCGTGACGCTCGCTCATTCTGGTAACGCCCATAGAAAGAACGATGGTAACAACAGCAACAAGACCCTCTGGAATTGCAGCTACTGCAAGAGAAACTGCAACCATAAACGTACTGAGGATAAGGTCAAAGTTGCCAAGCATCTCAGCGCCGTGCTTGATAAATCCTGTTGCAAAGACAAGCAGCGAGATGACAACAACAAGAATAGTAAGTGTGTGGGAAAGCTTATCAAGGGCAATCTGAAGTGGAGTCTGTCCCTCTTCTGCCTGAGAGATTGCGTCTGCAATCTTGCCCATCTCTGTATCCATGCCTGTTGCAACAACAACTGCACAACCGCGGCCATAGACCACAATAGATCCGGAGTAACACATATTCTTTCGGTCACCCAAAGGAATGTCATCAGTGCCTTCAGCAAGACTGAGGGTCTCCGCGTGTTTCTCGACAGGAACTGATTCACCTGTAAGCGCAGACTCCTCTACCTTCATAGAAGCGCTCTCAAGAATGCGGCAATCGGCTGGGACAGAGTCACCTGCCTCAAGCAGGATGATATCGCCCACAACAAGCTCGGTTGAGGCAACCGTCTCAAGGCGGCCGTCCCTGATAACCTTGCTCTGAGCTGCACTCATCTCTTGCAGAGCAGCAAGGGCTTCCTCGGCTTTGCCCTCCTGGACAACACCAAGAACAGAATTGATAACAACAACAAACAGAATAATTACGACGTCTGCAACTCCGCCTTCTCCGGTATAAATACCCTCAGCAGCAGAAATAGCAGCAGCAACAAGAAGCATGATGACCATAGGATCCGCCATCTGCGCAAAGAACCTTTTAATAATTGATTCTTTTGGAGCCTCTTTAAGCTTATTGAGGCCATGAGCCTCAAGACGCGAAGCTGCTTCTGCATCAGACAGACCAACTTCAGCATCAGTTTTTTGCGCACTGATAACATCAGCCGCACTTGAAAGATACTCTTTCAAAGTTCCTCCTGGGTTTCTACCTGACAGATTGATGCCCGATCATAATTCCCCAGGAGAGGGGCAAGGGCTCACCAAGGTTGCCGTGTCAGGACCTTACAACGTCCTATCATAGGACCTTACAATGCCCTATCATTTTACCGTATTCTCCCTTTTTTCAAACCTTATAAATATTTCTTAAAACTCCTGTTATGTGGCAAATAATTGTTATCCAAGGGGTACAATAAGCGCAGAACATAACAACGTAAGCCAAACGTTAGTTTTGGCAAGGAGGCAGTTATGAAAATCCTGTTTTATGGTGCTCAAAGTTACGACAAGGATTCTTTCAACCTTGAGCTTCCAAAGTATCCAGATGTTTCAATCGACTACATCGAGTCAAACCTTACGCCTATGACCGCAGGCTTTGCCAAAGGTTATGACGCTGTCTGCGCTTTTGTTAACGCTGACGCCTCAATTCTGACCCTTGAGATTCTTGCCGGCTTTGACGTTAAGCTGCTGCTTATGCGCTGCGCTGGATTTGATGCTGTTGACGTTAACGCTGCTAAAGACCTTGGCATTACCGTTACGCGCGTACCTGCTTACTCCCCTGAGGCAATCGCAGAGCACGCAATGGGTCTTGCACTTGCTGCTAACCGTCGTATTCACCGTGGATACATCAGAATTCGCGAGAATAACTTCTCACTTGTTGGCCTTGTTGGCGATACACTTCACGGTAAAACTGCAGGTATTGTAGGAACTGGCCGCATTGGTGCTGCGCTCTGCCGTATCTGCAAGGGCTTTGGTATGCACGTCCTTGGCGCAGATCTCTATCCAAATATGAGCCTTGTCAATGACGAGCACGTTGTTGATGAATATGTCAGCTACGATGAGCTCTGGGAGCGTTCAGACTTTATTTCACTTCACGCTTTCTTGAATGACGAGAGCTATCACATGATTAACGATAAGACCATCGGAAAGATGAAAGATGGTGTCATCCTTGTTAATACTGGTCGCGGTGGGCTTATTGATACCAATGCTCTTATTCGCGGCATTCTTTCTGGCAAAATTGGCGCTTGTGGCCTTGACGTTTATGAAGAGGAAAATCCAAACGTCTATAAGGACCGCGGCGCCGAGGTCTTTGACTCAGTTACCTCTACGCTTTGCTCCTTCCCTAACGTAGTTATGACAAGTCACCAGGCGTTCTTTACTCATGAGGCACTTTCTCAGATTGCTCAGGTTACGCTTGATAACGCAACTGCTTTTGCTGAGGGTACTGATTACATTGATAAAAGTGTGGTTTGCTAAGTACCAGAGAAACAAACGCTCTGAAAACGGTTACTATTGATATCTGAATGTGATTTCAATTCCTATGAAAAGGAGAGATATGGCTCGCAAAAAGACCAAGATTGTTTGTACTATGGGTCCTGCTACAGAAAGTGATGAGGTTCTTCGTGAGCTCATCTTGGCTGGTATGAACGTTGCTCGTTTTAACTTCTCGCACGGTAGCCATGAGTATCACCGCACTATGATTGGTCGCGTCCGCTCCATCTCTGATGAGCTTGGTATTCCTATTGCTATCATGCTTGATACAAAGGGTCCTGAGGTCCGCACTGGTCTTCTCGAGGATGGCAAGAAGGTCACCCTTACTACTGGTGAGTCCGTTATTGTTACCACCGATGACGACGTCATCGGCAACGCTCAGCGCTTCTCACTTGACTACAAGAACCTTCCAAAAGAGGTCCAGAAGGGCTCCATCATCCTTATTGATGACGGTCTCATTGGCCTTGAGGTTGATCACGTTGAGGGCACCGACATGCACTGCAAGATCATCAACGGTGGTGAGCTTGGCGAGAAGAAGGGCGTAAACGTTCCTAACGTCAACATTGGTCTTCCTTCCGTCACTGAGCAGGACCGCGCAGACATCATGTTTGGTTGTGAGCTTGGTATTGACGCAATTGCTGCTTCCTTCATCCGCGATGGCGCTGCAGTTGAGGAGATTCGTAACATCTGCCGTGAGATGGGCACTCCTAACGTACAGATCTTCCCTAAGATTGAGTCTGCTCTTGGTGTAAAGAACTTCGACGAGATTCTTGCAGCTTCTAACGGCATCATGGTTGCCCGTGGTGACCTTGGTGTTGAGGTTCCTGCAGCTGAGGTTCCTCACATCCAGAAGACTGTCATCAAGAAGTGCAACGATGCTTACAAGCCTGTCATCACCGCAACTCAGATGCTTGATTCTATGATTCGTAACCCTCGCCCAACCCGTGCAGAGGTTACCGACGTTGCTAACGCAATCTACGACGGCACTGACTGCGTCATGCTTTCTGGTGAGTCGGCAGCTGGTAAGTATCCTGTTGAGGCTGTAAAGACTATGGCTTCCATCTGCAAGGAGACCGAGAAGTACCTGCCAGTCAAGGATGTCTATCACCAGCGTGAGGGCCTTAAGAACGTCAACGGCGCTACTGGCTTTGCTGCAGTTGATATGGCAATCCGTGTTGACGCTAAGTGCATCATCTGCCCAACACACTCTGGCCGTACCGCTCGCCTTGTTTCTAACTTCCGTCCAAAGCGTCCTCTGTATGCAATGTCTCCATCCGATGAGGCAGTTCGTCGCACTTGCTTCTATTGGGGCGTCTATGCATTCAAGACCTCTGAGCAGGGCACACTTTCTAACACCATGTACAACGCTCTGAACGTTGCAAAGGAAGTTGGTGTCGTTGAGACCGGTGACATTGTTGTTCTGACTGCTGGCGATCCTCATACCAGCCCACGTCTTGGTGACTACACCACTTCAACTAATGTTGCTATGATTTGCCAGATTCAGTAAATCGCATTTCAGCTTTAACGTTATATGCACCCAAGCACTAGCTTGGGTGCATATTTTTTACGTGCGATATTCTCAGCGTCTTACCAGCAGTTAGGCAATTTTCCAGCCGACGGTTTTCTCGCGCATGTTAACAAAATCAGCGTAGATGCCACCTTCTGCCATCAGTGATTCGTGAGTGCCTCTTTGCACAATACGACCCTTATCCAAGACAAGTATCTGATTTGCATTACGCACCGTCTTTAGGCGATGGGCAATCATAATGACGGTCTTAGACTTTGTGAGCTCTGCGATTGCACGCTGAAGTTCAAGCTCGTTTTCTGGGTCAACGTTAGCGGTTGCCTCATCAAGCACCACAATCGGCGCATCTTTTAAGATAGCGCGAGCAATAGAAAGACGTTGGCGCTCGCCGCCAGAAAGCATCGAACCACCTTCTCCTAAGCGTGTTTCGTATCCGTCAGGTAGTGCCTGAATAAACTCTTCGCAGCAAGCACGCCGAGCCGCGTCAACTACTTGCTCATGAGTTGCGTCTGGATTGCCAAACTTGATGTTGTTCTCAATGGTGTCATCAAACAGGAAGACTCCCTGGAAAACAGTAGAGAAGTTTTGGAGTAGAGCGTCAACCTTATAGTCACGTACATCGCGTCCACCAAGCGTGACCTGGCCTGTATTCACATCCCAGAAGCGTTCAATCAAACGGACAAGCGTTGTCTTGCCCGAACCGCTTGGACCTACAATGGCACAAGAAGTACCTGCAGGAATCGAAAGGCTCACATCGTCAAGAATTTGCCTGTCGTCGTAGCCAAATGACACATGAGAAAGCTCTATGTCGCAAGAATCCGCTTTTTCCAGACCTTCTCCCTCCTCCATTGCAGGAGTGGCGAGAATGGCATTTGTTTGCTCCATTGCAATTTCAATGTTACGCAGAATAGTTGAGAAACGACCAGCGGATTCAAGACGGCTGAATAACATAAACGACATAACCACTACGGTTAAGCACGTAGCTGTATCAAGTGTTCCAGATAGCCATAGACCAACTGATACCAGGCACATGATAATACTGGTAGCCTTGGAGATGACCATTTGCAAAACTGAGAAATGAAGCGCCTTAAGCTCGAGGTTAAGCGCTTGAACACGACAATCGTCAACTGCCTTGGCATATTTTCCTTCAGCATCATCAATAAGGGAAAATGCCCTTACCACGCTAATGCCGCGAACATACTCAAGGACGGAGCTAATCAAAGTAGTATTTGCGGCCACATAATCATCTGATGTATTACGCACGTAGGCCTGCAAGACCTCCATTGTTATGCAGAAAAGTGCAAACGTAGCTGCAGTTATAAGGCCTAACTGCCAACAAAATACAAACAGGAATGCAACAATAATTGCGGTTAAGGCCAAGCCGCCAAAAACCATCATATAGAGCAAGCCACCAAGATTTTGCATTACATCTAGCTGGTTGGTCATAACAGCTGTTACTTCTCCAAGGCTATTCTCGTTAAAATAACCCATGGGCAGACGGCGCAACGTATCTCCAATTTCCGCACGCTTAGCGCCAGCCATACTGAAATTAGCATCACAGAAATTCTCACTCTTAAAATGAGCGCAGATGAACGTTCCCATAATGCTCAAAAGCATGACTCCCAGCGCAGAAACTATTGTCTGGGTTGAGAGCGTATCCGTAGAAAGCGCTGTAAAAACAATCCAAAGCGCTGTTATTTGCACTCCTTCAAAGAGACAACCAAGAACGGTAAAGAAAAGGCCCTTGTGGAGTTTCTGGCGATAAGAACTTCCAAATTGAAAATACATTTTTAAGACAGATAACATTGCTACTCCCCTCCTTAAGCCTCGTCAAGTGCGCCGATATGAGCGCGATACATGGTTGCATAGAGCGGGCATGTCTCCATAAGCTGATCATGCGTACCCTCAGCTTCAATAGAGCCATCGTTGACAACAACAATTTTGTCGGCATTTTGTACGGTAGAAAGACGATGCGCGATAACCACCAGCGTCTTACCAGCTACTAGCTTTGCAACTGCAGATTCAACCTCTGCTTCAGATTCTGGATCTGCGTAAGCTGTTGCCTCGTCCAGCATAATGATTGGCGCGTTTTTGAGCATTGCTCGAGCAATTGCTACACGCTGGCGCTCACCACCAGAAAGGTGACCTCCCGAGCCTCCTACAACCGTTTGATAGCCGTGAGGAAGTGATTGGATAAAGTTGTGGCAGCCAGAGGCTTTTGCGCAGGCAATAACCTCATCATCGGTGGCATCTTTTTTGCCCATTCTGATGTTTTCCATAATGGTTTCATCAAAAAGGTAACTATCTTGGTCAACATAAGCTACGAGGTTTGCAAGTTGAGATGGACTGCAGGAGCGAATATCTTGTCCTCCAATAGAAACAGATCCTTTATTCGGATCCCAGAAACCTGCGATAAGCCGAGCAACAGTAGATTTACCTGATCCACTTGGGCCAACAAGTGCTGTAACTTGTCCTGGCTCAATGTCTAAAGTAATCCCGTGAATCACCTCATTGCTTCCGTAGGAGAAGTGAACATCGCTTAGCTTAATTTCAGTACCTTCAAGCGTGCAAGGAACATCAGCTCTCACCTGATCAGGGTAATTTAAGACCTCGGAAATTTCTTTAACAACAGAACCTACCTGTGCAAGAGAATCCATAAAGCTCATTGCTTCAAAGAGTGGCTGGAAAATACCTAGAGAAAGCACTGCGCACATGACAAACGTAGAAGGAGAAAGACTCCCCTGGAGCACAAACAGACATCCCAAAGGCAATACGGTTACGAGTGTTGCTGGAGCAATCGACAGCATGGCATCCTGCCAGATTTGACAGTGGCTCATCCAGTCAATAAAGGCATGAGCGGAGGCATAAACAGCTTTAGAGAACTTCTCGTAAGAACTTGCCGACTGTCCAAAAGCCTTAATTACCTCAATTCCTGACACATACTCAACTGAAGCGTTATTCATCTCTTTGCCGGTTACGATAGTATTCTGATACCAGTACTCATAGTCTTTCATCATGCCTGATAAACACGCTAGTCCTACAACAATGGTAAGCAACGCAGCAAGAGCAAGACGCCAATCCAAAATAATCAGATAGACAAAGACTGCAAATGCAGCCGTAAGGTTTGAAGTGAGCTCAGGAACTGCATGAGCAAGCGTGGTTTCAATGCTATCGATTTTCTCGACCAGAAGACGTTTGAGAGAGCCCGAAGGTGTATCAAGTACATATCCCATTGGGATAGTTGTCAGCTTCTTTGCCACTCGGGTGCGCATGTTTGCAATTGTCACAAACGTTGCCTTATGAGAAACGATAGTTGAAAGATGGTGAAAAACTATTTTTACTAAATAACTAAGACCCGCTATAAGTCCCCAATACAGGTAAAACGACCATTCTTGAATTCCATTAAAGATACCAACCACCATGTTGCCTGCGGCAACGTAAGGAACCATTCCTCCCAAAACGCCAATAATGGCAAGGATAACAGAGAGCGCGTACATGCTTTTTCTGTCTGACCACTCGAGCAATACTGCAACAGGATTTACTTCAGATTGCTGAGGATCTTGTTTTGTATTTTGGTTGCACTCAGTAGCTTGAATACTTTGGTTCTGACAATTTGCCATACCAACACCGCCTCCTGCCACAAACTCACAATGTAGTGTCTGTTATTCAGGCTGGCTTTGACAGAGAAAGCAAGGCTTCAACTGCCATAAGTTAGCTATATATAACTATTTAATAGTTTAAAACTGCTGAATAGCTAAAACAAGCTAGTTTTATAAGTAATCGGCAAGTGGTAAGCGCGCTGCCTGTAATTGAGACGTGTAAACAATCCCATTAAAATACTTATGAAAGCTTAATCTAACCTCAATAATTGGTTAATCTTTATAAGAAACCATGTATCACGAAGACGAGAGGCGTCTTTAACATCTCGAAAGGAAGCTGATCATGGAAAAGCTAGAAAAGGTTGAGGTAATTCGCGAGAAGTGCGGCGTAAGCTACGAGGACGCAAAGGCAGCACTTGACGCTTGCGATGATAATGTTCTTGATGCAATCATTTGGCTCGAGAAGCAGGGCAAGTCCACTAAGCAGACTGCAAACTATACTACTGAGTCAGCTGCACAGTCAGACGTTTCTCCAGAAATGGAAGCAGCTCAAATTGCCTACCAAGAATCAAGCAAGAAGTCTGATTTCTCAGAGAATATGTCTTCTCTCTGGGAGAAGTGCAAAGAGCTGTTCCATAAAAGCGTAGAGACAAAATTTATTGTTACTCGTCGCGGTGAGCAGTTCATGGCCATGCCAGTAATTATTCCAATTGTTGGTCTATTCCTCTGGGGTGCTACATTCTGGCTACTCATCATTGGTCTCTTCTTTGAAATGCGCTATCACATCCAGGGAGCTTATCCTATTGTTGTTGATGTAAATGAGGCAATGGATAAGGCTGCAGATGCAGCGGGTTCCATCAAAAAAGATGTTATCGACAAAAAATAAAATGCAATTGGTTCCAAACCTAAAATAGAAAACTTCGATATTTAGGCGAGAAAATGATTAAGGTTCTTATCGTTGAAGACGAAGAAAAAATTGCACGCTTTGTAGAACTCGAACTTAAACATGAGGGCTATGAAGTAGACAAAGCGCTTGACGGAAGAACCGGAGCTGAAAAAGCACTGTCAAATGACTACGACCTTATCTTACTTGATGTACTTCTCCCCCAGCTGAACGGTCTAGAAGTTCTTAGAAGGATTCGTCGCGAGAAAAACACGCCAACTATCATGCTCACTGCTCGTGATTCGGTTATGGATAAAGTTGCTGGTCTTGATGCAGGTGCAGATGACTACCTCACCAAGCCTTTTGCAATAGAGGAACTTCTCGCCCGCATTCGAGTGGCCCTCAAACATCACGAGGCAGACAGTCCAAGTTCTGCAGCAATTTCTCATACAACTGCCACAAACACTTTTACAATCAAGGGTGTCTCGCTTGATGTTGACCGAAGAGAAGTCTGCGTTAACAACAATCCGATTGAACTTACCACTAAAGAATTTGAAGTGCTTCGTATGCTTATGGAACACGCAGGTGTTGTTATGAGTCGTGAGCGTATTGCATCTGAGGCTCTAGGATATGAGTTTGCCGGAGAAACAAACAACGTTGATGTTCATATAGCTCATCTACGTGCAAAAATTGACGATCGTTACAACATCAAGCTGATTACTACCGTTCGTGGAGTCGGATATGTCATCAGAGAAGCATAATCAATCCACCTCACAAGCGCATAAAAAGCCTTTCTTTACTCCCTCTGATTCCTCAACCGCTGGAGTTATTACCTGGGGATTTTGGTGGCGTAAGCTGATGAACTACGTTGGCTTTAATCTCTTTTTGTTGGTGATTATTGCGCTGGTCTTTATTTATACGTATAACCAGCATGTTCCACAGGGCACTTTCTACCTGGGATTTTTTCCTACCGAGACTCATTCCATTTCATTTATCGGTTTTACTTTTTTACACGGACTTCCAAGCCTTAAATACCTTGTTCATGGCCCCACCTTTGGTGCCAAAATATTTGATTTGGGTGTAGATTTAGCGCACTTCTGGCCCCTGTATATTGCAATTCTTATCTGGGAAATCATTGATCTATTGTCATTCTTCGGTGATATGCGCCGCGTCAGAAGAGCTCTTCAGCCCCTTAATACACTTGCTCTTAAAGCAGATCAACTTGTGAACGTTGATGCACTTTCCACTGATTCCATAACAAACGACACTCTGGTAAAAGGCGAGAAAATCAAGAGTCTTGAACAGGCAATTGAAGAAGCCAATATTAACGCTCCTAAGATTCAAACAGGTGATCAAGACCTTGCCAGCATCGAGATTGCTTTGAATAAACTGCTCCGTCGTATGCAGGAAGCAAAGCTACAGCAGATGCGTTTTGTTAACGATGCTAGTCACGAGCTCCGCACACCTATAGCGGTTATTCGAGGCTATACCGACATGCTTGATCGCTGGGGCAAAACAGACGAGGCTGTACTTGATGAGTCTATTGCTGCCCTCAAATCAGAGAGTGAGCACATGCATGACTTAGTTGAGCAGCTCCTCTTTTTAGCACGCGGTGATGCAGGAAGAAATACCCTTTCCAAGACCCAGTTCAACCTTGCACGGATTACGTCTGAGGTCTGCGAAGAATCAGAGATGATTGATTCCAGCCATCGCTATACCCTTAAATTTAATCAGAGTGCGCTGACGGACAACCGCTATCAGGTACTTGCCGATGCCGCCATGATTAAACAGTCCATCCGCATTATCGTTCAAAACGCTGCTCGATATTCGGCTGCTCAAACTACCATCTCTTTTAATGTCTCGTGCGACGAGAATACCGTTCAAGTTTCAGTTGAAGATGAAGGCATAGGCATGTCTGAGGCAGCAGCTACTCATATTTTTGAGAGATTCTGGAGAGCTGACAACGCTCGCATTGAAAGTAACGAAGGCTCCGGACTTGGCCTATCTATTGCAAAATGGATTGTTGACAACCATGACGGCTCTATTGAAGTGCTCTCACACGAAGGTGTAGGCACGCGCTTTACCATCGTCTTGCCGCGCACAAATTAGCAAAAATACACATCCACACGTAAAAGGTCCTTCTCGACTGGCAAGAAGAACCTTTTGTTGTAACTGAAGTATGAAAGAAGGCTATCTTCTAAGCGTCGAGCTTACTCTGGTGCAGCTCAACGAACCTCTGCAGCTTTTGAATAACCTGTGGCGTGAGCATGTCCTTCTTAACCTGCCAAGACCAATTACCTTCAGCCTTACCTGGAATGTTCATACGAGCATCGTCAGAAAGTCCCAAAACATCCTGAAGTGGCAGAATAACTACTGCATTGGATGCGCCGACTACCTGCTCCATAAGGTGGTCAAAAATCTGCTGAGATTCATCAGTTGTCTGGCCACCTGTAAAACGAGCTTCTACAAAACCCATAAGCGTTTGCGTATCATGCGTGCCGCTGTACACAATAGACTCCTGAGCTGGGGCAAAAGAGTATCTACAGTCTCCATCAGCAAACTGAATGACGCTCATACCCGGAAATCCCGTCTGAGAAAGCAGCGCACGGACCGCAGGGGTAATCGCTCCCAAATCCTCCGCAATAAAAGGCAGTGGACCAAGCTGCTTATAAGCAACCTCAAACAGATCATAGCCAGGGCCAAACTTGAATGAACCCTCAGCAGCAGTCTTTCCCTGTTCAATGGCATAGTAAGACGTGAAACCAATAAAGTGATCCAGTCTAGTGTAGTCGTACAGATAAAAAGACCTGCGGAAACGTTCAATCCACCAGCGATATCCTTCGTCTTTATGAGCCTGCCAGTTATACGTTGGATTACCCCACAGCTGGCCATCTTGAGAAAACGCGTCAGCAGGAGCTCCAGCCTGAAGCTCTGTATGACCTGTATCATCTAAAGCAAAAAGTTCTGGATGTGCCCAAACATCAGCGGAATCCTCTGAAACAAACATAGGCATATCGCCAATAATCTGAATACCTTTAGCACGAGCCTCCGCTAATGTCTGACTCCAAATTACGTCAAAAGCAAATTGCTGCTTTCGATGAAGTTCGATTGCCTGAGCAAGCTCGGGGCGCTCAAGAAGCTCTTGCGACCAGCTACGATACTGCTTAGGCCACTCCTGCCACACTCCCTCTCCCAGCAGGTCTTTAATAGCTCGAAATGCTGCATACGAATCAAGCCAATACGAGTTTCTCGTCAGAAATGCCTGGTACTCAGCAGATCGCTTGCCCTGAGGGTCATTGCACTCAGAAATGACTCTCTCCATTGCCGCTGGATCAAGCAGATTGATATTTCCTGCAAAAGCGGAAATTCCCGCATATGGAGAGCCGTATTCATCGGTTGGACTGACAGGTAAAATCTGCCAATACTTCTGGCCAGATTTGGCGAGAAAATCAATGAACTCGGAAGTCTCGCGACCAATTACACCAAGCTTCTGACCTGGCGTAATTGCGGAGTCCTCATCGGCAGGCAGAGAAGTTATATGAGCAAGCACTCCCATACCGGGCTCAAGGGGCTTTTGTAACCTGTGAGCTGGCTGCACGTTTAAGACAGTGCATCCAAGCTGCCACAAAAAGACTTCTGCTTTGCCATCCTTAACGGGGACTGCTTGGCCACTAATAACATCAATAACCTGCATGTTTTGAGGTACAGAAACATATACTGTTTTAGCATCTGAGCGACTCTTATTCACCAGAACACAAATGCCAGAAGCGGCTTTGCCCTGCTGCTCTTGCTGCTTATCTTTTTGAAGAGGCTTACGCCAAAATGCCAGAACGTCGTCAAATCCACATTCTGGAACAAACGGTTCAAACGAGCCGTCTACCAGCAGAGGAAGGGTCTTTCTGAGCGCAATTGCATTGCGATACATATGCAAGTAATCCAGGTCTGCTCGCGGGCTGCTTCCTGGCCATGGCATAGTTGCGCGATTTGTTGGATCAACAAATCCCTCAACGCCCATCTCATCGCCGTAGTAAATTGATGGAACACCAGGAAGTGTCATCTGTAGTACAGCTGTCTGCCACATGCGAGCCTTAGAAAGACCGCGCTGATCAGCAGAAAGTCTGTACGTTACCTGCTCATGAGCAGAAAGAGAATCTGGAGTAGGAGCTCCTGCAACCACGTTAATCAAGCGCTCTTTATCATGTGTTCCAAACACATTGAGACAAGAATAAAACGCCTCGTGAGGATAGTTTTCCCACAGCTCCTCAAGAGCTAAAGCAGTTGACTCAGCACCAGCCTCATTCATCAAAAATGAAAGTATAGACTTGCGCAGAGGATAATTCATAGGCCCGTCGAGCTCAGAACCTTCCAGATACTGTCTGAGTTTTCCGTACGCGCGCTTATTGCTTGCGTCCTCCCAGACCTCTCCGATAATAACTGCGTCGCTACGCTCTGCAAGTGCAGCCGCACGAATCTTCTGTATAAACGAATCAGAAATCTCGTCAGCAACGTCTAAGCGCCAACCGCGAGCACCTCGGCGCAGCCACGTTCTAATAACGCCATTCTCGCCACAAATAAACTCCTGATAATCAGGGTTATCGGAGACAATAGTTGGAAGTGCGTCTACACCCCACCAGCTCTCATACGTTCCATCATCACGGAACGTAAACCACTTATCATAGGCTGAACTGGCCTGCTGAACTGCTCCTGGTTCAGAGTAGTTAGAGAATTTATTAAAATATTTTGAATCAGCACCACAGTGATTAAAAACGCCATCCAAAATAATAGAAATACCATGTTCAGCAGCTTTTGCGCAGAGGCGCTCAAAATCCTCTACAGTGCCCAACACGGGATCAACTTCCAAATAATCCGCAATATCGTAGCGATGATTACTAGAAGCAGCATAGATAGGATTCAAATAAAGCGCAGTTATTCCAAGGTTTTCCAAATAAGGAAGCTTCTCTTCAATGCCAGCCAAAGAACCGCCGTAGAAATCCCACTCAGTTATGCGGCCGTTAGCATCTTTTTGATACTCAGGAGTCTTCTCCCAGTCTTCAACCAGCTGGCGAGAAACCCCATTTCTTGGAACAGCAAGCGCCTGCTTGGTACGTTCATGCCAGTTTGCATCTCGTGCAAACCTGTCAGGGAAAATCTGGTAGACAACTCCCTCTTTGTACCAGCTAGGATCTTCTACACCCGCAAAGCTACCTCGAGGCTTATAGCAAGTAATCTGAAATGATGGTGGCTCGCCATAGGCAAAGCTGCCAACACCGGTGCATCTATTTTCTTGAGCACCATATGACCAAACTGCTCCGTCAGAAGCCTGAAGCTCAAAACGATACCAAATAAGGCCCGTAGCAGCTGGTTTAACAATTGCCTCAAAGCACTGCGCATAGTCAGGTACACCAGTCGGAAGCGCGCCAGCAAAATCACTCTTTTGCATCACAACGCGTTTCTCGCCAGACAGAGCTTGGGCCTCTGAAGACGATTCAGGGCCATACTCCTGCCAGAGACGAAGCGTTACTGATTGAACATCATCGTCCCAAGCAAATAGTCTGATTGTTGCTGAAGTACCTAGTTCTACCGCGCCTTTTGGATCTCTACAAACAATGTTTGAGGTGTTGTGAAAAGCCTGCATTCTTACCAATCTCGACGACGTACATACCTGATAATCTCAGGGTGTAGTAAATGATACACGTCAAGATATTCATTTGCAGCGTTATGCCAACTAAAGTCCTCTGTCATCGCCTGTTTTACAAGATTTTCCCACGCTTGTTTATCGTTTCTATAAACATCGGCGGCGTACAGAATAATATCTGCCATTTCATCTGCGTTTTGATTAGCAAAACTAAAGCCGGTTCCTTCTCCCGTAAACTGGTTGTGCGGTTTTACAGAATCTGCCAGACCGCCCGTCTCGCGAACAACAGGAAGCGTGCCATAACGCATAGAAATCATCTGAGAAAGGCCGCAAGGCTCAAACTCTGAGGGCATCAAGAACATATCCGCACCTGCGTACATGCGGTGAGACAGCGCAATATCAAACTCAATACGTGCAGCCATACGGTTGCCATAGTGCTCATCAAAGAAGCGCATAGCATCTTCTTGTTCAGCGTCACCAGTTCCTAGAACAGCAACCTCAATACCTGCACAAATAAGACGGTCCATCGCATAGCGAATCAGGCCTAAGCCCTTCTGGTTAGTCAGGCGCGTAACCATTACCGCAAGAGGTACATCTGGATTTACCTCAAGACCCAGCTCCTCTTGCAATTGACGCTTACACTCAGCCTTACCTTCCATATGACGTGCCGAGAAGTTCTGTGGAATATAAGAATCACTTGCAGGTGACCACGCACCAATATCAATACCATTCAGGATGCCGCGCAGTACACTTTGACGGCGACGGAAGATATCATCCATGCCCTCTCCGAAGTGCTCTGTCTGAAGCTCTCGGGCATACGTTGGGCTAACGGTGAGCAGATAATCGGAGTAGCAAAGCGCGCCCTTCATAAAGTTAATTGAGCTTGCATCGCACCTCAACTGATCAACTGCAGCAGGAATATCAGCAAGACCAAGTACGTCGCTGAGCATCTTGTCAGTAAACTGGCCTTGGAACTTGACGTTATGAATGGAGAAGACCGTCTTAACGTTGTGGACCTCAGGGACGCCCTGATACTGCTCACGCAGAAATACGGGTGCCAGTGCCGTTTGCCAGTCATTGCAGTGCAGAACGTCGCAGGAGAGCTCTGGGACGTGTGCAATCAGCTCACACAGAGCCTTGGAGAAGAACGCATAGCGCTCTCCATCATCAAAGTAGCCATAAAGGCCATCACGAGCAAAGTAGGACTCGTTATCTACAAAGTAAAAATCAACGCCTTCATGAACCAGATGCCACAGCCCACAATACTCAAAGCGCCACGAAAGAGGCACCTGAAGCTCGTAGACCTTTTTCATCTTTTGTTTCCACTCGGGCTTAATAGAGCTGTAGAGTGGCGAGATAACCGCCACTCTTGCTCCTACTTTTTTAAGTGCTTGTGGCAATGAGCCCGAAACATCTCCAAGACCACCCGACTTGGAAAAAGGCGCTACCTCTGAAGTTGCATAGACAACGCGAAGTTTGCGACGCTTGGAGACTTGGGACATTGTTACGCCACCCTCTTATTGTTTTTACGCTGAATAAGAATTTCTTCGCTGGTACCACGAAGCTCAGTACCCGCAGGAATAACGTTAGAGCGATCCACAATAGCGTGCTCGACTACAGAGCCTTCCTTAACAATGCAGCCCTCCATCACAATGGAATCACGAACAATAGCACCGCGCTCAATAATGACGTTACGGCCAAGGATGGAACCAGTAACCGTTCCGCGAATGCGGCAGCCTGCAGAAATAGTGGAGTTACTTACCTTTGAGCCAATCTCAAATTTTGCAGGAGCAGTATCGTGTGCCTTTGTCTTGATGGAGCGCTCTGGAGTAAAGAGTTCATTTGCTGGCATGGGGTTCAAAAGCTCCATGTTAGCCCGATAATAAGAGTTCTTTGAGAAGATAGATGCTACATGACCTTCAAAGTGGAAGGTGCGAACCTTGACGCGGTTATAGTCAGCGTGGAGTGCCTCAAAAAGATCAAGATAATCAGTAGCTCTATACCAATCAAGCATGTCAATAAGCAGGTCGCGCTTGATAATAAAGCAGTCGAGAGAAGCCTCGTCTCCGCGCTGAACACCATTGTGCGTTTTAACTACACGGTCACCGTCAAGCTCAACACCAACAACGTCTCTATCGTTATAACGAGTGGTGTAGGTCATCATAGTGATGTCTGCATCGGACTCAAGGTGCTGGTCAAGCAGCTCGGTAAGATCAGAGTTGAAAACAAAATTTGAAGTGGACAACAGAACATACTCTGCATCAGTTCTCTCAAGATATGGCTTGTTGGAAATCAGATCTCTGAGCAGGAAACGAGCTCCTGCGTGGGAGGTACCAAAAGCAGATCCAGGCAGAATAAATAAACCACCGCTCTTACGGTCCAAGTTCCAGTCTTTGCCAGAGCCAAGATGATCGATAAGCGAGCGATAGTTAAAGGGCATGATTACGCCAACGGTACTAATGTCCGAATTAACCATATTTGAAAGAGGAAAATCTACCAAGCGATATCTTCCCAAGAAAGGCATGGATGCAATTGGGCGTACATCATTGGCGATTTCCATATTAGTCGAAGCATAATTGCAGGTAATAAGGCCAATTACTCTATTCATTAGTGCTCACCTCTTTCAACCACTACATCATTTCCAACAACAGCAATCTCCTTGTTCAAATCAGAGCTGCCAATATGGACGTTCTTCTCGACCACAGCGTTCTCGCCAAGAATTGCACGAATAACCACCGCACCAGGTTTAACTTCTGCACCAGGAAGAAGTACGGAGTCAATAACGCGAGCTCCCTCACCAATAACGGCATCGGTAGACAAAATTGAATGGCGAGAATAACCAAAGATCTGGCATCCGTTGCTTACCAGACAGTCGTCTACCTCGCCAAAAGCGCCAATGTACGCTGGTGGACGGGTGGAAGCATTGGACAAAATAGGGAACTTATCCGAGAAGATATCAAACTTAGGCTCAGAGCCAAGTAGATCCATGCTGGTCTCGTGATAACTTGCAATGGTGCCTACATCGCGCCAGAAACCCTCAAAGCGATAGGCAAAAAGACGTTTACCATCATCAAGCAACGTCGGAATAATATCGCCGCCAAAGTCATGAGAAGATTCAGGATTCTTTGCGTCCTCACGCAAGGTCTCAAGAAGCAGGTCTGTGCTAAAGATATAGATTCCCATGGACGCCAGGTTGGATTCTGGCTCTTTGGGTTTCTCGGAAAACTTGGTGATTCTATCCTCATCATCAATGGACATGATGCCGAAGCGAGAAGTCTCTTCCCAAGGAACAGGCATAACAGCAATGGTGAGGTCTGCGTTGTTCTTCTTATGGCAGGCGAGCATCTCGCCGTAGTCCATACGGTAAAGCTGATCGCCAGAGAGAATTAGTACGTAATCAGGGTTATTCTGCTCAATGTAACCAATATTCTGGGTGACGGCATCTGCGGTTCCCGCATACCACGCACCACCAGACTGAGTAGCAAATGGAGGAAGAATAGAAATTCCACCACCGCGCTCATCAAGGTCCCAAGCACTACCTGATCCCACGTAAGAGTGCAGCAAATACGGACGATACTGTGTCAAAACACCTACCGTAGAAATTCCTGAATTTGCGCAGTTGGATAATGCAAAGTCAATAATGCGGAACTTGCCACCAAACGAGACAGCAGGTTTAGCTACTTTTGAGGTCAGAGCACCTAAGCGGCTTCCCTGTCCTCCTGCAAGTAGCATTGCAAGACATTCCCTTTTGCTCATATCCAAATCTCCTCTCTCCCCAACAGAGGTTTATATTCTCAACGCCCTACGACGATTGAACCTAAACGCAGATCCTTACACGTGCCAAATATCTTCCATATACTCCCTGATAGTTCTATCAGCAGAGAAGAAGCCAGAATTTGCCGTATTGTGAAGTGCGCGAGCATTCCAGCTGCGACGATCTGCATAGGACTGAGTAAGCTCTTCCCATGCCTTCACATAGGCGTCAAAGTCAATAAGCACCAGGTCAGGATCATTGTTGATCAGCAGATAGTCACGAATTGACTCAAAGTTGCCAGAGAGTCGGCTCAAAGAACCATCGGTCAGCATGTTTACAATGCGAGCCAGCGTTGGGTTCTGGTTAAGCAGGTTTTGTGCAAAGTAGGTGCCGGAAGCATATACCTGCTGGACCTCGTCTGCACGAAGACCAAAAATCTTGATGTTCTCTGGTCCTGCAAGCTCAGAGATCTCAATATTTGAACCGTCATATGTACCAAGGGTCAGAGCCGCATTCATCATAAGCTTCATGTTTGAGGTACCAGAAGCCTCTGCACCAGCAACTGAAATCTGCTCTGAAATATCAGATGCAGCATAGATAAGCTGTGCATTTGAAACAGCAAAGTTTGGAATAAAGACAATCTTCAGACGACCCTCAATGCGCTCGTCGTTGTTAACCACGTCTGCAACGGAGTGAATAAGTCGAATGACTTCCTTTGCAAAGGTATAGCTCTGAGCAGCCTTGCCCGAGAAAATAAAGGTTGTTGGAGTTGGCTTATAACTTGGGTCATCAAGCATGCGGTTGTAGAGATACAAAATCTTAAAGACATTAAGCAGCTGACGCTTATATGCATGGAAGCGTTTTACCTGCGTATCAAAGATGGTATTAGTATCCATCTCAACACCGGTTGTCTTCTTGACGTATGCAGCAAGACGCTCTTTTTCTTCTCTCTTTGCAGCGTCCATCTTGTCCAAGAACTCAGCATTGTTCTCAAAAGCAGAAAGCTTCTGAAGTTCATTGGCATCATCAAGCCAGCCGGTACCGATAGCCTCAGTAATAAGCTTTGCGTAAGCGGTATTAGCCTGAGCCAAGAAACGACGGTGGCAGATGCCGTTAGTCTTGTTATTAAAGATTTCTGGACGAAGCTTGTAGAAATCCTTCAAAACACTCTGCTTCAAAATGTTTGTGTGCAGGTCAGAGACACCATTAACCGAGTGGCTAAACAGAATAGAGAGGTTAGCCATACGAACGGTGTTATCCCACAACACAGCTGTTGAGGCGAGAAGATCGGTGTTGCCGTTAGAGTCAGCAAGCAGCTGCTCCTTATAGAGGCGATCAACCTCATCAATAAACATATACAGGCGGGGAAGCAGCTCACGGAAGGTGTTGATAGGCCACTTCTCAAGAGCCTCAGGCATAACGGTGTGGTTGGTATAAGAGATTGCGTTTCTCGCTATATCAAATGCCTTGTTAAAGTCAACGCCATGGTCATCGACAAGCAGACGCATAAGCTCTGGTCCGCACATTGCTGGGTGCGTATCGTTAGTGTGGATGCAGACGTGATCTGCAAAGTGGTCCCAATCCTCACCGTACTTATCCTTGTAAGCACGAAGAATGGTCTGAAGACCAGCGGAGACAAACAGGTACTCCTGCTTCAAGCGAAGAATGCGTCCGTGCTCACCAGAGTCATTTGGATACAAAATGGTTGAAATTGCCTCAACGTCAGAGCGGAACTTATTAGCACGTGCATAATCGCCGGCGTTAAAAGCATCAAGATCAAAGTCTTCCTCTGCTGGCTCTGCAGACCAAAGACGCAGCTTATTTACGGTCTTTGCGCCATAACCAACAATAGGCACATCGTATGGAACAGCCCTTACTACCTGGCCGCCCTCTTGCGAGAACCAGAAGTTGCCATTCTCGTCCTCATGCCTTACTACTGTGCCACCAAAGCGCACTAGTACGCTGGAATCATCTTTTCTGACTTCCCAAGGATATCCATTTGCCAGCCAGTTATCGGTACGCTCTACCTGGCGTCCATCCTTAATCTCCTGACGGAAGAGGCCGTAGCGGTATCTCATGCCATTACCAAAGCCAGCCATTCCCTCGTGTGCCATGGAGTCCAGGAAGCACGCGGCGAGCCTACCCAGACCACCATTGCCAAGGCCAGGGTCTACCTCCTGAGCAGCAAGTTCCTGAAGAGAGGTACCCATCTCTTTAAGGCCCTCTGCAACAACGTCGGTAATACCAAGATTGAGCAGGTAATTCTCAAGCAGTGGTCCTAGAAGGAACTCAAGGGAGAAGTAATAGACCTGCTTGTTAGCGTGAATATAGGAGGTTGACTGAATTTCTCGCGCCTTTTCTGCAATGAGGTGAGCAAGAACGTTATAGCGCTCCTGATCAGTGCACTCTCCATAGTATTTGCCAAGAATCTTGATGAACTTATCGCGATACTGCTCTTCAAAATCCTGTTTATCGGTAAAAATGTTTTGTCCGTTATTTACGGCCATGCTTCCCCCTCTTTGGAAGTTCTTTCTCAAACGCTAAAACAATGCCACCAAGCGGAGGAACAGACAGTTCTACCGAATAATCTCTTCCATTCCATGCCACTGGCTTGGTGGAAAGTTTCTTAGTATTCACAATACCCGAACCGCCAAATTCTTTTGCGTCGGAATTGAATACTTCTTTCCACACACCTGCAGAAGGCATGCCTAAACGGAATTTCTGATGGGTTGCAACGTCAAAATTGATGAGAATAACCAGGTCCTCGGAAGGCTTTCTTCCGTGACGAACAAACGAGATGATTGATTGCTCATTATTGTCTGCGTCAATCCAATCAAATCCACGGTTGTCGTAGGCATACTGCCAAAGTCCTGGATGATTCTTATAGAAATGATTAAGAGCCTTAATAAATGCCTGCTGATGAGCGTGAGTTGGATACTCCTCAGTCAGGTAATACTCAATGCCCTCGTAGTAGCGCCACTCAATAAACTGCGCAATCTCGTTGCCCATAAAGTTGAGCTTAGCGCCCGGATGAGTCATCTGATGAAGCGCCAAAGCCCTCATGCCAGCAAACTGTCTCCACCAATCTCCCGGCATGCGCTGAATAAGACTGCACTTACCATGCACGACCTCGTCATGGCTCAGTGGCAGTACAAAGTTCTCATTGAACTGATACATGCTGGAGAAGGTCAGAAGACGGTGGTTACCTGGTCTATAAGGGAAATCAGTCTGACAATAGTGCAGCGTATCATTCATCCAGCCCATGTCCCACTTAAGGTTAAAGCCAAGTCCTCCAACCTCAGGAGGATAGGTAACCAGCGGCCATGCCGTGGACTCTTCTGCAATCATCAAAATATCGGGATGTTCTTTTTGAGCAGTCTCGTTGCAGAGACGCAAGAAAGCGCTTGCATCTAAATCTTCCTCTGTGCCCTTATGGTTAAAGCGCTTCTGAGAAGGATCGTCGATACCAAAATTCAAATACAGCATGCTACTGACACCGTCAACACGAATGCCATCAACGTGATAGTCCTTCAGCCACATAAGCAGGTTAGAAACAAGGAAGCTTCTAACCTCACCACGAGTCAGGTCAAACTTAAGCGTTCCCCAGTTAGGATGCTCTTTTTCTTCAAAGAGCTTGGTACCATCAAACTCCGCTAGACCATGAGCATCTTTACAGAAGCCTCCTGGGACCCAGTCCAAAATGACGCCAATACCAGCCTGATGACAGCAGTCAATAAAGTGTTTGAACTGGGCAGGATTGCCATACCTTGAGGTGGGAGCAAAATAACCCGTTACCTGATAACCCCAAGATCCATCAAAAGGATGCTCCATAACAGGGAGAAGCTCAATGTGGGTGTAGCCCATATCTTTAACATAGGCTACCAGCTCTTCTGAGAGGTCATCATAGGTGTAGAAGGCATCTACGTTGGTGTCAAAATAGTCCTTGGGTTCTTCAGTCTGCTCTACATTCTCTGTATCAGCAGAATCTTCCTCTTGGGCAGTCAGGTCAGTATGCTGCTTCCAGCTCCCAAGATGAACTTCAAAGATGTTAAGAGGACTATGCAGGAACTTAAGTGTTGCACGCCTTTTCATCCATGCTTCGTCTTCCCAAACGTACACGTCTGGGTCAAACGTAATAGATGCCGTATGTGGTCTGACCTCCGCATAGGTACCATAGGGGTCAGCCTTAAAAATCTTCTGTCCAGAAGCGGATACAATCAGGAATTTATACAATACTTCCGAGGTGATTCCTGGAATAAAACCTTCCCAGATTCCGCCATGATTTGAGCGAGAAAGAACGTTGACGGTATCATCCCAATTATTAAAGTCTCCAACAACAGAGACAGAGGCTGCATTGGGGGCCCAAACCGCAAAATGATAACCCTCAACTCCATCTTCTTGAACCGCAGGGTGTGCACCTAATTTCTTATGACTCTGGAACCATTTTCCTTGCGCAAACAAGTATGCATCCTGGTCACTTACTGCTAACGATGCATTTAACTCTGCCATGCTCACCCCCGCGCTTATCTATGAAATCTACGCATTTTATAGATTTTGTTATCCATAAATACTCGTAGTTGATAGTTACTAAGATAAACCATTACAAGGTAAAACACGGTGACAAACACGCAATATGACTTTCACCGATAAAAAACGACCGTACGCGTTATTTTTTGTTTGTGAGTATTTTTGTTAATAATAGTGAATAAAAATTGCAACTAAAAGAAATGGCAGCTTATCCAAATAAACTGCCATTTGATACATAAACTTTTTATATAACCGTGAAGTGGCTTAAGAAAGCTGGCTCCTACACGTCCTCTTCCTAAAATGATTCTTCAGGCTACTTGCAACTACATCTTACGTGGCACAGCTGTCTCTGCTGAAGGTGCATGAGCGGTAATCACATCAAGAGCTGCCGCCTCAAGGTCTTTCTCGCCCGAAGCAACTGCCCTACCGTATGCGTCGGTATCAAGAATTGCCTGGCGGAAGCGATCAGTGGTAAATCCATAAGGAGCGCGACCCCACTCGTTGGTCTTCTGAGCTCGCTCAACAATGATGTCCAGGTCAGCGTCAACTGATTCTGGAGTAATGTCCAGATCGGCCAAGGTGGTTGGGAGACCAAGCTTTCTATTAAGTGCCACCTGCTCCTCAAGTGCCTTAAGGTTGCCGTCAAAGGCATAAAGAACGCAGGTACCAAAGGAAACAACCTCACCATGAAGGTGTTTCTCGCCACGCTCGCCCAGAGCAGTAAAGGCATTGTAGAAGGCGTGAGCGGTTGAGGAATTAAAGTAATACGCGCCGCGCTCTGCGCCAAGATTGGTGGTCATATTAGAAACAATACCAGCAGTCACAATGATGTTCAGAACAACGTTCTCAAACGCCTCAGAAACAATACCAGCGCGCTTGTCTGCAAGTGCCTGCTCTGCATTATCAAACAGAGGCTCAATGCAGGCACCTGCGGCAAGAGCTCGTCCCATAAGAGGGCTGTGGAGCAGCTCAACTTCTCTGGAAGAAAGCTCAACCTCAGGACCCTTGGAGAAGGCATCGCCAATTCCTGCCCAGAAGTACTCATCAGGGCTCTCTGCAATAATCTGCGTATCAATAAAGGTATGAACAGGAAGCTCAGCAGGAATGAAGTACGTATCTGCAGAGCCATCTTCTTTATAGAAAACAGCAATTCTTGTTACAGGAGCGCAGTTAGAAGCAAGTGTTGGGAAGGTAAAGTATGGTTTGTCCAGGATGGTTGCAATCTCTTTACCCTCGTCAATTGCGCGACCACCACCAACAAGGAAGAGCATATCAGCAGCAATAACCTCAGGCATCGATGCAATCCTCTTGGCGTTTGCATGCGTAGAGTTAGTGCCGTAAGAAATCCAAGAAGAGATAGAAACCTCAGAGCCAGCAAGTGCAGCCTCAAGCTTTGGACGTGCCTTCTCCATTGCGGTTGGTCCACCAATGACCACTGCATTTTTGCCAAAGCGCTTAACAATGTGCAGCACTGACTTATAAGCATCAACACCAATGGTGTATGAAGGCAGATACTCCGTAAATGTTCCGCGAGATTCCATCTTTTCCATAGCGTCCTCCAAAACCTATATCAGAAAAGCGAGAATATAACTTTAACTGAACTAGTTATGTTTTTGCAGCATAAATCCTTGAACGAGCGTTTCCTCTGCCTCTTTATAAGCTGACGAGAAAAACTCTGTATCAAGCATTTGATACTGCGGTGAGCTCACGCTATTCTGGCGATTCTCTTCTGCAATACGCTGTATGACCTGAAGTGTTTGCTCAACATCAGAATGCGTAAACCCATACTGTGGATGAGCTGCGGCAACCGCAAAAAGCTCATCGGATGCTTCTGGTAGGCGATTCATAACAAGTGAGCGTCCGTAAATATCAAAATCTGCCTGCTTACGAATACGTGCATCTTCTCCTGTTGGAATGTGATGAGCACGCAAAAATGCCCGTGTATGAGCGTTATACACGTGGTCGCAAACAAGGTGACACCAAATGCCCACGATAAGCTCCCTCAGCTGGCGCTGATCTACTAAGATGCGCTGTTCAGCTGAGCAATACGTCACATTTGGCTGAATAAAGTCAGTCTGCAGCAAATATTCAGCAGGGGTAAGACCACCCATAAAATTACGCTGATACCGCTTATAACTTGGAATAGGCAAACTACCTGGATACGATTGATGGCTTCGACCGTATCTTACCTTGTGAGAATAGTCTGGAACCATAAAGCCAATATGCACATCAGGAGCAACATTTCCAAGCAGAAATGCATCAGGGTAGTGAATATCTACGTCCAAGCAACCGGCTCCTTTCTCAAGGAGCCGGTCAGCATGAGCAATATGTACGTTCCAACTTGGCACTACAATTACCTGCTTATCCGCGAATTTCTCCGCCGGTAGAACGAAGAACCTTCTCCACAAGCTTTGTGTGGGTCTTCTCGACCTCTTCTGAAGTAAGCGTTCTGTCGTCTGCACGATACGTGAGCGAGAAGGCCATGGACTTCTTGCCCTCACCAACACGCAGAGCATCGCGGTACACGTCAAAGAGTCTGATGTCGCAGAGGAGCTTGCCACCAGCAGACTTCAAACGCTGAACCAACTGCTCAGCAGTAACGCTCTCGTCAACAACAATTGCCAGGTCAATGGAGATGCCTGGGTAGGTTGGTGGCTCCACAATAGGAAGGTCTTTCTGAGAAAGACGCAAGAGCGAAGCCACAGAAATCTCAAAGGCAATGACTGGAACCTCAATGTCAAAGTTCTGGAGCGACAAAGGATGAATGTTTCCAACCCAACCGATTGTCTCACTACCTGCAAGAATCTCAGCAGCGCGACCAGGCTGCAGCCAACCGTATTGCTCTGGCTCAGCTACACGGAAACGAACCTTAGGGATGCGAAGTGCCTCAAGCAGACCCTCAACAATACCCTTGGCATCAAAGAAATCGTAGGCTGGATACTTAGCATTCCAAGCGTCATCTGCTGGACGACCAACCAATACACCACAGACATAGCTTGGCTCATCTGGCTGGCTCTTATCCTTATGTCCAAAGAGCACACGCCCCAGCTCATACATGGCAATATTAGAGACACCATGAGCAAGGTTGTATGCAATAGAGCGCAGAAGACCTGGAACAATGGAGCGACGCATCTCAGACTGGTCAGCAACAAGTGGGCTCATAACCTTTACCGGGACGCCTCTTCCCTCTTCGCTCATACCAAGCTTAGAGAGGTCATCTGGACTTGCAAACAAATATGACTTTGTCTCGTTGAGGCCAAGGGAGCGCAGCGTACGGCCAATCTTTCTAATCTGACGCTGATCTGAGATCAAACCTCCTGCATGGTTTCTAGCAGCAGGAAGCGTAGCCTCAATATCACCTTCACCCCACAGGCGAACAATCTCCTCAATAAGGTCAACCTCACGCGTAAGGTCTGGGCGATTTGTAGGAGCAATAACGCTCAACTCACCGTTGCCTGCAGGAGTGACCTTGCAACCAAGGCGCGTAAGGCGAGAAACCATAAACTCTTCTGAGATCTGAGCACCTGCAAGTGCGCAGACGCGTTCTGGGCGAAGCGTAATAGTTACTGCCTCTTTTACCTTTGGATACACATCAACAATGCCAGGGCAAACCTCAGCACCACAGCACTCCTCAAAGAGAGCTGCTGCAATATCTGCAACAGATGCGCAGCCGTTTGGATCAACAAGGCGCTCGTAGCGAATAGAAGCCTCACTCATAAGGTCAAGGTTTCTACTGGTACGGCTAATGTGTCCGTTATCAAAGACCGCAGACTCCAAAAGGACATCAACAGTATTCTCGGTAATTTCAGAATCCAGGCCGCCCATAACACCAGCAAGGGCAATAGGAGTCTTACCGTTATCAGTAATGACGGTCATATCAGGCGTGAGCTCACGGTCTTCTCCATCAAGCGTCACAATGTGCTCACCGTCTTCTGCAGCACGAACCACAATGTGGTACTTGCCATCTTCCTTGGTAAGTTTTCCGAGGTCAAAAGCATGCAGAGGCTGGCCGGTCAAGTACATCACGTAGTTAGTAACATCAACAACGTTGTTGATTGAACGACCGCCACAAGCTGTAACGCGACGAGCAAGCCACTCAGGGCTTGGGCCAATCTTGACGTTACGAACCACGCGAGCGGTGTACCTTGAGCAGAGCTCAGGATCAGCAATAGTAACATCTACCTGCTCAGATGCATCTGCACCAGACTCAGACGTAACACGTGGGAGCTCAATGTGGGTGTCAGTGTCATACATTGCAGAAACCTCAACAGCCATACCTGTCATAGAGAGGCAGTCAGGGCGATTAGGGGTAATCTCGCAATCAAGGACAACATCAGACATGCCCAGGTAATCCGTAAGAGGTACACCAATTGGAGCATCCTCAGGAAGAATCATAATGCCGCTCTGGTCATCGCCAAGGCCCAGCTCGCGAGAAGAGCAGTTCATGCCGCAAGACTCAACGCCACGCAGCTTGGACTTTTTAATCTTGAAGTCTCCAGGAAGCACTGCGCCAATCATTGCCGTAACAATGTGGTCTCCCTGATTAAAGTTCTGAGCTCCGCAAACAATCTGCAGAGGAACAGGATTTCCGTCCTTATCCACATTATTGTTGCCCACGTCAACGAGGGTAACGTACATGTGATCAGAATCAGGATGAGGCTCTTTGCTCACAACCTGAGCTGTAACAACATAATCAAGGTTAGCGCCAACACGCTCTACAGCTTCAACCTCAGTGCCCGTGCGCACAAACTCACGCTCAAGGTCTTTTGGGTCCTGAGGAAGATCAACGAGCGTCTTCAGCCATTCATAAGATACACGCATGTGATTGCCTTTCTAATAAGACGCCGATGATTAGAACTGACGCAGGACTCTCTGGTCACCAGAGATGAGCATACGCAGGTCAGGAAGGTCATAACGAAGTGCTGCAACACGCTCAACACCAATGCCAAAGGCAAAGCCTGTGTACTTCTCGGAATCAATACCGCAGTACTTGAAGACGTTAGGATCAACCATGCCGCAGCCAAGAATCTCAAGCCAACCGGTATTCTTGCAGAAGCGGCAGCCCTCGCCGTGACAGACGCCACAAGAAACATCTACCTCGCAGCTTGGCTCAGTGAATGGGAAGAAGTGAGGACGATAGCGTGTAGCACGGTCCTTACCAAAGATCTCACGAGTAAAGTGATCAAGGGTGCCTTTGAGGTCACCAAAGGTGATTCCCTCATCAACAACAAGGCCTTCCATCTGCGTAAACTGAGGCAGGTGGTTAGCGTCTGCTGTGTCAGGACGGAATACCGTACCAGGGCAAATCATGTAAATAGGAGGCTCTTTTGTCTCCATGGTATGCACCTGAACGCCGGAGGTCTGCGTACGAAGAAGAACGTCAGACTCACCCAGTACGTGCGATTCCTTTCCTTCTGGTGCATTGTCTACTACGTAGAACGTATCCTTACCAGAACGACTTGGGTGATCTTCAGGAGCGTTCAGCGCTGTGAAGTTGTAGTAGGTGGTCTCAACATAGGGGCCCGTCTCAATGGTGTAACCCATGCTGATGAAGATGTCTTCCATCTCTTCACGTACCTGCTCAATGAGGTGCTGAGTACCTGGGCTCAGACGACGACCTGGAAGGGTAATATCAGTTGCCTCAGCATTGAGCTGGGCTTCAAGGGCTTCTCGCTTTAAGGCAAGTTGACGCTCGCGAATAGCAGTCTCAACGTTAGCACGAACGGTATTTGCAAGCTGACCCATTTGAGGGCGCTGATCTGCGGGAACCTGACCCATCATACGCATAATTGCGGTAAGAGAGCCCTTCTTTCCCATTGATGCAACGCGCACCTTCTCAAGTGCTTCAAGGTTTGTTGCCTTAGCAATTCCTTCAAGTACTTGCTCGCGAATTGCCGAGAGTTCCTCAGACATTCCCATGTAATTACCCTTTCAATAGAAAACCGTCCCTGAGCATATGCCCAAGGACGGAAAATTTCCGCGGTACCACCTCGGTTGATTGCACAGTTTTCTCTCTGTGCAATCCACTTAAAAGCCTAGTTTCGTTAGGCGGACGACTTCCCTACTAAGCAATGACGCCGTTCAAGTTGTAGCTCGGGAGTGAACTCTACCAGCGCTGTGCAGGTGTTTCTCAACCACGAACACCCTCTCTGTTCACAACGTGCTCCGGCAGACCTCTCCGTCAACGCACTTTGTTCAGAGTATCACACTGTGCGAGTTTTGAGCAGCAGCACAACCCTTTTTACCAGAAAGATAAACAAAAGCGTAACAACCGCGAGAAGAACGATGGTTCCTCCTGGCTTAAGGCCAAGCTCATAAGAGATGACAAGTCCACCAAGCGAGGTCAGCATACCCACCGTGCTTGCATACAGACAACATTGCTTCCAACTGCGGGAAATCTGCAAAGCGCAGGCAACAGGCACTACCATCATGGACGACACAATAAGTGAGCCAACTGTTCTTGCTGCAACAGCAACTACTAAAGCTACTGCGATAACAAAACCAAAGTTGATAAGGCTTACAGGCACGCCTACACAACGGGCATGGCGCTCGTCAAAGGACATCAAGAAGAGTTCTTTTCTGAGGAAGAAGCAAAACGCAACTGCAAGAACGCTAATGACCACAATCATCTGAACTTCTTGCTCGCTTACCGTCAAGATAGAACCAAACATAAAGCTGTTGAAGCTTGATGAGTTAGGAACAAAACCAGACAACACACCTGCTAAACCAATACCCGCTGCCATAACAATAGCAACGGCAAGCTCTGACTGGTCTTTGAAGTGACGACGCACTCCCTCAACACAAAGCGCACCACCCAAACAAGCGGCAATTGCTCCGGCAACAGGATTAATACCTGCAATCATGCCGCCTGCAACACCTGCAAGAGAGGTATGTGAAAGAGCATCGCCAATCATAGAGAGGCGCTTCAATACAACCGTAACGCCTACAAGCGGGATAATTGCTCCCAGAAGAATTCCTACAAGAATTCCTCGCTGCATAAATACGTATTCAAACATTTATGCCCTCCTCTCATGCGAGTCTTGGGCATCTTGAACAACGTCGGACGCAGGACCAAGGGACTCCGTTAAAGCAAAATCATCTAATTTTCCGCGATTGTGGTCGTGGACATGATGAGAGTCAAGGTCACAGTGAGCTCCATGAACTGCACAGTGATCATGACCGTGACCCCTACCTGCAATTTCTGTAGCTTTGTGGTCAGCAACTTCAACAACTCGACAAGCCAGCGCATCAAGAGCTGCAAGATCATGCGTAACAATAAGTACCGCAAGATCTCGAGCTGCATGGGCTTCTCGCACTAGGCTATAGAAATGATTGCGACTCTCTTTATCAAGACCAGTTGTAGGCTCGTCCAGGATAAGTAGTGATGGGTTTCCTACCAGCGCACAGGCAAGGCGAACTCTCTGGAGCTGTCCTCCAGAGAGTTCCCTGATAATACGCGTGGAAAAGTCAGTCATACCCACAAGGTCAAGTGCTTCAAGCGTACGCTCACGACGCTCTTTAGCGCTCATCTTTACCTTTTTAGCACGAGCATACTGACTTGCGTCTACAAGTTCGACGACGCTTGCAGGAAAGCGATTAACCGATTCTGAAGGGAGCTGTGGGACATAGCCTACACGCTCCCAGTCTTTAAACCGAGTCGAGGGCGTTCCAAAAAGAAGTGACTTACCACTTGTAGGTTCAAGCTCACCCACCACAATTCGAGAGAGCGTAGATTTACCAGCTCCGTTATCACCAATAAGCGCGCAAATCTCACCTTGATGAACGTCTAAATTTACATCGCTTAAGACGCGCGTCTTCTTGTAAGAAAAACTCACGTCTTGAAGCGAAACGGCTATCTGACTTTCCTGCAACACGTCCTCCAAACATCCAGCCTAAGCTGGCAACACACTATGCGAGAGCGCCCTCAAGAGCCTTGAGGTTTTCGCGCATAACAGAGAGGTAATCCTCGCCTGCCTTGAGCTCTTCGTCAGTAAGTCCCTCAAGTGGGTTGAGCTCTTCTACACGAGCACCTGTTGCCTCAGCAATTGCTTGAGCAACCTTAGGACTTACCAGTTCCTCCGTAAAAATAACCTTTACATTATGCTCTTTTACGAACTCAGTAATCTCTTTCATTTCCTGAGCATTTGGCTCTGCATCTGCCTCAACACCCTCAATAGGCATCTGAGTAAGACCGTAAGCCTCGCACAAATAACCAAATGCCTGGTGAGAAACAACAATGGTCTTGTTAGGTAGAGAATCAAGACCCTTGTGGAACTCATTATCAAGCGTGTCAAAATCTGCGTTTGCCTTATCAAGATTGGCAGCATACTCCGACTTGTGCTCAGAGTCCTTCTCGGACAGAGCGTCACAAATATTCTTCATCTGAATCTTTGCATTCAGAGGGCTCAGCCAAACGTGAGGATCGGTTCCGCCATGGTCGTGATCGTGATCATGGTCGTCTTTTTTCTCATCATGATCGTGATCGTCTTCCTCCTCTTCAAGCTCAAGAAGTTTGACGTCTTTGCTGGTCTCAACTGCTGTAAGTTTTGTGCCGGAACCAAGTCCATCAAGTACGTCCTTGACCCAGTGCTCCATACCAGCACCGTTGTAAATCAAGAAGTCTGCTTCCTGGATAGTCTTCATATCCTTGCTGGATGGCTCCCAATCATGTGGCTCAGTGCCAGCTGGAACGAGGCATGTTACCTCAGCGCGAACACCAGCGATGCGCTTAGCAAAATCATACATAGGATAAAAACTTGCAACAATGTTGAGCTTCTTCTGATCTTTGTTATCAGAAGCTCCTTCTTGCTTTTGAGCCTCAGGCTTGCAGCCAGCAAGAATAGCACTCACGCCAAAAGCGGAAGCTACAAGTGCGCTACGACGAGAAACGGTTGGATTCAAATTCATGTTACATCTCCCAAAACTATAAAAACCAATATGGTGTAGTGCCAAATTCTTCAAACAAAATCGTGCGATTGTCATCACTACCAAGCATAAAAACATGGCGAGAAACCCATGTTTCTCCTCACTTCTTTGCCTTTCTACTCACTTCTCATCATCTGAACATGCATTCATGCTTCCCCTTTAGCACGAAAGCGGGCTGTCATCCGACAGTCCGCTTTCTAAAAGTTAGCCTTAGTATACATATTCCAATTCAAGTCAACGATAAATTTCTTATCTTTTCCGCAAACGGAATTGGAATAAACAGGTTAACTGTTTTATCTCTTGCTAAGCTACTGATCTTTCTCCGCATACGGAGTAATAATCAGAGCTCCACTATTATACTCACCCAAATAAACCTCTGAAGCAGACTTATAACCTTGATGCTCAAGTTCTCTTTCAAGCCAATTCTCTTCCAGGTCCAGCGTCTCAAGAATGTTCGTCTGAACTTGTCCGTCAGTAATAAGCGGGAATCTAACGTTCTCTTCTCCTTTTTTAACAATAATCAACTGTCCATTTTGCTCAAGAATGGCACGCTTAACGTCTGAGATATAATTCACTCCTGCCTGGCGAAGCTTCAGCGACACATCGTAAGCAGTAAGTCCCATAGATCTACAGTTGTCTACAAGCAGCTTGCCCTTATCAATAACAATAACAGGACGTCCATCAATCAACTGCTTGACCAGCATATTGTTTGTTCTCAACCATTTGAGAACCATGACAATAATGAGCCAAATAAGCAGGACAAGGGTGAACTGCAAAATGGTAATTGAACTGTTGTAGATCATGCCGCCAACAATGCCGCCAAGTACAAAGTTTTGAACCTGGTCAATTGCTGCAGTTGGTGCTAGGTTTCCTTTTCCGCTGACGTTAATTGCCAGAACAAGCGAGAAAAGACCGATGCACAATTTAATGGCAACTTCTAAATAAAAGTTCATCGATCTACTCCTCTACATGCTTAATGTCATTACCAATGAGATTGATCTGTTCAATGACATAGTCATTCTCGGTATTTTTCAAAACGTGATAATACTTACCGTCAACCTCAAGATACGAGGGATTTCCCTGGCTATCAAAGGCAACGTACACGTGGTCAAAATCAACCTCAAGACGTCGAGCGAAGCTTTCTTGTGAGGAAACAATTGACTCATAGTGCTTACTTGTCTGATTGACCTCTAGCACACGATCAAGCTGTAGAAGTCCAAGAAAGATTAATGAGAACAGCGCAATGAGCGCCAGCTCACGATACTTAGAATTCTTTCTATCACGCATGTAATGCACAAGCGAGAAGACCATCAGAAGTGCAACAAGAGCAAACAGAACCAACTGAGTCCAGTCAAATACTGTTGCATGGTGAATTAAATAGTTATGGGAATAGAACTCCATAGGCTTCCTTTAGTTTGCATTACTCAAGATTTGCTGCTTAAGCCTTGTAAACGCTCTTTCCTCCAAGGAACGTCTCTTCAAGCTGAAGATCTTTTGTAATAACAATAAAGTCAGCATCATATCCAGGACGGATGAAGCCACAAACATCATCAATTCCACAGGAGCGAGCTGGGTTTTCTGAAGCCATTCGAACTGCTTCTTCAGCAGACACAACGCCCCAGTCAAAGACGTTCTTCACGCCTTCAAACAGACGAAGGATTGAACCAGCAAGGCTGTGGGACTCATCCATCAAACGAGCAGTTCCGCCTTCAACAACAACAGGGAAATCGCCAAGCTTGTACTGTCCGTTAGGCATACCGCCTGCACGCATGCAGTCGGTAATAAGAACGGTATGGTCATATCCCTTTGCATTTACCAGAGCACGAACGGCAATAGGATTGAGGTGATGTCCATCGCAAATAGCCTCTGCATAAGTACCGTGGGTGGTCATTGCAGCACCAACCATACCTGGCTCACGATGGTGAAGACCACTCATGCCGTTATAGGTGTGAACAAAGATGTCTGCACCAGCGTTTACACAAGCAAGTGCCTCTTCATATGTTGCATCGGAGTGACCAAGTGCAACGTGAACGCCGCGATCTGCCATCTCTGCACAGAACTCTGGAGCACCATCACGCTCTGGAGCAATAGCAATCTTGGCAATCCAACCGTCAGCACGCTCCTGCCACTCATCAAAGACCTCTACATCTGGATCAAGGAAGTACGCAGGATTCTGGGCACCCTTGTGTTTCTCGGTAAAGAAAGGTCCCTCTAGGAAGATGCCCTGGATGCGAGCAGCATCAATACCGTTTGCCGCAATTCCCTCTGCTGCATCAGCAACAGACTCACAAGCATCACCGGTTTGCTCAACGCTTGCGGTTAGTGTTGTTGGAAGCCAAGAAGTTACGCCGTTAGAGAGCAGGCCCTGAGCAATCTCAATGACGCCATCAGGATCGCAATCCATGATGTCATGGTCAAGGAAGCCATGGATATGCGTATCAACAAGACCTGGTGCTATCCAAGAACCCGTACGGTCAACAATCTCACACTCTGGCTTCTCTTTAGTAAAGTGGCCAAAGACACCATCTTCAATAAGCAAGTAACCTGGACCAGAAGTTGCTCCTGGTAAAAAGAACTTATCTGCTTTAACTGCAAATGTACTCATACGTACCTCAATCATTCTCAAAAGGACGCGCCATAGGCACGTCCTTCTTAGTAATTCCTATAGTGAGTGAATTGTAACACCCTTAACCACTCGATTAACCTGACCAGTTGGAGAAGGTGTGTCCGGTTTGTTATTAACACGAACCGAATTTAAAAGCGCCACCACTTGAGCAACCATTACAAAAGGCAGAGCCAAATAAGGTGCTGGTAGAGGCTCTGTGAATACTGGAAGACTAAACGTTCTTCCCGTAAAGTTTGTTGCCCCCTCTTGCTCAATACCAATGGTCAGAGCAGCAATCTGATCTCCCTTAATCTCATCAAGAATATCCAGATCATATTGACGCGTATAAGGGTTATTGGAAACAAAATCAAACACCAGGGTGTGCTCGTCGACAAACGACTTTGGTCCGTGACGATATCCCATTGAGGAATCCCACGACGTTGCGTTAATACCAGCTGCAAGCTCCAAGATCTTAAGCTGAGCCTCATGAGCAAGACCCACAAAAGGACCAGAACCCAAATACGTAATGCGGTTGAAATCGCTCTTAAGCCACTCGGCAATCTCTTCCTCGCGCTCAATTACCTGCCTACCCAGCTCAGCAGCATCAGAAATCCAAGCCTTCTTCTGCTGGTCATCGGCACTATCAAAGACAAGCGTTGCAAGAAGTGTCATGCAGCTATAAGAGCCGGTCATTGCAAAGCCCTGGTCATTTGCACCAGGAATAAGAAGCAGCAATGTATCGTCTTTACCTGCGGATTCAACGGCAAGTTTTCCTTCAGGAGCGCAGGTAATATTGATGAGCAAAAGATTTTTGACAATCTTACGAGCAATATTTACTGCAGCAAGACTCTCTGGACTATTACCAGAGCGCGCAAAAGACACTAATACCGTAGGATCATCTGGATCAAGGCTGCCATAAGGATCAGAAACAATATCAGTAGTTGCAACAGACGCAAACTCAAAAGAGCTCTTCTCGCCATGAGAACGAAGATACGGAGTAATGGTATCGCCTACATATGCCGAGGTACCTGCACCCGTAAAGACCACACGGGTACGACGACCCTCGCCAAGATTGCGAGCGCGCTCGACAAACTCTTTAATTGCAGAAAGGTTCTCCTGATAAATGCCAAAGGTAGATACCCAAAGCTCAGGCTGCTGCTTAATCTCGGCAGTTGTAATATGAGCGCCTAGTGCCTTTAGCTCTTCTTGGCTCTTCTTAAACATTGATATCCCTTCTCACAGCTATTTAACTGCGTGTATGTACAATCTTGTATCTAAACTGATCCGCACGAGCCACGCTTAGTGTGAACTCAACAATGATATTTCTGTCATTGTACGTGGTGCGCGTGAGACTCAAAACAGGCGAACCTTCAGAAATTTGCAATAAAGTGGCGTCATCCGAGCGAGCAATTGAAGCCTTGAACTCCTCTTCTGCTACGCCAATCTTTATGTTGTAGTCTTCTTCAAAAATTTGGTAGAGAGATTTTTGCTCAACATCATGAGCAGTAAGCGAGAAAAACTGTGAAACTGGAAGATACGTTACTTCCAGCATCATAGGCACGTCATCGGCACTTCTTAAACGCTTGATGCGGAAGAGTTTCTCGCCAAGAATAACGTGCATATGCTGGGCTAAGAACTTATTAGCCTCAATAGTGTCAAACTCCAGAATAGTTGTCTTAGGAACTCGACCTAACTGACGCTGCTGGTCAGTAAAGCTATAGCCTCCCATAAGGTCTGTTGCACGTTCAGAGACGTCTGCAACAAAGGTACCGCGGCCACGCTGGCGATAAATGAGCCCCATGTGTTCAAGCTCTTGCAGGGCAAGTCTTACCGTGGTGCGAGAAAGTCCGTAGGAATCGGAGAGTTCACGCTCAGAAGGAAGTGGATCATCTGGATCCATCTCGTTCTCAATACGATAGCGCAGCATATTTGCTAGCTGCTCGTAGAGTGGCTGTCTTCCCATAAACGTTGTCATCAAAACTCTCCTATAAAAGACGGGTGCCCACTAAGTGGACACCCGTCGCACTTACTTAACCCCAAATATATGGGAGAACGCCAAAGCCAGAACCAAGGAGTGCAATTACCAGAAGCAGGCAGATGCACATGATTGGAGTCCAGTTACGCTTTGCCATGAGGTAGTACAGGCAAAGGGTAAGAGCCAGTGGGATAAGCTTTGGGCAAACGCCGTCGAGGATCTTCTGGATGTCAATGGAGACAGGAGAAGTAACTTCCTCGCCAACAGTTACCAGGTTAACACCGTTGCCGACTGGAGCAATAGCAGTAGTACCGTCCTTGCCGTCAGCAGTCTTGCCGCCGATGAACTTAACGGACTCAGGATTCTTCTTGTAGTCAGAATAAGAACCCTCAGCAAAGAGTGCCTTGTCATACTGACCAGAAGCAAGCTGCTCGTCAGAAAGAGTTACCTGAGAAAGAACAACGCTGTGTGTCTCACCGTTAGGGATGTTTGCGCCAGCGCCAAGCTTGGTTCCACCGTAGCAGACAACCAGGCAGCCAACAACAAAAACACCCAGGATAGAAGCAGCACGAGTGAACTCTTTTGCGTTCTCGGTGAGCAGGGTAATTGCGTCAGTACCCATCTTGTAAGAAAGATTCATCAGCCAATAACGTACAGCAAACTGTGCGATGTTGAAGATGATAAGGAACAAGAATGGTGCAAAGACATTGCCGGAAATTGCCATGTTAGAGGTAATACCAGCAGTAATTGGAACAAGGGTGAACCAGAACAGTGCGTCACCAATGCCGCCCAGAGGACCCATTGCAGAAACGCGGACTGCACGAATGGTTGGGATATCCAGCTTGTTCTGCTCAAGGGAGAGAACAATACCCATAACAAAAGTAACCAAGAATGGGTGGGTATTGTAGAACTCAAGGTTGTGACTCATGGAAGCAGCAAGGTCATCCTTGTTGTCACCGTGAATCTTCTCAAGACCAGGGAGGATACCGTAGAGCCAACCAGCTGCCTGCATTCTCTCGTAGTTGAAGGAAGCCTGCAGGAACAGGGAGCGCCATACCATCTTGTTGAGCGTCTTCTGATCAAGTGGCTCAGCAGGAGTGGTGTTCTGATAGGTATCAGGAATATTAAATGCCATCTTCGAAGTCACCTCCAGCAACAACAGCAGGAGCAGCATTCTTCATCTTGGTCTGGAGCTGGTAATCCCAGAATGCGATACCAAAGCCGATGAGAGCAAGAAGCAGAAGTGCTGGACCAGAGAGCTCAGGAATGCTGATAAATACGATTGCAGCTGCAAAGCCCATGAGGAAGAAGCCCCAAAGCTCGCGAGAAACCATAACCTTCAGCAGGATTGCAAAGCCGACGAAGCGCATCATGCCACCAGCGACGGACAGTGCATTCATGAGCCACTTTGGAATTGCAGTGGTGATCTGAGTGCCAAATGCAGCGCCACCCAGGAAGAACAGGGTAACAATGACACCAAAGAAGAGGCCAAGAGCAGCCATTGCACCATAGTTGATACGAGCAATTCCCTTAGGATCGGCCTTCTCGGCGTATGCATCAGCAGTTGCCATTACAGGGGACATAATGGTAAAGATGATGGTTACTGCATACTGACCAAGCAGAGAGAATGGAATTGCTGCAGCTACAGCAGCCATTGGCTCAAGCTTAGTAGTGATTGCAAAGACTGCAGACATAATGCCGCCGATAACCGCGTTAGGTGGCTGAGCACCACCAACAGGCATGTTGCCGATGGTCATAAGCTGATAAGTACCACCAACAATGAGACCAGTCTGAACGTCACCAAGAATCAAACCAACCAAAAAACCAGTTACGATTGGCTGGTAAAGAGACTCGAGGAAACTAAACTGATCGATGCCAGCGATAAACGCAACGATGAAAATTAATAACACCTGAATAGGGCTAACATCCATCTTAACTCCTCCTTTCAAACACACCATAACTACCGATGACGATGATCGGCAGACTATCCGAATACCTTTGCCAACCTGCTAGAAACGTTGCACCATTGCAACTTTTTGTAATCTCTACCAGGAAGTTGCGCGCAAAACTTACTCGAATAGCTTTGAGATATCCTCGACCGGGGTCGTAGGAACACGCCTAATCTCTAGAGTCACCCCCAATTCCTGAAGCTCACGAAAGGCAGCGACGTCCTTATCGTCTACCGCCACACTTGTGGCGACCTGTCGCTTTCCCTCAGCCATGTGCATATTGCCGATGTTCACTTTTTTGATTGGAACACCGCCCTTAACCAGAGTGAGGACATCCTCTGGATTCTCGGCAACTAAGAAAATGTGCTGGCTTGCTGAAGCCTTGTGGATAACATCGATAGTTTTCTGGAGCGTAAAGTACCTGGTTGCAACACCGTTTGGTGCAGCCATATCCATGAGGCCCTGGCGCATCTTATTGCCTGCGACCTCGTCATTAGCAACAAGGATGAGATTTGTTCCAAGGGTGCCGTTCCACTGAGTAGCAACCTGACCATGAATCAAACGATTATCGATTCGAGCAAGCTTGATATCTGGTTCTCCCATAACAAGTTCTCCTCTCTTTGCGCGCACACTTGTGCGTGCTATCTGCGATTTTCATCGCACTACTCGCAACTTGCGCTGCGTGTTTTACTGCAAATTTATTTATTGTTGGAAACGCTGATTAACGACCAACGATCCAACGTGATGACCACATTTGGAGCAAACTCAACATCTACTGTTTCTTTTTTAACGTTTTTAACTACGCCATACATTCCGCTGTTAGTCTTAACTTTCTGACCTGCATGAAGATTCTTCAGAAACTCTGAAGTTGTTCCCGCCTTTTTAGAAGAGGCTCTCCAAATAAAGAAGGAATAAATAAGGCCCAAAATTACTAAGAACGCGAGAAGAACAATGGATGAAGCAAGAATGTTCTCTGCTAGATTTGCCATGTGCATCTCCTTAACTCAACAACAAAACGCTACTTAAATACCATCGTCTCCGAAGATGTCATCTTCCGGCTCAACCTCAAGCTCAAGCTCAAGACGCTTATGGACAACTCCCTGGCTACCGGCTAAAACAGCAGTATCAACCAGCTCTTCAAGAGAGGTGTCTGCCATGCGGCTACCAAGTGTTTCAAGAAGCATAGGAAGGTTTGTACCGGTAACAACTTCTACGTTTGAATAACTCTGAGCAATAATCATTGCCTGATTAAAAGGCGTTCCACCAAGCAGGTCGCAGAAAACCAGTACACCGTCAGTAGTGTCAAGAAGATCGGAAATTGTGGCAGCAAGAGTTTCTGGGTACGTTGCAGCACCGGCTTCAATAAAAGGAACGGGAACAAAAGCTTCTTGCTCACCAGCAATCATCTTTAAAGCATCAGCAAGACCATTTGCAAATGTTCCATGACCAGTTAGAACGCAACCTACCATGTCAAACTCCTTTCAAAGAGCTGGAAACTATCTGGGGAGCTACACGGAAAACATTAGGGGTGTTGAAGCTTTCTCAAAGTGGTAGATACCAGATAACAACCTAACATAAGTATAGTCTAGAGAGCTTCTTGTGATGTGTACGTTAACAATCGACGGTTTAACGGTATTATTTTTACCGTAAACGGTACGTTCATTGTTATTTTCGCAGGTAGATATATGGATAAATTGTGATGATGCTCTAAAAAGTTAGAGATTTTCCTGAAAAATTAGAAGTTCTTATAACGCACCTTTATACGTAATAAATGGAGTAAACAACCCTAAAATCCTGCTCAAATACGGCGAGAAAATAAAATTGGTATTAAGAAGTTATGTACTGGTATCTTTTTTTATAACATCTAAAGAAAAGTTTCTTGAAGGCGCTTTGGTTAAATAGATTCAACCCAATTCTATTTGCAGCGGCAAAGATCCATAGTGTTTCTCGCTCCTGCTATTCTCTAGGCACTCATCGTGCACTGTCTTTTTGACGAGGTGATATGCGTGATTGTTACCGTAACACTCAATGCATCCATTGATAAGGCATACTATCTAGATTCTCCTGTTGTAGATGGAACCGTGCATAGAGTCTCGGTAGTAGATAACAGCGCAGGCGGCAAAGGACTTAACGCCTCACGAGCCATTACCACCCTTAATTACCCCGTATGTGCTACGGGATTTGTGGGCGGCAATAACGGTAGATACCTTGTTGAGCTGGCTCATAAAGATGGCATTACCAGCGATTTTATTTATACCGAGCAAGAGACTCGCTCATGCATCAACATTCTGGAGCCAAGCGGACAGTCAACTGAGTTTTTAGAGCCTGGTCAGCCCGTTCTTCCTGAAGAATTCCTTGCCTTCAAGGCAAAACTTGTGCAGCTTATCAAAGAAGCTGAGGTTGTCACCTTTAACGGCAGTATTCCAAAAGGCATTTCTGCTGCTAATTACAAAGAGCTTATTGAAGAGACTATGGCTGCTGGTGTGCCTTGCATTGTAGATGCCTCGAGCGCACTACTCACCTCCTGCATTGATGCTCTTCCTACCATGATCAAACCAAATACCGATGAAATCGGTCAGCTTCTAGGAAGAGAAGTAACCACAGAAGATGAGGTCATCGCGGCAGCTCAGGAGCTGCATAAACGCGGCATTAAAATTGTAGTTGTCTCGCTTGGTGCAAAAGGTGCGCTGATGGTTTCTGATGAAGGAACCTTTAGAGCAAATCCGCCAAAAATCGAGGCTATCAATCCTGTTGGCGCAGGAGATACCCTTGTTGGCTCATTTGCTGTTGCGCTTGCTCAGAAAAAGCCAACTTCAGAGTGTCTTACCTTTGCGCTGTCTTGCGCTACCGCAAGTTGTCTTTCTGCAGGTACCGGACGCTTTGATCAAGCTGTTGCAGCAGAAATTCATAAGCAGGTAGCAATCAAAAAGATTGCTGAGTAAGTCACCGCAAGACGGGTTTCTCGCCAAAGGTTACAAAGACAAAACGATTTCTAGAAAAGTTGCATAACAGAGTAAGAGAAACGTTACAATTTTTTCAGTCAATTAAAGAGCCCATAAGGGCGAAAGGAGCAATAGATGTTCGTTACTACTAAGCAGATGCTTCTTGACGCACAGGCTGGCCATTATGCTGTTGGCGCCTTTAACGTTGAGAACCTTGAGTTTGTAATGGCTGTTGTTAAGGCAGCAGAAGAGCGCCGCTCCCCTGTTATTCTTCAGACCACTCCTGGTACCATCAAGTACGCAAGCCTTGATTACTTTGCAGCAATGGTTCGTTGTGCTGCTGAAGAGGCAACTGTTCCTGTTGCTCTTCATCTTGATCACGGTGACGGCTTTGACCGCTGCATTCAGGCAGCTCGTGCTGGTTACACTTCCGTCATGATTGACGGCTCTCACGTTCCTTTTGAGGACAATATTGCCCTTACCGCATCGGTCACCAAGTTTGCTGGCCCTATCAACCTTCCTGTTGAGGCAGAGCTTGGCAAAGTTGGCGGCAAAGAAGACGACGGTCCAGCTGTTGAGGGCGAGAACCCCTACACTGATCCAGACCAGGCTGAAGAGTTTGTTGCACGCACCAACTGCACTTCTCTTGCAGTTGGTGTTGGTACCGCTCACGGCGTCTACCACGGCACTCCTCACATTGAGCAGGGTGTCCTGAAGGCAATCCGTCAGCGTCTTGATATTCCTCTGGTTCTTCACGGTACTTCTGGCGTGCCAGATGACCAGGTAGCAGAGGCAATCCAGAACGGCGTTTGCAAGGTCAACTACGCAACTGAACTCCGCCAGGTCTTTACCGCAGCCTTCATGAAGTACATGTCCGAGAACCCTGGCAACTTTGATCCAAAGAAGCCTTCCGTTCCTGGTATGGAAGCAATCACCCAGATCGTTGCAAGCCACATGGATAACCTGGGCTCTTCCCACAAGGCTTAAGCGTCAAGGCATAGCCGTCGCACGTATCCTGCTTTTGCAGATAAAAACAAGGCGAGAAGATCGATTGGTCTTCTCGCCTTTGTGTTAAAAGCAAAGCGCTATTGAAAACGCAAGCCTTAGCAAATCTTGCAAATCCAGTCTGCTTCTGGAGCCTCAATCTCGCCAGACTGAATGCTGGTCAGCGTGTTGCGAAGCTTGGACATAACTGGTCCAACAGCCTCCATACCAGCACCAAAGACAATCTCTTTCTGGCCGTCGACAACTTTGCCAACAGGAGAAATAACAGCAGCGGTACCGCACATGCCGCACTCAACAAACTGGTCAAGCTCATCAAAGCGAACAGGACGCTCAACAACCTTCATGCCCAGCATGTCTTTAGCAACCGTTGCCAAAGAGCGGCGGGTAATAGAAGGCAAAATGGAGTCAGTGTAAGACTGTGGAATAACCAGAGTTCCCTCTTTATCAACAAAGAGGAAGTTTGCGCCACTGGACTCCTCAACATAGGTACGAGAACCAGAGTCAAGATACATGCTATCAGCAAAGCCCTGCTCATGTGCCCAGGTAGTTGGGTACAGCGACATAGCGTAGTTCAGACCAGCCTTGATATTGCCGGTTCCGTGAGGAGCAGCACGGTCATAAGGAGAAACGGTCAGTGCAACAGGAGCAACGCCGTTAGAGTAATACGCTCCAACTGGAGTGACCATGATGTGGAATTCATAAGTAGGAGATGGCTTAACACCAACGGTATTGCCGGTACCAATCATAAATGGACGAACATACAGCGTAGCGCCTGTGCCAAATGGTGGAACCCAAGCTGCGTTTGCAGAAACAACCTCTTTAACAGCAGCAACAAACCTATCCTCAGGAAATGGTGGCATGACAAGACGAGATGCAGAGTCAACCATACGCTGGGCGTTAAGGTTTGGACGGAAGCATACAATATCGCCAGAGACAGTGGTATAGGCCTTTAAGCCCTCAAAAACTTCCTGGCAATAATGGAAGATGTTTGCGCATTCAGACAGCGTGATGCTGTGATCAGTGGTAAGGCCACCCTCATCCCAAGCACCGTCTTTGTAGTGGGCAACGTAGCTGTAGTCGCACTGCGTATATGCAAAGCCAAGTGCTGTCCAATCGATGTCTTTCTTCTCCACTGAGTTTGCCATGGCTTTCCTTTCTCCGTGGGTTTTAAAGAATGAACTTCATCATAAACATGCGGATATGAATACCTAGTCCTATTAAATAGTTTGTAACCGAATAGATATTTTGCGGTATAACGTACATGAGCTGAAGGGAGCAAAAATGAATATCAAACTTAAGAGGACTTACGATGCGCCAGAAGCTGACGATGGGTATCGCGTGCTCGTTGATAGACTGTGGCCTCGTGGTATCAAAAAAGAGAACCTACACGCTGATGAATGGGCTAAAACCATTGCTCCTACTACTGAGTGCAGAAAAGCATTCAACCACGATCCAAAGCGCTTTGATAGCTTTGTGTCTACCTATACAGCTGAACTTGACAGCAATCCTGACGCAGATGCCTTTGTTGAACAGCTTAAAAAGCTTGATCGATCTACCGTGACACTGCTTTTCTCGGACAAAGACACTACGTACAACAATGCCGTAGTGCTCAAAAAGTGGCTTGAGGCTAAGCTTAAGTAATACGCTTACCCAGCCACGCTTACATATCTTGCGAGAAGAACTTCTGGTAGAAATCCAATTCTTCAGGAGTGTCAATGCTTGATGAGAATAAAATGTCAGGCTCTACGGCGCTAGTGTTCTTGTCTGCAGTGACATCTGCAGAAGCAAGCAAGTTTGCCTGTCCAAGCAAACGCTTAAGCTGATGAGCAGCACCTGCACCTCCATCAAAAAATTCTACGTCTCCTAAAACGGAGCTAATTTGCTTTTTGATAAAGGGGTAATGGGTGCAGCCAAGAACCACAGCATCTACCTGACCAGCATAATCTCCCAAAAGCTCAGTCAAGCGGCTATGCATCTGCTCTGAATCAGCCTGACCAGATTCAATAAGCTCCACCAGACCTTCTCCTGGAATAGAGATAACCTTTGCAGAAGGATGCAGGCGCGACTCAAGATTGTGATACTTCTGCAAAGAGAGTGTTGCCTTTGTGGCAAGAACAATCACTGTTCCATGAGGATATGCAGTTACTGCAGGCTTAAGAGCTGGCTCAACACCCACAATAGGCAGATGAGGATAGGTTGACCTCAGCTCATCTGCAGCCGCGGCCGTTGCGGTATTACAGGCAATAACCAGCGCTTTTGCACCCTCGTCAATAAACTTTTTAGCAATAGCACCAGAGCGCTGAGTAATCTGTTCCTTAGGCTTAGTGCCATAAGGCGCAAAGGCAGAATCGCCAAAATAATGAAACTCCTCGTGAGGCATTTGAGCAACAAGGTGCTTAAGCACACTCATGCCACCAACGCCCGAGTCAAATACACCAATAAACTTATGAGGAGCCAAACGAGCTTCCATTACAAACCTTTCAAACTGAATGTAAAGTATTTTATACCTTTATCATTCAAAGGTTGATTTACGCCTCACTTGGGTAGAATGCCAAAGATATGTTTTTAACGATTGGAGTTTTATGAGCAACGAAGGTAAAAAGGTAAAGGTCCACTACGTAGGCACTCTTGATGACGGAACTAAGTTTGACTCCTCCCGCGATCGCAACGAGCCACTGGCATTCACCTGCATGGCTGGTCAGATGATTCCTGGTTTTGACGAGGCTGTTAAAGATATGACCGTTGGTCAGATTGTTGACGTCCATATTCCAGCAGCTGAGGCTTATGGTGAGCGCCATGAGGAGGCTGTACAGCCTGTTCCTGTAGCTCAGCTTCCTGGATCTGAGAATCTTGTTGCAGGTCAGCAGGTTACTCTGGGCACTCCTGAGGGATACCCTGTTATGGCAACCGTAGTCTCAAACGACGGTACCACCATTGTCTTTGACACCAACCACCCAATGGCTGGTAAAGACCTTAACTTCAACATTGAGCTTCTTGAGGTTGAAGAGTAATCCACTCCCCCTTTATAGGGCGAGAAGGGCGTAGGTGCTTCTGGCATCTGCGTCCTTCTTTTTTGCGCCAAATAGACATCAAAAAGAGCTTGGCTGCATGCGACCAAGCTCTTTTACGTAGCAAATTAATACGAGGTTGATACCTTAGCTTAGAACAACACCGCCAAGCCAACCCCACCTTGGAGTACTCAAAGCACCAAGCTGAGAAATCCAAGAACTCAAGCTCTGGCTTCTTACAATACCAGAGAGGCAGTGTCTGACCATGCCGCCACCAATGTAGATGCCAACGTGGCCGTAAATCAAAGCTGCAGCAGAGCCACCAAGGGTTGGAACAGCAATAATCATGCCAGGCTCAATAGCGCTCTGGTCAGTAGAGTAGCACCAGGAATAGTACATATCACAGGCGTTGCCATAGAAGGTACCAACACCAGCGTTAGAGAAGACGTTAGAAACCCAAGCAGCACAGAAGCCAGCACCGGTAGATCCGGTATAGCCTGCAGCATTAACAACTGCAGCAGCAGAACCAGAACCAGCAGAAGAGGTTCCTCCTCCGCCACCGCCGCCAGAGTAGCTACTACCGCCACCGCTGTCGCTTGATGCAGCAGCACGCTGAGCGGCAACACGCTCTGCCTCCTGCTGAGCGGCAAGAAGCTCAGAATCACGCTGAGCGATAAGCTCTTTTACGTTGTCATCAAGATTTGCAACAACGTTTGCAGCGTCCGCCTGACGAGCAGAAATATCATTAAGCTGAGACTCCTGGGAAGCACGGAGATTCTCAAGTTCAGCCTTCTTATTCTCAAGCTCGGTCTTCTCGGACTGAAGAGCAGCCTTATCAGACTCAAGAGCGGCCTTTAGGTTCTTAACTTCCTCAATCATCTTCTGATCGGACTCAGAAATCTTATCGAGATAGTAAATATTAGAAGTGAGCTCCTCAAAGCTTGCAGAAGAAAGAATCATCTCCAAAGCACCGGCTGGGCCAGCCTTATAGTTGCTGGACATACGTGCGCCAAGTGCTTTTCTCTTCTCGGCAATCTGAGTTTCCTTCTCAGAAATCTCTTTCTGCTTAGCATCAATCTGATTCTGCTTATCTGCAATCTGATCAGAGATAGCGCCAATCTGAGAGTTGGTGTCATTGAGGCTTGCCTGCATGTTGGAGACTTCATTAGAAATCTCATCGAGCAGCTTCTGAGCAGCATCGTAATCGCTACGAGCAGCATCAATCTGAGCCTGGGTGACACCAAAAGCAGGACGGGTATTAATCAGGGATGCAGTAACGGCAGCGGCAGCAATGCCCATGCCGGCAAAAATCTTAAGAGCATCACGACGATTGAAAAGAGCAGCGCTCTGCTCCTCAATGGTTGTGCCTTGCTGTTTCTTTAAACTCATAAGGGTCTCCTAGAACGTTTAGTAGTACGGTGTGACCTTTGAGAGACTATTCTACCCGAGATACACGATGATATTCAAAAAGATACGTAATTTACAAACTCTCCGAAACGAATTTCGGGGAGTTTTAGCTCTAAATTGTGAGGTCAGAGGTAGGATTTATCGATTTTCAATATGTGCAACATTTTTTATTGAAATGGTAATCCTGCCATCAGACTCGTGAGAAAATTCTAGGTAACCTGGACGTTCTGTTAGGTTTGAAGGGAATGAAATCTCAATTCCCGTATCGGTGCGGATTTTATGATTCTTTGCAATTCTGTTAGCAACACCGCGTTTAACAGGAACTTCTTCGGGGAGCTCTCTGCTTGCCACCTGAGCCTCGTACTTTTCCTGAATCTCAGGACGCTCCTCAAAGATACGCTTACCGACCTTAATAGGGTCTACTACCTCTTCTACCTCTGCTGCTTCTGCAACGGCGGCCTTAGCACGAGACACCTCAACAGCAGGCTCAAGTCCATATTCTTCAGCCAGGTCTTGAACAATAACGGTTACCTCACCAATAACCTCATGACTAGACGCCTCTGATGTGCACTCAAGGAAAAGCTCTGGGATGATGAACTTTCCCTCTCCTGCTACAGAGCGGTCATGGTCGTGGAAGTCAATGGCGCCTGTATCCAGGTCAATGACTGCATATGAATCAACCTTTTGCGTAGGAGAAGGCAGTGTTGCGTCTTGGCGCAAAATCTCATTTGCCGATCCGTTTACATCATGGATAAAGGCCTGCTTGCGCGGAAGAAGCACAATGGCAAAAAGACGTCTTCCCTCGCCCTCAAATGCCTCAGCCTGAGCATCCTCGTCATCTGCAGCAGCACTGGCAAGCGCCTGGCCGGCATCGGTATCAATGTAGTCCGCCACAAGAAGATCGCACTGCTCAACGTCATCTGCGCGACGAAGCTCTTCCCAGAACCACTGAGCAATCTGATGAGAAAACTCTACAAACTCAACGTCTCCGTGAGCATACTCCTGAAGTCCTCCAGCAAAATTGCTGGTAGGAGCAAACTCTCCGTGCCTAGACTCTGGATTTGCCGTAATTTTACGTAGTCTACGCTGTACGTATGACTTTGTCTGACGATCCTCTAAATCCAAGGTAGATTGAGAGAAGTATTTAGTTCCCGTCTCAAAATCAAAGACGTGAAGAATTGCCTTAGTAACTCTAAGCATGTAAAACCTCGTTTATTGCAGATGTTTAGCTGGCGAGAAACCCTAGTGCTTGACGCACATCAGAGGATCACCAATCTTAACCAGTGGACGACCACCAATCAGTGTTCCGGACTCACCAATAAGATCAATGCGCTCATACTGATCTGCATTAACAACGGTAACAACTACCACGTTCTCATATCCTGCTTCTTCAATAGCAGCGGCATCAAATGAAATCAGTGGAGTACCGGCCTTGACCTCATCGTTAGCGTGAACGTAACGGGTAAAACCCTTACCGTTCATCTCGATGGTGCCAACACCAATGTGAATCAAAATCTCAATACCAGTATCAGTGGTAAGGCCAATTGAGTGATTGGTTACGTTAGTTGCAGTAACGCGAGCATTGCAAGGAGCATAGACGCAATCAAGACCAACAGGCAAAATACCATAGCCTTGGCCAAAGAGACCGCTTGAGATTACCTCATCGTGAACCTCTTGTACGCTTACCAGGACACCAGAAACTGGTGCATAGATAGTGTCTTCCCTGGTAGCAAATGTAGCCTTTTGAGGCTGCTCTGTTCCATTAGAAGGAACAAACACATTTTTAACCTTTGACCAAAGACCCATGATGCCTCCTTGAGTATGTGCTCTGCACAGATACCATCTGACATAACGTTTCCATTTTACCTAAGCGAGAAGGACGAATGCTCCACAGAGGAACATCCGTCCTTCTTTCACGAATTTACAACACGGCGACGCAACTTACTGCATTCTCTTGGCACCTCTAAAGATGATCGAACGTGCAGCAAAAAAGGTAACCAGGAAGTATCCGCCATACAAAGCAGCTACTACTGCAACCACTCCACCAATGCTGCTAGCTACATCAAAGTTGCCAATCGACTTAATGACAGAAACCATAATGGACATCGCACAAGTAGCGTGCGCAGCTGCCATAAGCAGTGGGAACAGGAAGTACACACCAATCTGAACAAAGAGCGCGCGACTTGCAAGGCCCTTCTCGGCACCGAGCTCTGCAAGAACTTGGTAAGCACGAGCGTTGTCCGATGCCTCGGAGAGCTGCTGAAGTGCCAGAATAGCGGCGCACGCAATGAAGAGTACCAGACCGATGTACAGTGCTAAATACGTCACAATGCCAGAGAATCCAGCAGTGGATTGAATGTACTCAGAGGCAGTAACAACAAGCATTGAAGAATACGGGTCGGAATCGTTTCCCGTTACAGAACCGTCGCCAAGGTACTGCTTAATCTGATTCTGGAACTGTGCTTCAGTAGCATCACCTGGAGTTTGGTAGTTGCCTAAGATGTATGAGTTGGTCAAAACAGTGCTTGAAGGAAAACTTTGATCAGCAACAACCATAATGCCAACTGCAGGCATAAGATAAGGGCCACCTTGCGTCTGAGCAATATCCAATGTTCCACCAACAGCATGGAGCTTGTGACCTTGAATGGTAAGCTCAGGATTATTTGCAAGAGAATCCTGCCAGTATTTTGTGAGATTAGTATCAAGCGTCCAAACCATATAACCGTCAGTACCAAAGTCAACAGGCTCAAGACCAGATGCAACGCGCAGCTTGTTGTACTGAGAGGCTCGCATCAGAGTCACATTGGTCTGCGCAGGATCATTCTGACCGCTATAGCCGGTAAAGTAATCACCAAAGCGCTTGCCTGTTACAGCATCAATAGAGCTATACGTAAAACTTGGTGTTGTTTGATCATCTTGAGCATAGTATGTATCTACCTGGAAGGCGTTTTTAATAGTTTTATTCCACTCTGGATCTAGCTTCTGCACTACAGAAAGGTAGTCATACGAATCTGCTGGACCAGGGGTATAACTGCGCTCTGAGCCTGGATTAATTTGCACAGAAACATCGTACGCTTTGATTTTAGAAAAGCTGGAGTTCATAGAGTCAACAAGCGAGAAACCCGTACCAAGTCCACAAACTGCCACAAAGAGCATAGCGCAGACTAAAGAGATGGAAACCCAAGCAGTATTAACGCGGGCATTAAACTGACGAAGGATAAATGAGTGAAGACCCTTGTAGTAGAAGCCCTTCTGCATCTGCATAAATCTGAGCAAGAAACCAGAGATTGAGAAGAAAAAGAGTGCCGTGCCCACAGATACCAAAGCAGTAGCCATGGCAAACTCTTCATCTATCTGTTTAAAACCATTGTGCTGAAGCAGAGTATAGGAATAAGCAATGATTCCAAGAGAGGTCAAGAACAGCAGTACAGAGATGGTAAGATTTCTTACCTTGACGGTCTGAGTTACTTTTTCTGCGTTAAGAAGGTCAATGAGCTTATAGCGGGACACCGTGGTAACGTTAAAAATAAGCGCAACCACAAACATAACTACAAAGTAAATAACCGTTTGAATTAGCGCAGTTTGTGAGAAGACAAATTTGAACGAATCAAGAGTTGTGTTGAACATGTGGGCTGTTGCAAACATCATAAATTGAGAGATAAAGATACCTGCAACAAGGCCAACTACCAGGGCGAGAAAACCAACAAGCAGTGTCTCAATACTCATAATCTTAGAGACGTTTCTCTTGGTCATACCCAGTATCTGGTACATGCCAAATTCTTTTTTCCTACGACGAATCAAAAACTGATTAGCGTAGACAACAAGAAATCCCATAATAACGGCAAGAAAAACGCTTACTCCAGAAATAATATTACTTAAAAGTTGAACAATGTTTCTCTGGTTTTCAGAAAGATCCAACACCATGGATTGCTGCGTAATTGAATTGAAAGAATAAAACAGTGCAACGCCTACTGCCAATGTCAGAAAATAAATACTGAAATCGCGCAGTGATTTCTTGACGTTACCAAGCGCGATTTTACTGTACATCAGCACCCTCTCCTCCCAGGAATGAAACAACGTCCATGATCTGGTCAAAGAACTGCTTACGGGGCTTCTCGCCACGAACTATCTCATTAAAAATGCGACCATCTTTAATGAAAATAACGCGATGAGCGTAAGAAGCGGCATATGAATCGTGAGTGACCATGGCAATAGTTGCGCCATTACGGTTGAGGTTCTCAAGGCTCTCCAGAAGTGTACGAGCGTTCTTTGAATCCAGAGCGCCAGTAGGCTCATCCGCCAGGACCAACGAAGGGTTGGTAACAATTGCTCGAGCTGCGGCAACGCGCTGACGCTGGCCGCCGGACATCTCGTAAGGGAACTTGTCCAGCACCTCAGTAATCTGAAGCAGCTTGGCAACGTTTTCTACGCGCTCCAAAACTTCCTGCGCGCGGACGTGACCAATGGTTAGTGAGAGTGCGATATTCTCGCGAGCGGTAAGGCTATCAAGCAAGTTTGCGTCCTGGAAAATAAAGCCTAGACGGTCACGTCTAAAGGCAGAAAGCTCTGCGCCGCGCAGTCTGGAAAGCTCTTGGTCATCAATAAAGATGTGGCCCGCAGATGCCTGATCAATGGTAGAGATGCAGTTCAAAAGCGTAGTTTTGCCAGAACCGGAAGGACCCATGATAGCAATGAACTCGCCACGAGCAACAGAAAGATTAATGCCGTCTAGCGCCTTGGTAATATTTCCACGAGTTCCATAGTACTTCTCGAGGTTTTGACAAACCAAAACGGTGTGAGGAGTAAGTGCTGAAGATTGTCCAGCCACAACAGTTGACTGAGTTGGAGCTGTTTGAGTAGCTGCCATGTTGCGTCCTTTCATTGAGAGCGAGTAAATCTTGAGATATATACTCCCTCACTACCGTTTACCTTGCCATCGATTGACCTTACAGAAACCTTACGCTTTTCTCACTTTGATGTGTCAAAATATCACTATCAAGCATACGGGAGGGGCATGCTATGCAGTTAGTAATTAAGAGATTTGGGCAGCTTACCGCTAAAGAGTTATATCAAATTCTTTCTCTAAGAGCAGAAACGTTTATTGTTGATCAGCAGATTATGTACAACGATCTTGATAACGTTGATCAAGTTTCTACCCATGTCTTTTATCAGGATACTAACTCGGTGGCTGCATATTTGCGCATCATTGATGCAGGACAGTCCTACAACTCCCCTCTTATTGGCCGCGTATGTGTCAGCAACAAAGGTGCTGGCATTGGCTCAAAACTACTGCACGATTCCCTTGATTACCTGGCGCAAGAAAGTAGCGCCTCCAAGGTGTTAGTCGAATCACAACTCAAAGCTCAGCCCTTCTACGAGCGCGCTGGATTTACGCAGGCATCTTCTAAGGTACTTGATCACTTTGGTGTCCTTCACCATGTGCTCTCTTTTGACCTTGATGCATATCGTCAGACGAGAAACACGATCAATGTTGATGACGTTCACGTTTCAATTAGACCACTTGAAGTAGCCGATTTACGTGCGCTGCAGAAGCTTAGCGTAGAGACATTTGTAGATACCTTTATTGACTCAAACACAGCAGATGATTTGACAAGCTGCATTGACTCTCTCTACAACACAGAAAAGCTTGCCCGTGAGCTTGCTGCTAAACACTCATATTTCTATTTTGTTGAGGTAGAAGGTCAAGTAGCTGGCTACCTTAAGCTCAATACGCGTTATGAGCAGACTGAGGGTCAGCGCGATGACTCACTTGAAATTGAGCGCCTCTATATTCTTCCGCACTACAAAGGCCTGCACCTTGGATCAAAACTCATGAAATTTGCCCTTGATCTGGCAAAAGAGAAGGGTAAGAAGCGCGTGTGGCTGGGTGTCTGGGAACACAATGAGCCTGCTAAGGCATTTTATTCACATTGGGGATTCAAGCGCTTTAGTCAGCATACCTTCCCAGTAGGAAGCGATCCTCAAACGGATGAATTGTGGGAGCTCACTCTGTAAGCTATACCTTTATCGCAAGTCAGTGAAGGACTGATTAAACGTAATAGAAAAGGTCGAACCTTTACCAATTGTACTGCTCACAGCCAGCTTAAGACCCATCTTATTACAGAGTTCATAGCAGAGATAGAGACCCATACCGGTAGATTTTGCGTACTTACGTCCATTTTGGCCGGTAAATCCCTTATCAAAAATTCGAGAAAGATCCTCTTCAGGAATACCAATGCCATTATCTTTAATGAATAGTGTAGTTGAAGTAGTTCCCTCACGTGGCTCTGAGACAGAGGCAGAAATCCAAACGTTCTTCTCGCCAGGTGCAAGCTCTGGATTTGAATACTTGGCAGCGTTAATGAGGAGCTGTCGCAAAATAAATTCAAGCCATTTTGGGTCAGCCTTGACTACGTGGGCCAAGTCATCAAAATGCGGAGAAACGCCAGCGTCAATGAAAACACGTGCGTTGTTTTTAAGAGCGTCTTTGACAATAGACTGCAAATTGACGTCTCTGATAGAAAAATCTCGATCTACGGATGCACTGCGAGCATAAAAGAGCGCCTGTTCTACCAGCGATTCAATCTTAGTGAGCTGTGTTTGCACGTCGTCCATGGGTAGCGATGGATTATTTTGAGCAACCAAATGAGCTGCAGCAATGGGAGTCTTAATCTCATGCACCCACATCTCAATGTACTCGCGATATTCCTTTGATCGCATATGCTCATCGGCAAGCTGGTCCATCATAGACTTGGACATGCTTGAAAGTGCGTCCTTAAAAAGCTGCTCCTCCAGCGTTGAAGGCGTGTCCAGCATGGTAGGAACCAGATAGCTCTCTTTATCCGTTGTCGCTAAATTCTCAGCAAGCTGCTGGTAAAACCAACGACGATGAAAATAATCGGCTAGAAGTGCCGCCACTCCTACTACCCACAAGACCAGGATACAGTAGGCAATAGCAAACGCGTTAAGCCCAACGCCCTTAAGCATAAAGCCAATTAACGTGCTGCTAGCTATAAGTGCAAGAAAGAAAATAGTTCGATTTTTTAGATACTTAAGAAACGACATAGCAGCCTACTCAATAACGTAGCCAAGTCCGCGGCGTGTCATAACAAAATCCTCAACGCCAATGCTTGCAAGAGTATTTCTAAGGTGGCTAATGTTTACCGTCAACGTATTGTCATCAACAAACTCATCCGACTGCCACAGTTCTTCTTGAATACGCTGGCGAGAAACAACCGTTCCCGCGTTTTGCATCAAAAGTGAAAGTATTCTGAGCTCGTTTTTGGTCAGCTCAACGCTCTTCTGATTTGCAGAAACTTTGCAGGAAGAAGAATCAAGCGTCACACCTGCATGTGAAAGCTTTGTTCCTGTTGTGACATCGCTATTTGCACGCCTCAAAACCGAAGTAATGTGCATAAGCAAAATCTGGGTATTGTACGGCTTAGCGATAAAATCGTCTGCTCCTAACGAGAGCACCATAAGCTCATCAAGGTCAGTGTTTCTGCTGGTAACTACAATGATGGGAACGTTTGAGAGCTGTCGTACTTCTCGACAAATCTGTTGTCCATCAATACCAGGAAGGTTGAGGTCCAGTAAAACCAAGTCTGGATGCGCGGCAATAATCTGTTGAGGTACAGACTCAAAAGACGTGAGTGCCTGAGCCTCAAAGCCGTTTCTTTGCAGCAGCAGTACCAACTCCTGCTGAATCTGATAGTCATCTTCTACAACCAGAATTTTTGTCATGCGTGCTCACCTCCCACTACGCTACGCAAGTCCCACAAAACGTTTGGCGTTTTCCCAGAGTATGGTATACGTCTTCTCTTTGGGGATATCAAGTCGCTGCCAACGAAGCTCCGCCAAGCGCTCAACCGTGTGCACTACCATTGCTGGCGTGCACTCCCCTCCACGCAAAGGCTCGGGCGCCATGTAGGGAAAGTCGGTCTCTAAGAGCAGTTGCGTCTCTGGGCATGAAATCATTGCAGCTCGGATATCATCAGAGCGCTTAAACGTTGCCGCGCCGCCAAAGGCAACAAAGCAACCAAGGTCTGCAAAAGGCTTCATGACCTCTGGACCATCCGTGTAACAGTGCAGGTCACAGCCTGCCTTAGGCACACCTAGACGGTTTAGTATTTCAAGCGCCAAATCATGAGCGTGCGTATTATCAGAACCATCACGCAGGTGCAGCTCAACGCGTTGATTGTGCTCATGTGCAATGGAAAGCTGTCGCTCAAATGCTTGGCGCTGGACCTCTTCTGAGACCTCACAGTACGGTCCAAAATCAAGGCCAATCTCTCCTACGCCAACGCAAAGAGGGTACTCAAGCAGCTCAAACAGACGCTGTTCAGCCTCTTGGTTATAGTCAGGTGCGCTGTATGGGTGAGCGCCTACTACATAATACGTGTGTTCAAACAAATACTCTGCAGGTAAATCACAGGGTACACAGAGATCTGCTTTAGCCAACTTTGTATAAGCAGCGCGAGCCGCGCTAAGAGTTTCCTCAAACCATGTGATAAAAGCGCTGGTATCTGCCCACTTACGAGGAAACTCCGTAGCAATATCTACGGGCACAATAAGCATACGAACACCTGCTGCAGCAGCGCGAGCAAGAGACTCTGCGGCGCCGTGCTCGTGAAGGCTACCCAAGTGACCATGGGTATCAGCAACAGGCGCTAAAACACGCGGTGTTGGGCGAGGCGTACCGTAAATATCGTGAAATAACTGACCGTCAGAAAAAGAAAGAGCTTCCACTTCTTCTGCTGGTAGATGATGCTTTTTCTTACTCACTCAAAGGCTCCAAAGCAGCTGCAAGACAAATAAAGTCTTGGCTGGTCAAAACTTCTGCGCGCACCGTAGGTGCAATTCCTGTGGCGAGAAACGCCTGATCTAGCTTGTCTTTATCAAAACCAGAGGCACTCATTGAGTTACGAATAGTCTTTCTACGCTGAGCAAAGGCAGCATCAATAACCCTCATAGTATGCAAGAGCTCTTCTTCAGAAAGAAGCTTGGAGGTCACCGGGTTTCTCGCCTGGGTGCGATCAAGGCGAACCACAGCAGAGTTGACACGTGGTGGAGGCATAAAGTTGCCAGGACCCACCTCAAACCTACCGGTAACCTGCGCAAACAAAGACAGCTTTGCCGTATAGGCACCATACGCCTTGGTGGAAGGCTTGGCGGCAATCCTGTCGGCAACCTCAGCTTGCACCATGACTACCGCTCGCTCAAGCGAGGAAAGCTCTTGGAAGAACTTGAGGATCAACGTAGCTGCCACCTGATACGGCAGGTTGGATACAAACTTTGTTGGCATCGAAGCAACTGGAACCGCGCTCTGAGCAACAGCCGGAAGCGTACCGTAGGCATCAGCAAGCTTCTGCGGCGTGATTGCCAGAGCATCTCCCATAACCAGCGCAAACGAGTCTGGATGAGGCTCTTTGCAGGTTACCGCTAAGACTTGCTCCAGTTCAGAGTCTGCCTCAAGTGAGCAAACCGCGCAGGCGCGGTCAAGCAAGGCCACCGTAAGGGTACCCAAACCGGGCCCAACCTCAACAATCACATCGGTAGGCTGAACCTCTGCAAGCTGAACAATCTTCTCGATAACATGATCTTGCACCAGGAAGTTTTGGCCTAGCCTGTATTTGGTGGCAAGGCCAAAACGTTCCAGCGTTTCTTTAGTGGCACGCTGATTAGCAAGCCACGATGTCTGATGCAATGCGTGCTCCGACACGATTACTTGCTTGCAAGACGTGGGAACAGAGCGTCTCCCTTAGAGACAGCCAGGCCGCCCTGAAGCTTGCCCCATACGCACTCGCTGCGAGTATCGGTAGAGGTGATCTCTGCCTCGTCAAGGCTCATACGGCGCAGAACCTCTGCGGACGTAGTAGGCATGAATGGCATAAAGAGATGTGCGCAGATGCGGATAGACTCAAGCAGCGTATAAATAATCTCTGCAAGCTCTGATGCGCGCTCGAGGTCTTTTGCCACCGTCCAAGGAGCAGCGTCCTCAATGTAGTGGTTAGCTGCGTGAACAAGCTCCATGATGATGTTCTTAGCGCCCACGTAGTCCATCTTCTCCATGCACGCGGCGTAGCGGTCATAGATGCCCTCAGCCAGCTTGCGCAGAGGATGGTCTGCAGCAACAGAAGATCCATCAAAAGTTGGAGTGACGCCCTCAAAGTATTTATCGCTCATGTTAAGAGCGCGAGAAACCAAGTTACCCCAGCTATTTGCCAGGTCAGCGTTATAGACCTGCTCCATGCGCTCGAAGGAAATGCCCGAGTCCTCACCAGGGGTGACGTCGGTCATGAAGTAGTAGCGGTAGCCCTCAACACCCAGCAGGTCCAAAACGTCCTTAGGTGCAATGGCGTTTCCGCGAGATTTACTCATCTTCTCAACAACGCCGGTCTCAGAGTTGCGAACGTTTAAGAAGCCGTGAGCAAAGATGTGCTCAGGAACAGCCTCACCAAGAGCCATAAGCATTGCAGGCCAAATGACGCAGTGGAAGCGGATGATGTCCTTGCCGACAACGTGCATCTGAGCTGGCCAGAAGCGCTTTCTCATAGCAGCAGCCTCTGGACTGTCATCGCCATAGCCAACAGCCGTGTAGTAGTTGAGAAGAGCGTCAAACCAGACGTAGGTTACGTGAGACTCATCAAAAGGAACAGGAACGCCCCAGTCAAAGCTGGTACGAGATACAGAAATATCCTGAAGACCAGACTCAACAAAGCTGCGGACCTCGTTTGCACGGAAGTCTGGCTCAATGAAATCTGGGTGCTCAGTATAGAGCTCAAGCAGCTTGTCCTGGAATGCAGAAAGCTTGAAGAACCAAGACTCCTCAGAGACGCGCTCAAGCTCACGATGGCAATCTGGGCAGAGATGTGCACCCTTGCAACCAGCCTCTTCGTCTGCTTTCTCTACCTGAGTCTCGGTGAAGAAGGTCTCCTCGTGGATGCAATACCAACCATCGTAAGATCCCTTGTAGATGAAGCCAGCCTCACGCATGCGCTCCCACAGATACTGGACAGCTTTTACGTGGCGCTCATCGGTAGTACGGATGAAGTCGTCGTATGAAATGTTGAGCTCTTCGTAGAGTCCCTTGAAGAAAGGAACCTGCGAGTCACACCATGCTTGTGGAGATAAACCGTGATCAGCTGCAGCAAGAGCGACCTTCTCGCCATGCTCGTCCATACCGGTGAGGAAGAAAACGTCGTAGCCGGCAGCGCGTCTAAAGCGAGCCTGGATATCGCAAAGCAGGGTGCAGTACGCAGTTCCTAGGTGTGGCTTTGCGTTGACGTAATAAATTGGGGTGGTAATAAAATATGACGGCTTGGCCTCGGGCATAATGACTCCCTTTGTGTAAGTTGCAATAACTTATCCAGTATAGAGCAAATGCTGGGCGTTCTTTGTGTTGGTATGGTGATTATGCCTCGTGAGCAAGAATTGCCTGGTATGCCTCGTCACGCGCAATGCCAAACTTCTGAGCAAGCTCCTTGGCCAGGGCTGATTTTCTCGTACCAGCAGCAAGACCAGCCTCTATTGCATCTTCAAGCGAGAGCTGAGATTCTCCTTCTGCCTGCAATGATGCAGAGGCAAGCTCTTCTTCTGTGGGAGCTGCAATGACCAGAACACACTCGCCTTTAAGGTTCTCTTTTGCAGCAAGTGTCTCAACAAGGCAAGGAGCCACGTCGCGCACCACTTCTTCGTGCAGCTTAGTGAGCTCTCTGACAAGAGCCACCTGCCTAGTTGGAAACACCTCGGCTATGGCCTCAACCGTTGCAAGTACCCTAAACGGAGACTCATACAGCACAATAGTGCCAGGAATTGACGCCAACTGCTGCAAGCGCTGAACAATCTGTCCGTGCTTTCTAGGCAAGAATCCTTCAAAGAAGAAATGATCACTTGCTAGGCCCGATGCCACGAGTGCGCAGGTCACCGCAGAAGGGCCCGGAATAACCTCCGTAGCAAGGCCTTCTGAAAGCGCCGCATCAACCAAATGCTGACCTGGGTCAGAGATGCCTGGCATGCCGGCATCTGACACAAACGCAACACGCTGACCCGCACGAAGCCTCTCAAGCGTTGGCTCAATTTGCGACTCAATAATATTTTGATCACAGCGCTGCAGTGGCACATGAATGTCAAATGCCGAGAGGAGCTTTGAGGTCACGCGCGTGTCCTCACATAAAATGACATCTGCTGTTGCAAGCGTTTCTTTAACGCGCGGTGACGCGTCCGAAAGGTTTCCAATAGGCGTGCCCACAATAGACAGTTTACCTGCTAAAAGAGTAGATTCTGTCATTACTCGAGCATTCCCCTCTCAAACGTTGCAAGCGCAACGCGTGCGTCCCATGCAGCCAAAAATGCAGAGGTCTTCCAGGTCTGAAAGAACCATGCAGGACACGTATTGTACACTTTGAGCTGGCCTGAAGTATAAATGCGCTCAAGTGCAATTCTTCCTTCTGCCGTCATAGCACCGTCAATGCTAGGCAGTGACGCCGACCACTTGCCCACCATGACTGGCAGACCACCAGAGGCAGACGTCTTCAAATACGCTTCGTTTTTGTCAATCAGCTGCTGAACGCCACGAGGACCTGAGCAATCAATTCCCTCACAAGGTTTATCAAGATGAGCGTCAAGCCAAACGTTTTGATAAGCCTGCTGGCTCATAAAACGCCTAAATCCCTGAGGCCATCCACCATCTGGAAGAATGACCACAGGCTCTTCTCCCGCCACAGATCTAATGGTCTCATACGCACGGCGATAATAGTTTCTGAGCGAGTGGCCAGGAATACCGTCAGTGAGCTTAAAACCCTTGCGCACGCGAGGCTTAACCTCATCGGCTACTTCGATGCCATAAAAACCACTGCGGTGCGCGTAGTGAAGGGCAAGCTTATGCAGAATAGAAAGCGACTTCTCCCCAGAAATTCTGGTGCGTGGAGCGCCACCTGGCTGGTCATTTAAGCCATCAGGCAACCCTGGATTTACTGCTAGAACAAAAATAACGTGCAGACCAAGCTCTTCTGCCCATTCAAGAGCTCTATCAAGCTCGGTAATGCAGCTAACATATGGAGTACCTGCGGCTTCTTCATCAAAAACGTACCAAGGCACAGAAATTCTTACCGCATTAAAACCACGAGCGGCAATGCTGACAAAGTCAGAACTCTGAATAAATGAAGAACGATGCGCTTTAACAAGATTGTGGTAGTCCTCAACGCCCAGTGCTTTAATGAGCTGAGCCTCATCAACGCAGCCTGTGCGTGCAAACGGCTCAGGAGTTACCCACGGTTCAAGCGTAAGCCAACCAGTTAAATTGACACCCCGCAATGCTCCGTGAGCCATGAAATTCCACCTCGCCAAAAGATAAAACCTCTACATACGTAGAGTATACCCATCGAGGTTATGTTGCTCACGCAAGCTTTAAAAAACAACAGGTTACTTCATATTTTTTGAATAAATGGCGCAATTGTTAGGCGTCTCATCAACCTCAACAGAAGAGACAGGCAAACCTTCCGCTTCAAGTTGCTCAAACAGATACTTAGCCAGATTTTCTGCTGTTGTTCTGAACGGCAAAATAGTGAGCGAGAAACCCTCTTCTTTGAGACAACTCAGTGTCTTTTCAGAAAGAGAACCTTCTTCAATCAAAAACGTGTGATCAAGGGAATCGCACAGCGCACGGACCTTGCGCTTAAAGACGCCAAAGTCCATAACCATATCTTTTTCTGTACCGGACTCACCAAGCTCTGCAGTTGAAATGCACGCAGTCACATGCCAGCGATGCCCATGCAGATTCTCGCACTTGCCATAGTAGTTGGTAAGAAAATGCGCCGAGTCAAAGGCATATTCAGTCTTGAGCGTATACATTACGCGTTGTCCTTTGAACCGCGTCCGCGATCATCGCGTCCAGCTCTTCTATGCCTACGACGTGCAGCATTTTGAGGCTGAGCGTCTCTAGATGCAGCATTAGAAGCACCGTTAGAACCAGAAGTATTCTGTGGAGCGCTCTGCGGAGCGCTCTGAGCCTTCATACCTGCTCTATCGCCTGGACGACGAGTCCTCTTTGCACGGACTGGAGCCTGTGCCTCATCAGCTTTCTGTGGCGCTTGAGGAGCATCCGTCCTTCTAAAGCGCTTTCCCTGTGGTTGCTTCTGCGCAGTAGCGGTGCTCTGCTCGCTCTTCTGAGGAGCCTGAGTATTTGCAGCGCCCTCTTCTGTTGCATGGTGACGGCGGCGCGTACGACGCAGCGTATCCGTTGCAGCGTCAAAGGTGCTGGAACCAGGATTAACCTGAGCATTCTTTGAGGTTCTTACACGACGGGTGCGAGAAGAACTTTGAGCTCCCTGCTCTTCTCGAGCGTTTCTTGCACCAGAGTTCTTAGCGTTATCCTGCCTATTTGCAGAGTTCTGCTCGGAGCGCTCACGTTTGCGCCTTGGATCCTCAGTAACAAAGAGGTCAGGGTTAATCTCTGGCTCTTCATCAACAATGAGGCCGTTTGCTCTATCAAGCTCTGCCAGAGCCATCTGAACCTCAACAGATTCAAGACGCTCAAGAGCAGCGCGAGAAACGCTGTCTGGCCTGCAAGAACAACCCAGGTCTTCCGACTTCTGCTGTGCTGCAGGAGAGGCATCCATATCAGCAAGAGGAATGCGTACTACCTTGCCGCTCTCTAGGCGAAGGGCAATCTCCTCTTTTGGCGTGTTGTATTCAACAATTTTTGCCATGCCCAAAGGAGTCTCAATAACAGCGTTGCGCTTTGGGGCACGGTTTTTGAAGTCACGATACGCTTCAAACTCATAGCGCAAGCAGCACATTAAGCGACCACAAGCGCCAGAAATCTTGGTGGAGTTCAGCGGCAAATCCTGCTCTTTTGCCATGCGAATAGAAACTGGCTCAAAAGAAAGGCCAAACCTTCTACAGCAGAGCTCTTGTCCGCAGTGACCGTAGCCACCAATGACCGCTGCTTCTTCTCTAACGCCAATCTGACGCATATCAATGCGCTCATGAAGCTCATGAGAAAGCTCACGCACAAGCTGCCTAAAGTCCACGCGATCATCAGCCGAGAAGTAACACACGACCTTCTCGCCATCAAAAAGGTATTCGACGCCAATAGGCTTCATCTCAAGTTCTTCTTGAACAGCAAACTTCCTGAATACAGGAAGCGCAGCCTCACCCTTAGCGGCAAGCTCTTCTGCGCGAGCAAGGTCTTCTTCAGTTGCTACACGAACAACGTCTTTGAGCTCGGCTTTGTTTGTCTTGTACTCAAACTCTTCCTGTGAAATCTCACGAGGATCAGCAACAGCAAGACCAATCTCTAGACCGCGCTCGGTCTGACAAATGACGTGGTCACCTTCAAGAACGCCGGACTCCTTTGGATCAAACCAAAGGTCGCGCGCGGCGTATTCAAATTTCACCGGGACAACGGTGGGCATGTAAGTGCCTCCTTGATATGCAGCAGCATAACCTCAAGGGTTAGCTGGGGAGAAACAGAGCGATCCAGGTTGTATTGAGCCTCTTGCACAGCAGCTAAAGCCCCAAGAACACCCTGGGTATGAGTTTGAGATGCAACGCGGTCGATAATGCCTGCTGCATCCGTATTTACTATTTCTTCATCAACTGCCTCGCAACATAAAAGCACGTCGCGAAGAAGCGATTCCAGAATTGCCAACATTTCTATGATACCCGAACGTTCGCGTGCTGTGAGTTCTCGCTTATTGGCAGCTTCAACCTGCTTTAACGCAGCGCTGGTAAGAAAGTCCTCGTTTTGGGCAAGCGCCTCCTCTTGAGCACGTCTTACGTCACCTAGAGGAATTTTTGCGGCTTCTATCAGCTCTTTTGCGGAAGTAAGTACATCCCACGAGTCGTTTCTAAGTAGGTTGCCAAAAACATCAATAAGCTGTCTACGAATGTTTTTGCGCGTAGCAGACTGCAAAAACTCCAAAGCTCTACCAGGAGTTCCTGTTGCTGCAAGTGCAATACGAGCTTCTTGTTCCGTGGCAGAAATCTCTCGCATAATGGCAGCCTTAGCTGCAGCATCAGTAAGCGTTCTAAACGCAACCACCTGACAGCGAGAAACAATAGTGGGAAGCACCGCAGAAGAAGATCGAGCAGACAGAATAAAGATGGTGTCTGCAGGTGGCTCCTCAATGGTTTTGAGCAGCGCATTTGCTGAGTTTTCTCTGAGCAAATCGGCGCGATCAATCACGTAGATTTTATGAGCTGAGCGCATGGGCGCCAAACTAACGTCTGCGATGAGTTGGCGAATCTGCTCAATGAGATAGCCATTTGCGGAGGCCGGAGTAAGCACGTGCACGTCAGGGTGGGTACCGCGAGAAATACGAATGCAGTCGTCACAGGCAGCGTCACCGCCCTGAGCGCAAAGTACACACTGTGCCAGAGCTTTAGCTGCAAGACCTTTACCCGAGCCAGGAGCTCCTACAAACAGATAGGCGTGGCCAAGCTTGTGCTCATGAAGTGCACGTGCAAGCAAGTTCTGAACCTGAGGTTGATCCTGAAGGCGCGTTAATGCCTGAGGAAGTGGATAGGCATCCTGCGTAGTATGTGTGCTCTCTTGAGTCATAAACGAATCACTCACCAAGCTCACAAATACCAGGAATAAGATCAGCTAACAGCTGACGGGTACGTGCACGGACCTCAGCAATGCTGCCATCTGCGTCAACAGCTTTTACGCGCTCTGGCTCATCTTGCAGCAGCTGCCTATAACCAGCAAAAACACGCTCCTGGAAGGCAACACCTTCTGCTTCCAGTCTATCGGCATCATTTTGCGTAGCACGTGCATGAGCAACTGTTGGTTCAAGCATAAAGACAAGGGTTCTATCAGGAGAAACCCCACAGCTTCCCAAACGATTTGCACGATGTACAAGATCTGTATCAAGACCGCGACCAGCTGCTTGATACGCATAGGTGGAATCGTAGAAACGATCGCATAAGACAATCTTGCCGGCAGCTAGAGCTGGGCGGATAACCTCTCCTACCAGCTGAGCACGACTTGCTTCGTAGAGAAGCAACTCACACTCATCACACATTGCATTATTTTCTGGGTTAAGAACCACGCCTCTAATCTGCTCAGAAATAGCAGTTCCACCGGGCTCGCGAACAAAGACCACGTCAAAGCCAAGGGCTTCAAGGTCTTCTCGCAGAAGAGAAGCTTGTGTTGACTTACCACAGCCATCAACGCCTTCAAGCGTGATAAACAAACCTTGAGATGTACGTGTGCTTTTGTTCATGCTTCCCTCCCTCTTAACTATCTCACGATACAAGCAGATTGTGTTTCTCGCCATGAATATTCTAAAGGTTTTACGTATTTCCACATGAAAAGCGCTCAAAAATGGGTAAAAATACGTATGGAGCGGGCGTTGGAGAGGGACGCTCGTTCTTCCGAAAACGGTGCACCTCTCGATGCACCGTCATACGTTTACTTTTTTGCTGCCTTGGTGGATTTGGTGCTCTTAGTACTCTTACGAGCGCCTCTACGCGGGGCAGTTTTCTTTTCTTTACCAGGGCAATCGTAGTTTGGACAGAGCTTCCAAGGACCACGCTGAGTAGTAACAACCACCATAGGTGCGCCGCAGTCTGGGCAGACCTCATCGGTCTTCTCGAGCTTTCCACGAGCTGGTAGAGGATAGCTTGTCTCGCACTCCTCATAGTTAGTGCAGCGGATAAAACGCTTACCCGTGCGCTCGGACTTGTGCGCTACCAGGTCACCATGCTTACCATTGGCCTTACAGGTTGGACACTCACCCACAATAAGGTCTGGCTCTGCGTTTGTAGGGCAAGCTGGATTGATGCAAGTCTCATACGCACGCTGTCTAAACGGCTGAACCTTTACGCGAGGTGCACCACACTCTGGGCAGACGCCAGCCTCTCCCTCAAGCGGCTCAACGCGTCCCTGAGGCAGTGGATAGGTAACATCGCAGTCTGGCCAACCCATGCAGCCTACAAAGCTTCCACGAGTCTTCAGAGAGCTCTTAGCAACCAAGTCTTTGCCGCACTTAGGGCAGGTTCCCACCTTTGCGTCAGCAGTGACCGCATCAGCAATAGCCTCGGACAGGTCTTCTTTGTGGTCAATAAGCGTATCAATCATGCCCGCAAGCAGCGCTCTTGAGTGAGTTACAACACCATCACGCGTATCTTTGCCCTCAGCAACGCTAGTCATATCGGACTCAAGCTCTGCCGTCATATCAGGCGAGGTAATGTGTGGTGCAAACTGCGAAAGTGCATCAACAATGGCCATACCAAGCTGACTTGGCTCAACAGGATCATTCTTGAGATATTTACGCTGGTAGAGCGTATCAATAATGGAAGCACGCGTAGACTTTGTACCAAGGCCTCGCTTCTCCATCTCTTGAATGAGCTTGCCCTGGCTATAGCGAGCAGGTGGCTCTGTCTGCTTGGCATCAAGCGACAAAGACTGAATGGAGACAATCTCTCCCTCGCCGACATCAGGAATCTGATCGTCTTTCTTAAGGCCAAAGGGATAAATCTCTCTAAAGCCTGGCTCAGCCAAGACCGTTCCATTTGCAACAAAGGGCTGACCTGCAACATCAAGCGTAATCTTGGTGCCACTCATAGTAGCTGGGCCCATAAGAGTTGCAAGGAACCTTCGAGCAATCAGGTTATAGAGCTTCCAAGCTGCGGGCTGCAAAGCATCTGGATTTGCTGCCGCTGTTGGATAAATTGGTGGGTGGTCGGTAGACTCCTGCTTGCCACGCGTTGCGTGAAGCTTTGGCTGACCCAAGAGCTTTTTGCAGGTAGGAGCATACTGAGGAACCGCAGACAACGTACGGACGCAATCCTTCAAGTCAAGCGAACTTGGATAGACCGTGTTATCAACACGTGGGTATGAAATCAAGCCGTCCATGTACAAAGACTCTGCCAAACGCATAGTTCTAGCTGGCGAGATACCCTCTGCAGCTGCAGCCGCCTGCAGCGACGTAGTGTTAAATGGAGCTGGTGGCTGCTGCTTTCTGCTACGAGACTCAATCTCGACAACCGTTGCCTGTGTTTGATCCTTAACAACTGCGTAAGCTGCATCTGCTTCTGCCTGATCCCAGAACCTTGCGGTCTGGTGAACCATCTTAAAGGTTGCTTCCGCATCATCTTCAGGGGCAGCAACGCCAGAAATGACCCAATAATCTTCTGGCTTAAAAGCCAGGCGCTCACGCTCGCGTTCAACAACAAGTGCCAGCGTAGGAGTCTGAACACGACCAGCAGAGCGTGTATTGCCCAAACCACCAAAGCGTGCGGTGGTCAGATAACGGGTTAGTACAGCACCCCAGATGAGGTCGATATACTGTCTGGACTCGCCCGCCGCAGCCAGGTTGTAATCAAGGTCTACCAGATTATTGAAGGCAGTCTCAATCTCTGTCTTGGTAAAGGCAGAGTAGCGAGCACGGAACACTGCCAAGTTAGAGTTAACCGAGAGAACCTGAGCAAGCGCATCAGAACCGATAAGCTCACCTTCGCGGTCAAAGTCTGTACCGATAATGACAGACTCTGCCTTCTTAGCAAGATTCTTGAGTGCCCGAATAATCTCTTTTTCTGCAGGTTGTTTATCTACAGGAGCCCAAATCAAATAAGGCAAGCTAGGGATTTTCCAACCCTTAAGGTCCACGCCGTCTGCCATAAAAGGCTTACGCTTAACCTTGTAAGGAGGACGCTCAAGACCATCTGGAACGTCTGCAGGAAGGTGCTCCCCTTCTGCAGTTTCTCCGTACCAGCCCTCTTCCTTGTCAAACTTGAGAGCTAAAGGAAAATCGGGCTGCAGAATATGGCCACGAAGACCAATGGCAACATGATCTTCTCCGCCACGTCTAAAACGATAAACAGGAGTGTTGTATACCTTGTCTGCCTCAGGCTTACCCGATTCAGACAGAAGGCGAGCAATCTGCTGCGCTGCGTCGTTTTTCTCGGTAACAACTAGAATCAAAGAACAACACTCTCCAAATTAAAAAGCGGAATTACTAGATTTTGTCCAGCTCATGCTGCTCATAGTCCTCGCGACTCCACTTAAGAGCAGCTTTGCCATCGCGGGCAATAATGACGTAGCGAGCAACAGCCAGAGCAACTTCGTACAGCAGGATAAGAGCTGCAAACATCAAAATCATGGTGACAGGTGATGCGTCAGGAGTGACAACTGCAGAGAGAATCATCAGTCCAACGTAAACGTAGCGCCACTGCTCACGCATATCCTTGTAAGGAACAAGGTGAAGAATAGCCAGGTAGAAGATAACCAGCGGAAGCTGGAACGCAACACCAAAGCCAATCTCAAACATCATAATAATGTTGAGGTAATCGCTTGCCTCATTAATGGTTCCTGCAAACTCCTGCGACTGGCCAATCATCCAACCAATTGCGGTGTTCAAAATGATGAAGTAGCAGAACAGCATACCCAAGAAGAACAGGGTAATCATAGCGGCTACGGTAGGAACAACCCACTTGCGCTCTTTAGCGTTAAGCGCAGGCAAGAAGAACGCCATAATCTCCCAGATGATAATAGGTGTGCAAATAATCACCGAGAAGAAGAAAGCCACCTTAAACCTGATACTAAAACCACCAAGAACGGAGATAACCGTAAGCTTACCGTCGGTTAAAAACTCCCTGATAGGGTCAATCAAAATTTCAATCAGTGCAGGTGTAGCAAAATAAATAATGATTGCAGTAACAAAAAGCGATACCACCACAATGGTCACACGACGACGGAGTTCTCCCAGGTGATCAAAAAGTGGCATACGAGCTGGAGTAATAGGCATTACACGCGAAAGCTGGACTTATGCGTCCTGGCTTTCTCCCTCCTCTCCAGCAACTTCTTCTTTCTTGTCTTCTGCTATAGAGCGAGAAGAACGTGCAGATCCAAGGTTATAGAGGTCTTTTGCAGATGGAGCGGCAGCAGGAGTTTCTTCTGCTGCCTGAGGTGCCACGTGCTCAGTTACCTCTGTGGAATCATCGGAGAAAGCAACAGAAGAGGTGGCTTGTGGTGCAGTTGCAGGAGCCTCGTCAGCAGAAGCGGCCTCTGTCTGCTCGGCCTCCTGGGTCTGCTCAGCCTGCTTGCTCTGTTCAGCTGCCTCAGCAGCAGCCTTCTCAGCTGCCTCACGCTCTTCCTTGAGACGAGCACGACGCTCAGCAAAGGTCTCCTGGTGATCTATATCCTCGCGGTCAGCATCAGATGCAGCATTTTTGAGCTGCTCGGAGCGCTTGGGTTTCTCGTGAAGTGCATCCGCTGCAGGATCAAGTAAGTCTGCACGGACAACTTTATTAAAGCCTTCTTGAGCGTTCTGGAACTGTCTGAGAGCACGGCCAAGCGTGCGGCCCATACCAGGTAATTTATCAGGACCAAATACTAAAAATGCAAAGAGCAGAATTAGTACGAGCTCTGTTTCTCCAATGCCAAACACAAGCGATACCTTTCTGGAACAAACATAAACAAGCTCTTTGAACAGTTGCATCAAAGAGCTTGCAAGTTACTAAACCTACTTGCGAACGTTAAGGTCTTTATCAACCCCAAGAAGCGTAAAGACACGCTCCACGTTTTTCTGAGGGTTTGCAACAACAAGCACAGAACCGCTCTCTTGTGCTCGATGTGCGGCACCCACTAAAACGCCAATGCCCGTCGAATCAATATAAGCTACCTCAGCAAAATCAGCTTCAACTTCTTTTGCTCCATCGGCGAGCGCAGTATCCAAAGCATCACGAAGCTCGGAGGCGTTTGATACGTCTACCTCGCCCTCAATGCGAATAATGGTCTTTGTATCTGTAATTTCAGAGCTTATCTCTAGTGCCATAACTCCTCCTTACTTGGTGTTATTTGAAGAGGTAGAGGTGTTTCCGTTTAATGCATCAAGAACTTTCTGTGCATTATCCCTCACACCGGCGCTATTATCGGAATCCTTTTCAATTGCCTTCTGCAGTGCCTCTTTTGCAAGATCTACTTGATCAGTAACACGATACATCATTCCCAAATTAAGCCAACCGTTAGCATAGTCTGGAGAGCGATCCGTTACTGCCTTAAGTGCCTCAACAGCACCTGTTTGATCTCCTGCGTAGAACTGTGCAATTGCCCTATCAACACGGACTTCATCAGAATCATTTGAAGCAAGATACGTATCGTACTCAGCAATTGCTTTGTTAATCAGCTGCAAAGACTGCTTCTGAACAGAGTCATCTTGAGAAGAACTCTTAAGCGCCATTCCCCAACCTAAATAGGTACGAGCCAAATCAAGATGTGCTGGTAGATTATCTGGATTGGACTGAATAGCAGACTCTTTTTCTTCTGCTTGCTTCTGATAGACCTGGTTAATAGCCTCAGGAGAATTTTGCTGAGTCTGATGCTGCTTTTGCGAGTTAGAGAAAATGCTGGCAAGAGAAGGCAGCATCATAGAAATAGCAATAAAGAGCGAGAATACGCCAATAGCAATCTTCATGCCTGTAGAAGGACCTGGCTTTTTAGGAGCCTCGTCGGGCTTGCGGTCCTTTGCCTTCTTTTTTGCTGTCTGGTTTGCCATGGCAACCAGCTCTTTTTCTGCCTTCTGTTCTGGTGTAAGTTCTGGCTTTGAAGTATTAGTTGGCATTCAACATCCAATCGCTTTTTCTAAAACATAACTAATCAAGATACGGCAGAATGGGTCTACTTTCAAAGTAAATACCAAAGTTACACAAGCTATCCCCAGACGCTCTGGCCACGATCAACTTTTGCAAGTCGAGCACTTACTTGTTTAACAGCAACAATAAAGACATCAAGCGCTGCATCAAGCTCTTCCAGCGTTGGGTAACTTGGAGCAATTCTGATATTAGTATCAAAGGGGTCCTTGCCACTTGGCCACGTAGCACCTGCAGGTGTCATGGTAACGCCCAGTTCATTGGCGCGAGAAACAATTGCGCGCGCAGACCCAACAGGACCGTCAAACGAGACAAAGTAGCCGCCCTTAGGACGAGACCAGGTTGCAATGTCTAAATCTCCCAGACCCTCCTGCAATTTGCGTTCAACTAGTTCAAAACGTGGTCGGAGCAGCTCAGCATGCTTTTGCATATGAGCTTCAATGCCGTGCGCATCTTTGAGGAAACGTACATGCGCCAGCTGAGAGATCTTCTCGGGAGAAACACGAGCAACCTTGAAAGCGCTCTGAATCTCTTTAATGTCTGCAGGACTTGCAGCAACCCAGGCCATGCCCGAGCTTGGGAAGGTTACCTTTGCCGTTGAGGCAAAAGCAATTACCAGGTTCTTTTGAGCGCCACCTGCAGCAACCTCTGAAAGCGCATCAAAGATATTTAAGAGCTGAGGGGCCTCAGATTCTGGTACAAAGGCGTGAATTGCATAGGCGTTATCCCAGAAGATTCTAAAGTCAGGCGCCGCAGGTTTAAGGTTTGCAAACGCACGGACTACCTCATCTGAATAGGTAATGCCAGTTGGGTTGGCAAAACGTGGAACGCACCAAATTCCCTTAACAGAACTGTCGTTTTCAACAAGCTCCTTGACCACGTCCATATTAGGGCCGTCATCGGTCATAGGGACTGCAACGTTTTCAAAACCATAATGCTGTGTAATAGCAAAATGACGGTCATAACCGGGAGCAGGACACAGGAACTTGAGCGTGGTACTCTGAGCCTTTGCAGCCGCCATTTGCTCTGCCCAAGAAGGCTGACCAGAAAGACCGTGGGTTACGGCATGAGAAATAATGTCGTGCATAAGGTTAAGGCTTGAGGAGCCATTTACAATGACCTGATCAGCAGGTACACCTGTGAGCTCCGCGGCAAAGGCTCGCGCAGAAGGAAGGCCCCAGGGGTCTCCGTAGTTGTCTGCAAAAGAACCGCCATCAGTCAGGTCAGAAGTGGAGTTCAACTCATCAAGCATAGGCTTAGACAGCGCCGTCTGTGCAGGGCTTGGCTTTCCGCGAGCCATATCAAGCTTGAGGTTTTTCTCGCCAAGTGCACGAGCTTCTTGTCCAATAAGCTCAAGAGTCTGATTAAGCTCAGCGTCGCTCATCTTCTGATAAGCGTTTTGCTCAGAGGTTGATTTTGGCTGGAACAGCTCGCGAGAAACTAGCTCAAACATGACACTCCCCTTTTCGGTCTCTGCGTGATACAAAGTATAGGTGATTTGAAAATCGACGCGACAAGGAGAATCATGGCAAATTCTGCACAGCCTGGCATGCGCTCGGAGGCATATGGCGAGCTCCAGCACCTTGTTGACAACCTTTATAAGCGCAAACCTTCAGGCACAGTTACTAAGGTTGACGTGCTGATTCAAGCTGAAGTAGATGATCTTGAAGAGGATTTGCAAGAAGTTATTGAGCTAATTCCGTCGGGTACCTATGTCCGCGCTCGACTCTGTGATCAGATTAACTCAATTGTTACGGCGCATGGTTGGGGCTTTACCTACGGCACGGTCGAGTAGTCTTAATCTTCCTTTATATTGTTCTGCCTTTGGTGCTTATAGAACTCTGCGAGGTGTACAAAGAGTAGGCCCAAGATTGCAGAAGCAAACGATGCGGCGAGAACAGCTACCTTAGCTGCAAGAATCTCTCCTGCATCAGGGAATGCAAGATTAGAGATAAGAATTGACATGGTAAAGCCAAGGCCGCCCATAAGACCTACGGCAGTAATCTGAATCCAATCAACTTTTGCAGGAAGCTTGCAAATCTTACATTTGACCAGCAACAGCGTTACAAAAATAATTCCCAGTGGCTTTCCAAGAACAGCACCAAAGAAAACACCATGTGCAATAGAGCTGCTCAATAGAGCAACGAAATCTGCCCCCACCAACGTAATCTGTGCATTTACAAAGGCAAAAATAGGCAGAACAACAAAGTTTACGAAGACAGAAATGTAGTGCTCAACACGCTGAAGCGGTGGAGTTACGTGGTGCATGACCTGCTCGATGGAGTTAGCGCCATGTGTAAAGTCATGCTGACCCAAAACGTGATGCTCGTCATCGTAGTGATCGTCAAGCTCACGAGCGCGTCTTGAAAGCCAGCTTCCCAGCTTGCTCAAGCGAACATCAGAGTGAGATGGCAAGAAAAAGGCAAGAAGAACGCCTGCAAGGGTTGCATGAATTCCCGAGTGGTACATGCAGACCCAGAGAACCAAACCAACAAGCAAATAAGGACCAGAAGAATAAATCTTTAGGCGATTCATTCCCCACAAAATAACAAGAACGCCAAGAGAAGCTGCTAACCAGGCAATATCTGGCGTGTGACCATAGAAAAGTGCAATGACCACAATAGCCAGGATATCATCAGCAATTGCAAGTGTTTGGAAAAAGACCTTTGTTTGCGGACTAATTCTGTTGCCCAACAGCGACATGACACCCAGCGCAAACGCAATATCGGTTGCAATTGGCGTTGCCCATCCATGAGGAGCAGTGCTTGCATTGAGTGCCAAATAAATGAGGGCAGGAACTGCGACACCGCCGACAGCAGCAAGCATAGGAAGCATTGCCTGTCTTGGCTTTCTAAGCTGGCCAACAGTTACTTCATACTTAAGCTCAATACCCACCAGCAAGAAGAAGATTGCCATAAGGAAGTCATTCACAAAGGTTTCTAGAGCCATATGTGCATGAATCATTCCAAGCGAGAAACTCATTTGTACTTCAAGAATTTCTCGAACCACCTCATGAGCAGGTGAGTTGGCAACTACAAGCGCAATAAGAGCCGCAAGTACCATGACTGCTGCCGCAATAGTGCTGTTAGAGGTGATTTTCTTTAGAGAAGAGCGCTGACTAATTCTTCTTACAACTGCGGGCTCTCTATAAATACTAGACATTATCTGCCGTTCTCTCTTTATCTAAATGGTATTGACCGTTAGCTATGAAAGTTTTTCTCGATTTATATGCCTAGTGTACCGTCTACCTACCGTTGAGGGCAACTTGTCATATCTCAAGAAAACGGGGTATATCTCTATGTAAAATGTGGGTAATAGAAAGTCAACGTTTAGCTACTTGTAGCACGTATATATTTGGAGCGGATAATGGACACTAAGCGAATTGCCATCATCACAGACTCAGGAACTAATGTCCCACCTGATTTTGTTGCTGAACACAATATTCGTATCACCCCACTTCGCATTAACTATTCTGATGGCTTTTCCTATGAGTCTGGTATTACCATCACGCCAGCTGAGCTGGTTGCTCGCTTTGAAGAAGAAGTTCCTAAGACTTCACTTCCTTCTCCTGAAGGAATTAAAGCTGCTTTTGATGATGCAAAAGCAGCAGGGTACGAGGGTGCTGTTTACGTTGCTATCTCTTCTGGACTTTCCGCTACCTGCGATACTGCTCGCATGATTGCAGAGTCCATTACAGACTTCCCTATTTATGTTGTTGATACCAAAAACATTGGTATTGCTTCTGGCCTTATTGTTATTGAGGCTCAACGTCTTATTGATCAGGGTCTTTCTCTTGAGGAGATTGGCGCCAAGCTTGATCAGGCTTCCCTTAACACGCGCGTATACTTCTCCGTTCCAAGCCTTGAGTATCTACGTAAGGGTGGCCGCATTTCTGAGGCAATTTATCGCATTGGTTCTATGTTGAACATCAAACCTGTTCTTACCTGCGATGAAAACGGAAAGTACGTTATTGCCAAGAAGACTCGTGGTTGGCAGAAATCTCTTGCAGGACAAATTGCCCTAGGATCGGTATTTGCTCAGCAATTTGACCATGTTCATGTGGGAATTTGTTGCTCTGCGCCTAATATCATTTATTCCGAAATGGAAGCCATGATTAAAGAAGCAATCCCTAATGTCACCGACTTTAGGTATGTTGAGGCTGGCTCGGATCTTGTTGTCCATACGGGACCAGGCCTTGTTGGCTATGCCGTATTCGGTTACTAACAGTTAATCGTCTCATGCAACTAAGAACAGCCGCCCACTCAGGCGGCTGTTTTCTTGTAGAAAGTACGTAGGGCGAGAAGGGCTTCTCGCCCTACGCGTCTGGGGTTACAGCAATGGCTGATCTGCGAAGAAGCCTTGGTCGTCAAGGAGATTGGAGCCGTCTGCCGCCTCAGTTGCCAGCTGATCGCAGCGCTCGTTAAGTGGATGACCTGCGTGGCCTTTGACCCACTTAAAGCTCACCTCATGGTCTTCCATGGCAGCAAGCAGGCGCTTCCAAAGGTCTACGTTTTTGACCGGCTCTTTAGAAGCCGTTTTCCAGCCTTTTCTAATCCATCCCGAAACCCATTTTTGATTAAACGCGTCAACCACGTACTTGGAATCGGAATAGAGCTCTACCTGACAAGGACGCTTAAGGGCCTCAAGTGCAACAATGACGCCAAGGAGCTCCATACGGTTATTCGTAGTGGTTTTATAACCCTGACTGAACTCTTTTGTATGCTGCTGGCCGGAGGGATCGGTGTATAGAAGCACGGCCCCGTAGCCACCAGGACCAGGGTTTCCTCGAGACGCACCGTCTGTATAGACTGTGACGTGCATATATGAGGTTGCAGCCTCCATACCAAAACTCCTCTAGAACGTGCGTTGAATGTGCCTACTTTGCCTCGGCCCAATTGGAACCATAGCTGACATCGGCAATAAGAGGAACACGCAGGGTAACAACGTCTTCCATGGTCTCTTTTACCAGTTTAGAAACTGTCTCAATCTCTGACTCTGGAACTTCCAAGTCAAGTTCGTCGTGAATCTGAAGAATCAGCTTTGATGCAAGACCTTCATCACGCAGGCGTTTCTCGACATTAATCATTGCAATTTTGATAATATCGGCAGCACTTCCCTGCATAGGGTGATTCATAGCAGTGCGCTCGCCAAAGGCAATTAGCTGACGATTTGACTGGTTAAACTCTCTAATGTGGCGCTTACGGCCGTACATGGTAACCGCATAACCACACTCGTGAGCAGTGCGAACAGAGTCATCCAGATAGGCGCGAACGCCAGGATATGCGTCAAAGTAGCGGTCAATCATCTCTTGCGCTTCCTTGCGGGAAATCTTCAGAGACGTTGCCAAACCAAAGGCCTGCTGACCATAGACAATGCCAAAGTTAACTGCCTTAGCGCGACTACGAAGTGCTGGGGTGACCTCTTCAACAGGCACGCCAAAGACACGAGCGGCAGTTGCGGCGTGGAAATCGGCACCAGAGTTAAATGCTGCTACCAGGTGCTCGTCGGCTGAAAGATGTGCCAGCAAGCGCAGCTCAATCTGGGAGTAGTCGCAGGCGAGAAAAACGCTGCCCTCGGGAACGGTAAAGGCAGTGCGGACACGATGTCCCAGCTCAGAGCGGGTAGGAATGTTCTGCAGGTTTGGATCAGAGCTGGAAAGCCTACCTGTTGCAGCAACAGTCTGATTGAACGTGGTGTGGATGCGCTTATCGCCACGAATAAGCGAAGGAAGCGCATCGAGATAAGTTGACTTAATCTTGGCACGCTCACGATACTCAAGGACGTCAGCAACAATCTGGTACTCCTGCGCCAGGTCTCCAAGCACCTTTGCGTTGGTGGAGTAGAACCCGGTGCGCGTCTTTTTGAGGCCATAAGTTGGAAGCTTGAGCACGTCAAACAGGATATGTGAAAGCTGGCTTGGAGAATCCAAGTTAAAATCCTCGCCTGCTGTCTGGTGAATGCTTGCCACGCGCTGCGCAATGTCTTCCGCTAGCTGGGCAGACTGCTGAGCAAGTTTTTGAGGATCAACGTAGAGACCACGACGCTCCATTGCAGCAAGTACCGGTAGAAGCTGCATCTCAAGCGAAGTAAAGAGCTCCAAAGAACCGTCATCTTCAAGCTTTTTAGTCAGTACAGGCACAAGATTTCTTGCAGCTACTGCTCTTAGTGCTGCTGCAGGAATCTCATCTGTAGGCTCAGGAAGCTCAGAGCCAAAGTACAGTTCAACCAAGCCATTACTATCAAAACTTGAACGATCAGACTCAAGCAGATACGCGGCAACGCCCGTATCAAAGATTCGGTCAGAATCAATGGTTTCAATATCCAGTTTCTGTGGCTCGGACGAATCAACAGGACTTACTTCGTGTAACAGCGCCTTGACATCGTCTGCAGCAACACGGGCTTCTCGCAAAATACGCAAGAGTGCAGCGGTTGCATTTTCTCCCTCAAATTTGAGGAGTGCCTTTTCTGTAGACACCCAAAGTGTGCGAGAAAGGCTAAAGAGCGCTCCAGCGTCCGCCGCAGAATCCTGGGCAACGCCAATCCATTCCTGGTTCTCAAGAGCAGCGGTCAGAGCAGCAGATGCGTCTCCTGCCTGCAAATACTCTGACGGAATAGGAAGCGCAGGTGTAGCAGAGGCGGTTTGTGCAACTGCACTAGCGGCAGACCCACCAGCCATACGAGCAAGCCTTGAGGTCATACCCGTAAAGCCCAAAGCCGAGAAAGCCTTGACCACGTCATTTGGATCAAATGTTGGGAACTGAGCGTCGTCCAGGTTGATATCAAGCGGCGCATCAGTGCGAATAGTTGCCACCTTACGAGAAAGCAGCGCGTCATCAATATGGGCGCGAAGGTTTTCTCCCACCTTACCCTTGACCTCGTCAGCATGGGCAATAACCTCGTCAAGCGAGCCATACTCAACAATCAGAGCAGCAGCTTTCTTAGGGCCAATTCCAGGAACGCCTGGAATGTTATCGGAAGAGTCTCCCTTGAGGCCATAAAAATCTGGAACAAGCTCTGGCGTAATGCCAGCGTAGAGATCTGCCACAGTCTCTGGCGTCATAATTGAAACGTCAGAGACGCCTTTGCGCGTAGAAACAATCTTGACGTTTTCTGTGGAAAGCTGGTACATATCGCGGTCACCCGTGAAAAGTAGCATCTGGTAACCCTCAGCCTCACCACGGCGGGCAAGGGTACCCAAGATGTCATCGCCCTCCCAGCCTTCAAGCTGACAGACAGGAACATCCAGCGTTTTGAGCAACTCTTTGACTACAGGAAACTGCGCGTGCAAAGCAGGGTCCATAAGGGGACGCTGAGCCTTGTACTGAGGCAACATATCAATGCGAACCTGGGGTTTACCCTTATCAAAGGCGCAAATCACGCCGTCAGGCGAGAAGGACTCAACAAGTTTGATAAACATGTTGAAGAAGCCAAACAGCGCTCCAGTTGGTGTTCCATCTGGTGCTGCCATAGGCTGACGGATTGCATGGAACGCTCGATGCATGAGCGAGTTTCCGTCGATAACAGCAATAGTTCTGCGTGGTTTAGCTGCATCTTCTTTAGCTGATGCAGCGTCGTTTTGGTCTGTAATATCAACTGGCATAGTAGTATCAGACATACCTGCTCCTCTTAGTTTGTGTGCCTCTATTGTACTAAGACTTCCTCTGCTTATGCGCGCCAGAGCCCATGGAAACAAAGCCCACATCTCATTTGGGCAGCGGCCAAAATTTTTTGTAATCGTTATGTTTCTGTTTGCATCCTCGCCACTCTGACTCTGCCAAACGTGCGAAAATAACAACCAACATAACGTGCCCAGCACGCGAGAAAACAGACAAACTGCCAGCATTTACCCACAAGGAGGGGCTGTGGCTCACGACAAAGTTTCTCAGGAATTTGGCTCACTTCTCTTTACCGACGCAGATATGCAAGAACGTCTGCCAAGGCCAACGTACAAGAAACTTCGTAGTGTCATCCAGGACGGCAAGCCGCTTGACCTCGACATTGCAAACGAGGTTGCGCATGCCATGAAAGAGTGGGCACTTGAAAAAGGTGCTACTCACTTTACACACTGGTTCCAGCCTCTCACAGGTATTACTTCCGAGAAGCATGACAGCTTTATGACTCCTCAGGGAAACGGCACCATTTTGATGTCCTTCTCGGGAAAAGAGCTGGTACAGGGCGAGCCTGACGCATCAAGCTTCCCTTCTGGTGGTCTTCGAGCCACGTTTGAGGCTCGTGGTTACACGGTTTGGGATCCTGCAAGTCCAACCTTCATCAAAGACGAGGTTCTCTGCATTCCAACTGCATTTATTTCATACACGGGAGAAGCGCTGGATAAGCGCACTCCTCTGCTTCGTTCCCAGGTTGCCCTAGAGAAGCAGGCCAAGCGTGTTCTTGCACTCTTTGGACAAGAGCCTTCTCGCGTTGTTACAAACATTGGCCCTGAGCAGGAGTACTTCCTTATCAAAGAGGAAGACTTTGAGCAACGTCCTGACCTTATTCTGTGTGGTCGCACCCTCTTTGGTTGCGAACCAAGCAAGGGTCAGGAACTTGACGAGCACTACTTTGGCGCTATTCGCCCAACCGTCAACAACTTCATGAAAGAGCTTGATGACGAGCTCTGGAAGCTGGGCATCCCTGCAAAGACAAAGCATAATGAGGTTGCTCCTTGCCAGCATGAGCTTGCACCTGTCTTTGAGCAGGGCGCTCTTGCTATTGACAACAACCTTCTAACCATGGAGAAGCTTAAGCTTCTTGCTCCTCACCACGGCCTTGCCTGCCTTGAGCACGAGAAGCCCTTTGAGTACGTCAATGGCTCTGGTAAGCACGACAACTGGTCACTCTCCGCAGACAACGAGAACCTGCTTGAGCCTGGCGATAAGCCTGGCGAGAACCTCCGCTTCCTGGTCTTCCTTGCGTGCCTCGTTGCCGCAGTTGACTCTCATGCAGACCTTCTGCGCATGTCGGTTGCATCTGCTGGAAACGATCACCGCCTTGGCGCAAATGAGGCTCCACCTGCAATTGTTTCCGTCTTCCTAGGCGCCGCGCTTTCTGTAATTGTTGATGATCTTATTACTGGCTCCGATGTTCACGGTGCAAAGCGCACTCGCATGGATCTGGGCGTACCAACACTTCCTGCAGTTCTTAGGGACAACACAGACAGAAACCGTACCAGCCCCTTTGCGTTTACTGGTAACAAATTTGAGTTCCGTATGTGCGGCAGCCAGCAGAACCTCTCTGATCCTAACGTCATTTTGAACACCATTGTTGCCGAGCAGTGTGACCGCTTTGCAAACGATCTTGAAGACGCTTCTGAGGAGAACTTTACCAAGGAAGCTTTGAGCTGGGTTATTGACACCTTTAAGGCTCACGAGCGCATCCTCTTTGAAGGCAATGGCTACTCAGGCGATTGGGAGAAACTTGCCGAGGAGCGCGGTCTTCCAAACCTCCGCACCACCCCTGAGGCACTTCCTGCAATGGTTGCTCCAGAGAACATTGAGCTCTTTGAGCGCTACGGTGTTCTTTCCCAGGCAGAAGCACAGGCTCGCTACGTTGCAAAGGCAGAGCAGTACGCTAAGGTTCTTAACATTGAAGCTCGTACCATGCTGTATATGACGCGCCACATGTATCTGCCTGCACTCTTTACCTACTCAAGTGATGTTGCCTCTTCAGTTGCTGCTAAGCAGGCTATTGGTATCAAGAGCGCTGCAGAAACAGAGATTGTTGAGAAGCTCACCGCAGGTATTGACGAGATTTATGCAGCTACCAACAGCCTTGATGAGATCAATACCACAGCTCACCAGATGAAAGATCAGCCTCAGGAGCAGTGCGAATACTACTGCAATGAAGTTCTTCCTGCCATGGCCCGCCTGCGCAGCGCCGTTGACTCCATGGAGCTCATCTGCGGACACGACTGGTGGCCAGTTCCTAGCTACAACAAGATGCTCTTCTACGTCTAATTCTTCATCAGGGCTTCTTGGCGAGAAACCCGGTCTTCTCGCCACTCCATCTATACAGCAAAACGGCTCAGTTTACCTGGGCCGTTTTTTGTATCCAAACTCATAAGATGTGGCAAAGGTTATGCGTTGACCAACTTACTGTATGCAGCATGGACGTCTTCAAGCTTGATGAGATTGCCTTCAGCATCGGTGGGAGCAGGAGCTATCTGCATTGATTCGCTCACTGCTGTCAAATTTAAACGGCTTGCATACCAAGGAGTTGGCGTTCCCTCAATAACTGGCGAGAAGAACGAGTCCATTTCTCCCATGTGCTCAGCGGCGTCTCGTTTAGTTATAAATTCCTGCCATAAATACGCTGAATACGTATGTTTTGACCCCTGACATACAAATGACCTTATCGTAGAGAAATAAGAAACACCTGGCAGAATGACTGAAAGATTATCAAAATCGTCTTTAGTAATTGCCCTATACGCAGCGCTCAGCGGACAAACACAAGCCCTATACTTGCCAAATCCTGTGTCTCTAATAGCTTGATAGGTGCTCTCAGAAAATGCGTCAACATTTTCAAATAGACTTTGGATAATTTGAGCGCCTTTATCCAGTCCATACTGACCTAAAAAGAGCGATTCAAACTTCTTTCCCGCATACGTAAGTGTGGGGTCAGGAATAACATACCTTCCACGCAGGCCATCTGTAAGAAGATCGGTCCATTCGCGTGGGCGCTGAATCTTTTTCTCATTGAGTCGCTCTTGATTTACAAGTAAAACCAATGGATCTGCAGCGTAGGCATACCAGTGTCCAATGGCGTCAAAAAACTCTGGACGCACGTACTGGTCTGTTGAAGAAACTTCATATGGCTGACAATATGCGGAAGCTTCAAAATTTTGCATGAGAGCTTCACTTGCCAGAAAAATAACATCGGGTTTCTCAAAACCCCAATCAGTGTCATATTTAGTATCAGAAGTTTCAGACTCTGCGCTCTTACCAGAAGCGTATGTTTGCTTAATAAACTCTTGAATTTCTTCCTCTGTTGCCTCACCCACCGTAACAGGCAGAGAAAACATTCTTGAATATGTTTCTACCAGGGGCTTTACCGCTTCTTTTGAGGTGCAAAGCAGATTGAGAGAGCCTTCTCGTTGTGCAAGTTGAATGAGCGCTCGAGCGTAGCCCGGAACTTTTGAATTAAGCTGGGGAGGGAGAAGTTCCTGCTGAACATAAGAAATTCCTGGACTCAAAACGTTTGCTACGGTTGCTATTACGGGCGCAGCAACCGCTGAGACAGCCAGGATGATAAATGAGGTTCGTGTAACAGAAGTGGCAGTTGGTGGAGTGATCTTCTCGTCAGGGTCTTTTGGTCCAAAAGTTTTATGCAGCTTCTGGCGCAGACAATCTGGGATAAACTTCACGCTACCTCCTTACCTGCTACTCAGTCCATGTGGTCAAACAAATTTTATCCAAAAAAGGCTTTTAGTCCAATCAGGATAAGCACCACACCACCGACCATCTCGGCGCGGTCGCCCAAAAGCGAGCCGAGTTTTTTACCCACGAACAATGCAATAGTGCAGAGGATGGCGGTAATAATACCAAAGAGTGCCGAGGCAACCAAAATGTCTACGCTATGTGCCCTAAAACTTACACCAACAGCAAATGCATCAATTGCCGTAGCAACAGCTTGAAATACTAGCTTGCCATAAGAGAGTGTTGTAGCACCTTGCTGAGCACCTTGCTGAGCGCCTTGCTGAGCGCCTTGCTGAGCTTCTTTCTCATCTTCTTCAGAAGCATCTTCTTTGAGCGCCTTATAGCCGCTGTATAGCATGTTTGAACCAATGAAACCAAGAATAACCAACGAGACAATACCTGCGTACTTCTCAATCAACTCTGCTGCAATGCCACCAACAAAATAACCGGCAAGAGGCATGCCAAACTGAAAGAGACCAAAGAATAGCGGCATACGCATAAGACGAGAAAACCTATGGTCATCAAAGGCAAAGGTGTTAGAGATAGTGACAGAGAACGCATCTGTTGCAAGCGCCACACCCAGCATTAAAATTTCAAGTAGACCCATGTGTCAGTTCCCAGGTATCATTAAATCTTGTAACACGAAGGAGAAATTTTAACGCCTGTAAGCTGTTTTAGGCTACTCTTATATTGAAAAACTACGAGGAGTCTTATGCCTGCTTTAATAACCCACTATCTGTTTGGCGCAGAGGTGGTTCATGATTTACCACAAGAGCTTGTTGCAACTGATGCAGAGGTCAATGCATTCCTGCTTGGAAACCAGGGTCCTGATCCCTTCCTAGCACGTCATCTTACCTGGCCAAACCACTCGCTTGCCTGCAATAGACTACATCGGCGTATGCATGCGGGTCATATTGTTGACGCGTTTCTTTCTATTCGCGATGGTGTTTCTCGCCTACCGCAAAGCGACATGCCCGCTGGTCGTGCGTTTGCGCTTGGCCTCTTAGCACACTACGCCCTGGATAGAATTGTCCATCCATTTGTGTATTCCCAGCAAGATGCATTGATAGAGGCGGAGCCATCTCTCAAGAATGCCTACAGAGAACTCCACCCTATTATCGAGACGGATTTAGACTCATACCTTCTCTGGCACATGCGCCATACCACCGTTGAGACGTTCCCGCCAGCTGAGGTGCTTGAAGCAGTTGAATCAACCAAGCACGTTGGTGGCGCGCTTTTCTCGCAAGTAGCGCTTCAGGTATTTGACCTTAATGTTGGCGTTGGTGAGTACGAGAAGGCCCTTCAGGATTACGCTCGCATCTACCACACGGTAGAGCGTACTGATCCTAAGTACACTACCAAGCTTCCTGACGTTTTGTATAAAACCGAGAAGTTCATGCGTCCTTCAAACAATTCATACGTTGCCGCAATGGCTCATCGTATTGTTAAGACCGAGGACTTTCCTACAGCAAACCTCAAGCGTCTACCTTGGAAAGAGCCTTACACAGGAGAGATTAAGACTGAAAGCATTCTTGATCTTATGGATGAAGCTCGTGAGTTCTACAAAGAGCTTGTTCAGGCAACTATTTTGGGTCAGCGAATTACTCTAGAAGAGCTGGTTGACGGCATCAATTATATGGGCAAGCCTGTTGTAGAAATGGTTGATGACGAGGACTAGCTTGCAACAAAATACCAAACACGTTGCACATTCAAACACGTAAGAGAAAAGGCAACTACTTGAGTAGCTGCCTTTTTTACTAACGCTTATCTACAATCTGACGCATGCTGTAAAAGCGCATGCTATAAAAACACATACCATAGAGGTCGACTCTACAGAAGCGCTTCTTCCCACGCAGGCTCCTTGAATCCAAGCAAGATAGTATTGCCTGCAACCACCAAGGGGCGCTTTACCAGCATGCCTGTAGTGGCAAGCAAATTATAGGCATCACTATCGCTCATACCTGCATCAAGCTGCTCTTTGATGTTATTATCGCGATACACCATGCCTGAAGTATTGAAGAATTTCCTGATGGAGAGACCGCTCAGTTTGTGCCACTCAGCAAGCTCTTCTGCAGTTGGGTTCTCCTCTTTAATATCGCGCAGCGTATAAGAAACACCATGCTCATCAAGCCATTTGAGAGCTCTCTTACAGGTAGTACAGCGAGAATAGCAAAGAACCAAAATGTTTTTATCTGCCATGGCTGTGCCTTTTGGATCAATTATCGATTACATAAACGCAAACTTTTTTGATTTACAAGCAATCCTAAAATCAATATTCCTAAAGAAATGCCATAGATCATACCGATAAATAGGTCATTAACGTTTGATACTGCGCTCAGGATGATTGCTAAAATCAAAAACATCATTCCAAGAGAAATGTACTTGCTTTTTAGTAGGTTCATCTGTTTGTCTCCTTTTCCTATAGTATCCAGATAGTTTAACTCTTCACCTTATTACTGAACATGCACATTTATGCAGGTGCCTGACCTGTTTCAAGAATTTGCTGGAGCGCAGCCTCATCAAGTACGGGAACGCCCAAGCTCTCAGCCTTAGTAAGCTTAGATCCCGCGGCTTCTCCTGCTACTACAAAGCTTGTCTTCTTAGATACAGAGCCGGAAACCTTTGCTCCCATAGCTTTAAGCTGGGCACCAGCCTCATCACGTGTGAAGTGTTCAAGAGTTCCCGTTAAAACAAACGTAAGCCCAGCAAGTATCTGAGGAAGCTCGTTTTCTGCCTTCTCTTCTTCAAGCACTACGCCTGCCTGACGAAGACGCTCAATAACGGCAACATTTTCTGGTATCGAGAAGAACTCGTGTACAGATTCTGCAATCTTGGGGCCAATACCTGGGATTTCAGCGATTTTCTCGACAGGAGCTGTAGCAAGCGCCTGAATGGAGCCAAATTCTTGGGCAAGCAGCTCTGCGACGTTAGCACCAACGTGCCTCATGCCAATACCAAAGAGCACGCGTCCAAGACCTCGCGTCTTTGATTCCCCAACCTTTGCCATAACCTTCTTGGCAATTGTGTGACCCACAGGAATGCTGTCGCCAGAAAGGTGATCTGCAGTATCAGTATCGTAGACACGACCTGTAGGCATATTTGCCAGCGTTTCTTCAGTGAGTTTGTCGTAGAAGTCAGCAACGTCAGAGAGGACGCCTTCTTCAACCATGCGGTTAATAAGCTCGTCACCAAGGCCGTCAATGTCCATGGCCTTACGGCTGCCCCAGTGAATCAGGCGCTCAACTGCCTGAGCGGGGCAATCAATAGAGACGCAGCGGAAAGCCACTTCTCCTTCTTCCTGAATAACAGGGCTGCCACAACTTGGACAGGTAGTTGGCATCTGGAACTCAACAGCATCTGCAGGTCGAAGACTCAAAACTGGTCCAACGACCTCTGGAATAACATCTCCTGCCTTGTGGACAATGATGGTGTCACCCTCGCGCACGTTTTTACGACGAATCTCATCAAGATTGTGGAGAGTTGCGCGCGCAATGGTAGAACCCGCAACAGTAACGGGATCAAACTCAGCAACAGGAGTAAGCACGCCCGTACGACCAACCTGAATACGAATTCCTCGCAAAACGGTCTGCTTTTCCTCTGGTGGGAACTTAAATGCAATAGCCCAACGAGGAGCGCGAGAAGTAAAACCTAGAGCTTCCTGGCTGGCAAAAGAGTCAACCTTTACCACCACGCCATCAATGTCGTAGTTAAGGTCTCCTCGCTGCTCAAGAGCTTGCGCACAAAAATCGTGAACCTCCTGAGCGCTCAAGCAACGACGAGCATGAGGATTAACATTAAAGCCGCAGCTACGGAGCCAGTTTAAGAACTCCCACTGACTGTGAACATCAAGAGGACCCTCATCGGCTACCGCATAGATAAAGGTCTCAAGGTCTCGATGAGCAGTAATCTTTGGGTCCTTTTGGCGTAAAGATCCAGCAGCCGCATTTCTTGGGTTAGCAAAAGGCTGTTTACCAGCAGCATCCGCGTCCTCATTCAAACGAATAAAGGAATGCTTTGGCATATAGACCTCACCGCGCACCTCAATGCTCTGGTTAAGACCCCTATTTTCAACCTGCTCAAGACCAGCAAGCGCCAGCTCTCGTGGTACGTCAGAGATAGTCAAAACGTTTGCCGTAACGTTTTCTCCCGTGCTTCCGTCACCTCGTGTAGCAGCACGTACAAACTGTCCGTCACGATACGTGAGCGCAACACCTAAGCCGTCAATCTTAAGCTCACAGGTATATGCCACAGGGTTTGTAGGTGATGCACCAAGAGCCTCATCAGTTCTGGAAAGCCAAGCGTCCAGCTCTTCTAGGTTCATGGCGTCATCCATGGAATACATGCGGGCAGCATGCTGGACAGGCTCAAACTGTTCGGAGACATAGCCGCCTACGCGCTGCGTATAACTATCCTCAGTAACAAGCTCTGGATATGCTGCCTCAAGCTGCTGAAGTTCAATGAGCAGACGGTCAAATTCAGCGTCGGTAAGCTCTGGATTATCAAGGGCATAGTAAGCATATGCCGCATGGTTCAAGATTCTATTAAGCTCCGCTGCACGAGCGGCATCTTTTGGCGAAAGCACTGCCATTACTACTCCAAACATAAAAACGTAGGTGCAAGAAAACTTGCACCTACCAGATATTTATTTGCGTCCTCTTAAGGTTCTACCAAGGGCCTTAAGGGCTTCTCGCCTTGCGCTACCGTATGGTGCAATAGGGTCAATAATCTTGCGCAGAGGACTTGCATCAGAAAGCGCACGCTCGTGGAACTCTGTGACGTCGGCGTCATTTCTAGCGCCTGGCACCATGTCCTGAATAATAACCTCGTAGAACGGAGTGTTGCGCGCGTACTTCCAGAAATAGGAAGCCATGTCGCAGCTAGCGTTCTGCCAAGGCTTAATAGCACCAGCAAAGTGAACAATCTTTGGGGCACGACGTGCTGCCTGATAGTCATCAAAGACGCTATTTGGTGCCATTGGATAGAGTTTCTCGGCACGTCCAAAAATGTTGTGTGTCACGTTCCAGTCAGCGGGGAGATAAACAACGCGACCCTGGCACTCGCTGTTCAGAATATCTTGATCGTTGTAGATAAAGATTGGATTGGATGCAATGCGCAACCATTCTGGAACAGTGTGATAGCGGCGCAGTTCAGCGGTATTAAAGACCATAACTCCCGCCTGGAAGTATGCATAAGGATTCTTGAGGTTAAGCACGTCAAGGCTGTACTTCATGCGATCTCCGCCGCGGATGTTAAGGTTTGCCAGATAATCAATATCAAGCGTTGCAGCAATAAGATTGCTGCCCATTCTTACATCATAAAGTTCAGCAACATTACCATTGACCACAAGGTCAGAGTCTAGATAGACAACCTTATCGTAACCAGAAAGAATGTCTTGAGCCAAGAAACGGAAGTATGTCTCCACACTAATGTGAGCATTATTAGTATCTAGCTTGTAGTCTTTAACCATACGCCACACGTTATAGAACGTAATACGAGCATTCTTATAGCGCGAGAAGTACTTCTTAACCATCTCCTGCTTTGAGCCGCCGATATTGGTGTTAAGGACAACCACGTCATAGAAGCGGTTAGGGTCGGCGTTTTCAAGCATTGAACCCATAGCGCAGGTAAGAATTGGAACGTAGTTGTTATCTGCTGCAAAGACAACAGGAACAACGTTCTGGCTTGCAATCTCAGGCTTCTCTTCAAAGAGAGGAATGAACTTCTGACGAGGCTCTGGATTGGTAAAGTGAATGCACTGAAGCTCTTTTACCTTCCAGTTTTTGCCCTCTGTACGCAGCATATGCATACGCCAGATATTAAAGAGACGCTCAGTCAGATGACCTGGAGTTCTTAGGGCCTCTTTGCTGTACGTAGACATATCAGTACGAGCAGTCCACTCGTCAACAAGTGGGAACACCCATGCAGCATAGCGGTCAAAGAGCTCTTTACGCATGATGTACATGTTACAGAAGCACTGCTGATGGCCGTTGAGAAAAGCGTTTACATCCTCTGTATACTCTGGGTGACGCTCAACAATAAGCGCAGCCATAGTATCCATATCCTTTGGTTGAAGCAATGGAGCAGCATGGTACTGCTCAAGAGGTGTGTTAGCGCTTCCAGGGAATTTGCGAATATCCTTTACTCCCGTGGTAATAAGGTCATAGCCTTCAATACACTGAGCAATAGTCTGGTCATCAAGACCATATTTCTTAATGGCATCTTCATCAATGAAGTCATCCATAACCTCACCAAACGGATTTTCTGGATAAACCGTATCGGTAAAGTTAAAGTAGCGACGATAATGGCCAAAGCCAACATAGCGAGCATTTGTGATGTTCTTCCATGCCCAATACTGCGTAGTCATCTCGCAATACATTGGGTTTTTCTCGGTAATGTTATCGCCCTCATCGTCGTGGAGCATATACGTAAAGCGATTACTCTTCTGACCTGGTCCTACCTGAATAGGCTGAAGGTAGTTGCTTGCGGGAACATCAACATCTTTATGAGAAGTGATAAGAATGCGAATAGGCTGCTGCTCAAACATCTTTACCATGTGCTTTCTTTCTAGATATTCCATGTGCTCATCGGCAATCTGTTTCATGCGAACTGCCCTATCAAACGACAGTCCCTCATCCTGATGCATGAGAGCAGCATATTTCTTTGCATACGTCCTGTAGCGATAGGCATCACTGTCTTCTGGAAGCTCGGTTCCAGTAGCAATAGCCTCGTAAGCAATATCCCTTACAAAGCGATAGAGCTCTCGAGCTGCTACTGATGGTCCAAAGAGAATGGCAAACGGCTCAAGAGCAGTCTCTTGATCTTCAGGAGCAAGACGGAATCTCCACTCAGCACTCAAGAGCTCCAGCAATCTATGCTTCATGCCCCTAAACGAATTAAGATGAGCAATAGTATCTGTCTTGCCAATATAAAGTTCTACTTGATCAATGTTGTCTAAGAACTGATAGCAGAACTCTCCGAACTTATCTAAAGAAATACGAGAAGCACCAGTTACTCCGATGCCATAGTGGTACAAAAAGCCTCTGCAAGACTCAAAACCATCGGCAGTCTGAGCCTTATCTGCCAGGATAAATACCTCATAGGCATCTTCTGCTCTTACCAGACGCTCCGAAGTCATCTCTGCAAAAGCAGAGCGGAAAAGTTCTCCGCGATACAAGCGTTGCGTAGCGCGCCAGTCAAGCTTCTGCCCATAGCCCTCATCATAAATAATGCGAAGGATATCGTCACCCTGAGTAAAGTCTGATTGTTGGTTAATGTAACTCTCAAAAGACTTTGCATCAGCTGGGTCAACACCATTTTCTGGAATAACAGTAATGCCAAGGTGGAGAATATCAACAGGATTTTGGTCAATACGAGCAACTACCTGCTCAAGAAAATCAGGAGTAACCTCATCATCACCGTCTAGGCAAAAGACCCACTCGCCTTTTGTGTGAGCTGCAGCAGTTTTACGTGCAAGATGAAGTCCCTGGTTAGTTGCATGAGTAACAACTTTGAACCTTTTGTCATCCCCTACTGCTGTAACGATTTTCTCTGGAGTGGAATCTGTTGAGGCGTCATCAACAATAATTGCTTCAAAATCACCAAACGTCTGATTCTTTACGCTTTGAATACAACGCCCAATGTACGATTCGATGTTGTATGCAGGAATTACAAAAGAAACCTTAGGCATACCAACTCCTTATAAATAAGCAATCTCAACTATCTTCTATCTTATCTAAAATGTGCCTTCCTGGGGCGCGCAAAAGATGCCTACTCAACGCTCTTCAAGCTCTCAACCATATCAATATTTTTGAGCTTTGGCCGCATAGCAACATACACTAACAGCGAGAAAACAAGTGTGAGTCCAAAGGCAAACCAATAACTTGGTGCATGAATAGCACGACCAAACATAACAAGATCAATCTCAGCAGTCTGAACTACAAATCCCTCAAGATATGTTCCTAGAACAAGTCCAAAGAGCGCTCCAAAGACGGCTAGCAAAGCAATCTCTCTAAAAACGTAAGCATCAACCTCGTGTCGTGTAAATCCAAGTACTTTGAGGCTGGCAATCTCTCTAATGCGCTCTTCAATATTGATATTAGTGAGGTTATACAAGACGATAAAAGCCAACAGAGCTGCGGCCACAATAAGAATGGCTACCACGCGATTAACTACGGCAAGTGATTCTTTGTAGGTATGAATAGCCTCATTGACGTCATATACTGTTGCAACTCCTGCCTGGTTAATAAGCTTTTCTCCAAACGCATCTCTTGTTGTTTGATCTTCAGGAAGCGTTGCATACCAGCCATCCGTGGCGTCGTCTTGAATGCCCAGGGAACGCCATGCAGAAGGTCCCACATACAGATACGACCCAACGTAATTCTCGGCAACTCCTGTAATAGTTAGCGTACTTGGCTCACCTGAAGCGTTTCCAATTCTGTCTTGAGCATAGACCTGAATGGTATCTCCCACACCTACACCAAGCCGTTTTGCAAGCTTCTCTGTAATTACTACCGAGTCTTCTCCAAGCTCTATTGCTTGACCAGAAAGGCGATTACGCAGGGTTGCTAAACCAGCCATGTCTTGAAGAGAACTGCTGGTCATAATAGTTGTTCTTGTAAGCGAGCCTGCTTTTTGCGTAGGTGACTCAAGAAGAACATTTTCTCTGGTTATGCGATGAATATTTGTGGCGCCCACTTGATTGAGCTCTGCATTAATCTGATTTGCTTCTTCCTCAGAAACATCGGAGGTCATTCCCACAATGTAGTCATAATGCGAGATAGCTGGCCATTGGTTATCAATGATGTCGCTAATGGAATCCCTAAGTCCAAAAGCCACCAACAGGAGTGCAGTACATCCAGCAATTCCCACGAGCGTCATAATCAAACGTCGCTTATAGCGGACAAGGTTTCTGATTGTAACTTTCCACGAGAAAGACAGTCTGGACCATAGAGGCTCAACGCGCTCAAGAAAAATCTTTGAGCCCGCTTTTGGAGCTTTTGGAAGCATGAGGCTAGAAGGCTCCTCTTTCAAAGAGGATAAAACGGCAGCCGTGGTTGAAAGAAGCGTGATGCCTATACCAGAAAGTCCCGAAAGCAGCGCACTATCTAGCTGAATAGGGTAAGGAGCTCCCCTATTTGGAATGGTGTAAATAGATCCGTAAGCAGAAACAATAACGCCTGGCAGCACCTGGCTTAAACATGCTATGCCAATAACAGCGCCTAAAAGTGAAGCAGACAAGGCATATAGCAGGTACTTTGTCGCAATCTGAACAGTTGAGTAGCCAAGCGCCTTATGAACGCCAATAAGCGTGCGCTCTTCAGATACCATGCGCGTCATGCTGGTAAGTGACACTAAAGCAGCCACCAAGAAAAACATTAGCGGGAACACATTGGCAATATCGTTGATACGCTCAGAGTCTGCTTGATACGCTGCAACGCCAATCTCTTTTGTGCGATCAAGTACATACACATCGGGCTCTTTGAGCTCGTCAATTTTCTTTTGAGCCTCATCAATTTTTGCCTGGCCATCAGCAAGCTGTTTTTCAACCTCAGCACGTTGCTCCTCAAGGCTCTGTCTTCCCTCGTTAGTCTGAGCCTCTGCGTTTTGGAGAGCCGTTTGCCCTGCGTTCAGGCGGCTAAGCGAAGCAGCAAGTTTTTCCTGAGCTGCAGACAGCTGATCTGCAGTAGCGAGCCTTGCCTCTGCCAAATCCTGACGTGCCTGAGCTACTTGAGACTCTGCTTCATGCAGTTGAGACGTGCGCTGATCCAGCTCTTCTCGCGCGGCAGCTAAAGCCTGCTGCTGGGAAGCCAGCTCTGTCTCTACAGCGCTAATCTGCGCCTGTGTGGCGAGAAGAGCATCTACTTGCGAGGTTGGTAGACCTAAAGCACTGAGCTGCTGCTGAGCTTCTTCAAGGGTAGAAGCCGTAATTCCTTGCGCAGCAAGTCCTGCGAGAAACGCATCTCTACCCGCTTCAAACGCACTCTTTTGCTGTGTAAACGTTGCTTGTCCTGCATTAAAAGCAGCAAGACCAGCCTGATACTGAGCCTCTCCCGCACTAAGCTCAGCTGTTCCCCGAGCTATCTGAGCCTCTGAAGCTGTAATCTGAGCTTCCGCTTGAGCAAATTGCTGCTCAGCACTGTAGCGCGAAGCTGTAAGCTGCTGACGTCCTGCATCATATTGCTTCTGACCATCATCCAGCTTTTGCTGCTGAGCGGAAATCTGTGCCTCCGCATCGTCAAGCTTCTTTTGAGCATCTCCTAGTTTATCCGCGGCCTCTTGCCTTGATTGCTCCAGCTTTTGACGAGCCTCATCAAGTTGAGCCTGAGCGTCATCTTTGAACTCTTGCAAACGAAGAGTAGCAAGCGACGGATTCATCTGTGTAATTCGTTCTGCAACGCTATCAACGGCACTCTGATAGTCTGATGAGCCGCTTTTATAGCTGGTAGCACCCTGAACCGTTAGATACGCTTCGGTATAGGGGTCATCGTTTGCAAAAGCATCTTCCGTGACATACACAAATTGCTGGACAATGCCGTTACCTAACGATGTAGTACCAAAATTGCTTACATACGGATACATTGGCGCATTGACAAAACCAACAACCGTGTACGAACCACCCTTTAAATGAACGCCGTTTGAAGTGTCTGGCAGCTCAATCTGTTGACCAAGGCTAATATCTGCACGTTTCTTGGGATCCGCGCTCATCACGCACTCGTAAGGCCCTTGAGGAAGCCTTCCCTCAACAACTATTGGCTGGTTCAGCTCACCAGGTCTAAAAGAACTTACACGAGCAGTAGATTGCGAAGATGTCAGTGTAGCCATAACGTCTACCGTGCGAGAAGGCATAACCGCTTCAACACCCTCAACTGATGTAAGGGCGGAAACGTCCTTCTCGCTTAATCCAAGCGTTGAAATGACGCGAAGATCATAGAGATGCTGGTTTTCGTAAAACGTATGAGCCGCTTCTTGCATGTCAGGGCTTGCCATTTTAAGTCCCGCAAAGAAGCCGCAGCCCAACGCCACAATTCCTGCAATTGCAAGAAATCTGGCGAGAGACCCTTTGATGGTCCGAGTAATCTCGGTAAAAAGAGCGCGGGGCATAACTACCACTCGACAGTAAGCGCGTCGGCTGGGTGTTGATTAATTTCTACCGATTGAGCTTGACCCTCTTTAACGTGGATTACCCTATCGGCAATTTGAGTGAACGCAAAGTTGTGCGTAACAATAGCCACAGTTTTATGCTGTTCTTTGCACATATCCTGCAAAAGCTTAAGAATTTGCTTTCCTGTTTTATAATCCAGCGCGCCTGTTGGCTCATCGCAAAGCAAAAGACGCGGATTCTTTGCCAAAGCACGTGCAATAGAAACGCGTTGCTGTTCTCCACCAGAGAGCTGAGCTGGGAAGTTATCCATACGATGCTCAAGACCAACAGCTCGGAGTGCATCTTCTGGCTGCATGGGGTCAAGACAAATCTGAGAAGCAAGCTCAACGTTTTCTTTTGCTGTGAGATTAGGAACAAGATTGTAAAACTGGAAAACAAAGCCAATGTCGTGACGGCGATACAGCGTTCTTTCTTTTTCTGAAAGCCCGCCAATTTCTTTTCCGCCTAAATAAATAGACCCGGAGGTACAGGTATCCATACCTCCGAGCATATTTAAGACAGTTGTTTTACCGGCGCCTGATGGACCGACAATTACGCAAAGCTCGCCCTCTTCTATGGAGAAGTTCATGTCATGGACAGCGTGTACCTTGACGGAGCCCATGGTATACGTCTTTGTTACCTCTTTAAATTCAACAAAAGACATACTGTTCTCCTATAAGTAAGAATTCCTCCAAACAAGAAGAGAGTGTGTGAGCAACTACTCCTGTGGAGCCTCTGGTGCTGCAGGAGCCTCAGGTGCTGCTGGAGTTGCTGGTGCCTCAGGTGTTGCTGCAGCCTCTGCAGTTACAGGAACTACAGGAGCAACCTCTGCGCCCTCGGTAGCAAGAGGCATTGGAGAAACAACAACTTCTTCCTCCTCAAGATCAGCCTGACGCTGGTCAAACTCTTTCTTAGCACGAACCCAAATGAGAAGTGCAAGAAGAGCTGTGAGGAACAAGAAGCCCACAATCATGATGTTAAGAATAAGGGTGGTGAAGTTTACCGCCTGGCTGATAGAAATCATCACAGAGAGCTCGGTAAGTGCGGAAGTTAAACCAACCACAGAGAGAATGGAAAGACCCCACCTAAGACGAGGACGGAAGCCCCTCAAAAGACCTGAAACCGCAGCAAAAAGATAGCACAGGAAAATAATGTAGGTAATACGTGCAAGAATCAGAGAAATAGGGTTTGTCTGACGAGTTGCAAAGTTAAATACCGTGTGGAAATAGCTGAGATACTGAACTGGCGCAACAAAATCAATGACAATAAAAATGAGAGCCACAATTGCTGGAATGGCAATCTTTGCTTTGGGGTTCATGAAACCTCCTCGATTTCTTTATACGACCTGTCTATTTTATCGTATAAACCTATGACCAGTGTGGTAAGTCATGAAAGTCTTTTATATGGTCTTGAGCTTCTTGTTCTCTTTCTGCCAAGGCTTCTCGTAAACCTTTCAGAGCATCAAAAGGCATAAATATTTTTGCCCTGTTTGCTCGCGACATGCGAGGGTGTCCGTAGTGCATCTGCGCTGCAAACGCATCCTCTTTTGCACTAGCTTCTGCTGGCGAGAAACCCTGTTTAGGCCTCATTGGTTTCTTCTCCACTACGGTGTCCTCCAATCTGAGCGTTTCTCTGTCGAGCCGTTGCTTCTGGAAGCAAGTCCATTGCTTTAAGCAAAGAATTCTTACCAAACTTCTTCTTTATGGCATTGATAGTATCTTGACGCTGGCGCTCTCTTTCTAAAACAGTATTGTCCTGGAAAAGCGACGTCTGAATACCCGAGCCCGTTTCTTCTTGAGTGTTTCCGAAGGTAAGGCCCACGCGATGTACACTTTCTGAAGGTATTACGCGCTCGTCAAAGAAAGACAAAACCTCTGCCATAAGCTCATCTCTAGAGTTAGTAGGATAAGAGAGCTTCCTAGTGCCACTGCTGGAGGGAATATGTCTTCTCCAGCTCCTATAATCCCCCGTCTGCCTCAGCTCTTCCATCTGGCTCTCTGTTGCCGAGTAGCCAATATAGATGCCAATAGAAGAGCAAACGAGCTTTTGTGTTACAAGCTCTAAAGACAACGCCTCAACCATCTCTTTAAAGATAAGACGCGCGCCCTCTGTATCTCTGTTGTGATCAAAGACCTGTGCCGTTGAGACAGAATGACTTTGAGATTTATAGGCCTTAATATCTGCAATGGTTGTTGGCTCAATACCCCACGCATGATCAATAAGGATTTCTGCATCAACACCAAATTCTTTATACAAAGGCTCTGTAGGAGCTGTAGCAAGCTGTCCCATGGTGTGAATATTCATTGCCGCAAGTCGCTTTTGAATACCTGCACCAATATGCCAAAAATCAGTTAAGGGTTTATGGTTCCAGAGTTTAAGCTTGTACGATTCTTCATCAAGCTCACCAAAAAAGTTGGGGCTGTGCTTTGCAGTAATATCAAGCGCAATTTTTGCCAGGTACAAGTTTGGACCCAAACCACAGGTAGCAGGAATGCCAGTAGTTTTTGCTACATCTGCACGGATTTTCTCGCCCAACTCTCTTGCCGTACATCCATAAAGCGATAAGTACGGTGTTACATCAATAAATGCCTCGTCAATGGAGTAAACGTGGATGTCTTCTGGTGCAATGTATTTGAGATATACCGAATAAACGTCTGCGGATCGCTCCACATACAGAGCCATACGAGGAGGAGCTACCTCATAAGTAAGATTTTTGGGAATCTCAAAAACGCGGCAACGTCCAGGAACACCTAGCGCACGAAGAGCGGGTGAAACAGCCAAACAAATTGTCTTTTCTGTCCTGGTAAGATCAGCCACAACAAGCTTGGCCTTCATAGGATCAAGACCTCGCTCAACGCACTCAACTGATGCGTAAAAACTCTTTAGATCAATAACCAGGTATTGTTTTTGAGAAGGTACCATGGCCTAGATAAGCACAATGCCTTGAGAAACTTTTTCTGCCACGTCATTACCTACAAGATAACGAACAATCTCAAGACCAAACTTAAGAGCTGTTCCCGCACCCTGACTGGTAATAAAAGAGCCGTCAACACAAACTGCATCTTGCGAAAGATTAGCGCCATTTTCTGAAAGAAAATGCTGGAAACCTGGATTAGACGTAGCCTTCTTACCCGTAAGCAATCCACGCTTAGCATAAATTGAAGGAGCAGCACAGATTGCAGCAAGTGCACGGCCATCTTCCGCAAACGCATCAACTGCCTGCATAAGTGGCTCACAAGCCTCAAGATTAGTAGTTCCAGGAAGACCTCCAGGAAGTACCAACATGCTGTAATCATCAAACGAGACCTGGCTAAGCAGCTTGTCTGTTAAAAAAGTAACCTGGTGAGATGAAGTCACGCTCAAGGAATCAGAGATAGACACTTTGTCACAGGGAATACCTGCACGATACAGGACGTCAACAACGCTCAGTCCCTCAATCTCTTCACAACCATCAGCAAAAAAGACAGCAACGCGCTTGTCAGTACATGGTGTAAACATCTGACTCCCTTCTCGACTAAAACTAGTACAAGTGTACGCCTTTTTACACAAAAAAGGACACTCAAGTTTGTGCTTGAGTGTCCAAAATTTTACCCAGTTAAACTATTACAGGAAGTTGCATCGCAACTCACTATAACTTGGCGAGAAACCCTACTCCTCGCTAATGCCCTCGTTAATAGCCTGAGCAATAGCTTCCTGATCATTAGAGCCACGAAGTAGAGACTTAAACTCATCTCTCATCAGAAGAACGGCGGTCTTAGAAAGAAGCTTGATGTGAGTGGTGCCAGCCTCTCCATCTGGAACAAGCAGTGCAATGGCAACATCAACGGGCTTCTCGTCAAAAGAAGGCCACTCAAGAGGGGTGCTGTTCTTGAAGACAAAGACAGCTGCATCCTTGATAGCAGCATCTTTTGCGTGTGGAACTGCAAAACCGTCTGTCATGCCGGTCTCGCCCATTTCCTCGCGAGCCAAAAAAGCGTTGTAGACAGCGTCTGCATCGTCAGTTACGCCAGCTTCCAGTGCTTTATCGGCAATAAAACGCAGGACATCATTACGGCTCGCTGCGTTCTGGTTTACAAAAACATTGTCTGCCTTAACAAAACCGCTCATGAATCTTCCTTCCGTATATTTGAGCTTTTAGCTCAGTAACTTCGTATGTAGTAATAATACCCGCAATGAAACAAAATTTACCTTGAGAAACTTTACTTTAGGGCCATTCTTAAAATCTGTTGAACATCTGCTGTTTTAAGCTGCATAAAGTTACCCGCATGATCTCCACCGCGAGCATCAATAGTGCCTTCTGCCATCTGGAGAATGTCCTCTTCCGAAGGGTCTACTCCAAGCTCGGCAAGGGAGGTTGGCATACCAATTGCATGACACCACTGATTCCAAGCTTCGATTCCCGCAAGGCCCGTAGCTGTTGGATTATGGAAGTTGTTTTGAACTCCAAAAACGTTAACCGCAAACTGAGCAAAACGCTCTGGATCTTGACTTATAACGTACCGTGCCCAACTTGCCCAAATAGCTGTAAGACCAGCACCATGAGCTACGTCATACTTTGCGCTCAGCTCATGCTCAATTGCATGAGAAGCAAAATCGCTTACGCGACCAGTTCCGGTAAGTCCGCAGTGAGAAAGCGACGATGCCCAGAGCAAATCTGCACGTGCAGCGTAATTCTCTGGCTCTTTAACGGCAATCAAGACAGCTTCTTTTACGGTGCGTAAAAGTCCCTCAGCTAGCTCGTCGGTAAGTGCCACGTCCTTCTCGAGCGTAAAATAGCGCTCCATGGTGTGCATCATGATGTCGGCGCCTGTTGATGCCGTCTGATAAGCACTCACGGAATAGGTGAGCTCTGGATTCATGATGGCAAAGCAAGGACGGCCGCTCTGATGGTGATAAGAACGCTTGAGAACACGACCATCAGCCAGCGTAATGTTCATGACGGAAGAATCCGAGGTTTCAGATCCAGTTCCTGCAATAGTAGAAATGACGCCAATAGGAGCTGCCTTTGAAACACTGACCTTATGCAAATAGAGATCTTCAAGAGAAACGTCATTGGCCAGGCCGTATGCAATCGCCTTAGCAGAATCCATAACAGATCCGCCACCGATGGCCAAAATAAAGTCAACACCCTCGCGTTTGCCCAGCTCTACAGCTTCTTCTGCAAGCTCAAGACGAGGGTTAGGGACAACTCCACCACAGTCAACAAAAGCAATTCCAGCATTACTTAGAAGCTGGTGAATCTGGTCAAGCAAGCCACTCTTTACCACGTGGCTGCCACCAAAATGCACCAGCACCTTGGTACCTCCGTGAGCAGAGACAAGCTCTGCCACACGAAGCTGAGTATCTTTTCCAAAAACCACCTGAGTAGGTACAACGTACTCAAAATTAACCATGACCAAAGACCTTTCTTACCTACTCGAGCAACATCTTAAGCGCGAGGCTCTTCTCCCCACCAGAACGTTGCAACAGTTCCAGGACCAGTATGAACGCCAATTGTTGCACCAATAGTAAAGATGTTGATATCGCCTGTCTGAGGAAGCTTTTCTTGAATAAGCTCTTTAACAGCCTGAGCATCAGAAGCACACTCGGAGTTAGAGATAAACACCTTACGCGCATAAGCATTTCCCTGCTCAGCAGTCTGAGTCATAATCTCAACAACGCGAGCAATAGCTTTCTTCTTACCACGAGCCTTCTCTTTAACGGCCAAAGAGCCGTCAGCCTCAATATCCATAACAGGACAAATGTTAAGCATACCGCCAAGTAAGCCTGCTGTCTTAGAAATGCGACCACCACGAACAAAGAAGGTCAAATCTGTTGAGAAGAACCAGCCATACACGCGGTGACGTGCTTCTTTTGCCCATGCAACAACCTCGTCAAAAGACAGACCTTCATCGCGCTTATCGGCAAGACCATCTACCAAAAGACCATAACCAGAAGATGCCTGCAGAGAGTCAATAACCTCAATCTTTCTGCCTGGGAACTCCTGCTCAATCTCTACTTTTGCCTGGCAAGCAGACTCATATGTTCCAGAAACGCCTGAGCTCAACGAAACATGAAGAACGTCTTTGCCCTCTTCCAGGAAAGGACGCCAGAAGGCCATGTACTCACCAATTGATACCTGCGAAGTGCGGCACTCAGCACCTGCAAGCATCTTTTTAAAGAGATCAGCTGGTGCATTAGTGCGACCAAAGTCATCCTTGCACTGAACACCATCAAGTTCGTAGTTGAAATATACGTATTTCACATCTCGTGACTGAAGGTACTCCTCACTTACATCGGCCGTAGAACAACAGGTCAAAACGTAGTTGGACATACAAGTCTCCTTGAAATATCTTCTTGCATAAAACAATCGCACACACTTATTTTTCTTGCAGATGTGAGTATACTTCTAATCTCATTTTTATGCTGCTTGTGGGGTCCTTCAAGTGCAAAATCACGTATACTTGCACGCGTTTGATTTTCTCAGAACACTACCTATACCTTAACTTTTACCTTCGACGGGAATGGATAGCGCGTGGCATCATCAGATCTTTCTACTAGAAACTCTTCCAGACTCACACTAGATACTTCTTCTACGCTTGTATGGAAGTTTGCTCTTCTTATCTGCGCGCTTATCTGGGGCGGGTCATTTGTCGTTATCAAAGATGCAATTAGTTATATCTCGGCAGCTTGGCTTATGACCTTACGTTTTGTCTTTGCCGTAGGTATTGTTGCCATCATCTTTAGAAAAAAACTTAAAGAACACTTGAATGTCACACATATCAAATACGGCGTGCTCTTAGGCGTTCTTAACGGTCTAGGATTTCTGTTCCAAAATGGAGCTCTTGCTTATACCACTGCAGGTAAAGCTGCTTTTATTGCATCAATTTATTGCGCGATGATTCCGTTTGTAAACTGGCTCATTGCAAAGAAAAAACCTCATGGAACCAGTATTTTTGCAGCCTTTTTATGCGTAGCTGGCATTGGTCTTATCTCACTGGGCACTGATTTTTCGTTCTCGTTTGGCTTGGGCGAGCAGATGACATTGCTCTCAGCCATTATTTTTGCCTTCGTTTTTGTGCTTACTGCCGAGCTTGCTCACAAATACGACATCATCACACTTACGGTGGTGCAGCTTGGCGTGAGCGCCCTTCCCTGCCTTGCCTACGCGCTTTGCTTTGAAACGGTTCCCAATTTTGCGGCACTGCCCATAAATGCCTGGGTTGCCCTCGCCTACATCACTCTTATTGCAACCGCACTGACTGGTGTTTTGCAGAACCGCGCACAGAAGTCAGTTACTCCTGTTCAGGCCTCACTAATAATTTCTCTGGACAGTATTTTTGCAGCAGTTTTTGGCGTGATCTTCCTTGCTGAGGTTATTACCCCCACAATCTTCCTTGGCTTTATTGTTATCTTTGTTGCAATCTTTATCAGCGAGCTTGGCGAGAAACCCGCAGAGCCCCAAACCCCTTCAGAAAGCTAAGGCTCTCTATACAACACGACCCTAAACAAAAAGCCCGCAGACGCGGGCTTTTTTATTGCGCTTTGGAGCTCTTACATCTCACGAGAGCTCAGCATAGGTCCATCGGACCAAAGTGTAATCTCACCTGAAGCAAGCGTTTTAGGAACATCAATAAGACGCTGGTTGGAAGAGCCTCTAAAACGCAAGGTAATATCGTGGAGACTCTGGACCCATGGACCGTCTACGAGAACATCAATACAAGACAGAATGCGGTCAGTGTACTCTGTGTGCCACTTTCCCTCGGTCAGCTGATCCCAAGTGTGACCCGAATACATCCAAATGCTCTTTTGCGGGTAGGTAGCTCTGACCTTCTCGACAAACTCAACAAGACCTTCTTGGTTTTCTGGCTCAAAAGGCTCTCCACCAAGGATGGAAAGACCGTTGATATAGACAGGTGCAAGAGAGTCAATAATCTCTTGCTCAACTTCTGGAGTAAACTCTCCGCCGCTCTTGAAGTCCCACGCCTCGTAATTAAAGCAACCTTCACAGTGCAGACGGCAGCCTGAAACAAACAGAGTTGTTCTTACGCCAACACCATTTGCAATATCTGAAAACTTAATATTTGAATAGTTCATACATAACCTTTGATGGGTAACTTCCACATATTGTGGATGTTACCTGATAGAGATAATAAAAACGAGCAGAAGGGCCAAGGCGCTCTTCTGCTCGTTTGTCTAGTACATAAATCTTAGAGGTGAAGGACGCGGTCCTTGATCTCCTGGGTACGGCCCTGGTTCCAGAACTGGGTACCAATATAGCCGCAGGTACGACGAGCAACGTTCATCTTGGTCTGGTCACGGTTGCCGCAGTGTGGGCACTCCCAAACCAGCTTGCCGTCCTCCTCAACAATATGAATCTCACCGTCATAACCGCACTCCTGGCAGAAGTCAGACTTGGTGTTGAGCTCTGCATACATGATGTGGTCATAGATGAACTGCATGACGCTGAGAACGGCCTCGATGTTGTCCTGCATGTTAGGAACCTCAACGTAAGAGATTGCTCCACCTGGGGAAAGACGCTGGAACTCAGACTCAAACTGGAGCTTCTGGAATGCGTCAATCTCTTCTGCAACGTGGACGTGGTAGCTGTTGGTGATGTAGCCCTTGTCGGTAATGCCTGGGATAACACCAAAGCGACGCTGAAGTGCCTTAGCAAACTTGTAGGTAGTGGACTCAAGAGGAGTTCCGTAGAGGGAGTAATCGATATCCTCTGCTTCTTTCCACTCGGTGCACTTATCGTTCATGTGCTGCATAACCTGGAGTGCAAATGGAGTTGCCTCTTTGTCAGTGTGGCTGTGACCAGTCATAGCCTTAACGCACTCATACAGGCCTGCATAACCAAGGGAGATAGTGGAATATCCGCCGTAAAGCAGAGGATCGATAACCTCGCCCTTGTCCAGACGAGCAAGTGCGCCGTACTGCCAAAGGATAGGAGCAGCATCAGACAGGGTGCCCTTCAGGCGATCGTGACGAGCACGAAGTGCACGATGGCAAAGCTCAAGACGTTCATCAAAGATCTTCCAGAACTTGTCCATATCACGACCAGCAGAAAGAGCAACGTCAGGAAGGTTGATAGTTACAACACCCTGGTTGAAGCGGCCATAGTACTTAGGCTTGTTTGGCTCATAGTTCTTAGCGCGAGCAACGTTGTTGAAGCCATTACCAGAACGGTCTGGAGTTAGGAAGGAACGGCAACCCATGCAGGTGAAGGTATCGCCCTCGCCTTCCTTCTCGCCCTTAGAAAGCTTGTACTCCTTCATCTTCTTCTCAGAGATGTAGTCAGGAACAAGACGGCGAGCGGTGCACTTTGCAGCCATCTGGGTGAGGTAGTAGTACTTGGAATCCTCGTAAACGTTGTCCTCTTCAAGAACGTAGATGAGCTTAGGGAATGCAGGAGTAATCCAGACACCCTCCTCGTTCTTTACGCCCTGGTAACGCTGACGGAGCATCTCTTCAATGATGAGTGCAAGGTCCTGCTTCTCCTGCTCATTCTTTGCCTCGTTGAGGTACATGAAGACGGTAATGAAAGGAGCCTGACCATTGGTGGTCATGAGGGTGACAACCTGGTACTGAATGGTCTGAACGCCACGAGAAACCTCGTCACGAAGGCGCTTCTCAACCATCTCGTTGAGCTGCTCAGCAGAGAGCTCAACACCGACGGAGTTCATCTCCTCCATAACGGTCTTGCGAATCTTCTTACGAGAAACATCAACAAAAGGAGCAAGGTGAGCCAAGGAGATGGACTGACCACCGTACTGGCAGGATGCTACCTGAGCAATGATCTGAGTTGCAATGTTGCATGCCGTAGAGAAGCTGTGTGGACGCTCAATCAGAGTACCGGAGATAACAGTGCCGTTCTGCAGCATGTCATCAAGGTTGATGAGGTCACAGTTGTGCATGTGCTGTGCAAAGTAATCGGAATCGTGGAAGTGGATAAGACCCTCGTTGTGAGCAGCAACAATATCCTCTGGAAGGAGCTCACGCTGAACGAGGTCCTTAGAAACCTCACCAGCCATGTAGTCACGCTGAACAGAAACAACGGTAGGGTTCTTGTTGGAGTTCTCCTGCTTGACTTCCTCGTTGTTGCACTCAATCAGAGACAGAATCTTGTCATCGGTGGTGTTCTTGTGACGCTTCTGGTTCTGAATGTAGCGGTAAATGATGTACTTACGAGCAACCTCAAAGCGGTCAAGAGCCATGAGCTGATCCTCGACAAGGTCCTGGACCTCCTCGACGGTAACGGTGTGTCCAGCCTTCTCACACTCATCGGTAACGTTGAGGGAAGCAAACTGAATCTCGCGCTCAGTCAGGCGCTGATCCTCAGGGACCTCTGCGTTAGCCTTAGCGATTGCGTTAACAATCTTCTCTACCTCGAAGGTGACCTCTGAGCCATTGCGCTTGATAATCTTCATGTGCAAACTCCTTGAACAAACGTTGGTGAAAGCAACGCTTTCATGCGTGTTTAATTGGATTATCACTGCGGTTCCTAAGCTTTTGCCTAAGCGAAGTGGTTGGGAACCCGCTTGTGTGATGGGAACTACTATGCCACAACTTATAGTGTTTGGGTTCGAGAACTATAACAATATATTGTGAAATTTCCACACGAATACAAAATTATGTATTGACACATTACGGCAACCAATATCTCTGCAGGTAGAAAATTAGCTAAAAACTTCGCTAATTACAAAATTTATTAATGGTCAAAAAATAATTCGATTTTTTGTAAGTAGGCATTCGTCGCCTTTCACAAATGCGCCACAATTCACCCCTCAGCACTCACTTTTGTTGAGCGTTTGGGGACTAAAAAAGCCGACACGAAATGTCGGCTTTGGTGGCTAGTCTAGTGGAGGCTGTGGACGCCAAGTTGCGTCTTTATAGATAAGGCGTGCATCCTTCCAGCCCTTTATAAGGCGAGAAAGGCCAGACGAGAAGTGTGCTCTGTCTACCAAAATGAGTCGAATAATCTCTTTTGCAAAGGTCAGAGCGGTGCCAACACCAAAGAGCACAGGGTTGTAATCACCGTGAACCTGGAAGTAACGGGCAATATAGCCGCGGTTACGTGTGATGTAATAGCGCGTCATATCAGAGGTTGAATTAAGCTGACGCACAGAACCAATACTCTGACCAGGAACTTCTCGACATCTTGAAAGAACAAAATCTGGAATCAAAATAGGCTGCGTTACCTTGCTGGCCAAATAGCCATATAAGGCGTCATCCCAGTAGATAAAGAAACGCGCATCAGGTAGGCCAATCTTTTGCACTACAGAGCGCTTAAAGCAGGCACCCTCAAAGCACATAACATTACATTCGCGGTACGCAACGCCATCAAAACCAGCCTTTGCCAGCGGATTATAGATGCCCAAAGCGGTACTAAAACGATACTGCCAGAAGAAAGGACCACCATCAAAGTCGTAGCGCTGACCCTGAATGACCTCGGCCTTGTCTGACCATGCGTCAAGCTTATCAAGACCATCAGGCAGCACAGCTACGTCATCATCCATAACCCAGAACCACTCGGCACCCAGCTCGTAGCCTACGCGCACACCCTCAGAGAAACCGCCGGAGCCTCCAGTATTTTGCTCCATAGGGACGTAACACACGCGATTAGTGCCACCGTGAGCGTCGGGATCATCAATGGTTTCTCCCCACGTAGTTTTGACCGTCTCCGAAAACTCCGACACAAGCGAGGCTGTCTCAGAGGAGTTTTCGTTGTCCACAACAATGATGCGCCATGGAGCCTGCGTGAGCTGCGTAATGGAATTGAGCAGGTTGGAAAGCAGTTCCTGGCGTTTGAAGGTAACTATGACAAGAGCAGTGCGCTTCATATTTCCCCAAAATGTGACTTCGTGAGTGGGTGAGTGCCTATATAGTATAGAGCAGCAATCAAAAGGAGTTTAGATGAGTCACACGCAAAACCGCCAACCTTTGGTTTCTCTTGTTGTGCCCATATACAACGTTGCAGACTATCTGGAGCAATGCCTGGCAAGTATTCAATCACAGAGCTACACAAACCTGGAGATTATCTGCCTAAACGATGGCTCAACTGACTCGTCTTTAGCTCTTTTGGAAGCATACGCTGCCCGTGATGGTCGCATTATCATCATTGACAAGGAAAATGAGGGTTACGGAGCAACGTGTAATCGTGGCATTGCCGCAGCTCATGGCACATGGGTGGGAATTGTTGAGCCTGACGATTACCTTGAGCCAACTATGGTTCAAGAGCTTGTTGATCTTATCCAGGCAAACGGCGGAGAAAGCCAGGTAGATATTGCCCGCTCTGCCTATTGGCGCGTGTTTGGTAACCAGAAAAATGGCCGTGCGGGAGCAAAGTCGCAGTTTAGAGCTGCTGCCGGCGCTGCCGAGTACAGAGTTCCCTGCGCATATAAGGGCCGCGTCAAACCCAAGCAGCAGCCTTGTTCAATTGATCAGATGGCACAACTTCTGCTGCACCATCCTGCCATTTGGACGGCGCTCTATCGCAAGGAATTCTTGACCCAGAACAACATAAACTTCAAAGAAGTCCCAGGTGCAGGCTGGGTGGACAATCCCTTCCTCATTGCCTCGCATTGCTGCGGAGCTCGCATAGTGTACGCAGACTCTGCGCTCTACAACTATCGCGAGAATGGCTATGCAGAAGCCGCTACCTTTGCGCAGCGTCAGCCTAAAATTCCGCTTGAGCGCTGGAACGACATGATGGATGTTGTGGACGCACGCAACATTACCTCAGACGTGGTACTCAACGCGCTCACACTGCGCGGCATCAACTATGCGCTGCTTACAAAAGACGCGCTTACCTGGCGAGAAGAACATGATGCTGCAGGTGAGGTTGACTCAGAAGTGCACGATCTTCTCGCCAAGAGCTTTGGGCGCATGGACGCAAAGCGCGTGTTTGAAAACCCATCAATCTCAGGCTCTGGAAAAGCTTTCTTTGCACAGGTACGAGGTATTGCTCTGCCAAAAGATAACAAGTTTGCACGCTATGCATATCTAGCCAAAGAGGGATTTTTCCGTGTCAAAAATGACGGCATAGCACAGACGTTTAAATCGCTTATGGACAGGCGTTAAGACTGGCCCTAAAGACTGGCTCTAAACACAAATCGCCAGGCTACTCTAGAATCACACGCTCAATTTTTAATGTTGCTTATGTGTCGCTGCGGCTTATACAAGTGGAATGCGCATAAAACGTGCATACCATACGGCTCTACGTACATAGGCATAACGAGCTCGTGTTGTAGTAGACAAAATAGCACCAAGCAAGGCATGAGCTACCAGTCGCGGAGAAGTTGCTTCAGTGACAATAAGGTGCGCTACAGGATTAGAAAGAATCTTGACAATATAGTTTTCTTTTTCCTCATGGTTGAGCTGGGATTCTTCGTTGAATACAGGATACATATTCATAAGAAGTTTGCTGATCAGGTAGCGACTAATCAACTTTTGAACTTTTTTGGAGTTTGCAAAGCCAAGATGCTTGGCAAGAGCCATGAGCGCCTGACGCTCCTGAGTAAGCTTGTCCATAGAAGCTGCAATGGTTTCTTCTTCCTTGGAAGATTTTGCTGGTACATCAACAAAAATTGCTTCTGGGGCGTACGTAACATGTTTTGCAATCTCAAAACAGTAGCCAACAAAATTGCACTCGCCATCAGTCTCTGGCTCATGCTTAATCTCGGTCAAAATACGCGTTGAGCACAGCTTTCCGCTCATAGACGTCAAATAAGGAAGCTGCGACTCTTCAAATACCTGCAACAATGCAGAAGCTTTTGAACCAAAAACCTTTTTGCATTCCATAGGTGAATTGGCGGTTTTCATATGCGCAATAACAATATCAGCCGCTTTAGGTGAACCAACAGGACCCAAAGCGGTAGCTGCAGAATAAAGCTCCTGCAAAAGGTGGGAGTTAAACCTATAAGAAGGCTCAGTGGTAAGCGTATAGGCTCCGCGAGCACGACCCTGAGCAATCTCAAGTGCAACAAAATGGCTAATGCCCGATTGGCACAAGACATCTAGACGAGGCTCTTGATTGGCAAGGTTATCTAACATGCGAGCAATCTGGGGATCGGAGCTGTTGTCAACGATGATGAGCTCCCAATGAGGATATGTCTGCTCTTGAAGTTGCCTAATGACCGTTCTAATAGCATCAGCATCATTATCAGCAGCCATGAGAACCGAAATCATATGTGGATTGTATGAGCGCTCGTGCATTCCACATCCCCCAAACTGGTCCTAAATTTTAGATACCAGTTTACTCATAAAAAGTGAATTAAAAAGACATTTTTATTCTATCAAAATCTCTCCACATAACGTGTTTAACTGCTGTTATGTGGACATCTGACCGTTTTGTAGGGGCGGCGCTACACACAATGCTCATAACGTCTATACAAGCATGCCAACAAGCTTTCCTAAGGCCGTAGCGTCAACGGTAGTGCCACTTGAACCTTCAATAACAGGAGCTTCATCATGCTCAAGATTAGACACACCAATTGGCTGCACAATCTCTGCAAGCTCAAGAAGCTGATTGGGCTTCATATCGGTAACCATGGAGGACAGCAGGCTGGAAGCATTGCTTACCAGTGAGCGAGCGCCCGAACCAGAAAGTGCCGAGATTTTCTCCCACACATCATCTGTGGCAATGATAACGTGTGTAATCTTGATGTTGGTGATAGAAGCAAGCGCGCCAACAAAAGCACTTTGGCCGTCATCTTTGTAAATATCTGCCAGTGTTTTAGCATTTGAATCTACTTCTGCATAAACATCAGTAGGAATAGACACTATATGACCAGTTCCCTGTGTGCGATCAATGACCAGAAGTTGCACAGACTGAAGCGTTGACTCCCCTGCCTTAAGTGAATTTGTGCTGATAACGGCATAGGTAAGAAAATCATCATCAGATTGTGTAGTGCCATCCGGATTGCCTGAAACGCTCTGGCTCTTTACAGCCTTGTTAAGCCCATGGTCTCCCAGGTGCGACTCAAGCTGCACGCGGTCCCAAATAGTTACAACGACAATACCCACAAGCACGGCAACAATGGCAATTACGGCAAGGCCAATCACATTGGTATAGGGATTCTGGCGCGGAACATCACTGCGCTCAAATCTTTCTCTTTTCCTAAACATACTGGCTCCCTGCCTCACTGTACATCAGCTCTGCAAGAGCTCCTAAAAAGACGCTCTCTTCTATGATGCTATTTCTTTGCGAGGGAAACCACCGCACACAATACAAGTGGTAGAAAAGACTTCGTAAACGGCGCGAGAAGACCGACGAAGCTGGATTGACACACAGAAACTGCGACGCAATCAAGGAACCGAAAGCGCTACCAGGGTTGCAAAACACCCTCTGGATAGCGAACGCTCACAAACGTGAGGCCCTGAGCAGGCGCACAACTGCCAGCAGCAATTCTATTCTGGGCGGCTAGAACCTCGTCGATCCACTCAACAGGCCTGTGACCTCGGCCAATCTCAACCAGTGTGCCCACAATCGTGCGCACCATGTTATGCAAGAAGGCGTTACCCGTAATATCAACTGCAATGAGCTTCTCGCCAGCCTCTTCAATTTCTTCAACGGTAAGGCGCTCCACAAAACGATGCGTTGGCTTGCCCTCGGCAGAAATTGCCTTGCAGAAGCTCTTGAAATCGTGCTCTCCCACCAGCGCCTGCGCCGCCTTGTCCATAAGTTCTGCGTCCAAGTGGCCGTTGTACCACCACACGTGGTCCCAGCCCAGCACGGGACGAGCGCTACCTGCACAAATGCGATAGCGATACGAGCGAGCCTGAGCATCAAAGCGTGCCGAGAAACCCTGTGGGGCGCGGAAGAGTTGTCGGATAGAGATGTCATCGTCGGTCAGAGCGGTGAGCGAGCGAACGAGTTTCTCGCCAGACAGCGCCAGCTCAGCGCCGTACACAGGCAGGCTCACGTACTGGGCCTGGGCGTGCACGCCGGCGTCGGTTCTGCCTGCGCAGGTGAGCTCAACCTCTCTGCGCAAAACGGTCTGAAGTGCGCGGCGAAGGTCTCCTGCCACGGTGCGCTGGGTGGGCTGCTCGGCAAAGCCGCAGAATGCAGCGCCGCGGTAGCCCAGCTGGATAACAAGCGTAGCTTCAGGCTCAGAAGGAGCTTCAGCGAGAGTCTCAGGAGCTGAAGGCTCAGCCGAAGACTCCTCGCATGCATCAAAACTGCAATTTGATGCAATATTTTGTGATGTTTCTGAGTTCATGAAGCTCCCTGAAATGACTTGTGCCCACTAGAGTGATTGTATCGTAGGCTCAAAGTTGACGCACTCATTGCAGCTGCTGGACACAAGACCGCTACAGCAATGCAAGGCAGTACCTGCAATGCAAGATTACTACAGCGTTGTAAGACCAAAGCACAGTGCAACCCACAGCAGTAACACTACCCAGTCAACAAGCTGCATTTTTGCGGAGATACGAGTACGTTTAGCTGCGCCAAGACAGCGATCTGTCATTGTTTGCGCCATCTGATCTGCGCGCTGAAAGAGCGAGACGGTCAGCGGTACCAAAAGCGTAAACCACTTTTTGATGCGCTCAACAATACTGCCCGATTCAAAATTAAATCCACGTGCCCTCTGAGCTGCTCTAATTCTGTCGAGTTCTTCTAAGGTAAGCGGAATTGCCCTCAGAGCAATTGAGAGCACAATGCTCAAACCATCAACGTCAACACGAATAAGACGCAGCGGCAGCAACAGTACAGAAAAGCCATCAGCAAGCTGCGTAGGAGTAGTTGTTGATGCTACTGATAAAACCAGTGCTAAGGCAAGCAACACGCGGGCAATAGCCACGGTGCTTCTGTAAAATCCCGCCACAGAAAGACCAACTGATCCGGAGAAAATGATATCGGGATGTCCAATAAACACCAGCGTATTGGCTACAAATGATATAAGCAAAATGAATGCCGCAGGCTTTGCTACGCGCAAAAACTCTGGCAAGCTTACACGAGCACTCCACAAAAGGCTTACGCAAATCAAAGCAAATACCACAAAAGCGAGTGGTTCTTGTACTAAGAAGAGAGCAACAATACCCACAAAAGTGGCAACGATTTTTGTCTGCGCTGTCAATGAAGCAAGCGAGAAGTGCTTAAGCAGAGCACAGGGGCACTTAGACATAGCAGGCCTCCAAAAGCTCGTGCAATACGCTTACAAACAGCGGGCAATCAAGCTGCGCAGCCTCGTATATCTCTGGGGTTGTCTGCGCTTCTTGCACATTGATGTCTGCAACAACACGGCCCTTCTCGAGAAACACTACTCTGTCAGCAAAAGGAAGCCATTCGCTTACATCATGGGTGATTGCAAGAACCGCTTTGCCTTCGTTTGCCAGCTCACGAGCAAGATGCAGCACCTGCGAGCGCGCCTCACCATCAAGTCCAGACGTTGCCTCATCAAACACTACCGCGTACGTTGCGCAGGCTAGCGTTCCTGCAAGCGCTGCGCGACGAGCCTGGCCACCAGAAAGCGTTAACGGAGACGCGTCCATGACCTGCTGGTCAAGCCCCACACGTGCTGCCGCATACGCGACAAGCGCCTCAACATCGTCTGGCGAGAAACCCTTGTTAATTGGACCAAACGCAACATCTTCAGCAACACTTTGGGCAAAGAGTTGATCCTGGGGGCGCTGAAAACACATGCCGACATCTCCAGGGCACACCAGTCGCGCATCGATTGTTGCGTGCCCGGTATCAGCCTCTATGAGGCCAGCGGCTATGCGGGCGCAGGTTGTTTTTCCAGAGCCAGAAGCGCCTACCATAACAACAAGCTCTCCCGTAGAGGAAATAGTTACGTCATGCAGAACGGGCTTGTCAAAAGCATGAGACACGCCACAAACTACCAGCTCGTGTTCCTCACCGAGCGCCTGAATTCCGTCATAGTTGTTTGCTCGCACCACCTCAAGGGCACGCTGATACACAAGGGTATCCAAAGCATCAAACGCAAGGTTGTTCTGAACAAGAAACGCAACAAACTCTGATGCGTTAATAGGTACATCAAATTTATAGCCAGCCTGTGCAGCTATATGCGCTGTTGCTGTGAGTGCATCATCAAAACCAGCGTTTGCGATTGCGTTTGCATCCAAGAGAAACTCTGTGGGAGTTCCCGACCAAACTAGCTGGCCTTTCTCCAAAACAAGTACCTGGTCAGCCCCGGGAAGAGACTCAAACGAATGAGAAATCTCAAGCACACCTATCTCGTTTGCAACAAGGGTATTTACCAGCCTAGAAAGGTGATTTCTGAATCGAGTATCAAGCTGCGCAAACGCCTCATCAAGCACCAGATAACGTGGACGCACTGAAAGCGCTGCTGCAATAGAAACAAGCTGCTGTTGGCCTCCAGAAAGCGTATGGGTAGGCGCATCAATTAAATCGGCAATGCCACAAAGCTCCAGTGTTTGAGTAACGCGAGAAACTATCTCTTCTTTTGGCAAGCCAAGATTAGCAGGACCAAAAGCAACCTCATCAAAGACAGTTGCACAAACAAGCTGCGCAGTTGGATCTTGACGAACCATTCCCACAACGGAAGAAATCTGAGTAGACGGTACTTCAACAGTTGAACTGCCGTCTACTAAAACCTCTCCGGATAGAGGAAAAAGTGATGCATTACATAGATTTGCAAGTGTTGACTTGCCTGAACCATTATGGCCAAGCACAACCGTTCTAGACCCCGACTTCAGGGTAAATGAAACGTTATCAAGGGTTAGTGCCATTGCATGCGGAGATTGGCTCTCAGCGGCTCCTGCGGCATCTTCAGAAGCAGAGTCAGTCATAGATTGCAAAGCAGCTGACGTACCAGCTGACGTACCGTATGCGAAAGATACGTTTTTGAACTCAATCATGACAACCCTCCTTCATTTGAAAAAGAGGTCCCAGCAAAAAGCCAGGACCTCTTTAGATTCACTTTGACAGAAGTTACTCTGCAGCCTCTTCGGTCTGCTCGGTCTCCTCTGCTGGAGCCTCGGTCTCCTCTTCCTTTACAGGAGCAGGAGCAACCTTGGTAGCCTTAGCCTTCTTGTTAGAAGCCTTTGGCTGAACTGGCTCGGTAACGAGCTCAAGGATAACAACCTCAGAAGCATCGCCCTTACGAGGACCAAGCTTCATGATGCGGGTGTAGCCGCCGTTGCGGTCAGCCCACATACCCTGAGCAGCCTTGTCAAAGACCTCACGGACAAGCTCTGCGTTACCAACCTTGGCCATAGCAAGACGACGAGCGTGAAGGTCGCCGCGCTTTGCCCAAGTGATGACCTTGTCGACCTCGCCGCGAACTGCCTTAGCGCGGACGTCAAGAGTCTTAATACGATCGTTAGTGAAAAGGGCTTGGATCAGGCTCTTCTTGATGGCCTTGGTGTGGCTAGCATCAGTACCAAGCTTCATGCCCCTCTTCTTATTGTGCCTCATAATTTACATTCTCCTATGCGTGACAAGGCGCGACTAAGCCTTAAGGGACAGGCCCATGCTCTCGAGCTTTTCCTTGACTTCTTCAATAGACTTAACACCAAAGTTTCTGATGTTGAGAAGATCGTTCTCAGAGAAATCAACGAGCTGACGGACAGAGTGAATTCCTGCACGCTTGAGGCAGTTGTAAGAACGGACGGAAAGGTCCAGATCCTCAACCTGCTTCTCAAGCTCGGAATCGTCCTCGACGTCTGCCTTAGCAAAAATCGAAGCCTCTTCCTGAGTCTCGTCAAAATCAGTAAGTCCCATGAATGCGCTCATGTGCTGGTTAATGATGTTTGCAGCCTCAACGACAGCCTCGCGAGGGCTGATTGCACCATTGGTCTCAACCTCAAGCACCAGACGATCATAGTCGGTGTGACGGCCAACACGGCAAGGCTCAACAGCCTTAGCGCAGCGGCGAACTGGCGAGAAGATCGAGTCAACGTGAATGAATCCAATTGGATCGCTCTCACGCTCGTTATCCTCACCGGAAACATAACCGCGACCATTACCAAGGCGAAGTCTCATGGAAAGATGAGCTCCCTCAGCAAGGGTGCAAATGTGCTGAGCTGGGTTAACCAGCTCGTAGCCCATAGGAACATCAAGATCAGCACCAGTGACTTTGCAAGGACCATCAACAGAGATGGAAGCCTCAGCCTCATCAGAGTTGTTGGTGTTGCGGAAAACTAGCCCCTTAACGTTCAGAACGATGTCAGTAACGTCCTCATAGACGCCTTCAACCGTAGTGAACTCATGCTGAACGCCATCAATCTGGATGGCCTCAACCGCAGCTCCCTCAAGAGAGGAAAGCAGTACGCGGCGGAGGGAGTTGCCAAGCGTGTCACCATAGCCACGCTCAAGCGGCTCTACGCTCACACGAGCGACGTTTGTGCCGATTTCATCTACCGACACGTTTGGTCGGATAAATTCGGACATTGCTACCTCCAAAACGGGTCGGGCTTACTTGGAGTAGAGCTCGACGATCAGCTGTGCGTCAATCTCAAGGTCGATCTGATCGCGGGTTGGAAGCTGAAGAACAGTGCCCTGCAGCTTCTCAATATCAACCTCAAGCCATGCAGGAACTGCCATGTGCTCGGAGGAAATGAGAGCTTCCTTGATTGGAAGAAGATCCTTTGCCTTGGAAGCAACAGCGATAACATCGCCGCTCTTTACGCGATAAGAAGGAATGTCAACGCGCTGACCGTTAACGGTGATGTGACCGTGACGGACAGTCTGACGAGCCTCTTTACGTGTACGAGCAAAGCCAAGGCGGAAGATGACGTTGTCAAGACGAGTCTCAAGGATGCTCATCAGGTTGTCACCAGTAATGCCTGGGTTCTTCTTAGCCATCTCATAGTAACCGTGGAACTGGTTCTCAAGGACGCCGTAAATGAACTTAGCCTTCTGCTTCTCACGGAGCTGCATACCGTACTCGCTCTCCTGGCGACGACGGCGACGTGGCTCACGGTTAGAAGTCTTATTGATCCCCATCACAACGGGATCGATGCCAAGCTGACGACATCTTTTAAGGACCGGGGTCCTATCAATTGCCATTTGCTTGTCCTTTCGTGCTAGTTGCGACGGCGCTTTTTAGGACGGCAGCCGTTGTGTGCAATAGGTGTCTTATCCTGAATACCCGAAACCTCGAGGCCTGCTGCCTGAAGGGAACGGATTGCGGTCTCGCGACCAGAGCCTGGGCCCTTAACAAAAACAGCTACCTTGTGGAGACCGTGCTCCATTGCTGCCTTTGCTGCTGCCTCTGCTGCAAGCTGTGCAGCAAAAGGAGTGGACTTACGAGAGCCCTTGAAGCCGACGGTACCACCGGACTGCCAGGAAATTACATTACCCTGGGGATCGGAAATAGAGACAATCGTGTTATTGAATGTGCTCTTGATGTGGGCCTGGCCCACTGCAATGTTTTTACGCTCGGAGCGGCGGACGCGTGTAGTGCGAGCGTTCTTTTTCTGTGCCATTAGCTACTCCTCGCCTACTTCTTCTTGCCGCCCACCTGACGCTTCTTACCCTTACGAGTACGAGCGTTAGTGTGGGTACGCTGACCGTGGACAGGGAGGCCCTTGCGGTGACGGAGGCCGCGGTAGCAGCCAATCTCCATCAGGCGGGCAACATTTTGACGCACCTCGCGGCGAAGATCGCCCTCGGTGGTGTAATTAGCGTCAATAAAGTCACGAATCTTAGTGACTTCTTCCTCTGTGAGGTCCTTGACGCGAGTATTTACATCGATACCAGTCTCGTTGCAAATCTTGGTTGCACGAGTCTGACCAATGCCGTAAAGATAGGTGAGTCCGACCTCAACACGCTTATCGCGTGGCAGGTCGACGCCGTTAATACGGGCCAACTTGGTGCTCCTTCCTTAGCCCTGACGCTGCTTGTGGCGCGGGTTCTCGCAAATCACGTAAACCTTACCGTGGCGACGGATGACTTTGCACTTGTCGCACATCTTCTTTACCGAAGGACGTACCTTCATGTGTCTTCCTTTCGGTTCTGCTGATACGAACTATATACTCGCCCAGCCGCTGGCGTGAAATACCGACTGTACTTACGTACATATGCCCTTGCAACGTGCGCAAAGACACAGATAGCCTTATGCATGGCACAAGACTTTTGCATTACTTACTTATAACGGTAGGTAATGCGACCCCTGGTAAGATCGTAAGGAGAAATCTCTACTACAACCTTGTCACCAGGGAGAATTCGAATGTAATTCATTCGAATCTTACCTGAGATGGTGCAAAGGATGGTCTTGCCGTTCTCTAACTCAACGTTAAACATAGCGTTTGGCAGGGGTTCTAGTACCTTGCCTTCAAGCTCAATCGCGTCTTGTTTAGCCAACTTTCATCCTCTCGACACATCGACAGCGGTTATCAATAATACATAAAAATGTGCCACTCGTCTATCACTTATTTTTTCAACACAATTAGATAGCGAGAAGAACAATGTATGTGTTACTCAAGACCGCCTTGCATCTCGCACCATGGACCAACTTCATCTTCTGAAACGATAACGGGACCATCGGCAGTAATAGCAACGGTGTTCTCATAATGTGCTGATGGCAGGCCATCATCGGTAACAACGGTCCAACCATTTTCAAGAACGGTGCAATCGTAGGTACCCATAGCAATCATAGGCTCAATTGCAATTACCATTCCCTCACGAAGAACAATGCCGTTACCTGCACGACCATAGTTTCTGACCTCTGGGTCCTCGTGAAGATTGCGACCAATACCATGACCAACAAAATCACGAATGACACCATAGCCATTATCCTCGGCAAGTTTCTGAACTGCATGGCCAACGTCGCCAAGACGAGCACCAGGAACAGCAGCTGCAATACCTGCCTTAAGGCAATCGCGGGTAACCTCACAAAGTGCCTGGGTTTTCTCGTCAACTGTTCCGCAGTAGAACGTCCAAGCGTTATCTCCTGCCCAACCGTTAACAGTAGCGCCCGTGTCAATGGTCAGAATATCGCCATCTTGCAAAATGACGTTAGCTGATGGAATACCGTGAACAATCTGCTCGTTAATAGAAGAGCAAACAGATCCAGGGAATCCACCGTAGCCCTTAAAGGTAGGGGTTCCGCCATGAAGTCTAATAAAAGCTTCAACAGCGCGGTCAATCTCGAGCGTTGAAACACCAGGTCTAATCATGGATCCAGCACGACGAAGAGCTGCCTTAGAAAGGGCGCCCGACACCTTCATTGCCTCGATTTGTTCAGGTGTTTTTATCGTAATCATAGTGCGAGGAGTGTCTTTACGTCGGCGAATACCTCGTCAACAGGACGATCTCCGTTGACCTCCTTCAGAATTCCATGACCCTTGTAGTACTCGATCAAAGGAGAAGTCTGGTTCTCGTATACATCAAGACGCTTACGAATTGTCTCTGGCTTATCGTCATCACGCTGATACATCTCACCAGAGCAATTTGGGCAAGTCTCTGTACCAGCAGGTGCAGTATAACCACACTCTTTGCACGTACGGCGAGAAGAAAGACGCTCAACAATAACCTCTGGCTCAACAGCAACAAGCAGAGCTGCATCAAGCTTGAGGCCCATATTCTGAAGCTCAGAATCAAGGGTTACTGCCTGAGCGGTGTTGCGTGGGAAGCCATCAAGAATAAAACCAGCCTTTGCATCGTCTGCAGAAAGGCGCTCTTTTACCAGGTCAATTACAAGCTGATCTGGAACAAGCTGACCAGCATCCATATACTCTTTAGCCTTAACGCCAAGCTCAGACTGAGCTTTAACAGCAGCACGAAGAAGGTCACCGGTTGAGATGTGAGCAAGTCCATACTCTGCAACGAGCTTCTGAGCCTGTGTACCCTTGCCAGCGCCAGGTGCGCCGAGAAGAACAATGTTCATGCTTCGCCTTCCTTTCAAATAATAAAAGGGGCCTGTTTCCAGGCCCCTTTATGCTACGTATTAAGAACTACTTAAAGAAGCCCTCATAGTTGTGCATCTTAAGGTGGGACTCAATGGAAGAGAGTGTATCCATTGCAACACCGACCATAATCAGGACGGAAGTTCCACCAAACGCCTGTATCAACGAATCGCCTGTGAACCAGAAAATAATGGTTGGGACGATTGCAAGAACTGCCATAAAGATAGCACCGGGAAGGGTAACTCTGTCAATAACAGTCTTGATATACGTTGAAGTAGCAGTACCTGGACGAACACCAGGAATAAAGCCACCCTGCTTCTTAAGCTGGTCTGCTGTCTCCTCTGGATTGAACACCATTGAGGTGTAGAAGTATGCAAAGAAGACAATGAACATAACTGAGAGAACCCAGTTAACCCATCCAGAAGAAAGTGAAGTAGCAAGATTTTGAATCCACTCTACTCCTGGGAAGAACACAGCAACCTGAGCAGGAAGATATAGGATTGCAGATGCAAAGATGATTGGTACAACGCCTGCAGTGTTTACCTTAATTGGAAGGTAAGTTGACTGACCACCCATCATACGACGACCAACAACGCGCTTGGCATAGTTGATAGGAATACGACGCTGACCACGCTCAATGTAAACAATGAGCGGAATAATAGCGAGCATAACCACAACAGTAACAACGGTAAGAACAATGTTTCCACGAGTAGCTACTGAAGAAATAAGGGCTGTTGGAAGTCCAGCCATGATGTTTGCAAAGATGATAAGACTCATTCCGTTGCCAACACCCTGCTGGGTAATAACCTCACCGAGCCACATAATAATGATGGCACCAACTAGCATGGTAAAGACTACCAGGAAGTTTTCAAGTGCCTCAGGCACGCCCTCCATAGATGCAAAAGATACACCATAGCTCTTAAACAAGAACAGGTAACCAACTGCATTGAGCAGAGCTAAGCCAACCGTAAGATAACGCGTGTACTGCGTAATCTTACGCTGGCCGCTCTCACCATCTTTAGCAAGCTCACCAAGAGATGGAATAACGGACTGCATCATCTGGAAGATGATCTGAGCCGTAATGTAAGGCATGATGCCCAGACTGAAAACAGACATGCGAGAAAGAGCGCCACCCGAAAATAGGTTAAGCACGGCCATTGCGCCATTCTTAGCAAGACCATTCTGATAAACAGAAAGCATCTGCTGGAATGGAGCACCGGGCACAGGAAGATACGCACCAAAACGGTACAGAAGAAGAATCAGTACCGTAAGGAGAATCTTTCCCCTTAGTTCCGGAACACGAAATGCGTTGGCGATTCCTTTACTCACTACTCGGCCTCAACCTTTCCACCGGCCGCCTCAATCTTAGCCTTTGCGGAGGCGGAAACCTTGTCGACCTTAACAGTGAGCTTCTTAGAAAGCTCGCCATCACCCAGAACCTTGACTGGGATGAAGTTGTACTTAATAACTCCCTTAGCAACCAGAGCCTCTGCGTCTACGGTCTCGCCATCTGCAAAAAGTGCATTCAGACGAGCAACGTTGACTGGAGCGTACTCAACACGGTTGTGGTTAGTGAAACCAGGAAGCTTAGGAAGACGCATAGCCAGTGGCTGCTGTCCACCCTCGAAGCCAGCGCCCTTACCGCCACCAGAGCGGGAGAGCTGACCATTCATACCGCGGCCGGCAAAAGTACCATTGCCTGAAGAATTACCGCGACCTACGCGCTTACGATTTTTGCGCGAACCCACTGCGGGGCGAAGATCATTGAGCTGCATTATTACTACCTCTAGTTCTCTTCAACCTCGACAAGGTGCTTAACCTTGAAGATCATTCCACGAATGCTTGGGTTGTCAGGCTGCTCGACGGTATCGCCGATCTTGTGGAGGCCGAGGGCCTTCACCGTAGCAGTCTGGTCCTTCTTGACGCCAGCAACAGCGCCACGGACAAGCTTGATGCTAAGGTTCTTAGCCATCGTTAGTTCTCCTTTCCGACGAACATATCGCCGACGGTTAGGCCACGACGCTCAGCTGCTTCTTCTGGACTGGAAAGCTCCTTCAGACCCTCAGCTGCTGCCTTAATCATGTTCAGAGCGTTGTCGGTACCAAGGGACTTAGAAAGTACATTGGTGATACCTGCAAGCTCGAAGAGTGGACGAATAGGACCACCAGCAATAACACCAGTACCCTCGAATGCAGGCTTAATAAGAACAGAACCTGCACCGTAGTGACCAGTGACTGCGTGTGGTACGGAACCAGTCTCGGTCAGTGGGACCTTGAACATGTTCCTCTTTGCGTCCTCGACGCCCTTCTGAATTGCCAGAGGTACCTCAGCGGAACGACCCTGGCCAATACCAACGTTACCCTTACCGTCGCCAACGACTACCAGAGCAACGAGTGACATACGGCGGCCACCCTTAACGGTCTTGGAAACGCGGTGAATATAAACGACGCGCTCCTGAAGATCCGTATCCTGCTGGCGCTTACGATCACGTGCCATTGAATCCTCCTAGAACTTCAGGCCCGCGTTGCGGGCGCCATCTGCCAAAGCCTTGACGCGGCCGTGATAGAGACGGCCACCACGGTCAAAAGTGACCTCAGTGACGTTCTTCTCGGCAGCGCGCTTACCGATAAGCTCACCTACGAACTCAGCTGCCTCCTTGTTGGAGCCAACCTTGCCAGTAGAACGGAACTCTGGGTCAAGCGTAGAGGCAGAGCAGAGAGTTCTTCCAGAAGCGTCGTCAATAAGCTGTGCATAAATGTTTGCGTTTGTGCGGTGAACTGCAAGACGCGGACGCTCAGGTGTACCAAATACCTTGGCACGTACGCGGCGCTTGCGGCGTTCAAGACCCGCCTTTTTCGCCTGCTGCTTGTTCATTCCTTCTCCTTAGAGACATGCCATCACCTAACGGGGTGATGGTCTTTTAGCCTAAAAGTAGGGTTGCTTTACTTAGCAGCCTTACCGAGCTTCCTGCGGATGTGCTCACCTTCGTAGTGAATGCCCTTGCCCTTGTAAGGCTCTGGTGGACGCTTCATACGAATCTCAGCTGCAACCTGGCCGACCTTCTCCTTAGAAATACCCTTAACAGTAAGGTGAGTGTTATCAGGTACCTCAAAGCTAATGCCCTCAGGTGCAACATAGAGAACTGGGTGAGAATAACCAAGGGAAAGGTCAAGATCCTTGCCCTTAAGTGCTACACGGTAACCAACGCCGGTGAGCTCAAGCTTCTTCTCGAAGCCCTCAGAGACACCAACAACCATGTTGTGGATAAGGGTACGGACAAGACCCTGCTGAGCATTGGACTCAGTAGACTCGTCAACGCGAGTAACAAGAATCTCCTCGCCCTCCTGAGCGATAGCAACCAGCTCAGAGAAAGTACGAGTCAGCTCGCCCTTAGAACCCTTAACGGTAACGGTGGTGTTATCAACTGTCACAGTGACTCCAGCAGGAATCTGGACAGGCTTTTTACCAATACGAGACACGGCTGTCTCCTTTCATTCCTGTCAGATTTACCAAACGTAAGCGATGACCTCGCCGCCAACGCCGTTCTTACGAGCGTCGCGGTCGCACATCATGCCCTTAGAAGTGGAAACCACTGCAGTACCAAGACCACCAAGAACGCGTGGAAGCTTCTCAGCGGTGGAGTAAATGCGCAGACCAGGCTTGGAAATACGACGAATGCCGCGGATAACCTTAGCGCGCTTCTTACCATACTTAAGGGTGATGTGAAGAGTCTTCTGAGGCTTAGTATCCTCAACGGTGTAACCCTCGACATAGCCCTCTTCGGTGATGACGCGAGCAATCTCAACGAGCACCTTGCTCGATGGCATGGATACGGAATCCTTGCCAGCTGAGTTTGCGTTACGAATACGCGTCAGCATGTCTGAAATGGGATCGGTAATTTTCATTTGATCCTTCTCCTTCGTTAATGATGAAACTGCGTGTCTGGTTCATCTACACCCGTGGCGCAGATGCCTTGACGCCAGAGCCCTGAGTCCTACCAGCTTGCCTTGCGGACACCAGGAAGCTCGCCCTTGCTCGCTAGCTCACGGAAGCACACACGGCACAGACCAAACTTGCGGTAAACGGAGTGGGGACGTCCACAACGCTGGCAACGGTTCTGTGTACGCGTAGAGTACTTCGGCTCACGCGAGGCTTTGACGATCATCGAAGTCTTAGCCACAAATCCTCCTTCAAAATGCAACTTGGCGAACGCCAAGATGACTTCAAACAATAGTGCTGGTGACTATGTCACCCGGCATCGAAGATGCCAACAGGAATGCGCTTAATTTAAGCGCAGGTAAAAGTTAGTCCTGCTTGAATGGGAAGTGGAAGGCGTCGAGAAGTGCCTTACCCTCCTCGTTGGTGTTAGCAGTGGTGACAATGGTGATGTCCATACCGCGGGTGTGGTCCATCTTGTCAAAGTCAATCTCTGGGAAGATGAGCTGCTCGGTTACGCCCATGGAGAAATTACCACGGCCATCGAAGCTCTTCGCAGAGATACCACGGAAGTCGCGGATACGAGGAATTGCAACTGCGATCAGACGATCCAGGAACTCCCACATACGATCGCCACGAAGGGTAACTTTAGCGCCGATTGGCATACCCTGGCGAAGCTTAAAGGTTGCGATAGACTTGCGAGCGTGTGTAACGAGTGGCTGCTGACCAGTAATGGTACGGAGGTCGTTTACAGCGCCGTCAATTGCCTTAGCGTCTGTAGCTGCCTCGCCAACACCCATGTTGACAACGATCTTCTCAAACTTAGGAATCTGGTTAACGTTGGTGTAACCAAATTTCTCCTTCAGAGCATCACGCACGGATGCGTAGTAAAGCTCTTTAAGGCGAGGTGTGTACTTCTCGTCTGCCATGGTTTCTCCTTAACTCTTGGGGTTTTAAGTGCGGGGATCGCCTCGCACCTCCTAGTTTGGCGAACTAGGAGCCATCTGCATCCTCGAGACATACGTGTCCCATAGAAAGACGCAATGAACAATATTAGACCTTATTGAGCAAAAATGGGACGAGAATTTCAAGCTAGCTGATATTTTTTCGTGTCATCACACGACTTACACAACACCGCACTTCTCGCCCTAAAAGAAAACCCCGCTATCTGATGATAACGGGGTTTGAAGTAGCTCTGAGATGTTTCTACAAAGCGAGAAACACGTATAACTTAGAGCTCAGCGCCTGACTTCTTGGAGACGCGGACCTTAGTGCCGTCCTCCTTGATCAGGTAGCCAACACGGGTTGGCTTGTCGGTCTTAGGGTCGATAAGAGCAACATTGGAAGCGTCGATTGCTGCCTCTGCCTCAACGATGCCACCCTGCTGGTTAGCTGCGTTTGGCTTGACATGGCGCTTTGCAATTGCAACGCCCTCAACGACAACCTTGTTCTTCTCTGGATATACGCGAAGTACCTCGCCGCGCTTACCCTTGTCCTTACCAGTGAGGACCTCGACCTTGTCGCCCTTCTTGATCTTCATCTTAGGCATGTCGTTCCTCCTTAAAGGGTCTCAGGTGCAAGTGAGACAATCTTCATGTACTTGTGGTCGCGCAGCTCGCGAGCGACTGGTCCAAAGATACGAGTACCCTTGGGCTCACCCTCTTTGTTAACAAGAACGCATGCGTTCTGGTCAAAGCGGATGTAGCTACCGTCCTTGCGACGGGTGTCCTTAGCGGTACGAACGATGACGCAGCGAACAATGTCGCCCTTCTTCACCGAACCACCTGGAGTAGCCTCCTGGACAGCGCCAATGATGACGTCGGCAAGGCCGGCGTAACGACGCTTGGAGCCACCAAGGACCTTGACGCACTTTACGCGCCTTGCGCCGCTGTTGTCAGCGACGTTGAGAATGGTCTCCATCTGAATCATGTGACGTTCCTCCGGAACCTAATTTCTCAGAGGTGCGCGTATTTGCGCACATGAGAAATAATGATAGATACAAAACTAGGTTGAACTAAAAGCTGTTTCCTAGGTGCTAATTACTTAGCGCGCTCAACGATCTCTGCGAGACGCCAACGCTTGGTCTTGGAAAGAGGACGAGTCTCCATGACGCGGACGGTATCGCCCAGACCAGCCTCGTTGTTCTCATCGTGAACGTGAAGCTTCTTGCCGATGGTCATCATCTTGCCATACTTAGGGTGGTGCTTACGGTACGTAATCTCTACCGTAATCGTCTTCTCGCCAGAGATGGAGACGACGAGTCCGGTACGAACCTTACGCGCATTTCTGCTTTCGGTCTCTGCCATAACTTATCTCCTGCGATCTAGTTCTGCTCTGCGGATGCTTCCGCAGCAATTTGACGGGTGCGCATCTCGGTCTGAACGCGAGCAATGTCACGCTTAACGGCCTTGACACGAGCGGTGTTGTCCAGCTGGCTGGTTGCCATCTGGAAACGAAGATTAAAGAGCTCTGCGCGGCCTTCCTCGAGTTTCTTAGCGAGGTCTGCATCGCTCATAGCCTTGATTTCGGTGTACTTCATTAGTTCTCACCGTCCTGATCGGCCTTGGAGACAATCTTGGTCTTAATTGGAAGCTTGTGCTGAGCAAGACGGAGAGCCTCACGAGCAACTTCCTCTGGTACGCCATCAATCTCGAACATGATACGACCAGGCTTAACAACTGCTACCCACTCTTCTGGGTTACCCTTACCGGAACCCATACGAGTCTCTGCAGGCTTCTTGGTGATTGGCTTATCTGGGAAGATAGTAATCCAAACCTTACCGCCACGCTTCATCTCACGGGTGAGAGCAATACGAGCAGCCTCAATCTGGCGGTTAGTAATCCAGTGAGCCTCCTCTGCACGGATGCCCCAGGAACCAAAATGCAGCTGGGTATTACCCTTTGCCTGGCCCTTCATGGAACCGCGCTGTACCTTACGGTGCAATACACGCTTTGGAGCAAGCATTAACGGCCCCTCCTCTCATTGCGAGCACGACGAGGACGAGCGGAGCCCTCAAGAGCTGGGTTAGGTGTTGGCTGTCCAGGCATCTTCTCGCCGTAATAAATCCAAACCTTGATACCAACAGCGCCCATGGTGGTGCGACCTGTAGCGGTACCATAGCCGATTGCAGCACGAAGGGTGTGCAGAGGCACGCGACCCTCACGGTACCACTCACGGCGGCCCATCTCAGCACCGTTCAGACGACCGGAGCACTGGATACGAATACCCTTAGCGCCAGCCTTACGAGCGGACTGAACAGCCTTACGCATAGCGCGACGGAAAGCGACACGCTGCTCGAGCTGCTCTGCGATGGACTGAGCAACAAGGTTTGCGTCAAGCTCAGGACGCTTAACCTCGACAACATCAACGTTGACCTGACCCTTGCCGACCTTAGCAACACGCTCAAGATCTGCACGGAGGCCGTCAATCTCTGCACCCTTCTTGCCAATGACAATACCAGGACGTGCGGAGAAAATAGTTACCTTGACCTTATCGCCAGCGCGCTCGATATCAATACGAGCAACGGCTGCCTTCTCAAGGCGCTTCTCAAGATACTTGCGGATAGCAAGATCGTTGCCGAGCTGCTCGGCGTAGTCCTTATCGGCGTACCAACGAGAACGCCAGCTCTCGGTTACACCAAGACGGAAGCCTGTAGGCTGTACTTTCTGACCCATTCCTACGCCTCCTTTCGAGGTGCAACGACAACGGTAATGTGGCTCATGCGCTTGTTAATGCGGGAAGCCGAACCCTTTGCACGAGGGCGAATACGCTTAAGCGTTGGGCCTTCGTCAACAAAAGCGGTCTTGACTACCAGGTTGTTAGCACGGAGACCATTGTTGTTCTCGGCGTTAGCAACTGCAGAGCGCAGAACCTTAGCAACATCAGTAGCGGCAGCGCGAGTCGAGAACTGAAGAACCTCAAGGGCCTTCTCGACAGACTTACCGCGGACAAGCGCGACAACTGCGCGAGCCTTACGAGGAGCAACGCGAACATACTTAGCTGTTGCGCGAACCTCAATAGAATCGGTGTTCTTAGCCATTTACTACACTCCCCCTATTTGGCCTTGTGACCGCGGAAGGTACGGGATGGGGAGAACTCGCCCAACTTGTGACCAACCATGGACTCAGTGACGTACACAGGTACATGCTTACGACCATCGTGAACAGCGATGGTGTGACCGACCATCTCAGGGAAGATGGTTGAGGAACGTGACCAAGTCTTGATAACGTCCTTCTTGCCAGCCTCGTTCATTGCAGCGACACGCGCAAGGAGGCGAGTCTCCACAAAGGGGCCTTTTTTGAGACTTCTGCTCATTTATCTACTCCTACTCGTGTCTTACTTGGACTTACGACGGCGAATGATCAGGCGGTTAGAAGCCTTCTTCGGGTCGCGGGTCTTATAACCCTTGGTTGGCTTACCCCATGGGGTGACGGAAGGACGACCAGAAGTGTGGTTCTTACCTTCACCACCGCCGTGTGGGTGGTCAACAGGGTTCATGACAGTACCACGGACGGTAGGACGGACGCCTGCCCAACGGGAACGACCAGCCTTACCAACAACAATGTTGGAGTGCTCAGCGTTACCAACCTCGCCGATGGTTGCACGGCAGGTCAGAAGAACACGACGGAGCTCGGAGGAAGGCATACGCAGAACTGCATAGCCGTTGTCCTTACCCATGAGCTGGACGGAAGTACCAGCAGCGCGTGCCATTGCAGCACCCTTGCCAGGCTGGAACTCAACTGCGTGAACAAGAGTACCTACTGGAATCTGCTCAAGAGTGGTGCAGTTACCAGGCTTGATGTCGATGTCCTTGGTACCAGAAAGAACGGTGTCACCGACGCTCAGGCCCTCTGGGCAAAGGATGTATGCCTTTGCGCCGTCTGCATAGTGCAGAAGAGCAATACGAGCGGAACGGTTAGGATCGTACTCAACAGTAGCGACCTTAGCTGGGATGTCATCCTTGCGACGCTTGAAGTCGATACGACGGTACTGGCGCTTGTGGCCACCACCCTGGTGACGGGTAGTGATGCGGCCATTGTTGTTGCGGCCAGCCTTCTTTGGCAGAGGCTCGAGAAGGGACTTCTCGGGCTTATCAGTTGTAATCTCAGCAAAGTCTGAGATTGTCTGGAAGCGCCTGCCTGCGCTTGTTGGCTTTAGATGCCTAACTGCCATAAACAGTATCCCTTTCTTCTCCGTTGGCTAGCCCGCTTAAGGGAAAGTCGAGCTAACACCGGATTACCACGGTACCGCGCGTATCTACTATGCGCGGCATACGAACCCGTACCTCAAAAGAGGCACGGGAGAAAAACCTTACTCAGCAGAGTTATTACCGAAGATCTCGATAGTCTCACCAGCAGCGAGGGTAACAATAGCCTTCTTCCACTGGCGGGTCTTGCCTGCCTGCTGATAACGTACACGCTTGTTCTTTGGCTTAACAGAAAGTGTGTTTACCTTGGTGACGTGTACAGAGAAGAGCTTCTCTACAGCTGCAGCAATCTCTTCTTTACCTGCGTTACGAGCAACCTCAAAAGTGTACTTGCCCTGCTCCATCAGATCGAAAGCACGCTCTGAAACGATAGGACGAATGATGACCTCATAAGGAGAGTTCATTATGCGAGCACCTCCCCAAGCTGCTTAGCGACATCAGCGGACATAACAAGTGCGCCGTTGTCGATCAGGAAACGAGTAGTAACCTCAGAAACACCGAAGATCGAAACCTTAGGAAGGTTGCGGAAAGAGAGGTAGGTGTTGACGTCGTCGTCTGGGACGATGACGGTAACGCGCTTACCCTCAATACCGAGGTTCTGAAGTGTAGCCTTTGCCTGCTTGGTGGAAGGCTGAGCAAACTCGAGAGAGTCGACGAGGACAAGCTCGGAGTCTGCAACCTTGCCGGAGAGGACGGACCTCATAGCAAGCTTGACCATCTTGTTGTTAATACGACGTGCATGGGAACGAGGGGTAGGTCCAAAGATGACGCCACCACCAGTCCACTGACCAGCACGAATAGAACCCTGGCGAGCACGACCAGTACCCTTCTGACGGTAAGGCTTAACGCCACCGCCGGATACCTCGTGACGGTTCTTTGTAGAGTGGGTACCCTGACGTGCGGATGCGTCCTGGCAGACTACAACCTGGTGCACAACAGGGATGTTTGGCTCAATGCCATAGACGTCAGAGGAGAGCTCGGCGTCGCCGACCTTCTTTCCCTCTACGTTCTTAATCTCATACTTGGACATGTTGTCTCCTTGTTAGCCTAAGTGTTTGCCTAAAGGCCCTTAGGCCATGCGGACCTGGACGAGGGCATTCTTGCCGCCAGGAACAGCACCCTTGATAAGCATGAGGTTCTGCTCAGCATCAACGCGGACAAGCTTAAGGTTCTTGACCGTAACGCGCTCTGCGCCCATGTGACCATACATGTGAAGGCCCTTACGAACGCGTGCAGGGTATGCGCACTGACCAATGGAACCTGGACGACGCTGGTTACGAGAACCGTGAGTCATTGGACCGCGAGAGAAGTTCCAGCGCTTAACAGTACCCTGGAAACCCTTACCCTTAGAAGTGCCTGTTACGTCAACAGCGGTGACCTCGGAGAAGTCAGCAACTGTGACAACATCGCCGGTCTTGTGCTCAGAAGCATCCTCAACGCGAACCTCGCGGAGGTAACGCATTGGCTCGACGCCCTGTGCCTTGAAGTGACCAGCCATTGGCTTGTTGACATGCTTCTCGGAGATGTCGCCGAAGCCAATCTGTACGGCATTGTAGCCGTCCGTCTCAACAGTCTTTACCTGTGAAACGGTGCAGGGGCCAGCAAGAACGACGGTAACAGGAACGACGTTGTCGTTCTCGTCCCATACCTGGGTCATGCCCAGCTTGCGGCCGAGGATGGTATTAACCATGCTCTTTCCTAACCTTCGGTGGTCATGGGACCTTGAGAGCACATCGGGTACTCTTCCCCAGCGGACCACGTCCTGTACATACTGCCTTTAGACATAATTGTCCTGTTTGAGCAGCCCGTCTACTTTACACTCATTTTTGACAAGAAACAAGCCTAAAATCTCTAAAAGATGAACGCTTTGTGAAGACCGTTTGATACCCTCTAGCTGCGAGATCTTTCTTCTCCCCTATTTTGCGAGGTCAAACCGCTGACCCGGGCGTATCCATTGGCGAGAAACCCGAAGAAATTTGAAAAATTTTTCTAAAAAATTTTGCTGGGACGTTTTGCAGGAACTAGTTGCCGAAACAATTTTGTCCAAATAATTTGCTGGAACTAGTTGCCAAAGAAATCGCGGTAAAGGCTATCTGGCTAAAATTTTCTTGAGCAACGCTTCGCATCCTTCTGTAACGTCCTCATATGTCAGGTCAAAATTGCCCGAATACCACGGATCCGCGATATCGCGAGGCTTCTTTGTCCAGTCAAGAAGCAACGAAACCTTTCCAAGCGGATCATCCTTGAGCATACGCATCATGTTGCGCAGGTTGTTGTGATCCATACCAATAAGGTAATTAAACTCCTCGTAATCTGCGCGAGTCATCTGCCTGGCACGATGATTGCCGCAATGAATCCCCTCTTGCTGCAGTTTTCTACGCGTGCGAGGATCCACAGGATTGCCAATCTCTTCTATGGATGTTGCAGCTGAGTCAATGAAGAACGATTCTGCCAGACCGTTTTTCTCGACAAGGTCTTGCATGACATATTGCGCCATCGTTGACCTACAAATATTTCCGTGACACACAAAGAGGATTTTTGTTACGTGAGCGTTTTCCGAGCGGACGTCGTTTAGCTGGCTGCTTGCGTTCTGCTGGCTATGTTTCATCTTTTCTCCTGCGCTTTGTGAAAGTATTCGCTTCTCTATTCTACGGGTTTCTCGCTAAACATACCCTTTACTCTGTAAAGCAACGTGCTCCTGCATTAGCCAGCCTGAAAAGTTCATCATGTCTGAGCAAATTTACTCAGACTTGATGAGAGAATCAGGCAAATAGCTCAGACATGGTGCAATTTTCCGGCAAATCGTTCAGACATGGCGAGAAAATCAGGCGCAAGCGGGTTCGGCGCAAGCGGGTTCGGCGCAAGCGGGTTCGGCGCAAGCGGAAGCAGGCGCAAGCGGAAAGTCTACCCACACAAAAACCCTCCCGCGCGGAGATGCGCAGGAGGGTTTGCAAGTTGGATTAAGCCGTATGCTTAGAGCTTGATCTCGATATCGACACCAGCTGGAAGGTCGAGACGCATAAGCGAATCAACGGTAGAAGCGCTAGGGTCGAGAATATCGATGAGACGCTTGTGAGTACGCATCTCGAACTGATCACGGGAATCCTTATCCTTGTGTGGGGAGCGGATAACCGTGTAAAGGTTACGCTCGGTTGGCAGAGGGATAGGACCGGAAACACGCGCACCTGTCTTCTGTGCGGTGTCAACAATCAGCTTAGCGGACTGATCAATGACCTCGTGATCATAGCCCTTGAGGCGAATCCTGATCTTCTGGCTTGACACTTTGGGTACCTCCATAAATGAGCTAGAGCTCGTGGTCGTTTACTTAGGATGCAGAGCCGCCGTTTTTGGCGACAATCTCTTCGCGTACAGCGTTAGGAACGGGCTCGTAAGAATCGAACTGCATGGTGTAGCTCGCGCGGCCCTGGGTCTGGGAACGAAGGTCGGTTGCATAACCGAACATCTCACCAAGAGGCACCTTAGCGCGGATGACCTTGGCGTCCATACGATCGTCCATACCCTCAATCTTGCCACGACGGGAAGAAAGGTTGCCCATAACGTCGCCCATGTACTGCTCAGGTGTCTCAACCTCAACAGACTCAACTGGCTCGAGAAGGACAGGGTTGGACTTCTTAAGAGCATCCTTGATTGCCATAGAACCAGCAATCTTAAATGCTGCCTCAGAAGAGTCGACCTCGTGGTAAGAACCGTCAACAAGGGTGACCTTGATGTCGACTACTGGGTAACCAGCAATGACACCGTTCTCAAGAGCCTCGCGGATGCCCTTATCGATAGATGGGATGTACTCCTTAGGAATGACACCACCGACGATAGCGTTGACAAACTCGTAACCCTTGCCCTCTTCCTGTGGCTCAAGGTCGATGACTGCGTGGCCATACTGACCCTTACCACCGGACTGACGGACAAACTTGCCCTCAGCGTGGCTTACTGCCTTACCAGCAGTCTCGCGGTAAGCAACCTGTGGCTTACCAACGTTGCAGTCAACCTTAAACTCACGACGGAGACGGTCAACAATAATCTCAAGGTGAAGCTCGCCCATACCAGCAATGATGGTCTGGCCGGTCTCGTGATCAGTGTGAACCTGGAAGGTTGGGTCCTCTTCAGCCAGCTTAGCAAGGCCGATGGACATCTTCTCCTGCTCAGCCTTGGTCTTAGGCTCAACAGCAACGTCGATAACAGGATCTGCGAAGCTGATGGACTCAAGGATGATTGGGTTCTTCTCGTCACAAAGGGTGTCACCAGTAGTGGTGTTCTTCAGACCAACGCATGCAACGATGTCGCCTGCGGAGCACTCGTCACGGTCAACACGGTCGTTTGCGTTCATCTCAAGGATGCGGCCAAAGCGCTCACGGTTGTCCTTGACGGAGTTGTAGACGTAAGAACCTGCCTCTGCCTGACCAGAGTAAACACGAATGTAGGTAAGCTTACCAACATAAGGGTCAGTCATGATCTTGAATGCAAGAGCGGAGAATGGCTCCTTAACGTCTGCGTGACGGACAGCCTCGTCACCCTTAGGAGTGACACCGTCAATCTCTGGAACGTCCAGAGGGCTTGGAAGGAAGTCGATGACTGCGTCCAGAAGCTCCTGAATACCCTTGTTCTTGTAAGCGGAACCAACAAAGACAGGGTTAATCTGACCAGCAAGAACGCCAGCACGAAGAGCACCCTTAAGGGTCTCAACGTCAACCTCTTCACCCTCGAGAACAGCCATCATGACGTCCTCAGAGAAGTCAGAAGCTGCCTCAAGAAGCTCTTCACGCTTCTCAGCTGCAATCTCTACAAACTCAGCAGGAATCTCATCGAGTGGCTCAGGGTAAATCATGCCCTTAGCATCCTCTTTGAAGTCCCATGCAGTGTTGGTGACAAGGTCGATAAGACCCCAGAAGTTGGACTCAGCGCCCATTGGGACCTGAGCTGCAATTGCGTTTGCGCCAAGGCGGTCACGCATGGTCTGGATTGCACGGAAGAAGTCTGCGCCTACGCGGTCAAACTTGTTGATGAATGCAATACGAGGTACGCCGTACTTGGTTGCCTGACGCCAAACGGTCTCGGACTGTGGCTGAACGCCTGCAACTGCGTCGAAAACTGCAACTGCGCCGTCCAGAACACGAAGAGAACGCTCAACCTCAGCGGTAAAGTCAACGTGGCCTGGGGTGTCGATGATCTGGATGACATGGTCTTTCCAGAAGCAAGTGGTAGCTGCGGAAGTAATGGTTACGCCGCGCTCCTGCTCCTGAACCATCCAGTCCATGGTTGCTGCACCGTCGTGGACCTCACCAATCTTGTGGGTCTTACCGGTATAGTAAAGAATACGCTCCGTAGTGGTGGTCTTACCAGCATCGATGTGAGCCATGATGCCGATGTTGCGGAGGTCTTTAAGATTGTACTTAGTCTTAGCCATTTGTTTGCTACTCCTGAATTCCGACTAGAAGCGGTAGTGGGAGAAGGCGCGGTTGGCCTCAGCCATCTTGTACAGGTCCTCACGGCGCTTGACGGATGCACCTACGCCGTTAGTTGCGTCGATGATCTCGTTTGCAAGACGCTCTGCCATGGTCTTCTCTTTACGGCTACGGCTGAAAGTAACCATCCAGCGGATAGCAAGAGTAGTTGCACGGCGGGAGTTGACCTCCATTGGAACCTGGTAAGTAGCGCCACCAACACGCTTAGGCTTAACCTCGAGTGTTGGGCGAATGTTATCCATAGCCTTCTTGAAGACAGTGAGGGCATCCTCGCCAGTCTTCTCTGCGACGATGTCAAATGCACCGTAGACAATGCGCTCTGCGGTTGCTTTCTTGCCGTCGAGAAGGACCTTGTTAATGAGCTGGGTTACCAGACGATTGTTGTAGACGGCGTCAGGCATAACCTCACGACGTACTGCTGCTGCGCGACGCGGCATATTAATCTCCTAAGAACTAGTTCGAGTAGTGGACGTGATTACTTAGCACGCTTAGTGCCGTAACGGGAACGGCCCTGAGCACGATTCTGAACTGCTGCGCAGTCGAATGCACCGCGAACAACCTTGTAACGAACACCAGGAAGGTCACGGACACGGCCGCCACGAACCAGAACAATGGAGTGCTCCTGGAGGTTGTGGCCCTCACCAGGAATGTAAGCGGTTACCTCAATGCCATTAACAAGACGAACACGAGCAACCTTACGGAGTGCTGAGTTAGGCTTCTTTGGCGTAGTGGTGAAAACGCGGGTGCAAACACCACGCTTCTGTGGGTTGTGCTGAAGAGCGGCGTTCTTAGACTTTGACTTGACGCTCACGCGGCCCTTACGTACGAGCTGGTTAATAGTAGGCAAGATCTTCTCCTTCTTATACCTATCTACCTGCAGTTTTACATATTCGAAAGGCGACACAGCACTGTCCCCTTGGAATTACGCAGGGAAGTACTTTACGCTGATGAAAGCCACATGTCAACAAGCCACTGTGCCGGGCGTATCCATACTTCATAGAAATTACACGATGAAACAAACATCGCTTTGTAGCATCTTTACCAACCACATTTGGCGAGAAACCCGGTGTGCCTGAAAGAAGCCCCAAAAAAGCAATAAATAACTCAGGTATCCCCTAGTGACCCAACAGATGAGCTGCATGTGCAAGGCCAACGCGGATCAGCGTTGTGACGTGCTCATCTGCAAGTGAGTAAATAACTTTTCTGCCATCTCTTTTTGCATTGACAAGACCGCGGTCGCGCAAAAGACGCAACTGGTGAGAGGTTGCTGACTGAGATACCGAAAGCATTTCCTGCAGCTCTGTTACGCTTTTCTCGCCATTTACTAGGGCACCCAAAATCTGGAATCGAGTGAAATCAGACAGCGCATCAAAAATCTGAGTTGCATCATAGATGATGTCGTCGTTTACCAGGTATTCGTTCAGCTTCTGATCAGAAACATAATCGCACGTAGAATGGGTGTGCTCGCACTGTTCAGAATCGTGAGAATGACTATCCATTGCTATTCCTATCTTTTGAGAGTCGCAAAGTTCATAGCTACTAAACGTAATTCATAAAAGATTAGTATATACCGATACTCCCTCATCTACGCGCAACTAAAAGAGGACTCCAGCTAACGGCTGAAGTCCTCTTGTGTATCGGAGGGTATCTCCGAAAAAGTTTGATGTATCAGGCGAGATTACTTACTCGTCTTCGCCGTCTGCCTCAGCGTCCATGCGGACAACCTGATTGAGAAGGTCATCCAGAGAACCAAGGTCCTCGTTGATTACATCGGGGCTAACCTCGTCGGAAGAAGAGCCGATGAGAGTCTCGGTGTAATCAGAGTGAGTGGATGGAGCTGCGGAACCCAGCATGAGGCCACCGTCGCCTTCTGGCGAGAAGACCATGTTGAGCAGCTGAGAAAGATCCTCAGAATCAGCCTCATCCTCTTCTGGCTCAAGGATATAGAGGAGGTTACGAGCCTCAAGACCATCGCGGAGCTCCTCGATTGCCTTTGCACCAATACCATCGATGCGGAGCAGGTCTTCCTCAGTCTTACCGATAAGATCGCCTACGGTCTCAATGCCAACCTCGCTGAACTTGTTGGTCCAACGCTGTGACACGCCAAGATCGTCGAAGAGGTACAGCTTTGCATCCTCGCTTGAAAGCGTGCGACCATTCTTGGAGTAAACGCCACCGTTGTAATCCTCGTTGACCCAGTCAAGCTGCTTAGGAAGCTGCTCCTCGATGTCCTTAAGCTCTGCTGGTGCCCAGTCTGGAAGAGACTTAGCAAGAGAAGAGGTTGGGCCATCAATCTTGGTGCCGTGGTAGGTAAGCTCAACGTCGTTGTATGCAGAGAGACCCGTACCTGCAGGAATCTGCTTACCAACAATAACGTTGGACTTGAGGTCAAGCAGGTGGTCAACGTCGCCCTCGATAGCTGCAGAAGTAAGAACGCCTGCAGTACGGATGAACGATGCGCTGGAGAGCCAAGAATCAATAGAGCTTGCAACCTTCAGCGTACCAAGGATTGCTGGCTCTGCCTCTGGTGGAGTACCACCAGCAAGGGCAATGTTCTGGACAGTCTCTGCAAAGACATAGCGGTCCACATACTGACCAAGCAGGTACGAAGAGTCACCTGGGTTGGTAACCTGAACACGACGAAGCATCTGACGTGCGATAACCTCGATGTGCTTATCGTTGAGTTCTACACCCTGGGAGGTATAGACGTCCTTAACAGACTCAACGAAGGTGTGCATAGTGGACTCAATGTCAGTGAGTCGACGGAGCATACGGAAGTTGACGAAGCCGCGGGTAATCTGGTCACCAGCACGGACAACAACGCCATCCTCAATGCCAGGCATGAAGCGGACGGATGCAGGTACACGCCACTCCTCGATGACACGGGAAGCATCGTCTGCATCAACAATACGCAGCAGGTACTCGGTGGTCTCTGGAGTAATGTGAAGAACACCAGAAACAGGAGCCAGGTCAGCCTCGCGGCCAAGAATCTTCTCGTTGACGTTGCCGACGACGTCGAACATACGAGCAACGGTAGGAAGACCCTGCGTAATATCGTCTGCGCCTGCAACACCACCGGAGTGAATGGTACGCATGGTCAACTGAGTACCAGGCTCACCAATGGACTGAGCTGCGATAATACCAACTGCAGTACCAATGTTGACAGGACGACGGGTGGAAAGATCCCAGCCGTAGCACTTCTGGCAGACGCCGTACTTAGACTTACAGGTCAGAAGCGCGCGGAGCTGAACCTTAGCAAGGCCGTGCTCAACAAGACGCTCAAGATCCTGCTTGGACTCAACATAGCCACCAGCAGGGATAAGAACCTCGCCAGTGTTTGGATCGCAGACATCCTCAAGGGTGCAGCGACCAATCAGGTCAGTATCAACAGAAGTCTGACCAGGCTTAATCAGAGGATAGGTAACTGCCTCATCAGTACCGCAGTCCTCCTCGCGAACAATGACGTCCTGTGCAACGTCGACGAGTCGACGAGTCAGGTAACCAGAGTCGGAGGTGTGGGAAGCGGTATCTACCAGACCCTTACGAGCGCCGTAGGTAGAAATGAAGTACTCAAGAGGCTCAAGACCCTCGCGGAAGTTTGCCTTAATTGGAAGGTCGATGGTCTCACCGGACATATCCGCCATCAGGCCTCGCATACCAGCAAGCTGGCGAAGCTGTGTCTTAGAACCACGAGCTCCAGAGTCAGCCATCATGTAAATTGGGTTGTCCTCTGCAAAGCCTGCAAGCATCTCAGAGCCGAGAAGATCAGTGCACTCGGTCCATGCGTTAACAACCTCAACGTGACGCTCTCGCTCGGAAAGGAAGCCGTCCTCGTAGTACTCGTTAATCTGATCAACGCGGTCCTGTGCCTCCTGAAGCAGCTGTGGCTTGTGTGGAGGAATGACAGCATCCCAAACGGAAACGGTCAGACCAGCAAGGGTTGCGTAGTGGAAACCAGTCTTCTTGATGTTGTCCAGAATTGGCTCAACATCAGCCATTGGGTAACGGTCGCAGCAATCGTTGACCAGAACACCAATGTCGGACTTAACCATCTTGTAGTTGATGTATGGGTAATCCTCTGGCAGGCACTGACGGTTGAAGATAATGCGACCAACAGTGGTCTCAAAACGCTTAGTACCCTCAGTAACGTCCAGGTCCTCATACTGACCGCGGCCGGTCATAACGCGGAAGATAGCACGATCGCTATCAGCAACGTTTGCATCCTTGGAGCTTACACGGACAACAACCTTTGCCTGGATATCAAGGTCACGGTTGGCCTCAATAGCCAGAAGAGCATCCTCAAAGCTTGCGAAGGTAAGAGTCTTAGCGTCTTCACCGGTCTTCTCGGAAGTAAGGTAGTAGACACCAAAGACCATATCCTGAGAAGGAACAGTCAGGACCTTACCAGAAGCAGGGCTTCTGAGGTTGTTGCTGGAGAGCATCAGAATGCGAGCCTCTGTCTGTGCCTGAGTAGAAAGTGGCACGTGGACAGACATCTGGTCACCGTCGAAGTCTGCGTTGAATGGTGCGCAGACCAGTGGGTGCAGGTGGATTGCCTTACCCTCGATAAGGACTGGCTCAAATGCCTGAATGGACAGACGGTGAAGGGTAGGTGCGCGGTTGAGAAGAACGAGGCGGTCCTGAATGACCTCATCCAGAACGTCCCAAACAACTGGAGTACCACGGTCAATAGCGCGCTTTGCGCCCTTAATGTTTTCAACCTTGCGGAGCTCAACCAAACGACGCATGACAAATGGCTTGAAGAGCTCAAGTGCCATAGCGGATGGAAGACCGCACTGGTGCAGCTTCAGGTGTGGGTCAACAACAATGACGGAACGGCCAGAGTAGTCAACACGCTTACCCAGAAGGTTCTGACGGAAGCGACCTTGCTTACCCTTAAGAGCCTCGGCAAGAGACTTCAGAGGACGTCCACCACGGCCGGTAACAGGACGACCACGGCGACCGTTGTCAAACAGAGCGTCAACGGACTCCTGAAGCATGCGCTTCTCGTTGTTAACAATGATGGAAGGTGCGTCAAGGTCAAGCAGGCGCTTAAGACGATTGTTACGGTTAATAACACGACGATACAAATCGTTTAAGTCGGAAGCTGCAAAACGGCCACCATCAAGCTGAACCATTGGACGAAGATCAGGTGGAATAACTGGTACAACGTCAAGAATCATGTTAGCTGGATCGTTGCCGCCCTTAAGGAAGGCGTCAACAATCTCAAGGCGCTTAATGGCCTTCTCGCGCTTCTGCTTCTGAGCATCCTCATTGGCGATAATAGCGCGGAGCTCCTTAGCCTCTTTCTCAAGGTCAATGTTGGAAAGAAGGTCGCGGACTGCCTCAGCACCCATGCCACCCTTGAAGTAGATGCCATAGTAGCGCTTAAGCTCGGAGAACAGACCCTCATCGGAGATGAGCTCTCTGGTCTCAAGCTGCATGAACTTCTCGAAAGCCTCACGACGAAGTGTCTTCTCTTCCTCGTACTCTTCCTCAAGATCAGCGACGCCTGCACGAATCTCGTCCTCAGAAAGAGGCTCAAAATCGCCAAACTCGTCATCCTGTGGCTGGCCCTGCTCACGAAGGCGTGCAATCTGATCGTCGCGCTCTGCGTCGAGCTCTTCGATATCTGCCGCAAGCTCCTCACGAAGATCGTCTACGTCAGCCTCACGTGCCTCAGTGTCAACACTGGTGATTACGTAAGATGCAAAGTAGAGGACTTTCTCGAGGTCCTTGCTCTTGATATCAAGAAGACGTGCCAGAGGGAAGCTGGTTGGGCTCTTGAAGTACCAGATGTGGCTTACAGGAGCAGCAAGCTCGATGTGGCCCATGCGGTCACGACGAACCTTTGCGGTGGTTACTTCAACACCGCAGCGCTCGCAGGTAATGCCCTTGAAGCGAATGCCTTTGTACTTACCGCAGGCGCACTCCCAGTCCCTTACAGGTCCAAAGATCTTCTCGCAGAAAAGGCCGTCCTTTTCTGGCTTAAGGGTACGGTAGTTGATGGTCTCAGGCTTCTTTACCTCGCCATAGGACCAACCGCGGATATCATCAGCAGACGCTAGAGAAATTTTAATAGCGTCAAATTCAGTGGAATCGAAATCTGCCACAGTCGCTACTCCTTATCGGTGGTCGCGTCGCCTACAAGTGCGGATGCACCCTCAGCGTCTTGGGACAGGTCGGAAGCGGTTACCTCAGTGAAGCCAAGGTCGTTGAGGATCTCAACAGCGTTCTTCTCCTCAGGATCTGTGACCTTTGCGGTATTTGCACGCTTACGATAGGAGATTGGCTCAATGTCAAGTGCCAGGGAGCGAATCTCTTTGACCAGAACCTTGAAGGACTCAGGAATTCCTGCAGTAGGAATGTTCTCGCCCTTAACAATGGACTCATAGGTCTTAACACGGCCGTTGGTATCGTCAGACTTAACGGTGAGGATCTCCTGGAGGACGTTAGCAGCACCGTATGCATACAGTGCCCAAACCTCCATCTCACCAAAGCGCTGACCGCCGAACTGTGCCTTACCACCCAGAGGCTGCTGGGTAACAAGAGAGTAAGGACCAGTTGAACGTGCGTGGATCTTATCGTCAACCATGTGGCCGAGCTTCAGGATGTAAGAAACACCAACGGTAATTGGGCTCTTGAAAGCCTCACCGGTACGACCATCGTAGAGGGTAGTCTTGCCACGCTCGTTGAGCTGTGGAACAAACTCCTCACGCATGTTCTCGCCGTACTCCTTGAGAGCCTTGTTGATCATATTGATGTTGGTGCGGCGAACAATCTCTGCAACGGACTCATCAGTAGCACCGTCAAACAGTGGTGTTGCAACAGGAATTGGGCCCTCAACGTAACGCTTGGAATCTGCGTCGTCGTCATCCCAACCATGTGCAGCACCCCAGCCAAGGTGGCACTCAAGCAGCTGACCAACGTTCATACGGGAAGGAACGCCCAGTGGGTCGAGAATAACGTCTACTGGGGTACCGTCTGCCATGTAAGGCATGTCCTCAACTGGGAGAACCTTACAAATAACACCCTTGTTACCGTGACGACCAGCGATCTTATCGCCCTGCTGAATCTTTCTGCGCTGAGCAACAAAGACGCGGACCAGGTCGTTTACTCCTGGAGGCAGGTCGTCTCCAGCCTCGCGGCTGAAGCGAACAACGTCAACAACGCGGCCATAGGAGCCGTGTGGCATCTTAAGGGAAGTATCGCGAACGTCGTGTGCCTTAGCACCGAAGATTGCGCGAAGCAAGCGCTCTTCTGCAGTCAGAGCAGTCTCACCCTTAGGAGTGACCTTACCAACCAGAATATCGCCAGGGCCAACCTCAGCGCCGATGCGGATGATACCGTCATCGTCGAGGTTTGCGAGCATGTCCTCACCAAGGTTTGGAATCTCGCGGGTAATCTCCTCAGCACCAAGCTTGGTGTCACGAGCATCAATCTCGTGGCGGGAAATGTTAACGGAGGTCAGGAGGTCTTCCTGAACAACGCGCTCGGAGACGATAATACCGTCCTCGTAGTTGTAGCCTTCCCATGGCATGTAAGCAACGGTAAGGTTTGCACCAAGTGCCAGCTCAGAGTGGTCAACAGATGGACCGTCTGCGATTGGCTGGCCCTTCTCGACCTTCTGTCCAACAGTGACGATTGGACGGTGGTTGATGCAAGTGGACTGGTTGGAGCGCTCGTACTTAGGAAGATCGTAGCGCTGAGAACCGTGCTCATCGGAGTAGATGACAACGTGAGCTGCATCAACCTCGGTGACCTCGCCGGCAAACTCTGCACAAATAAGCTCACCAGAGTCCTGAGCTGCGCGGCCCTCCATGCCAGTTCCAACAAATGGAGCGTGGGACTGAATCAGAGGCACTGCCTGACGCTGCATGTTTGCACCCATGAGGGTACGCTTTGCATCGTCGTGCTCAAGGAATGGAATGAGGTTAGCTGCGACGGAGAGAAGCTGACGTGGAGAAACGTCCATGTAGTCAACGTCCTCAACAGGAACCTGTGCAGGCGCACCGAAGGAACCGTCGAAGTCGCGGGTACGTGCAATAACGCGGTCTGCCTCAACAATCTTGCCGTCTGCGTCAACCTCAACAAACTTCTTAGTCTTAGGGTCAATTGGGGTGTTAGCAGGAGCAATGATGTGATTCTCCTCCTCGTCTGCAGTCATCCACACGATGTCGTCAGAAACAACGCCGTCTGTGACCTTACGATAAGGAGCCTCGATAAAGCCGTACTCATTTACGTGAGCGTACAGTGCCAAAGAACCGATAAGACCAATGTTTGGTCCCTCAGGAGTCTCAATTGGGCACATACGGGAGTAGTGCGAGTTGTGAACGTCGCGGACTGCGGTAGGAACGTTGGTACGACGGCTGGAGCCGGACTTGTGTCCTGCAAGACCGCCAGGTCCCAGAGCAGAAAGACGACGCTTGTGGGTCAAACCAGCAAGTGGGTTTGCCTGGTCCATGAACTGCGAAAGCTGAGAAGAACCGAAGAACTCCTTGATTGCAGCAACAATTGGACGGATGTTGATCAAAGACTGTGGAGTGATGTCGTCTGCGTCCTGAGATGCCATACGCTCACGAACAACGCGCTCCATGCGGCTCATACCAATGCGGAACTGGTTCTGGACCAGCTCGCCAACGGTACGAACGCGGCGGTTGCCAAAGTGGTCAATGTCATCAAGGTGCTTAGACTCATCACCTGCGTGCACTGCAAGAAGGTACTGAAGAGCTGCAACGATGTCCTCTTTGGTAAGGACACGAACGTCTGCAGGAATCTCTTCCTCAAGCTTCTTGTTGATCTTGTAACGACCAACGCGTGCAAGGTCATAGCGCTGCTCGTTGAAGAAGAGGCCGTCAAGCAGAGAACGGGCAGAGTCAACAGTTGGTGGCTCGCCTGGACGCTGACGACGATAAATCTCGATAAGTGCATCCTCACGTGTGGTTGCAACATCACGCTCAAGTGTATTGCGAACAACATCGGAATCACCAAGGAGCGAGAGGATCTCGTCATCGGTAACAGCAATGCCAAGTGCACGGAGGAAGACAGTAGCGCTCTGGCGACGCTTGCGGTCAATTGAGACGACCAGGTGGCCGCGCTTATCAACCTCAAACTCAAGCCATGCACCACGTGCAGGAATGAACTGAGACTTGTGGACCAAAACGCCGTTGTCCATCTCTGACGAGAAGTACACGCCAGGTGAACGAACGAGCTGGGAAACCACAACACGCTCAGAACCGTTGATGATGAAGGTACCGCGCTCAGTCATCAGTGGGAAATCGCCCATGAAGACAAGCTGCTCCTTCATCTCACCAGTCTCTTTGTTGACAAAACGGACGTCAACAAAAAGAGGTGCTTGATATGAAATGTCTTTTGCACGACACTCAGCCATTGAATTGGCAGGGTCGCCGAACTGATGGTCACCAAAGGTGACCTGCATGGTTCCAGCGCTGTTCTCAATTGGCGAGAACTCAGCGAAGGACTCTGCAAGGCCCTCTCCCATAAAGCGCTCAAATGATTCCTTCTGTACAGAAATCAGATTTGGCAGCTCCATAGCTGCGGGAATCTTACTGAACGTCCTGCGTCCAGTATGCGCCTGAGGCGTGGTGAGGGAAGTCTTTTTAGCGGTAGACACCAGGTTGTCCTCCTTCAAAAGGGTGGAAGGTGGCAATTGTCGCAACCTAGTAATTTAGTCAAGATTTTAATGCGCGTCAACAGAAAAACACTTGATTTTTTAAGACGTTTTGACTATATTATCGCGTTTATGTTTTTCAACTGCATAAACGTTATGTTGCAGGTAAATCCTTGACTAACTCGTCTTTTCTAGTTATGAAGATTTTGTGGAGAAGGTCCACGGAGACAGAAATCGCTTTCGGTGAGCGGCGCTCCCCCCCGCCACGTCGCTTCGCATGGCGCTCCACGCACGCCGGGTGCGCGGGTTTCTCGCCAGGCGTGAGTGCGAGCGCGGCTGCGAGCGCACGGGTTTCTCGCCAGATGCGAGTGCGAGCGCAGGGGTTTCTCACCAGATGTGCCAGTCTTTTGCTGCGTGCGCCTGAAAAGTGCAAAGAATCTGTATTTGAGCCACCGATTCTTTTGCAAAATCAGGCAAATCCACAGATTCTTTTGCAATTTTAGGCAAAAGTTACAGATTCTTTGAGGAAATCAGGCGCGAGGAAGCTAGGGTAAGTCACGCAGTAAGCCAGAGCAATCACACCGGATTTATGAGCCTGAAATACACACCAAGTCTGAGCAAAAATACTCAGATAAGGCGAGAAAAACAGGCAAATCGCTCAGACATGGCGAGAAAATCCGGCAAATCACTCAGACTTGATGCACTTTTCAGGCTTCGGCAAAAGGCACGTCGGGTTTCTCGCCAGGCAAACAAAAAAGAGGCCAGACCGAAGTCTGACCTCTCCAGTAAGCTATGTAGGATGGACTTACTTAAGGGTGACGGTAGCGCCAGCCTCCTCGAGCTGAGCCTTAGCAGCCTCAGCGTCCTCCTTCTTAGCGCCCTCGAGGACAGCCTTAGGAGCACCCTCGACGACCTCCTTTGCCTCCTTGAGGCCAAGGTTGGTAAGAGCACGGACAACCTTGATGACGCCGATCTTGTTGTCGCCGAAGCCCTCGAGGACAACGTCAAAGTTGGTCTTCTCCTCTGCCTCCTCAGCAGCGCCACCAGCTGCAGGAGCAGCTGCAACAGCTACAGGAGCAGCAGCGGAAACGCCGAAGACGTCCTCAAGCTCGTGAACGAGCTCAGAAAGCTCGAGTGCTGGCATCTCTTTAAGGGCCTCAATGATCTCATCTTTAGTGACAGCCATGTCAATTCTCCTTTTTAAACGATGCAGCCTTTGTACTGCATCTGGGCAATAGCCCGGCTTGTATGTGTGCGTTTAAGTGCGTCTACACTCTCACGCGGTTTGCGCCAATGCGCGGGTACAACAAAACGTTGCTTATGCAGCGTTCTTCTGATCTGCGACTGCAGAAAGAGCGGTTGCGAGTCCACGAGCTGGACCAGCGCAAACCTGTGCAATACCGGTAAGTGGGCTTGCAACAACGAAGACAAGCTTTGCAATGAGCTCCTCGCGAGAAGGAAGATCTGCGTAAGCCTTTGCCTCGTCAGCAGTAAGTGCCTGACCATCAGCGATACCACCAATGAACTCAAGTTTCTTGAGCTTCTTGGCCTGATCCTTGATGACCTTAGCGGCCTCGACAGGATCATTCTCATAGAAAACGTATGCGCAGGTACCGGCGAGCATCTCGTCAATCTCTGGCATACCAGCGTTCTTAAGAGCAATCTTGACGATGTTGTTCTTATAGACCTTCATGTGAGCGCCTGCAGCGGTAAGTGCGCGGCGCAGCTCCTGAGTCTCCTTTACGGAGAGACCACGATAGTCGATAACAAACAGGCCCTTGGAGTTGTCGAGAGAAGCGGAAACCTTCTCGAGCAAATCAAGTTTAGACTGAGCTGGCATGTAGTACACCTCCTTTATCATGTCTCAGGCACGAGCGCCAACAGGTGCGGCCCTCACATGAAAAGACCCCACTTTGGCAACCAAAGCGGGGTCTGGATGTACTAATCTCAAGACCACCTCGGCAGGCGGGAATTCCCATTAAGCCTTGGATTCAAGGCGCCGGCTGTCTTTGGCAGCGAACGTGCAACTACAAGACATCTGTCTTGCGTTGGATATTGTGCAGCAAAAAACTATCCAAGTCAAGGTTGGGCGCACAATTTCTTTCTCTTCACAAAAATTTGACGAGAAGGGCGGCTAAGCTGCGGCCCCAACTCAGCCGTACACGTGTCGCAAGCCGAGTCCACGCCTCAAACCGCACGCGTGCCGCAAGCCGAGTCCACGCGCTGCAAGAAAAATCCGGTACCTGCAAGCAGATACCGGATTAAACGTGCTAGGTACTTCTAAGCGTAAAGCTTAGTCCTCCATGAGGTTACGAACCTTGGTTGGATCAACCTTGATGCCAGGGCCCATAGTAGAGGAAATAGCAACGGTCTTGACGTACTTACCCTTAGCGCTGGATGGCTTGACGCGGATGATCTCGGAAATCAGTGCGCCATAGTTCTCAACAAGCTGCTGAACCTCAAAAGAAGCCTTGCCGATTGCAACGTGGCAGATACCAAAACGGTCTGCACGATACTCAACACGACCAGCCTTGAGCTCGTTAACCATCTTTGCAACATCCATGGTAACGGTGCCGAGCTTAGGGTTAGGCATAAGGCCACGAGGACCAAGAACACGACCAAGACGACCAACCTTACCCATCATCTGAGGGGTTGCGATTGCTGCGTCAAAGTCAAGCATGCCCTTCTCGACCTCTGCGATGAGCTCGTCGCCACCGACAATGTCAGCGCCAGCTGCCTCAGCCTCGCGGGCCTTCTCGCCCTCTGCGAAGACTGCAACGCGAACGGACTTACCAGTGCCGTGAGGCAGAGAGATAGAACCGCGAACGTTCTGGTCAGCCTTACGAGTATCGACACCAAGGCGAATTGCTACCTCAATGGTCTCGTCAAACTTAGCAGTTGCAAGCTCCTTAGAAAGGGTTACTGCCTCTTTTGGGCTGTAGAGGTTTGCACCGTCTACCTTGGCAACTGCATTCTTGTAGTTCTTTCCGTGCTTAGGCATTATGTACCTCCTGTGGTTAGCGGGCGTCTGCCCTCCCACTCCTGCATCTTCCGTTCGTAGTTACGCCCTCTTGGCGAGAAACCCAACTACGTGCACTAACGTCGGATGCTCTGACAAAACAACCGTCAGCCACACTAATGGCTGACGGGAGTAAACACTACTCGGCGATGGTTACACCCATGGAACGAGCGGTACCAGCGACGATCTTCTTTGCAGCCTCAATGTCGTTTGCGTTGAGGTCAGGCATCTTGATCTCAGCAATCTTGGTGAGCTGCTCCTGGGAGAGCTGACCAACCTTATCGCGCTGAGGAACACCGGAACCACCCTTGAGGTGAAGCTCCTTCTTGATGAGCTGAGCTGCTGGAGGAGTCTTGGTTACGAAGTCAAAGGAACGATCCTCGTAAACAGAAATCTCGACTGGGATGATGTCGCCAGCCTTGTCCTGAGTTGCAGCGTTAAATGCCTGGCAGAACTGCATAATATTGACCTGTGCAGCACCCAGAGCTGGTCCTACTGGAGGAGCTGGGTTTGCCTGGCCTGCAGGAATCTGCAGCTTAATAAAGTTAACAACCTTCTTTGCGGGCATGTTAAGCCTCCTGTTTGAATACGTTTGAGTCTATTCTCGCGCACTCCCGAGAAGCAATCCACAAGGGACGAGAAGTGCGGGATAAGCCGTTAGTTACTAGTCTATCAGGGAAATCTGATCCATGGTGAGCTCAACCGGAGTCTCACGACCAAAGATGGTGAGCATAACCTTAATCTTGCCGGACTCTGCGTTGACCTCGGAGACAGTACCGTCGAAATCAGCGAGAGGGCCAGAAAGAACGTGAATTGCCTGACCGACCTCAATATTGGTTGCTGTACGCTTAGGTACAGGGCTACCCGTCTTCATGCCGCCACGACGCATGATCTTATCGAACTCATCGCGACGCAGAGGAACTGGCTTGCCGTCAATGCCAACAAAACCAGTTACGCCTGGGGTGTTACGAACAACAGCCCAGGTATTGTCATCCAGCTCCATGCGAACAAGAACATAACCTGGGAAAACCTTAGACTCTTTGGTCTCACGCTTTCCGCCGTCCTTGACCTCAGTGACTTCCTCGGTAGGAATCTGAATATCAACAACAGCACGCTCAAGGCCATAGGTCTCAATACGGTGTTCAAGGTCAGTCTTTACCTTGTTCTCATAACCTGAATAGGTGTGAACTACATACCAGCGCTTAGCCATTGATTATCCCCTCAGTCCAGTAAAGGCGACGAGACCAGCAACAATGCCAGTATCAACCAGCCAAGTTACCAAGCCAAAGAAAATGATTGTTGCAATTACGGCTACAGAGAAACCAGCAAGCTCAGAGCTTGAAGGCCACACAACGCGGTGCATTTCTGTACGAACGCCTGCAAAATAAGCACCCAGGCGGCCAAAGAAGCCAGGGTTAGCGTTACGCTGAATGGACTTCTCCTGCTTCTTTGCCTCGGCCTTAGTAGCCTTAGCAGAAGCTTCAGGAGTAGCTTCAGCCTGAAGGGCCTCACGCTGGGCGCGCTCTTCTGCGCGAGCCTTACGTGCGCTCCTCTTATTGCGCTCCTTATTTGCCATCCTACGCTCCCTTGGATGTTATACCTACATACAAACCGGCCAACCCTTATGGGAAGGCCGGTGAAGTTATCTGGCAGGCCAGGAAGGACTCGAACCCTCAACAAACGGTTTTGGAGACCGCCGCTCTACCATTGGAGCTACTGGCCTAGAACGAACCCACCTAGCCTAGCGGGTCTCGCGATGTACCGTGTGCTTGTGGCACCATGGGCAGTACTTCTTCAACTCCATACGATCTGGGTTGTTGGACTTGTTCTTGTCCGTAGTGTAATTACGACGCTTGCACTCAGTGCAGGCGAGAGTAACGAGTGTACGCATTGATCCTCCTGAACACGGTCACGAGATGTATTCTCGAAATGTGACGCGGTTGCTTAGGTTAGCACCCACTACCCAGAGATGTCAATACTTTTCTCTAATTACTCTAGGCGTTCACATATTTTTTCTCGACAAAAAACCCGGCGCGCAAAAGAGCACGCCGGGCAAGTTAGCAACTTTTAAAGAAGTTACTCGATGACGGTGGAAACACGGCCATCGCCGACGGTGTGGCCACCCTCGCGGATAGCGAACTTCAGACCCTGCTCAAGAGCGATTGGGTGAATGAGCTCGCAACCAACGGTGATGTGGTCGCCAGGCATAGCCATCTCTACCTTGCCACCGTTTGCATCGGTGAGCTCGTAGATGTCGCCGGTTACGTCAGTTGTACGGAAGTAGAACTGTGGACGGTAACCAGAGAAGAATGGGGTGTGACGGCCGCCCTCTTCCTTAGTAAGAACGTAAACCTCACCAGTGAACTTCTTGTGTGGAGTAACGGTACCAGGCTTGCAGAGAACCTGACCGCGCTCGATGTCCTCGCGCTTAACACCACGAAGAAGAATACCAACGTTGTCGCCAGCCTCGCAGAAGTCCATGGTCTTACGGAACATCTCAATGCCGGTAGCAACAGAGTTCTGAGTTGGCTTAATACCAACGATCTCGACTGGATCGTTGAGCTTGAGCTCACCACGCTCAACACGGCCGGTAGCAACGGTACCACGACCAGAAATGGTCATGACGTCCTCGATTGCCATCAGGAATGGCTTCTCGTTGTCACGAGCAGGTGTTGGGATGTAGGAGTCAACAGTGTGCATGAGCTCACGGATGGACTCAACCCACTTCTCCTCGCCGTTAAGAGCGCCGAGAGCGGAACCACGGATGATTGGAAGGTCATCGCCTGGGAAGTCGTACTCGGAGAGAAGGTCACGGGTCTCCATCTCGACGAGGTCGATGAGCTCGTCATCGTCGACCATGTCGCACTTGTTCAGGAAGACGACGATGTAAGGAACGCCGACCTGACGTGCAAGAAGGATGTGCTCACGAGTCTGAGCCATAGGACCATCGGTTGCAGCAATAACGAGGATTGCGCCGTCCATCTGAGCTGCACCAGAAATCATGTTCTTGATGTAGTCTGCGTGGCCAGGGCAGTCGACGTGAGCGTAATGGCGCTCCCAAGTCTCGTACTCAACGTGAGCAACGGAAATGGTAATACCACGCTGACGCTCCTCTGGAGCCTTATCGATGTTCTCGAAGGCGGTATAGTCTGCCTTGCAGCCCTCGGTCTCAGAGAGAACCTTGGTGATTGCTGCGGTAAGGGTAGTCTTACCGTGGTCGACGTGACCAATGGTACCGATGTTTACGTGTGGCTTTGTGCGGTCAAACTTTTCCTTGGCCATTGCCAATCCTCCTTCTGGAACTAACCCTCGGGCTAGACCGTGGTGAAAAAACGTCTGTTTATACTCAACGGCGCAAATGTCTAGGACATGTACGCCGTAAAGAGTCTGGTACCGGCGACTGGATTCGAACCAGTGACGTCACGGGTATGAGCCGTGTGCTCTAACCAGCTGAGCTACGCCGGCATAAATGCCGCTTGAAAAATGGAGCCCGCGACCGGATTTGAACCGGTGACCTCTTCGTTACCAACGAAGTGCTCTACCTACTGAGCTACACGGGCGTGGTGGGGATACTTGGACTCGAACCAAGGAACCCAGAGGGAGCGGATTTACAGTCCGCCGCAGTTGCCGCTGTGCCATATCCCCAAATGCCGTTTTCAAGCACTCTTGAAGTAATTAGTACGCTGTACCTTGCGGTTTAACGTACGCAGAAAGTCTTGTTGAACTTCTGTATTACCTCGTAAGCGGGAAAATATTACGATTGAATAAAAATCTTGTCAACGTAATCCACCCAACCGGGCGTATCTTATCAAATATTTTCCACAATTCCAAGCGATTTTCTTGCCACAAGCCCATGCGGTTTTCTGGCCAAATGGACACGGGCTTTAGCGGTTGTCTGTAGGAGCCATACGCGATATGTCACGAATACCCTAAAATTCGCACGAAAAAAGCCAGGCAATGCCTGGCTGAAAATTCAAGTGGTGCCGCCACCAGGCTTCGAACCCGGGACCTACTGATTACAAGTCAGTTGCTCTACCAGCTGAGCTATAGCGGCATCAAGTGCAGAGGATATTCTATAGACTTTTCTGGCTTTGGTCTAGTCTCAATTTTCGAGAAATTTTTCTCCACAAACTGGTCGATGCAGCATGTAGGAGCACTTCCCTTTTGTAGGAGCTAGCTTGGTGCAAATGCGCTGTCTGGTCAAGTTTGGTCAGCCTGAAAAGTACATCATGTCTGAGTAAATTTGCTCAGACATAGCGAGAAAAACCGGCAAATAGCTCAGACTTGGTGTACTTTTCCGGCTTGAATTGTCAAAGCAAGTGCAACGTTTGGTGATGGTAGACTTCCCAAGGGCACTTCCAACCCAGACGCTTACGTG
>JABZHR010000020.1 GCA_015258715.1 Atopobium sp.
ACGTAAGCGTCTGGGTTGGAAGTGCCCTTGGGAAGTCTACCATCACCAAACGTTGCACTTGCTTTGACAATTCAAGCATCGAATTTTGCAGATTATCTGACATTGCTGTGTTGTCGCATGGGGCAATTCAGGGATAGTTAAATTTTATATATTAGTTCATTCATAAATCTGTATATTGAATCAAGTTTATTCATCAAAATGAATTGCTCATGAGAATACTGACGTAACATCCGCCTAATCCGGTACAGATTGCTATCTCCCAAGTCCTTTTTAATGCTTAGGAACATATTTTGCATTGCGAGCTGGTTTCTGTAGATATCTGCATTTACAAAGTACTCCTTAATACTTACCGAATTCAGCTCATTTGTTCTTTGAATGTCTTTTCTTTGCTGATAGAAGTCATCATGATATGCACCGTTATATTCAATAGCTACTAAATTCAATCCAGACAAATTTGATTTAGACATCTTGCCAAAAAGTAAATCTAACCTTCGTTCCTTAGATTGAGCCTCTGGATTTATCTGGTCTTTTATTACATACGATTTATTCAACGCAATTGGCATTTGATTGAAACCACCTTCACAATATGGCATGGCAGATCTAATTGCCATTTTGACCTCCATGGGAGAGGCTGCATCAGAGAAGAAATAGCGCATGTTTCTTCGTGTAGTTCTCAAACCGGGAGAGTACGATTCAAGTGCACTCAAAAGAGACGTAAGCTCGTTCGAAGTTACCATCGGCATATCAAATTCACAGAGTTCACCGTTTGCAAGATGACCATAACTGGCCATCAGTAGATTAGCCAGTACAATTTGATGGAGAGGACTCATATTCCTTGACATCATACAAACAGTTAAAGCAGGCGAGATACAATACACATTTTGTCCAAGCTCAATAAGCGAACCAACAGGTAAAAGGCATTTGAATTGATGAGATACTCGCGCATCGCAAGACCTTGTCCTCGAATTATCTCTGAGTATTTCATGAGTGGTTTTAGCCAGAACTATGCCATATTCTTTCTTCAGAAATTGAAGCTTTTCTTCATATGTCTCATCTGAACATGCAGCGTACGTTGCGCGGAAATCCCTTGATGAGCGTTGTGATAACACCTCATCATTTCCGTGAATCTTAAGTTGACCACAGATTTGAAGCGCAGTTTCATGCGAGAAAATAATATCCATTCGTTCCTCCTTAGATTGAGAAACGAATGTATCAGCACACTTTGTCAGCAATCTGACAGCTATTTGTCAGTTCCCTGACTCGGTTTTGCGATAATAAAAAGTCCTCTCATACCACCAGGTAAAAGAGGACTTAGATGAAAATTAAACTAAAGAACCCATAAATTGTTTCGCCCAATCAACATAAAATTCATACGATTGAGCGCGCAACGACTAAACGCCTTGATAGGCCGTGCGCAACAACAAAAACGCTCTTGGTAGGCCCACACGACGCCTAAATGTGTCGATAAGTCACAAACTTGAAAGCGACACCTTCTGGAGTCACGCCGCCATCTTCCTCGTTGCAAACTTCCCATGCAGAATCTTCGTCCAGGTTGGGGAAGTACGTGTCCGCATCAACCACGGTGTCGTGCTTCGTGACGTACGCGTAAGAGCACTTGTCGAGAAGAGCGCGATAAATTGAAGCTCCACCAAGAAGCCAGACCTTCTCGGGAGCTTCATCCGCAACTAAACGAAGCGCTTCCTCTGCCGACGACACCACCTCAACGCCTTCGACCTGGTAATCGGCATTTCTAGAAATGACAATGTTACGGCGACCTTTAAGCGGTCCACCAGGGAAACTCTCCAGCGTCTTTCTGCCCATGACAACCGTGCAACCGCGCGTGTGCTCAACAAAATGCTTCATGTCGGCCTTGTTGGGGATGAGAAGATCTCCGTCGCATCCGATGCCCCAATCGCGTGTTACAGAAACAATTGCGTTCATGTGGTTCTCCTGGCAAGTATCGTCTTAAATGAAATGATGATCTTAGCTTGAGCATCTGCTCGTGCGTGCCTGCAACGCCAGCCGCGCCAGCCGCATCCGCTCGTACGTGCCTGCAACGCCAGCCGCATCTGCTCGGGCGCGTCCGCAGCAACTGCGCCTAAACCGCAATCGGAATGTTCTTGATCTGCGGACCGTGCTGATAATCCTCGACAATGAGGTCGTCAGTAGTGAAGTCGTAGAAGTTGGTGACGTTAGGGTTCAGGCTCACCTTTGGTGCATCAAAGGTAGGACGAGAAATCAATTCTTTAACAATGTCCACGTGGCGATCATAAATGTGAGCATCGGCAATCATGTGAACCAGCTCACCAGCCTCCATGCCGCTGACCTGCGCAACCATCATGAGCAAGATAGCGTACTGACAAACATTCCAGTTGTTAGCTGCAAGAATATCCTGGCTACGCTGAACAAGCAGGAGGTTAAGTGTAGGTTTGTCCTTACCTGCTTCCTGAGTAACGTTATAGATTGCGTTGAATGCGCAAGGGTAGAGATTCATCTCCGAGAGATCGGCAAAGGTATATAGGTTGGTCATAATGCGGCGGCTAAACGGATTCTCTTTGAGGTCCTTGAGTACGCGATCCATCTGGTCATAGTCGCCATCGGAGTAGTGAGAAACCTGTCCAACCTGATAACCGTAAGCCTTGCCAATGGAACCAGACTCATCAGCCCATGAATCCCAGATGTGAGAGTTAAGATCGTTAACGTTGTTGGACTTCTTCTGGTAAATCCACAGGACCTCATCCATGGCGCTCTTGAGCGCAGTGCGACGAAGCGTCAGCGCTGGAAACTCCTCGCGCAAATCATAGCGATTGCAGACGCCAAACTTCTTGATTGTGTATGCGGAGGTACCATCTTCCCAGGTAGGACGGACCTTCTCGCCCTCGGTGGTGGTGCCGTTTTCAATAATGTCGGAGCACATATCAATAAAAATGCGATCTGCTTTGCTCATATTCAATCCTTCAAAATACTGTTCAAAGTGGAATAAACACCTGCTAGTTGTACGTATAGCAAGTCTTTTCCAAGTACATTACCAGTTGCTGTCAGTATAAGCGCTGTAGGGGTCCCCAAAAAGCGGGCTTGAGGAAGTCTGATTGCTCGAAACACAAGAACGTCCCAGTCCCGAGAGCAGCATAATAACTATAAAAAATAGCAAGCCTGCAGGGAAAGGAGAGCCGTCAGGCATCTGCGACGGATCGTTTGGGTCAAAGTCAGGGCCCTCGCCGCCAAATTCATGCCTGTTGTCCCTGGTATCTTGGTTGTCGTCTTTCTTTGCCATCAATCCTCAATCAAACGCTTACACTTTGATGATACCCGTCGTCGCCCAAGGATTTCATGGCGAGAAACCCCTCTTTTTGTCACTTCACATTCTCTGCAAAGTATTTTGCACATGACGACTTGTTCGCGCCTGCAGCTCGCTTACACCCGCAGCATCTGCGCCCACAGCTCCTACAGGTGCTGCGACGCAAAGATGTCGTTCCAGAACGTGCCAAGCTGCTTGATAAGCTCAATGTCTGCGGGAAGCCATTGCACGTCAAGCAGCTCGTTTTGGGCAAGCCAACGAAGCTCCGAGTGAATCTCTGGATCCGCGACAGGCTCCTCAGACTCACCCAGCGTGCAGATATAACAATCCATATGCAGGTCAAAGGTGGGGTAGGAGTAAGTCACCGTGTCATAGAAGAATGCCGCCTGCACGCTACAGTGCAGCTCTTCCTGAATTTCTCGACGCAGGGCCTGCTCGGAGGTCTCTCCAGCCTCAACTTTTCCGCCAGGAAACTCCCAAAAGCCTGCGTTATCAGCGTCAGCTCGACAAGCGGCAAGGATTTTGTTGTCCTTATAGAAGATAGCCGCAGCTACATTGACTGTCTTGGCCTCGGACATGTTATCCCTCCAGTCTGACTGTTGCAAAGACGGTAGAATTTTCGGCATCTTTGAGCACTACCGAGAAACCCGTCTCATCGGTGTATACCTGGGGAGTAATGGTATCGCCCAAGTGGGCCTGGCTTCTGTACTGAACCACAATGCGGCGCAGCTTGTGAGAATACCCAAGGGCCACAAGCGTGTCGACAGCCATAAGCACGTATTGAGCATTGTTGACATGCTTGTTTGTATCTAGGTGCTGCTGAGAAACAAGAATAGCTGGAGCGTCAACAGCATTTCCCTCAAGTGCAATTTTGCGAGGTGTGGGCGGTAAATCTACGCGAGGTTCGCCAGTAAGGTAAACGCTCTCGCTCTCTGGAACGCGAGCCGCCTTTCCTTCCTTAATGTCCATTAAATACCAGGTAGAATCAGCTTTTACAATGTTTGCACCGCTTGCATCATTAATGACAAATGACCTGGAAGCCTGAAGGCCCTTCATCTGATATGACCAGGTACCCACGCAGATCTTCTCGCCAAATTGAGGGAGTCGGTCAACCTGAATCTGCCAAGTTGCCAGGACCCATGCGTATCCCTCGCTGGTCAGCTGCTTAAAGCCGCGGCCAATATCTTCTGAATGGAACGTCGAGCAATCCTGAAGGTAGTTCATAACGCCTACCAGGGAAAGCTTGCCCGTCTCATCGCATTCGCTGTATCTAACTCTACTTTCAATGGTGTACATACAAATCCAAACTCGAAATCAGCGTTTGCTGAGGTATTACGGTATGTCGAGAAGCCCGTTTAGTTGTCCCAGGGGAACGAACTTGGCAGGTGATCTTTGACTTTCTGGGTAGTGTCGTCAAACTTTTGCTTGGTTACCTGGACTTTCTGGGAAACCTCTTTAGCCTTTTGAGCGGCAAGAAGGGTTGCAGTTTGAGCGGCTGCATTTGCTTTTTGGGCCGCCGCGTTTGCCTTTTGAGCAGCTTTGTTTGCTTTTTGTGAGGCATTTTGTGCCGCAGCACTTACTTTCTGCGAAGCGCTTTGAGCCATCGCATCAACCTGATGTGATGCGTTATGTGCGGCCTCTTCAATCCTCAAAGATGCATCTTGAGCTGCGGCTTCAACCTTGTGATGGGTGGTTGGTCCATTCCAAAGAAGGCTGGCCACGGTATCCAAAAAATAGAGCGTGACCACAATAAAGGCCATTACAGAGATGGTGTGCCTTGAGAAAAGCATCAAAATATTAAGCATCGCTGGAACTAGTACAAAGACTGAAGTAACCGAAAATGCTCCAAACACAGCGCTGGCCTGGGGACAAATGCGACCATGTAAGTTGAATTTAAACATGGAATAGTCCCACCACTTCTTTTTAAAGCGTCGCTCCAAAAAGAGACCAGTTGAGTATTCAATAACGGTGGCTAAAAATCCGCCAATAATAAAGACAATAAACGGATTGGAAATCTGGCCTAGTACCAGCCAAACTGCAAGCGCGCCAATGCCATAAATAGGGCAGGTAGGTCCAAAAAGAAAACCGCGCTTAGTAAATTCACCCTCGACAACGGAGCAATAAATGGTTTCGTACACCCAGCCGCCAAAAGAAATCAGTGCAAAAATTATGACCATCTGAGGCAGATGCTGCACAAAGAGCTCAATATTCTTATCGAGTGCAAAGAGCGTACGCAGTGTCTCAGTCATGGTGCTCACGAGAGGTTTCCGTAATCCATGTAGTCGTTAAACTCATCTGACTTACTGTTTGTTGTGCCCTGAAAATCGCTTTCAGGTGTCGAGAAACCCGTTGGGCGGAAACCGTCTTTTTTATATGGATTACCTGTTAGTGTTTCTGCAGTTGAGCAAGCTTTATCGCAGGTCGTAACAATCCAAGCCTCTTTGGTATGAGGAGGAACGGGGACAAGAGGAAACATGTGGTGCAAGATGATGTCTTCCTCAACAGGCGTTAGATCAGGAAAGTCTTCGCGGGCATTATCAAGTGCATGGCGAGGGTGAGTAAATCCGTGCCAGTTGTCTGGTGCAGCCTCGTGATCATGCCAATCGTAAAGGTAGTAGTCATGGAGGAGTGCACCACGTACAAGCGCGCGTTCATCAACTTTGATACCAGCGTTCATAGCAAAAGCAAGGCTGCTATAAGCAACTGCAATAACGTGGTCGAGTGTGCTGGTAGTTCCATGTTGTGTAAAAGTTGCAAGCTGATAGAGTCTTCCAGACTTCAGAATAGGAGTTGAAAGCTCATCGAACCTCTCGCGAATTTTAGAAACGTCAACCAAAAAATATCCCATCAACTGTGTGTACGCTACAGAAGTCTCTGCGCATACCCTAGTAATGTATCTATAAAAGATTAGTTAATCTGACGGTTACGCGCAATCTTTTTGGCTGAATGTTACGAAAACGAAAGAATAGAAAACGCAAGCTTTGTCGGCGCCTATTGTGCCGTTTACCTGCGTTTACGCTTTCTTACTGTAAGGGCTCATGTGGTCCACCACAACGTTTACCGCACCTGGAAGGCAGCGAGCGGAGTAAGCGTAGATATCGTGACAGGTGACCTCGCCATTTACCTCTAAGGGCATAGGCGTTGTTGATTCAACGGTAATTTCTCTGCCGCTAAAGCTATTGAGGTAAGGCCTACCAAGCGAGTCTCCCGTGCGATCAAAGAAGCCAGAGAGCAGTGGACGTACCAGTTTTGCGGTCATGTGAGTCTCAATGACAATAACCTCAAGCAGACCGTCATCCATACGATTACCAGGGGCTAGTTCAATTCCTGCTTGCATCATAGAGCTGTTTGCAATGAGGCAGCCAATGCCTTGAAGCTCGTGCATTTTGCCGTCAACGGTAATCTTGAAGTCATGAACTGGTGGCATGAGGTTGGCGAGGGCTGCCGTAAAGTACGCAGCTTCTCCAAAGGTTTGCTTGTGGGGGATAGCCGAGCGCATAATCTCGGCATCAAGTCCCGTACCAGCCATTAAAGGCACGCCAGCTACATGAGTTTCTCCCGATACGGTGGTCCAGGTAATTTCACCCAGGTCAAGACGTGCGGTCTGAAGGTTTCTGCAGGCCAGTGCCAGTGCGTTAGGTTCAGGTGCGTTTCCGATACTTGCGGCCAGAAGATTGGCTGTTCCAGAAGGGAAGACCAAAATAGGCGTCTGACAACCTCTTAGGCCGTAGAGCAGGCTAGATACCGTGCCATCGCCGCCTGAAAGCACTACTACGTCAAAATCTTCAGGCTGAACAGAGCTTAGAACCTCATCTGTGTGCCAATGGCTCTCGACAAGTTTTACCAGGCATTCATCGCCACACTTCAGAAGAGCACGCTCAAATTCAAAGATTGCATCAGAGCTAAAACCCGAGCAAGGATTGTGAATGATGAGGGTTCTCATATATCCTCCGAAGATTTGCAACAAGCTGGTATATCATTTTGATACGTATGAGTGTATCGCTTTACGTCAGGTACTTAATCGGCAATTGGATGGACGCATTGTATATAGCAACCTCAGAAGAACTTTCCGCATTTTGTGAGCGAGCAAAGACTTCGCATATCCTTGCAGTTGATACGGAGTTTCTTCGCGAGAAAACCTACTTCCCCAAGCTTTGCCTGGTGCAGGTTTCCACAGGTTCAGAGATTGCTGCGATTGATCCCTTGCTTATTGATGACCTAACTCCGCTTAAAGAGCTCCTGGAAAATCCACAGATTGTCAAGATTTTCCACGCGTGCTCACAAGACCTTGAGGTCTTGCTAGAAAAAATGGATTGCGCGTGTGCTCCTGTATTTGATACGCAGGTAGCAGCTGCATTTTTGGGCATGCGTCAGCAGGTGAGCTACGCCGGGCTGGTAGAAAATTTTGCTAACGTCAAGCTTGCTAAGGCTGAGTCTTTAACAGACTGGTCAAAGCGACCTCTTGATAAAGAGCAGCTGGTATATGCCGAGGATGACGTGAGATATCTTCCCGCAATCTACAATCAAATGGTCGAGAAGCTCATCAAGCTTGATCGTCTGAGCTGGGTAAAGCCAGAGATGGACCAACATACTAATATTGAGCAGTATCGCCGAGACCCCTATCAGGCATATCTCCGTTTAAAACGTTCTGGCTCGCTTACGCGCAGACAACTTGCTATTGCTCGAGAGGTGTGCGCCTGGCGAGAAGAAACTGCTGCTAAAAGAGATGTTCCACGTAAGTGGGTGCTTTCTGACGAACTCATTATTGAGATTTGTCGCCGTGTTCCTACAACACCAGATAGACTGCGCAAAATCCGCGGCACTGAGCAAATCTCTCAAGGTGGGGTAGTGCATCTACTAGATGCAATTAAGCGTGGACAAAAGACACCCGCAGATCAGTGTCCAAAAATCGAGCATCACGCTCATCCTTCAGCTGGCTCTGAAGGTGTTGTTGAGCTTATGTATGCTCTTATCAGGATTGTTTCAGAAAAAGAAGGAATTGCATCTCCGTTAATTGCCAATAAAGATGATCTTACTGATTTGCTTTTGGATAGGTCTGACGCAAGACTTAAAACCGGATGGCGCTATCAATTAGTAGGTAAGCAGCTTGTTGGATTGCTCAATGGCGAGGTAGGTCTAACAGTTAAAAACGGTCGAGTGGAGCTACTGTAAAAGCAGCTCCTAAGCTTAAGAACAAGTAGCTACCGATTACTCTTGCAAACCTGACTTTTTGTCCGGTGAGTTGGGTATACTCATCTTTATACATAGATAGGAGAAAAACATGTATTACTCAGGTGCGTTTATCCCATACGTTGTTCTAGTAGTTGCCTCGTTGGTGCTCGGATTGGGTACCCAGTGGTACATCAAACATGAATTTAAAAAGTATTCTTTAGTTCCCTCTGGGTTTAATGCCACTGGCGCTTCAGTTGCTCGTACCATGATGGACACTAACGGAGCAGCTAATGTTGGCATTAAGAGAATTTCTGGTGAGCTCACCGATAACTTTGATCCACGTGACAATTGCCTACACCTCTCTGATGCAAACTTCTCTGAGGGTAGCGTAGCTTCAGTTGCTGTTTCTTGTCACGAAGCGGGTCATGCTGTTCAGACCGCTAAGCTGTACATGCCATCTCGCGTTCGTTCCGCTCTTGTTCCTGTTGTTAATTTGGCATCTGCAGCGTGGATTTATGTCTTTCTTGCTGGTGTCTTGCTCAATGTTTCAGGCTTGACTGTGCTTGCAATTTGGCTCTATGCATTTACCTTCTTGTTCCATATAGTTACGCTTCCTGTAGAGATTGATGCCTCAAGGCGTGGATTGGCCTTTTTGAAGGCAAATGCTCCTGCAGGTTTTGACTACAATGGCGCAAAAAAGGTACTAATTGCTGCTGCTCTTACCTATGTAGCTGCTGCAATGGTTTCTGCACTTCAGCTTCTATATTTACTTGGTTCTTCTAGAAACAGGAACTAGTAATGGATCAGATTCAAGAGAAAGAAGATTCTGTTCTTTCAGTATCTGATGCGGTGCTCTTTGCAAAAAATGAAGTTGCTTCAATGCCATCTATGACGGTAGTGGGAGAGGTTTCTGGATTTAGAGGACCAAACTACAAATCTGGTCATTGCTACTTTGACGTAAAAGACCCTGTTAGCTCTATGGCGGTTATTGTCTGGTCAAAGATTTATGCTGCTAGCGGCATTACGCTGCAAGACGGCATGAAGATTCAGATGACAGGAAAGTTTGATATTTACGCTTCAAGCGGCAAGCTTTCTTTTCACGCCCGCACCATTCAGATTGCTGGAGAAGGAGACCTTCGCCAAAAGGTTGCTCAGCTTGCTAAAAAGCTAGAAAAAGAGGGTCTTACTGATATTTCCAGAAAGCGTTACATTCCAGAGTTTTGTACACGCATTGGTGTAGTTACCTCACTTTCTGGC
>JABZHR010000021.1 GCA_015258715.1 Atopobium sp.
GGGTTGCAATGTGAGCGTCTGAGCCAAAAGAAAGCTTGCATCCCAGCTCAGCGCAGGTCTCTGCAATCACACGGCAACGCTCAATAGCAACCTCACGCTGGCCTTCGTCGTGCGTGGCCTCGTTCATCTCGATGAGCTTACCGCGATCGCGACACTCTCTGACAAGCGCCGGAACATCAAAATCTAAACCGCTGCGACCAAGGTGACCAAGAATCAAAACATGTGGATTATCCAGCGCATTCACGTACATCTGGGTAATCTGCTTCTGCGAGGCACCGGCAGCCCACTGCTTGCTATGGATACTGGCAACCGCATAATCGCAGGTACCCAGGATATGCTCGCCAAGAATATGAGGCTGACGGAGTTTATCGCCATTAATACCCTGGTCAAACGTAATATCGTAGGCAAACAGGTTGCCCTCAAGGTCAACAATATCAACCTCAGCGCCGTGAAGCAGCCTGACGCCGTACCAGGTTTCTGGCCAAATGGCGGTGTTCATAAAGAACTGGAAATTCTTAATGGTCTGCTGGTCATACAGCATGGAAGAGAAGTGGTCGGTGATTCCAAGCAGCTCATAGCCACGCTCAGAAGCTGCGCGAACGTTCTCCTCAATGGTTGAATAGGCGTGCCTCGAGTACAGACTGTGAGTATGAACGTCGCAAGTAATGCGCATGACGTGCTCCTTTGAATCTTAATCGACAACTCTAGTTAATCATGGCCGCCATCATGAGGCAACCCTGGCGAGAAGACCGATTTTCTCGCCATCCGCACGATCTACAGCTCAATGCTCAGCTCAACGGGGCAGTGGTCGCTGCCGTAGACCTCGCTCAAGATGGATGCGCTTTTGACCTGTTCAGCAATACGGTCGGAGACCAGGAAGTAGTCGATGCGCCAGCCCGCGTTGTTCTTGCGTGCGTTGAAGCGGTAGCTCCACCAGCTGTAAGCGCCGGTCATGTCGGGATGGCGATACCTAAATGTATCGGTAAAGCCTGCGTCCAACAGCTTGGTAAAGCTCTCGCGCTCCTCGTCAGAGAAGCCTGCGTTTTGCCTGTTAGACGAAGGATTCTTGAGGTCAATCTCGTTGTGCGCAACGTTAAAATCGCCGCAGGTAATTACTGGTTTTTGCTCAGATAGCTTAGCCAAGAACTCGCGATAGTGCTGATCCCACTCAAGACGCTCGTCCAGGCGTGCAAGCTGGTCTTTTGAGTTTGGCGTGTATACGCACACAAACCAGAACTTCTCAAACTCCAGCGCACACACGCGACCTTCGTCGTCGGCAACGGGGCATCCAATCTGGCGAATCACCTGCAGAGGGGTTTCTCGCGAGAAAACCGCTGTGCCCGAATAGCCTTTTCTGTCTGCGTAGTTCCAGGTTTGAACGTAGCCGGGAAGGTCCAGCTCAACCTGGCCTTCTTGCAGCTTAGTCTCTTGAAGTGCGAATACATCAGCGTTTATGGTTTCAAAAATTTCCGTGAACGAAGGCTCTTTCTTGAGCACGGCGCGCAGACCATTAACGTTCCAGGAAATTAGCTTGTACTCTTGAGTTTGGCTCATAACTCCTCTTTCATACTGTGACCTGGTAGTTTGGGTCGCAGTGGATTCGTATCACAGTAGCCGCGAGTGACGCGCGTTCCACGCTCCAGTTACGGCGCCAAGCGGTGCGTTTGCGGCAATAAACTTTCAATAAATCCATGGTATACGACTAGTAGCCACCAATACCGCTACAATAGAAACATTCATAGCTGGCAAGGAGGATTCATGCTTCGTCAAAGCTACAACACCTGGCAATGTGGAACTCACACTATCTCGTTGGCGCGTCCTAGAATCATGGGCGTTCTCAACGTCACTCCAGACTCGTTCTCTGATGGCGGAAAGAACATTGATCCAGAGGCTGCAATTGCTCGTGGATTGCAGATGCTGGATGAAGGCGCCGACATCATTGACGTTGGGGGAGAGTCTACTCGTCCAGGTCACACACCTGTTCTGCCTACAGAAGAGGCTGAGCGCGTAGTACCTGTGGTGCGCGCGTTGGTAGCTGCTGGAGCAATTGTCTCCATCGACACGCGTCACGCCGAGGTAGCAAAGATGTGCGTCCGTCTTGGAGCATCCATCATCAACGACGTTTCCGGCTTCACCGATCCAGAGATGGTTGCTGTAGCTGCGGAGTCTGACTGCGGCTGCATTGTGATGCACTGGAATAAGGACGGCCTTGGAGCTCGTGTTGAGCGCAAGCAGGTGCAGCTGGACGACATGCGCCCTTCTCGCCCTACTGGTAGCGCAGCTGCTCGAGCCGCAGCTACAGGAGCCGAGACACGCACGCTGAGCTCGCAGCGTCGTTTTACCCTGCCAGAAGAGGCGCCTATTATGCGCCAGATTATGGGCTTTTTGGGCGACCAGGCTCGCGGTCTTATGCGCGCTGGCGTTTCCAAGGATCGCATCTGCATTGACCCAGGTCCAGGTTTTGACAAGTTTGCTGACGAGGACGTTGTTATTCAGCGTGCCACTCGCTCGATGGTTTCTATGGGATATCCGCTGCTCTGCGCCGTGTCCAGAAAGCGCTTTGTCGGCGCTGTTTCTGGTGTAACTGAGGCTACGCAGCGCGACGCAGCTACGCATGCAATTTGCATTGCCGCAATCACCAACGGTGCCCGTATCCTGCGCGTTCACGATGTTGCGGGAACCGCTCAGGCTATCAACGCTTACTGGGCTATGACCGAGCGTGATCCTCGTCAGGGATTTGTGGCGCTTGGCTCCAACGTAGGCGACCGTGTGGGATATCTGGCCCGCGCAACGCAGCTCATCGATGAGATTCCGCTGACCTGCGTTGTTTCTCTCAGCCACGCCTACGAAACTGAGCCTGCATATGGCATTGCTACGCCCGTGGTAAACGCTGTTGCCGAGATTAGAACTGAGCTCCATCCGCTGGTGCTGATGGATAAGCTGCTTGAGGTTGAGAACGCTCTCAATCGCACACGCAAGAAAGGCGAGGAGGGCCATGGACCTCGCACTATCGACTGCGATCTTCTGTGGGTTGAGGGTGAACAACACGCAGGTAAACACCTCACTTTGCCTCATCCACGCATGGGCGAGCGCGATTACGTGCTTGTGCCTATGGAAGATCTGATGCACGATCCAGTGCGCTTTTTCTCGCACGGCGGCGTAGAGATTGCCACTCCTGACCAGCGTGTTGGTCACGTAACTGAGGACTTGGGAGTCATTACGTGGGAGTAGCACAGGAAGCTTTAGAGCTAGCACGTGGTGGCGCACAAACGGGTGAGTTTGTGTACCGTGTTTCTGATGCGCAGGGATGTGCTGACCAGAGCCAAGACGAGTGCTCTGAACTGGCCCTCGATCCAGCGCCGGCATCAGCGCGCCCATCATCTGGCGAGAAACCCTTTGAGGTTGCAACTGTTGTGCGCCTAGGAGTCTCGATGCCCTATGTACCTGCAGTTCCATACGTTGTAGCGCTGGGACTTTGTCAGTTCTTGCGTGCAAAAGACGAGGGCTTTGGTATCCGCTGGCCTTACGCTATTTGCTATAAAGACCAGGTAGTTGCCTCAATCAAAGCAACCGCGGGCTATCAAGAGGGCATGTTTGCTGTGGTAAGTATCGCAGCAGACTCCAAGGCGCTCTGTTCAGCGTTTGACGTTGCGGACAACACAGAACTTCTCGCAAAAAAGATCTCTGACCTGGTGGTTAAGAGCGTAAGCGTGTGGGAGCAGCAGGTTAAGCGTGCAAGGAGCTTTGCGGGACCCATCGCACTCATTCTGAGCGACTACTTTGATATGGTTCCTCTGCTTGGACAGCAGGTCAATAAGGTATACCCCAGCGGTAACGTTGCACTGACCGCTCGATTTGGCGGCATTGACGTGTGGGGTCATGCCATCCTTGTTGATGAGGACGGCAAAGAAATCCTTGTGAGTGAGGAAGAAGCTTCCGTGGTGCCAGCGGTTTAACCGCTGCTCTAGCTGTCAATCTAACTGCGGCAACGCGGCCGTGTCGTCAGTTACTCGGCGGCTTGAGCAGACTGCTTCCAGATCAGATAAATGCCGCGCATGGTGAGCTGCGGGTCAACAACATCAAAGACATCTGTTGCTTCGCTAACGGTGTTAGCCAGGCCACCCGTTGCAATAACGGTTGCGCCCTCAATACCAGGCTCTTTGAGCGTTCTGGCAACCAGACCCTCTGCCTGAGCGGCGGCGCCTACTACAATACCTGCCTGAACAGCGCTTTCGGTGGTGTTGCCCAAGACGGTCTCGGGCGCCTTAATAGGAATGCTGGAGAGCTTGGCTGCACGCGCAAACAGTGCGTTTGCAGAGATCATAATACCTGGTGAAATAGCGCCTCCGCGGAATACGCCGTCCTTATCAACAACGTCCAAATTGGTTGCGGTGCCAAAATCAACCACAATAACGGGATAGCCATAGCGCTCAGTTGCGGCAACGGAATTTGCTACGCGGTCGGCACCAACAAGCTCGGGGTGGGGGATATTGAAGCGAATCTTATCCGTGGAAAGCGCGTTAATGCGGGTCAGAGGCTTGTTAAGCAGCAGTTCAAAGCAGCGCTGCCAAGCACGTGTGATAACGGGAACCACGCACGAAAGTCCACCCGCCTCAACGTCGTCTAGACTCAGTCCATCTTTCTGGAAGAACGTGAAGAGACGACCGTGCAGAATGTCGGAGGTGTCGCTTTGATCAGTAGGCATTCTCCAGCCGCGCACCATAGTGCCTTCGCTGTCAAATAAACCAATGGCAGTTTGCGTGTTACCCACATCAATCGATAAAAACATTATGCCTCCGAGGGCTGTAGCCAGCTTTTTATGACGTATTGGATTTTAGCCCATTGGGCGTATCTCTAAAGTTGTCGTGGGTAAGAAAAAAGTTGTTTTGCAGTTGTTGCACAGTTGTCGCACAGTTGCCACACGCAAGAATTATCTGCACAAAATGTGAATTTCTCGCCAAGTACTTCTAGCAACAGAAGGGTTGTTCTGCTATACTTTTTCAGCTTATTGTCTTGATTGAGCACGTGCTCATAAAGACACCCCTGCTCTGGTCGGAAACCAGGGCCGATGTAAGGAGTCCTGCATGAAGCAAGGTATTCATCCAGAGTACGTAGAGTGTACCGTTCGCTGCACCTGCGGAAACACCTGGACCACACACGCAACTGTTCCAGAGATGCGTCTTGACCTCTGCGACAAGTGCCACCCATTCTATACGGGTCAGCAGAAGCTTGTCGACACTGGTGGACGTGTCCAGCGCTTCGCCGACAAGTTCGGTGGCGCAGCAAACGCTGCTCTCGAGGCTGCTAAGGCTGCCAAGGAGGCAAAGGCTGCTAAGGCTGCTGAGCAGGAGGCTGCTCGTAAGGCTGCTGCTGAGGCTAAGGCTGCTGAGAAGGCAAAGCGTGCTGCTGAGTTCGCAAAGAACGCACCAGCTGCAGAGCCAGAGGCTGAGGCTGAGGCCGAGGCACCTGCAACTGAAGAGGCTGCAGAGTAGCAGGTATTTGCTTGCGCAAAGACCGCAAAGTACAGAATCGGGGTGGCTTCGGCTGCCCCGTTTTTGTTTGGCGAGAAACCCTCTCAACTCAGAGGGTATACTTGAAAGTGAAAAATCTGCCGTCGGAGGACGAATGGAATCACTGTATACAAAGTATCGCCCGCAAACGTTTGAGCAGGTAGTTGGCCAGAAGCATGTGGTCGGCACCCTTGAGCGAGCGGTCTTGGAGCAAAAGCTCAGCCACGCATACCTGTTCTGCGGACCTCGCGGCACAGGTAAGACCACTATGGCTCGCTTGCTGGCAAAAGCTATCCTCTGTCACGAGGCGCCTGGTCACCTGCCTGACGGCACTTGTGAGGACTGTCAGCTGATTGCTGCTGGTCAGCATCCAGACGTCTTTGAGATTGACGCTGCCTCTAACACCGGCGTTGATAACGTCCGAGAAGAGATTATTTCTCGCGCTAGTTACGCTCCCGTGCGTGGCAAGGGCAAGGTTTATATTATCGACGAGGTGCATATGCTTACCTCGGCGGCGTTTAATGCCCTGCTCAAGACGTTGGAGGAGCCTCCTTCACACGTGACATTTATCATGTGTACCACCGATCCTCAGAAAATTCTTGCAACTATTCTGTCCCGCGTGCAGCGCTTTGACTTCCGCTCCATTGCCGCTGACGAGATGGCAGAACATCTGGTCAACGTCTGCAAAAACGAGGGCTTTACCTACGAAGACGCAGCTATTGATCTTATTGTCCGTCATGCGCGCGGTGGCATGCGTGACGCCCTCTCTTCTCTTGAGCAGCTCTCCGTTTATGGCGGCGGCGTCATTTCTGAGCAGACGGTTCGCGACGTTTTGGGTCAGTCGTCCGGCTCTCTTATTAACAATGCCGCGATGGCTCTGGCTCAGCGCGACATTTCTTCGCTCTTTACCACGGTAAATACGCTGTTTGAAGGCGGTAAAGATCTGCTGCAGTTCACGCGCGAGCTTGCCGTTCACGTAAGAGATCTCTACATTGCCGCAGCTGTAGGCGTTGATTCTCCAGCGCTGGCAAATTCCATCGCATCAACCGAGCAGCTTACCAAAGAGGCTCAGGCCTTTGGTTCGGTTGATAGGCTCTCCAGGGTTCTGACCGTTTTGGGCGACGCTGCAAATCAGATGCGTACCGCCGTTAACCAGCGACTTGTCCTGGAGGTTGCGTTTACCAAGCTGGCGCGCCCTAACACAGAGCTTTCATTGGAAGCATTGGCCGACAGGGTAGCAGTTCTTGAGCAGCAGCTAGCAAGCGGTGTTGTTGCAGCTCCAGCTGTCGAGAAACCCGCAGCTCCCGCGCCCGTCTCGGCTCCGGCGCCGCAGCCAGCTCCTGTTGCCGCGCCGGCTCCCGTCCCTGCACCAGCACCAGCGGCGGCTCCAGCACCCACACCACAGGCGGCTCCCGCTCCAGTTGCAACCCCAGCGCCAGTTCCAGCTCCGGCACCTGCACCAACGCCTGTTCCAGCCGCAGCACCTACGCCAGCTCCCGCACCGGCCTCAGCGCCTGCTCCGCAACCGGCACCTGCGCCACAACCAGCGCCTGCGCCTGCTCCAAAGGAAGTTGACCAGGCAGACGCACTTCTCGTCAGACAGTGGAAAGAAGTCGGCAAGGTTTGTGCGTCTAAGAACGCTGCTCATGCAGCACTGCTGGTCAGCTCAACGCTTGAGTCCGACGACGGCTCTGAGCTGGTAGTTACACTGCCCAAGGGCTCCTCGTTTGCAATGAGGATGCTCAACGCGCCGGCAGTTTCCGAGTTTGTAAAAGAGTGCGTTGCCCAGGTCATGGGCCCGCGCCGCATCAAATATGTTGAGTCGAGCCTTGCCGCAACGGCAATCTCTCGAGAAAAACGCGCAGCTCAGATGCCAGCTCCAACTCCTGCACCCGCGCCTGCAATTCCAGTGGCTCCTGCTGCGCCCGTCGCACCAGCTCCTGAGCCAGTTGCGCAACCCGCTCCTGCCGCTGTTCCTGCTCAAGTGCCTGCGCCTGCACCTGCAGCGCCTGCAGCTCCCGTTGCACCAGCGCCAGAGGCGTCATATCCAATGCCTTGGGATGAGCCTACGTCTGGCGGAGCTCCCGTTGAGGCTCCTGACTACGATCAGGTTCCTTACAGTGATGACGATATAGCTGCGGTTTTGGACGATTCCGCTGAAGACGCTGTTCCAGCTCCAGTCGCGCCTACGCCCGCACCAGCGGCTCCAGTCGTGCCTACGCCTGCACTAGCGACTCCAGTTGCACCCACACCAGCGCCTGCACCCGCAGCGCCCGCACCCGCGGCTTCAGTTGCACCCGCACCAGAGCCTGCGCCCGCAGCGCCTGAACCCGAACCAGTTCCGGCTCCAAAGCCTGCTCCAGTACCAGCTTCACCAGAGGATATTGCTGCTCGTTCAGCGCTTCCACCAGAGCTCAACAGCGTGGCAGACATGCTTGAGAAGGTATTTGGACCAGCGGTTTCTTTGTCGGTAGAGAAGAAGCTGGATGCCGAAACTCCCGTAGACCCTGCAAACAACTAGAACTTCTCGCGATATTCTCGCGATATGACGCTTTGGTGCATGGATCCTCATGCGCCAGCGCAAAAAGCGCAACTTGTCTAAAATAGATACGACGATAGGAGAACATATGGCACGTGGTGGATTTAACATGGGCGGCATGAACCGCAATCAGATGATGGCTCAGGCTCGCAAAATGCAGGAGCAGCTGCTGGAGGCTCAGCAGAAGGCTTCTCTTATGCAGGCAACCGCAAGTGCTGGTGGCGGCGCTGTTAAGGTAACCGCATCCGGCGACCTGCGCTTAACCAACATCACCATTGATCCTGAGGCAATTGATCCTGAGGATATCGAGATGCTCCAGGACATGATTCTGGCTGCTGTAAATGATGCTCTTGAGTCCGCTGAGTCCCAGGCATCTGCCCAGATGAGCGCAGTAACCGGTGGACTGAATATCCCAGGACTGTTCTAATCCATGGCGTTTGATACCACAAATGATGGTCGCGCACTGCAGCGCTTGCTTGACGAGTTAGGCCGGCTACCAGGCATTGGTCCAAAGTCTGCTCAGCGCATTGCCTACCATCTTCTAGAGGTTGATTCCGAGGAGGCTCGCCGTTTGGCGCAGGCTATCTTGGAGCTTAAGCAGCAGGTGCATTTTTGCCCCATTTGCTTCAACTATGCAACGCGCGACGAATGCGACATCTGCCTGGACTCTTCCAGAGATCGCAGCAAAATCTGCGTGGTCTCCGAGCCTAAGGATGTCTCGGCAATCGAACGTACCGGTGCGTTTCACGGCCTCTACCACGTTCTGGGCGGCGTAATCTCGCCTATGGACAAGATTGGTCCCGAGCAGCTCCACGTGCGCGAGTTGCTGTCTCGCCTGGCTGACGGCGCCGTTACCGAGGTTGTTCTGGCAACCAATCCGGACGTTGAGGGAGAAACAACTGCAACGTACCTCTCCAGAACTATCAATCCGCTTGGCGTGACGGTTACCCGACTGGCAAGCGGACTTCCTGTAGGCGGAGACCTTGAGTACGCAGATGAGGTAACATTGGGACGTGCAATTGAAGCACGTCGGGAGGTTTAAGCATGGCAAACCACATGAGAACAAGTTCATCTGGCGAGAAGACCCCTGAGGCTTCATCGGTTGACTTGAAGAACATTTCAACGCTTCGTGCTGGTCAGGGTGCGCAAATTCCTCAGAGCCCACGCCAGGCCGATAACACGCTAGAACCTCCAAATAGAAAATCGGTCATCATTTTGGTGGTCGCAGCTATTGTTGCGCTTACTGCTCTGTTCTTTATTGTGCGCTGCGCTACAAGCACTAAGAGTGAATCTGCAAGCCAGCAGCCAAAGCAGACCCAGTCCGCCTACGCTGACGAGAAACAGCAGGATGAGCAGGCAGTTGACGGCTCAGTTACCTTCCACGGCATGAAGTACTCTCTGGAGAAGCAAAGCGACGGCAAAACTGCTGTTGTTCGTACGAGTGATTCGGGAACTAAGAGTGTTCTATTTGAGGTTGAGGGAACTCCTACCAGCCTGATTCTTTTTAACGACACCATTTTGGTTCCAGAGAAT
>JABZHR010000022.1 GCA_015258715.1 Atopobium sp.
GGATCAACTTTTGCCATCTCTTCGTCAAATAGCGACTGGAGCAAATCAAGCCTCTGTCTGCGACGATCATAACGACGGCGCTGACCCCTTTTACGACGTGTTTCAGCTGCTGTATTTGCGCTTTGAAATATCCTACTTCCCCATGTTGGCCGTTTCTTAAAATGACAGAGGTTTCCATTTTCATCAGTTACTGCCCAACCAACGGAACCGGTACCAAAATCCAGGCCAACGTCATATGAAGAAATATTTCTAAGATTCATACTTGCACTCCATTAAAAAGTGTTTTACCATCCAATTGTCTTGATTACCAGTCAGGACGTCACTGCTAAGTCAAAATAACGGCAATTGCCTTAAATGCCTTCGGGCGTCATGTAGATGACAATTTTGACTTCACTTAGCCCCTCTATGAGGGGCTTTTTTCTTGACTAGTAGTCAAAAATATTTTAACTTTCGGCAGAAGTTAGAAGCATTTCTTCAATAACAAATCTGTAAACGGTAATATTCTTATCGTAAACGTTAAGATAATCGTTCACAGAAGCTTAAAGCTGAAAATATCTATACTTACTGTTATTGCTAAATGGAATACCAGCGATCAAATGGTTTCTCATGGTAGACATGTGCTATATTGAAGCGAAAGCGCCCCGGTTAACACCAATTGGTGATAGCTGCGGCGCTTTTTATTACGCGCGAGTGTAAGTGAATCCGCGCCAACAAAAAAACGAGACCGTTTCCTTCCAAGCAACTGGACGGGCGTATCTCGTTTTTAATCAGTCTATGTAATCGTTAGTGCTTAGTCGAACCAAATCTTTACAACGTCGCCGTCTGCGGAAGTAATATCCACAAGTGTGCCACTCTCGCCTGTCTTTGCAGCGTCCATAAGCGCATCAAGGTTGATGTTAGAAAGCTGTTCCTGAGTCTCCTGATTAAGATAGCTTCCGCTGACCTGAATTCCTGAATTCAAGACGAACTTTGCCAGACCCAAAGGCACACACATATCCACAACGTCGCCGTCGTCGGAGACTACATACAAGTGCAAGCCGTGCTTTGCAGAGCCGTTGCCCAGGCGAACACCCTTCTTCTTGCTACCGTCAGCCTCGTCGTTCTTCTCGACTTTGATCATGCTCTTACCAAAAAGCTTGCCAAAGCTAAAACCTGAAGACTGAGCAGCAATACCCTGGTTGTCCTGCTCTGTGGGCTCTTCTACGATCTCTGCGGGCTCGTCAGCTGCTACGGAAACAACCTCAGCAGTGCTCTTCTCGGCAGCACTCTCTTGGGCAGCGACACTCTCCTGAGCGGAAGCACTTGCACCACTCAAAAGCTCATCAACGGATACGCCAAGGAAGCGCGCAAGATCTGGCAACAGCGAGATATCTGGGTAGTTAATGTCGTTCTCCCACTTGCTCACCGCCTGCGGGCTCACGTTCAGCTCTTTTGCCAGACGCTCCTGCGTTGCAGTTCTGGCCAAACGAAGACGTGCAATACGACGACCAAGGGTCTCAGATGAAGTAGTCATAGTTGCTCCTTTTCTCAACTCATTATTACTGAAATAGCTTGCGGGCCGCTGATTTCACTATGAGTCGTAACAATACGTTCAACAAGAACGCATCAGTTGAGTTAGGTATCGCAACGGTTTCTAACTACTCAACAGTAGGTTGAGTTAGCAGGTAAACTATGCTTTTTGACCGAAAGTTACTTGCCCTAAAAGTATTCTCCAACTACCATTAAATCAAGAAACTTTTGATGTTTTAGAAAGGTTTGTCTATGGCTGGCGAGAAGAACTGGGTGTTCTGGACCAGTGGCGCACATATTGTTTCTGGTTTTGAGCAATGCGCTACAGACGGTTTTGTTGGCGTTGACGCAGATGGTGTCGTGTACCTCTTTGATAACAATCAAAATGTCTTTGCTTCGGCTCATGCTTCAGATATTGAGGGAACCGTCAGTAGCTGGAGAGTCACCTGGCTTACCATTGATGATAAAAGATATGTCCTAGAGTTTGTTCCTCTTGCAGATAAGATTGCTCCTCGCCTGATTTTTGGAGCTATAAGCAATGTCTTTATGCAGGAGCTCCATCACGGAGATCAGGAGAAGGTCCCACGAGAACTCCTTGAAGACTTCAAGATTGCATTTGAGAACGCCAAGTATAGGCGCTAAACAAACTAATTTTTTTGAGTTATTCATATCCTTGCGGAGGTACGATCACCGATATCGACGCCGGCGGATGAACTGCCTCCCATTTCTTAGACACGAGAAATAGGAGTCAGTTCAAAACACACCTAAGTCGGATAATCTGTTAAAAAGACGTATACATGACGCTGAAAATACCTCAATCATGCAGATTATCGTCATTAGGTGTGTAAAATGCCCTCATCTGAGCAGAATATCCGACTTAGGTGTGTTCCGTTGATACAGAATTTATCGATAGTTAAATTTCTTATATTTCTCTATTCATGTTTAAGCATATTATATGAAGCTTATGCATAGAGATGCATATCAAACATTGGCGCTCTCTAATTGTCTGGCAGTGAATCCCTAGCTGCCTGGCTATCTTGATTAGAAACATGTCGATTCTTTGGCAGAACCTACCAAAGCTACGCTATTTTGTGCGCCAGGCCTAAAAGCCGATGTTAACACGCTACAGAATCATAATCACCTGCATATGAACTATCTCCTATTTCTTATGTCCAAGAAATGGGAGGCAGTTCAATAGCGGGTGGTTTTGTGTTTCGCGCGTTACACGCGCTCAACAGGCTAAAGCCTCGAACAAAAAAGACCCAAGTTTTTGACCTTGGGTCATATCAATGCTTTAACTAGTTTACGAAGCCGCTAATTTACTTAGATACTTATTTGCGTAAGCACTTTTTAATTTCTTGCTTAAAAACAATGAAACGAGCAAGAAACGTAGCAGCTACAGGAATGACCAATAGTGGCGCGACCACAAGAATACCCGCGACAGCCACTCCCTGGGCCGTAACTCTTCTACCAGGTCTTGATAGTATGCTGTTTAGAATATCGGTCATAGTAAATACAAACGAGCCATCGGTAAGCACATACGCAAGTATCAACTCAAGCGAAAATAGAACAACAAAGACAAGTGCCATGGTATTTCCAGTCTTTTTGCAAATAGCAAGTCTCTGGTCAAATGAAAGATCATCTGCCTCAGGAACCTTCTCAAACCATTTAACTGCGCGTTGTTCTGGCGTCATTACGCGTTCTCAATCTCATTAAGCTCTGCGTCAACCAATGTTGCACCAAGCGTGTACTTAAAGTGCGAAAGAGCAAACTGATGGTTTTCTGGCGTTAGCGATGCAACTGCTGGCTCAACAACCTCAATGTGATAACCCAGGTTGTAAGCGTCAACCGCTGTGTGCAGCACGCAGATGTCGGTAAGAACACCAGTCAGGATAACCGTGTTAATGCCGCGCTCCCTCAGACGAATATCAAGATCAGTTCCCGAGAAGGACGAGTAGTGACGCTTGTCCATCCAGAACACATGACTATCGTCTTTGTGCTGCTGATAAAAATCATTCAGAGGGCCAAACAGGTCTCTACCACTTGTGCCAATAATATTGTGAGGTGGGAAAAGCTTAGTCTCTGGATGGAAGTTATCCTCTGGGTCGTGAGCATCAATAGCAAAGAAAATATAATCACCACGATCAAAAGTGCACCTTGTTGCCTCATAAATAGCATCTGAAATAGCCTGAGCTGGCTTGCCTGCCGTCAGCTTTCCGTCATCTGCTACAAAATCGTAGGTGTAGTCAATCGAAATCAAAGCCTTCTGCATGATAGATCACGCTTCTTTCTTAAGCTCTACAAGAGCGGTCAGTAAAAGAATAGACGCCACCATTGTACAGGTGACGTCTATATATTCCACGCTTAACACTCAAATGTTTTATGTGTACGTACTTGGTGCATTGCGGAAGTCCACTTACTTCTTCTGAGAAATAATCAGGTCAACATTTTCTGACTTAGTGTCTTCCATACTCTTACCGCCTTTGATGTGGTAGTACTCAACAACTGCATCTACCTCGGTCTGATCAGCAAGAGGCTTTTTCTGATTTGCACTATTAACTACAAATGCAAAGACCCTCTCGCCACGCTCAAGATAGTTAGAGTCGTAAGCCCATACAGAATTCTCAGAATTATCTAACTTAAAGGTGCAATTTACCCAGTTTTCAGATCTATTGATAATCTCAAAGACGTAACCTTCAGAGTAACCATCTGGGGTTTTAGCAATACCAACATACCTGACATAAAGATCGTCATTATCGATAAGTACCTTGTCCACCTCGGTCTTTAGCTTAAAGCGCATCTTGTCTTCTCCCTTAGTAGAAGAGAAGTTATACGCAATAGTGCCCTTATCTGCCATTGCGTCAAAAGGCTTGTACTTAAGGCTGGAATAATCACCAGATGTTTTAGTGATTTGCTTCAGAACTGCCTTGGAGCCATCGGAACCCTCAATGGTCATCTGACCTGAGGAATCAACAGTTGCTGTGTAGCTTCCGGCATTACCCGCAAGAGTAATAGTGAGCTTACCATCGGCGTCAACAGACCAGGTAAACGGCTTCTGAGCACCAAAACGGATGAAATTACCCGTGCCGTCATCAGCAAAATCATAGCCATAAATTGACTTCATGGATTCTACTGCCGTTGGGTAAACACTCTCGGGAATATCTCCCTGGCTAGGATCACTAATAGACTTTGCTTCCCAAACACCTACAAACGGAGCACGCGCAGCCTTCTTCTCTTCTGCTTCCTTCTGAGCTGCAATCTCTTCAGCCGAAGGCCCACCAATGTTAGGGGTGCAAGCTGTAAACATAATGCTGCTAGAAAGCACAAGTGTAAGTACAAGCATAAGAAGTAGTCTACGCTGTTTCATGAAAGTCCCTCCAACACCAAAGCTCTCTAGATTGACAATGTCTTTTCTTGGCGGCACTTTTTTGACGAAGTTCATTCTGCTCAATCCAGATATCGTCTGAGCGCATTACTTATTCTGCGAAATCGTCAAATCAAACTGCTCGGTCTTCTCGTCTTCAAGACTGCTGCCATCTGCAACATGGGAATACTTAAAAGTTCCCTTAGATTCAGAAAGCTTAGCCAGAGGTACATCTGCATTGGAGCTATCAACTACAAACTCATAGAATCTCTCGCCAGGCTCAAGAACATTAAGAGCAGTTCCAAATACCGTGGAATCCGAATTATCTATCCTAAAGTCGTATGAAGCTGTCTTATCGGACTTGTTGATTACCTCAAAAACATAACCTTCGCTTAGACCGCTTGGTGTTGTGGCGATTCCAACATATCTGACGTACATGTCGTCATTATCAACAACAACCCTGTTGACCTCGGTAACAACCTTAAAATTCATGTAGAAGTCGTCGTGAGAGGAGTAATTTCCTCCAATAGTTCCCTTACCGGTAAGCGCATCAAATGGAGCATATTTAAGAGAAGAGTAATCACCTGAGGTTTTAGTTACTTGGGTAAGCACGGCCTTGGAACCGTCAGAGCCCTCAATGGCCATCTGACCTGAGGAATCAACGGTTGCTGTATAGCTTCCGGCGTTGCCAGCAAGGGTGATGGTAATCTTGCCATCAGCATCAGCAGTCCAGGTAAATGGCTTCTGAGCGCCAAAACGGATGAATAATCCAGTGCCGTCGTCGGAAAAATCATAGCCGTAAATGGCCTGGAATGTGTCTCTTGCTGTTGGATAGACACTTTCGGGAATCTCGCCCTTCTTTGGATCACTAATAGACTTTGCTTCCCAAACTCCCACAAACGGAGCAAGAGCAGCTTTCTTCTCTTCTGCTTCCTTCTGAGCTGCAATTTCTTCAGCCGAAGGCCCACCAATGTTAGGAGTGCAAGCTGTAAACATAACACCAGTAGAGAGCGCCAAGACAAGCGCAAGAACTGGCAGCAATTTACGTTTTTTCATCAAGTGTCCTTTCAATGGTAGTGATCAATCTGAAGATATGCGTTCTTTTGCTACTCAGACTTAGGAGGGATATTTAGATCAAGTTCTAATCTCTGCCTTTGCTGAGTAAGTACGCTAGTTATTGGGTCATTGTAAATAGTATCAACCGTAGCTTTTGGATTAGAAAGTGCCACAAGAGATCCTGGTGTTTGCGAGACATTAGGAACGAACAAATAGAACTTCTCACCAGGTTGTAAGGAGGCTTGACCAAAGGCTTTCAGAGGACCATGTAGATCTCCAAGAGAGAACTCTCCGTAAAATGACTCAGGACACTTATTGATAATCTCAAATACGTAACCTTCTTGAGAGCTTCCCGGTACCTGAGCGATAGCGTACAGATTCATATACAGCTTATCTGTATCGATAAGAACTTTATTGACCTCTCGAGTTATTTCAAAATTCTTAAACTTGAGATCGTTATACCTAATCATGGTTGGTACGGTACCTTTATTGGTAAGTTGATCAAATGGCTGATAGGTAGCACTTGCATAGTCTCCAGCAGTAGTTGAAATCTGCTTAAGCTCGGCGTCAGTCTCATCGTAGCCAGTGCCCTTGAGCCTTAACCTGCCAGTCTCAGCGTCAATCTCTCCCGTAAAAGATCCCGCAGTTCCCTCAAGGGTAACTGTGATCTTACCTTCTGCATCAACAGTCCAGGTAAAAGGCTTCATTATGCCAAAGCGAGTAAACAAGCCAGTTCCATCCTCAGCAAAGCTGAAAGCATAAATTGCATGGAACTGTTCTTTATAATCGTCGTAGGCAGCTCCCTCACTCAGATTTCCTAGTCCGGGTTCAAAGATGTCATAAGCTTCCCAAACACCTACGATCTGACCAGCAGACTTTTTGTTTCCTGCGGGACTGTTATCCCCTGATGAACAGGCACTGAGCACTGCACTTACAGAAAGCACCAGTGCAAGCAGGCATCCTAACAGCATTTGACGCTTTTTCATAAGACTTCCTCCCATACGTGCAGTGGTATCCAATCAACTTTTAGCTGTTACTTGCTCTGCCCAGTAGGCAAATCAAACGTCACGGTTTTCTCGTCATTATGAAGGGCGCCATTGCTAGAGTGGTCATACTCAAGAGTGCCTTTTACATCTGTGACTTCAGAGAGTGACTTATCTCTACGTTGGTCATTAAGAACATACTCATAGACTCTCTCACCTGGCTCTAACACGTTGAATCCATAAGCCCAATAGCCATCGGTTGGATCTTGAATAGTAAATTGATAGCCGGTTGTATAAGGAGTTCTATTAATAACCTCAAAGACATAGCCTTCAAAACCCTTGAGGTCTTTAAGGGAAGCGATGCCAATAAGCCTTACATAGAGCTCATCGGTATCAACAATGACCTGATCAAGCTCAGTGGTGATAGTAAAGCGTAGTTTAGTTTCATGCGATGACTTGTTTTTAGAAATATTGCCTGTTCCTGTTAATGGATTAAAAGGCTCATACCTAATATGAGAATAATCACCTGAGGTTGTGCTTACCCGAGTAAGGATAGCTTTAGAACCATCAGAGCCCTCAACGGTCATCTGACCTGAGGAATCAACGCTTGCTGTATAGCTTCCAGCATTGCCTGCAAGGGTGATAGTAAGCTTTCCATCGGCATCAACAGACCAGGTAAAGGGCTTCTGAGCGCCGAAACGAACAAATAAACCAGTGCCATCGTCAGAGAAGTCATAACCATAAATTGCTAGATAAACATCTCTAACATCTTTGTACATGTCTTCAGTGACTGTGCCATTTTTTTGATCCTCAATTGACTTGGCTTCCCAAATGCCTACAAAGGGAGCAAGAGCAGCTTTCTTCTCTTCTGCTTCCTTCTGAGCGGCAATCTCTTCAGGTGATGGTAAACCAAAAATATTAGGGCTACACGCAGTAAATACAACACCTGATGAAAGCGCAAGTACCAGTGCACAAGTCAGTGCTAGTTGACGTCTTTTCATTAAGCAACCTTTCGATAAGTGGGGTGCAAAATTAAAAAATTTAAGACCGTACTGTCCAATATGTTACAATAAATCTCTCAAATAGGATAATTATTTATATCCTGAATAGTTCTACCAGCTAAAAGGAGGACGCTTTATGTCACTTCCAACTCCACCAGAAGCACCACAAAAACCCGCTCAAAAACAGGAAATTCCAAGTAACGTTTATCTTTACGATAAAAACGATACCTTCCCAATTCCTCTTACTTACGATGTAATTGATTTTGGTAAACCTCAGGGAGGCGCTAGTCCTCTTGTTGGTTGGGCAACTGGTGCATTTTTTGCTGTTGGCGGCCTCTGGAATTTCTTTAATTTAAATGGTGAGGGTACCATTTTTGCAGGAATTCTTTTGTGCGCCATTGGTGGCCTGCTTATTGCAGCTGGTTTCTTTATGAATGGCTACAGCATTATTGCTAATGCAAACGGATTCAGGTCTGGAACAGCCAATAGCGGAGAAGTTACCGAGTGGCCTGTTGATCGTGGTTACTTTACTGTTAAAGTCCGCGTTGGTGCTAACAAGACAACTCGCATGGCCATGAACAGCGCAACTCTTACTATTACCAGACCAGATAACCTTCCTCTTTCTGTTCAGCAGGTTACCTTCACTGGTTCTAACACTACTGAACTTAAGCAGCGCTGTGAAGTACAGGCTGACCGCATCTGGAACTGGGCTGTTGCAAAGGGATATATCTTTTAGAGTGTCCAAACACGCCTAATTACAGAGCTAAAAATTGCTAAAAAGGAACACCTCTAGAAATGAACTGCCTCCCATTTCTTGGATATAAGAAATGGGAGGTAGATCATATGCGGGTGATTATGATTCTGCAGCGTGTTAGCATTGGCTTTTAGGCCTGGCGCACAAAATAGCGCAGCTTTCTTCTGTTCTGCTGAAGAATCGACATGTTCTTAATCAAGATAGCCAGGAAGCTAGGCGGTTGCACCGCTTGATATACATTTCTATGCATAAACTTAACCTAATATGCTAGAAAATGAATAGCGTTATATAAAAGATTTAACTATAGGTAAATTCCGAACCTAAGGAACACACCTAAGTCAGATATTCTGCTCAATTGCGGGCATTTTACACACCTAATGAAGATAA
>JABZHR010000023.1 GCA_015258715.1 Atopobium sp.
TCGTAAGCGCCGGCCGGCACCTTAATGGTCAGTGACTGCTCCTCACCAGTTGAGGGCACGCGATACGTTGCCTTGCGAGAAGTTCCCTTAAACGCCTCATCAAACGATACATTTACGGACATAGTAAGGTCGCTACCTGCAACTGGACGGTTTGCTCGCCCGCCAAAGATATCGGAAAAGTCAAAGCCGCCAGCTCCTGCACCAGCACCGCCACCAAAGCCGCTAAAGAAATCGGCAAAGTTGGCGCCGTTTACGTTGGTGGTATAAGTGAACCCACCCTGGCGACCACCAAATCCACCTCCAGGAATACCGCCAAATGCGAGCATTTGATCATACTCCTGGCGCTTCTTATCATCAGAGAGCGTGTTATACGCTTCCGAAATTTCCTTGAACTTAGCTTCATCGCCACCTCTATCGGGGTGGTATTTAGCTGCAAGTTTTCTAAACGCTTTTTGAATATCAGACTTCGAGGCGTCGCGCTTCACGCCAAGAACGTCATAAAAAGTCTTACTACCTGCCATTCAGCACGGCCTCCTCTCTAAACTACTCTGCCTTACTCGGTTACACTGTCTGCCGCTGCACCGTCTGCGGCGTCTGCCTCAGCGCCGTCAGCAGCCTCTGACTCAGCTGGGCGCTTTGGGCCGCCGTGAGTAACAACAACCATTGCAGTACGAATGTCCTTGCCGCCCATGCGATAACCCTTTTGGTACACCTGGGCGACGGTCTCATCATACGCCTGGGTATCCTCAATCTGGCTCACTGCCTGGTGAGAAAGGGGGTCAAAGGCCTCGCCAACAGGGTTGACTACCTCAACACCCTCTTTGTTCAAGACGCCCACAAGCTTATTGCATACTGCGGAGACGCCCTCAACAAACTGCTGAGCTGCAGGGTCTGTCAGGTTGTCCGCGTGCTCAATTGCGCGCTCCAAGTCATCAATAACAGGGAGAAGGTCAACCACCAGCTTCTCTGTTGCGCGCTGGCGCTCATCAAGACGCTCCTGAGCAGTACGACGACGGTAGTTATCCCAGTCAGCCTGCAGGCGAAGGAAGCGATCATTTGCCTCAGCTGCCTGCTGCTTTGCTGCCTCAATCTGGTCAGAGACCGAGTCCAGCTCGCTCTGCAAACGGTCACGCTCCTGGGCTGCACGTTGAGCGTCGGCAGCAATCTCTGCCTCAGCCGTCTCTTCCCCACGACGAATAGCCTCAGCAACCATCTCTTCTTCGGTCATCGGACGGCCTGCGCCCGCCGCGCAGGCTGCGCCGTTGGCAGCGGTCGCGTTACCATCAAGCGTCTGACTTGTGGAACCATCTCCCACAACGCCGACGGCACCTACGGTTTCATCACCGTTATTCTCGTTATCAAAGGTAGTGTCAACCTTGTTCTGATCTGCTGTTGTCACTGCCATCACCTCCCTATGTGTAGAAGGCGGCCAAACGTTTCCGCCAGCCGCCTCCGAGTCATATCACATTGTCTACCAGCTACTGCACCAAGTTACCCAAGCGCATATGCCGAGAAACTCAGATTAGTTCTGGTTCTTATCGTCGTCGACAACCTCGTAGTCTGCATCAACAACATCTGGCTCAGAAGGGTTACTTGCTGCGCCGTTGTTGCCAGCGGTCTGAGCCTGAGCGTCTGCGTAGACAATCTCTGCGAGCTTCTGGCCAACCTCGGTGAGCTTCTCGCCAGCCTTCTTGATTGCCTCAATATCGGAGCCATCAAGTGCGGTCTTTGCCTCAGCAACAGCCTCTTCAACAGCCTTCTTCTGATCCTCAGGAACCTTATCACCAAGGTCTTTGACGGTCTGCTCGGTGCTGTATGCCAGGGAGTCTACCTGGTTGCGGACCTCAATCTCGTCCTTGCGCTTCTTGTCTTCCTCAGCGTGGGACTCTGCGTCCTTAACCATGCGGTCAACTTCATCGTCGGACAGAGCGGTGGAGCCAGAAATGGTGATCTCCTGGGACTTGTCGGTTGCCTTGTCCTTAGCGGTGACCTTCAGGATACCGTTTGCGTCGATGTCAAAGGTAACCTCAATCTGAGGAATACCGCGCTGAGCAGCAGGAATGCCGGTAAGGTTGAACTTACCAAGGCTCTTGTTGTCAGAAGCCATCTCGCGCTCGCCCTGGAGGACGTGAATCTCAACGGAAGTCTGGTTATCAGCTGCAGTGGAGTAAACCTTTGTGCTGGAAGTTGGGATGGTGGTGTTGCGGTCGATGACCTTGTCAACAACGCCGCCGAGGGTCTCAACGCCCAGGGACAGTGGGGTTACGTCCAGAAGCAGGATGCCGGAAACGTCGCCGGTAAGAACGCCACCCTGAACAGCTGCGCCGTCTGCAACAACCTCGTCTGGGTTGACGGACATGTTAGGCTGCTTGCCGGTCATGCTCTTGACCAGGTCCTGAACAGCTGGCATACGAGTGGAGCCGCCGACCAGAATGACCTCGCTGACATCGGAGAGCTGAAGACCTGCGTCCTGGAGTGCCTTGGTCACAGGAGCCTTGCAGCGGTCGAGAAGATCGCGGGTGATGCGCTCAAACTCTGCACGAGTCAGAGTGTAGTCAAGGTGCTTAGGACCAGATGCGTCTGCGGTGATGAATGGCAGATTAATCTGTGCCTGCTGAGCGCTGGAGAGCTCCTTCTTGGCATTCTCTGCAGCCTCCTTGAGGCGCTGAAGTGCCATTGGATCCTTACGGAGGTCAATGCTGTTATCGGAGTTGAACTTGTCTGCAAGCCAGTCGATAACGCGCTGATCCCAGTCGTCGCCGCCCAGGTGGTTGTCGCCGTTGGTTGCAAGAACCTCAACAACGCCGTCTGCAAGGTCAAGCAGGGAGACGTCAAAGGTACCGCCACCGAGGTCGAAGACAAGAACCTTGTGGTCCTGGTCCTTCTTGTCCAGACCGTAAGCAAGAGCTGCTGCGGTTGGCTCGTTGACAATACGCTGAACGTTGAGGCCAGCAATCTTACCTGCGTCCTTAGTTGCCTGACGCTGTGCGTCGTTGAAGTATGCTGGGACAGTAATTACAGCGTCGGTTACAGGCTCACCAAGGTACTTCTCGGCGTCTGCCTTCATCTTTGCAAGAGTCATAGCGCTGATCTGCTCTGGAGTGTAGTCGACGCCGTCAATCTCGACGACTGCACGACCGTCGGTGCCAGCCTTGACCTTGTAAGGGACGGTCTTAATCTCAGACTGAACCTCGTCAAACTTGCGGCCCATGAAACGCTTGATGGAGAAGACGGTGTTTACAGGATTGGTGACAGCCTGGTTCTTTGCTGCCTTACCAACAATGCGGTCACCGTCAGCACGGAAGCCGACGACGGAAGGAGTTGTGCGGTCTCCCTCTGCGTTAACGATAATAGTTGGCTCTCCACCCTCAAGGACAGCCATAGCTGAGTTTGTAGTACCCAGGTCAATTCCAAGAATCTTACCCATTGTGAATCATCCTTTCCTATGTACGTGTTCCGTTTGGCGAGAAACCCCACAGGTAGATGACCTAAAAAGGGGCACAAGCTAACCGTGAACACATACCGTGTTTCTGCTTTACGGTTTTGCTTATACCCCTATGTCTGACTTATATACATAATCTAAGTCAGTTTGTAGTAGATTTTTTATTCTGATAATTCTGCCATTCGCATTAATACAGACTTATTGATGATTTTTTCATTTATCTCACTGGTGTTAGTAATTCTGAAAGCTTTTTGAAATCCAATAAATCCATATTTTCCAATGAGTTTTCCAAAAAGCTCATCCGAAAAAGAAGAGCTCACAATGTAAACATCCGTAAAATCAAATACAACCCGAGTTTTTCCTATTATCAAAACATTTTCTGCTTCATTTCTGATCTTTTGAGCCCCACTTCGCGTGCCAGTTCCCCACTTTTCTTCTGAAAGCGATATTACATGTTCTCCATTTTCGTTTTCCATATCCTCTAGCCATAGCTGTACTGGCACTCTGTTGTTAAATATTTTGTCAAGGCAGATACTTTTATTATTATTTAACTGAAAATCAATCATTGTTGTCAAATATCTATTCGACCCATAAAATTGGTCAGCTTTTAAGTTTTTAATACACGGGTCTTCATTTCCTGAAACAGAATATTGGGCTCCACCTGTTTTAATTGTGAGTGAACCGTTATTTTCTTTTAATATCTCAGAAAGCCCCCACAATCCGTTTCCTTGGCCAATTTTACAATCTCTAGTAACTCCCTTTTTTAAAGCAAGCGTAATAGCGTCTGATGATTTCTTAGGTCTATATTGGCTTCCTTTAAACGAATTAAGAATCCCGATTCCATTATCAAAAACACATATAGACAAATGATTATTATCATTTGTCATTTGGCCCATAACGTAGCCACACGAAACCTCGGAATGTTGAATGACGTTGTCCATCACTTCATTAATATTCCAAATTAAACCCTCTAACAAACCATCAACTGCAACGAACGCACTAGAAAGGTATTCCTGAAGAGCGTCTACAAATAATTGAACTTCATCGGAAGATCCAAATTTCCAAACTATGTCTAACGGATGTGTTTTAACAAATTCTACGTTTTCAGTAATTAAAAGTGGGCTTGAGACCTGCGTTGAGCTAATGTATGAGTCACAGTCATCCCAATCGCACTTGATACAAAATTGGTCTGACTGGTAGTTCTGAATAACTGCTGCAATTGGGACACATATGTTTGGAAATGCAGGCAAGGCGGAGTAGCAATCTTTTCCAGATCCCTGTATTACTACGCAGGATCTCTTATCATCGAACTTCGATTTTTGCAATTTGTTTGCAAGATATCTATGACAATTAGGTAAAGAAAGATCAATTGAGATTGTACCGATATTTTCTTTCACTGACATCAGCATCCCGCCTTATTAAGAATTATTTGTAATTGTTAAAAAATACTCAAGCTATCTTTTAATAATTTCTTCATTCATTATACATCTACTATTTTATTAACGAGAAGCTAAAAATCTAAATAAAATATTTTTATAACATATTAATTGATAATTCTTTTCAAGCTCGGTACAGCGTATCCCTACCATAAGTCTCGCGCCAGGCAGTAGAGAACTCCTCAACGGCAATCTTTGTTCCAGGATGATCCATCATGGTATAGACAATATCAGGTGGAAGAGTAACTGCATCGATACCTACAGAGATAAGCGCATGGACCTGCTCGGTATTCTTAAATGATGCGGCAAGAATCTTAGAATTTAGTCCATGAGTTTCGAGCATCTGCATAAGATCAATAACCTGGCCAATGCCGTCGCCGTAATTACACATGCGGTTAACATAAGGAGCCAGGTAATCTGCGCCGTTCATAGCTGCCAAAAATGCCTCGTCAGCGGAATAAATAGCGGTTGCAAGAACACCAAGACCCTCGGACTTGAGCTGCTTAATTGCCTTGTATCCGTTGCGAGTCACAGGAATCTTCACGTAGGTATTCTCGGGACGAAGGCCGCATATATAACGAGCCTCTTCCAGCATCTTCTGATAGTCAGTTGAAACAACCTGCACAAAGAATTTTTGCTCAGGCAACAGGTACTCCACGAACTCCTTAATTACCCGCTCAGGTTGCTTACCACTTCTAGTGATGATTGCGGGATTAGTGGTAACTCCATCAATAGTCAAAAGCTCGTCAAGCTGCTTAACTGCCTCAAGATCAGCTGTATCCAGAATAAACTCCATGCTTGGCTCCCCTTCATCACTAGGGCATCTATGTGCTAAGACTATTTTAACCATTGTACTTCTCGCCATAAGCTGGTATTTCGTCTTATCTCCAAACGGCGACGTATGTGAAGTGTTAAGCGCTACTCAGAGTCTATAGCATCAACCAGTGGAATTCTGATTGTAAATACAGAACCCTGAGGGTTGTTTTCAGAGACTGTTATGGAAGCTCCATGCCGCTTCAAGATGGTCTTGACCAGTGAAAGACCAATGCCCGCACCGCCAAATTCTCTAGACCTAGATTTGTTTACTCTGTAAAACGGCTCAAAAATAAGCTCTCTTTGCTCAGGAGCTATGCCCACTCCTGTATCGGCAATTATAATCACGCCTTCTTGACCCCTGGTTTCTAGAGTAATGTTAACTGAACCTTCTTCATTGTTATAACGAATGGCATTTTCAACCAGGTTGTAAAGAGCTCGATATAGCAGATTGGTATTTCCTTTAACGATAAAGGTCTGTGCCTCAGATTGAGTCATGGACTGTTCGTCAATCTGCGTGTTAACCTGCACGTTTACCATATTATTTTGGGCAACTAGCTTAAGATCATCCACAACCGTTTTAATTACTGAATCAAGAGAAACGTCCTCAGCTTCTCCTAGCTCAGATGTCTCCGCAAATTCCAAAAGGTCAGTGATGATGGAAGATAGACGGTCAATGTATGTCTCCATCGTAGTTACAAGCTCGTCATATTCATGCTGTTCGCGTTTCTTTTTCTTAAAAACATCCAGCTTGGTCCTTAGTACGGTAATTGGCGTTCTGAGCTCATGAGCTGCGCTAGCCGAGAAGCGCCTCTGCATTGCAAATGCTTCATCTAATTGCTCAGTCATCTGATTAAATGACTTAACCAGCTCTTGAATCTCTTCTCCACCGCCCTCAATTTCAATGGAATCAGACAATGTATTTGGGCTAATTTCTTTCATGTGAGCAGAGAGTTGTTGAACTGGCTTGGTATAGTGGCCTATTAAAAAATAAGCTACACAGCTTCCTGCAACAATCACAACAAGCAAGATACCCAGCGCGTCAAACAAAATAGAGCGTTCGATAGCATCTACATCCAAAACAATAGAAAGAGCTCCCTGATTGATGGCGTTGGCTGCAGCTAGTTCCAGCAGCTCAGACGTCGAGCGATACACAAGCCAGGTCAAAACAACGCAACAGCACACCAATAAGCCCACCATAAGAAGGGTGAGTTGGGCACGTATCGAGCGCATTGGCTTTGGGATTACTTCACTTATCTTAGTCATCGCTGTCCCTCTTAAAGCAATAACCCTCTCCTACTTTGTTAGAAATTGGGTCATATCCAAGAGCTCCTCGTAACTTTTTTCGTACCGAAAAAATGTGAACACGCACAGAATTGCTGAATAAGTCCACGTTGCTATCCCACGCATGAGTCATGAGCTCTTCACTGCTCACAACCGCTCCAGCATGTCGCATCAGATACTCTAGAATTGCAAGTTCTTTCTTGGTGAAATTAACCTGAGCGTCTCCAACAAAAACTTGTCGAGCCGTAGTGTCAAACCGAAGTTCTCCCAGCGTCAAAGACGCTTCTCCATGCGTATATTCGCGGCGCAAGAGCGTCCTAATACGGGCCTCAAGCTCACCAAACGCAAAGGGTTTTATAAGGTAGTCATCAGCACCCGCATCTAATCCAACAATGCGATCAGACACCGATGAACGCGCAGAAAGAATCAGCACCTTAGTCTCTGAGTGCTCCGCTCGTAGCGTACGCAGCAAATCAAGTCCATCGATACCAGGAAGGTTAAGGTCAAGTAGAATCAGGTCATATTGCTCAAGCTGAGCCATTTCAAGTGCCTGAGTGCCGTTATCAACAAGATCAACGTAATAACCGTCCAGCTCAAGCCCCTCTCCAATAGAGGCAAGAAGCTCTTTTTCATCTTCCACTACAAGGATTTTCAATTCTTCCCTTTCAAATGCAGCTTGATGCTATTTGCAAGTATTAGAGTGCGCCTGGACCAAGCTCAAATGACTCAGTCCAGGCGTACTTCATACAACACTTCAAATGCTAACCGATTAAACCCTACGGCGAGAAGTTCTTCTCGCCGTGTGCCGTGAGCGGTATGTAAGTTTCTATAACCTACTTTGCCTGAGCAAGAGCCTGGTCAACACGCTTTTGAAGTTCGCTACCCTGGAGCTTACTGGCTCCACCGGTGATTGGATCGCCTACGAGTCTACCGTTCTGATCGATGACCATAGTAGTTGGGAACGCTGTGAGGCCTTCGATAACGTGACCGCCGTCGCTGTGAGGATCAAGAGCGACGTTTCCGTAGGTAACGCCCTGCTTCTGAAGAATATTCACGGCTTCCTTCTTAGCGTCGTCGGTGTACGCGGCTTCGGCGTTAACACCCAAGACATTGACACCTTTGTCCTTATAGGTATCAGCAAGTTCCTGAAGCATTGGCATCTCCTGAATGCAACCAGTACAACCATTGAACCAGAAGGTCAGAACAGTGACCTTATTCTGTCCAAATACGGTGTTGTCATAAGT
>JABZHR010000024.1 GCA_015258715.1 Atopobium sp.
CAGTAATGGTGTAGTTGATCAGCGCGCCATTGTTGTACTGGTTAAGGTTGCTGAACGTATGCTGCCAGTTGTCTGTTGCAGTCAGAGTAGCGCTCTGAACCTCAACACCATCAGCGAGCAGGTGAATAGTTACGCTATCAGCAGGTGCACCAATCCACTTCTTTGTTACTGGAACAGAAACCTTACCTTCAATGGTGTTGGTAACTGTAAGCGCAGTAGCTGAAGAGCCGGAATAGGAAGGTGTGTAGTGAGCAATTGGGTCTTCCTTGACGGTGTACTCAATCTCGTGACCAGCAGTGTAACGTGGCAGGCCGTTGAAGATGTGAGACCAGTTGTTACCTGCGTTCAGGTCAAACTCGCCAACCTGAGTGCCGTCTGCATAGAGCCTGACGTGAACACTAGTAGGACGTAGACCCTGAGCATTCTCGTCGTCAACCCAGACCTTCTTAACTGGGATGCTCAAAGCCTCAGGAGCATGCTGGTTTGTAATCTCAAAGCCATTGATGCTTGTGGTGTAGCCAGGTACAGCGTCCTCAGAAACGGTGTAGGTAATCTCTGTGTTGCCATTGAACTTAGGCAGGTCAGAGAAGGTGTACTCCCAGTTGTCTGCAGCGGTAACGGTCTTGTGCTGAACCTCAACACCATCCGCAAGAAGTCTGACAACAATGGAAGCTGGACGCTTACCGTCGTTGTCGTTGGAGTCGTCCCAGAGCTTCTTGCCAGAGACGGAGACCTTCTCCTGCTGCAGCTGGTTGGTAACACTCAGTGCAACGGAATCGTTTGGTGAATTCTCATCTGCCTGACCAGAAGTAGCAGTCACCTTGTACTTCTTGCCATTGTAAGTGACCATGCCATTGGCGTCTGTGCCTACCTCTTCAAGAGTGTAGACGATAGGAGTCTTTGTGCTGGTACCGTCGTTGTGAGTCTCAACGGTGTACTTACGAAGATGCGTGAACGAAGCAGTCCAGTTGTTGGCTGCGGTAAGGTCAAGCGTCTTACCAGTATCAACGCCGTCTGCAAGAAGCTTTACGGTAATGGAGGTAGCATCTGGCTGAGCAATTGCGTTGCCGTCAGCGTCAAGCCACTTCTTCTCTACCTTGACATCCATGATATCAACAAGCTGGTTTGCGACCTTCTCGGTACGACGCATAGCAGCTTCATTGTTGTAGATAACGCTCATGTCGTTGTATGCAAGAGCCTCGGAGAGGTTTGGATCATACAGTGGTGCCTTCATGGTAAGAACCGCAGAAAGAACGGTGTATGGAGGCAAAATAGTGCCATCCTTACCAACAATCTTGATTGCCGTTACCTTGGTGTAGTCAGCTGGAGTCTTAGTCCATTCTGGGCTGTTAATCTCGTTGATATCGTTCTGAGCTGGGTGTTCATCGGTACGATAGTAAATCTCGTACTGGGAGCTGACATCAGTTGAACCAATCCTCAGATCAATAGGACCCTGAAGTGTATTGCTGAAAGCAGAGTTTCTGCCGTCGCCCACATATGGCAACACGTCGTACATAAGAATCTTATTCATTGGCGTGTTGTAGTAGTTACGAATGCTCAGACGATACTGGAAGAGTCCGCTGGTATCAGTGACGCCAGCAAAGTCAGTCATGATAGTAGCCGAGGTAAATGCCCTACCGTAGAATGTACCGCCGCCAGCAATATTTGGCTCAAGACTACGGATGTGTTTATCAGACTGGATACTCTCAACGTTGTTGCCAAGAACCTTTGCAGTTGCCTTCAGAATAGTCTCGTCAGTGACACCATTCATATTGATGTCAAGATTATCCCGAACAAAGTTACTGGCGTTATACATACCAGAGAAGTCATCTGGTGTGCCGTGAGTCCAGTTTGTGGCGTAGAAGTAGACGTCATTATTGTTGTTCAGAACGTCATTCTCGGCCTTAGAAGGAATGATGTCGTCGTTGATTACCAGGTTCCTAATCTCATAACCCATGGTTCCATACTGATACACGTATCCAGATGGAAGGGTAATCTTGATTGCATTGCGTCCAGTCTCGTTGTAGTTCCTGATGTACTCAACCTTCTCAGGCTGCAGCGAGTCAGCAATTGGTGAAACCGAGGTATTCTCGTCATAAGAAACGCCAGCAGGAAGAAGATCGACGAAGGTTGGATTCTTCAGGTAACGAGCAGGTGAAAGCTCTGTCAGCGCAAAGCCCACGCGAGCACTAAAGCGCTCGTTAGGCATACCTACACGCTGGTACCAAGAGGACTTGGACAGCCAGACCTTCTCGCTAAATGGAGTAAAGCGAGAAGACCAATTTGCGGAGAAGTTCATTGGGGTCTTAGTGCCGTCAGTATTAACTTTGTTGGCGTTGACCTTGATGATGTTGGTAATAGGCCTATCGCTGTAAACCTCGCCAAATGGATTCATGAACATCATCTGGATGTTGAAATCAATGTTACTGGTTGGCTGCAGGGTTACGTTCTTGAAGTAAATACCAATCTTCCTGTACTGAGGAGACACAGCGGAAGCATTGGATGGGTCAAGCGTACCCTGGTTGATCTGGTCCAGATAGGACTGCAGCTGCTGCTGGCTTGCCGAGTTCATGTCAGCACGGTAAAGCCAGTTTGCACCGTTAGTCCTGGTAGGAATGATGTCGTAGCTGCCGTCTGCCTTGTAGCCACGGACCTCAATCTGATCCATGGAGAGTCCAACTCGCTGTCCAACTGCAATAAGGTTGCCGGTCAGCGCAGTCATGAAGAGGCGGTTGTCAGTGTTGGCAACATCCTCGATGAACTCGATGTCGGTGAGTGGGGCGTCCAGCTTGTTGACCAACTTGATGGTGTAATCAAGCTTCTTAACAGCAAGACCGTTCTTGTCGTACTGGATGGTAACGGGACCGCGCTTGCTGAGCATACCGTTGCCGCTGAAATCATTACCAGCAAGACGGAATTGTTTAGAGTCGTCGTCAAAGTTGTGCTCGTTGCCAGGAACCTGACCCACGGTCTCTTCTGCAGCACTTGGGTTGTAAGGAATACCCTGAAGTGTTGCAGTGTTGTTGAAGATTACGCGATTAGTGCCATCGAGGTAGCGAGCGCCTGGGAAAGAAAGCTTGAGCTGGGAATATCCAGGAAGGTTATCTCTGATGTAGTCATTGAGAACGGTGGTTCCTGCAGGAATATCAAATTTGAGGGTTACGGTACGTCCATCTGGGCTGAGCGTCCAGTTGGGGTTCTTAGCTGGGTCAAAGTGAGCGGTAACGGTTTGACCTGCTGCGTTTACGTATGTAGGAAGGGTATCAGTAATGATGATGGAGCGATAAGCACGATGATACTGGAAAAGCCTAAAGCTGAAGATAATGTCTGAGGTCTTGTCATTAGAAAGAGCGGACGAATCACCTGGGGCATTAATGCCACCGTACAGGAGCTGATCATTAGTCTCCTCACCTGCAACCTGCTTCATGAGCCAAGGCTTGTCATAGGTGATGGAGTATGTCTGATCCGGCATGTTAGCAAGCTCGGTGCCGTCCGCATTGTACACACGAACAACTGGCTTGAGCTGGAAATCTGCTGGGGTAACCAAGTACCTAAAACTCATAACATAAGGGAGCTCCAGCTTAACGGTGGTATCGATAGTATTGAGGTACAGGCGCTTAATGGTCCTACCATCAGGGGTAACGATGGTCTCCTCGCGCTTGATAATAGGCTGTGTAGCTGCTGCTGGAGTAGCAAAGTTATCAAGGTAGGTATCAGGAGTAATGTTGTTGGTGTTGTTGACATCCGTAGAGGACTGCTTGGTGTTTACCTCAATCTCCAGGTAAAGACCGTCGATTGGCTTATGGAGGCCAGTTGCGTCAATCTCGATACCTGTGGAGATGTTTTCATTGTCCTTAACGGTTGTGGGTGAAGTGGGCTTGAGATTAACAGTAAGTTCTCCGTCAGCGCCAAAATCAATGTTCTGCGACAACGGATAGGTCACTGCCTTTGCAACAGTGCTTGTACCCAAAATAATGATACCGGTGAGCATCATTATTGCTGCAAACATAGTTGCAAACGACTTCTTAAAGTTGCTCATATCAACCCCATCTTTCCTATCGAACGTACCCCTGGAGCTATACAAAGCTCCACTAAACATACTAATGGTTTTTGACAAAATATTTAAAGAAATATCGTGTTCAACTAAATTTTTTTATTTCAATCTTGGACAAAGACTTTGAAAACTGACTAAATTGCGCTCAATTAATGCTACAAAGTGCGTAGATTTAACTTCATTACTCCTGGCGAGAAAAACGCTCACACCACGCCATCCTATTTTCCATTTCCTTCATGCTCCTTTAAAAAAATTGGCTGGCGTATACGCGTCAGCCAAAAATAATTCTTCGGTCAGTACTTTCTGCAAAAAATGATACTGGAATAAGTACATATCAACAATAAACAGACATCCCTATGAATAAATAATCAAATTAACTCCACAGTTTTCTTCACTTTTGAGGCTGGGAGCGGTCTTCACTTTTGGGGCTGAGAGCGGTCTTCACTTTGAGTTTAAGGACATCTGAGCTTTGATTTCAGAGGTGGTCTTCAGCGAGCTGCCAAAACCGTAGGGTTTCTCGCCAAAATGTTGTGGATACAACAAATGAGCGTAATAAACAAATGTAAAATAGAGTTACTGCTAAGCAATCTGCAGATAAAATTAAACAAACTGCTGTTAGAAACTATAGGAGAGTCGTGCCAGAACGAGCCTACATTTCCAGATCAACTCACCTGATGGGCGCGACTATCACCATTTCTTTATTGCCACCCTCCAATGATTCGCAGGAAGAGCACACTGCAGAACAGCTACTTGACGATGTCTTTGAACTCCTTAACATCTATAACCAGCGGTTTAGCGCAAACGACGACAATTCCGAGCTTATGCAGGTCAATCATGCAGCAGGCAAACATCCTGTCCCCGTTGACCCCGAGCTGTTTGAGCTCATTCAGATTGGCAAAGAACAAAGCCTTATACCTGCAAGTCATTTAAACATTGCACTTGGCCCCTTGGTACAAACCTGGCGAATCGGCTTTTCTGACGCTCGCATTCCAAATAACGCCGAGGTCACGCACGCGCTGTCGCTTACTGATCCACAATTCATTGAATTGGATCCTCTGAGCTGCACCGTGTTTCTCGCCAAAGAGGGCATGAAGCTGGACCTGGGGTGCCTGGCAAAAGGCTACATCGCCGACAGAATTGCGGATTATCTGGAAAGTCAGCACGTCACGTCTGCACTTATTAACCTTGGCGGTAACATTAAGACAATTGGCGCCAATATGCTTGCGGGTAGGCCGTGGCAGATTGGCATCCAGGATCCACGACAACCACGAGGCACTAACCTTGCTGTGCTGCCTATTTGCAACCAGTCCGTGGTGACCTCCGGTACCTACGAAAGGAAACTGCAGGTAAACGAGCACACTTATCACCACATTCTTGACCGAAGCACGGGCTATCCAGTTGACACGCAACTTGCGAGCATCACGATTATCTCGGACAACTCGCTTGACGGAGAAATTTGGACCACGCGCCTTTATGGCGAGAAACCCAAACAACTCCTTGCTCGTGTGGAACAAGAAAAAGGCATCGAGGCGCTCATAGTAACCACTGATAATCGCGTATATTATTCGTCGGGAATCTCGCCTGAGTTCCTTGCGTAATTCAGAAAGGAAGTTTGATGCTTAACTTTGTTGGCCTTATTGGCACCAATTCAAAAGAGTCAAATAACCGAAGACTCCTGCAGTTTATGCAGAAGCATTTTGCCGAAAAGGCCGCCATTGAGCTGGTGGAAATCGACAACATTCCCCTGTTCAACAAGCCTCAAAAGATGAAGGTCCCCGAGGTTGTCTCAGAGCTTGCAAAGAAAATTGAGGCCGCCGACGGCGTCATCATCGCAACTCCAGAGTACGACCACTCCATTCCAGCGGTCCTGCAAAACGCGCTTGCTTGGCTGTCCTACGGCATATTCCCTATGGTCAACAAGCCAGTCATGATTGTCGGCGCATCCCTGGGCACGCTCGGATCTTCTCGCGCGCAGCTTCAGCTCCGCCAAATTCTGGACGCTCCCGAGCTCAAAGCTGCAATCATGCCAGGTTCCGAGTTCCTTCTTGGCCGCGCCCCGCAGGCATTTGACGAGAAGGGCAGCTTGAAGGACAAAGCTACCGTCAAAAAGCTTGACCTGCTCTTTGACGATTTCCGTCTATTTGTGAAACTCAACGAAAAAATGGCCGCATCGCGCGAACTCCTCCGCAAAGAGGCCGAGAACTTTGACTGGGAAAACCTGTAGGCCTGGAAGGAACTACTACTATGAAATTTGTCGGAATCGTCGGTTCAAATGCGGAGATTTCCTATAACCGAAAGCTTCTGCACTTCATCAAAAAGCATTTTGCCAAGCAGTTTGAGCTTGAGATCCTTGAGATTGATAACATTCCTCTGTTCAATCAGGACCTCAAGTGGGACGAGAACTTCCAGCTCCGCCTGCTGTACAACAAGATCACCCGAGCTGATGGCGTCATTATTTCTACGCCCGAGCATAATCACACCATCTCACCTGCGCTGAAGAGTGTCATTGAGTGGCTGTCCTATGACGTACATCCGTTTGAGAACAAGCCTGTCATGATTGTCGGCGCTTCTTACTACGACCAAGGAACTTCTCGCGCGCAAGTACATCTGCGCAAGATTATGGATGCTCCGGGCGTAAACGCATACGTTTTACCTGGTAACGAGTTCCTTCTTGGAAAGGCCAAGCAGGCTTTTGATGAGGACGGCAACATTATCGACGAGCGCACCGTCGGCTTCCTGGGCCTTTGCCTGGATAACTTTGTCAAATACGTAGAGGTGGTCTCCAAGTTGAAGAAGCCAAAGCCAATCGCGCCAGAGGATCTGGACGTAACCAACTCAATTTCCACCACTATCCAGGGCATTGATCCCGACGATCCTGATTGGGTCGAGAAGGCCGCCGAGCTTGTGGGCGCGGTTTCGGGCGACACATACGTTAAGCTCGACCACGGCATTTTGACGGTCAACCAGATTGACATGTTCCTGAAGGCAATGCCATTTGAGCTAACTTACGCGGACGACAACAACCAGTTCCTTTACTACAACAACGCTCATGACAACCCAGACACTATGCTGGCAAAACGCGTTCCTGAGCAGTCGGGTGACCGTCTTTCCACAGTTCACAGCTCTCTTCCCGAGGGTCGTATGAAAAACGTTGAGTTTGTCATCGGCGTGCTTCGCAACGGCGACAAAGAATACGTACGCACCATTGTCCCAGGTACACCAGCCGACATCATCAACACCCACAACTACCAGGCAATGTACTATCCCGATGGTTCGTATGCAGGCATCAACGAGATTGTCTTCAACTTCAAGCCATGGTTGGATTGGTACCTTCAAACCACAGGTCAACGCCTTGTAAGTGCTAACGGCGCAGTTGTTCCACCAGCTGGCGCTCCCGCCCCTGCTGCTGGTGCTCCCGCACCAAGTGCAGGCGTAGATGCTACCTCGGGTGCAAGCGCTTAACGTGCAGCTACGCGCGACCGCAACGCGCGACTGCGACCGCGATGCAGCTACCTGCGTCTGCGTGCGCCCAAGCGCAATAAGGTGAAATGCAAAGCGTACCTGTAGCGCAGAAACGTGTACTTACAGAAATACGATTTCCCCTTGCCTTCCAGAAACAAGCCTCTGGAAGGCAAGTTTTTGTGTTAAGTTGCAAAATTTCTACTTCAACGAGAAAGATATTCATTTATATGAATATCTATGTGCAGATATTCAATTTTATGTATCCCTCAATTTTAGGCTCAAAATTTAAAGGGCCAAAAAGGTAAAAAATCCGTTTAGTTGGGGATCAAAACTTTAAAAAGTCATTTTTATGCCCAACTAAGACGATTTTTT
>JABZHR010000025.1 GCA_015258715.1 Atopobium sp.
ATTTTGTGTGCCAGGCCTAAAAGCCAACGTTAACACGCTACAGAATCACAATCACCCGCATATGAACTGCCTCCCATTTCTTGGACATAAGAAATGGGAGGCAGTTCACTTTGTCGTTTGCGGTCAGTCGATTTTCTCGCCATTGACGGCTGACCTTCTCCAGGTGATCTTCTAGTCTGTTGCAGCGCTTATTTCATTGCAGCAAGAGTCTTTTCCCAGGCAGCAAGCGAGTCCACGCAGGTCTGGTACGCAACGCAGTAGCTCACGCGCAGCCAACCTGGGCAGCCGAACGAGTCGGATGGAACAGGCAGCAGCTCAAACTGCTTGGCCACATCACAGAATGCCTGAGCATCTCCATCAGGAGCACGAACCCACAGGTAGAATGCACCATCAGGCTGGATGTACTCGTATCCAAGCTTGGTGAGGCCCTCGGTCAGAACTTCTCGATTCTTTGCATAGGCCTCAACATCCGCTGGCTCATCAACACAGTCGATAATGACGCGCTGGAAAAGCGCTGGCGCACAAACAAAGCCCAACAGTCGAGCGGCACCCGCACAAGCTGCGTAAATCTCCTTCTGCTCTGGATTAGAAGCAGGAACCAGCACCCAACCAATACGCTCACCAGGAAGCGAGAGGGACTTGGAGTAGGAATAGCACACAATAGTGCGCTCGTATACGTCAGGAACCCAAGGGACCTCAATGTTGCCAAAAACAATCTCGCGATAAGGTTCGTCGGAGATGACGTAAATGTCAGTGCCCAGCTCAGCGGAGCGTTTGCGGAGCATATTAGCAAATGCATCCAGGTTTTCCCTGGTATACACAGCACCAACAGGATTGTTTGGAGAGTTGATAATCACCGCGCGAGTCTTAGGCGTAAGAGCTGCGCAAACGGCGTCAACATCAATCTGGAAGGTTTTCTCGTCAGCCAAAACCTCAACGCAGGTAGCCTGTGCATGGTCAATCCACACGCGGTACTCTGGGAAGTATGGGGCAATGACAATGACCTCTTCACCTGGAGAAACAATGGAATTGAGCGCCATAGAAACGGAAGCTGCAGCTCCGCAAGTCAAGATGAGATCGTCTGCCTGAGCTGCGTGATCTCCAAAGCGACGTCGGAGCGACGCGGCAATTGCCTCCCTGGCCTGGGGAATGCCAATTGCAGGCGTGTAGCTGTGGATCTGCTGAGGAGGCAGCTGCATGGCGGCCTCGATAGAGGTGCGAACAGACTCAGGAGCAGGTACGGAAGGGTTGCCAATCGAGAAATCAAACACATTCTGAGCGCCAATCTCAGCGCGACGCTGCATTGCATAACCTGCAATCTCGCGGATTGCAGACTTTTCAGATCCGTATGCAAGACTTGTCTGATTGACCATGGTTTCTCGATTCTCTCGAAGCCTACAGTACCTACCTGGTAAAACGTTGGGTGGAGGCATGGATGACGCTGTGATACATCTGGCCTCACACAACCTTTGATAGATAGCATATTGGGCGAGAAGATCGATCTTCTCGCCCAACTTTAAAAGTTTTAACAAATTTGTATCTATTGCACGGTCTTGCAGCAAATTCCACAGAGCGTACCGCGTGGCCGCAAGTTCATCCGCATGGCTTCACTGCGAGCTTGACCGCGTGACTTCAGCCTATTCGTACACGCAAGGCTTCAGAACGCCAACAAATGGCAGGTTGCGGTAGCGCTCTGCATAGTCCAGGCCGTAACCAACAACAAACTTGTCGGGTACGTGAGTGCCTACGTAACGAGGATCAATAGCTGGACGCTTGCCCTCAATGTCCTTGACCAGGAAAGCGGCAATCTCAATGGAAGCGGGGTTACGAGACTGGAGCATGCGGACCAGGTAAGAGAGGGTTAGACCGGAGTCCAGGACGTCCTCAACGATGATGACGTGGCGGCCCTCAATCTTGGTATCAAGGTCTTTTACAATGCGCACGACGCCGGAGCTCTTAACACCGTCGCCGTAGCTGGAAACAGCCATAAAGTCGATGGAGAGCGGGCACTCAATGGCGCGCATGATATCGGCCATGAATACAACAGCTCCGCGAAGAACAGCAATGACCAGGGGGTTCTTGTCCGCGTAGTCACGCGTGATCTCTGCACCCACCTTCTTGACGATGTCCTTGATGTCCTGTTCGTCAAGTAGAATCTCTTCAATATCAGGGTGAAGCTCCGCCATTACTGGCTCCTCTCAAATGGCTTGTGACCAGAATAGATGTTCAATTCTAGCAGCTGTTTTGTATCTTGCGTACATTTTACTCGTTCATCGGGACGAATTCCCGCAACCCACACTACATGTCCACGAATATTTGTGCGCACAATAGGCATCATACTCCTGGATTCAACGGGAACGCCCGCCTCGCCCAGCAGGTCAGAGATCTTTTTTGACTGCCCATGCATGCCCAGGGGTTGCATGGTGTCTCCAGCCTCGGGTCCCGAGACCCACAGGCTGCCGCCGTGAACCGGATCTACCCCACAGGCGCGTGCGTCGAGAAGAACCGACTCGCCCAACCACTCCTGGCTATGCGCAGTTGCATAGGACACGACGTCAAAGCCGTGCTCCACGGGGAGAATGCGCGCCGAAAGCACTCGGCCGTCTGCCAGCTCCAACGTTCCCGGGACCGCAAGGTGCTCGCCAAACGTTGCTGAAGCAGGCGCCGTACCTGCGGGTTCGCCGTTGGTCGCAGCCACGCCACCGGCGCCCGTGCCCGCGCCGACCGCACTTCTCGCGGCGCCCGTGAACGAAAACGTCACGGTGCCCAGACGAACACGCGCCTCAAGGTTTTGCGGCAGGTTAGCCACGCCAACTCCTGCGGCCACCGCTTCAAGCACGGCATCTACGTGCCTGAACTCAAGCCAAGCCTCGGGGATTAGTTGCCGAGCCACAATCCTTACCACGCGGCGAGCAATCACTACGTCGGTAGAACTTAGCTTTAACGCGTCAAGTACCAGCGAAGACTCGCTCTTGCGCAGCGTAATCTGCCTCAGCTTGCGAGCAGCCTTCGCCTCAAGATAATCGTCTTCGTCAGTCATCAGATCAGCAATTTTGCACACCGTTTGCACCAGCATCGGGTTTCTCGCCTTTAGCAGAGGGAGCACGTTGTGGCGCATATACGCACGTAGATAGTGGGTATCGGCGTTAGTAGCGTCCTCGTGCCAGTCCAGGCCGCGAGCCTTCAGCCAGTCTTTGAGCTGGTCATGCGTGTAGTCGAGCAGCGGACGATAAATCAGCCCGCGGTGCCTAGGAATTGACGCCAGGCCGCTCATGCCAGACCCGCGCATCACGTTCATCATGAACGTCTCCGCGCGATCGTCAGCCGTGTGCGCCGTCAAAATCTTTGCCTTCTGGCGAGAAACTCCCTGTTCAACGCAAAGTTTTTGAGCGAGTTCTCGCGCAGCGTCATACCGCACCCGACGACCGATTTCTTCCACGTTGCCGTCACATTCCTGCGCGAGCTTTGCCACGTCCACGCGCAGCACGGTGCAGGGAATGTCCAGTGAGTCGCAAGTTGCTTGAACAAAGTGCTGGTCAGCGTCTGCGTCAACCCCACGAAGCAAGTGGTTTACATGCAACACATGCAGGCGCTCTTTTGCAATGCGTGCAAGACCTGCGCCGTCACCAAGGTCAAGTGGCTCCGTTGCTGCCATGTGAAGCAGTGCCATCGAGTCGGCTCCACCCGAGACCATTAGGATGACGGGCGCGGCAGCCTGACCACGTCGCGAGCCCTCTACCTGGCCTTGACACTGATCATCTACCTGGCCTTTTGCAGTGAGAGCGTTCTTTTTATTGAAGTATGCGTGTACGGATGGCACTTAGCACCAATTTCTGTCCGGTGTGTTTGTTACAGTTATACCCGAAAGTTACTCAGTAGAAAGAAATTCATGAATCCCACGTTTCGCCTACATATTCTTGCCAGCGGATCAAAGGGCAACTGCAGCCTGTTAGAAACGCCTGATGGTCTCATTATGATTGATTGCGGAATCTCTAGAAAAGAAATTCTGCGTCGGTCTAAAGAGTTGAACGTTAACCTGTCTAAGCTCGTAGCCATCTTTATTACGCACGAGCACACCGACCACGTCTCAGGCCTTTCGGTTGTCAGTAAAACTTTTGATGTTCCTGTGTTTGCTACAACGGGAACTGCCGCCGCGCTCTCAAGAAGAAGCTCCTGCGCAAATGTCACCTTTACCCTTGTTGACCAGGCGGGCTCTGTCCATATTGATGCCGCACCAGACGTTGAAGTTAGCACGTTCCCAACCTCGCACGATGTTTGTGAACCCATGGGCATGCGCTTTGATTTTCTCGCCGGCCCTGATAGACGCATCGTGGACTCTGTGGGTTATTGCACCGACACAGGCATTCTCACGCCTGAGGCTCTCGAATGCCTCTCTGACGTGCGTATTCTTGCTATCGAGTCCAACCATAACGAGCAAATGCTGCTCACAGGCCCTTATCCGTACGTGCTCAAGCAGCGAGTCCACGGAGACTCTGGCCATCTGTCAAATGAGTACACCGCACAGGTGTTGTCGCAGCTTGTGGGCCCAAATACTCGCTGTGTGGTTGGCATGCATCTCTCTCACGAGAATAACCGTCCAAGTGTCGCCGTGAGGACACTTGCAGAAGCAGTTGGCGCACAGCCTCTCAACGATGCGTTTACCGAGGCGCAGACTCCCGACGGCTCGCTTGTCGTCTGCGTAGCTAGTCAAGATTGGCCAATGTCGCTGTAGCTGCGCGTTTGCGCGCTGACACGCCGCGCGTCCCGGGTTCCGCACCCCAACAGCACGCCCCAGGCTTGCGACAACAAAAAAGCGAGAAAACCTTGGAGCTCCAAGATCTTCTCGCTATGCGAGGTGCCTGTAATCGGGCGTTGAACAGGCACGTCTAGCCGTACGCCCGGCTGCAGCTATACGTGCCTGGCAGGTCAACTACCAGGCACCTTACTGCCTGAGCAGCAGCTTGACTGACCGCCAAAGCTGCCGCTCAGAGCACTAGTGTTAGTCGATTGCAATCTTTGTGACGCTAGCCTGCTGATCCTGCTTTGGAACAGTGATGGTCAGGATGCCGCCATCAAGCTTTGCAGTTAGGCCCTCTCGAGCTGCATCCTTCAGATACACGCCGCGAGTTGCCTGCCACTCAGAAGACTCTTTGTGCAGGTAGTTCTTGGCCTTCTCCTCCTCGGACTCCTTGCGAGTAGCGGTGATTGAAAGCCTGCCCTCATTTAGCTCGACGTCGATGTTCTCCTTAGAAACGCCAGGGAGCTCGGCCGTTACCACGTAAGACTGGCCTGCATCCTCAACGTTCATGACAAATGCATCGGACGAAACAGAGGACAGGGCGGAATAAGGCGCGTCAAAGAAAGAATCAAATGAGCCAAATGGCCACGTGCTCAGATTCCTTGCAATACGATCATAGGGAACTACATTCTTCATAGTAACCACTCCTTTACTGGTAGATGCCGTTATTGGCACTTCGTTATTCATCATCTGTTGTACCCTGCTTGCACGAATTTATACAACTTTTTATAAAATTTCTAAGTCTTACTGACTAAGATTATCCTGCGATTATGTACTGCATTGATACGTGGACCGACACGCGAGCCGACACGCACTCAATCTGCGACCACTCAAATATCCAAGCAAAACTGTGCAGGATTGCGCGCGCTGCGGTATCATGTTTTATATCAATGTTTTGCGAGACTACGACAAAAGGACCATCGTGGACACCTCGAACAACCTTGAAAACAACGTTTCACCTGCGGATCAGGATCCTCGTTCTGACGCTCAGCAGGAGTTTGAATACGCTGAATCTTTTGAGCAGGAAGCCCAGCCAGCTGATAATGCCGAGCTTTATGCAACTGGTGCACAGCACTTCTCGTCATCTGAGATTTCTGAGCATGCAGGCGAGGACGCAGCAAAGCAGCCGTACGTTCGCCAGCACCGTCATCACAAAACAGTGGAGCCTATCAGCGACTTTACGATGCCGGGCGAGAAGCTCGAACTTCCCGAGAACCAGGCTGCTGGCTTTGAATCCAGCAAGGGTTCTTACGCGAAGAAAGGTTGGCGCAAGCCAAAGAACGAGATTGCTCACCTTCGCAAAGACGTTCACTACGGCCAATACCTGCAGGTTCCTAAGGGCCAGCGCGACATTTTTGTCAGGAAAGAGCGCCGCTCAAATGC
>JABZHR010000026.1 GCA_015258715.1 Atopobium sp.
GTAAGCGTCTGGGTTGGAAGTGCCCTTGGGAAGTCTACCATCACCAAACGTTGCACTTGCTTTGACAATTCAAGCCGCAAAATAAGTGTTTTGGCACCCAAAGTGGTAAAAAATGCGTTTAGTTGGAGTATACAAAATTATACGTTTTCTATGCAGATCATCTACCAGCATAAACTCTCGGTCAATTTTGATTGAAACTTTTATGAGAAAACCCAACTGGGAAAATGCAAGTGCCAAAACGCCGAACTAGAAAATTTATCTCCAACTAAACGGGTTTTTTACCCAAATCAGACACCACTTTCCGTCATATCAATTTCTTGATTAGTTTCCTTGCATATTCGAGATTGTTTATACGTTTTTGGTTAGGCGGATACATAATCGCCCGGACCTTGTATCAACCGTTCCTTAAAAATCTACATGACAGCTCTATGAGTACACTTTCTTATTGTTTTGAGCTTCTTTTTTCTATCAAATGAACATTGTGAACGTTTAGGCCTACAAAAACATAAATAAATCGACACAAAATAAACACAATTAGGCTACAATCAGACGAAGAGCACTACGTTTAAGGCAACGCGCGCACCGTCGTTCTTACGCGCTTGCACACACACGCGTTTTGTTGAAAGGGGTTTGTATGCCTGTTGTTGAGTTTTTTGTAAACGTGTTATCAACACCAGCCATCCTAGTTGGCCTTGTTGCTCTGCTGGGTTTGGCACTTCAGGGAAAGCCAGTTGAGGACCTCATTAGGGGTACCCTCAAGACCATCGTTGGCTTCCTTGTTCTTTCTGCAGGCGCTGGTTTCCTGCAGACCGGTTCCCTCCTTGCCTTTGGCGAGATCTTCAACTTCGCCTTTGACATGCAGGGCGTCGTTCCAAACAACGAGGCCGTTGTTTCTCTGGCACTTGGCGAGTTTGGTCAGGCAACCGCAATCATCATGTGCATCGGCATGGTCCTGAACATTGTCCTCGCACGTTTTTCTCGCTTTAACTACATCTTCCTCACCGGCCACCACACTCTCTACATGGCAGCTATGCTCGCCATCATCCTGCACGTCGGCGGCCTTTCCGGTTGGATGCTCTACATCTCCGGCGCATGCCTGCTTGCTTTGATTATGGTTCTGTCTCCTGCATACTGCCAGCCTACTATGCGCAAGGTTACCGGTAGCGATTCCGTCGCACTTGGTCACTTTGGCGGTGCTGGTTACTGGCTTGCTGGTATGGTTGGTAAGCTCTTTGCTTCCGATCGCGAGAATAGCACCGAGAATATCAAGTTCTCCAAGCGTCTCATCTTCCTGCGCGACAACACTGTTTCCATCGGTCTGACCATGATCATCATGTTCTTGGTTATCACCGGCGTTGCTGTCAGTCGCGGTCTTCTAACCTTGGTACCTGCAGGAACTACCGCTGCAGAGTTTGCTTCTAACCCACAGTATGCTGGTCTCCAGCACCTCGGCGACCTGCTCAACATTGGTACCGAGACCACCACTAACTGGATTGTCTGGGCATTTACCCGCGGTCTCTCCTTTGCTGGTGGTGTTTACATCATTCTGTCCGGTGTCCGTCTGATTATTGGCGAGATTGTTCCTGCATTCAAGGGTATTGCTCAGAAGCTTGTCCCTGGTGCAAAGCCAGCAATCGACTGCCCAATCGCATTCACCTATGCTCCAAACGCCGTTATCATTGGCTTCCTGAGCTCCTTCGTCGGTGGCATCCTGGGCTTGTTTATTCTTGGCGTCATTAACGCACAGATCGCAGCAATTGCTCTGATCCTCCCTGGCGTTGTTCCTCACTTCTTCTGCGGCGCAACCGCAGGTGTCTTTGGTAACGCAGAGGGCGGCATCAAGGGCTGCATCGCTGGTTCCTTTGTCCACGGCCTGCTCATTACCTTCCTACCTGCACTGTGCATGCCAGTCTTCACCCTCATGGGCTTCACCTCCGCTACCTTCTCCGACGCCGACTTCTCTGTCATGGCTCTGATCTTTGGTAACGTTGCTCTGAACGTCCAGGGTGCAGTACTTACCGGCATTTGCGTTCTCTGCTTCTGCCTCCCAATCATCTTCAACCTTGTTGCTCCTAAGAAAGTAGCAGAGCAGAAGGCCGAGTAACATCCGCTCACAGAATTGCAGATAAACATCGCAGTTGCTGCAGAAAATGCGAGTAGAATCTAAGTATCTAGGTCGGGCTTCGTCCTTGGATGGGGCCCGACTTTTTAACCCACGTAACCCACATATCACACGTGGTGAATTGAAAGGGGCTTTTATGGCTATCCAGAAGATCCTTTGTTGTTGCGGAAGTGGACTTGGCTCCAGCCTTATGGTTGAGATGCAGATCCAGGACGTCCTGAATGAGCTGGGCGTGAGCGGCGTCGAGGTTGAGCACTCAACCGTTTCCGACGTTACTCCTGGCGCAGCTGACCTCTTTATTGTTGCTCGCGACCTTGAGGATTTTATCGCCGGCATTCCAGAAGACGAGAAGATCGTTCTCTCCAACATCCTCGATAAGGATGAAATGAAGGAAAAGCTTACCGAGAAGTTCGGTCTGTAAGCGCGGCTTTTGCGCGCAGCTCCGGCACGCGCGTGGCGCCGACCTGCTGCGTTTCTCGCACGCAGCTCCGGCTCGCGCGTGGCGCCGACCTGCCGCGTTTCTCGTACGCAATACGTGAAAGGAAATTACATGGACGTCGACCTTAAACAGGTTGCTCGTGAGGTGCGCAAAAGCATCCTCACGCAGGTCTTTACGGCTAAATCCGGCCATCCCGGTGGCTCGCTTTCTGCAACAGAAATCCTGACGTATCTCTACTTCAAGGAGATGCACGTAGACCCCACCAAGCCTAACTGCCCCTGCAGGGATCGCTTTGTGCTCTCAAAGGGACACGTTACTCCTGCACTTTACGGCGTTTTGGCTGAGCGCGGCTTCTTCCCCAAGGAGGAGCTCAAGACTTTCCGCGCGCTCAACTCACGCCTTCAGGGTCACCCAAACATGAACGATACTCCTGGCGTTGATATGAGCACCGGCTCCCTGGGTCAGGGCGTTTCTACCGCTGTTGGTATGGCGCTTGCTGGCAAGAAGTTCAACAAGGACTACCGCGTCTACGCACTCCTGGGCGACGGCGAGATTGAAGAGGGTCAGGTATGGGAGGCTGCCATGTTTGCAGGTAACCACCAGCTTGATAACCTCACGCTTATTGTTGACAACAATAACCTGCAGCTTGACGGCTCGCTTGATCAGATCAACACACCAAAACCAATTGACGAGAAGTTCAAGGCGTTCAAATTCCACGTTATTGATGTAGCTGATGGACACGACTTTGACCAGCTTGCTGCTGCATTTGCTGAGGCTCGCACCGTCAAGGGTCAGCCAACTGCTATCATTGCCCACACCGTAAAGGGCAAAGGCGTCTCCTTCATGGAGAACCAGGTAGGCTGGCACGGCAAGGCTCCTAACCAGGAGCAATACGAGCAGGCTATGAAAGAACTTGAGGGAGAGGTGGCATAGCATGGCAGACGTACAGAAAATTGCCACCAGAGAGGCATACGGAAAAGCCCTGGTAGAGCTTGGTAAAGAGCACGACGATCTTCTCGTCTTTGATGCTGACTTGGCAGAGGCAACTCGTTCTGGCAAGTACGGCGAGGAGTATCCTGAGCGCTTTGTGGACTGCGGAATCGCTGAGGCCAACATGATTGGTATGGCAGCTGGCGTCGCAGCTACTGGTCACAAAGTCTTTGCAACTTCGTTTGCAATGTTCACGTCTGGTCGTGCGTTTGAGCAGATTAGAAACTCGGTGGGTTATCCGCACCTAAACGTCAAGATTGGCGCTACCCACGGAGGCCTCTCGGTAGGAGAGGATGGCGCTACTCACCAGTGCAATGAGGATATTGCTGTTATGCGCACCATTCCTGGCATGACGGTTATCATCCCATCTGACGCTGTTGAGGCTGAGGCTGCTGTTAAGGCCGCTTACGACCACGACGGCCCTGTCTACATGCGCTTTGGCCGCCTCCCTGTTCCTGTTTTCAACACCAACCCTGACTATCACTTTGAGCTGGGCAAGGGCATTGTCCTCAAGGAGGGTACCGACGTTACATTGGTGGCCTGCGGCCTTATGGTTCCTGTGGCTCTTGAGGTTGCCGAGCAGCTGGCAGCAGAGGGTGTCAACGCCGAGGTCATCAACATCCACACCATCAAGCCTCTGGATACCGAGCTGATTACTGCTTCCGCAGCAAAGACCGGCAAGGTTGTGACCATTGAGGAGCACTCCGTCATCGGTGGTCTAGGCAGTGCAGTCTGCCAGGCTCTTTCCGAGAATGCTCCTGTTCCGGTCAAGGTTATCGGTGTTCAGGACACCTATGGTGAGTCCGGACCCGCACTTCAGGTTCTTGCTAAGTACGGCCTGGATACCCCGAGCGTTCTTGCATCCGTTAAGGATTTCTTGAAGTAATCGCCTGCATTCTTGGCGTACGTTACCGTGCGTCTGTCGCGTGCCAACGCGTTTTAACAGCGCATATCATCGTTACACAAACAAAGCCCTTCTCTCCATCTGGCGAGAAAGGCTTTTGAATCACAGCGGACTTCAAGGTTTGACCATCCCCAATGATCTGCCGAACAACTGCAACTACTCCGACCTGTGTAGCGACGGAGGAACCGCAAAGGACAAGCTCTAGCTGAATTCATCTACTGAGTTGTCAGATGCTTCGTGGCTGGGGCCACGCATAAGATACGCGGCCCCAGCCACTGCGGCATAAAGTGCCCAAGCGCCTACGCAGAAGAGCAGGTTTCCCAGCCAGTCCCCAACGAAAATCTCGTGTGTGTCAGTACTGCGATAGAACGAGTTCGTGACAGCAAGTAGTAATGCTGCTGCCCCGCTTGACAAGAGTCGTGTCCACAGTGCTCTCACTCTCCGTTGTGGCCATCGTTGTGGCGGGTCAACAATCAAAAGAACCAGGCCGGTGAGAAACGCTCCATAAAGTGGAAATACCATCAAAAGAGTGCCAGCTGCGGCGAGCCCCGTGGCGGGGATATAGAAAATCCCGAAGAAGATTCCAATCCATGTCGTGTACGTACGGATCGCATCCCTGTTCGTGAAAGTTGGCGTGGCAAATCGGGCTGAGCTCCTCATGAGCATCCGTCCTGCCATGACCGTGAAGGCAATCCAGCCGAGACCGAGAGATAGGAGCGTCTCACTCCAATGTTGAGATCCATACTGGGTGGAAGCAACTGCATCAAAAGCGACTAACGCGATGGCCGCAACCCCTGTACCCAATACGCGGATCAGTAATGCTCGACAGAGCGGCGTCTCCCATGTTGATGGCCTATCAATGATAAAAAATAGCAGTCCTGCTAGAGGGGCAAGCCACAATGGGGTGCTCACCGGGGCGACTCCACCGATGAAGAGCAGGGAACCGGGCACTATCGCGAAGCCAATGATGAGTCCTACCCAATACACGTAGGTCCGAACGAATAGTTTTAAAGACTCCACCACTCACACCTCCCATGGACTTCAGCACCGAAACTATAACGATTTTACGGCGGGGAGGCGACTCATTGCCAGACACACTTCAAAATCCGCCTGAAAAGTGCAAAGAATCTGTATTTGAGCCACCGATTCTTTTACAAAATCAGGCAAATCCACAGTTTCTTTAACGTTTTCAGGCAATATTTACAGATTCTTTGCAGAAATCAGGCGCACTCAAGGCGCCCCCTAGGCGTCCTCCAGATTCCCGCCGAGCTCCCGCCG
>JABZHR010000027.1 GCA_015258715.1 Atopobium sp.
GCTATTAACCAGTCTATTGCTCAGGGCGCAGCTCACTACGTCTCTGACCACCTGCGCGAGGACGGCTACCTCAACATTGGCTACGGCGATACCGTCAGCCGTATGCTGGGGTTTCTCGCCAAAAACCGCGAGGAGTCGCTCAACGTTGTTAGCCTTACGGGCGGCGTGAGCTACTACCTGCCATCCGTTGGCACCACCGCCTACTCCATGCACCTGTTCCTGACACCGTCTCCACTTGTTGTGTCTTCTCGCCAAGTGCGCGATGCACTTCTTGACGAGAAAAGCCTGCAAGACGTGTCCACTATGACGGAATATGCAGACATGAGTGTGGTTGGCATCGGCGCCGCAGTTGAGGGTGCTACCGTTCTGCGCAACGGCATCCTTAACGAGGGCGAGCTGACCGTACTTAAGATGCAGGGAGCCGTCGGCGACGTCCTCAATCACTTTATGGATAAAGACGGCAATCTTATTCAGACAGAAATTGAAGATCGCGTCATTAGTACCGATCTGGACAAGCTTCGCCAGCTTAAGAACGTTGTTGGCGTTGCTGGTGGTAAAGATAAAGTTACGGCAATTAAGGCAGTGCTTAACGGCGGTTATCTGAACGTGTTGATTACGGATTCAGACACCGCTGCTGAACTGCTTCTTTCGTAAACAAGGAGGATCTAATGAGCAAGTATCTTCTTGCACTAGACGCGGGAACAGGAAGTATTCGCGCCGTTCTCTTTAGTGTTGACGGTGAGCAGGTTGGGGTTGCTCAGCGCGAGTGGGAGCACCATGAGGACCCTCGTTGGCCTGGCAGCATGGACTTTGATTGGGTTGCTGACTGGCAGCTTGCTCTGGACTGCATCAAAGAGGTTCTGGCAAAGACCTCCATTGATCCTAAAGAAATCGCTGGTATTTCCACAACCTGTATGCGCGAGGGTATCCTCTTGTATGACCAGAACGGCAACGAGATTTGGGCGTGCGCTAACGTTGACGCTCGAAGCGTTGACGAGGTCAAGCAGCTCATTGATATGGACCCAGAGCTTGAGAAGAAGATTTACCAGAAGAGTGGTCAGACCTATGCACTAGGCGCCCTGCCTCGTCTTCTTTGGGTTAAGAATAAGATGCCAGAAATCTACAACAAGGCGGCCAAGATTGGCATGTTCAACGACTGGCTTGCTTACAAGCTCACCGGTATTCTGGCGGTTGAGCCATCAAACGGCAGCACCACCGGCATCATGAGCCTGGAGGAGCGCGCCTGGGATCCAGAGATTGCAAAAGAGTGCGGTCTGCGAGACGACCTGTTTGGACAGGTCATCGAGTGCGGAGAAGTTCTTGGCGCTGTAACTGCAGACGCTGCAGCAGAGACCGGCCTTGCTGAGGGTACACCTGTTGTTGTCGGCGGTGGCGATTGCCAGCTGGGCATGATTGGCGTTGGCGCTTGCGAGCCTGGTCAGGCTGGTGTTTTTGGCGGCAGCTTCTGGCAGTACGAGTTCAACACCGATAAGAGCACTCCAGACCCAGATTATCGCGTCCGTGTAAACTGCCACGCTATTCCACAGATTTGGCAGTACGAGGCTCTGGCATTCAAGCCTGGTCTGGTTATGCGTTGGTATCGTGACGGCTTCTGCCAAGCAGAAAAGGCCGAGGCAAAAGAACGCGGCATTGACGTGTACGATGTCATGAACGAGCACGCTGCAGAGATTCCTGCAGGTAGCCACGGCATGCTTTGCTGCTTCAGCGACGTTATGAACTACATTCACTGGACCCACGCAAGCCCAACGTTCACCAACTTTGAGCTTGATCCAGAGCGTTTCAACAAGTACACCTTCTATCGCGCAATTTTGGAGAACACCGCCCTTCTCGTCCGTGGCCATATTGACCTGGTCAAAGAGGCTACCGGCAACGAGCCAGACGAGCTCATCTTTGCAGGCGGCGCTTCCAAGAGCCCTCTGTGGGCACAGATTGTTGCCGACGTTACCGGCAAGAACGTTTGCATTCCAGAGGTCAAAGAGGCAACTGCTCTGGGCGCCGCTGTTCTTGCGGGATACGGCGTAGGCATCTACCCAAGTATCGCCGAGGGCGCAAAGCGCGTTGTTAAATGGGATAAGACATTCTCCCCTAACCCCGACAACAAGGCTGTTTACGACCAGCTCTATGTCCAGTGGAAGGATGTTTACAAGAGTCAGCTTGAGCTTGCAGAAGAGGGCAAGGTCAAGAGCATGTGGAGAGCGCCTGGTCTATAAGCACCGGGACTCCGCCGCGCCGCGGTTACGCGTAGCACGAAACTGCCGCGAGGCACGCAAGAAGCACGTTTGGTCGCAGTACAAGTTGCGCCTGAAAGGAAAGCAAGATGTTTATTGTCAACGAGAACGATTTTGAGTACAGGTGCGGAGATCACGGTCCTAAGTACCTGATGAAAGGCCCTCGCATGAACTATGCCATGGTCCAGTTCCAGCCAGGCCAGGATTTCCAGGCCCACTACCACAACATCATGGAGGAGAACTTCCACATCCTCCAGGGTAAGATTGACATTGTGGTTGACGGCGAAGTCCACACCCTCTCGGCTGGCGACTTCATCCACATTGAGCCCGGCGAGGTCCACTACGTCAACAACCCTTACGACGAGCCCATCGTCATGGTCTCAACCCTTGCTCCTTTCCAAGAGGTCGACAAGGTTGAGGTAGAGAACCCTACCTATTAAGATCAACATCTGTCGAGAAGATCGTTCAAGCGCAGCGTTCTTCTCGCTCGCGCAAACACGAAGAGGGTTGCCTAGTGGCAGCCCTCTTTTTGTACAGCACGATATCAGGCCACAATTAGATAACGCAGACCATATGTTTTTAACACCAACAAATAGGATGTTTTGTTTCTATAGATGCTACAAGAAGGTTCCTAATTTTATTTAGCCTCCAAAAATGACCGGTTTCTTTGAAGTCTAAAGTTGCCTTTTGAACAGAAAAGCTTCTTAAAACAGAATTGTCTAATTCACTGTCAATTGGTCTTGGTAAGATTATTTCAAAGTTTGATGCACAGTTATTTGAGTCATTGCAAAAAACAACCACCTTCTGCGTTTGCTCAAAATCATCAGCCGGAGTCTGGCAAAAATGGTCAGCGTAAATTACGTTTGAAGACTTATATCGGTTGAAATACAAAGTGTCTTCTGTGAATCCATAATCAATGCTGTCATCGCTATACATACAAAAACCGTCATCTACCGCACAAGAAAAAAGGACTTTATGCGTTTCCTCATCAATGAGCTGATATCCCTGAATCTTTGCATGCTCTTCTATAAATCTATCAAGTTCATCAAGGGTAGGCTGTGCTTTTTCAACAGGATAGAGACCACCATTGCCATCAGGAAGCATGTTATTTAATAACGGATACTTTGACTCACCCTCATCTGAACTTAAAACGGCATCAATGCTTAACAAGCCACAAAAATTACCAACTCTTTCAGAACAAATTTCTCCATACTCATGCTCACAGGCGCTATCCATCCAATCGAGAAAATCACTCTCTAGGTCTCCATAG
>JABZHR010000028.1 GCA_015258715.1 Atopobium sp.
GTTGCCGCCTCAAGCTCCGCCACCTGATCAAGATCGTTCACCGTCATCGGACGAAGCTGCAGATGAATATCGGCCAGCGCATCATCCACGCCGGTCAGAGCCACCGTTGCCGGCTCCTTCAAGCCCAAACGCTTGCGCTCCGACTCCTCCGCGTCCGAAAGTCGCGTGTAGATGGGCAGCACCAACGCCGGATCGCCCGCGCCCGCCTGCTGATACTCGGGCATGCACACCGCGTGTACCAGGCCTTCTCCTGTTGGGAACCACGTTACTTCATCCGTATATGTCGAGAAACCCGCGCGCTCAAAACGCTCACGGTACTTCAATAAACCATTGCCTGTGAGCGTGAGCTGGTCCTTATCAGTCCTGCTCGACCACTCCTCCACACAAGCGTCTGCCTTGAGGACGGTCTCTACCGGGAAGGTTCTATGTGCTCCAGCATTATCCAGCAGGTAGATGCCCGGATAGACCTCGCCACGCATGGCGTCTGCAACAACGCCAACGGTGCCGCGAACGCCCGTCTTCCACGCGCTAAACGCCATGGCATCAAGCGCGCTTGCGCCGTAAAGTGGCAGACCAGAGCCGCATGCAATACCCTTTGCTGTGGCCACGCCAATACGAACACCCGTGAACGAACCAGGTCCTCTACCTGCGATAACAGCGTCAACGTCGGCCATAGTCAGACCAGCAGCGTCAAGCGCCTCCTGGACCGAACCCACAAGCTCCACGTTTGCCTGGCGACGGCACAGGTGATCTGTGGACGCAAGTACCTCTACGTCGAACCCGCCGTCCGTTGCGCTCGCACCATCTGCCGCAGCCGAATCCGCGGCGCTGGTATCACGCCTGGTCAGACGCGCGACCGTACACGCCAGCATGTCCGTTGACGTATCAACCGCAAGCACCACGTTTGTTTCATTTTTTATAGCAAGCATAAACACTCTTCTCGGCGTAAAAACGCCCTCTAGAACGCCTCTATTTTTCTCTTGTAACTCTATAACTATACGCCAAGCCACGCCTGCAAACAGCGCGAGTACCAACCCCGCAAAACTTTTACGCAACAACTAATCTACCGGCGCGTTTATACGTCGCAACTTAATCAAATCTTGGCTAGCGAGAAATGCTCTGATGCCCACACCATATACACAAACCTGCATAAATAGCTTGGAAAGATTGCTATAGAAAATTTACAGTTTCAGCCCTATTACTCTAGGCAATCTTGCTATTTGGTTTATAGTTAAACCATCAGCGCCCACCCAAGGCTACGCGATGCGTCCTGAAATGCGGTGGGCCATTTTCATAACATTGAGATTCTCATGAAAAACAGAAAAAGGCAGCTTACCCAGAGCTGCCTTCAACGCACACTATATCTCCGCAGCACCTAGGCTGCGTGCTCAGTCTCAGCTCCCTTTTCCTCCTTGAGAAACTGCATATCCAGAGCCTTAATAAACGGCAGGTAGATTGCCATATCAATCAAAATCAATACGAGCTGAAGCAAAACGCCCTGCCATCCGCACAGAAGAAATCCCGAGATCAAAGGAGGGGTACTTCCAGGCAGCATAATACCGTTGCACAGAGGCACCAGCTCCGTACTCATGGCAAACCAGGAAATCGCAATATTGATTGCGGGGGTAAAAATCAGAGGAATTGCCATAATGGGGTTCAGTACTATCGGCAGTCCGTACATGACGGGCTCGTTAATACCAAAAATACCAGGCACAATGGAGATTTTTGCAATATCTTTTGCACGGCGAGAATTGCAGAACAAAAATATCACAATCAACAGCGAAAGGGTTGATCCTCCGCCACCAAACAGCGCAAAGAACGCATCAAACTCTCGATTGATAATGTTGGGTAGCGCAGTGCCGGCGGCAAAGGCGGCCTGGTTTTCCAGCGTAAGCGCAGTCAAAATCGGCGTAAAAATAGGGCTCGTAATGTTTGACCCGTTAATGCCAAAGAACCAGAAAATGCCCTGAATGATGTAAGCAATCGCCAAGGCCCACACGGTTCCGCCAAGCATGGTCAGTGGAATCTGCAACATGGAATAAATGCAGGTAAACGCATCTCCCCAAGGAGTAAGTGCAAACAAAACGCTAATCGTCCACACTGCGGCAAACGTGAGCGCCATCGGAACCAGAGCACTAAACGCAAGTGAAACAGACGTAGGAACGCCCTCCGGCATCCTAATAACCCAGTTCTTCTTGATAGCAAATCCAAAAATGGACACCGACAAAAAGCCTACGATAATCGCTACAAACACACCCCTCGCGCCGGTCCACGCAAGAGGAATGCTCTCCACCAAAAATGGCTGAGAAGCTCCCTGGGGCAAAAACTCAGTCACCTGAGGCATCAAAATAAACCAGCTGACGAGCGAAACCATGCCAGCAGAAATTCGATCCTCTAAACCAAGTTGATCAGCAAAGTTGTAACCAATCTCGAACGACAAAAATATTGCCATGAGCGAAACAGTGCAGGCAGAAGGAATGGCCAACAGCGAGAAAAGCGACTTGCCCTGAATCGTAGTGGACTTCAAGAAATCAACCCACGCAGGAATTGGCAAGTTGCCTACCAACGTAAACATTGATCCGATAATAAGGATTGGCATGAGCATGGCAAACGAGTCGCGCATAGTAAGAAGATATTTGTTCTTACTCACCAACTCCGCCATTGGCATAAGCTTCTTCTCTAGGCCTTGCGCTACATTCATACAGTCCCCGGCGTATCTCCTAAAATAACGATGTGAATTACAGGATAGAATCATATATCAAAGACAATTGTTACCTCCAAAGACAAGGCCATTCTTTACAAAAACCTGGCGAGAAGATCACTCCTCTCGCCAGGCAACTAACCTGTCAGTTTTTGCCGCAGCCCCAACCGCCGCCGGTGCGCAGCGCAGCCCGCACCCGCAGCGCAGCCGCGGCCCGCACGCGCTACTTACTCGTCAACCGCTCGATAAGCTTGTTGATCTCCCATTCGGTCATGCCCGCGTCAGTCAGATACTTGCGAGCTCCAGCTGCATAATCCGCGCCATCGAGCGAACCGTACGTAGGCACCCCAGCAATGCAGCGAGCGATGTCGTCGAACTTCACGTCAACAACGGCGTCGTAACGAGCCTTGTCGTCCTTCTCGTTAATGCCGTAATAATTGTCGTAGGTAATCATGTAGTCGTCGCGCATCTCGTCGTAGGATGCGCCGCAAAGTGCCTCGAGAAGGGCGCAGACAAAGCCCGTGCGATCCTTACCCTCGGTACAGTGAATAAGGTAGGGACCCTTATGCAGAATTATCTCGCGCAGGCCCGCCGCCAGACGATGAGCGTATTGTCCGCCACGGTAATTGGCATTGAGGCCAAGAGCTGCGACATTCCCTACGTCGTACAGACTCTGGTGCCATGTAATGTCGTAGTCCGCATTCTGGTAATAGCCCTGGATCTCTTCATTGGTGTCCGCGAGGTCCAAGATAAACTGCACGCCACACTTC
>JABZHR010000029.1 GCA_015258715.1 Atopobium sp.
CTACTATGTGGGTGCTAAGGCTCACGGCTCTGCTCACATGCAAGAAATCCTAAAAGAAGTATCTCCGCTGCTCAACGTGTGTTCTCTTGATGGAGCGGATATTTCAAATGCGCTGTCTGAGCAGTGGGAAGATTTTGAAGACTGTCTTATTTGGCGTGCTGCAAAAAAGATAAAGGCAGATTACATTGTCACTAGAAACACGGCAGATTTTACCCGCTCGGATATACCAGTGCTTACACCTGCCAAGTTTTTCTCGACAATAGAGACTGAGCAAAATCTTGCCTATGAAGAGGCTGAATTTTAGAAGCAATAAGGCGCGGGGTAGAGCTGCAAAAGCTCAAAGCTGGGTAACGCAAAAGCTCAGCATAGTGCGATAAGAAAATCTACTACAAACACACTTAGATATGTATTAAAAGTCGTGCTTGGGGGTATATAGAATCCGATAAAGATTCAGTCCCCGGCACGATTATTGTTTGGGGTAGGAGGGTGATTTTATGAGACTAGATAAATGGGCCGTAACCGCCCAGGAAGCACTGCAGGCAGCTCTTGGTATTGCTGGCGATGTAGAGGCTTCCGAGGTTGCACCAACACACCTGCTCAAGGCGCTGCTGGACAGCAATGAGCGCAACCTGCGTTCTATCTTGGAGAAGATTGGTGCAGATCCTGATGCAATTGCCACACAGGTAGACCAGGCAATCTCTAAGGCTCCAAGGGTAAGCGGAGCACAGATTGGCATTGGCAACGACCTTCTCAAGGTTATCAATGAGGCCGAGAAGCTTGCCACTAAGCTGGGCGATTCCTACGTTACCTCTGAGCATCTGCTCACTGCGCTGGCAAACGACAACACTGACGCAGGCAGGATTCTTCGCGACGCCGGCGTTACCGCTAAGCGCGTGGAAGAGGTCTACAACGAGCTTCGTGGCGATGAACGCGTAACCTCTCAGGATGCAAAGCCGCAGTTTGAGGCCTTGGAGCAATACGGTCGCAACGTGACCGACCTTGCTCGCCAGGGAAAGCTTGATCCAGTTATTGGTCGCGTCGAAGAGATTCGCCGTACCATTCAGGTTTTGAGCCGCCGCACCAAGAACAACCCTGTTCTTATCGGCGAGCCTGGTGTTGGTAAGACCGCAATCGTGGAAGGCCTGGCAGAGCGCATTGTTTCTGGCGACGTTCCAAGCACTCTGCGCGACAAAGAGCTTGTTGAGCTTGATATGTCTGCCCTGGTAGCAGGCGCAAAGTATCGCGGTGAGTTTGAGGACCGCTTGAAGAGCGTGGTAAAAGAGGTGGCCAAGTCTAACGGCCAGATTATCCTCTTCATCGACGAGCTTCATACCATCGTAGGCGCTGGCGCTTCCGAGGGATCCATGGACGCTGGTAACATCTTGAAGCCAGCACTTGCTCGTGGCGAACTCCGTGCAATTGGCGCTACTACGCTGGATGAATACCGCAAGTACATCGAGAAGGACGCTGCTCTTGCACGTCGTTTCCAGACCGTACTTGTCTCCGAGCCTTCTGTTGAAGACACCATTTCTATTCTGCGAGGCCTTAAGGAGAAGTACGAGCAGCACCATCGTGTCCGTATTACGGACTCCGCCCTGGTTGCGGCAGCAGACCTCTCTAACCGCTACATTTCTGACCGATTCTTGCCAGATAAGGCAATTGACCTGGTAGATGAGGCAGCGTCAAGGTTGCGTATGGAGCTTGATTCCATGCCAGCAGAGATTGATGCGATTGATCGTCAGCTCACTCAGATGCAGATTGAGGAGCAGGCTCTGATGAAAGAGGAGGACGCTGCTTCAAAGGAGCGCCTGGAAAACCTCCGTGCAGAGATTGCTACGACGCAGGAGAAGCTTGATGGTATGAAGGCCAACTGGCAGAATGAGCGCGGGGCAATTGACCTGGTACAGGACTTGAAGTCCCAGATTGAGGACGCAAAGGTGCAGATGGATCGCGTGACCCGCGAGGGTGATTTGGCGCAGGCATCCGAGCTTCGTTACAGCACTATTCCAGAGCTTGAGCGTAAATACGATGAGGCAGAAAAGGCCCTTCTCGCCAAGCAGGAAGATGGCGGAATCCTCAAGGAAGAGGTCACCACGGACGAGATTGCCGAGGTAGTTTCTTCGTGGACTGGCGTGCCTGTGTCCAAGATGATGCAGGGCGAGATGGACAAGCTCAAGAATCTTGAGGACCAGCTTCACCTGCGCGTTATTGGTCAGGACGACGCTGTTTCCGCAGTTGCTGCAGCAGTCCGCCGTTCTCGCGCAGGTCTGGCAGATCCAAACAAGCCCCTGGGCAGTTTCTTCTTCCTGGGCCCAACCGGCGTAGGTAAGACTGAGCTGGCAAAGGCGCTGGCAGAGCTGCTATTTGACGACGAGCGTTCGCTGATCCGCATTGATATGTCTGAGTACATGGAGAAGTTCTCGGTCCAGCGTCTCATTGGCGCGCCTCCAGGATACGTGGGCTATGACGAGGGTGGCCAGCTCACCGAGGCAGTTCGTAGGCATCCATACTCCGTCATCTTGCTGGACGAGATGGAGAAGGCTCATCCTGACGTCTTCAACATCTTGCTGCAGGTTCTGGACGATGGTCGCCTGACCGACGGTCAAGGTAGGGTAGTGAGCTTCAAGAACACCATCATTATCATGACCAGTAACGTTGGTTCGCAGTTCATTGCTGGCGCCGGCGCAGAGGGCTTCAACGAGGAGTCCAGAAAGCAGGTCATGGAGGCGCTGCGTAGCTCCTTCCGTCCTGAGTTCTTGAACCGTATCGATGACGTGGTAATCTTCCAGTCTCTGGGTCTTGAGGACATCGAGCGAATTGTGGACATTCAGCTCAAGGATGTTCGTAGTAGGCTTGCTAACGAGCGCATGACGCTGGAGCTTTCCGAGGCGGCAAAGCAGTCGCTGGCTCTTGACGGCCTGGATCCTGTTTACGGTGCTCGTCCTCTGAAGCGACTCATTCAGCGTCGCGTTGTAGACCAGGTAGCAAACTTGATTATTGCAGGTGAGCTGCATGAGGGTGATACTGTTCTGGTTGATACTGACGAGAACGGCAACTTGGTTGCTCGCAAGAAGTAAGTGAGGCTGCGCATGTGCGATGAGGTAAACAGGGCCGAGAAGCCCGAGCTGCAGGCCGCGG
>JABZHR010000002.1 GCA_015258715.1 Atopobium sp.
TGTAAAATGCCCGCAATTGAGCAGAATATCTGACTTAGGTGTGTTCCGTAGATACTAAATTTATCGATAGTTAAATTCCTTATATAAGTCTATTCATGTATAAGCATATTAGATGCAGTTTATGCATAGATATGCATATCAGGTAGTGTGAGCGCCTAGCTGTCTGGCTATCTTGATTAGAAACATATCGATTCTTCAGCAGAACATAAGAAAGCTGCGCTATTTTGTGCGCCAGGCCTAAAAGCCGACGTTAATACGCTTCAGAATCATAATCACCCGCATATGAACTGCGTCCCAAAACTTGGACATAAGAAATGGGGGGGCAGTTCACTTTGACTTAGAGCGCAGTTCTCAATTGTTTTGGTAAGAATTTAGATTCTGCAAATAATTTATGATTCAGCGTATGCAAGCATGCAATGAGGGTATAGTATGCCGTAGTTAACAAATTGAGGAGTGTCTGTATGAGTCCTATTGATATTTTGGTTGTCCTTATCGTCATTGCTCTTGTTGCTCTTTGTGTCCGCTCTCAACTTAAGGGCGCAAAAGAGGGCTCTTGTTCTGGCTGTTCTTCATCCAGCAGCTGTGGCGCTCATCACGGTGGAGACGGTCACTGTGGTGTTGCTCAGAAAATGATTTCTGACGTTGATAAGGCTTTTGACGCTTAATAGGTCAATTGTCACAATTTCATTAACAATTTTTACCATTCACCCGGTTTCAGGGAAGTGGAAACACAGCCGTAACAAGAATGTGTCATGGTAGTTACGATTCCAGTTTTCTGACCCGGGAGGGCCACATGAGTACAGATAAGAAAATTGATTACATTCTTCGCACGGTAGAGGAGCGAGACGTCCGCTACCTGCGCCTTTGTTTTACCGATGTACTCGGCGGATTAAAGGCTCTTTCTATTTCTCCTGAGGAGCTAGAAGAGGCTTTTGTTGAGGGCATTGGTTTTGATGGCTCTAACGTTGATGGCTTTGCCTCTCAGGAACAGTCAGATCTTCTCGCGTTCCCCGATGCAGACACGTTTCAGATTCTTCCATGGAAGACAGATGACGGTGTAGTTGCAAACGTGTTCTGCGACATTCAGACTCCACGTCGCGAAGCCTTTACGGGCGACCCACGTCTTGTACTGAGAAATGCTTTTATCAAGGCAGAAGACCTTGGCTACGTTGCAAATGTTGGTCCTAAGCTTGAGTATTTTTATTTTGTGAGTGGCTCTGAGCCAAAGCCTATTGACCAGGCTGGATACCTTGATTTGAATTCTGCTGATCTCAGTCATAGCCTTCGTTATTCCACATCTCGTGCGCTTGAGAATCTTTCTATTCCTGTACAGTATTCTTTCCATGCAGCTGGCCCTGCACAAAATGGCGTTGAGCTCCGTTATGCGGAAGCACTAACTTGCGCGGATAACATTGTTACTGCTCGTCTGGTTATCAGACATATTGCAACACTTCACGGCGTATTTGCATCGTTTATGCCAAAGCCTCTTCAGGGAGTTCCTGGCTCAGCCATGCTTTTGAATCAGTCGCTTCTTGACCACGATGGCGAGTCTCTGTTCTGGGCTCCAAAGACTGAGAGCGAGGCCCACCTTTCTGAGCTTGCTCAACACTACATTGCAGGTCTTATTAAGTACGCTCCCGAGTACATGCTTATTACTAACCCAACGGTTAATTCCTATAAGCGTTTTGATCGTGATGCTATTCCTGCCTATGCAACCTGGGGTCGTAAAAACCGTTCTGCTATGGTTCGTATTCCTACGCATAAGCCAGGAAAGCACGTTGCCACCCGTGCTGAACTGCGTATTCCTGATCCAACCGCAAATCCTTATTTGGCTAATGCTGTCACTCTTATGGCTGGTCTTAAGGGCATTGAAGAGGGTCTCTTGCTTCCTGAAGAGTTTGTGGGCGGAAATCCTGCTGATTATGGCGAGAAACTCCCCACAAATCTTGGAGAGGCACTTGAGCGCTTCAAACAGTCGGAGCTTCTCAAAGACGCTCTTGGTGAGCACATCTTCTCGTATCTGTGCGAGCGCAAGGCAGAGGAGTGGCGTGAGTTCTGCCTTACCGTCACTGACTGGGATACCCAGAAATACTACGCTGGTTGCTAAGCAACTATTCTGCTTGCGTTTATAGGTACCTTTGAACCCTGTTCTGATTTTTTTCAGAGCAGGGTTTTTTGACGAGAAACCCTTGTTTCACGCAAAGAATGTAGCCTTCTTATTCGAATTGTTACCGTTTTATGAACTGAAAAAATTACTTTTACCTGGGCTTTATTGGATAGAATGACTAAATAGTAGTCATATATACAAACAAATGTAGCTTCTCGCCATTTTTATGCAATAAAAACGAGAAATATGAGGAAAATTATAAGTGGATTTTTCATATTTGCTTCCTATAATTCATTCCAATGAATTTCAGCTCAGATTTATTCAGGAAGAGGCAAATATGAAATCGTCACTGGTTACTACCGTTAAAAAGAATGCTCTAAAGGGCGTAGCTGCTGTTTTTATGGCATGTGCACTGATGGGTCTTATGGCTTGCTCGTCATCTAAGCAAGAAAATGCGCAACAGGGTACTAGTTCATCCTCTGATTCAAGCTATACGCTGGTAACTAAGGGTCACCTGACTGTTGTTGCAGAGCTTGGTTTCCAACCGTTTGAGTACTTTGAAGGCAACTCAACTACTCCTGTTGGTTTTGACGTTGATCTTATTACCGAGATTGCAAAGAGACTCAATCTTGAGGTTACGTATCTGCCAAACCAGAAGTTTGACACTCTTGTTCCAACTATTAAGCAGGGTGGCAAAGCAGACGTTGCTATCGCAGGCATTACCATCACTGACGAGCGCTCTCAGGAGGTAGACTTCACTACTTCTTACCTTGACTCCAATCAGTCCCTGGTTGTTAAGTCAGGCAGCACCGAGACCGAGCAGACGCTCAACGACGCCTCTAAGAAGGTTGTTGTTCAGACAGGTACTTCCGGCGAGGATTGGGCCAAGGAGAACCTTCCAAAGGCAACTATTGTTTCTGTAGACGATGTTGCTGCAGCAATGGCAGGAGTCCAGACTGGTTTGTACGATGCTATGGTCATTGACTTGCCTGTTGCTTCCAATCTGATTAGCACTTCATATTCTGATCTGACTATTGCAAAAGAAATTCCAACAGGTGAGCAGTACGGCATTGTAGTTTCCAAGGACAATCCTGCGCTGACCGAGGCAATCAACAAGGTTCTTGCAGACATGGAGAAGGACGGAACCATGACTGCTCTCAAAACCAAATGGTTTGGCTCTAACATCTAGTTTTACCAGCTCAGCAAAAGTGCTTGAAGTCAGATTTGGCTTCAAGCATTGCTCTGTTTTTAGTATCAGCGCTTAGGCATCTCAAGCACTAAAGGAGTATCACGTGATTGCACTTTTGCACAAAACTATGTCAGGACAGCAACTGTCCTTGTGCATGTCATCTGCGAGTTTCAAAGCTGAATCTGCGCCTCAGAGTACGGCTTATAATTCAGCTAAGTCAAAGCTCCCGCATAATCGTGCGTACTCCTCACTGCTTGTAGTTCTTCTCGCTACGCTTCTTTTGAGTGGGCTGTTCTTTATGTCTCTGAGCGTGTTTTCTGTTCAGGGTGCGTTTGCTCTCACCACAAATAAGGCAACAACTAAGTCAAATCAGACAGAAGGCAATGGCGTTATCGGTGGCAAAGAGACTCGTTTAACCTGGGAGGGAACAGTTGAGGACGAGCAGGTCTTTCAGCTGACTTTGCAGCTTCCTGAGGGCTCTGATCTGCAGAGTGCAACTACTAAGGTGACCGTTCTTTCAGGTCTTACGCGCGAGAAGATCGAGGCAACTGCAAGCGTTCAAGGAACCCAGGTTGTTATTTCTTTTGCAACACCGGTGGACGCTCAGAAACTGATTCGTGTAGAAATTTCTGGCATGAAGTTTCCCGCTGACGGCGGCTCGTACACTGTTGAGGGAACCTATACCACTGAGCAGGGAACTCAAAAGCTTGCCTCTTCTCCCGAAATCACCATTATTTCTAACACTCCTGTTCAGGCTCTAGTGAATTGGCTTGATGCTCAGCCTTGGGTTGAAGCGTGGAATTCCAACCGCTTTTTGGGCATGTTCTTAAAGCCTCAACTGATTGTCTCTTCAGTTGTGATGCTCTTTCCTGGATGGCTCGTTTGTCTTGCAATTGTAATTTGCGCCTATCCTGTGGCTATTGTGCTGGGAATGGGCTTTGCGCTGCTGAAGATTTCCAAGAATCCGCTCCTGCGTGCACTTGCGGTGGTATATATCAATTTGTTGCGTGGAACCCCATTCTTCCTGCAGATTTATATTCTGTTCTTTGGTCTTCCTATGTTAAATATCAATCTGGACACCAATTTGCTTGGCTTTATTGTGGTCGCTATTAACTCTTCTGCGTATCTTTCTGAGATTTTCCGCGCGGGCATTCAGTCAATCCCGCAGGGCCAGTATGAGGCAGCAAGCTCTCTTGGTATGAATCGTTTCCAGACCATGACGTTTATCATCATTCCTCAAACTATCCGCCGTGTTATTCCTCCTCTTACCAGCGACTTTATTACGTCCTACAAAGATACCTCGTTGCTTTCTTCTGTAGGCGTTATGGAGCTGATGATGTTTGCTAAAAACCTCACTACCTCAACGGGAAACATGACGCCATATATGACGGCCGCTCTGTTCTATTTGGCAATTACCTTGCCACTTATTAAGGTAGTTGGCACTATCGAGAAACGCATGGAGCAGTCAGAAACTGGTAAAACAGCAAGCGCCGCAGCTAGTAAGACTCAAGGTATTTCCAAGGAGGAAAACTAATGTCTTTCTTTTCTTTCAAAAAGAAGCCGAACACAGAACACCCTGCCTTGGATGCTGAAGTTGCTGCACAAGAGGCATTTGAGCGCGATAAGCCACTTACTAACCATGCTTTTGAGGCAGGCGAGCATCCTATTGTTCGTATTGAGCACCTCAATAAGTCGTTTGGATCAACGCATGTCTTAAATGACGTTAACCTGACTGTTTGGCCAGGTGAAGTTGTGGTTGTGCTTGGTCCTTCGGGCTCCGGTAAATCCACTATGCTCCGTTGCATCAATCTACTGGAGACTCCTTCTGCAGGTCATATCCTTATTGAGGACCAAGAGATTACAGGCACTAACGAAGCGGAGGTCAATGCCCTTCGTAGAGATGTCGGAATGGTCTTTCAGCAATTCAATCTATTTGGTCATTTAACGGTCAAAGAGAACGTAATGATTGGTCAGATTAAGGTTCTAGGAAAGTCAAAAGAGGAGGCAGAGGTAGAGGCGCTAAAGCAGCTGGAGGCTGTTGGCCTTGCCGATAGAGCAGACTTCAAGCCTGGTGCGCTTTCCGGTGGGCAGCAGCAGCGTGTAGCAATCGCTCGCGCTGTGGCAATGCACCCAAACGTGCTTCTTTTTGACGAGCCTACATCTGCACTTGACCCCGAGCTTGTTCGTGGTGTTTTGGACGTCATGCGTGATCTGGCAAAGAACTCTGGTATGACCATGATTGTGGTAACGCACGAGATGGGCTTTGCAAAAGACGTGGCAGATCGCGTGGTCTTTATGGAAGGGGGAGTGGTAGTTGAGCAAGGAACTCCTGATGTTATCTTCAACAATCCACAGAACCCTCGAACAGCGGAATTTATTGGTGCCATTGCATAAAACCTATACTTTTTATAATTAATGCGCATACCGTAAAAAATAATTTAGGGCGAGAAGATCTTCTCGCCCTAAATGCAGATAATGAGGTATATCTGCTCTTTATTCGCAGCTTGTGGTATGCTTGATAAGATTAAGCTTATTCAAGGGGGAATCGATGCATCACAAGAATATTCTTCTTGTATCTGCAACGACACGCTTACATGAACGTATGCGTGAACTTTCGCATGTCATTGATGTTTCCATTGCTCTTGCAAGTGCTGCTTCATTTTCACAGGCTGCGGCTTCTGGTCATACTTTTGACCTGATTATTCTTGATCAAAAAGACCTTTCTCAAGATGTCATTAGCACCGTTGAGAATTATTCTGCGCAAAACGGCGGAATTGCTCGCTTGTTTGTGGCTGACCTTGATAATCTTTCTAAATTTGTTCTACCTGTTCAGGGTAAGAGCGATTTTATTTTGTCTACAGCAACTATTCAGGAGTTTAGCCTGAGGTGCTCACTACTTTTGTGGCCAGGTACCGAGAGCACTTCTAGAGATTTGGTTATTGTTGACAACATAAAGATTAACCTGGCAACGTATCAGGTTTATATTGATGAATCTCCTGTTGATCTTACGTATATGGAGTATCTGCTGCTGTCATTCTTGGCAACCCATCCGTCTCGTGCATACTCACGTGAGGCTCTTTTGCAGCGCGTTTGGGGCTTTGAATACTGCGGCGGTACCAGAACAGTTGACGTTCACGTAAGGCGTGTTCGCTCAAAGATTGGTCCTCAAGCAGCCGCTCATCTTGAGACGGTTCGTGGTGTAGGCTATCTATTTAGAGCATAATCGCAGGTATAAACTGCATTTAATAGAATCTGCAAACTTCTTACTTACTAGCAGGACTCCCGTGCGTCTTTCTCATAATGAGAAACGAATTTTTGTCCGGTATAACGGGTAGAATACACATATTGAAAAATTGATGTTTAGCGCAGAATTATTTGCGTTAGTTGTTTGCATCAAAGTGATGTTAAGGAGGATGTCTATGGAGAACCAAGCACATGGTTTAACCACAGATTCCGCTGTTTATAAGCGTTTCTCGCCAGTTAAGCAGGCTGGATTTATGTCTATGTTCAAAAGCTCAAGTGTAAAAAGAACAGCTTGTGTAATTGCTTTTGCCGTTGCTTGTGTTCCTACCATTGCTTTGGGAGAGGGAATTTCTAAGCTTCCTGTAGTATCTGGTCAGGCAACTATTTCTCAAGCAGCGACGTCTCGTCCTGCTGCAGAACCAACTGATACTAAGACGGCAGAAACGGTAGCTTCTAAGGTTTTGCCTTCGGTTGTGTCCGTTAAGGCTACCAGTGATTCATCAGGCTCAACCGGTTCTGGCGTTGTATTGAACACAAATGGAGACATTCTTACCAATTACCACGTTATTGAGGGTATGGATACGTTCTCTATCTCCGTTAATGATAAAGAGTATGAGTGTACTGTTGTTGGTACAGATCCAACCTCTGACCTTGCTGTTCTTCATGCTGACCTTAAGGGAGATAGCCTAACCCCAATTGAGATTGGTAATTCCGATAACTTAGCTCCTGGTAGTTGGGTTATGAGTGTTGGTAGCCCATTTGGACTTGATCACTCTGTTTCTGCAGGTATCGTGTCTGCTCTTTCTCGTGGAGATATGCTTGAGACAGAGGGTGGAGAAACCACTATTTATGCAAACCTCATCCAGGTTGATGCAGCTATTAACCCAGGTAATTCTGGCGGCGCTCTGGTTGACTCTAATGGTCAGCTTGTGGGTATTTGTACGTTGTTCTCGTCAGATACCAAGTCATTTGCGGGTATTGGTTTTGCAATTCCTTCTAACTATGCCATTGATATTGCAAATCAGATTCTTTCTGGCCAGCAAGTTAAGCATGCCTATATTGGTCTTTCTATGCAGACCGTTACTCCTCGAGTTGCAAAGCGCAATGATCTTTCGGTAGATTACGGTGCGTATGTAGCAGGCCTTCTTGATGATAGTCCTGCAGAGGGTGCTGGTATTAAAAAGGGTGATGTTATTGTCTCTATTGGTGGAGAGCGCGTAGTTTCTGCTGATGCAGCTATTATTGCCGTTCGCTCTCACAAGATTGGAGAGACCGTTCCTGTAGAAATCATGCGTGGAGAAGACCGCCTTACTATCAACGTCACGCTTGGTTCTGATGAGACGCTTTCTTCTATGAAAGAGAAAGAAAAGAACAGCAAGAACGAAACAAACAACGATACTGATGATAAGCAGGATCGCACTGAAGATGATGATTCCTATAGGTATTATCGTCAGCAAAATTATTGGGAAGAGTTCTGGGATTACTTCACTAATCCTTATGGAGATAAAGACGTTAATTCCGATAATCCATTTGTGAATTTCGTAGAGGGCATTACCAATAGCATTGCAGAAGTAATCTACGGCATTTTTGGTTAACACTCAGATTGCGTTTGCTGTGTTTGCGTTTGTTTGTTCTGCTATGAGTTAGGGGAGTCTTGTGGATTTACTTGTGCTGTTAGTTTTGGCTGTAGTCGCCATTCTACTTATCGTGAGCCTTGTCACACTTTCCTCTAAGCTTTCGCAAGTAAAGACGCTGCAAGAGCAAAGTCAAACATCATCTGCAGAGCTTATAAGAAGCTCCCAAGAGTTGGATCGTCGTGTTACGGATAACATGGCAAAAATGCAAGAGCTTATGGATACAAAGCTTGAGAAGGTAAGAGAGGTAGTTGATCAAAAGCTCACCTCAACACTGCAAAATCAGACAAAGCAGACTGATCAGCGCATTGCTCAGCTTGATGCTCGCTTTGATGCTTTTCAGCGTCGTGTGGATGACAACATGAAAGCAACTTCCCAGGCTTCAACTGAGCAGCTTGGTAAGGTTAGAGAGACTGTTGACAAACAGCTCAGCGACATGCGTAAAGAGAATGAAGCAAAGCTTGAGCTTATGCGTCAGACTGTTGACGAGAAACTCCAGAAGACGCTTGATGAGCGTATGACTCAATCGTTTCAGCGTGTATCTACGCAACTTGAGCAAGTTCATCAAGGCTTGGGAGAAATGCGCGGCCTTGCAGAGGGTGTTGGAGACTTAAAGAAAGTTCTCTCTGGAGTTAAGACTCGCGGAATTGTTGGAGAAATTCAGCTTGGCGCAATTCTAAGAGACATTCTTTCTTCAGAGCAGTATGAAGAGAATGTTGCCACCATTTCTGGCTCTACTGAGCGCGTGGAGTTTGCTGTTAAGTTGCCTGGAGAGTCAGGGGAGACTGTTTGGCTTCCTATTGATTCTAAGTTCCCAGGAGATACGTACGAGCATTTAGTGGATGCAATCAATGCAGGTAATGAGGAGGCGATTGCTGCCGCTAAAAAGGGTCTAGAGACTCGTATTAAGGCAGAAGCAAAAGATATTTCTTCAAAGTACATTGCTCCACCAGAGACAACCAACTTTGCTATTTTGTTCCTTCCTTTTGAGGGACTTTATGCAGAGGTAGTCAGTCAGACGGGTTTGCTTGAGCAGCTACAGAGAGAGTATCGCGTTAATGTGTGTGGACCTTCCACTATGGCAGCACTTCTTAACAGTCTTCAAATGGGATTTCAATCTGTTGCTATTCAGAAGCATGCCGACGAAATTCAAAAGGTACTCTCTGCGGTTAAGACAGAGTTTGAGACGTATCAGGCGCAGCTTGAGAAGGCTCAGAAACAGATTAGAACTGCAGAAACCACTATTGATAAGATTCTTACTACTAGAACAAAGGCTATGAACCGCAAGCTCAGAGGTGTTACTGCATTAGAGAGCCTTGAAGATGCGCAGAGTACTTTAGGTCTTGTTGAGGGAAGTGTAGAAGATCAAGAGGACGATGAGTAGCACGTATTTTGAGTGCTGACATTCTCTTTTATGGGCAGATAAAAACAGCGGCTTCGATCGCTGTTTTTTTCTTGCATAAAAATACCGTATGGGGGTATACTGTTTATAGTACTTAATACCCCCTATGGGTATACAAAGGAGGACAGATGGCTCAGAAAGACAGCCAACCACAGGAAACTTGTTGTCATTGTGATCACAAGGCTACTCCTCGCTCAAATGAGCTTAAAAGTGGAGTTTCTCGCCGTATTAACCGTGCAATCGGCCAGTTAAATGGCATTAAAACAATGATCGATGAGGATCGTTATTGCGGAGACGTCCTTATTCAGCTTGCAGCAGTTGAGTCTGCGGTTAAGGCCATCTCAAGAGAAGTAATGCAGGATCACCTGGAGTCTTGCGTGGTTGACCGCATCCAGTCGGGTGATACAGATGTTATTGATGAGGTCATGGACCTCTTTAAGCGTTTTATGTAAGGTGGCGTTATGGATCAGAAAGTTTTTGATGTACAAGGAATGACGTGTGCAAGTTGTTCTGCGCACGTAGAGAAGGCGGCAAACTCTGTTTCTGGTGTCTCTGAGGCTCGCGTTAATCTGCTTAAGAATTCTATGGAAGTTGATTACGACGGTAATCCAGATACCCTCAAGCAGATTTCTGACGCAGTAAGCAAAGCAGGCTATGAGGCAACACCTCGTAGCGACAAAAAAGATTCTGCTGCAACTACTAAGGCAGATGCTACCGATGCTTCAGAAAAGGCGGTAAAGCAAAAGAGGATTGAACTTATCTCCTCAATGGCGTTTGCCATTCCACTGTTCTATCTTGCCATGGGTGAGATGATGGGAGCACCTGTTCCGCCTGCTGTTTCTGGTATGAATGGCATGATGAACTTGGCTCTTACCGAGCTTTTGCTTTGCATTCCTATTCTGTTTATTTGTCGCCACTATTTTGTTGGTGGATTCCGCTCATTGCTGCATGGCACTCCTAATATGGACTCGCTCATTGCGCTGGGCTCAGCAGCGTCGTTTGCCTACAGCGTTGTCAGTCTGTATCAAATGGCAAACGCTTTTGTCGCAGGAGATGTGACTGCAGCTCACCAGGCAATGCATGGCATGTACTTTGAGTCCGCTGGTTTGATTCTTGCTCTGATTACCTTGGGTAAGTTCTTTGAGGCTCGCGCAAAAGGTCATACCACAGGTGCAATTAACGCACTTATGAACCTTGCCCCAAAGACTGCTATTCTCGTCAAAGACGGTGTTGAACAAGAAGTTCCTGCAGATACCGTTGTGGTTGGAGACGTGCTTGTGGTAAGGGCTGGTCAGTCAATTCCTGTTGATGGCCAGCTCATCGAGGGAGAAGGATCTGTCGATGAGTCCGCGATTACCGGAGAGCCCGTTCCTGTAAGTAAGACCGTTGGCGATTCCGTGACAGGTGCTACGGTATCTACCGGCGGCTGGTTTAAGATGCGTGCCACCGCTGTTGGCGATGACACTACACTTGCAGGCATTATCCGCCTGGTTGACGAGGCAACAAGCTCCAAAGCGCCTATTGAGCGTCTTGCTGACAGCATTGCTGGCATCTTTGTACCTGTTGTCATTGGAATTGCATTGGTAACGTTTGCAGCATGGTTTGTCTTTGTAGCTCCTGGTGACTTTGCGGTTGCTCTTTCGCACGCTGTTGCTGTTCTGGTTATTTCCTGCCCTTGTGCACTTGGCCTGGCAACGCCTACCGCCATTATGGTGGGCACCGGCCTGGGCGCTTCAAATGGTATTTTGGTCAAGTCCGCCGAGGCGCTTGAGGGCGCAGTCCGAGCAACCGTGGTTGTTCTTGATAAGACCGGAACGCTCACTGAGGGCAAGCCGAGCGTAACCGACGTACTTTGTGCAGGTGGAACTTCCGAGCAGCAGCTTCTTGAGTATGCATATGCGCTTGAGCAAAAGAGCGAGCATCCACTTGCGCAGGCTATTGTTACGTATGCTCAAGAGAAGCTTGGAGAGTCTGCAGGCAGCTCTCTTGATGTACAGGAGTTCTCACAGGTTGCTGGTGGTGGCCTTACGGCAAAGGTTGGCGAGAAACGCCTTGTAGCAGGAAACGCTCGTCTTATGGAGCAGGAGGGCATCAGCACACAAGAGCTGACTTCTCAGGCTCAGCAGCTAGCTGAACAGGCAAAAACACCGCTGTACTTTGCACTTGAGGGTAAGCTTCTTGGTGTTATTGCTGTAGCCGACAAGGTAAAGCAAACTAGCGCTTCCACCATTGCTCGCCTTCGTGCTATGGGCGTTAAGTCCGTCATGCTTACTGGCGATCAGGCAACAACAGCAAACGTTATTGGTAAAGAGCTTGGCGTTGACCAGGTTATCTCTGATGTCTTGCCAAGCCAAAAAGAGTCCTACATTAGGCAGTTCCAAGACGCTGGAGAAAATGTTGTTATGGTTGGCGATGGCATCAACGATGCTCCAGCGCTTGCGCGAGCAAACGTGGGAATTGCAATTGGTGCAGGTACCGATGTTGCTATTGAGTCCGCTGACATTGTTTTGATGAAGTCTGATCCAGCTGATGTTGCTACCTCAATTGAGCTTTCTCGCGCCACCATGACCAACATTAAAGAAAACCTGTTCTGGGCTCTGTTCTATAACACCATTTGTATCCCTGTTGCTATGGGTCTGTTGTATCCATTTGGCATTTCGCTGAACCCTATGATTGGTGCAGCCGCCATGGGCTTCTCGTCAGTCTTTGTTGTATGCAATGCACTGCGCCTGCGTACCTGGAAGCCAAAGAATACCAGCTCAGCAACTCGCCAAGACGCTCATGACACAAAACCAGTCATTGACGTTCAAACTAAGTCCACAAACGACGCATCCGCGTCACAGAAGGAGGAATCTTATATGGAGAAGAAACTAAACGTAGAGGGCATGTCTTGCCAGCACTGTGTTGCACACGTCACACAGGCTCTTGAGGCTGTCGAGGGTGTCTCTAAGGCAACCGTTTCACTTGACGAGAAGAGCGCTGTTGTTGAGCTGTCTTCTGATGTCGCTGATAGCGCATTGGTTGATGCTGTTGTCCAGGCAGGATATGAGGCTACTATTGCCTAAGGTGGGCAAGTAGACGGTCCTTCTCGCTAGAATCACTAAATACCGCACGTGCAGCATTTTCAGCAAGCTCACGTGCGGTATTTTTGTCTAGACCGCAGTGCTGCTGCAAAAGCTCAAACTCGCGCGAGAGGGTAGTGTTGGAGACAGTCATGTTGTCCGTGTTGATAGTGACCGTCAGACCAGCATCAAGCAGTTGCTCAAGAGGGAAGCGCTCTATTGACTCAAAGATGTGCGTCTGAAGGTTGCTGGTAGGGCAAATCTCAAGAGCAACATTTGCAGCCTTGAGGTCCTGGATAACGCCTGTGTCCTCCAAAGAGCGAACACCGTGGCCAATACGTTGTGCGCCAAGTCGAAGTGCAGCCTTGATGCTTTCTGGGCCAGCTGCTTCTCCCGCGTGGATAGTAAAAGGAACGTCTTTTCTTTGTGCTTCAGCAAAAAGTGACGAGAAATTCTCTGTGGCAAAGAGCGCTTCTGCTCCTGCTAAGTCTGCTGCTACGACGCCATTTCCAAGGTACGCTGCAGCCAGATCAATTGACTCTTCATTTTTGTGCTTAAGCGCTTCACCTGTGCCACGCATAGCGCAAATAATGTATGCCGTGTGGAGCGCTGACTGTGGATGCTCTGCATAGAAGTCAGCTCTACCAGCAAGAGCAGCCTCAAGAACTTCTTGCTGAGAAAGACCTCCTGCAGTAAGACTTCCTGGTGCAAAGCGAGGTTCAGCATAGAGAATACCCTCTGCGTCAAGTTGCTCGTGAAATGCCTTTGCAACCGTACGAATGCCCTGTGCTGACTGCATAAGCTTGAGCGGCAGCTCAAATGTAGCAAGATACTGGTTAAGATCCTGGCAATGAGCTGGGACTTGCATCTTTTTTTGGAGTTCAGCCAAAGAGAAATCAAGTCCCGCATCTGCTGCAAGTTGAGCTGCGGCAGGAAGTGGGATTGATCCATCAAGGTGGACATGCAAATCGATAAGAGCACAGGAGCTCATGGCGCCTCCTACAAGAAACGTATGCTATGGCGCAAAGAGCGCAAACTAGATAGCTACATCATACGGTAGGGAAGTGGCGTTTTCCAAATCGTTTGCAAGTTTTTCAAACTGGTATCCATTGACGCGCTCAAGCAGATGCACTTCATCAGGCAAAACATCATAGTGAATCTGAGAGCAAATAGCGCAGGCAATAGATCCAATGGTATCCGTGTCTCCACCCATCTCCGCGGCTATTCTCGCCGCTTTAGAGACTTTACCTTGAGAGAGCTTTACCACTGCAAGAACTGCAGGGATAGTCTCTATGGTTTCATAACCACAGCCACAGTAGTCGTAGATGTCCCTTGATGCTGCTAGGGGAGCCTCAAGGTTTTTGGCGCCCTCGCAGAATTCCAATGCCATGATGCACTTTTGATACATGCTAGGCATAGGCATTTGTGTACCAATTTTTGTGTAGAGAGCTCGGTGTCCGTAACTTAAAGCAGTTTCAAGAGCGTCCTCAACCGTAAACGAGTTTTCAGAAAGACCTCTGCTTATGGCGGCCACAATCATTGATGCGCCCATGATAGCTACGTTGGTTCCGTGCGTGGGAAGCGCAAGTTCAGTAACACTGTTAATGAGCGCATGTTTGTCTTTCCAGCTCACAATTGAAGCCATCGGCGCACATTTCATGGCACATCCGTTAGTGGTTCCAAGGCGACCACACGTTTTAAGCGAGTGGCCAGAAAGTCGATTGGCTAACGCAGCTCTTGTGGAAGGGCCAACTACCTGAGCAGCGTTTGGCTCTGTTGCCACATAATTTTCTAGTGCATCAAAGTAGCGGGATTGGTTAAAAACTCCCTGGTTATCAATGATGTTTTTAGTCAAAATAATTGCATTTGCTGTGTCATCTGTAGTTTGACCTGCGGTAAAAGGTCTTCCAAAAAAGTCATTTTTAGGTGGACTTGAAAGACTTTGAACTCCATCAGGAAATGCAAAATCGATTTGGTGTGGTGACATCATCTCTGTTGGCATGCCATAAGCATCGCCATAGGCAAGGGCCGTAAGCATCCTATAGAGTTTAATTTTTCTTGCCGTGTTCATGTTACTCACGCTTCTTCATGCCAGAAGAATGTGATGTTTTGACTCTGCAGAGACTCTTGTTACCTGCAGAGATAAGCTTCTCATAGCAGCATGCCATGATTGCTCCCCTCAATTAGATATTCTCTGTCTTTGCAGGTTTTTTCTTTACTGTGCCGTAAGGAATGCCTCACTCCTTAGATCCTTACTTTCCCAGCTTGTAGTCGCAATACAAGCTAGATGGCTCAGACAGAAAATATCTCCCCCAAGTATGTTTAAAGATATCAAATATTTAAGTATTACTACAGGGGGTAGGCCTCATTATTCGGTAGGCGGTAGCTGAAGAGAGTTTAGAGGTTTTGTGCTCACAATAGTGACTACATGCTGTTTTATATTCTCTCTAACGTATTTTGTCATTGCTGGGTAAAATGGACGGTAGCAAACTGAAAGGAATGGACATGCCCGCAATTTTGACTCATGACTTCTTTGGCAAAGATGCCTTTGATATAGCTGCAGGCAAACTTGGTTTCTCCACAATGGAAGAGCGAGAAGCTTTTCTCCTGGGCAATCAAGGTCCAGATCCACTGTTCTATTTAGCGGCAGACCCGCTGCTACATCGCTATGCCAAATACGCATCAATCATGCATAAAGAAAAAACGCCTGAACTTCTTCTTTCTATGCGAGACGCAATTGCGCCTCTGCCGCTTAAAGATGTTGCGGTTGCTCGTGCCTATATTGCGGGATTTCTCTGCCACTATATGCTTGATTCCACTGCGCATCCCTTTGTCTATTACTGGCAGAACATGCTTACCTCTCAAGGTGTAGAGGGCTTGGATGAATCTGCTAAAAATCAAGTACATGCAGAAATCGAGAAGGATCTTGATGAGGCAATTCTTTACGCTCATCTTGGTAAAACGGTAGCTACGTATAGGCCGTATAGTGAGGTTTTAAGGGCGTCACTGCATACGCTTTACGTTTTGGATAGGGTGTTTTTCTTTGCGTTGCTATGGACGTATGAAAAACCTACCGATACCAGGATTTTCTCGTCAGCTGCTGTTGATTTTAGGATTATCCAGCATCTAGCATATTCGCCAACAGGTAAGAAGAGAAAGCTACTTGGTCATCTTGAGCGTACCTTTGGTACAAATAGGTTTTCTTTGATTGAGGCACTCTCTCACGGGGCAAGGGAATCCTCTGATTCTGATTTTGATAACAGAGCGGGAAATGAGTGGATTGATCCTTTCACGGGAGAGGTGCGCAAAGAGAGCTTCTGGGATTTGTATGACCATGCGCTGGCAAATGTGCCGTATGCACTTGACGTTTTCTTCTCGCCAGACTTTAATCTTGATACTGCAAAAGAGCTTACGCAAAATCTGAACTTTGATGGTCAGACGCTTGCAGATGAAGGTTCGACAGAATAGGTTTTTGTGGCAACGTACGTTTTTTCTGATATTCACGGTCATGTAGAGCCGCTTAGGCGTGCTCTAGAGCGTATTAATCCAACTGAGTCAGACGTGTTCTATTGTCTTGGCGACATGATTGACCGTGGTCCTAGCTCGCTTACCACTATTAAGACAATTCGCGAGCTTCCTAACTGTACGGTTTTGATGGGCAATCATGAGCAGCTTGCGCTGCAAGCGTTGGACCCAGAAGCCGATATTGAAGCTCAGTTTATGTGGCAGATTAACGGGGGAGACGCAACACTTGCTGAGCTCAAGATGCTTTCTGAAGAAGAATATGGTGAGCTGATTGACTGGTTGCAGGCGCTTCCTTTGTACGCCACCGCTGAGGTCCAAGGAAGAGATTTTGTTCTGGTGCATGCGGGTGTAAAGTCCAATGGTGTTCCCTTGCCAACCGCCTGGGATAAGACTTCTTTGGAGCAGTATTTAAGCAAGCAGTCTGAAAACGATCTTTTGTGGATTCGTGAAGAGTTTTGGCAATATCCTACGGATTTCCACACGTCAGAAGCAGCGTATCCTATTGTAATTTGCGGCCATACACCTACTCCTTTGTTAGCAAGCTTTGGTGCAAAAAACTTGAACCGCAGTGCCACCACTCCTGATGGTCTTGCGCAATGGGTCCAGTCAGATGGCGATAAGTGGGGAATTGACACGGGCACTACAGGTGGAGCCGGCTATGGCCAAGTAACTGTGCTGCGCCTTGATGATTTGCAGGAGTTTGTTGAGCTGCTGCAAGAAGGCGAGTAATCGTGGCTGCAAACAAACCTCAGCCTGCTGGCGATGCTGTCAAAACTGTGCTTACGCATGTTGAGAACACGCTTGATCCCATTATTTTCCCGGACTCTCGCGTGCTGCTCTTGGGATCAATGCCTAGTCCCAAGTCTCGAGAAATTGGCTTTTATTTTGGCAACCCTCAGAATAGATTCTGGCGCGTAGTTGCCGCGTTATATGGCGAGAAACCCCTCAAGTCCATACCTGAAAAGATTGATTTCTGCAAAAGACATCATCTTGCTCTCTGTGATGTACTTAAGGCTTGTGATATTAAGGGCGCAAGCGACGCTTCTATTGCAAATCCAGTTCCACACAACATTGGCGCTCTTATTCAAGATTCATCAATCTGCGCCATTTTTACACTTGGTGGGACGGCAACAAAATTTTATAAGCGCTACACCGAGCAACAAACTGGTATTTCCGCACGTCAACTGCCTTCTACAAGTCCTGCTAATGCTCGTATGTCAGTTGATGATTTAGTGGAAGAATTTTCCATTATCAAAAATTTACCAATTGTGAGTTGACAATATCCTAGTTGCGGCTAGGATTATACGCATGCGAATTATGGCTACGACATACACTGCACTTTGTGCATGCACCGCGATGTGTCTGGTGCCCGGGTCACATACGACCAGGGTGTAATTGTCGCTGAGCAAAATTTTCCTGGTATAGACTCGGGCGTAAAGCTATTTTGTAACTCTTGTGTGAGTATTCGCACATCCCGAGAGGATTTATTCGCATGGACTGGAGCTTCATAGGGGAACATCTCCCACTGTATGCAGAAGCTGCAAAAATAACGCTTACTATCTCTTTCTTTGGAGTTCTCTTCTCGCTTATCGTTGGTTTGATAAGTGCTCAGATTTCGCTGACAAAAATTCCTGTTTTAAGTCAGCTTAATGCTGTTTATGTTGAGCTTTCCAGAGGAACACCCCTGCTTATTCAGCTGTTTCTTATCTACTTTGGTCTGACTAAAGTTGGTCTGAAAATGGATGCAGAGGTAGCTGCTGTTGTGGGTCTAACGTTTCTTGGTGGCTCCTATATGGCAGAAGTGTTTCGTGCAGGTTTTGAATCAGTTGCAGCTATTCAGTTTGAATCTGCACAGGTTTTGGGCCTCTCAAAGATTCAAGCGCTCCAGCACGTTATTCTTCCACAGGCACTTTCTGTAGCAATTCCAGGCCTTGTTGCTAACGTCATTTTCTTGATCAAGGAATCTTCCGTTGTTTCCGGCATTGCCCTTGCAGATTTGATGTACGTAACCAAGGACATTATCGGCATGCAATACGACACTACAGAAGCCCTCTTTATGCTGGTAATTGCTTATGTGATTATCCTTGTTCCTATTTCTTTGCTTGGCAGCTGGCTAGAGAGGAGGCTTGACTATGCCCGTCGATAACATTTTGCTGCAGGAAGGAGTAATAACGCGCCTTCTTGGAGGCCTTGCAACAACGGTGCACATTGGCCTTATCTCTGTAGCACTTTCTATTCCTCTTGGTATTCTCGTTGGACTTTTTATGGCATCCAACAACAAGGTTGTTCGCGCAATTCTTCGTGTTTACCTTGAGATTGTTCGTGTTATGCCTCAACTGGTGTTGCTCTTTGTGGTGTACTTTGGCACTTCTGAATGGTTTGATGTCAACTTTGATGGCGTTGAGGCATCAATTGTGGTCTTTACCTTCTGGGGAGCTGCCGAGCTTGGAGACCTGGTAAGAGGAGCGTTGGAGTCAATTCCAGCATCTCAGTATGACGGTGCATTTGTGCTTGGCCTTTCTCGCCAGCAGACGTTCTTGAGGGTCATCCTACCTCAGGCCTTTAGGCGTCTTTTGCCGCCAGCCATCAATTTGATTACGCGCATGATTAAGACAACGGCGCTTTGTAATTTGATTAGTGTGGTTGAGCTGCTCAGAGTTGGTAGTCAGATTGCTGATTTTTATCGCTTCAAGTTCCCAACCGACGGAGCGCTTTGGATCTATGGAGCTATTTTCTTCCTGTATTTTGCCGCCTGCTTCCCACTTTCGTATCTTTCACGCAGGCTTGAGAGGAGCGCCTCACATGAGTAACACCGTTTTAGCAGTTAAGGACCTCACTAAGGTATATCCCTCAAGCGAGAAACCCGTGCTTGATAAGATTTCGCTTTCCATCAATAAAGGCGAGGTAGTTGTGGTGTTGGGACCTTCCGGTTGCGGTAAGTCTACGCTCCTTCGCGCTATTGTTGGCCTGGAGGATATCCAAGGGGGAGAGGTACTTCTCCACGATCAGGTAATTTCTGGTCAGAAGAGGGAAAGTGCTACAACAGGCATTGGAATGGTTTTTCAAAGCTACGATCTGTTCCCTAACATGACGGTTTTGAAAAACGTAACTCTGGCTCCTCTGGTGGCGCAGAAGCGTTCAGAGGCTGAGGTCTTAACTCAGGCAGAAGAGCTGCTGCGTCGAGTAGGGCTGTGGGAGAAGAAGGATGCCTATCCATCAGCGCTTTCTGGCGGTCAAAAGCAGCGTGTGGCCATTGTACGTGCTCTGATGACTAATCCTGAGGTGCTTTTGCTGGACGAGATTACTGCGGCTCTTGACCCCGAGATGGTTCACGAGGTTTTGCAGGTAGTTATGGAGCTAGCAGAGCAGGGAATGACCATGCTGGTGGTAACTCACGAGATGCGCTTTGCTCAAGCAGTTGCCGATCGAGTTATCTTGATTGATCAGGGGCACATCGTAGAAGAGTCGTCCAATGCACAAGAGTTTTTCTCGGCACCTAAAACAGAAAGGGCACAAGAGTTTTTGCGTACCTTTGAATTTGAACGTGTACATAAGTAAACAACGTGTTTTTGCACGTAGATGATGTAGTAATTGATACAACTTGTTAGGATTTGAAATGAACTTCTTTGAAAATACTTCCGCTTCTCTTTCTCGCCGTGCTTTTCTTGGTGCAAGCGCACTTTCTGCTGCAGCTCTTCTGGCCGCTTGCAAGAAAAAGGATTCTGACGGAGCTCAGGGTGGATCTTCTGATACAGACTCAAAGTTTAGAACCCTTGATGACATAAAAAAGGCAGGCACAGTAAATATCGGCGTTTTCAGCGACAAGGCTCCTTTTGGTTATGTTGATGCAAACGGCAATTACGCTGGTTACGACATTGTTTTTGCAGAGCGCCTTGCAAAGGATATGGGCGTCAAGATCAACTACATTGCCACTGACGGACAGAACCGCGTACCTTTCTTGCAGTCCAATAAGGCAGATATCATGCTGGCAAACTTTACGGTAACCGATGACCGTAAAGAAAAGGTTGATTTCTCCCTGCCATACATGAAGATCAAGCTGGGCGTTGTTTCCCCATCCTCTGCGCCAATCACAGACGTTTCGCAGCTTGACGGCAAGAAGCTTATTGTTTCTAAGGGAACCACAGCTGAGGTCTGGTTTGCTAAGAATGCACCTAAGGTTGAGCTGGTCAAATTTGATAGCTATGCCGATGCGTATAACGCACTGCTTGACGGCCGCGGCGATGCTTTCTCAACCGATAACACCGAGGTACTTGCATGGATCAAGTCTAACCCTGGCTTTGTTGTTGGCATCGATGACCTGGGCGACTCCGATACTATCGCTGCTGCAGTTCACAAGGGCAATTCCTCGCTGTTGGAGTTTATCAACAACGAGATTACTGGCCCTCTTGCAGAGGAGAACTTCTTCCACAAGGATTATGAAGAGACCCTTGCTCCAATTTACGGCGACGAGGTAGATCCAAACAACATTGTCGTCGAGGGCGGCAAAATCTAAGTTCTTAAGTTAGCCTCAACACTTAAATATGCCCATTTCGCGAGAAGACCTTGCAGTTTGTAAGGTCTTCTCGCATTTGTAGCTAAATTGTTAATTTGTACATCGCTTTTCAAAAATGTTTCTTTGTGCTGATAAAGTAGGTCAACTATTTTTTGACCAACCAGGGCAAAGGAGCTGATAATGGCAGCTGAACAGCAAAAGACAACTCGTAAAATTGGTGTCCCCAGGTTCCCTGGCGATATTATGCTTTATCCGCTTTCTGTGGGCCTACTGCTTCATTCTTTTTTCCCTCAAGTTCTAGAAATTGGTAGCTTCACCACAGCTGTTGCCAAGGGCGCCCCTGCGATTGTAGGTATTGTTCTGCTGTTTGTTGGTGCCTCTATTGACCTTAAGACGGTTCCAAAGGTTCTGAAGACTGGTTTAACCATCCTTATTCCAAAACTTGCTATTGCTATTGCCTTTGGTCTCTTTGTTGCCAAATTCATGAACGACAATTTCTTTGGTCTTAATGCACTTTCCATTATTGGCGGTATTACCTTCTGTAATGTTGCTCTGTACATTGGTATTACTGCTGAGTATGGAACCCCTGATGAGCAGGGTGCCGCTGCTGTTCTGTCTCTTGTTGCAGGTCCTGCAGTTACCATGATTGCTCTAGGCGCAGCAGGCGTTGCAGCAATTTCTCCTACCGCGCTTATCGGTACACTGCTTCCTCTGGTTCTTGGTGTTGTTCTTGGTAACCTTAGTCCATTTATTAGGGGACTTTTGGTTCCTGGCATTAACCCTTGCATTGCTGTTGTTGGTTTTGCCCTTGGCTGCGGTATGAGTGTTGAGAATCTTATTACGGGCGGTCCATCAGGTATTCTTTTGGCAGTTCTTTGTATCATCACAGGTATCCTTACCATGCTTGTTGAGCGTCTTCTTGGCGGTTCTGGTAAGGCAAGTCTTGCAAGTGCAACTATTGCAGGCACTGCAACAACCACTCCTGCTGCAGTTGCTTCTGTTGATCCAACCTATACTGCTCAGGTTGTTGCAAACGCAAATGCTCAGCTTGCTGCTGCAGTAGTTATTACCGCGCTAGTTGCACCAGCATTTACTGGTTGGCTTGATAAGAAGCTGGCTAAGAAAAATGATGCCGGTGAGGTGCAGGCTTCAGAATAAGTATCTGTCGAAAAATAATGTAGTGTGAACTAATTAATTTGCATGAAAAGCCCTCTTCTATCAGCGTAGAAGAGGGTTTTTAGTTACATAAGATAAATAACATGGCTAATTTCAAATACGAGAGCAAAGGCAAGAAAAACTAAAAGTGAAATCTTTGCCCGCTTTTTAATATCGCTTCTAAAAATGAGATACCAATTAATAATCCCAAGCAGAGTTAATACTAGAAAAAATAGCAACGGCGGAATAAGTCCCTGTTTCCACAGTAGTCGTGCACCCTGATAGGCAAGAAAACTAATAAGAAATACTGTGCGAAATGTTTTTCTAGAAATCGGTTCTGAAAAATTAAATATCTTCTCACCAAACATATCTGTTGCCTCCTTATGGACAACAAGAGCAGTTTATTTGTTGCTAAAGATTGTAATACTGTCTATTAACCTCGTAGTATATAACTATAGTAATTTAACTTGTGATTGGAGGTGCGTATGGAAGTGGGAGAGTGGAGCATTAGTTCTCCAGCATCTAAGTTTTTACTTAGTGCACCATGGTCAGAAAAGCTTGCTCATGGATGGGTTCATCCACTGCGCATCTCTTCCAATCAGCTTAGAGTTATTGGCTCTTGCTCTTCCTGGCACCCCGGTCTTTTTAAACAGATGGCCGCTTGTACTTCAGATATTCAAGTTGCTTTTACCACGGACAGCTCAGAAGTGGTGCTTGATCTAAAAATTGATGAAGTTCCTAAGGGAGCCTCTTCTGTTTTACAGTTACTTAAAACAACGTATTTGAAAAAGCTTAGTTCCGTATTTGTGACAGTTGACGGTAAACCTTACAAGAACTTTTCACTCAATGATGCAGGTGAACAGACACTTTCTATTCATCTAGAAACAGAAACTTCTCAGGATGATCTTGCTAGGCTTCCAGGTTTTAATGACACGCATCACGTGAGTGTTTACTTGCCCTGTTTGCAGAGCGCTTCCGTTAAAAATCTCCGTGGCAATGGCACGTTTTTCTCGCCCGATGAGCCTAAGAAAAAGCTGGCGGTGTTTGGCGATTCTATTGCGCAGGGTTTTGTTGTGGAACGCCCAGACAAAACTTGGCCACGTTGTCTTGCTAAACGCATGAAGCTTGAGGTGGTTAACCAGGGAATTGGTGGACAAGTTTATCAGCCTGGCTCGTATACGTTTATTGAGGATGCTTCTTTAGTGGTTGTTGCGCTTGGAGCAAATTATCGATACGAGAAATGCGCAAAGTCGCAGGTAACATATGATATTCAAAATTCACTCTGGCAGATCTCTCAAATGTATGCGGATACTCGCGTGGTGGTTTTGACGCCTACGCCTTATTTTGAGGATGCGTATCCCACGCACCCTTATTCTTGTTTTGCCGAAATTCCTCAAATTATTGAAGAAGTTGCTGGTAAGTTTGGTTTGCAGTGCATCTCTGGAGAAAAGTTGTTGCCGCAGGAGAAGAAATATTTTGCTGACGATGTGCATCCAAATTCAAAGGGAACCGCACTTTTGGCAAAGAATCTATTTGAAGCCTTAAAACAACCAGTTCAGGATAGTCTTTTTTAGATACCAGACTTTCATAAAAGCTTTCTCAAAATTCAACACGACTTTTTGTCCGGTGAAACTTCTACACTAGAGGTGAAAAACATCTAGAAAGGATACACATGAACATCACTAATCCTTTTGCACCTCATTTGACCGGGCAGCTTACAGAAGAAACTCAGGCCCTTGTGGCTGAGCAAATAGCCAAGGGTTCCTTAAGTCCTTACGCATGCAAAAATGAAGACATCATTCGCCGAGATTCCACCCATGACCAGGCATCGCTTTTGCGTCCTGCTTTTATGCGAGATGTCGAGAAAATCATGCACACCCCTGCGTATAACAGGCTAAACGGCAAAACACAGGTCTTCTCGTTCCGTGCACATGATGATATTACGCGCCGTGGCCTTCATGAGCAGCTTGTTTGTAGAGTTGCTAAAGATATCGGACGTGCTCTTGGCCTTAACCTTGATTTGATCGAGGCAATTGCTCTTGGTCATGATGTGGGACATACTCCTTTTGGTCATGCAGGGGAGTATTTCCTCAATGATATGTATCACGAGCAAACGGGACGTTGGTTTTTCCACAACGTACAGAGCGTGCGCGTTCTTGATGGTCTTTATGCAAGAAATCTTTCCCTACAGACGCTTGATGGAGTAATTTGCCACAACGGTGAGTTTGAACAACAGATACTTCAAATGAGTGATCTTTCAACTTTTGATGAGTTTGACAAGGTGGTGGAAGATTGCTGGGAGAGAGGTCCTCAGGCTATTGCTCATCTGCGTCCTATGACGCTTGAAGGTTGCGTTATGCGCATCTCCGACATCATTGCGTATGTTGGAAAAGACAGACAGGATGCGCTTCGTGCTGGCGCTGCAACAGAAGAAACGTTTGATGATGGCCTTGGTGGCGCCTATAACGCATGGGCTACCTCTGCTTTTGTTGCAGACATTGTTCAGAACAGCTTTGGTAAGCCTCAGATTTCTCTTTCTGAAGAGGCTTTTAAAGAGATGAAACGAGCAAAGCGCGAGAATTACCAGAAGATTTATGGTGCATCAGAAGCCAATGGTGATTTCTCTGAGGACATTAAGCACCTGTTTGAGAAGTTGTACGAATACGAGTTGTCCTCGCTTAAATCTGGTGATCAGAGCCTTGCAATTTTTAAGCATCATATTGAGCCGGTGAGTAGGCACCTTTCTAGGTACGGCCATACCTATAACTGGAAGAGTGACGTGCATCGTACTGTTGTTGATTTTATTTCCGCAATGACTGATGACTACTTTGTGGCTACCTGTGAAGCACTTTTCCCAGAAGCTCAGGAGCTCTTTCCTAAGAGAAGCTACTTTGCAGAAGGAGTACGTGCGTAAGGTTTACCACTCAGTCACGGTGTGGCAAACGGGCTCGCAAAGAGCATTTGTGTTAAGCCGGGTTTCTCGCCAAGCTTTTATGTTTGAGACGGGGTAAAATAGCTGCATGGATACTTTATTTTCTGGCATGGAACGTGCCGCAAAAAAAGCTAATGCACCACTTGCTGCCCGCATGCGTCCTACCACGCTTGATGGATACGTAGGTCAGGAAGATGCGGTTGGTCCTGGCTCTTGGCTGCGCAAGGCAATTGAGCACGATACGCTCTCGTCCGTTTTGCTGTACGGTCCAGCGGGCACCGGAAAGACCACGCTTGCGCGCATCATCGCTCATACAACGCACGCAGAATTTGTAGAAGTATCTGCAATTACGGGAACTGTTAAAGATCTTCGTAGAGAGATTGAGGCCGCAGAATCAAGGCTTTTAACAGCAGGTAGAAGAACCATTCTGTTCATTGATGAGATTCATCGTTTTACACGCTCTCAGCAAGATGCTCTGCTTCATGCGGTAGAAGACAGAATAGTTGTACTTATTGGTGCTACTACAGAAAACCCTTACTTTGAGGTTAATAGCGCTCTGATTTCTCGCTCTCGTGTAGTGGAGCTGCATGCATTGTCAGATGCAGCAATCGATGAGCTCATTCAGCGCGCACTTGAGTCAGAAGACGGCCTAGCTGGCGCATTTGTCTTGGAAGAAGATGCTCGTAAAGAGATTGTGACGCTTGCAGGCGGAGATGGCCGTGCGGCTTTAACTTCTCTTGAGCTTGCCTCTCAGATGGTTGATGTTCCAGAATCTGCTGACAGCACAACATCTGAGCCGCTTGTTATCACCAAGCAAAACGTTCTTGAGGCAAATCCTCGCCGCGGACTTCCCTACGATAAAGCAGGAGATATGCACTATGACATTATCTCTGCGTTTATTAAGTCTATGCGAGGCTCAGACCCAGATGCCGCACTCTATTGGCTTGCGCGCATGATCGATGCAGGTGAAGATCCTAAATTTATTGCGCGACGCATTATGATTTTGGCCTCAGAGGATATTGGCAATGCCGATCCTCAGGCGCTGCTCATTGCACATGCAGCATTTAGGTCAGCCGAGGTCATTGGATACCCTGAGTGCAGAATTAACCTTGCGCAAGCAGTTATTTATATGGCACTAGCACCAAAATCTAATGCTGCAGAAGCAGGTATTGATGCTGCCCTTCATGAGGTTAGAACAGGTCCAAGGCGAGAAGTTCCAAGTTACTTAAGAGACCGTACGCGTCCTGGTTCTGAAGAGTATGGCAATTACCTCTATCCTCACAATTATCCTGGGGGATGGATTGAACAGCGTTATCTTCCAGAAGGACTTGAACGTGGTGCGTTCTTCTCGCCATCCCCAAGAGGTTGGGAAGCGTGGAGAATTGCAGCTACAGAGCGTGATCGTCACGAGGAAGCTTAGGATTTTGAATTAGTTAAGTGGGAGCATTAAGAAGGCGCTCCTCGGGTAGAATAAAAGGAACTGTAACCGTTAGCTTTGAGGGATGGCATAGATGGATTACTTACAGATTGCCCTTGTAGTCTTAGCCGTAGCTGGTGTTTGGGCCATTGTCGAGGTTGCTCTGACCCTAAGAACAACAAGAAAGTCAATTACTGAGATTACACTCTCAGCTAACAACACCATTGAGCAGATTCAGCCTGTTATTTCAAAGATTGATGGCATGGTTGATGAGCTTGATCCAACTGTTAAGCAGCTACCTGCACTTATGCAGAAGGTTGATGAAGCTGCAGAGAACGCTAATACCTCCCTTGAGAGCCTCAATGTAGTTCTCGGTGACGTAGCAACCGTTTCTGGTGCAGCATCAGCCGTAACTGCCACTGTCAGCAAAGCTGCAAGTGATGCTGTCACAGGTGTTGTTGAGTCTGTTTCAAAGCTGGGAACTGGCCTCGGTGGATCTTTGAATCCTTCCAAGCTTGCAGAGGCTGCTCAGGCTCGCTTGAGTGGTGCAACCGTAACTGCTCAGCAGAGTGCCCAGCGTGCTCAAGAGTACCTTGAAGAGCTCCCTTTGATTTCTCAGGATAAGACAAAGCATTCTAAGCCCGCTCGTACTGAGCAGTTCTATATTGAGTATGGTTCTGAGTCTTCTCAGAAGACTGAGGAGTAGATTGTAATGGCACAAAAAATTGTTGAGCTTTCCGCTCCAGCAGATCCAACATTTGCTCGTTCAGTCAGAATGATGGCTGCAAATCTTGCCGTTTTGTGCAAGATGAATGTTGATGAGCTTGAAGATGTCAAAATGGCCGCTGAAGAGGGCTTTGTCTTTGCATGTGGCACTCAAAATGAATCCGTAGATATTACGTTTACCCTCGAAGACAATGCTATGGCTATTGACTTTGATTTGGGTGATGAAGATCCAGTTGAGTCTGAGACAGATAATTCTCAGCCACTTGAGCTTGTAGAGCTACTGCTCTCTGCTATTTGTGACCAGTTTGAGCTCAGTGACGACGGTTACACACTTCATCTTGTGAAGATTTCTGGCGGTACACATGCCTAAACCTGAAGCAAACGAGACAGTACAGGCATCTGCAGAAGAGCAGAAAGCCGCAAGAAGAGCTGCTCGTCGTGCTTCTAAAGGTACCCCGGCCTGGGATAAAGATAGAACACGCCAGCTCTTTGCCCAATATAAAGAAACAAAAGATCCTGAGGTAAGAGACCAGCTCATTGTGAGTCACTTAAACCTCGTGCGTTTTTTGGCTTCTAAGTTCAAAAACCGTGGAGAACCCCTTGATGATTTGATTCAGGTGGGAACTATTGGACTTATCAAAGCAATTGATAGGTTTGAGCCTGATCGTGGTCTTGAATTTACAACGTATGCAACGCCAACCATTATGGGAGAAATTAAGCGTCACTTCCGTGATAAAGGCTGGTCAGTACGCGTTCCTCGTCGTCTGCAGGAGCTTTCGTCCAAGATTAATCAGGTTACTGATGACTTGACTAAAGAGCTGCAAAGAAGCCCTTCAATTGAAGAGATTGCCCAGCGCCTTGATACAAATGTTGAAGAGGTCCTTGAGGCTATGGAGTCTTCCAGTGCTTATAGCTCTGTTCCTCTTGAGGGAGGCGGCTCTGGTGCTGATGGAGACGAGACTCCTTCAATCATTGATCAGTATGTAACCGAAGATGAAGATCTTGCTGGTTCAGATGACCGCATTGTTCTTGAAGAGGCTATCAGGGATTTCTCTCCACGAGAGCAAGAGATTATCCGCATGCGTTTTGTCGAAGGCCTTACCCAGGTTGAGATTGCGGAGAAACTCAACATCTCTCAGGTGCAGGTTTCAAGGCTGCTTCGTCGCACTTTAAAGCGTATTCAAGAAAAGATTGACCCAGAAAGTGTGAATCGTTAATGGATCAAAAGCACCAAAACTTTTCTGATTCAGTTCAAAAATGGAAACAGCGTGGCTTAATGGTGTGGACAGCTATTGGTCTGGCTGCATTGTTCGCGCTTGCACTGCATGTTCTTGGCATCCTGGGACAGGCTGTTGAGCTGCTAGCCATTGGTGCTATTGTTGCGTTTGTCTGTAGTCCTGTTACCAATTGGCTTGAAGACAGGGGAGTGCCACGTGGCATCTCTGCTCTTATAGCGCTTGTTCTTACACTCATTGTGCTTGTAGGATTTCTTATTCTCATTGCTCAGCCATTGGTATTTGAGCTTACTACGCTACTCAGAAACGCTCCTTCGTATGCAAGCCAGATAGGAGCAATGGCAAGGGAGTTTTGGCAGAGCTTTGACACTCAGAGCAACCCCGCTGTTAGACAGACGGTAGAACTTGTAATTGAACAGGCATCAAGTATTGGAATATCAGTTGCTTCTGGTATTTTGAGTTGGCTTTCCACATCTGCATTAGGCAACATCTCTTCTATGGCAAACCAGCTTATGGTCTTCTTCTTAGGTCTCGTGCTTGCGTATTGGTTGGCTAAAGATTATCCCGTTATTGTTCGTGAGATGGCCATTATTGCTGGTCCTCAAAAAGAGAATGAGTTTAGGCTTATTCTTGCAATCTTGAGTAGATCTACCAGTGGCTATATGCGTGGAACTATCATTACCTCTGCGGTTGATGGCGTTCTTGTGTACTTTGGCTGCTTGATTTTAGGCAATCCCTATGCTGCCCTCATTGGTATGGTCACAGGAATCTTCCACATTATTCCTGTAGTTGGACCGGTTTTCTCGGCAGGTATTGCTCTTATTTTGAGCATCTTGGTAGACCCTGTCATGACCGTATGGACTATCGTTATCTTGATGGTTGCACAAAACGTTGTTGATAACGTGCTTTCACCTTTGGTTATGGCAACCAGTGTCAAAGTTCACCCGGGTCTTTCGCTCGTCGGCATTGTTATTGGTAGCGCTCTTGGCGGGGTGACTGGAACTATTCTTGCCATTCCTTTGACTGCAGCTCTAAGAGGTATTTTTGTGTACTTCTTTGAGAAGTATTCAGGCAGACAGATTGTCTCGCCAAATGGTGCGCTTTTTAACTCTACGCAGTATGTGGATGAGACAGGTGCCATCCTTCCAGAATATGATGCTCTGGACGATCCAAAGTTCTTTGAGGAGTCGCGTCTTGTTGACCAAGACACTACGGCTCATGTGCGCAGCAAGTCACCAATTCCCGCACCAAAGATTCTTGGACATGATTTTTCTCAGTTACTTTTTAGGAATACTCAAGAAGTTACTAAGGAACCAGATAAACCATCGTCAGATGCGGTAGACTCAGACAGTACAAAAGAGTAGTTATTTGAATACGGAGAAGTACTTTATGGCTGACTATAAAACAATGACAACAGCAGAGATTCGCGAGAACTTCCTAAGCTTCTTTGAGAGCAAGGGTTGCAAGCGCTATCCTTCTTCATCTCTGGTGCCTTCTGATCCTTCGCTGCTTCTTGCTAATGCTGGCATGAACCAGTTCAAGGAGTATTACCAGGGCATCAAGACTATGAAGGAGATTGGCGCAACTTCCTGCCAGAAGTGCCTTCGTACCAACGATATTGACAACATTGGCGACTCTCGCCATCTCTCATTCTTTGAGATGCTGGGTAACTTCTCCTTTGGTGGTTACACCAAGCGCGATGCATGCACCTGGGCAATGGAGTTTATTTCTTCTCCAGAGCACCTTGGCCTGCCTCTTGATCGCCTGTACTTTACTGTTTTTACTGACGACGATGAGGCAATTGAGATTTGGAAGTCTCTTGGCGTAGCAGAAGATCACATCACCCGTCTGGGCGAGGAGGACAACTTCTGGGCAGCTGGTCCAACTGGTCCTTGTGGTCCTTGCTCTGAGATTTACTTTGACCAGGGTCCTGAGTTTGAGGGAGAAGCTCCTGGAGATGACGGTGACCGCTACCTTGAGTTCTGGAACCTCGTCTTTACTCAGTTTGACCGCCAGGAAGATGGTTCTCTACCTGAGCTTCCTCACCGCAACATCGATACCGGCATGGGCCTTGAGCGTATCGCAGCTATCATGCAGCATGAGGGCACCAACTACGAGGGCGACATCATGCGTTCCCTCATCTCTTTGGGCGAGAAACTCTCTGGTAAAAAGTATCACTCAACTGACGAGATTGACCGTAGCCTGCGCATTCTTGCAGACCACTCCCGTGCAGTTACCTTTATGATTGGCGACGGTATTCTCCCTGGTAATGAGGGTAGAAGCTACATTCTTCGCCGTCTGCTCCGTCGCGCCGTCTATCACGGCCGCTTGCTGGGTATCCAGGGTACCTTCATGGCAGAGTACGCACATGAGGTTGCCGTTCTGCTTGGCGCAGAGTATCCAGAGCTTGTCGAGAAGAGCGCTCTTATCGACGGCATTCTGACTGCAGAAGAGGAGCGCTTTGGCGCTACGCTTGACGCAGGCGAGTCCAAGCTCACCGCTGAGCTTGAGCAGCTTGAGGATGGCGCTCAGCTTTCTGGTGAGGTTGCATTCCTTCTGCACGATACCTACGGATTCCCTATTGATCTTACTCGTGAGATTGCTGGAAATGCAGGTCACGTTGTTGACATGGACGCCTTTGATGCTGCAATGACTGAGCAGCGTGAGCGCGCTCGTAAGTCTGCTAACCGCGATGCCTGGGGTAATGCTCAGAGCATTTGGGTTGCACTCTCTGACCGCCTTGATGAGACCGTCTTTGACGGCTACGACAACAATGAGCTCTCTGGCGTTCGTGTTGTTGCTCTTGTTCAGGACGGACAGGAGGTTGAGTCCGCTGCTGCTGGCTCTGAGGTTGAGGTTGTGCTTGACCGCACACCTTTCTATGCAGAGATGGGCGGCCAGGTAGGGGACACCGGCAAGCTGACAGCTCCTGGTCTCTACGTTCACATCACTGACACCAAGCATCGCGACGGTGGCCTTGAGTCCCACGTTGGCGTGGTGGAGGAGGGCACCATCTCCGTTGGTGACTCTGTCACCGCAACCATTGACGCTGGTCGCCGTGAGCTCATTCGCCGCAACCACACGGCAACCCACCTGCTTGACGCCGCGCTCAAGAAGGTTCTGGGAGATCACGTTAACCAGGCTGGTTCTCTTGTTGCCCCAGATCGTATGCGCTTTGACTTTACGCACTTTGAGGCTCTTACCAAAGATGAGCTTGATCGTATTGAAGGCATAGTAAATGCAGAGATTTTTGCTGCTAAGCCTGTTGTCACTCAGATCATGAGCATCGAGGACGCAAAGGCTGCTGGCGCTGTTGCACTCTTTGGCGAGAAGTACGGCGATGTCGTACGTGTTGTCTCTGCTGGCGCAGAAGACACCCCATTCTCTCGCGAGCTCTGCGGTGGTACTCATGCACGCAACACTGCCGACCTTGGCCTCTTCAAGATTATTTCTGAGAGCTCTGTTGGTTCTAACTCAAGGCGCATTGAGGCTGTAACCTCTATGGGTGCTATTGAGTACGTTGATGAGCGCTTGGCTCAGCTCGATGAGGTTGCTGCAGCTCTGAAGGTTCGTCCTTCCGCTGTTGCAGACCGTGTTGAGCAGCTGCAGCAGGATCTTCGCACTGCAAACCACAAGCTTGAGGCTGCTCTTACTGGAGCAGGTAGCAACCAGGTAGCAGAAGCACTTAAGTCAGCTGTTCAGCTTAATGGCTATAGCTGCGTAATTGCTAAGCTTGAGGGCCTTTCTGGTAAAGAGCTCCGCTCCGCATGGGATGGCATCCGCGATGCATCTGACGGCCAGCCTGTTGCTTGCGTCATCGCATCCGCAACCGCTGACGGAAAGGTTTCCCTGCTTGCAGGTGCAACTGATTCTGCAGTTGCAGCGGGTTTCTCGGCAGGAGACATTGTCAAAGAGATTGCAGAGCTTGTTGGTGGTCGCGGTGGCGGCAAGCCAGCAATGGCACAGGCAGGCGGTTCAAATGCTGCAGGAATTGACGCAGCACTTGAGGCTGCAAGAACAAAGCTTGGTGCGTAACGTTTGCGCGTTTTAGCTCTAGATATTGGTGAAGTTCGCATCGGGGTTGCTGTAAGTGACCCCGATGGTGCTATTGCGTCACCTGTTTGCGTGCTTCCTGCGCAAGAGGTGCTCTCACATGCACGCACGTTTAAAGCTGTGCTTGAAGATTGGGAGCCAGAACTGCTTTTGTGTGGTCGTCCTAAAACGCTCGCCGGCGAAGATGGACCACAGGCCCAAAAAATTACCACTCAAGCTGAGCAAATTGCGAAGAACTGCCAACTTCCATTAGAATTTACTGACGAAAGACTTTCTTCTGCGGAAGCGAAGAAGATCCTTCGAGCGCAAGGTTTATCTGAAAAAGCCATGCGTGGAAAAGTTGACATGGTTGCTGCTTCGCTCTTTTTGCAATCATGGCTTGATGCACAGATGAATAAGGGAGACTAAATGCCCACCCTATCCAATGGTTCTTCTCCGCGTCGTCAGGGCGCACATTTTTCTTCTCCTGTTCCAGAGGGACAGGTTCAGGAAGAGCAGGCTCAGCAGGAACAGATCACACAGCCTTCAGTTGAGGCTACAGGATCGCTACCTGCACTTACTGGTGGCAAGCTTTCTTCAAGAAGCGCTCAAGTCACTCATATGGCAAAGAACAAGCAGGTAAAGCATAGAGATAAGAAGGCTTCAAAGCGTTCTCGTATTTTTGCAGCACTTATCGCTTTTATCATGGTTGCGGCCCTTGGTATCTTTGTATGGAAAGTAGCGCTTCCAGAGCTTTCTCGTGCTAATTCCGATACACAAGAAATTACCGCTGGTCAGCAAGTGACCGTTACTATTCCAGATGGCGCTGGCGCGCAGGAAGTCGCAAAGATTCTTTTTGAGAACAAGATTATTGCTACTAAGAGCGAGTTCTTAAATCAGGTAAAGCGTCAGGATGCTGAGCAGAAAATTAAGAGCGGTATCTATGTTATTACCACTGGCACCAAGCCAGCAGACATCGTTCATCTGCTTATTTCTGGCCCTAATGCTCCTGGTAGTGGCTTTGTCGTACCAGAAGGTTATACCGTTTCTCAGGTTGCGGATTTGGTTCAGGACTACTTTGGTATTTCTCGCGATGATTTCTTGAATCAGGCAAAAGCATCCAATTATGTTGCCGACTATCCGTTCCTTGCAGGTGCGGTAGACGCTAACGATTCTCTTGAGGGCTACCTGTTCCCTAAGACGTATACCTTTACGGAAAGCAACGTAACTGCCGATACGGTCATTCGTGCCATGCTTGATCAGTTTGAGACAGAGACGGCTGACCTTAACTTGGATGCCGCTCGCATTACGCTCAACAAGCGTTACAACTTGAATCTTACAAACGAGCAAATCATTACCATGGCATCGATCATCGAGCGAGAAGCCCTGACTGATGAAGACCGTCCTAAGGTTGCATCTGTCTTCTACAATCGCCTGTATGACGATATGTACCTGCAGAGTGACGCAACTCTTGCCTATTCTCTGGGCAGGGAAGCCACTGCAGAAGAGCTCAGCTCAATGACAAGTGACCCGTACAACACCTATGCGTTTAAGGGTTTGACTCCTACGCCTATTTGCTCTCCAGGCTATGCTTCTATTAAGGCGGCTATGGATCCAGCAGCAACCAATTATTACTACTTCTGGATTACCTCAGATGAGCACGTCTTCTCTGAGACCTATGACGAGCATCAGCAAGCTATTGAAAACGCACGCGAGCGTGAAGCCGCAAGCAAGCAATAGTTGGTGTCTATGAGCTTGATTAAAGCAACGCAATACGTTTCTGCTGTTGAGCATATCTCTATAGAGAATCTTGTTCAGCAGGGGATTAAGCTTGTGCTCTTAGATCGCGATAATACCTGTGTGCCTCGAGACACCAAGATGGTGCCGCCAGAGGTTTCTGCTTGGTTTGAGAAGGCTCATGCGGCTGGATTAACGCTCTGTCTCATCTCCAATAACATTCACCTCGATGAGGTTCAGCGTAGCGCTCATGAGCTGGGAATTGAGGGAGAAGGCTTTGCCTGCAAGCCACTGCCTCGCGCTTTAACTGCAGCTATGAAGCGTTTCTCGGCAACTAAAGAGCAAACTGTGATGGTGGGAGACCAAATTTTTACCGATGTAATTGCTGGTAATTTGGCTGGTGTTTCAACTATTTTGGTAAAGCCGCAGTCTACAGAGGATCTTTGGTACACCAATATCATTCGTCACGCAGAGCGCCGCATTTTAAAAAATGTAACTTTTACGTCATAACAAGACGGCTTTAGTTTACTTGCTCCAACTCGATGATAGAATCATCTTGAAAGGCTGGAGGAGTATGGAGCTTCGCGATTCAAGATACGTCGTACATGAGGGCTGTGATCATATCTTTTTTGTAGGCTTTCTGGGTGCCGGAAAGTCCACACTTGCACGTAATTTGGGCGAACTGTTTCACCGCCGTTATGTCGATACCGATCGCCTGGCAGAACGCATAGCAGGTAAATCACTGGCAGAAATCTACGAAGATGACGGTGAAGAGCTTTTTAGGCAGGCAGAAACTGAGGTTTTGCAAACGCTCAAGTCTAAGAAGTCACTGCTGGTAAGCTGCGGCGGTGGAATTGTCGAGAAGGACATCAATCTTGCGCTTATGCGCGAGATGGGAGTCATCGTGTTTCTCGACGGCGATCTTTCTGACTCACTTCGTCAAATTCAGCGCACGGACAGGCGCCCTGATTTGGGAAGCTTTGAAAACGCTACTCAGCTTTATAGGCGTCTGCGTCCACGTTATGAGGCCGCCGCTGATATTACTATTGATATTCGCGAGAAAACGTTTGAGCAGGTAGCCATTGATTCTGGCAAGCTGCTTTGGGAAAGAGGACTTCTATGAGTGACAATGTCCAGAATGAGCTTGAAGAGGAATTGCCACCTGTTCAGATTAAACAGTGGGTTTCTATTCCTGGAGGCTCTATTGCACTTCGTTCTGGTGCGGGCGTACTTTCAAACTTTGGTACCGAGCTAAGGACTGCGGTAGGAAGGCCTCATCGCTGTGCTTTTCTTGTAAGCAATCAGGCGGATGAAGACCTCGCTGAGCTTTTGCGTAGAGACCTCACCACCATTGGTTTTCTCGTCACACGCGTTGATGTAGAAGATGGTGAAGCAGCAACTACGGTGGCAGCTGAGGCACAGGTGTTGTCTTCTTTGGCAGAAATGCATCTCACAGCTGACGATTTGGTAGTTGCCGTGGGTCACTCGGGAGTTATTTCTCTTGCTAACCACGTGGCTAACAAGTGGTGCGGGGGAGTCTCCCTTGCTACTGTTCCGCTTGATCTTGCGGCAGTTATTGTCTCGTCTATTACTCCTCGTGCACTTGATACAGATGCTGAGCATCAGCGCCTTGTTACTACAAAGCCTTGCGCTCGTTTCTGCTTTGCTGATCTTGAGGTTATGGATCTTTGCGATGACAACGCTAAGGTTGCCCAGGTGTGCATGGTTGCAACAGCTATGTCTGATAACGAGGCGGAGTTTGGCCGTATTTGGGATAGGGCAGATAACCTCTCCTCTGGAGTTGCCGATATAGTTGCAGAGCAGCTGGCAGAATCTACTAAGACTCGTGGCCGCCTCTCTGATTCTTCAGCTATTGCCATTCAGCAGTCTGTGCCATATGGCTGGGTTTTTGTGGAGGCGCTTCGTCCGCTTATCCCAGCTGACCAGCCTCTTTCTGCACTTTATGCAGATGCACTACGCTTCTCGGCAAGAATTGCAGTAGCTAAAGAGTCGCTTTCTTTTGACGATATGCTTGCTCAAGATGAGATTCTTGAGCGCCTCAATATTGGTTTTGTCACGTGTGATATCACTCCCGAGCAGCTCATCGAAGCGCTCAAACAGGAATGTTTCCGTTCTACTAATCGTTTTATGTTGCCGATTCCAATGTCTATTGGAAGGGTAAGATTAGCTTCAGTCGACGAGGAACTTCTCGCCGAACATGCCCGCGCTTGGTGTGAGGCTCACGCTTCGCATTAAAGCGCCGCATCTTGCACCAGAGAGTCCTGTTTGGTTTGACAGCTCAACTAGGTGCAACTTTTTGTTGTAAACATCTCGAGAAGGGATTTGAAATGGCAGATTTACAGGCAGCAGCAAAGCGCGTCGCGCGCTTTCGCGAGGTAATGGCTCAGAGAGGTTATGACGCTGTTGTTCTACGTCACAACCCAGACCTTCGTTGGTTGACTGACGCTGAGCGTGTCTTTGACTTTGAGCAGGCACATACTGCATTTATTACGCAGGATGAGCTCTTCATGCACACTGACTCTCGTTACTACAACACATTCCTGGAGCGCCTTGGTGCTGACTCTCCATGGAAGTTTGACCAGGAGGTCACTACTCCTACTGAGTGGGTTGCTGCGCATGTCGCTGAGGCTCGTGCTCGCGTAGTTGCTATTGAGGACACTGTTGACCTTGCGTTCTTTGATGGTCTTGAGCAGGCATTGCGTGATCGCTCTATTGCTGCTTTGCTTCCACGTATGCATGGCGATATTGCTGAGCTGCGTATTGTTAAAGACCCAGCAGAGATTGAGCTGATGAAGCATGCTCAGTCAATCACTGATAAGGCATTCCTCCACATCTGCGAGTACATCAAGCCAGGTCTCACTGAGCAGCAGATTCGTGCTGAGCTTGAAAACTATATGCTCTCTAACGGCGCAGATGCTCTGTCCTTTGATTCCATCATTGCTTCTGGTCCTAATGGTGCTAATCCTCACGCACAGCCAGGTGAGCGCGTGGTTCAGACAGGCGATATGATTGTTATGGACTATGGTGCAGGTTATCTGGATTACCACTCAGACATGACTCGTACCGTTGTTGTTGGTGCGCCTTCCGAGGAGCAGCAGCATGTCTTTGACGTTGTTCGCAAGGCAAACGAGACGTGCGCTGCAGCTATCCATGCAGGCGTAACTGGTTCTGATATTCATAACCTTGCAGTTAAGGTTATCTCTGAGGCTGGTTACGGCGAGTACTTTGGTCACGGCCTTGGTCACGGTGTTGGCGTTGAGATTCACGAGCGTCCATTTTTCAACCCTCGCTGGAACAAGGTTATTGCAGCAGGTTCTGTTGTTACCGATGAGCCTGGCATTTACCTGCCTGGTAAGTTTGGTATTCGCCTTGAGGACTTTGGTGTTGTTACTGAGGACGGCTACGATGTCTTTACTCAGTCCACACACGATCTTGTGTCTGTTGGCTGCTAACTAGCTACGATATACAGAATTTTTTGCGGTCAGAAGCTCTATGTTTCTGGCCGCATTTTTTTGTTTACCTTTAGGGCGAGAAGATCTTCTCGCCCTAAAATTGGCTTATAAAACCTAAAAAATCTAAAAAGAGTTGGGTTAGTGAAGACACGCTTCAGATATATGTAATAAAATCAGAAAAGTAAATGTTATTTTCATTGTTATGTTTACAGTTTCATTTGTTTTATTAGGTAGAAAAGAAGGAGGTAGAAGTGGTTAGTATCGTTCTAGCCAGCCATGGCAAATTTGCCGAGGGCATCAAAGATTCTGGCGGCATGATTTTTGGACCACAGGAAGGCGTTGTAGCTGTAACGCTTACTCCTGATATGGGCCCAGATGACCTGCATCAGAAGATTCTCGACGCAATTGCCACGCTTGAAGATCAAGAGCACGTTTTGTTCTTGGTTGATCTATGGGGTGGCACCCCCTTTAACCAGATTTCTCGCGTTCTTGAGGAAGAGGGTAAAGAGGATTGGGTTGCTGTTACTGGCCTTAACCTCCCAATGCTTATTGCAGCTTATGGCTCTCGTCTTGGCGTAGATACCGCAGCTGAGGTAGCAAAAGAGATTTACTCTGAAGCTCGTATGGGCGTGAAGATTAAGCCAGAAGAGCTTGAGCCACAAGAGGCAACACCTACTGATGTCCCTGCAGCTCCAGCAGCACCTCAGGGAGCAATTCCTGCAGGTACCGTTATTGGCGATGGCAAGCTTAAGATTGTTCTTGCACGTATCGACACCCGTCTTCTGCATGGTCAGGTTGCAACTACGTGGACAAAGATGACCAAGCCAGATCGCATTATTGTCTGCTCTGATGGTGTTGCTCAAGATGAGCTCCGCAAGACCATGATTATTCAGGCAGCTCCTCCAGGAGTACATGTCCACGTTGTTCCTATCAAGAAGATTATTGAGATTGCTCACGACACTCGTTTTGGCAATACCAAAGCAATGCTTCTGTTTGAGACTCCTCAAGATATGCTTCGCGCAATTGAGGGTGGCGTAGAAATCAAGGAAGCTAACCTTGGCTCTATGGCTCACTCTGTTGGCAAAGTTGTTGTTACCAACGCAGTTGCTATGGATGAGGACGACGTAAAGACCCTTGAGGCTATCCGCGAGTGCGGTACAACGTTTGATGTTCGTAAGGTTCCTGCAGACAGTGCAGAGAACTTTGAGGCAATGCTTAAAAAAGCTAAGTCCGAACTTGACGCCCGTAAGTAACTAGAAGGAGGTAGAAATGACACCTATCACAATACTGCTTGTCGTAATTGTTGCTCTTCTCGCTGGCATGGAAGGTATTCTTGACCAGTGGGAGTTCCATCAGCCCCTGGTTGCTTGCTCACTGATTGGCCTTGTGACTGGTCACCCTGCTGAGGGAATCATCCTCGGCGGTTCGCTTCAGATGATTGCTCTTGGTTGGGCAAACATCGGAGCTGCAGTTGCACCAGACGCAGCTTTGGCATCTGTCGCATCTGCAATCATCATGGTTTTGGCACTTAACGGTGGAGACACTGACACTACTGCTGCTATCAACACTTCTATTGCACTTGCAATTCCTCTGTCCGTAGCAGGCCTGTTCCTCACCATGATTGCTCGTACTATTGCAACTGGTATTGTCCACGCAATGGATGCAGCTGCCGAGAAGGGCGATTTTGCTGCAATCGAGCGTTGGCACATTGTAGCTATCCTCATGCAGGGCGCACGTATTGCTGTTCCTGCAGCTGCTCTTTGCTTCATTGACCCAGCTATTGTCACTGATGCTCTCAACGCAATGCCAAAGTGGCTCACTGGCGGTATGGCAGTTGGCGGCGGCATGGTTGCTGCTGTTGGTTACGCAATGGTCATTAACATGATGGCTACTCGCGAGGTTTGGCCATTCTTTGCACTTGGCTTTGTCTTTGCTGCTATTAACCAGCTCACCCTTATTGCTCTTGGTGTTATCGGTGTCTGCCTTGCTATTCTCTACATTGGTCTTAAAGACCTTGCTAAGCAGGGTGGCGGCGCAGGTGGTGGATCAGGCGATCCACTCGGCGATATTATTGACAACTACTAATTCTGAAGGAGCGTGAAACTAATGGAGAATAAGATTCAGCTTTCTAAGAAAGACCGCATGTCTGTTGCTCTTCGTCATCAGTTCCTTCAGGGTTCTTGGAACTACGAGCGTATGCAGAACGGTGGTTGGGCATTCTCAATGATTCCAGCCATCAAAAAGCTTTATCCAAACAAAGAAGATCAGGTAGCAGCTCTTAAGCGCCATCTTGAGTTCTACAACACTCACCCTTATGTTTCTGCACCAGTCATGGGCGTTACCCTTGCACTGGAGGAGGGACGTGCTAACGGTGAGCCTATTGACGACGTTGCAATTCAGGGCGTTAAGGTAGGCATGATGGGCCCTCTGGCCGGTGTTGGTGACCCAGTCTTCTGGTTTACCGTCCGTCCAATTCTTGGAGCACTCGGCGCATCTATTGCCGCTGGTGGTTCTGCACTTGGCCCTATTCTTTTCTTTGTTCTGTGGAACGTCATCCGCCTTTCCTTCCTGTGGTACACCCAGGAGTTTGGCTACAAGGCAGGTGCCTCAATCTCTTCCGATCTTTCTGGCGGCATGCTGGGCAAGATTACCGAGGGTGCTTCTATTCTTGGTATGTTTATCATTGGCGCCCTGGTACAGCGCTGGGTTTCAATTTCATTTACCCCAGTTGTTTCTACCATTCCTCAGCAGGCAGGTGCCTACATTGATTGGACAAGCATTCCTTCAGGAGTAGAGGGAATGCACCAGGCATTAAAGCTTTACGCTGCACTTGGACCAAACGGTCTTGATCCAGTGAAGGTAACCACACTTCAGTCCAACCTTGACTCGCTTGTTCCTGGACTGGCAGCTGTTGGTCTGACACTGCTTTGCTGCTCACTGCTTAAGAAGAAGGTCTCTCCAATTGCTATCATCCTGGCTCTCTTTGCCGTTGGTATTATTGGTCGACTCCTTGGCTTTATGTAATGAGTAAGAGTACGCATTAGTACTCAACTTCGCACGAATATGGGTCGCGCTCTATAATGGGTGCGACCCATTTTTGAAAGGATTGTATGGCTCAGTCTCAAAACAGTACGGTCGATTTCACCGCAAAGGCAACGTCATTCCACGGGCTAGCTACGTATGGCGATATTCTTATTGGTAATAAGGCCTTTGAGTTTTACAACCAAAAAAATCCTGAAGATTACATCCAGATTCCCTGGGATCAGATAGATCATGTGGCCGCCTCAGTTATGGGACGCACCAAAAGCATTTCTCGCTTTGCTATTTTTACTAAAAGCAATGGTAACTACTCATTTTCTACGCGAGACAACAAGGCAACACTAAGGGCAATTCGCGCCTATATAGGGGAGGAGAAACTCGTGCGTTCTCCAAACTTCTGGTTTGTCTTTAAGCATGGACTTATGGCAATTCCACAGCTTCCTCGCCTTATTAAAGAGAGTTTTATTAAAAAGAAGTAAGCAAATTTTGCATTTTCACAAGAGCCGCCAGCACGGAAGGCGTGAAACTGATAAAATCCAACATGCATATACGTGTCGCGGGTAGTTTGAAAATTCACGTTCTTCTCGCGACTTTATCGAGTGAAAAGAGTTAGACGTGGCAACTATCAGCACCGCAGATTTTAAGAACGGCCTTGGCCTTAAGATTAACGATAAGTACTACACCATCGTTGAGTTCCAGCACGTAAAGCCAGGTAAGGGCGGCGCTTTTGTCCGCTATAAGATTCGTGACCTTCGCTCTGGCCGCGTTATTGATCAGACCTGCAACGCTGGTACCAAGTTTGAGAACGTCCTTCTGCTCACCAAAGAGATGCAGTACCTCTACAACGACGGTGAGTCCTTCTACTTCATGGACAACGAGACTTACGATCAGGTAGCTGTCCCTGCTGATTTCATTGGCGAGAAGAGCGTCTGGTTCAAGGAGAACGATAACGCACAGCTTCTCTATGCAGACACTGAGCTCCTTGGTGTTGAGCCTCCAATGTTTATTGAGGCAGAGATCACTGAGACTGACCCAGGCTTCAAGGGTGACACCGTTCAGGGCGGTACCAAGCCAGCAACTATTGAGACTGGTGCAACACTTCAGGTTCCAATGTATCTGAACCAGGGTGAGCGCATTAAGGTTGACACCCGCGACGGCAAGTTTGTTTCTCGCGTTTAATGCATATGCTTTGGGTGTATAAGCGCCCAACAGGTATTGAGTAATTATTTCAAAGACAGTTTGTCTTTTTTAGGGGGTAGACATGGCTGAAACAGAGCTTCGTATAGCAGGCATCGGCATCTCAAAAGATGTAATTTCAACGGTTGTCTCCGGCGCAGCTGGAAGTGTTGAAGGTGTTGCCTCCGTTGGCGGAAACGATACCCTGGCATCCAACCTTATTAACGTCTTTACCAGCAGAAGTCTTGCTCCAGAGAAGGCTGTTGAGGCAGGCGTAGAGAACGGTCAGCTCCATCTTGGAGTTCACCTTACCGTTTTCTATGGCTATCCTTTCACAAAGCTTGCTTCTGAGGTAAGACTTGCTGTTGCAACTGCCGTAAATGAGCAGATTGGCGTCAGCATTGCTTCCGTTGATGTATACATTGACAGCCTTGTTTTTCCTAAGGAGTAGGCTTGAGCGTTAAGTTTTTTGGACGTACCCGCGCCCGTAGCCAAGCACTACAGCTTTTGTTCCAGGCTGAAGCCACTAATCGCAGCGTTCTTGAGGTCCTCGACGGAGACTACACACTCTCCGAGGGACCTCTTGATGAGTATGCGCAGTCGCTGGCAGTAGGAGCAGATGGCATCAGAGATGATCTTGATGACATCATTGCTGCTTACTCAAAAGACTGGGCAATTGATCGCATGCCTTCTGTTGACCGCAATCTTCTAAGAATTTCTCTCTACGAGATTCTGGAGGTTTCAGAGGTTGACGTTGCTGTTGCTATTAACGAGGTAGTTGACCTTGCTCGCGCTTACTGCGGCGATGATTCTCCTCGCTTTATTAACGGTGTTCTTGGTCGTATTGTTGATGACATCGAGGCTGGAGAAGACATTTATTCTCTGTGCCATAAGCAATCTGCTGAGCAAGACGTTTCTGAAGAAGAGCCAGAGAGCTCTGTGGAAGATGCAGAGTAGTCATGGCAAAAATCGATACGTCTGAATATCAGAGTTTTGACCAGATAACCGCAAGACTTGATTCAATTGTTGATCAAGTTCGCGATAAAAACGTCTCGCTGGAGCATTCTCTTGACCTCTTTGATGAGGCAATTGCTCTAGGCTCAAAGGCTGTCAACATGGTTGACACCACAGAGTTTACGCCAGAAGAGGAAGAGCGTCTGATTCAGGCTCAGGCTGCAGGAGATGCTACTGACGCAACCAGCGCAGCGGCTACCGAGGCTGCTTCTGATGAGCAGACTTCTGATGAGCAAGCTGAGGCTTCAGCCGCAGATGAAACGTCGTCTGATGATGCAGTTTCAGAAAGCGATGAGCACTAGTGGCTCAACGCGTTTCTCGCCAAAGGCTTGATAAAGAGCTGGTTAGGCAAGGATTTTTTAAAGATACTCAGGCTGCGCTGCGTGCAATTCTTGCGGGCGATGTTTCTACAAGTGATAGAAGACTTACTTCAGCAGGAGAGCTTGTTCCTGAGGGATTATTTCTGCATGTAAAAGGCGCTATTCCGTACGTGAGTAGAGGCGGGCTTAAGCTCGAGCGCGCATTTGAAGTATTTGATTTTACGGCACAACATAAAAAATGCTTAGATATTGGCTGTTCAACTGGTGGTTTTACCGATTGCCTGCTCCAAAATGGAGCTGCTTCGGTTACCTCAGTTGATGTCGGCTATGCGCAGTTTGATTGGTCGCTCAGAAACGATAGTAGGGTTGAGCTGCTAGAACGAACAAATATTACGTCCTTGCCAGAAATGGGCTACTTGCACGCTTTTGATGTTGCTGTGTGTGACGTATCGTTTACTTCAATCCTATCAATTTTTCCCTCTGTCTTAGATGTTCTAGCTCCTGAAGGAGTATTTGTTACGCTGGTCAAACCGCAGTTTGAAGCTAAGAGAGAAGAAGTGGGCGAGGGCGGCATTGTGACTGATTCGTCCGTGCGCCTACACGCGTTGCAAAAGGTTGCCGAAGCGTTCAAAGAAGCTCATATGGGTCCCTTGGGCGCATGTGAGAGTCCTATTCATGGTGCTAAGGGTAACGTGGAATATTTGCTGTTTGGGCAGCTTGGGGCAGGATTATACGATTTAGATCTTTCTTCGGTGGTTTTGAACCATTCTGTAGAAATAGTGAAATAGAACGAATGTTCTATTTTGTGGTATTGTTCGTAGTTTTTTAGGTATACTAAGTACATCGAATCAGACGTCTAACTGTTTCAGTTGTGCAGTCAAGCAAAATCGGGAGAGTGGTTTGCGTGAAGGTACTTCTTGTTCCAAATTATTCAAGAGAAGTTGCTGTTTCTGGTGCACGTGAACTTGAAGAATGGCTTTTTGAGCAGGGATGTGATGTCCAGTGGGCGCACGATAAAAAGCTGTTCCCAGATAAAGTTATTGATTGCTCTGATTGCCAACTTGTTATTTCTCTTGGTGGAGATGGAACACTTCTGAGAGCCGCCAAAATTGTTGAGTATTCAGAAATTCCAATCCTGGGTATTTCGTATGGTCACCTTGGCTTTTTGACCAGTGCCACCCCTAATAAAATGATTGAGATGGTAGCTGATGCTCTTGCAGGAGAGCTCCACGTTTCTAGAAGGGCAACGCTTGCTATAGAAACAGAATATGAGCTTCCATCTGGAGAAACTTATGTCGAGAAGACCTTCTCGCTCAATGATTTTGCTGTTTCCAGGGGTGGAGCAGGCGATATGGTTGAGTTTACGGTTTCTGTATCGGGCAATCATATTGATAAGCTTCGCGGAGATGGCTTTGTAGTAAGTACAGCAACCGGATCCACCGGCTATGCTCTTGCTGCTGGTGGCCCTATTGTTACACCAGAGTTCTCAGGAATGGTTTGTGTACCAATTGCACCACATACTATTTTGGCTCGCGCATTTCTTACCTCTCCTTCTGATGTGGTTGAAATTACTATGTCAAAAGATAGACCTGCACCATGTCACTTCTTCTCTGATGGACAAAACATCAAGCATCCAGAGGAGGGTATGGCTACCAAAGCCCGCATCAGCCGTGGACCAGGAGACATCATTCTGCTTGATAGAAGCGCCGATAGTTTCTATCGTTCAGTTTCTCGCGTGTTTTACGGTAAAACTGGTCAGTAAGCAGGTCATATATGCTTGATGAACTTCGCGTGCAAAATGTTGCACTTATTGAAGATGCTTCTCTTGCTCCCGCCTCAGGTTTAACAGTTTTAACAGGAGAGACGGGTGCTGGTAAAACTGCTCTTTTATCTTCTATTAAGCTCTTAGTTGGTGAGCGTGCAGATGCTTCTGCAGTCAGAGAAGGAACGGATGCCCTTAGGGTTGAAGCGCGTTTCTTTACCTCTCCAGAAGATCAAGAAGGAGTAGTGGTTTCTAGAAAAGTCTCTGCTGACGGCAGAGGCAGGGTAGAGATTGATGGCCATATGGCATCAGTTAAAGAGCTGGCTGGAGGCATTGGAACATCAATTGATCTGTGTGGTCAGCATGAGCACCAAAGATTACTTGATGTAAAGAATCATGTCGGCGTGCTGGACGCATGGATTGGTTCAGATATTCAGTCTTATCAGACAGAGTATGTAGATGCCTTGCATGCTTACCATGCTGCGGTTACCGAGCTTCAGCGGGTAATCGAAGTAAGCCAGTCAAGCAATGCAAAAATTGATGAAGCAGCATTTCTTGTCCAAAGAATTGATGAGGTCTCTCCTAAAGAAGGAGAGCTAGAAGACTTAGAGGAGCAACTTCCTCGCTTTGAGCACGCAGAAGCTCTCCTTCAAGCTGCAGGAGGAACACATGAGGTACTCTCAAGTGATGAGGGCGTCATTGATTCACTCTCTGATGCGGTCCAAATGCTTCAAAATGCTTCAACGTTTGACGCTACGCTGGGTTCTTATGCAGAGTCTCTTTCAAGTGCTCTTATAGAGATTGAAGATGTTTCTTCAGAGCTCAGAAGTTATGTTGGATCTCTCGATTTTGATGAAGAAGCTCTTGAAGAGATGCAGAGTCGCATGGCTCGTCTTCAGGGTCTTATGAGAACGTACGGTCCTGGTATGAAAGACGTATTTAAGAAATACCAAAGTGCTCAAAACCTTCTCGAGGTAACCAGAGACACAGAAAAGCTTGTTCGCGAGGCACAGGCTGCGGTAGATGCTGCAAAAGAAACCCTTACTCTTAAGGCTCAGGCACTTAAAAAGATCCGTGTAGCTGCAGCTCCAAAGCTTTGTGATGCAGTCAATAAGCAAATGAGTCATTTGCAGATGGGCTCAGCTCAGATTGAACTCAACTTTGAAGATCTTCCTTTTGAGCAGTGGAATAAAGTCGGTTCTACAAAGATTGAGCTTATGTATAAGCCTTCAACTCAAATGACAGCTCGCCCTCTTAGAAAAATTGCCTCTGGCGGTGAGGTTTCTCGCGTTATGCTCGCGTGTAAAGTGGTTCTAGGAGAGTCTGACGACTGCGATACGCTTGTATTTGATGAAGTTGATGCTGGCGTTGGTGGAGCTACCGCCGTTGCTCTTGCAGAGGTTTTAGCGCAGCTTGCTAAGACACATCAGGTGATTGTGGTAACTCACTTGCCTCAGGTTGCTGTTATGGCTTCAAAACACTATGTAGTGTCTAAGACAGAAGAGCATAACGCACTCCCAGTAACTTCACTTACAGAGGTTTCTGGCACTCAGAGAGAAGAAGAGATTGCTCGCATGCTATCAGGCTCAATAACTGAGGCTTCTTTGGCACACGCACATGAACTGCTCACAGAAGCTCGCTAGATTTTTCAGAATCACATGGACATAACAATGTATTTGTTTGGAGATTAAATTTCTCGTCTCTATGGGCCTCAAAGCGGAATAATATAAAGACCCGTAGAAATGTAATTGGCTAATCTTACCTACGGGAGTAATCCATGACCAAGCACATATTTGTAACAGGTGGCGTTGTTTCCTCTCTTGGAAAAGGAATCACTGCTGCATCTCTCGGCCGACTTCTTAAGGCTCGTGGCTATAAGGTCATGATGCAAAAAGCTGACCCATATCTCAACGTTGACCCAGGTACTATGAGTCCTTTCCAGCATGGTGAGGTTTTTGTTACCGAAGATGGTAAAGAGACTGACCTTGACCTTGGCCATTATGAGCGCTTTATTGACGAGAACCTTACCAGGGAGTCTAACTTCACTACTGGCCTCATTTATCAGTCTTTGATTCAGCGAGAGCGCGCTGGAGACTTCCTTGGTGGTACAGTCCAGGTAATTCCTCATGTAACTGATGCAATTAAGGCTCGTTTTGCTCGCATTGAAGAGGTTACTAATGCAGATGTAGTCATTACAGAGCTTGGTGGCACCATTGGTGATATTGAGTCACAGCCTTTTGTTGAGGCAATTCGCCAGTTTAGAAAAGAGCGTGGTGCAAGCAACGTGGCTATTATTCACGTAAGTCTTGTTCCTTATATTGCAGCAGCTCATGAGGTTAAGACTAAGCCTACACAGCACTCTGTAAAAGAGCTTCGCTCCCTTGGTATTCAGCCAGACTTTATCGTCTGCCGTTCTAGCCATTCCGTGGATGAATCTATTCGCGAGAAAATCGCTAATTTCTGCGACGTCGATGCAGATTGCGTTTTTGAGAACAACGATTTGCCTTCAATTTACGACGTTCCAGCACACCTGGCAGCACAGGGGTTTGACAAGAAAGTACTTGAGCGCCTTGGTCTTGAAGTTCGTCCAAGTGATCTTGGCGGCTGGGAAGCATTTACCACTGCTATGCACAAGGCAAATGCTCTTGAAGACACAACAAGAATTTATGTTGTCGGCAAGTATACGCAGCTTCCTGATGCCTATCTTTCTGTTATTGAGGCACTTCATCACTCTGGTATTTTCTACGGCAGACACGTTGATATCCGCCTTGTAAATGGCGAAGAGCTGACAGAAGAAGACGTAGAGCAGGAGCTTGCTGGTGCAGATGGTATTTTGGTTCCTGGCGGCTTTGGTCTTCGCGGCGTAGAAGGCAAGATGGTTGCTATTCGCCGTGCTCGTGAACTCAAGATTCCTTACCTTGGTGTCTGCCTTGGTATGCAGATGGCTGTTACTGAGTTTGCTCGAGATGTCTGTGGTATGGAGGGCGCAAATTCAGCAGAGTTTGGTCCAGATACTCCATATCCTGTTATTGATCTTATGCCTGATCAAGAGGATATTACTGACAAGGGCGGCACCATGCGCCTTGGCTCTTATCCTTGTAAGGTTGTTGAGGGAACTCTTGCACACGAGGCATATGGCAACAACTTGGTTTACGAGCGTCACCGCCACCGCTATGAGGTAAGTAACGTATTCCGTAATCAGCTTGTTGAGGCTGGTCTGGTAGTTTCTGGTGTTTCTCCAGATGATCGCCTTGTAGAGATGATTGAGCTCCCAGAGTCTGTTCACCCTTGGTTTGTTGCAAGCCAGGCACACCCAGAGTTTAAGAGCCGTCCAACTCATCCTGCACCTTTGTTCCGTGAGTTTGCGCGTGCAGCAATTGCTCATCATGAGGGCGTTGACCGTCATGATGTAAATCAGACTCTTTAATAGAGCCTTTAGTAGGGAAGATTAACTATGGACCTCGCTCAGGCGCGTACAGAGTTTTTAGCGTACGTTGCTGTTGAGCGAGGTCTTTCTGTAAATACGCTTGATGCCTATACCAGAGATTTAGAGGGTTATCTACTCTGGTTGAGTGGCAAAAAGATTACTTTGCCCAACCAGGTAACTCGCTCTGATGTGGAAGAATACATTGGCTCTCTCAGAGATTTAGGTATGGCTCCAGCTTCGGTTGAACGCCATACTGCAGCTATTAGAAACTTCCACAAGTTTATGGCTGTCGAGCAAATTTGTGAGTCCTCGCCAGCTGAAGATTTACCTACTGCAGCAAGAATTCAAAGGCTTCCTGATGTTATCTCTCAAGAGAAGGCAGAAGAACTCCTTGATCAGCCGTTTCCTAATTCGCCTTTAGGTAGTCGTGATAGAGCAATACTTGAGTTGTTGTATGGCTGCGGACTTCGTGTATCTGAGCTCTGTGATCTTGAGGTACGTGGAGTCTTTCTAGAAGATGATCTCTTACGTGTTTTTGGTAAGGGCTCTAAAGAGCGCGTAGTTCCTGTATTAGGCTCTGCGCATCGCGCACTTAAAACATACCTCTATGAAGCTCGTCCTCTCTTACTGAAGCATGGCCAGGTATCTGAGGTGTTTGTAAACGCTCGGGGTGGACGCATTTCTCGCCAGTCGGTACATAAATTGGTGGCAAATTACGGCAGGGTAGTGGGAATTGAGGGATTGCACCCTCACACACTACGCCACAGTTTTGCCACGCATCTGCTAGAAGGCGGCGCTGATCTTCGCTCGGTGCAGGAGCTTTTGGGACATGTTGATATTTCAACTACACAGCTCTATACGCACGTAGATAGGTCTCACATTAGAGATGTGTATCTTGAGGCGCACCCAAGAGCTCACGTTCGTACGGACAAATAGACGAGCTTGATGCAACCGTGACTTGCGCTTGACTTGTACCTAATTCGTGTTTGACGGAATCTCGAAGCAAGCGTGGGACAGACGTGGGGCAAAGTGGTGACTGCGTAAAAGCAAGGCGAAGGTTTCGTTAGGGCAACGTGTGATTTTCGCCACGAGTTCACCACAATTTCCTCAAAAATTTTTACTTCATAAAAAATTTAATAAATCGTATTCAAGACTAAGAAAATCCGTTCTTTTGTAGTTCGGATTTTTTTAAACACTACATATTGTGGTGAAAATGTCATATCTCGCATCTTTGTTAAACCCCAGCTAGACCATAAGAAAAATACTTGGTGTTGGAAAGTGTTTTCTAGTGTGTGTAAGTGTCGGAATGAGTTATATTTATTTCACGTTCAATCGACGGACTATGCCCAAGCGTTGCCGCGCACACACAACACAAACACAGCCCGCGCGGCAAGGGGCGCCAACGTGAAAGGGGGAGACATGCTTACTGGTCAGTATCAGCGTTCGCTGGACTCCAAGATTCGCGTGACTCTTCCTGCACCTCAGCGCAAGCAGCTTGGCGATGTTGTCATCTTGCTCCGTCGACAGGACGCGCTTTACGGCTACTCACCTGAGGCGTACGAGGCTTGGATTGCAAGTCTGAACCTCAACCCAAGGAACCGCGACGACGTCACAGCACTTCGCATGCTGAACGCAGCAGCAACAACCGTCGACATTGACTCGGCCGGCCGTGTTGCTCTGGGAAAGATTGACGAGTCCGATCCACAGGCTAGGGAGAAGCTCCAGCTTGACCGCGACGTCACCATTGTCGGTAACGGCGACCACTTTGAGATTTGGAACACCAACAAGTGGAACAGCCTCTTCTCGGCAGATGACCGCGTTGCAACGCTCGAGGACCTCATCTTTGGCGCCTAGTGAGGCGAGAAGATCGTGAAGGTAGAAGACGGTAACTTGAAAGTCGAATATCGGCACCAACCAGTAATGCTTGCAGAAGTGCTGCGCGAGCTGGACCCCAAGCCAGGTGAAGTTGTTTGCGACTGCACCTTGGGAGGAGCGGGTCACACCGTAGAGATGGCAAAGCTGATTGCTCCAGACGGTCTTTCCATTGGAATTGACCAGGACGCAATGGCTCATCAAGCAGCAGCTGCTCGCCTGAAGCAAGAAGTACCAAACGCGGAGTTTTTGCCGCTTAAGGGAAACTTTGGCGACCTCGATGAACTTCTCGTCTCTGCAGAAGTCCCCGGAGTTGACTGTTTCCTCTTTGATATTGGTGTTTCTTCTCCTCAGCTTGATATCCCAGAGCGAGGCTTTTCGTACCACGAAGACGCCCCGTTGGATATGCGAATGGACCCGGGCAAACAAACTCCAACTGCACAAGAGGTCATCAACACCTATAACGAAGCCGACCTCGCCCGAATCCTTCGAATTTACGGAGACGAGAAATTTGCCTCCCGCATTGCACGACGCATTGTGCAAACGCGAGAAAAGCGTCCCATCCAAACGACGCTTGAACTTGTTGAGGTAATCAAGGCGGCAATTCCCGCAGCAGCACGTCGTCATGGCGGACATCCTGCCAGAAAGACGTTCCAAGCACTTCGTATTGAAGTAAACCACGAGCTTGAGGTTTTGGAACGCGGACTTCGTTCTGCTATTGCCTGGGCTAATCCAGGAGGCAGGATTTGCGTTATCTCGTACCACTCGCTTGAAGATCGCATTGTCAAGCACGTGTTCTCCGAGCTCAGTCAAGGTTGTATCTGCCCGCCAGACCTTCCGGTTTGTATGTGCGGTCAAGTGCCGATAGTTGACGTGATTACGCGCAAACCTCTTGTGGCTACTCCAGAAGAGATTGAGCGCAACCCAAGGGCGAGAAGTGCCCTGATGAGGGTGGCGGTTAAACGCGACCCAGAGAAATGAAGTACCCCATAGCACTTGTTGCTTGTTGTGAAGAAGTTTTTGAAGGGATTGAAGTTTAATGGCACGTTACGGATCAGAAGCTGTAGCACGCACAACTCAGTTTGAGCATGAGTACGCTCCTGAACAGAGCACTCGCTCATCTTTTGAGGTTGTCCCTGGTGGCGGCCTTGATGCTGATGCTCGCCGTGGCGTAAGCAGTCAGTTCATCCAGCGTGTCAAGCTTATTGCTGTTGCTGCGGCACTCTTCCTGACACTTGGTGTTGTCCGTATTGGTATCTCTACCGCTACGGTTTCAACTCTTCAGGCTAATAACGTCATCAGAAATGAAATGCGCGCAACAACCGCAACTAATGATTCCCTGCGCGTTTCTCGCTCCCTGCTTGCAAGCACTACACGCATTGAGCGCATTGCTACTCAGAATTACGGTATGACTCTTGAGACAAATCGCCCTGTTGTAGATGTAAGCAACAACGCTTAGGCGTAAAATATACGTTGTGAGTACGCAGAATCGACATACTCGCGCATCGCGCAGAAAAACTCCTGAGGCCTCGTACGACGAGGCCTCTCGTGTGCATTTTCGTGGTCATCGTGGTAGCAGCGGTGGCTCGGATGGTGTTGGCCCTGAAGGTAGACTCCGTCGCGTAGCAGCTGCTATGGCCATTATGGTGGCAATTGTTGTTCTTAGGCTTGCTTGGCTGCAAATCTTTACGGCAGCAGATCTTGCAAAGGGCGCCGAGAATAACCGCACCAACGATATTGTCTTGCACGCTCGTCGCGGCACCATTTACGACCGCAATGGCAATGTCTTAGCCATGAGCGTTGATTGCAAAGACATCTACGCCAACCCTTCAGAGATCAAAGACGCCAGCACTGTAGCTCAGATTATTGCCTCTTTCTTAGGAGGAAGCCCTTCAGACTATCTTGGGGACCTGCAGCAAGACACCACCTTTGTCTACGTGCGTCGTCGCGTTGACACGGATACCGCTTCCAAGATTGAAAAAGCACTTGACGAGAAAAACCTCAAAGGCGTCTATTTTGTTAATAACACCAAGCGTGTCTATCCTTATGGCAACGTTGGCGTTCAGATTCTAGGCTTTGTAAACGCTGATAATGAGGGTGCTTCTGGCCTGGAGTATTACTACAACGATATCCTTGCGGGCACTAACGGTCACATGATTGTTGAGACCGGCGCTGGTGGTACGCCAATTGCAGGCGGTACTTCAAACATCACTGAGGCACAAAACGGCCAGGATATTGTTCTTTCCATTGATATTGAGCTGCAGAAGAAGGCTGAAGAGCAGCTTACTGCTGCAGTAAAAGATATTGAGGCCCAGCAGGGCGGCTCAATTATGGCTATGAATCCTCGTACCGGAGAAATTTATGCCGCAGCTTCATACCCTCTGCCAGATTTTAAGAGCGATAACGGCGTTGACTACGAATCTCTCAACCTCAAGCTTGTCTCAAGTATCTATGAGCCAGGCTCCGTATTTAAGGTAATTACTACCTCAATTGGTATAGATGACAACCTCTTTGGTCCAAATTCTACCTTCAATATCCCAACCGAGCTCAAAGTTGGCGATAACAAGGTTACCGACGACGATTGGCGTACCAGCGCCATGGACATGAGCGTAAGAGAGATGCTCAGGCGTTCCTCTAACGTTGGTATGGCCTTCCTTGAGACGCAGCTCATAGGTGACGAGCGCTTTGCGGCAGGAATTGATAAGTTCGGCATTGGACACGCCACAGGTATTGACTTCCCAGGTGAGGCCACAGGAATTGTCCGCTCTCTGGACGAATACGAGGGTCCAACTGGCGGAAACATGGCATTTGGTCAGGGTCTTGCAATTCCATTTATCCAGGTTATTCGCGCATACACCGCTGTTGCTAATAAGGGAACTATGGTGACTCCACACTTTATGGTTTCAAAGGGCGGACAAGAGGTTACCTGGCCTACTAAAGACGTTATTTCTGCTTCCACAGCATCAGCCGAGCTTGACATGATGACTACTGTTGTCAAAGAAGGCACCGGTGTTCGTGCAGGTATTTATGGCTATACCGTCGCTGGTAAAACAGGTACCGGCCAGCAGGTTGTGGAAGAAACCGGCTCGTACGGCGAGAATTCCGGTTTTGTTGCTTCCTTCTGCGGTATCGTGAATCCATCAGAATCTGATCTGATGGTTTACGTTGGACTTAACGATACCCACCAGCTTGCATCGCAATCTGCCGCTGTGGTCTTCTCGCAATTTGCAAAAGACGCAGCTACACGCCTTAACATTCAACCAATCAATAACTAGGAGAGCTCATGGTTAAGCTTTCGGTTGAACAGATAGTCGCAGCTACAAATGCACGACTGCTCCACCGTGGAACCCGCGAGGTTGCGGGCGCGGCCGTCATTGACTCCCGTGAGGTCCAGGAAGGCTCGCTCTTCGTGGCCTTCGCCGGCGAGAAGGTCAATGGAAACTCCTATCTTTTATCTGCTGCCCAGGCGGGCGCTGCTGTTGTAGTGGCATCTGAGCCTGTAGCAGACAATCTGCTCGACAACCTGGCCGCCACCGGAGTCAGCGTTCTTGAAGCCGCTGATGATGACTGTGAGGCGTTCCTGCTGGCTCTTGCCGCCACCTGGCGAGAAGCCCATCCAAACTGGCTGGTTGTGGGCGTAACTGGATCGGTCGGTAAGACTACTACCAAAGAAATGCTACGCCGCGGCATCGGCGCAACCCGTCGCGTACATGCTACCGCCGGCAACCACAACAACCTTATTGGCCTGCCGCTCACGGTGCTTTCTACTCCAGAAGATACCGAGGTACTTGTGCTTGAGCTGGGCATGAATCATGCCGGTGAGATTACCAGGCTTACCTCGGTTGCCCGTCCAACGGTGGCCGTCATTACCAATGTTGGTACCAGCCACATCGGTCTTCTCGGCAGCAGAGAAAACATTGCGCGCGCCAAGGCAGAGATTGTTTCTGGCATGCGCGCATTTGGCTCAATTGACCCTACGCTTATTCAGGCTTCGGCAGGGGACTACACCAAGTTCATTGCAGACGAGTTTGCTCGTCCTGCTCACGTTGTTTGCAAGACAGTGGGCGCAACAGAGGCTGACGTCATGAGTGCGCAGCAGGTTACACTTGACGAGGAGGGCCTTCCAACTGCCACTATTAGTGCTTCTTCTGGCTGGTCACGCACGGTAACCCTCGAGGTACCTGGCCGCGTTGTTGTCGACGACCTTCTTTTGGCGCTTGAGGCTATAGAGACACTTGGTCTTGATCTTGATGCTGCAGCAGAAGCTATTGAGCAGATGCCTGCCACTCGTATGCGTCTTTCGGTACTTGACGCAACCTGCGGTGCCAAAATTATTGATGACTCTTACAATGCAAGTCCTAACTCAACAGCTGCAGCCCTTGACGTTTTGATGCAGATGCCTGCAGAGGGCCGTCGCATTGCCCTTATCGGAGAGATTGGCGAGCTTGGACCAGAGGAGAAGCGCCTCCACGGTTATGTGGGTGCTTACATTGCCGCTAAGAACCCAGATCTTGTTGCCTTTGTTGGCACGGGTGCCGCGCGTGAAATGGTTGAAGCCGCACGCGTCATGGGTTTCTCGGAAGATAAAATTGAACAGTTCAGTGATGTCAACGAAGCACTTACCGTGCTCGGACCAGTACTGAAGCGAGGAGACGTTCTTCTCGCCAAGGCATCTAGGTCTGCCCAGCTTGATATTTTTGTAAAAGGAGTTACCGAGTAATGTTTTACCAGACTATTTACCCAACATACCAGGTGTTTGTTGCGCTTGGTGTCTCCTGCATCATCACTTTGGTCTTAATGCCACTCTTTATCAAACTGATGAAGAAAGAGGGAGTGGGTCAGCAGGTTCGCGCTGATGGTCCTCAGCAGCACCTGGTTAAGCAGGGCACTCCTACTATGGGTGGCGTTGTCATGCTGGTTAGCATTGTGCTGACCTGTATTGCGCTTGCTCAGTGGAACACCGACCTCATTCTTGCCATGGCAGCGATGCTGCTTACGGGCTCGCTTGGTCTTCTGGACGATATTGAGTCCGTTGCTCATGGAAGAAGCCTTGGCCTCACCGCATCTCAGAAGATGGCTGGACTCATTACTATCTCTGTGGCATTTTGCCTGGCAGCAGTCAATATTTGGGGCATTACGCCCATTATTGCGTTCCCCGGTGGTCTTGATATCAACCTGGGTATCCTTACTACTACCGTCAATTTAGGCGGAAACATTATTTCTATCCCCTGGCTGTATCTTTTCTTTGTCTTTTTGCTCATGGCTGGCCTCTCCAACGCTGTTAACCTGACTGACGGCCTTGATGGCCTGGCTGGCGGCTGCGTTATGGTTGTCATGATTTTTATGGCTGCAGTAGCTTTCCGCTATGGCGAGAGTAGCCTTGCTGTTTTTGCCGCATCTATCGCAGGCGCTTGTATTGGTTTTTTGTGGTTTAACAGCTATCCTGCAAGCATTTTTATGGGAGACACCGGCTCTCTTGCCTGGGGCGCTGCCTTTGCAGCTCTAGCTGTCCTTACCAAGACAGAGGTAATTTCCCTGGTCATGGGCGGTCTTTTTATCATCGAGGCACTGTCCGTTATCATTCAGGTTGTCAGCTACAAGGCAACTAAAAAGCGCGTATTCTTGATGGCTCCACTGCATCATCATTTTGAGAAACTTGGCTGGAACGAGACAAAAGTAGTCTTTAGATTCTGGATTATTTCCGGCGCATTTGCTGCTCTGGGCTTTGCTCTGTACTTCCAGCTTCACTAAAGATATTGCTCTTAGAAAGGATCGCTTGCGTGTCGCTTCTAGAAACACTTGGAAATGTATGTGTTCTTGGTTTTGGTAAGACCGGCGTCTCTGTCTGCACGTATTTGCTGCAGCAGCCAGAGGGTCGTGTGTCTTCCGTAACTCTTGTGGGCGCCGCAGATGCTACTGTTGGCGAGAAGATCCAAGAGCTTGCAGACTCAGGCGTACAGGTACAATGCGGCTCCGATCAGGTTAAGGGAACTTTTGACCTGACTATTGCATCTCCTGGTATTCCAGACACCTCTGAGCTGTTTTTAAGTGCAAAGGCAGCTTCTCAGCAAATTATGGGCGAGCCAGAGTTTGCTTATCAAGAGAGCCCTTCACAGTGGATTGGTATTACCGGCACAAACGGTAAAACTACTACCACAAGCTTGACCACGTCAATCCTGCAGTATGCGGGTCTTGATGCAAGCGCTGTTGGCAATATTGGTCTAACTATTACGGACCAACTTGCAGAGAGAAAACCTAGGAGCTGGTTTGTAGCAGAGCTTTCAAGCTTCCAGCTTGCTACTACTCAAAAATTGCACCCTCATGTTGCGATGCTTTTAAACATTACACCTGACCATCTTGAGTGGCATGGTTCACTCGAGGCGTATGCAGCAGCTAAAGAGAAGATTTTTGCCAACCTTGATGCAAATGACCTGGCAATTGTCTCTGACTTGGATGAGTTTTGTCAGGACGTGTCTTCTCGCCTTGAGGCTCGTGGCATTGCCGTATGCCATCTTGCTCAGACAGATCCTGGCACGCAAAACGCCGCCTTTGTACGCAATGGAGCGCTGGTAGTCAGGCTATCTGGTAAAGAGATGGAGCTTGTAGCAGCTGATGCACTCCACATTAGGGGAGCACACAATGCACTCAACGCTCTTGCTGCAGCTGCATGTGGCTTATTCCTGGGACTTGATATTGTTTCTATTAGGCATGCCCTGTTGGACTTTATGCCGCTTGAGCACAGAATTGAGCCAGTTGATACGGTTAATGGTGTTTTGTACGTTAACGATTCCAAAGCAACAAATACTGATTCAGTTGAAAAATCATTAACTTCGTTCCCAGGTAAAGATATTATTTTGCTACTTGGTGGTCACGATAAGGGCACAGAGCTTGATGAGTTTGCTCAGAAGGTGTCCGCTACCTGTGCATATGCAATCTGCTTTGGAGAGGCAGGTCCTCGCTTTGCAGAGGCGCTTCGCCGCGTTTCTGGCGGCCATGCAGAAGTGGTAGAAGAGCCTCATATGCATGAAGCTTTTGATCGTGCGGTAGAGCTTGCTCGTCCAGGTTCTGTAGTGCTTCTCTCACCAGCATGTTCCTCATTTGACGAGTTCACAGGCATGGCTCAGCGTGGCCGTGTCTTTAAACAGCTGGTGGCAGATCTTGCTCAAAAAGAGAGCGGTCGATAATGGCTACCAGCAGAAACAGAACAGGGGAGCGCGCGCAGCAACCACGTACTTCTCGCCAGAAATCTTCCGAGGGCTCTCAGGCTAAAGGCCGCTTTGGTGCTATTCCAGAGCGTTTTATGCAGCCACGTCTGGTGCTTCTGGTGTCAACGGCTATTCTGGTGTGTTTTGGCCTGGTTATGATTTATTCTGCATCCTCGATTTCTGCAATGACTTCTGAGGACATGGGCTATAACCCCTTCTACTACGTGCAGCGTCAGCTTGGCTTTGCTGCGGCAGGAGTTGCGTTAGCATTTATTGTTTCTCGCATTGACTACCGCGCAGTAGTAAGAAGCTTCCAGGTACCTATATGGGTTGTGACCATTGGAATGCTGGCAATTATTTTTACTCCTATTGCGGGCGCTGATGCATATGGCGCAACCCGTTGGATTTCAATTGGACCGTTTTCTTTCCAGCCGTCTGAGTTTGCAAAGATCACCATCTTAATTTCTGTCTCGTATTTGGCTCAGCAGTACTTTATTGATCAGACCATAGATCAGATGGAGTTCTTTAAAAAGTTTGCTATTGCCGCGCTTGTGCCGCTGGTGCTTATCTTGGCTCAGCCAGATAAGGGCTCTACGCTGATTATTGTGGGAACACTTTTGGTCATTGGCTACCTAGCTGATGTTGACCGAAGGGTTTTGGCAACTATTGCTGTTGCTGGCTTTATTGGCTTTGCGTTCTTATCTCTTAAAGATGATTATTCTCGTGCCCGCGTTGTGACCATGCTCAACCCTTGGGCTGATTATTACGGCGCAGGTTATCAGCTTGCTCAGGGCTTTTATGCCTTTGGCTCTGGTGGTATTTTTGGCGTTGGCTTTGGTTTTTCTCGCCAGAAATATTCGTATTTGCCTATGGCTCACAATGACTTTATTTTTGCAGTCATTGGAGAAGAGCTGGGCTTTATTGGTGTTTTAGGTCTTTTGGCTGTATTTGGCGCGCTGGTATGGGCAGGCTTTAAGATTGCTCGCTATGCACCAGATTTGACCGGCAGGCTTATTGCTGCAGGTTGTACCTCTATGTTTATCATCCAGGCCTTTGTTAACATCGGTGGTGTTTTGGGCCTTCTGCCTCTTTCTGGTAAGCCTCTTCCGTTTATCTCATACGGCGGCTCAACCATCATGTCTAGTATTTTGATGGTTGGACTTTTGATGTCTGTTTCAAGGCAGTCAAGGCTTCCAGAAACCGAGTACGATAGGCAGCGTGCGTCTTGGAGCATAGCTGAAGAGCAAGATACCTTTGATGCTCCAGGTTTTGCTGGTCTTACCATGGTTGACGGTGGGGTAGGAGTAGGCACGCCACTCCCACGTTCTTCTCGTCCCAAGAGCAGCGCACAAAGCTCCGCGCGCCCATCACGAGGCGTTTTGCGCTCAAGAGATGACGGCGCCCCTCAAGGCCGTATTACGACAGATGCCTCCGGAAGGCGCAGAATTGATTTGGGACCTTCTGCATCAGACAGGCTTCGTGGAAGTAACACTAGGCCTCGCCGATAGCTGATTTCTAGGAGATGGATTGCATGGCAGAACAGAAGAAACTCTCTGTTGCAATTGCTGCAGGTGGAACCGCAGGTCACATTAACCCAGCTCTGGCTCTAGCTGAGGAGCTTCGTGAGCGCGGCCACCAGGTTACGTTTTACGGTCAGCCCAACAAGCTTGAAGGTACGCTGGTACCCGAGGCAGGATTTGAGCTGGTACCTATTCATGTAAATGGCTTTGATCGCAGACGTCCTTGGACGCTCATCAGCGCGGCTTACAATCTTGAGCGCGCAAAGATGCAGCTGCACAAGCGCTTCAAAGAGCAGGGTGCACCTGATGTTGCTATTGGTTTTGGCGCTTATGTTGAGCTGCCTTTGCTTCAGCTTTGCGCAAAGTTACACATCCCCTATTTGATTCACGAACAGAACTCAGTAACCGGTCTTGCTAACCGAGTATCTGCTGGTAAAGCCGCTAAGGTGTGCATTGCATTCCCAGAGGCTCGCAAGGCTTTTGAGGGCCACGTAAAGGCTCAAGACACCATTGTGGTTACCGGTAATCCTGTACGTAAGAGTGTTCTTTCTGCTGACAGAGCCGCCTCGAGGCAAGAGTTGGGTATTGCAGACAATCAGACATTGCTGCTTATCTTTGGTGGTAGCTTGGGCGCTCGTAGTATCAACGAGACGTTTGCTGCGCTTAAGCAGGAGCTTCTTTCCCGTCCTAACCTGCGCATCATTCAGTCAACAGGCCAGAAGCTCTACGACGAGGTTGTCTCGCTCATGAAGCTTTCTGACGAGGAGGCTGCTCGCTGGGAGGTTAAGCCCTACATCTCCAACATGGGCGCCACCCTTGCTGCGGCTGATCTGGTGGTTTCTCGCTCCGGAGCATCTTCTGTGGCCGAGATTGCAGCGCTTGAGCTCCCTAGCATTTTGGTGCCGTACCCTCTGGCAACAGCAGATCATCAGACTACTAACGCACACCTGTTGTCGGACGCGGGAGCAGCTATTCTGGTGCCAGATAACCAGGTGGGCACCACGACCTTCTCGACAGCTTTGTTTGAGCTGGTAGATAATGCTGACCAGCGCAAAAAGCTCTCCGAGGCAGCCGCTACACTTGACCAGCGCAGCGCCGCATCTCTTGTGGCTGACGCTGTGGAAAGTGCCGTTTGTGGCGCATAACACATTCGGTTTTGCGTTAGAGTAAACATGTCTTGGTATGTCCAAGACTCAAACGATAACAATACTTGGAAAGGCTCTCTTATGGCAGATTCCATGGGCGAGAAGACCATCTCGCGTGCACATTTTATTGGAATTGGTGGCGCAGGTATGAGCGGAATTGCGCTTGTTCTGCACGAGCGCGGCTGCACCGTTACCGGCTCCGATCTAAAGAGCTCGCATTATGTTAGAGAGCTTGAAGATGCAGGTATTCAGGTAAGTATCGGCCACACTGCAGCCACTATTGACGCTGTGATGCCTGATGTCATTGTTACCTCTACCGCAATCCCAGAGACAAATCCAGAGGTCATTCGCGCACGTGAGCTTTCCATTCCTATTTGGCCTCGCGCTAAGATGCTCTCGTATCTCTCACGCGGCCTCAAGACTATTGCTGTTGCTGGCACTCACGGCAAGACCACCACGTCTTCCATGGTTGCTACCATGCTGGATAAGCTGGGTGCCGATCCATCATTTTTGATTGGCGGTGTTGTTGAGGGTTACGACACCAACGGCAAAAACGGAAACGGCCAGTACTTTGTCTGCGAGGCTGACGAGTCTGACGGTTCGTTTATGTTCCTTAACCCTAACGTAGTGGTAGTCACCAATATTGAGGCAGACCACCTTGATCACTACGGTTCTCTCGAGAATATCGAGAAGACCTTCTGTGAGTTTATGAGCTTGCTTGATAAGGAAGAAACCGTTGTTATCAACGGCGATAACCCTCATTACGTTGAGCTTGCTCAGTCAACCGGCAGGCACGTGGTTACTTACGGTTTTGATCAAAGCTGCGATTTTGTTTGCAAGCAGGAGGAGAGAAAAGCTGGAATTGAGAATCCTCTTACCATCAAGACTCCTTCTGGTCAGACTATCTCTGTGGTACTTCCAGCTAATCCTGGTAAGCACAATGTTGCAAACGCAACCGCTGCAATTGCCGTTGCTGATGCTCTTGGCTTTGATCTTGAGGAGGCCGCAGCAGCGCTTTCGCAGTTCAAGGGTGCACGCCGTCGCTTCACACACGTAGGTGACATCAACGGTATTACCGTTGTAGACGATTACGGTCACCATCCAACCGAGATTGCAGCAACCATGTCTGCAGCTCTTCCTCTTGGTTTTAAGCGCGTTGTTGTTGTCTTCCAGCCACATCGCTATAGCAGAACACAGGACTTGGCAGATTCGTTTGCTCACGCATTTGACGGCATTGACGTGTTGCGCGTCATGGATGTCTTCTCCGCAGGTGAGCTTCCTATTCCAGGCGTCTCAGGCAAGACCGTCTCTTCAAGAGTTCAGGCTGCCAATACTGTTCCTGACGTGCGCTATATCCCTTCTCGCCGCGATCTTATCGCCGACCTTCTTGATACGGTTCAGCCAGGAGATCTGCTGATTACTCAGGGCGCAGGAGACGTCACTCAGATTGGTCCAATGTTTATCCGCGCACTCAAAGAGCGTCTTCAGAGCAACTAGGACCTCTGCTGTGAGCTTGTTTAACGCCTATGTAAGCCTTTCTGGGGCCCTTGATGCAACAATTAAGCAAGATGAGCCGCTGAGCCACCATACCTCCTTCAGGATTGGCGGTAAGGCGTCGCTTTTTGCTGCCGTTCACAGCCACGTGGCGCTAGTGCGCGTGCTTGAGGTGCTCGCAGCTAATCGAGTTGATTGGGTGCTTCTGGGCAAGGGTTCAAACATCCTTGTCTCTGATAAGGGCTACAACGGTTGCGTTATTGTGCTTGACGATGAGCTCTCTACCATTTCAGTTGGCGAGAATAACCTCATTACTGCAGGTGCAGGTGCGCTTACGGCACGCGTTTGCAACGAGTCTATGAAAGCAGGTCTTTCTGGCCTTGAGATGTGTGCCGGTATCCCTGGAACCATTGGTGGCGCGCTTTCTATGAACGCAGGTACCAGGCATGATTGGATTGGTAAAGCCGTCCGTGATTGCGTGGTACTTAAGCCTGGTAAGGGTCTTGTACGCTACGACGCTTCTGAGATTGAATGGGGTTATCGCTATACCACGTTTGCGCCAGACGAGATTATTCTTGAGGCAACGTTTGCGCTGACACCGTCTAATCGTCCTAAGGTTGCTCTTGGTATGGACACGCTTTTGCAGCGCAGGAGAAATACACAACCAACAGGACAGTTGTGCTGCGGTTCTGTCTTTAAGAATCCAGGCAGCAGGTCTGCAGGGGCACTTATTGAAGAGTGCGGTCTTAAGGGTGCCACAGAGGGCGGTGCACAGATTTCCGATATTCACGCAAACTTTATTGTAAATACCGGCAACGCCACCGCTTCAGACGTTATTGCGCTCATGCGCAGAGCACACGATGCCGTGCAAGAAAAGTTTGACATTGATCTTCAGCCAGAGGTTAAACTTCTGGGTTTTGGGGCATAGGAAAGATATGGCAGAAGATACTTCAAAGCAACCAACACGCCGCAAGGGCACAAAGAGGGAGCCTTTATCGTCTGGAACTACTCAGGCGGCAGGGGCAACCAAGCCTTCTTTTATGAGCAAGGCTTTTAAGCCTAAGCCAAAGGTTGAGGCCGTGGGTTCTGATGCCAAGCCTTCTACTAAAAAGATTTCTTCTAAAAAGCCAAATAACGCTACAAAAACTGCTGCTCAGGCTCGTGCCGAGCGTATTAAACACAGCAGAAAAGTATCGTTTAAGGCAGTTAGAACGGTTCTTATTGTCTTGATGAGTCTGGCCATTTTGGCTGGCATCGCTTTTCTCGTCCTACGTTCTTCCTCGGTCTTTGCAATTACCAACATTCAAGTTGAGCCAACGGAGCACGTCACTAACGAGCAAATCCAAAAGCTCATTGCAGTAGAAGAGGGAACAACGCTGCTCAATATGGACGAGTCCCTTATCACTGAAGAACTCCAGAAAGATCCTTGGGTGGCATCCGCAACGTACGAGAGACAGTTCCCTAATACGCTGCGCATCACCATCACAGAACGTAAGGTTACGGCCATAGTGGCGCTTTCTTCTGGCCCTGTTGCATGGTATTTGGGCGAGAATAACGTCTGGCTAGAGGCAGATCAGCTTAACGTACCAGAAGGAAAAACTACCGCCACCGTTGCGCTTGAGAAGGCAACCTCAGAAGGTGAGCTGCTTATTACCGATGTTCCTGCAACGGTTTCTCCGGTAGCAGGTACCACGGCAACAGATGCAGAAATTCAAGCGGTTATGCAATATCAGTCTACGTTCTCGTCAGAGCTTACCTCACAGATTGTGAGCTATTCAGCTAGTAGCGTTGATGCGATTTCTGTCACCCTCACCAATGGTGTACAGGTTGCCCTGGGTTCTCCAACACAGATTGCAGACAAAGAAAAAGTGATTCTGGCAATGCTTAAGCAGTTCCCAGGAGAGCTTACCTACTTGAACGTAAGAACACCTTCAAGCCCAACGTATAGGCGTGTTTCTACCGGAAACGTTCAGTCTGGCTCTGGTGTTTCGTAGGTAAACGCGGTATTACCGCGCGCCGTTAGACTAATTTTTCCTACCGTTTACCAGGTTTCTTCACAATTTCTACATATTATTTGACTTGCATGGGTGAGTTGTGCAAATATACCCCGCTTTGCATGAAGCGTAAGCCTTAACTTGAGGTTTAGGGTTTTATACAGCGGTTCTGCGAGCGCATAAACGTAGCCTAAGCGCAGTCGCGCTCCGGGACAAACGGGCACAAGCGTGCCTCAAGGAGGAAGACATGATTAAGGACACCGATACCCTTAACAACTATCTTGCTGTTATCAAGGTTGTTGGCGTTGGTGGCGGCGGAACTAACGCTGTCAACCGCATGATTGAAGAAGGCATCCGTGGCGTTGAGTTCGTTGCTGTAAACACCGATGCACAGGCACTTGCAATCTCCGATGCTGACATTAAGGTTCACATCGGTACTGACATCACCAAGGGCCTTGGCGCTGGCGCTAACCCTGAGGTTGGTAAAGAGGCAGCAGAGGATAGCCGCGATGAGATCAAGGCAGCACTTGCTGGCGCCGATATGGTCTTCATCACTGCTGGCGAGGGTGGCGGTACTGGTACCGGCGCTGCTCCAGTTGTTGCTGATATTGCAAAGAATGACGTTGGCGCACTGACCGTTGGCGTTGTTACCAAGCCATTCTCCTTCGAGGGTCGCCGTCGTTATGGTTCTGCAGCTGACGGAATCAAGACTCTTTCCGAGAACGTTGATACGCTCATTGTTATTCCAAACGATCGTCTGCTTGATCTTTCTGAGAAGAAGACCACCATGCTTGAGGCATTCCGCATGGCTGATGACGTTCTATGCCAGGGCACCCAGGGTATTACCGACCTCATCACTGTTCCTGGCCTGATCAACCTCGACTTTGCAGACGTCTGCACCATCATGAAGGGCGCAGGTAGCGCAATGATGGGCATTGGTATTGCTGCTGGTGATAACCGCGCTGCTGATGCTGCAACTGAGGCAATCTCTAGCCGCCTGCTTGAGAGCTCTATTGAGGGCGCAACTCGCGTTCTTCTCTCTATTGCTGGCAATAAAGATCTTGGTATTCAGGAGATTAACGAGGCAGCTGACCTGGTTGCTAAGAACGTTGACCCTGACGCTAACATCATCTTTGGTACTGTTGTTGATGAGTCCCTGGGCGATCAAGTTCGCGTAACTGTTATCGCAACTGGCTTCAATGACTCTAACGTTCAGCAGCAGCTTCCAACTCTGAACACTCAGAGCGTCAGCCGTCCAAGCCGTCCTGCTCAGCCACAGCCAACTCGTCCTGTGACTGCTCAGCCACAGCCTGCTCGCACCAATAACTCTTCTAATGAGAAAGAGTTTGATATTCCAGACTTCCTTAAGCGTAGCCGCATCTAAATATGTGCGCGCTGAATAGACAGTGCTTACACGGCGTGACCCTGCTCATGGATCCTGAGGTTCCATGCGGGGTCACGCTCGCATTTACCGAGCGTACAGGTGGTTTTTCAGAAGGGGAGTTTAGCTCCCTCAATCTGGGCAGCAGATGCGGAGACAATCTGCAACAGGTGCAAAAGAATCGCCAGCTAGTCTTAGAGACTCTTGGGGCAAAAGAGTTCTTCTCTCAACTCCTTATTCCTCATCAGGTACATGGAAGCAACGTTGTCTGCCTGACTTCTGATACACCCGAGGCTTTTGAGCAGGCTAAAACTGAGGCTGAGGCTGGAGCAGACGCTATCGTGTGTACCGTTCAAAATACGCCTGTGATGTTGGCATTTGCTGATTGCGTGCCGGTAATTCTTGTGGCTCCCGGTGGATTTGCGGTAGCGCATTCTGGCTGGAAAGGCACAATTGCCCGCATTTCTGCGCGCACAACCGAGGCGCTTTGCCAGGCAACTGGCTCCACACCCTCCGAGGTCAAGGCCTATATTGGCCCGCATATTGGCAGCGCTGATTACGAGGTCTCACCTGAGCTCATTCAGATGTTCTCAAAAGAGTTTGGCTCCGGCGTTGTAGACCGCGCATCTGGCGAGAGGTACTTAGATCTTGGATATGCTGTCAGAGCTGCACTGGTAGATGCTGGTGTACGAGAGTCGGCTATTGAAGAGGTTACTGACTCGACAGCCTCTACAACTGAGAGGTTTTTCTCGTACCGTGCAGAGCATGGCAAGTGCGGAAGACACGCGGCCGTTGCTTACATGGCGTCAAAGTAGGGTAGAAGACGTTTAGCGCTATCGGAGAAGGCGTTTAGGTCTATAAAAAAGTCGTTAAACGTTTACGTAAGATGTTGATGTATTCACCGCAAGAGATGATGGCTATGACGTACGATTCAGACGAATATCTTGAGTTTATAAAGGCTCGCAAAGCTCAGATTGAGTCGCTTGTAGCGGATGCTGCAGAAAAGTCCGGCAGAAGTGTCTCTGAGATTGAAATTGTGGCCGTCTCCAAAACGGTTCCTGTTGAGGCTGTTCTTACAGCTTATAAGGCGGGCTATAGGGTTTTTGGCGAGAATCGCCCACAAGAGCTGACACACAAATTGACCTGTTTATCTGAAACTCCTTTTGCGTCTGAAATAACGTTTGACATGATTGGTAATCTTCAGAAGAACAAGATTAACCAGGTAGTTGGCAAGGTTCGCTACATTCATTCAATTTCTTCTGAGCACCTCGCAGAAGCGGTTTCAAAGCGTGCAGAAGCAAAGGACGCTCAGGAGTCTGTGCTACTTGAGGTAAACGTTTCCGCTGAAGCCTCAAAATCGGGTTTCTCGCCAGAAGAGGTATCTGAGTCTATCCAAAGGATTGTTGAGCTTCCTCATATTTCCGTTGTGGGACTTATGACTATGGCGCCAAAGGATGATCCAGAGCGCGCTAAGAGGACGTTTGCAGGACTTAGAGAATTGCGTGACAAGCTGAGAGAGCAAGTTGGTTTGAAGTTAGATGTTCTTTCTTGTGGCATGAGTGATGACTTTACGTATGCCATTGAAGAGGGTTCTACTACTATTCGCCTGGGTCGAGTATTGTTTGATCCAGCCTATGCGTTGAGTGGGCACTAAAATAGTTGCAAGTTTTTGATACAGTAGTAAGAAGTTACGTGCGTTACAGAAAGGCACAATGATGAGCATTCTTGATACGCTAAGAGCAAAGCTTCGTGGTGGTCAGGACGATGAGTACTACGACGATGAGTATTACGGCGACGAAGGTTACGACGAGGTAGACGAAGCTTCTCCTCGTTCTTACGATGACCGCGCACAGCAAGGTTCTTCTAATAGGCTCCTGGGCAATCCATCCAGACCAGAGGCAGAAAGCGTTTCTGTTTACACGCGCTCTGGAAAGCCAATTAGCACCAATCCAGCTGCTTCTTATAATCCTCAGCAGGATATGCGCTCCCGTGCTTCTGCGTATGCATCTCGTCAGGAGCCCTCTGGATACACTCCTTCTTACGAGCACGCCGTAAGCCCAAATCTGCCAACTCCTGGTGATATTGGTCTTCGTCCTGTGAGCCGTACAAGCTATTCTGGACAGCTGCCACCATATGTTCTTCGTCCTGTTTCTTACGACGATGTTCAGTCGGTAGTTCGCCGTGTTCGTACTGGTCAGCCAGTTGTTCTTATCTTTAAGAACACCAACATCGAGGTTGCTAAGAGAATTTTGGACTTCAGCTTTGGTCTTTCTTATGGCCTTGATGGCGCTGTTGAAGAAGTTGCTGACCGCGTTTTTGTTGTACTTCCTCATGGCGTCTCTTTGACGCAGGCTGATCTTGACAAGCTTGCTGATGAGGGCGAGATTACCAGGTAACTGGAGGTTTTTGTGTTTTCGTATTATGTTTTAAACGCACTCTATACCTTGTTTAGGATTTACAGCGTCTGCATTGTGGTATGGTGCCTGTCCTCTTGGATTACCGTTTCAAATGATTCGGTTAAGAACATTCTTGAGGCTATTGGCAAAATTGTTGAGCCATATCTCAGTGTGTTTAGACGGGCTATTCCTCCAATTTCCGGCGTTGACCTCTCACCTATTATTGCGCTTTTTGTGCTTAATCTTGTGGAACGTTTGGCCATTTCGACGCTGGGCCTTATACTAATATAGGAAACTAGTTTGTCTTTAATTACAAACTGAGTAGTTATGATGTGTGGTACGTCTACTCGCAGACTGAAAGGGAACAAAGATGGCAATCACACCAGCAGACATCGAGCAGCAGACATTCTCTCCTGCTGAGACCGGCTACAATCCAGAGGAAGTTGACGCATTTCTTGAGCAGCTCTCTTCTGAGGTTGATGCAATGCTTCAAAAGATCGCTGACCTTAAGGGCCGTCTGACCAGCACTGAGCAGCAGCTTGCTGCAGCACAGGCTCAGGTTGCAAACCTTGAGGAGAACGCAAGCGTTCCTTCTGTTGAGGAGACAAACGCAGCTGCTATCGCTGCATCCGAGCACCAGATTTCTCAGGTCCTCATCGTTGCTCAGCAGAGCGCAGATAAGCTTGTTGCAGACGCTCGTGCAAACGCTGAGCGCATCCGCAATGAGGCAGACCAGAAGGCTCGTGAGGTTATCCGTCAGGCTCTTGCAGAGAAGCAGACTGAGCTTGATGAGATTGATCGCCTCAAGCAGTCCCGTGAGGACTTCCGCGCTGAGTACCGTAAGCTCCTTCAGCACTTCCTGGATGATGCAGACTCTGTCTTCCCAGAGACTGTTCTTACCAACAACGCTCCAACTGGTTCCCAGAATGTTGCACAGCCTGCAGCACAGCAGACTCAGGTTTCTGCACCTGCACCTGCAGCTGGTGACTTCAACGATCTTGACTAAGTCTTAGTCATTTCATTTGAACTGATAAGCGTCCAGCTTTGCTGGGCGCTTTTTTGTTATAAGTCTTCTTGAGTAGCAACCTTACAGCCCAGAGGTAAGCTCTTGGTTAAACGCCTGTTTCTGTTCTATATGATGCACATCCTTTCTGTTTTCTCGTCCCTGATAGCGAGCGGGTACGCCTTGGCTACGCGCAGCTTCTGCACTTGTGGTTGCGGTAAGCTCAGGGAGTCCTTGCCATACACGCTTTGGCATCCAATGAGCGCGCAAGTCGTATCCTCTTTCTGCAGGTCCGCGACCTTCTAGACCAACTCCTTCGTAGAAGCGCCTCCACATGGCTTGTACGTATTTCTCATCAGTTGCAAGGTCTGTTCTAGAGAGCAGCTCTTCTAAAGAAGCGTCATCAAGCTGAATGGTTCCAAAAGTTTTCATTTCTGGTGCATAAAAACTGACTATATGGTGAGCTGGATCAACAATAAAAAACCGTTCTGTACTCATTCGTTTGACAAAGTAATTGCAGGTTAGTGGTACTACGTTTGCATTAGGCTGAAACACAGACATAAAAGAGCCGTCTGACATGCGAGAAAATCGAACAAATTGACGTGTGTGCTCTCGCTCAGTTTCTACCTGCCTAGCCAGTGCATTAAACTCTGCCACGGTTGGGTCTGCAATATCTTCAAGAGCTCCTACACCATAGGAGAATGCAAGACGAATGTATCGATGCACAATCTCCGGCATAGTATGAGCATCTGAAGCACATGCCAAAACAATGCGACGTGTTATTTCTCTTGTGCCTACTCTCTTCTCTAGTCCAGTTAGAACTCGTTTAGCCAAGGCTACTACTGAGTCATCAGAGGGGTCTGGTCCACAGAGAACATGCTCCCCAAGACTAGGCTGACAAAAGCTTTCTCTAACAAGACGTACGTGTGCCGGGTTAGCATGCGAGAGATAGGTGAGCCCTACAGCCCCTACAACGCCTTCTAAGCTTGGATTGCAGGAGATAACAACCTTCTGAGGCTTGGAGAGTCTTGTAAGCCTCTGAACAAGCGAGACAAGCTCTACGCTCTGATCAGAAGAGCCTGAGTTGAGAGGACTCAATACGACGTCTTGTTTTGTTGTACGAACTTGCTTTGGCATCAGCAATTACCCTCTGTTTAATCAATTCTTGGTCAAGTGGGGCTGAGGCATCTCTTACGCCACAGCAGGTGAGAAAATGGTGTGATCGTTTGAGCTGTATTCCCAGCCGTTTAAGATCATCAAAGGTGAGACGAGATTGTTTTCTTGCGGCAATAATTCTTCGTGCACCGGTAGGGCCAATACCGGGCACTCGTAAAAGTATTTCTAGTGGAGCATCCATAATCTCTACAGGAAATTGATTAAGATGTGCCAGCGCCCACCCAAGCTTTGGATCAATTTCTAAATCAAGCCAAGGTGCTTCTGGAGAAACCAACTCATCAGGAGAAAACGCATAGTAGCGCATAAGCCAATCAGCCTGATAAAGACGATGCTCTCTACGTAAGGGAACAGGAGTGTCCAACTCAGGAAGACGATTGTCTTCTATAACAGGAATATAGGCAGAAAAGAATACTCGTTTTAACTCAAATTGCTGGTAAAGCGCTTGAGACAAGTGCAATATTTGATTATCCGATTCTGGAGAAGCTCCAATGATAATTTGCGTTGATTGCCCAGCAGGCGAGAAGGACCTCTTGCCCGAAGATACCCTTGATGAACGCATAAACGTGTTCTTTAAGCAGTTGGAACGTAGAGCTAAACCTTCTCTTATGATTTGTTTCTGAGTAGGAATAACAATGCCTTTAGATTTGCCAGCAGACTTCACAATGCCCTTTGATGCATTTTTAGCTTCAAGCAATTGCCTTTCTTCAGAGACGCGCAAGCGGTGAATGAAAGACATAGGTTTAGTAACTGTTTCGGCATTTTTGTGAGGGCAAAGTTTAGTAAGTGAGGTTGAGCTAGGTAATTCCAGATTGACGGAGAGTCTATCTGCTAAGCGGCCAATAGCATCAATAAGATCTGGATCTGTTCCGGGAATTACTTTTGCATGAACATAGCCGTTAAACAGCAACTCATTCCTAAGGTAGGAGAGGCATTCAATCATGAGTTCTGTGGTGTGGTCTGGCGATCCTATAACACCTGAGGAAAGAAAGAGCCCCTCTATGTAATTTCTTTTATAGAAATCTACGGTGAGCTCTGCTAATTCTTGTGGTGTAAAGGTGGCACGCTTGGTCTGTGCGGACGACCTATTGACACAGTAAGCACAGTCATAGCAACAAGCATTAGAAAGCAAAACTTTTAGTAGCGTAATGCAACGTCCATCAGGAGTAAATGAGTGACAACAGCCGGCAGCTGAGGCCATTCCTATCTTTCCTGCCTGCGGATCTCTATCTACACCAGAAGAGGTGCACGCCGCGTCAAATTTGGCTGCATCTGCAAGTATGGTGAGTTTATCAAGAGTATCCATGGAAGCAACTTTCTACTTGAAAATAGAACGTCTGTTCGTATACTTAGACTATCACGAATGGGAAAGATGTAAAGAAAAATTTGGAACAAATGTTTGTCTTTTAAAAACCGCAGAAAGGATGTGAATGACGTGTGAAGGATGTATACTTTTTCCATCAGCAACTGCGGAAGGAATGGCCATGAGCATACAGAAAAACGGCTCTTTACCATGTCTTTCTCGCCCTGTGAATTTACAGATTCCCACCTACGCGTTGCGTGCATTAGAAGTTCTTGAAGATGCCGGATTTGAGGCGTGGATTGTAGGCGGCTGGGTACGAGACGCCCTACGCGGCTCATTTGCCCATGATATTGACATCACAACTTCAGCTACGTGGCAGCAGAGTAAAGCAGCTTTTGTAGCTGCAGACATTCCTGTGCATGAAACAGGTATTGCATATGGAACTGTCACTGCTCTTGTTGAGAAGCATCCTATTGAGGTCACAACGTATCGCTGTGACGGAGAATATCTTGATGGTCGTCGTCCTGATTCTGTGCAGTTTGTCTCTCGTATAGAGGAAGATCTTGCTCGTAGAGACTTCACTATTAATGCAATGGCATATCACCCAAAGAGGGGATTGCTTGATCTTTATGGCGGTCAAGAAGATTTATCTGTACGTGTAATTCGCGCTGTTGGGGAGCCTAAGGTTCGCTTTACAGAGGACGCTCTTCGTATGCTGCGTGCCTTGCGGTTTGCATGCAGACTCTCGTTTTCAATTGAGGAGAAGACACATCAGGCACTTACTGAGTGTGCGCTGCTACTCTCTCAGGTTGCATCTGAGCGCATTGGCTCGGAAGTGGCTCAAATTGTTGAGGCTGGCCATATTGTCCATGCTATCAAGCTGGGTTTTCCTGTTTTAGCGGTAGCAATTCCAGAGCTTTTACCGTTGCAAAATTTTGATCAAAGAAGTCCGTATCACGCCTATGATGTGCTGGAGCATACTGCTCGGGTATGCTCTGCAGCAGAGGCTCTTACAGCAGGGTGTGCTACTCCCGCTCTTAGGTGGGCGGCGCTTCTGCATGATATTTCAAAGCCAGAAATGTTTAGCGTTGACGCAGATGGTAGAGGTCATTTTTATGGCCATCCAGAAAAAGGTGCAATCGTAGCAAAAGCCTTGCTTAAGCGCTTAGCTCTATCACAGCATTTGAGTAATGAAGTTTGTGCTCTTGTGGCATTGCATGACTATGATGTGGACGTTACAACCTCGTCGCTTAGGCATATGGTTGCCTTGTTAGCCGAGGCAAGTAAATCGGACGGCATTGCTCTTGCGTATGACCTTTTGACGTTAAAGCAGGCAGATGCTCTGGCAAAGGCGAATCCTTATCGTAGCTATGCGGTAACGCTTGAGGCTATGAGGACCCTTCTCTTACATGAGGTAAAACGGGGAATTGCTCAGCGTCCACAAGAGTTGTGCGTTTCGGGTGCAGAAATTATGGAAGTGCTCTCGCTTCAGCCAGGACCTGCTGTGGGCGTGTACCAACGTAAGCTTTTTGAGCTTTATTTAGCAGGTCAAGTGGAGAATAGAAAAGAAGATCTTCTCGCTATTCTTGCTCAGGGTAATTGGTAAAAATAATAAAGAGCGCCAGATTTAATCAATAAAAAAGTAAGGCCTTTGTATTTTTCTAGATTCGGTAAAACGGTATAGTAAGCATAAAAAATTATCAGAGAGGCGTCATTTTATATGACGGATAGTGTCTTATGGGGGAGTTCATGGGCGAGAAGCGCGATTATATTACGTTAGAAGTCATACACCATAATGCTTATGAACAGCAGCCTGCAGAAGAACCTGAAGCTCCAGCGCCTTCCATTTCTCATATTCGTGCCGAGGCTCGTACTAAGAAAAGCGCAGCTACACGTAAGCGTATTATGCACGAGACAACTAAGCTCATGCTTGCTCGTGGAAATACCAACTTCAAAATGAGTGAGATTTCTGATAGAGCTCGTCTTTCAAAAGGTGCGCTGTATTATTACTTTTCTGATAGAGAAGCCCTTTTGCAGGCAATCTTTGATGAGAGTGTTGACGAGTTAGCAAAAGATATTGCACGCACTATTGGCAATAAGCCTGCTTCAAAAGAAACCCTTCATGCAATTATTGCTCAGCTGGCCTCACATATTCTTCCTGACTCGCCACTTGTTTTGGCTTTGATTAATAAGCTTGCAAGCTCTGAGCAGGCGCTTATTACCAACATTGAGGGGCCGCTTTCCCGCGTGGTTGTTCTCCTTGCTAATCAGCTAGAGATGGGAAAATTGCAGGGATTTATTCGTCAAAGCGTTGATTCTAGGCTTGCTGCTTGTTCTATTACAGGAGCTTTGGTTCTCTCGGCTATTGGCTTAATGGGCGAGCGCCGTGGTGCTGAGGGTTCTGATGAGCTTGCACAGAAGCTTCTTGATTTGACGCTTGCTGGTATTGGAATAGATGGATGATCATACGTATTTTTGCATAATTCCAGGTTAACTATGCTATTTAAAGAGCGCCCTTGTGGTGCTCTTTTTTCAAATTTTCTTAAGAGCTACTGCTCAAAAGAGTTAACCATGGGTATAGTAATAGTGGTTGCGCGTAGAAGAACGCAAATATTCTGCATACGCAGAGAAGCCATGCGTGAAAGGACAGTTCATGGCACACAAAAACTATTTGTTTACCTCAGAAAGTGTTACAGAGGGACATCCAGACAAGGTTTGCGATCAGATTTCTGACGCAATTCTTGATGCAATCCTGGCAAAAGAGGCAGAGCTTGAAGAGCGTGGATACGTTTCTCCAAGTGGTGTTCCAGCTTGCTTGGACAACGTTCGTTGTGCATGTGAGACCTTTGCTACTACAGGAACTATTGTGGTAGCTGGAGAGATCCGCACTCAATCTTACGTTGATGTCCAGGAGATTGTTCGTAATACCCTCAGAAATATTGGCTACGACCGCGCTAAGTATGGTTTTGACTGCGAGACCTGCGGCGTTTTGAGCCTTATCCATGAGCAGAGCCCAGATATTGCCCAGGGTGTTGACCAGTCCTATGACACACAAGCAGGACGCACCACTGACCCGCTTGATCTTATCGGCGCAGGTGATCAGGGCATGATGTTTGGCTTTGCATCCGATGAGACCGATGTTCTGATGCCAATGCCAGCTTACCTGGCTCAGCGCCTGGCTCAGCGTCTCTCAGAAGTGCGTAAGTCTGGCGAGGTTGAGTATCTGCGTCCAGACGGCAAGACTCAGGTTACCGTTCGCTATGAGGACGAGAAACCCGTTGAGGTCACCGCTATTGTTGTCTCCACGCAGCATGCCCCAGAGATTGAGGACATGTCCGTTATCAAGCAGGACATGATTGACCACGTTATTGCTCCTGTTATGGGTGAGGTCAACATTGCTTGGGACAACGCTGACATTTACGTTAATCCAACTGGTCGCTTTGTTGTTGGTGGACCTATGGGAGATACTGGTCTTACCGGCAGAAAGATTATTGTTGATACCTACGGTGGCATGGGCCGTCATGGTGGCGGTGCTTTCTCCGGAAAGGATTGCACCAAGGTTGACCGCTCAGCAGCATATGCCGCTCGCTGGGTTGCTAAGAACGTTGTAGCAGCAGGCCTTGCAAAGAAGTGTGAAGTTCAGCTTGCCTATGCCATTGGCGTTTCTCATCCACTGTCTATCATGGTTGATACCTTTGGCACTGGCATTGTTGACGATGCTGTAATTGAGCAGGCTATCGAGAAGGTCTTTGATCTTCGTCCAGGTGCCATTATTAGAGACCTTAAGCTGCGTCGTCCTATCTTCTCTAAGACAGCAGCATATGGTCACTTTGGCCGCAAAGACCCAGACTTTACCTGGGAAGCAACTGACCGTGTTCAGGAGCTTAAGGACGCAGTTTCCGCACTCCAGGCGTAGTGTTCTTACAAGGTAATCTTGTATAACCTCATAGAACCTTCTTCCAGCACCACCTCAAAACCTGGGGTGGTGTCTGTTATTTGCGTGATACCTCTGAAGGTTCCAGGTTTGTAGGTACTGGTAACAGCGTTGGAATAATCAACAACGTTGTTCAGAATAAGGACGTACTGCACGTTAAGGTCATGTGCTGTCTGAAGCACCTCAGGGTCGCTGACAATGCGATTAAGACGTTTGCGAAGAATTGCGCTTGCAGGACGTTCTGAGGCGTCATAGCCGTTAGGGAAGCGCCAGAGCACGTGTAAGTCGTTAGTTCCATATGCCCAGAGGCTGCCATCTTGAGGTAGGTTTGCAATAACGGCGCCCGCAGGAACGGTAAGCTCTACGCGACGCAAAAACTCAAGTTCCTCTGATGTCAAAATGTAGTGATCACCATAGGCCTTCTCGGAAGCCTGTTTAAACGCAAGAGCAGCAGGAATTGGCTCTTCCGATTTAAGGTTTGGCATAGGAACCACATAGTTGAGCACAATTACACACGCAATAACTGCGCCAGCAATCAGAGGTTTAGCCCAAACAGTACAAAAGACGCAGGTCTGAGCTTTGGTCTGAGCCTGAGAAGCTTTTTCTCTCCAGGAGGCAAACGTTTCCAGCGCAGCTTCGGCAAGAGTTGCCAGGCCAAGCGCTGCTAGTGGAATTGCCATAATGACGCAGCTTGCCGCAATGCGGAATGGATCGGTATACCAAAATCCTGAGAGATATCCCTTCAGAGGAACGTCAAACGTAATAATAAAAATGCAGAGTATAGACAGGTACATAAAGGCAGATACCATCCATCGAGCCTGCTTGTGCTTAAACGTCCATACAGCGCCTACAAGCACACAGATTGAAAGTATCGGTTGTGGAGAAACAAGCTCTCCACCTGCGTACGACTGTCCAATAAAGTCCATGCCAAGGGCGTGCAAAATAGCATCTTGCAGGCTAGAGTAGGCGCTCCACCAGAAATTGAGAGCCACGCCTCGAACAATCAAAACGTAGTAGAAAACAGACCAAATAACCAGCGCAAAGATAAAGAATGCATATGCGAGCGTGACTGGCTTAATTCTTTTTCCAAAGAGAACAACTCGGCGCTTTGACTCTCCAATGCGTGCAAAACTCCAAGGCAGAAGAACAACAATTGACGAGAAAATCGTAGAAGGATGCAAGATAAAGAGGGTAATGCAGCCAAGAATAAAAATGGCAATAAGCCAGATAAGATCGTGTTTTGGAGTCTTTGAGCGAGTCATTTGCATAAAAACCCACCAAATAGAAGGCATTACGCAGAAGGCCACAGTGTTAGGGAAAATTGGTCCGTAGATTAAAAGCGACCAAGGAAAAACAAAAAATGCTAGGCAAACAAAAGCGCCGCTCACAAGCGCAATGCGATGCTTAGGAAGAACTTTTGCAATAACCGAGCAGATTGAGAGCGGAAAGACAATCGCAGCACTTACAAAATTGAGCGCATTACCGGCAATAGGAACGGTTGTAGAAACAAGCTGTGTTGTTAAAGCAACAATGATGTTCCAGCCAGAAGGATAAAATCCTGAAGTACCCGGCTCCCAAGGGGTAATTGAAGCTTCTACGGTGCTGTAGAAGTCATAGTGGATAGATGAGTATTTTTGAGACTCAATCATTGCTTGTGTGACATCTAAGTGATGCACAATGTCCCAACCCTGAACAAAAGAGCTGGCAGAGGGCAGGGTGGGTAAGAAAAGAAGTCCTACGGTAAGAAGGCCAACTGCAACGTATAGAAAAGGCATCCAGAAGGGAAGTTCTTCACAGATAAATGACGGCGTGTGGCAAGTTGATTGCTTGCTAGTGCGTTTTGCTTTGGGTTTAACGGGTTTCTCGTCCCTGTGGTCTTCTTTGTATTTTGGGGCAACATAAAAAACGTAGCCATTGACCAGGATTGCAACAAGCAAGGGGACAAGAACCATCACGGCTAAGGGAACAGGGATGTTGGCCGCGCTAAAGATTTCTCCCTCAATAAAGTAGAGTGCGCAGCTTACTAAAGGAGCGGTAACAAGAGCCCAAGGCTTAGGCATGCCGGAGGCGTGTAGCAAAATGACGCCTGGCACATAGAGCAGGGCAACAATTACAACTGCACTTTGGAAGAACTCAAGCCACATCCTGATCCAATCAAGGTGTTAGTAAAAATTCTTATACTTCTGGGTCACACGGCTGGGTGTGACAGTCGCTTTGAACAGACTGGTCTATTTTACGATAGAAGCAAAAGTGGTGTTGAGATAAACAAAAAGGACTTCCGAAGAAGTCCTTGAACATTTGGTAGCCCGTACCAGATTCGAACTGGTGATCTCCGCCTTGAGAGGGCGGCGTCCTGAACCGCTAGACGAACGGGCCATGTATGACTGGGAGGACATGGCTGGGATAGAGAGAGTCGAACTCCCGTTGACGGAACCAGAATCCGCTGTCCTACCACTAGACGATATCCCAAGATGTCATCCGTGCGCATCAGCGCGAGAAATAACTATAAAGGAGACTCGTCAGAGATGCAAGCAATAATTTCAAGAAATTCTGTTTGCAGCAAAAAATATTATACAAAACGCATCTCTAAGCGCAAGGAACGTCTCTATTATTTGCGCTAAGCATACGTTCTGCATCGATAAGTACCTGGTCAAGAGGGGCACAACCGGTGCAACTTGCGCAAGCAGTAGGGGCGCTTGGAGTAGCAGCAAGACCGCCTTTAGCTGTTTCTCTGAGAGAAACGGGAAGTGCAGCGCCTACTTCTGCCATAGCATGAGCAACCTCATCAAACGGAATTGGGTTACCAACACCGGCTAAAGCAAGCTGAGAAGAGCTTACGGCCGCAGCTACGCCAATGGCGTTTCTATCCTGGCAAGGATACTCAACCAGTCCTCTGACAGGGTCACAGACCAGACCTAGGAGGTTAGAGATAGCAATGGAAGCAGCGTCCAAGCACTGTTGAGGAGTGCCACCCAAGAGCTCGGTCAGTGCAGATGCGCTCATGGCAGCAGCAGATCCAACCTCTGCCTGGCAGCCGCCCTCAGCGCCAGAAACACTTGCGTTGGTGGTTAGAATGGCTCCAATAGCGCTTGCATTCCAAAGCGCAGAAATAACCTGCTCGTCGGTGGCACCAATCTCTTCTGCTACCGAGATAAGCGATCCCGGTACAACGCCAGAAGCGCCTGCAGTAGGAGCGGCAACAATAACGCCCATGGTTGCTGAGCGCTCAAGCACGGCCATAGCGTAGGCAACGGCTCGAGTCTGCGTGGCGCCCATAAGTGCACTGGAGATTGCAGCTGGGGTGTTTGCTACGGTCTTGGCCTGGCCGTTGAGCAGGCCTCCAATGGACTGACGAGGCGTCTTGATGGTGTCGTGAACCTCGTCGCGCATAATTTCTAGAACGTGAGCCATCTCGGCGTCTACGTCTGCATCTGGTCGCAGGTCCTTCTCGCGCTGACGCATAATCTGGCCAATGGAGGCTCCCGTTTTAGAGCATCTGGCGAGAAGATCTGCGCCGTTGTCAAACGCTCCGGAAAGCACGTCGTTTGTGACCTGAGGAGCGGCTCCTGGAATGGAAACCTGCGCGGCATATGAAACGTGAGGTGCCAGCTGGAAGAGGTCCAGGACTTTCTGCTCAATGGGCTCGTCAATCTCAAAGACGGTGTGTGCAAAGCCACCGCGCTCCGAGCGGAAGGTGCGCATGGTTGCAACATTGATGTTCTGCGTAGCCAAAATGGTGGTGAGAGCTGCAAGAACACCGGGTTTATCGCGATGTGAAACAAAGATAGTTGGCATATCACCAGACATGCGAATGCGTACGCCGTTAACGCCAGAAATGCGAATGCGGCCGCCGCCAACGGACTCGCCCATAACGGAGACGTGGACGTTATCTGCACCGTAGAGGTGAATTTCTACGGTATTTGGATGCAGGGTCTCGTCGTCACCCTTTTCAATAACGCTGTAGTTGAGGTGGGCTTCTTCTGCCAAGGTGAGCGCTTCACGGACGCGCGTGTCGTCTGGAGCAAGGCCTAAGATGCCTGCAATCAGAGCGTAATCGGTGCCGTGACCAAGGTGGGTATGAGAGAAGGAGTTGTAGAGCCAAAACTCAACGCGCTCCAGCTGCTTTGGTGCAAGCGAGCGTGCAACCAGGGCAATGCGCAAGGCTCCTGCTGTGTGCGAGGAAGAAGGACCCACCATAATGGGGCCTAGGACCTCAAACGCAGACATAGAAATCATAGTTACTCCAAAACTAAACAAACGATAACGATAAAAGAGCTGCAAAACCATCTGTTTTACAGCTCTTGTGTGGTTTTACTTTTGATACCCACTTACGCTTGGAAGAATACGCGGCAGGCACGCATTCACGCGTTATTTGCAAAGCTCCAGAGCGCGGTCAAGGCGAGCAAGGCAAACCTCGCGACCAAGAAGCTCCATAGACTCTCCAAGAGGAGGGGAGACCATGTTGCCACACTCAGCAACACGAATGGACTGGAAGACAATGCGTTTCTTAAGGTCAAGCTGATCTGGAAGCACCTCAAGGGCAGCGTCAATTGCTGCAGCCTTCCACTCGTCCTCAGAAACACCTTCAAGAGCAGTCTTTGCAGCCGCAAGGACGGTAGCACTCTGAGCAGCGTCTTTGGTAAGACCCTTCTCAACACTCTTCTGGTCAAAGGTGACGTTTGCACCCTCATACAAAAAGCGTGACTTCTCAATGACGTCTGGGCTTACGGTGGTGCGAGGACGAAGAATCTCGGAAAGCAGGTCATACCAGCCTGGACGAGTTGCGTAAATCTCTTCTGCGTCAGTAGCACTACCCTGAACAGGCTCAAGACCAGCGCTCACAAGCTCTGGAATCAGAACCGTCTTTGCAAAGGTCTGGTTGTCCATGTTGGCAAGATAGGTTGCATTAATCCAGTTCAGACGCTCTGGATCGGACTTAGCAGGGTTCTTGGAAACGTGATCCAAAGAGAACTGAGACGCCAAAACGTCACGAGGAACAATGGTTGTCTCGCCATCAAGCGACCAGCCGAGAAGGGCCAGGTAGTTGACAAAGGCATCTGCAAGATAGCCCTGGTCACGATACTCCTCAACAGAGGTTGCACCATGGCGCTTGGAGAGCTTCTTGCCGTCAGGGCCCAAAATCATGGAGATGTGAGCGAAGGTTGGAACAGGTGCGCCCAGAGCCTCGTACACCATAATCTGGCGAGGCGTGTTGGACAGGTGGTCATCGCCACGAATAATGTGGGTGATACCCATGCCAGCATCATCAACAACGGTAGCAAAGTTGTAAGTTGGGGTGCCATCGGAGCGGAAGATGATAAAGTCATCAAGCTCGCGAGCGTTAAAGGTTACGTCTCCGTGAACAGCGTCGTGGACAATGACATCGCCGCGGTCCAGAGGAACCTTGATGCGGATGGTATAAGGCTCGCCGGCGTCAATTCTGCGCTGAGCCTCTGCAGGATCAATGTTTCTGCAGGTACGCTGATAGCCCTGGAAGGGGTCGTGGCGCTCCTCAGCTGCCTTCTTGTCTTCAGCAAGCTTTTCTGGCGTGCAGAAGCAAGGGTATGCCTTACCCTCTGCCAGCAGTTTATTTGCTGCCTCACGATACAGGTCAAGGCGCTCAGTCTGGCTGTAAGGACCACAATCGCCGCCCTTATCGGGACCCTCGTCCCAATCAAGACCAAGCCACTTCATAGCGCGCAGAATAATCTGAGTGTTCTCTTCAGTTGAGCGCGTAGGATCTGTGTCATCAATACGAAGAATAAACTTGCCACCATTTGCGCGAGCAAAAGCCCAGTTATAGATAGCAGTACGTGCACCTCCGATATGCAGCTTGCCTGTTGGGGATGGTGCAAAACGTACTCTTACCTGCTTCTCTGACAAAACTCCTCCTTGGCAGTTATTTTCTAGCGAGAAAATCTAGTTTATGCACTCTTTAGTATAACGCTTGAACACAGGTGACCGACAACGTTGCCTAGTCTTCAAACATATTGTGGTCTGCAAACTCTGCTTGTACGGTGCGGATCATAAGGTCTACGTCTTCAAGTCCTAGGTGACGTTCCTTCTCGTCTGCTGCAAGCGTATGCCTACGACGTGCCCAGTTCTCAAGTGCAGCAGGGGAAGACTCACGCGGAAGAGACCTAATCTCTGGGTCCAAGCGACGGCAGATGTCGCGGGAGTCAATAACAATAATCTTGCCTGCTTTTCTGGCTTCTGCGTAACCGTCAATGTTGAACATGAACCAAGAATCCTCAAAGGCAGCGTTATGCGCCATAAAAGGAATCTTCTTCATAGTTGCCAGCAGCGCCTCTTGGGCTTTTTTATCGTCTCTAAAGGATTTCTTGCCCTCAACATCTTTCCAGGTAATCTGGTGAATATCGGCAAGCGGGACACCCTTTTCTTTGTACATCTCTGGGATGCCAAAGTAGGCGGTGTGAGGCTCTACGGCAACGGTGTTGCGACCAAGATTCCAGAACTCAAAGCCCACGTTAACAATGTATCCCAGCTCAGGGAAGCGCGAGGTAGTCTCAATATCAATGCCTAGCACCGTGCCAGAAACGCTCTTCTCGACATACGCAATTTGCAAGTCGTTAAGAAGAGGACCTGCGGTTTTAAAGACGGCCTTAGGACGGCGACGCTGCATCTTTGCAACGGCAGCCGCAAGGTCGTCGTTGGAAAGACCGCGAGAAAGGCCAACGCCTCGATGATTTCTGAGCCTCTCCACGCCGTAGGTATCGCAGAGCGAGCGCGTTCTATCAGCAAGCTGCTGAATGACAGAAAACTCTACAGGCTCTTGGCCCAGAGGAGCTTCCTTCCAGGCATCAAGCAGCGTTTTAATAGCGTCACAGTTTTTGTTGACCTCGCCGATGATGGACTGATCATCAACAAGAAGTCCAGGTATGACAAACGCATTAGCGTGCTCAATAGCTTGATTGATATCCATACACTCTCGCTTTGGTGGGTGAGAATTAGTTCAACATATAAGTATCTACCCTGAAGCGCGTATTCTTTGCGTCATTTTCTAGAAAGTGGACGCCTCACCAAAAATGCGTGCTAGGCTGTTGGGTGCAACACAGTTCTATGAAAGGTTTTACGCATGTCTGATTTAAACGAGTCACTTGCTCTTTCTGAGGAGCTTCTTGCTTTTATTAAGCAGAGCCCTTCTATGTTTCATACCACGCAAACCATCAAAGAGTACCTGCTAGAGAATGGTTTTACGTACCTCTCCGAGGGATCTTCCTGGGACATTCAGCCAGGCGGCTCTTACTTTACCACGCGCAATAATTCTTCAATTGTTGCCTGGAAAGTTGGCGAGAAGTACCGCGATGCCCAAACCTCAAACGCCGATGCGCCTTATCACTTCCAACTTGCCGTTGCTCACGGCGATTCTCCAACTTACAAGGTAAAAGCTCAGCCAGAGCTTACTGGTGAGGGTAACTCGCTTCGTCTGAACACCGAGGCATACGGCGGCATGCTTGACCACACATGGTTTGATCGTCCTTTGGGTATTGCCGGCCGTGTGCTGGTCAAGGTAGGAAACAAGGTAGAATCCAGGCTGGTCAACATCGAAGACGATGTTGTTATGATTCCAAGCTTGGCTATTCATCTTGAGCACAAAAATGGTCTCTCGCCAGAGTTCAACCGTGCTAAAGACCTGATGCCACTCTTCAGCGCTGGAGAGCTTAATCCTGGCGCCTTTAACGCCCTGGTAGCAGACGCAGCAGGTGTGTCTCAAGAAGATATTCTTTCTCGCGATTTGTTCTTAGTTGATCACACGGGTGGCCGTATTTGGGGTGCTAAGAAGGAGTTTGTTTCCGCTGGTCATCTAGATGACCTTCAGTGCGCCTTTGTAGCGCTTAAGGCCTTCCTTGCTTCCTCAAATGAGCAGGACATCTCTGTGTACACCTGCTTTGACAACGAGGAAGTTGGCTCAAACACTAAGCAGGGCGCAAAGTCTACGTTCCTTAAAGACACCCTGCAGCGCGTTAACGCTACACTTGGCTTTACGCAGGAAGATTACTACCGCGCGCTTTCGGCATCTTTGCTGGTAAGCTGCGACAACGCTCATGCGGTGCACCCCAATTATCCCGAGAAGCACGATGCGGCTAACAAGCCTTATCTCAACGGAGGCATGGTTATCAAGGAAGCAGCACGTCAGTCGTACTGCACAGATGCGTTTAGCCGTGCCATTGTCGAGGTTATTTGGAAGCAGCAAAACATTCCTTACCAGGTCTTTGCTAACAGAAGCGATATGCCAGGCGGATCAACTCTGGGCAATCTCTCCAACATTCAGGCCAGCATGCACGCCGTTGACGTGGGCCTTCCACAGCTTGCTATGCACTCTGTCTACGAGACCGCGGGCACCAAGGACACACTTCTGGGCTACCAGGCACTCAAGGCGTTCTATGACACCTGTGTCTGCATCACCGATGCTGATTCGTTTGAGCTGAGGTAGCACCTGGCGAGAAACCCCGTGTACTAGCTATACTTAGACATATCGCATATAACACGTAACTTGAAGGAGTTCCATGTCAGAAAAACAGCTTACTGCTCATGATATGGAGCTCCTAATTTGTGCTGGTATTTATGTTGAACCTCAGGCACTGAATGGCCCTGCGTTGGTATTTCCCATCTCAGATGGTGAGGGCGGAGAAATACGTGTGTTGTGGCAGGGCGGCGCTTATGAGAGTGCAACGTACACGGATTCAAGAAAGAATCAGCTGGTATTTCCTTATCTTGAGCTGTATGACTTGTTGTTTGCAGCTGCCTGTCCCGTGCGCTCAGTTTTGATGTTAGGCGCCGGCGGCTGCTCGTATCCTCGTTATTTAGTAGCTCAGCATCCAGAGGTTTTTTGTGATGCACTGGAGCTTGATCCCAAAATTGCAGCTTTAGCTCGTAACTATTTCTTTGTGGATGAGGCTATCAGAGAGAGCAACGGTAGGCTTCAAGTGCAGGTAGTTGATGGCGTTGAGTATATAAAGAGCTTAGCTACCTCTCATAACAAGCGTTATGACGCTATCTTAAATGACTGCTTTAGTGGAGAAATTCCACCTGCAGCTATGATGACCGTTGAATGGATGCGTCAGGTGTCACATTGCCTTACTTCCGGCGGAAGATATCTTACAAATGTAGTTTCTGCACAGGTAGGAGAGGGAGCGCATCAGCTTGAAGAGCTCATGGATGCTTCTCGCACGGTGTTTGAAGAGGTAGAGATTGTTCCTTTGGATCCAGAAGCAGATCCAACAGAGCCAGACAACCTTATGCTCGTTTGCCAACGCGCTTAAGTGCGGTAAGCGCCAGCTTTTGACTATTTATTAGTCAAAAGTTTTTAGTGATGTTAATGAATTAACATCGATAGAGAAATTAAAAAAATGAAGTGTAAAATAGAAGTTGCTGATTTTAGTTTTTGAATGATTCTCGTTTGTACGCATCATAAATTGAATTCTTTAGTCTAGTTTAGTGCACTTGATTGGGGATATGAATATATGAAAGAATCGTTTTTATCAATAAAAGAAATCTTTCATATTGGTAATGGAAAAATCAATGCACTAGTTTTTCTCGCCGTTTTAGCGGTTCTATCATCATTTCTTGAGATTTATTCGATTCAATATATGCAGTCACTTTCAGAAGTTTTTAGCACGTCGGTTACAAATAATCTTTTTCAAATTGGTTTTATCTGCGCTAAGTTTTTGATTTTAATTGTGTTTTCAACAATAGTTAGAAATTACTTTTGCTTTAGAGTCTCTATTTTTTCAAATGACATCATTAAAAATGTAAGAGAAAAAGCGTATTCAAAACTTATTGATATGGAATATGAATTAGCGATAATTCATGACAATGCGTTTTATATTAATTTGATAGACAATAACGTAAATAGATTAAGCTTAATCTTTTCAACAAGTTTTTTTACTTTGTGTTCAGATATATTCGATACAGTGTGGATTTGCTTTTTTATGACACAAATAAATATCACTTCATTGTTTATTTTAGTAATTGGCATACTGCCATTAGTTTTAATTGGCAACATATCGGCATCTGAGCAAAAAAAGTTTGCAGAAAATACAATCAAATTCAATGAGGATTTGATTGAAAAGATTAATGAAACTAATGATAACTTTTCGTATATTAAAATATTTAAAGGCAGGGAGAGGGAAGCCGATCGTTTTAACCGTATAAATACTGATATTTTAGAGAACGATAATTTATCGAGTGCGGCACTTAGTATCTTCTTTGTTATAGAGAAAAGCGTTCGATATTTATTTGTTGCGATTTCATTATTCTTTTTATGTAAAGACGTGTTAATGCAGAATGGAAATTGGATGATTCTCATCCCATTTTTGCTCTACGTACAAAGATTTTATAATCCATTTTCAAATTTGAATAAATATTCTCAGTTAATTCAAAAATCCGTTTCAAGTGCAGACAAGCTTATAGACTTTATAATCTCAAAACCAACTGAAGAGATCCCAGCTATCCATTTTATTTCTGATTCATCTGAATCAGAAGTAGTTTTGACTGGCATATCAAAAAATTATGAATCTGAATCAATTCTTGAAGATGTCACTTTTAGATTTAAAGAAGGAGTCAACTTAATCGACGGAAAAAGTGGCGTAGGTAAATCCACCTTGCTCAAAATTCTTTTAGGATTAATTAAATCTTCGAGTGGGGAAGTGACCATTTATTCTCGAGAAGATGTCCTGAATTTGTACGCATATTCAGGACAGTCGAATAAGCTGTTTAATTTGTCCGTGATAGAAAATTTAATATATCCTAAAACCGTAGATCATCTCTCATCATCGGAAAGAATGAAATTAGAGAATCTACTAAATGAATTTGGATTCAGAACAAACATATTGAATAAAGATATTGCTAAAGAAGGTGAAAATCTTTCTGGAGGTGAAAGAAAGAGACTATCTATCCTTAGAGCACTAATTTATCCATCTAAAGTTGTAATACTTGATGAACCATTTGCAAACTTAGATCCGAAAAATATTGAAATTATCGCTCAGAAAATACAGGATCTTTCCAAGAACAGAATTGTTATTATTGTTTCTCACGAAACGTCTTTTCCTTCTTCTTTAAAATTTAATACACACTTGACTATTAGTGGTATCTAAAGGTTTCTTTGGTTTAATTCATTCTCAAAATCCAGAAGCAGACCCAACAGAGCCAGATAACCTTATGCTCGTTTGTCAGCGCGCTTAAGTGCGGTGAGCGCGAGCGCTAGGCAGCTGCTCATCAGGGCAATTCCAATACCAAAGAGCACCAAGAAACCCTGAGCTGAGCCGTCTACAATCAAGCTCCAAATAATGAGGGCACAAGCTGAGACAAAGCAGCTTACACCTGCAATTCTTGAGTAGATAAGTGTGGAATCTTTTTTGCCAAAGACAGCGCGCACCAAAAGTGGCGATCCGACTGTTGTAAGGGCGTAGGCAATTCCAAAAAGGAAGGTTCCTGCCAACAAGAGCGGTAATACCGGAAGCTTAATTGCCAGCATAAGTAAGCCAACAATACCCGAGACAATTCCTACAAAGCAGGCAAGCTTTACAGAGATATCGCTCAAGGCACCTAGCAGTACTTTTCCAATTGCTTGACCAAGCATGGTTGTTCCAGCAAGAAGTCCTGTAGCAGCGGCAATGGCAGGAGCGGTTTCTGCAAATGTTGCAGCATAGCTAGGGAAGTACTGGGAGATTTGCTGGTTAAAGGTAATGAGCGCATAAAACGCAGCAACCATATAAAACTCTGGATATTTCATTGCGTCATCAGCAGAGATGTCGTTTGAAGAAGCGTCTTCAACTTCAACGGTTTTCTCGTCACCGGAAGAGAAGGTAAGAGGCGTAAGGCCAAGGTCTTGGGGTTTCTCGCGCACTACAAAAAGGGTAAAGGGAAGTGTTCCCACTAGCATGACCAGGGCAAAAATCAGATAGCAAGCGCGCCATCCTTCAGGACCAGACGAGATAATGGCAGACCCGATGGGGTTAAAGATAGTGCCGCCAATGCCGGTGAATGCAAAGCAGAGGCCCATAAAAGTACCAACGCGCTGGTCAAACCAATCGTTGATAAGGGCGGGGACGCACAAGAACATAAGCGCAGGAACGCCAATACCAAGTCCCACCGCGCAGAGATAGAAATGCCACATCTCTTGAGAGGCTGACATAGCTCCATATGAGATTGCGCAGATGATAACGCTTGCAGAAAGGACCAGGCGCGTATCATGCGTTTTATAAAACTTTCCTATGAACGGCAAAGCTACCGTCATGGCAATGCAGAGTACCGAGAAGACCGCGGAGAAGGCAACGCGGGGAACACCAAAGTATTGTGAAACTGGGGTAATGAAAATGCCAAAGCACGTCAAGATGATGGCACAAGGCAAAAACATGATAACAATACAAGTTGCAACAATGGCGTATGCATACTTAGTGCCTAGTAAACGTTGTAGCACTGAGGCTCCTCTCTTTTGGCCAGAAATAGTGTAGGCGATGTGCCTTAAAAAGGACACATCGCCTACCGAGTCGCACAAAATTTTTGAAAGGTAACTCAGGGTTTTACGTGCGTAAGATCTTAGCTGTCGGAGCCCCTGCGGTTCTCGCCCTCAAGAGCACGGATTGGGCCGATGTCCTGAGTGGTCTCAAGAGCGCCCAGGTAGTTGCCCTCTTCGTCACGGACAGCAAAGTAGCGGACGTAGAGGAACTTGTCCCTAACCTCAAACCAGAACTCAGAAGAATCACGCTTACCGCTCTTAAACTCAGTGAGAATGCGGCGAACAGCCTCTTGGCTCTTTGGTGGGTGGCAATCGTAGACGTCGCGGCCAAGGCAGCTCTTAGGACGAGGGAAGGCGCGGGTATCGCCGTGGCTGAAGTAACGTGTCTTGTCGTCTGCATCAACAAAGGTAATGTCAAGCGGAATGGTTGCAAAGACAGCCTCAAGCTGAGGAATGGTGAACTCGCCGGTAGAGAGCTTAACCTTGCCGTCGACAGAAATTGCTTCCGCTTCTGCCTCAGCGCCCTTCTCGTCCATTGCGGCAGCAGCTTCCATCTCTTTGAGCTTGTCGTTTGCAAGCTCAAGAGGATCTGCGTGCCATGATGGAGGATTGACGCCAAATGCGTGACCAAACTCGTTCTCTTCAGCGGCAATCTGGGTCCACTGGGTGGCGGTTAGGTGCTCAAGAGAAAGCGGAATAAGGACGTTCTCTTCTTTGGAAGCCATGGACTCAGCGCCCTCAATAGCCTCATCCAGGTAGTCAGCAACGCCTGCCATAAGGCCTGCATCGTACTGACCAAATGCGGTCTCAAGCAGAGCCTCTGCGCCGTTTACAGCGTTTCGTACCTCGTCATCCTTGCCCCACATAACCTTTGAAGGGCCGGTGATATCGTGACGCTCCAGGTGAGGGAAGAGCAGCTCTTCCTTGCGCTTGTAGTGGACAAAGACCTCATCAAAGGCGTCCATATCAGCCTTCAGAATTGCTGCGACGCCAGCGCACTCTTCGTTGCTGGAAGACTCAGTGAGGGCGCGAGCACGCTTAACATCTGGAGCAACGCGGTCGTGGATAAAGGCAAGAATACGGTCGTTCTCTTGACGCATGGTCCAAACAGGATGGCCAGGAGTCTCTTCAACAGCGCCTGTTGGTGCGCAAGCAACCTTACCTTCAAACAGAGCAGCGTGAACGTCACAGAGCTTCAGGACCTTCTCCATAGGAACGCCGCCAGCAATAAGCTCCTGCTCAGCGGTAGAAATCTCAGATCCAGAGACATCTTTGAAGTTACGAGCAAAATCCTCGCGAACAGCCTCGATGTCCTCACCATCGTTGAGGCGCTCAAGATACTGGGCGATAAGAGCTTTGCGCTCCTCAGGAGTCTGCGCGATAGGCGCGTTCTCTGCCTCTGCGGGTTTCTCGTCAGCTGGGACTTCTGCTGCCGCAGGCTCCTCATCGCCAAGAATGGCAAAGCCGTGAGCGCGGAAGATTGCTTTGAGCTCCTCAAGGTCTACGCCTTTGTGGTCGCAGCCTTTAGGGATGGTCATAAAACGACCCATGGTCTGAAGACGGCCTGGCTCGGTGATCTCGGCAAAGCCGTTTTCTGCCATGAGGCCTTTAATAACGGGATACTTAGTGCAAATCTCATAAACGGATTTGCTTAAATCAAGAACCTGTGCCATACGGGCTCCTCTCGGATGGATTTAGAAAGTCTACTATGGCTTACTTTATACCCAAAGTGTGACAGGAGTTCCATATGGCTTTTGTTGTGGTTACAACAAAACAGAAATTATTCTTTAGTTTTAATATCTTTTTTAAATTGATTAGAGAGAACAATTTCAAGCATCTAGGACCTCCGACATTGCGTCGGAGAATGAGGCATAGTGCTTGTAATTTTCTGGATGCTCTTTCATGTTGGTGTATTCATTAAGAGCCTCTATAGTTTGAGCATTAGGAATTTCTCGCTTGATTTCAAAAGGGATTCCCTGCTCACGAACAGTCTGACGAAGAAAAATGGTAATAGCAGTAGTAAGATCCATGCCTAAATCTCTGAGAAGCTCCTGAGCATTCTTTTTAAGGGTTGGATCCAAATTTATATTTGTGCTTACTTTTGCCATGATTACCCGCCTTTCTTGTAGTTTTGTTATACAAGATAATCACGGTAAAGTCAATAAATATGTGCGCATCATAGGTACAACACGCACATATTGTGTATATAAATTACTATCTTCTGTTCTATTCTGCGCTCTTTAGGGTGAAAGACAGCAGAACTGGGTTGTGGTCCGAGTAAGCAAATTGCGTGTCAATGTTTCTGGCGCTTGCAACAACGTTATCCGAGACAATCCAGCCATCAACGGTGGTGGTGTATGTCTTGTCCTTCTCGTATGGAATATCATCTCCGCGGCAGGTAGGAACGTCGGTAAGGTTGTCTGGAGCTACAACGCTAAAACCTTCTGGCAAATCAGAATCTTTGAGTTCTGCTACCCAATCTGGTATCTGCTGAACAGAAGGATAGAGTGTAAGCGAGCCCAAAATGGCATGGTTCCAGTCGCCACCCGCAATAACGTAATTGCCCTTAGCGCGCTCCTCAGACATTATTTTGGTCAGAAGTGCAAGCTGTTGAGCGCGGCTGGTGCCGCCTTTGTCGTAGGCAGACATGTGGCTGTTAATAAGTACCAGCTCATGACCATCGCTGGTAGGGTAGCGTGTAATCATAAAGCAACGGTCTAGGTCAAAGAATTTTGTTGGGAACGACTCGTCAATGGGGTAGGTACGACGAGTTGCGCTAGAAGCAAGTACGTTTGAAAGCGTCAGAATTCCAGAGTTAGAGGTTCCGTGAAACTCTGTGAGTGGATAGGCGAGAAACGCGGTGTGGAAGTTCTGCGCAAAATACGATGCGTAGGATCCAAAGCGGCTCTCTGCTTCAGAAACTTGATTCACATGCCAACTTCTGTCAGATGAAGTATCAATCTCTTGGAAAAGAATAAAGTCAGGGGCTGTACCGCCATTCAGAGAAGAAACGGTGTTCAGGGCACCGTTTGTGGTGTAAAGCACGGAGTTTCTGCTGACAGCACGGCCGTGAGTTCCCACGGTACGTGTACCATCCTGCATGATGCCTTCATCCATAAAGAAGGTGTAATCAGGGGTGTAAGCACCAAAGCCAATGTTGTAGGTTGAAGCTGTGTAGGTTTGGCCTACCTGTACGGTTGTAGTTTCAGGAGAGGCACCTTGATTGGATACGGGAGTATTGTCAGGAATGCGATAGTAATTAAGCTGCAGGTAGAGGGCATATCCACCAAGAACCAGTAAAGCTAGAACAAAAAGCCCGCCTACAAATTTGAAAAGTGGTGCAAGAACCCTTTTTAGAAGGCCAATAATAAACTTAAGGCCAAGAGACAAAACTCTTTTCATGCGAACCTCGTATCAATCAAGTGTCGTATGATTTAAATAATAACTATTATGGATTGAAAGTATGTTGAGGAGTTTGTATGCCACTAACAAGAAATACAACACTAGAGCTTTTCAAACCCTCTGGTATCAGGCGTTTCTCGGCACTTGCTGCTGCAACACCAGGATGTATTTCTTTAACTATTGGAGAGCCGGGAGAAGATACTCCAGCTCCTATTTGCAACTTAGTAGACAAAGAACTTGTAGCTGGAAACACTCACTATCCGCCTAACATCGGTACCCCTGAACTTAGAAGTGCTATTGCTGCCTGGGAGTCTGCACGTGGTATGAAGGTAGGCCCAGACGGTATTGTAGTTACCGTGGGAGCTGCGGAAGCCATTTCTGCAACTATGCTGACCCTTATGAATCCAGGTGACGAGGTTATTATTCCTGAACCAGCGTATCTGGTATACAAAACACTCTGCCAGCTTAATCGTGGTGTAGTTGTGCCGCTTGATACCAGCGCCAATCATTTCCAGATTGATGCTGAGCAGCTTAAGTCAAAGATTTCAGAGAAGACAAAGCTTATTGTGCTGACTTCTCCTAACAATCCTACGGGATGTGTTTATACAAAAGAGTCGCTTGATGCGGTGGCAGAACTTGCCCGCAAGCACGGCTTTTATGTGATGTGTGATGACGTTTATAGAGAGCTTGCCTATGTTGAGGACGTCCCACGTTTTGTTGAGCTCTACCCAGATTTGTCTGATCGCTGCATTGTGACAAATAGTTTCTCCAAACCATGGGCAATGACGGGCTGGAGACTTGGCTGGGTTGCCACTTCTGACGAGCTTGCGACAGATATTGGAAAGGTCCACGCTCAGCTGGTGTCTTCTGTTCCTTCATTTTTGCAGCCAGCTGCTCTCTATGCACTTTCTTATGATGTCACACCTATGCGCACAAACTATCAAAAGCGCAGGCAGATTGTACTTTCTGCGCTTCAAGATATGAAACTTCCTGTTGAAGAGCCAGAAGGTGCCTTCTATGCATTTCCATCAATCAAGGAATTTGCCCTTGATTCTGAGGCATTTTGTGAGCGAGCAATCAAAGCGTTTGGTGTAGCACTGGTACCTGGTGTTTTCTTCGGCGCTGAGGGCTATGTGCGTATTAGTTACGCTGCTTCTGACAAGAATCTAACAGAAGGCCTTTCTCGCCTTAAGACTTTTGTTAATACTTTGCGAGAAGAACAAAACTAGCCCAAATGCAGAGCTTTCTGTGGTAGGGTTTTACTGTCAATAGAGGAGCGAGCACGATGGGTTCTGGGTTAGTCGGCAGGCAGTGACCCCAGAAGGAGGCGAGGTTCGCCGAACTTGGCAATCAGGCGTGGTTGTCAGGTGGGCTTGTATGAAATACATGCAAGACTGTCCGAGATTTCGGGGGTGCTACTTTGACGGTGTATTGCGCCCCCAATTTGAGGGGGAGCTTTGAGTAAGAAACCGTTTGTTTCTGTAGATGCCCTAGAGGCAATCACTACGACGTATCCAACGCCATTTCACCTGTATAACAAGGCAGAAATTGTTCGCCGAGCAAAGCTGTTACAAGAGGCTTTTAGCTGGAACGCTGGCTTTAAAGAGTACTTTGCGGTCAAGGCTACGCCAAATCCTTACATTGTGAGATTGCTGGCAGAGCTTGGTTGTGGCTGTGACTGTGCAAATGCCACTGAGCTCACCCTTGCAAAAGCCTGTGGAGTCACCGGTCATAGCATTATGCTCTCGTCAAACGACACTACGGTGCTTGACTTTGCTCGCGCTCATGAGCTGGGAGCCATTATTAACTTAGACGCTGGCGGCGACATGCTTACAACGCTTGAAGAAGCGGCGGGAAGCAACATGCCCCAGGTCATGTGCGCACGTCTTAATCCTGGTGGCGTGTTTGAGTCGCAAAACGGCATTATTGGAAATCCCGATGATGCTAAGTTTGGCATGACAGAAGAGCAGCTTTTCCAGACGTTTGCGTATCTTAAGACCAAAGGCGTCACTGAATTTGGCCTTCATGCATTCTTGGCTAGTAACGCTCAAGAGGAAGATTACTATCCAAATCTTGCGCGCGTCCTTTTTGAGCTTGCCGTTAAGCTGCACAGAGAGCTTGATATTCATATTGAATTTATCGATCTTTCCGGTGGCATTGGTGTGGCATATGAGCCTAGCCAGATTGAGCCTGATGTCTTAGCCATTGGTCAGGGTGTAAAGCAAGCCTTTGAAGAGGTTCTAGTTCCTGCTGGTATGGGAGACGTTTCCATTTACACTGAGCTTGGACGTTGGCTTTTGGGCCCCGCCGGTGCGCTTGTTACCCGCGTTTTGCACCAAAAAGAGACATACCGCCACTACCTTGGCGTAGATGCGTGTGCGGCAAACCTTATGCGTCCCGCAATCTACGATGCCTATCATCACATCACTGTTATGGGCAAAGAGGATGCCCCTGCAACACATACGTACAACGTTGTGGGCGGACTTTGCGAGAATAACGATCAGTTTGCAAAGAACCGCCAGCTCCCAGAGGTAGCTGTGGGTGACCTCTTGTTTATTCACGATACGGGCGCTCATGGTTTCTCGATGGGCTATAACTACAACGGCCGTCTGCGCTCCGCTGAGCTGCTGCTTCTAGAAGACGGATCCGTGCAGCTTATTCGCCGCGCTGAGACAGAAGCCGATTACTTTGCAACGCTTGCATTTGACGGCTCAGACTTTTCAGATCTTGCACAACAAACAACTACAAACACCACACGTTAGAGGGCGAGAAAAACTATGGACATGAAGAATTTGACTGGTGCAATCACCGCTTTAGTAACCCCATTTGATGCTCAGGGAAATGTTGACTTCGAGGCACTTGAGCGCTTTGTAGACTTCCAGATTGAGCAGGGAATTGACGGTATTCTCGCTCTTGGTACTACCGGCGAGTCCTCAACCATGACAGATGAGGAGGACATCGAGGTAGTTAAGGCAATCCTTGCCAGAGCTCAGGGCAAAGTTCCTATTATCGGCGGCGCTGGCTCTAACTCTTCTGCTGAGTCTTTGCGTAAGGCAGAAGCTCTAGAGAAGGCGGGCGTTGATGGCCTGTTGCTGATTACCCCTTACTACAATAAGAGTAACGAAGAGGGTATCTACCAGCACTTCTCGTACGTACTGGACCGCGTTGATGTTCCTTGTATTTTGTATAACATTCCTGGTAGAACGGGCTGCTCAATTTCTGAGCGCAATGTTCAGAGACTTGCTGCACATCCAAATGCTTGGGGTATCAAAGAGGCTTCTGGCGATATTGCATACGCAACAAAGGTTGCTCGTTATCTGAGCGACGACTTTACTATGTGGTCAGGAAATGACGACATGATTGTGCCTTTGCTTTCTCTGGGCGCATCTGGTGTTATTTCTGTTTGGTCTAACCTGGATCCAAAGATGGTTCATGACCTGGTAGCTGCATGGTATCGCGGAGAGGTTTCTCTTGCTCGTGAGCTCCAGCTTCAGTATCTTGACCTGGTTCACGCTCTCTTCTGTGAAGTTAATCCAATTCCTGTCAAGGCCGCATTGGCCCGCATGGGACTTATGGAAGAGAATTATCGTCTGCCTCTGTGGAAGATGACTGATGAGCACGCAGAGGTGCTTGAAAACGCTATGAGAAAGGCTGGTCTTCTTGATGCCTAGTGCAGTAGTAATTGGTACCGGCAAGATGGGAAAGCTCATTGAGCAAACCCTGATTGCTCACGGCTTTGAGGTATTTGGTGCGTTTGGTCACGAGAATATCAATCAGCTGATCGCCGTTGAGCAGACGCCTGATGTGGTTGTGGATTTCTCTGGCGTTGCTGCCTTTGATGCTGTTGTCGGCTTTGTGCGTGAGCGCGGGTGCGCACTTGTTTCTGGCACAACGGGTTTCTCGCCAGAGCAACTTTCTGAGCTCAAGCAGCTGGGGGAGAGCGTGCCGGTGATTCATGCGGCAAACTATTCGGTGGGCGTTGCCGTGTTGAGGCGCGCGGTGGCTATGGCTGCTGAGGTGCTTGATGGCTGGGACACCGAGATTGTGGAGACGCATCATAACCAGAAGGTTGACGCTCCGTCCGGCACAGCAAAGCTGCTGCTCGCTGCTATTGATCCTGAGGGAACTCGCCCCGTTGTTTCCGGCCGCGAGGGTTTCTGTGGAGCTCGCATCAAGGACGAGATTGGCGTGTTTGCGCTCAGAGGCGGCACGGTGGCCGGCACTCATGAGGTTCATTTCTTTGGACAGGATGAGGAAGTGTGCCTGACTCATCGCGCAACGTCTCGTCAGATTTTTGTGAACGGTGCTGTTGCGTGTGCTGAGAGATTGCTTACAAAAGCTCCAGGTTTTTATACCTTTGAAGAGTTGATTTTTGGATAACCGCATGTGCTGACCTGTATAGGTCAGCGCCTGTTTGTTTGAGAAAGGACGCGCATGGACGCCCAGGAAATTATTAATTACATTGCCACTTCAGAGAAGAAGACCCCCATTAAGCTTTACGTCAGAGAGCGCGAGGGTGCTTCTGTGTCTTACGGATCTTCTCGCGTGTATGGTGAGGGCACTTCAAAGGTAGTCTTTGGCGATTGGTCCGAGCTCAAGAGCGTTGTTGAGCAGAATGTAGACGCCTTTGAGTATTTTGATATCGAGAATGACCGTCGAAACTCAGGTGTTCCTCTGCTAAACATGAAGGATGTAAACGCACGTATTGAGCCAGGTGCACTGATTCGTGAGCGCGTTGAGATTGGTAACAATGCCGTCATTATGATGGGTGCTGTTATTAATATTGGTGCTGTTATTGGTGAGGGCACCATGATTGACATGGGCGCTGTTCTGGGTGGACGTGCAACTGTTGGTAAGAACTGCCACATTGGTGCCGGTACTGTTCTTGCTGGTGTTGTTGAGCCTGCATCTGCTACGCCAGTTATTGTTGAAGACAACGTTCTTATTGGCGCAAATGCTGTGGTTATCGAGGGTATTCGTGTTGGAGAGGGCGCTGTTGTTGCAGCAGGTGCTGTGGTAGTTGAGGACGTTCCAGCAAACGCCGTGGTAGCGGGATGTCCTGCACGTGTGATAAAAATGAAGGACCAGAAAACAGAGGGCAAGACAGCTTTGGTTGATGCTCTCCGCACGTTGTAATCGAGGTTACATGCCAGACGGCTCCAAAAAAGCACAGGGTTTTACCACCAAAATTTCCTGCGTACACACAGAAAATTGGGCAGAGAAAAAAGAAGATTCTTGGTTTACCTACGAACTTCTCGCCGAAGATCCTAAGACGCATGCACGCGCCGGTATCTTCCATACGCCTCATGGTGATATTCCAACGCCTATTTTTATGCCGGTTGGTACTAAGGCAACCGTTAAAGGTTTGATGACTGATACCGTTCGTGACCTTGGCGCCAAAATTATTCTGGCAAATACGTATCATCTGTCTCAGCGCCCAGGAGATGAGCTGGTGGCGCAGATGGGTGGCCTGCATGACTTTATGCAGTGGCATGGACCCATCCTGACGGATTCTGGTGGATTCCAGGTTTTTAGTCACGAGGAGTTCATGAAGCTCTCTGACGAGGGTGTTAAATTCCGTGCAGTAGATTACGACGGCGCATGGTCATACTGGACGCCAGAAACAAACATGCAGATTGCTCAGAACCTTGGTGCAGATATTGTTATGCAGCTTGATCAGTGCGTAGGCTATCCTGCTGATCGCAAAAAAGTTGAGCGTGGTGTTGAGCTTTCAAGTGCATGGGCCGAGAGGTGCTTTAACGCTCACACCCGTCCTGACCAGTCACTCTTTGGCATTGTTCAGGGTGGTATGCACCTTGATTTGCGCAAGCGCTCAATTGAGCATCTTGAGTCCATTGGTGATTTCCCTGGTTATGGCATTGGTGGCTATTCCGTTGGTGAACCTCACGAGGTCATGTTTGAGACACTAGCTCCACTTTGTGCAGAGTATATGCCGCGCACTAAGCCTCGCTATCTTATGGGTGTTGGAAATCCAACTACGCTTATTCGCGGTGTTGCTTGTGGCATTGATATGTTTGACTGCGTGCTTCCAACGCGCACTGCTCGCATGGGCACTGCGTTTTCCCATGAGGGTCGCATGAACCTTAAGAACGCAAAGTACTTTGCAGATGCAGGCCCTCTTGATGCCAAGTGCACCTGTCCTGTCTGTACGGGCGGATATTCTCGCGCGTACATCAATCACCTGGTTAAACAGCACGAGATGCTGGGCGGTCAGCTGCTTTCTATGCACAATATTTACTTCCTGCTTGAGCTGATGCGTCAGGCACGAGAAGCAATTCTTGCAGGTACGTACAGTGATTTTGTTGAGGAGTGGGAAAACTCTGACGGCGTGGTTGATTTCTAAGTTCGCCTGGCGAGAAACCCGTCTTCTTGATAGCGATGTGCAAGAAATCTTGATGGCCCTGCGCAAGCAACTTTGATTTAAATTTTTTATGACTAGCTCACTAATTTGTGGGCTAGTCATTTTTTGTCCGGTGACATGGGTAGAATGAAAGAGATAAACATTCGCGGGCGCCCGAGGTGCCCCTGGCTGGCTCTGCCGCCACAGAAAAGAGGACATGATGCCTGGCATCGAGAAAAGCACTCGTTGGAGTGTTCTTACACAAGACGTATATCTAGAGTCGCTGTTTAAAAAAGAATTGCACGTTACGCCACTTGTTGCTCGTGTATTAGTAGCACGTGGATTTACTGATGTAGCCGCAGCTCAAGAGTTTCTCTCGCCATCCTTGCAAAGGGATTGGCTTGATCCACAGTGTATTCCTGGAATGGCTGAGGTTGCCGCCCACGTTCATAAGGCAATTGTTGAGCATAAAAAGATTGCCGTTTTTGGTGATTTTGATGTTGATGGAATGAGCTCAACGTGTTTGCTTACTCTGGCTTTACGTCGATTGGGAGCAGATGTTTTGCCGTATATTCCGCATCGTTTTGGTGAGGGATACGGACTTTCTAAAGAGGCTCTTGCAAGAGTTTTGCAAGATAGAAAGCCAGATTTAATTATTACGGTAGATAATGGCATTGCTGCTGCTCAAGAGGTTGCTTGGCTTTTGCAGCAGGGGATTGATGTTGTTGTTACTGATCATCATGAGCCCGCAGATCTGGTGCCCCAGGGTGTTCCAGTCACTGACCCAAAGCTTGTTGAGGATTGTCCTTCTAGAGAACTTGCTGGTGCAGGCGTTGCCCTTAAGCTGGTGCAGGTTTTAGGACAGCTTCAAGATCAGCCTCAGCTTTGGCTTGATTACATTGATGTTGCTATGTTGGGCACGCTATCTGACATGATGATGCTCAACAAAGAGAATCGCGCGCTGGTTTCTGAAGGTGTTAAGCGTCTCCAGAAAGGTCTTCGTCCAGGTCTCGTGGCTCTAGCTGCTGTTGCTGGTCAAGATATTGCCCAGATTTCTGCAGATAATCTGCCATTTTCTATTATTCCTCGCCTTAATGCGGCAGGACGCATGGGCACTACTGATATTGCGCTTGACCTTCTTCTTACAGAAGACGCTGAAGAGGCAACCATTCTTGCTGGCAAGTTAGAAGAGATTAATGCCGAGCGTCGTGCTATTGAGTCAAAGCTTACCGATGAAGCACTTGCGCAGGCAAAAGAAATTTACGACGGCGGTCACGCAATTGTGCTTGCCAAAGAGGGTTGGCATGAGGGTGTAAAGGGCATTGTTGCTTCAAGAATTGTTAATCGCTATCACGTGCCTTGCATTCTGTTTACCATCCAAGATGGAGTTGCTCGCGGTTCTGGCCGCTCTGTTGGCTCTGTTGATTTATTCCACGCCGTTGAACAGTGTGCAGACCTTACCGTCCGTTTTGGTGGCCACCAAGGAGCCGTTGGCGTAACGGTAGAAACATCAAAGATTGACGCATTTAGAAAGCGTTTATCTGAGGTCATGGCAGAGCTTCCAGAAGAAGAGTTTGAGGCTTCAGGAGAAGTTACTGCCCTGGTAAACCTCGATGAAATTACCATTAACTCTATTGACGCCCTTGAGGCACTGCAACCTTTTGGTCAGGGTAACAAAAAGCCGCTCTTTGGCGTTAAAGGCGTAGTGATGAAGAATCGCTCACGCGTTGGTGCAGGCGGAGCTCATCTTTGCTTTATGGCTTCAAACGGTATCTCTTCAATTTCATCCATCATGTTTAGAACGCCTCATGTTGAGGCGGCAGCTGAGTATGATGGAGCTGTTGATTTGATTTTTGAAGCAGTTAACGAGACCTGGCAGGGCAGAACTAAGCCAAAACTCATGGTCAGAGATATTCTCTACAGAGACTTTACCGATGAAGATGACGGCCCCTTTGAAGCGGATCTTCTCGGCAGCGCTGCTGACTTGCCCCTTGTGGTTACCAAGGAGACTACAGAGGCTGATGAGGCCTCCCAAGAACAGGCGCAGCAAAAGCGCCGTGAGCTGGAGAGTCTTTCTTCTGAGGAGCTTACCCAGACCCTGGTCACGTCCATGATTGGTTCAAGAGAACTCTTGCCTCTGCAAAAGAAAACACTAGAGGTTCTCTCTCAAGGAACGTCTTGTCTCTCTGTCATGGCAACAGGTAGAGGTAAATCGCTTATCTTCCAGGTTCATGCTGCTTGTGTTGCGCTGCTGCAACATAAAATGAGCGTGTTTGTCTACCCGCTGCGCGCCCTCATTAACGACCAGGTTCAAAGCATAAAATACACCTTTGAGCCTCTAGGAATTTCTGTCGAGGTACTCAACGGAGAAACAGACCTTTCCAGCCGAGAAGACCTGTTTGCTCGCATGAGAAACAATGAGCTTGATATTGTGCTGACTACTCCAGAGTTCTTCTCGCTCCACGCTGATCAGTTTGTCGCGGCGCAAAACATCTCGTTTGTAGTGTTTGACGAGGCACATCACGTGGGCATGAATGCTTCTGAGGGCAGACTTGCTTATGCACAAATGCCACAGGTACTAAAAATGCTTGGGAGTCCGCAGATACTTGCCACAACAGCTACGGCTACCACGAAGTCGGCTCAGAATATCTGTGAGCTTCTCTCCATTGAAACAGAGCATGTATACAAAGACAAAACGGCTCGTACTAACCTTGAACTCAAGGACCTTCGCGGTGCTAAGGATAGGGAATGTGCACTGCTTTCTCTTGTGTCAGATGGCACAAAAACGGTTGTTTACGTCAATTCAAGGGAGCAAGCGCAGGCTTTGACGCGTATGTTGCGCCATCGTATTCCAGAACTTGGTCATAAGATTGCGTTCTACCACGCAGGTCTGACGCCTCAGATACGCAAGAATGTTGAACGCGCCTTTAGACGTGGAGACGTTTGTTGCATCATTGCTACCAGTGCATTTGGCGAAGGCGTCAATATCTCTGATATTCGCCAGGTTATTCTGTATCACCTGCCGTTTGGTCGCGTTGCCTTCAATCAGATGAGCGGACGCGCAGGTAGAGACGGTAAGCCTTCTGTAATTCAGATGCTATTTGATGCGCATGATATGCGTGTTAACGAGCGCATCCTTTCTTCTCATGCACCACAGCGAGAAGCCCTGGTAGCTGTCTACCGCGCGCTTACGGCACTGCAGCCAAAGCTTGGTGCTCAGACAGCTGATTCAGCACTTACTGATGAAGATATTGCGCAGATGGCGCTAGAAATTGACCCGCGATCTAAGGCTGACGAGCAAACCGTTCGTGTTGCACTTGACGTTTTTGCTGAGCTAGGGTTTATTAGCATTGAAGGATTTGATCAAACGCGAACAATCTCCGTCAATAGTCAAGCTTCGCACATGGACTTGCTGGAGTCTGCACGCTACGCTGAGGGGCTTAAAGCGCACGCTGAGTTTGAATCATTTGCTCAGTGGGTACTTTCTGCTTCACCAGATGAGCTGGCAGATGCTATAACAAAACCCATCGTTCCAGAAATTGGTTCAACGTTTGATGGGGGAAGGGAGTCCTCTGATGAGTGACGAGAGGACCAAAAAAGAGGCCAAGGCGCCAGGCGCGGATAATTACCGTCTGCTTGAGGGAGCCGTGCGCACATATTTGCCAGAGGAAGCTCAGGCAAAGATTGCTGCTGCATATGCCTTTGCTGCTGACTATCACAAAGATCAGCGTCGTCGTTCTGGCGAGCCTTATATCAACCACCCAGTTGAAGTGGCCCTTATTCTTGCGCACGATCTTCATATGGATGAAGACACCATCTGCGCTGCCCTTATGCACGATACTGTAGAAGATACGTCTGCCTCATTAGATGAAATTTCTTCTCGCTTTGGTGAGTCAGTGGCTGAGCTTGTTGACGGCGTCACAAAACTTACGTCCATCGAAGTCAGTTCAATGGACGAGAAACAAGCGCTTAACCTGCGCAAAATGTTCCTTGCCATGTCAAAGGACATCCGCGTTGTTATCATTAAGCTTGCCGACCGCCTTCATAACATGCGTACGCTGGCAGCACTTCCACCGGATCGTCGTCTGTTTAAGGCGCGAGAAACCATGGACGTGTATGCACCACTTGCTGACCGTCTGGGTATCTCTTCGGTTAAGTGGGAGCTTGAGGATTTGTCTTTCTTCTGGCTTGAACCAGAGGAGTACCAGCGTGTTGCTCGCATGGTCTCTGACTCTCGTGCACAAAGAGAGAATGACCTCAACAACGCTAAAAAGACTCTGACAGATGAGCTTAATGCTGCTGGTCTTACCGATTTCCAGATTACGGGTCGTCCTAAGCACCTGTGGTCCATTTATCAAAAGATGGTCCGCAAGGGCAGGGAGTTCTCCAACATCTACGATCTTATCGCCTTGCGCGTCATTACTAAAAACGTAGGCGATTGCTATTCAGCACTTGGTGCTATTCATGCACTGTGGCATCCAATGCCTGGTCGTTTTAAGGACTACATTGCAACGCCAAAGGCCAATCTCTATCAGTCTTTGCACACAACGGTCATTGGCCCTGATGGTCGCCCTATTGAGATTCAGATTAGAACCGCCGAGATGCACGAGGCATCTGAGTACGGTATTGCTGCTCACTGGCTGTATAAGGAGCAGGGCAATTCAAAGGGCAAGATGTCCTCTGAAGACAAGCTTATTGACTCAACCATCAACTGGATTCGCCGCAGTCTTGATTGGGCCGTTGAAGACGATATTGATGATCCCCACGAGTTCTTGGATAACCTGCGCGTAGACCTCTTTGAGCATGAGATTTTTGTTTTCACACCAAAGGGCGAGGTCATGAGCTTGCGCGTCAATTCAACACCTCTTGACTTTGCTTACGCTGTTCACACTGAGGTTGGCAATCACTGTGTTGGTGCGCGCGTTAATGGCTCCGTAGTTCCACTGACGCATACGCTTCAGATGGGTGACCGTATTGAGATTTTGACTAACAAGAACGCTCGCCCTTCTCGCGACTGGATGACGCTGGTAAAGACGCCGTCTGCACGTGCAAAGATTCGTAAGTATTTCTCGCAAGAGAACAAGTCTGACGATGCCGAACGCGGCCGTTCTGAGCTTGCAAAAGAGCTGCGCAAGCGTGGCTATGGCATCAGCGCTACGCGCACGGTAAAGGCACTTGATCAGCTCATCGAGCAATTTGATTATCGCAGTGTAGATGATCTGTTTGCGGGAATTGGTGCAGGTAATCAGTCTGCTAAGCAGGTTGTTAATCGCGTGAGTGAAATCTTAGAGGAGAAAAATCCTGAGGTTGTTACTGAGCAAGAGCGCAACGCCGCGCGTCTTCAGGAGAAGAACAAGGCAATTGCAAACGATCAGCCTTTGGTTCGCTCCTACGTTATTTCTCGTACCGCCAAGGGTAGTCGTCCCAAGAAGTCTAACTGCGGCGTTGTGGTAAACGGCGATCCAGATTTGCTTGTTCATCTGGCGCATTGCTGCAATCCTGTTGCAGGTGACGATATTGTGGGCTTCATTACACGCGGTCGTGGCGTTTCTGTTCACCGCGCCAATTGCCCTAACGTTAAAGACCTGCTCAACGATCCAAAGCGTATCATCCCTGTGTCTTGGGACGCCAGCGGTGCTACAGAATTTAGGGTTGAGATTGTTGTTGAGGCAACGGATCGCATGGGTCTTCTCAAAGACGTCACGGTTGCGCTGTCTGACGCTGGTGCAAACATTCTTTCTGCAGCTACACAAGTGGGCGAGCAGGGCGTAGTACGTATGCGTTTCTTGGTTTCTATCTCTGATACCAGCTTGCTTGATACCTTATTTGCATTTGTAACTCGCGTGCCTTCTGTCTACGACGCTCGTCGTATTATGCCAGGTGAAGGCGCTAATCAGATGAGAAGGAGACTTTATGGCTAATCAAAATGAGGGCTGCTCTTGCGGCCATAATCACGAGGAAGAGCACGGACACGGTGGCTGCTGCGGTCATCATGGCGAGCATGGCCACGGTGAGCATGGTCATGGCGGTTGCTGCGGCCATCACGGTCACGGTGGTTGCCATCACGCAAAAGACCAGATTGGCGTCTTCAAAGTAGGTCCTCTTGAGACCAACTGCTACATTTACGTTTCTGGTAATGAGTGCATGATTATTGATGCCGGTGCATCGGGTGCAGAGATTGCTGCACAGCTCTTGAACCTTGAGCTTAAGTACATTGTTGCTACTCACGGCCATGCTGATCATGTTGGCGGCGTTAAGGCTTTGAAGCTTGCTGTGCCTGGCGCTCAGTACCTCATCAACGAAGCAGATAATAAGCTTGCGCAGAGGGCTCATAACTCAAACGAGATTTATGATGATGCTCCAGAGCCAGACGGTTTTCTTCACGAGGGAGATGTTCTCTCTGTTGGAACTGCACAGTTCAAGATTATGGAAACTCCTGGTCACACTCCTGGCGGTATTGTTTTGGTGGGAGAGGGAACTGCTACTGGCGCCGTTTTTGTAGGCGATACGCTTTTCCAGGGTTCTGCAGGAAGAACAGACCTTCCAGGCGGCAACTTTGAAACGCTTAAGGCTTCTTTGAACCGCATCAAGACAGAGCTTGATCCAACCTCCATTATTTTGTCAGGACATGGAAATCAAACGTCTCTTGAGGCAGAGATAGCAACTAACCCTTTCTTACAGGATTAAATCAGCTATAACTTTGATGATTTAGCAAGACAGATTTGCATAGGTGCGGTATAGTACCTATGCAAACTTTTTAGCCCGAGTGGCGGAATGGCAGACGCGGAGGTCTCAAAAACCTTTGAGGAAACTCGTGTGGGTTCAAGTCCCACCTCGGGCACCAGCTAAAAGTTTAAGCTAGATGTGAATTTCTCGTCATATCTAACTTGGTACTTGTAATGTCTTCTTGTTAGAGGTAACCTTACAAAGTACTTTTGAAGCGGGATTGAACGTGAGTCCCCACCTACACAGCGCAAAAGCAGCTGTCTGGTCAGACAATTTAACCTTTGCACGCTACCTGTGCGTATTGTCTCCCAGTTGCTTGTGCACTGGGTTTTTTATTGGCGGACAAGCAATTGTCCAAGAGGGAAGGTGTACAAGATAGCCAAGAACGATGGTCCTCGCATTAATGAGGAAATCACTGCTCGCACGTGCCGTCTTATTGACGCTGATGGTAGTCAGCTTGGTCTTTTTGGCGTCAATGATGCAATGAAGAGAGCTCGTGAGCACGGTCTTGATCTCGTAGAGATTGCTCCAAATGCCGAGCCTCCTGTATGCAAGATTCTTGATTACAGTAAGTTCAAGTATGAGCAGGCTCGCAAGGCCAAGGCAGCTCGCAAGAACCAGGTCAAGATCGAAGTCAAAGAGATGAAGTTCCGCCCAAAGATTGATGTGGGCGATTACGAGACCAAGAAGGGTCACGTACTGCGCTTCCTCAAGAAGGGAGCACGCGTCAAGATCACCATTATGTTCCGTGGACGCGAGATGGCTCACCCAGAGCAGGGCCGTATTGTACTTGATCGCCTTGCTGAAGATTTGAAGCCTTATGCCACAATTGAGCAGAAACCGCTCATTGAAGGCCGTAACATGCACATGCTCGTTGCTCCAATCAAGGGAGCGTTTGACGAGAAGCCCGAGGGTGCTGAGGATGGCACCACACAGGAGGAGAAGTAGTATGCCTAAGATGAAGACGCACAAGGGTTCGGCTAAGCGTTTCCGCCGCACCGGTACTGGCAAGATTATGCGTGCTAAGGCTTTTAAGAGCCATATTCTTACCAAGAAGTCCCAGAAGCGTATTCGTGGCTTCCGTAAAGAAGCTGTTCTTTCCGCTGGCGATGCAGCAGTAGTTTCTCAGCGTATGGGCGCTAAGAACTAAGCGCGCCACCCACCAGATCAAATAACAAGGAGTGATTAGATATGGCAAGAGTTAAGCGCGCAGTTGCTGGTCGCAAGAAGCGTCAGACGCTCGTTGAGCGCACAAAGGGTTATTACGGAACTTCCTCTCGTACCTTCCGTGGTATGAAGGAGCAGGCACAGCATTCTGGTCAGTATGCTTACCGTGACCGTCGTAACAAGAAGCGTGATTTCCGCGCACTGTGGATTCAGCGTATCAACGCTGCAGCACGCATCAACGACCTTTCTTACAGCAAGTTCATGCACGGCCTCAAGCTCGCTGGTGTTGAGCTTGACCGCAAGGTTCTCGCAGAGATTGCTTACTCTGACGAGCAGGGCTTCGCAGATCTTGCAGAGATCGCTAAGAAGGCTCTCGCTGAGTAACTTCAGCTAGCGACTTCAGCCAAGCGATTTCTTCGCAGCTAGATAGCTACACCCCGTACATCCCGGATGTGCGGGGTTTTCTTTTGGCGAGAAACCTGGTGGGACCATGGTGCTCCGTTGAGGTCCCGGCGAGCCTGATTTTCTCGCCATGTCTAAGCCGTTTGCTGGAAAAGCACGCCAAGTCTGAGTGGTTTTGCCGGTTTTTCTCGCTATGTCTGAGTAAATTTGCTCAGACATAATGCAGTTTTCAGGCTCAAAATTTAGAGCCGAAGCGCCTATCTTTGACGCGCCTGAATTCATCAAAGAATCTGTAAATTTTGCCTAAAAATGCAAAAGAAACTGTGGATTTGCCTGATTTTGTCAAAGAATCTGTATCTAAAGTACAGATTCTTTGCACTTTTTAGGCGCGTGAGCTGGTTGTTGGCGCACCTGGCGAGAAACCCGTGCAGTCGCAATCGTAGCTGTGAACGGAACCGCGAGCTCACGGAAAGCCAATTTGTGAGCAGTCGTTTCCCCAGCTTATTCGCTCTTGTGTTCTCTGTGGATAAGCTCTTCGATGTGTTCATGCTCTTCTTCATGGAGTTGCTTAATCTCTTCATCGAAGCCTGGATCTTTAGGGGTAATGAGTTCGTCTTCACCAGTCTTTGGATCAGTATGGTGAAGCAGAACAGGCTCAAAGAGGTGCAGGTACTTTGCAAAGAAAGCAGACATGGTAAGCAGCATGACAAAAATTGCAATACGAGGCAGCGTATTGACCTGCGTCATAATGAGCGAACCAACGCACAGAAGGGCAGTCCAACCGTACATCAAAAGAACTGCTTGGCGCTGGTTATAACCGTGAGCCATTAAGCGGTGATGGATGTGTCCACGATCAGCTGTGGCAAAACTGACGTGCGCGCGGGTACGGCGAACAATCGCGGAGAAGGTATCGATGATCGGAATACCTGCAACGACGAGAGGAACAATGATGGTTGTGAGTCCTGCCCAACGAGTGACAGACAAAAGCGAAATTGTTCCCAGAGCAAATCCCAAGGTTAGCGAACCAGAATCGCCCATGAAAATAGTTGCGGGATACGAGTTGTGAACTAAAAATCCAAGTGTGGTGCCTGCGATTGATGCACTTAAAAGAGCTGCGTCAAAGCGACCCGCCCAAATGGAAAGCACAAACATAGTGGTAGAGGCAATGCAGGTAATTCCTGAAGAAAGTCCATCAAGACCGTCGATCAGGTTAATGATGTTGGCGTAAGCAACCAGGTAAATGACAGTTGCTGGATAGGCGAGCCATCCAAGATCCACAAAGCCGTACGCGGAAAACGGATCAACAACGTTACCGATAATCAGACCGCCTGCAGCCGCGATGCTTGCAGCAATTACCTGACCAGCGAGTTTCTGAATAGGCTTGAGAGAAAAAATGTCGTCGAGCAAGCCGGTCAAGAAAATTACCGCAAATGCAGCGCCAACAATCCAGAAGTTGACGTTGAGATAATAGCGAGAAGAAAGCGTAATCTCGGCATGTCCAAGGATTGCTTCAACGCCATAACGCACCAGCATAGCAACGGCTAACCCAAAGAAAATTGCAACGCCGCCCATGCGAGGAATAGGTTTTTTATTGACTCGACGTGCAGAGGGTTTATCGACAACTCCAAGCTTCCAAGCCAGTTGACGAACGGCAGGGGTAATCAGAGCTGAACCAAGACCAGCCGAGAGGAAAACACAAAACATGGTTACCCAGAGGTTCAAGCCGTATACCCTCCAATAAAAAACAGTATTTAACTGCTAAAATCCATACCATTTAATTGTGCTGCTCATTAAAAAACAAGTCAAGACTTTAATCTTTTTATAATCTCTTTATAGTAAGAATTGTCCTTTTCCCGCGGTCTAAACTGGGTGAACCGACAAGTTTTTTCAGGGAGCCTAATCTCGTGTTCAGTACAGGCATCCTTCGTTGTTAAGGAAGCTGGAACGCCCGAGTGCGGCGCCCACCTTATGAAGGTGGGTTCATAGATGACTGCGGGGAAGGATATTTTTCTGCCTCGGCAGTCTGTGGTAAAGCTCTGACGGCTCGCGGAAGTATTCCAACGGTCCGCGGAAACGCCACGAGCCTCCTCGCAAGCCTACAGCCGCTCATTCCACGCATAATCATTGACATACCTGCCCCTGATTGCCACAATAAGTACCGCAACGGGGATATAGCTCAGTTGGGAGAGCGCTGCCTTCGCAAGGCAGAGGCCGAGGGTTCGAATCCCTTTATCTCCACCATGACTTTGACGCGCGCAGAGACCCTGCGCGTTTTTTATACCACCATCTGCCTGGGCAGATACGACAGGAGGCGAGAAACCCTTGGGTAGTGCACCATCACCTCATACCCTTACGTTTTCTGCCTACGACGTCTGTGAACTCTGCCCAAGGCGTTGCCATGCTCAAAGAAACGCTGGTAAAGCGGGCCTTTGTGGAGCTTCAAGCACCATTCGTGTGGCTCGTTCAGCGCTGCACTTTTGGGAGGAGCCTCCCATCTCGGGCGAGGCCGGATCAGGCGCAATTTTCTTCACAGGTTGCCCGCTCAGATGCGTATTCTGCCAAAATCACCAGATCTCGCAAGAGGGTTTTGGCAAGCCAGTCACAACTGAACGCCTTGCCCAGATGATGCTTGAGCTTGAAGCTCAGGGTGCGCTCAACATCAACCTTGTAACTCCCTTGCACTTCTCGCCACACATAATTGAAGCAGTTACGCTGGCAAAAGAGGCGGGGCTCACACTTCCAATTGTGTGCAATACCTCGGGATATGAGCTGCCAGAGGTGGTACAGAAAGTTTCGAGAGTCATTGATATCTGGTTGACAGACGTCAAGTACGCAGACCCTGCACTGGCAAAAGAGCTCTCGTACGCAGCAGATTACCCCGAGATGTCTATGGCCGCGCTTGAAGTTATGCATGACTCGGTGATGAGTCGTGGCGGTCGCAAGCTTGACGATGACGGTCGCATGTTGCAGGGCATCATTGTGCGTCACCTGGTCATGCCCACGCACGCGGACGATTCTTGCGAGGTGCTCAACCGCGTCTGGAATCTTTGTCATAATGATGTAGACGTATCAATCATGAATCAGTACACGCCCAACGAGCGCATGCGCGCGGCTGGCGGTCCGCTTTCTGGAACGCTTTCTGACGAGGAGTACGAGTTGGTGCTCTGTCATGCGGATGACCTGGGCTTTGAGAACCTGTGGTGGCAGGAGGGTGGAACCGTCTCCGAGAGTTTTGTGCCAGCCTTTGACGCAACAGGCGTTGAGGGTCCCGCGCTCAAGCTTCGCACGGCTCGCGGCAACGCCACCGACGCCTGTGCCGCTGGCCATGCCGCCAACGACGCCACCACCAGCATCCCCGATACGCAAACCGAGGAGTAACCATGTCTGTCGAGAAACCCGAAGAGCTCCAAACCACCCCAGCGCCACAGGCGGCTGCGCTCACGGACGCGGAGCGCGCCGAGCTGGAAGCACTTCGTGCAGAGAAAGAGCGCAGGGAGCTCGAGGCTCTTCGCGCAGAGAAGGAGCGCGCTGAGCTTGAGGAGCTTCGTGCCGAGAAGACCCGTGCAGTCCAAGCAGAAGCGCAAGAGCAAGCAGAGGCAGCCGCCGCTGAAGACGCTCAGATTGTTGCAGCTCAGCAGCGTGCTGCACGTCAGGCAGCTCAGCAGGAGGCCGAGCAAATTCGTCGCATTCAGGAGCAGCGCGCAAAGGGCCGTGCTCTCATGGAGCCAGATGAGGACGACGAAGACATCAAAATGCCTCTGGGGCAAAAAATTGTTATTGGAACTGTGGTAATTCTCGCAGTTATCTTTGTTGTAAGCCAATTTATTTTGTAGGACTGCTACTCTAGATATATCGTCTCACTGTCAGTTTTTGACCAATCGAAAAGAGCAACTATGTCACTCACTGATCGTACCAAACCCTCAGACGTTAGCCTTAATACAGACTTGTATGAGCTCACGATGGCTCAAGGTTATTGGGAAGCCGGTCTTGTTGATGCAGAGGCATGCTTTACCGCATTCTTCCGCGAGAACCCCTTTAATGGTGGATTTGCAATTTCTTGTGGTACTGGTCAAATTGCTGACTTAGTTGAAAACTTTATCTATGAAGACGACGATATTGACTACCTGGCAAGCATTAATTCTCCTGGTGGCGGTCGTCTCTTTAAGCCAGCATTCCTTGAGTTTTTGCGCAACCACAAGCTCAATGTAACCATTGATGCAATCCCCGAGGGAGAGCTTGTTTTCCCACGCGAGCCTATGGTCCGCGTAGAGGGCTCCATTGTTGATTGTCAGCTCATTGAGACCGCCCTGCTCAACCTGGTTAACTTCCAGACTTTGGCAGCAACTAAGTGCGCACGCGTTATCAAGGCAGCTCAGGGCAATCCAGTTTCTGACTTTGGCCTGCGTCGTGCGCAGGGTCCAGACGGTGGTCTGGCAGTTGCTCGCGCTTCCTATATTGCGGGTGCTTCAAGCACTTCAAATGTCCTTGCTGGCAAAATCTACGGCATTCCTGTTTTTGGTACCCACGCACACTCTTGGGTAATGTCGTTCGATACTGAGCTTGATGCCTTTAGGGCGTTTGCAAAATCTAGCCCAACTAACTGCTCACTTCTGCTTGATACCTATGATGTTCACGAAGGCATCAAGAACGCCATCATTGTGGCAAAAGAGATGGAGGAGCGCGGTGAGCGCTTGAATGCTGTTCGTATTGACTCCGGAGACCTTGCGCGCCTTTCTAAGGAAGCTCGCAAGGCGTTTGACGAGGCTGACCTTCCTTACATTAAGATTTCTGTTTCAAATGATCTTGACGAGTACACCATCCAGTCGCTGTTTGCTCAGGGCGCACCTATTGACGCTTTTGGTGTTGGTACCAAGCTTGCTACCTGCGACCCTCAGCCTTCGCTTGGCGGCGTCTATAAGCTAACCGCTCGTCGTCAGTCTTCCACTGAGCCTTGGACTCCTGTTATCAAGCTGTCCGAGATGGCTTACAAGCGTACCGTCCCAGGCATTCAGCACATTCGCCGCTTCTACGATGCAAACGGCTGCCCTGCAGGCGACATGATTTTTGACCCAGATTACCTGGTAACCAAGAGTCCAGAGTCTAAGGCAACTGTTGTCGACATCATTGACCCGTATTCAACTCACAAGCTTGAAGGAACTTCTCGCGAGCTGATGGTAAGACTGGTAGAAGGCGGCAAGCGTGTAGGGGAGAGCGAGTCTATTGAGGTTGCTCGCGATCGCTGCCACGCTGCGCTTATGCACCTGGATGCAGCGTATACACGTTTCTTGAACCCTCAGATTTATCCTGTGGGTCTTGAGCGCGGTCTGGCCAATTTGCGTCACGAACTTGCTGCTCAACATCAGGTAAAATCTTCCGAGGAAACTGAGTAGTCCTCTAGAGCTACACAACTAACTACACAACCAACCACGTAATTACGCTGCACACGTGCACTGAATTTAAAGGAGAACCATGCGCGAGAAGATCGAGGAACTTGTACGTCAAGCCTTGGCAGATGCCCAGGCTGCGGGTAAGTTGCCTGAATTCCAGATTGATGATGTGGGACTTGAGCGCCCACAGGATTCATCAAATGGTGACTGGTCTTCTACGGTTGCAATGCGTTCTGCAAAGCTGGCACACAAAGCACCGCGCGATATTGCAGCAGCTCTTGTGGCACATATTGCTGAGGATGCGCAGATTGAGCGCGTTGAGGTTGCAGGTCCTGGCTTTGTAAACTTCTATCTGTCAACTGCTGCGGGCAATGAGATTTTTAACACCGTTCGTGAGCAGGGCGCCGATTTTGGTCGTTCTACCTTTGGCGCTGGCCAGAAAGTTCAGGTAGAGTACGTTTCTGCAAACCCTGTTGGTCCTCTGCATATTGGTCATGGCCGTTGGGCAGCGCTGGGAGACTCTCTAAGCCGCATTCTTGCCTTCACAGGCTATAACGTTGAGCGCGAGTACTACGTCAACGATCATGGCTCTCAGATGGATGTCTTTGGTCACTCCATCTCTAAGCGCTACCTGCAGCTTATTGACATCATGCAGAAGCGCGACATTGACGCTGATGCAGCTGCGCAGGTGCTTGCAGAAGATCGCAACGCTTACGTTGCAGATGAAGACGATGCTCATCCAGAGGAGCATCCGTTTACTGACGAGTTTATCAACTCTCTTGGCGGCAATGCATACGCCGGAGACTACATTGTTGACCTGGGTCTTTTCTTCCTTAAAAATGACGGAGAGATCTGGGCAGACAAGTCTGAAGATGAGCGCATGATAGAGTTCCGTGAGCGCGGCTACAAGATGATGCTTGAGTCCATCAAAAATACCTGCCACAACGCCCGTGCTGACTTTGATGTTTGGTTCTCTGAGCGTTCTTTGTATGTCAAGGATGACCAGGGTAAAGACGCTGTTGACCGCGCACTTGATGCTCTTGATAAGCTCGGCTACCTGTATCGTTCTGACGAGGGCGCACTGTTCTTCCGTTCCACTGATTTTGGTGACGATAAGGACCGTGTGCTCATCAAAACAAATGGCGAGTATACCTATTTTGCTTCCGACGTTGCGTACCACTGGAACAAGTTCCAGCGTGTTGACCACGTTATTGATATTTGGGGAGCAGATCACCACGGCTATATCCAGCGTGTTCGCTCTGCTGCCACTGCCCTTGGTTACCCAACTCAGTTCGAGGTTTTGCTTGGTCAGCTGGTCAACCTGCTTAGAAACGGTGTTGCCGTCAGAATGTCTAAGCGTAAGGGAACTGGTATCCACTTTGACGAGCTTCTCGCCGAGGTTGGTGTTGATGCAACGCGCTACACCCTTGTTTCAAAGTCTTCCAACCAGATGATTGACTTTGACATTGAGCAGGTAAAGCGTCAGGACAGCTCTAATCCTGTGTATTACGTTCAGTATGCTCACGCTCGTATTTGCTCTATTTTGCGCCGCGCTGCTGGCGTTGACCTTGAAGAGGCTAAGGCGCTTGGTATGGACGCCGTTGCAGATAAGGCTATTGGCTCTGAGGTAGATCTCGGACTGCTCTCTGATGCAGCTGAGCAGGCGCTTGCTCGTAAGCTTTTTGAGTTCCCAGGTCTTGTTGAGGGTTGTGCTCGCGATAGGGCACCATTCCGCATTACGCACTATATTGAAGAGCTTGCCGGTCAGTTCCACGCATTCTATACCGTTTGCCAGGTACTTCCTTCTGAGGGACGTCCACTGGACGCAGAGCTTTCTAAGGCTCGTCTTGCTGCGTGTGATGCAACTCGTCGCGTACTTGCAATTGCTCTTGATCTGATTGGTGTTTCTGCTCCTGAAGCGATGTAAACGATAGCTAACTATGTTGTTTTGTCATGATACCGTGCAAGTATTGAATACCTGCACGGTATCTTTAGTGAATTTCTCCAGATAATTTACACATTTCTCCGTTATGTAAAAAATTTTTTAATGTATAAAAGAGATAATAAAATTAATATTTATTACTTAAATTTAATATTTCAGCATGTAAAAGCCTATTTTGATGTCATATAAGCACCATTTTCTAACATATTTCTGACTAACTATTGTTTTGTCCCCACGTTAACACGTGTTTTTTTAGGGGTATACTCATTATGCGAGCAAATAGTAAATGGTTCGGGCATAAGAGTGGAGGTCTCTATGGAACTTCGCGAGTACATGTCCATTCGCAGGTCTTACAACTTGGTTAGAAGAGTGGTGCCTGCTAACAGACGACTCACGTTTGAAGAGTTTGCTATTTTGTGTCGCCTCAATGTGAAGGGCGCTCCTGTTAAGACTTCAGAAATTGCCGAGTATCAGAGTGCTCTTCGTCCTACGATTACTCATCGTACCTCGCACCTGGCAAGGCTTGGTTTCATCAAGAGAGATGAAGGCGCCATTGATCGACGCAACGTAGTGTGTATCATCACAGAAAAGGGTGTAGAAGCAGTTGAGGAGCTGTCCAAGCTTACCTGTGCTCGTATTGCACCCGGTCAGGCGCTTTCACGTACTTCGTTTGAGCGCATCGTCATGTATGTTGACGCTATGGGAGCTCTGTATTGCAGGGCAGCAGATATGGTCCTTCTTGCAATTCTAGATTCTCCTAAAGACGCTCTTTCGATTACAGAGATTGTTGACGCGCTTGGTCTTTTGCAGCCAACGGTTTCTATGTCTCTGACTGCTTTGGCAGAAAGTGGCCTGGTACAGCGCAAACATGACGATGCTCTTTCAAGAAGAGTAACTATGGTTGAGCTCACGCCTCAAGGCAAGACCTATATCAAAGAAATCGTTCAGCAAATTGAAGATATTATTGTTAAAAGAAAGAGCCGTACAGCTGTTTAAATGATTTATGCAGATTAAAGAAATCTAGAAGATGGGTTTCTCGAGGTTTAAGGGTTAGTGGTTATAAATCCCCATTTGCCCGTTTTATGGTGAATTTTATTTATTTTTTCATCATAAGGCGGGCATTTTCGTGGTATATTCCTTTTGGATTTGCACCTATTTGATTTTGTTTGTTATCCCTTCATCATATTTCTCACGTATTTTTACAGATTATTTTGATGAGCAAACAGAGAGGTTTGTACATGTCGGACGAAACATCTTCGGTCCAAAATGATTCTTTAAATGATGTAGAAAATACTCCAGCACCACGTAGACGTGGTAGACCTCGCAAGAGTGAAAATAGTAATTCAGAAAATTCAACTTCACAAAATACCAATTCTGAGGTAACTGAAGAAAAGGCCTCTAATTCATCCGCTGCAAAGCGTCGTCGCGGTCGTCCAACTAAAAAAGAGACCGAGGCGCGTCGTGCGGTAGAGGCTGTTGTGGCAGAGGCTATGAACGCAGCAGGCATTACAGAGCCACCAAAGCGCCGTCGTGGCCGTCCTAGCAAAGAAGAGATGGAAGAGCGTGCTCTTCATGAGCGTGCCCTTGAAGTTGCACAGGCAGAGGTTCTCGCTCAGGTTCAGGCAGGTGGCAAGGTTTCTTCTGACGTTGTAGACACTGATCGCCTTACCAAGATTGTTCAGGACGCAACTCAGCCTTCTGCAGAGGTAACTCCGGCTCCTGCCTTTACTAAAGCAGAGGCAGAGGGTGCAGCTGGCCAGAATGACAATGCGGCTCAGAAGAACTTTGCTGAAGAGCAGGGTAGTGTTGAGCAGCAGGATGGTGCAGCTCAGGAGCAGGCTTCTGGTGCAGTAGCAGATTCCGATGCAGCTCCAGCAGAGCGTCCAGGGCGTTCTCGTACGGGTGCAGCACGTCGTCGACATCGTAATGCTGAGCCAAAAGAAGCGGCTCAGGAGGGCGAGAAGACACAGGAAAACGCACACGCCAACAACCAGGAGCGTCCTTCTCGCGATCGTAGACAGAACAACCAGCGCAACAAGAATCGCAAGCAGGGCCAGGCAAGCGAGCCATCGCTTTCCAAAGAGGCTCTGCAAGAGATGAAGCTTTCTGAGCTTCGTGCTAAGGCAACTGAGCTGGGCATTGAGTACGCAGGCGTTCATAAGTCTGATTTGATTGAGCTTGTATACGCTGCATCTGCAGCTGCTGAGGGCTTTAAGACTGTTGAGGGTATTCTTCAGATTAGCAACGAAGGCTACGGCTGGATTCGTACAGGTAATTACATGGAAGGCGATGACGACGCCTTTGTCCACCAGCAGATTATTAGAAATCTTGGTCTGCGCCCGGGTGATAGCGTCTTGGGCATGGTGGGACCTGCTCGCGTAAATAGCAAATATCCACCACTGCTTAAGGTTACCCAGGTCAACGGTGGGGAAGTTGAGGGTCTTAAGGACCGTCCTCGCTTCAAAGACCTGACTCCAATTTTCCCAGATCAGCCTCTTACAATGGAGCACGGTAAAGACTCCATTACAGGCCGTGCAATTGATCTGGTGGCTCCTATTGGTAAGGGTCAGCGTGGCTTGATTGTCTCGCCTCCAAAGGCAGGTAAGACCACCATTTTGAAGCGTATTTGCCAGTCTATTACCACCAACAATCCTGAGGTCCACCTCTTCTGCCTCTTGGTAGACGAGCGCCCTGAGGAAGTTACGGACATGGAGCGCTCCATTAAGGGCACCGTTGTTGCTTCAACTTTTGATATGCCAGCAGAGAATCACACCGTTGTCTCGGAGCTTGTCATTGAGCGAGCAAAGCGTCTGGTTGAGATGGGCCAGGACGTTGTGGTTATCCTGGACTCCATTACACGTCTTGCTCGTGCATATAACCTGGCCATTCCTGCATCTGGCCGCATTCTTTCTGGTGGTGTTGACTCCGCAGCTCTGTATCCACCAAAGAAGTTCTTGGGTGCAGCTCGAAACATCGAGAACGGCGGCTCGCTCACCATCATTGCGTCTGCTCTGGTAGACACGGGCTCCAAGATGGACGAGGTCATCTTCGAGGAGTTCAAGGGCACCGGCAACATGGAGCTTAAGCTTGATCGCGATCTTGCTGATCGTCGTATCTTCCCAGCTATTGATCCTGTTTCTTCTGGTACTCGTAATGAGGACCTGCTCATTAAGCCAGAGCTTCAGCCTATGGTTTGGGGCGTTCGCCGCATCCTTGCAGGCTTCAATAACACCGAGCGTGCAACTACTGCTCTTATCAGTGGCCTTAAGCAGACCGACAACAACCAGGACTTCCTGATTAGATCTGCAAAGAAGGCTGCACAGTCTGACTATCCACAGAATTAGTCAATGTAAGATATGACTTAAGAAGTGCTTTCCAGCTATTGTTGGAAGGCACTTCTTTTTTTCTCGTCATTTTGTTGAATAACTGCCAAAGAATTATGAAAAAGTTTTAAAGACGCTGTAAAAAATAACGAATTACGCTATAGTCATTTCTAACAGCACAATTATGTGTTGCAGCGGATTATACAAAGATGAAATGAAGCCCACCCGTTGCTCACGTCGCCCGTATTGGGTTTAGTAGCATATGCAAATTTAGCGTGTGTCTTCATGCATCTTCTTAGCGTTTGTAGGGGGAGTATGTATGACAGAAGGTAGGAATCCGGCAGTAGTCGCCGGCCTGCTCAGTGGACTGGTTCTGGTGGCAGAGCCAGCATCTGCGTATGCCCTTACCGCTAATGAAATTCGTCAAACGCCTCTTGGTGCAATCTTTACAGGCATTGGAGTGGGACTTGCTGCGGTTGCAGTCATTTCTGGTGCGGCACTCGTGGTTTCTCGCGTAGCAAATCGTGGCGAGAAAACCGATGGGGTAGAAGCAAAGATTCAGCTAAGCACTACATCTCAGGTTGAGGATGAGGCTGCGTCTCCAAAGCGAGTTGCAGCTGCATCGAACTTCTCGCCAGAAGAGAGCCTTGTGATTCCGCTGGACTCTCCAAGGCGCTCAATTGCTGCATACAAGCCAAAACACATGAAGGCTTCTCAGTGGGATATGACCGGCTCTATTCGCGTTCAGTCTGCTGAGCCACCTGTCCAGTCTACCGAGCTGCCTGCCAAGAAGGCACAGGTTGTAAGTGCGGCCGCAGAGGGCGTACTTCCCGTTCGTGCAAAGAAGGCTCCTGCGCACTCCACAAACGACTACGCTCAGATCGCAGAGAACTACACCAAGCTGTTGAGCTGGCGTGAGCGCACTGTTGCGCGAGCAAAGGGTGCTGCTGCCGTACTTCTTGAGCGCCTGGGACAAGATCCTATGGACGGCCTGCCTATTATCGAGCGTGCTGACGGAACTGTTGGTGACGTGGGCACCGCTTGGTGGACTAAGGCTGTGGGCGAAGAGTCTATTACGCGTGATTTTGGCATTGCCGAGATTGGCGCCGAGGCTATTCCTGAAGACTTCACCAATCATGCCGCTGATATTTCTAGTCGCATTTCTTACGTTGACCAGGGAGTCTTCCCTGAGAAGCGCACGATTGACGAACTTGAGCACGTTGATGACTGGACGCTTGCGTTGGCTGCAATGGATGAGCATTTGGCGCGTCATGATCAGCAGCAGATGCGCAAGTACCATCCTGTACAGCTGCCACTCATTGGTCAGGCCGCTGCTGAGGCAGAAGCTACAAGCCCGGTGGAGTTGTCGGGTGCAAAACCTGCTGCGCCTCGCAAGATTGCTGCAGCTCAGGTACGTCCTTCTCGCGAGCCAAACTACGCTGGTGTGGTTGCGCAGTCAACCGCAATGCCGCTGGTCAAGGCTACAAACGACACCTCCTCGCATGTTCAGGACATCTTTGACGCGGTTGAGCGCGAGATGGCGGCTGAGCTCCAGGCAGCTGACGAAAGGCCAACACGCGAGCTGCTCCGCCTCATTGAGGGTGGCACCAGCAAGATGAAGAAGATTTCTTCACTTGATTTGAGCGAGAAGACCGCTGCTGACAAGCCGTCTTACAAGCCTCGTCACTTTGCTGGCGAGCTTCCGCTAGTACGTGAGGCATAAGTAGGCGCGTGCTGAGCGGCCTAAAGGCTACGGTGGCAATCGTTATACAAGGCTGAGGTCAGTAGAAACATCCGGGTTCTCTAAAATTATTTCAAGTTAGATAACATTTTTTGGCTGTGGTTCTTTTTTTAGAGCCGCAGCCATATTGTGTTGTGTCACATATTCAACGCTATGGAGAAAAGGAGATGAATATGGCACATAAGCTAACGCGACGACGCTTTTTGGAGGTGGCCGGGACCATTGCGGGGTCGTTTGCTCTAGCGGGTTGTTCGCCAAAGAACCAAGACCCTAACTCCATCTACGTTGGCGTGATGGGCCCATTCACCGGCGACGTTGCTCAGTATGGCCTTGCTGTGCGAAGTGGCGTTCTTTTGTACCTCAAGGAGTTCAACAAGAAGGGTGGCGTTAACGGACGCCAGATTGTCCCTATTGTTGAAGACGAGAAGGGCGATTCAACTGAGGCCATTCTTGTCTATAACAAGCTTCTTGACGAGAATGTCTGTGCAATTCTTGGAGACGTTACCTCAACGCCTACCATTGCACTGGCACAGAAATCGGTACTGGACAACATCCCCTGTGTAACCGCATCCGCTACCGCCGAAGATGTTGTAGCGCATGGCCACAACATGTTCCGCGCTACCGTAACTGACCCGTTCCAGGGCGTTGTTCTTGCAGAGTTTGCTAAAAAGCAGGGGTATCAGCGCGTAGGAACCATCTTTAACTCCGGCGGCGATTACGAGATTGGCGTTAATAACGCATTTGTTCAGAGGGCTCGTGAGTTGGGTGTTGAGGTTGTATCTCAGCAAGGTTACCCAACAGGAGCCGTTGACTTTAACGCCCAGCTTACCAGCATTATTGGACTTGATCCTGATGCTATCCTGGCACCAAATTATTACCAGGATAACGGTAAGATTGTGACGCAGGCTCGTCAGCTTGGCTGCAAGAAGCCTTTTATGGGCGCAGATGGTTGGGCAGGCATCATTGGTGGCGAGCAGGACTATGCTTCTGCAGCTGACCTTGAAGGTTGCTTCTATTGCTCTGCATTTGTTGCTTCAAACCCAGATGAAAAAGTTCAGCATTTTGTTAAGGCTTACACCGAGGAATACGGCGAGGCTCCAACTAACTTCTGCTCTTTGGGCTATGATGCAGCAATGATTCTTTGCTCTGCTCTTGCGGTTGCCGAGAAACGCGGCTATACCTACAACTCCAATGAGTATAGGCAGGCAATTATCGATGCTATTGCATCTGGTGTGGTCGAAGGTGTTACTGGCACCCTTTCATATCAGGGAACAGGTGACCCAGTGAAATCCACCTTGATTATTACCTTTAAAGATGGCAAAGAGTCCATCTATGACACGATTAATCCTTCATAGAAAAGAGAGCCTCAGATGTTTTTAACTCAGGTGCTCAATGGACTTCAATTGGGCAGTATTTACGCACTGGTGGCGCTTGGTTACACAATGGTGTACGGCATCATCTTGCTTCTTAACTTTGCGCATGGTGACATCATCATGTTTGGTTCCTACGTTGCATGGATTGCCCTCGTTCAGCTTGGACTCAATCCTGCAATTGCTGTTCTTCTCGCCGTCTTTGGCTGTGTTGTACTGGGCGTTCTTATTGATAAGGTTGCTTATGCGCCACTCAGAGAGGCTCCAAGACTTTCTATTCTGATTACGGCAATTGGCGTTTCTTATCTACTTGAGAACGGCGTTCAGCTGCTTCTTGGTGCTGACGCTAAGGTTGTTCCAAGCATCATTGACCTGGGTACTGTTCAGGTATTTGGATCAACACTTTCTGGCACCGCTCTTCTGACCGTTGCTGTCACCATTGTGGCAACCGTTGTTCTGACCCTTTTGGTTCAGAAGACTCGTCTTGGTAAGGCAATGCGCGCCGTTTCCGAGGACATGGGCGCAGCTCGTCTGATGGGCGTCAACGTCAACAGCACCATTAGCTTTACCTTTGCAGTTGGTTCTGCGCTGGCAGGTATTGCAGCTATTCTGTACTCCATGGCATATCAGCAGGTTTCTCCAACCATGGGCGTTATGCTAGGCACTAAGGCGTTTGTCGCAGCAGTTCTTGGCGGCATTGGCTCCATTCCAGGCGCTGTTATTGGTGGCCTTATTGTTGGCTTCTCCGAGGTCTTTGTTGCTGCCTTTGGCCTGTCTGTCTGGCAGGACGCGGTAGTCTTCTTACTCTTGATTCTTGTTCTTGTTGTCAAACCAACTGGCCTGCTTGGTCGACCAGTTACCGAGAAAGTGTAAGGAGGCTCACATGACTAAAATGTATCCACGCGATAACAACCACAACCCAGTAATTGTCACTGGTTTTGGTGGAAAAGATGGTCAGCGTCGTGAGCTTACTATGCCTGCTCGCTATGCCATCAATGCAATTCTTGTTGCACTCTTTGTCTTTGGCGGAAACTTCCTGGTAGGAGAGGGTCTTATTTCTCGCTATCAGACCGTTGTTTTTGAGCAAATCGGCGTTTATGTTCTGATGACCGTTTCTCTGAACATTGTTACCGGATATCTTGGACAGCTCCCTCTGGGTCACGCTGGTTTCATGTCCATTGGTGGTTATGCCTGCGCAATCTTTATTATTCGCATGATGCCACTCTTTGGACTGGACGCTCAATCCATGGCTTCCGGCTCTACGCCAGCAGTAATTCTCTTTGTTGTTGGCCTTTTGTTCGGCGGTATTTGCGCTGCTCTTATGGGTGTGGTTATTGGTATTCCAGCACTTCGTCTTCGTGGTGATTACCTGGCCATCATTACCCTGGGCTTTGCAGAGATCATCCGCGTTGTCCTGGTTAACATTGACTCCGCTCTTGGATTCAAGCTTACTGGTGGCGCATCTGGTCTCACGGGTATTCCTGCATATACGGGTTACCTGAACACAGCAATTGTTGTCTCTCTTGCTATTTTTGCTATTCATACTCTTATGAAGTCTAGGCATGGACGCGCTATTCTCGCCATTCGCGATAACGAGATTGCAGCAGAGGCATCAGGCGTTAACACCACGTACTACAAGACTTTGGCTTTTGTTTTCTCCGCATTCCTTGCTGGCATTGCCGGTGGTCTTTACGCAGGCTGCATTGGCGTTATGGCACCAGCCAAGTTTGGCTTCATGAAGTCTGTTGAGATTCTGGTTATGGTTGTTCTGGGCGGCATGGGTTCTATGTTTGGTTCCGTTGTGTCCGCAACAGTCCTGACGGTGCTCCCAGAGGCTCTACGTGCCTTTGCTGACTACCGTATGGTCGCTTACGCAATCGTTTTGATTCTGGTCATGATCTTTAGGCCAGAGGGTCTGTTTGGCTCGTATGACTTCTCACTGTCTCGCATCGTTGAGCGAGTCATGAACAGGGATTTCCCTTGGAACAAGGATGACTCGGATGAGCAGGCGGGCGTACAGGTCAACGCGCAGGCGGGTGTTCAGGCAGACGTGCAGGCAGACGTGCAGGCAGAAGCCTCAACTGATTCGAAGGAGGCGTAAGAGCGATGGCAACTAAAAACACTACAAAACTTATCAGGCAAGAGTCTCCTAACCTCATTCCTGAGCGAGACCTTGGTGCAATTCCAGTTCTTCAGGCTGAGCACTTGGGCATTGACTTTGGTGGCTTGACTGCTGTTAATGACTTCAACATCGCTCTTGGTCCTACCGAGATTTCTGGCATTATCGGCCCTAACGGTGCAGGTAAAACAACTGTCTTCAACCTGCTCACCAACGTCTACAAGCCAACCCGTGGTACCGTAATGATTGACGGCTACGACCTTGCTGGTAAAAGCGTTGTTGAAGCAAATCATATGGGTATTGCTCGCACCTTCCAGAACATTCGCCTGTTCAACAACATGACTGTTATGGAGAACATCCAGGTTGGCCAGGGCAGCCACATGACGTCTCATTTCTTTGAGGACGTCCTTCGTCTTCCAGCTCACTGGAAGCAGGAGAAAGAGAGCGCCGATAACGCTCGAGAGCTGCTTCGCATTTTTGGCATGGAGAACCTTGCAAATACCCTTGCTGGCAACCTGCCTTATGGTGCTCAGCGCAAACTTGAGATTCTTCGTGCTCTGGCAACTCAACCAAAGATTTTGCTCCTCGATGAGCCGGCTGCAGGTATGAACCCAGCAGAGACCGACGAGCTTATGGATAATGTCCTTAAGATTCGTGACGACTTCAAGATTGCTGTTCTTCTTATCGAGCATGATATGAAGTTTGTTATGGGTATCTGCGAGGGTTTGGCCGTTCTTGACCACGGCAACATTATTGCAAAGGGAACGCCAGAAGAGGTTCAGAATAACCCTCGCGTTATCGAGGCATATCTTGGAAAGCAGGAGGTGCGCTAATGGCCGCTGAAACTACAAACATCCAGGCAGTTGGCGCTGGGAAAACCCTGCTATCCGTCAAGGACCTTAACGTTTCTTACGGTGCAATCCACGCAGTTCAGGGTATCTCTTTTGACATCCACGAGGGTGAGATCGTCACTCTTATTGGCGCAAACGGCGCAGGTAAATCAACTACACTGAACACCATTGCTGGTCTGGTAAAGCCTGACTCTGGCACCATCACCCTTGACGAGAAAAACCTTGTAGGCCAGCGCGCACACAAGATTGTTGAGGCTGGCCTGGCATTGTGCCCTGAGGGCCGCCGTGTGTTTTCTCGCATGAGTGTTGCCGAAAACCTCGAGATGGGCGGCTATACTCAGCCTGATTCCCAGAATGCAAAGACCGTCAAGATGGTCTACGAGCATTTCCCACGTCTTCGTGAGCGCAAGAATCAGCTGGCAGGAACGCTGTCTGGTGGCGAGCAGCAGATGCTTGCCATGGGTCGCGCTCTGATGAGCAGGCCAAAGCTTTTGATGCTTGACGAGCCTTCCATGGGTTTGGCTCCTATCCTAATCGAGGAGATCTTCCAGATCATTCGCCAGCTAGGCGATGCAGGAACCACCATTTTGCTGGTCGAGCAGAACGCTAACATGGCACTTAAGGTTGCTGACCGCGCATACGTTCTTGAGCTTGGCAAGGTTGCTAAGCACGGAACTGGCCAGGAGCTTCTCCACGACGATGACGTTCGTAAGGCTTACCTCGGCGCATAACGGCGACTAATGGCAAATGTGCTTTGACGTCAACGTACCTTAAACGTTAACCCGGCTCCCACACAACGTAGGAGCCGGGTTTTGTTGTCATGTCTGAACAGTTTGCCTAAAAAGCGCGCCATGTCTGAGCTATTTGCCTGTTTTTCTCGCCAAGTCTGAGCAAATTTACTCAGACTTGATGTATTTTTCAGGCTCGCAAAGTTTGGAGCGGCGCAGCCTGTCTTCACGCGCCTGATTTCTTAAAAGAATCTGTAACTTTTGCCTAAATACGTAAAAGAAACTGTGGATTTGCCTGATTTCATCAAAGAATCTGTGCCTCAAATACAGATTCTTTACACTTTTTAGGCGCACCTGGCGAGAAACCCGTGTTGTCGCAGGCGTACTTGTTAGTACACGCATTGACCGCGCGCAGTTGTCACGTTAAATCTCGTCGAAAGTGTTGTGGTGCTCTTTTCCGTCGTCCAAGGTAAGGACGGTACCCAGAAGTGCTGGCTCAAGAATCTGAATCCAAAGATCGCCTCTGACCTGCTTTGCATTCTCGGCAACAGCGCGAGCTGTAACAGGGGAGTCGCAGATGGCAACCATGGTGGCACCTGAGCCCGAGATAACAAAGGCGCAAGCACGAGCAAGCTTTGCTACCTGCTTAAGCTCCTCGTAATCGGGGATGAGCTCCTTGCGATACGGTTCGTGAATCTTATCGTTGCAAGCTGCTGCCAACAGTCCGCCGTTTCCTGTTTCAAGTGCATGGGTAACAGCAACGGTACGACCCATCTGATAAACGGCGGTCTGAAGAGAAATATTCTGCGGAACCACCTTGCGCGCGTCTTCGGTGTTGACCGTGTACGGCGGTGCAATTGCAACAAAAGAGAGGCCGCGGGCTACGAGCCTTCGAGTACAAATGGTATGACCGCCCTCAACAAATGACGAGGTCAGGCCACCATAAATTGCAGGAGCAACATTATCTGGATGGCCCTCAAAGTGGCAGGCAAAGTCGAGCGCACGCTCAGGATCCCAGCCACCATGAGACTCGGTCATCGCGGCTGCAATACCAGCAATTACGCAGGTAGAACTTGAGCCAAGTCCACCAGAAAGCGGAATAGGCGAGTCGATAGTGATGTGCTTAGGAGTAGGCTCTTCGCCCAGCTTTTCGCAGGCTCGAACATAAGACGTCCAGACAAGGTTGTCGTCGTTTCTGAACTGCTCGGGGCAGCCGTCAATGATGAGCGTAGGAGATTCTCTAAACGTAATTTTTGCGCGCAGGTTAAACGCAAGACCCAGCGTATCGTAGCCGACGCCAATGTTTGCAGAGGTAGCAGGTACAGATACGGTCAAGATGGTGTTGTCGAGCATGTAGAACCTGCTTTCTCAGAGTCTAACAAGCAAAAATACGCCCGCATGCTTCGGAAACGTACGAAGCAAGCTGTTCCTTCTCGCGAACGTCAGTATGAATGATAACGTTATCATTCAGCGATGAAAGCTGGATTGGCGGATTAGTGCCCGTGATTTCGGCGAGCGTATGCATGCACGCAAAGTCGTCCAGGCCAGCGGTCGAGTGGCCCAGCGCGGCAAGCACGTCGGACGAGAACTTATACGGGCTAGCAGTAGACAGACAAACGCGCACGTTACCCGCCTGGCGAGAAACCCTGTCAAGCACGTGCTTTGCGACGGCTGTGTGAGGGTCAATCAGCACACGACAATTCTCCCAGGTAGAACGGATAGTCTCACGCGTCTGAGCGTCGGTTGCAAAGCCGGCATCAAAGGTTTCGCGGATGGTGTCCATCACCTGAGCAGGAACCGTGTAGATACCCTTGGTTACCAGCTGGTTCATCAGATAGCTGACAAGCTCGGTGTCTTTGCCAGATGCAAGATAGAGGAGTCGTTCAAGGTTTGATGAAACCAGAATGTCCATCGATGGAGAAATGGTCTTTTCAAATGCACGCCTACGATCGTAGATACCTGTCTCCAAGAAATCAGTCAGCACCTTATTGCTGTTAGAAGCTACAATGAGGCGCTCAACAGGAAGTCCCATCTCTTTTGCAAAGTAACCTGCGAGAACGTCACCAAAGTTGCCGGTTGGCACGCAGAAAGTAACTTTTTGACCCTGGGTGATGGCGCCCTTGGCAACAAGCTGGGCATATGCGTCAAAGTAATAGGTTACCTGTGGGGCCAAACGACCAATATTGATGGAGTTTGCGCTGGAAAGTACCGTGCCCTTACCGGCCAACTCATGCGCCAACTCCTTGTTAGCAAAGATTGCTTTAGCGGCGTTTTGAGCGTCGTCAAAGTTTCCCTTAACAGCGCAAACAGCTACGTTAGAGCCTTTTTGAGTCACCATCTGCAGGCGTTGAATATCAGAAACCTTGCCTTCAGGGTAAAAGACGGTGATGCCCATGCCGGGTACGTCTTTGAAGCCCTCAAGTGCAGCTTTGCCAGTGTCGCCAGAAGTTGCGGTCACAATCATGATGCTCTTGCCGGCGGTGGCAACCGCGCCCGCAGTGCCTGCAGCGTCGACAGCGCCCGCCGCGTCTGCGTCCTCGCGAGCAACACTCATCAGGCGGGGGAGCATCTGAAGCGCAACGTCTTTGAAAGCCGACGTTGGACCATGGAAGAGCTCAAGCAGCCAGTCTTCTCCGATAGCAGAAACAGGCGTGATAGCCTGGGTGTCCCACTGAGAGCCATACGCGCCCTCAATACAGCGAGTCAGCTCTTCAGCAGAGTAGTCGTCCAGCAGAGCAGAAAGCACATCGAAAGCAGTAGCTTTAAAGCCCTGAGAACAAACCTTTGCAAGATCGAGGGGTTTCTCGCCAATTGAATCTTGGATATAAAGGCCGCCGTCGGGAGCAATTCCCTGCAAAATGGCTTGTTTAGCCAAGACGGTATGGTCAGAGCTTCTTGTGCTGTGATATGCGACGGCCATGAAACCACCAATCTTTAGAACGTGTCACGTGTTGTGCGTCTCGCGTGTTGTGCGCGTGCAAATTGCGCGTCTCGCGTGTTGTGCGCGTGCAAATTGCGCGTCTCGCGTGTTGCGTTTCTATTATTTTAACAGTGAGAAGTAAATGTCGCTTGTAACATAGAATTGTTCATAGCATTATGAAGACGAGAAAAACTGTCGATTAGATTCTGTCTAGGTTTTTGGTAGTTTTTGTCTATGAGATTGTTATCAGTGCAGTCACCTTTGCGTGCGGTTGTCCTTGCTCTGCAATTAGCCTTGCAGGTAATCGGTTTTCTCGCAAAGTGACTGCTAGATTTGGAGTTATATGCAAAACGTTGCCCTACTTGGATTTGGAACGGTTGGTGCTTCAGTTGCGCGCATTCTTGATGAGCGCGTTTCTGACGTTAATCTGACGTCCATCTTGGTTAGAGCTGGTAAAGAGCACGTTGACCCTCGGGCAACATCTGATTTTGATGCGCTCTTGTCTGACCCTGCGCTCGATACAGTTGTTGAGTGCATGGGCGGCCTCACGCCAGCCTATGAATATATCAAAGCTGCACTGACGGCTAAGAAAAATGTAGTCACCTCAAATAAAGCCGTGGTATCTGCTCATTTTGAGGAGTTTATGACACTTGCCGCTGAAGCGGGCGTCAACCTTAAGATCGAAGCATGCGTGTGCGGTGGTATTCCTTGGATAGCAGGAATTCAGAAAGTTCGTCGTATTGACGAGATTTCTGCGTTCTGGGGAATCATGAATGGAACCACCAACTACATTGTCTATTCCATGCTCAAAGACGGAACGGACTTTGCTGAGGTTCTGAGCAAGGCTCAGGAGCTGGGTTACGCCGAGCGAGACCCGTCAAGCGATATCGACGGCATTGATGTTCGCTCTAAGACTATGATTTCTGCATCTATTGCCTTCGACGTAATCTGCACAGACCAGATTCCTATGTCTGGTATCAGAAACTTAACTAAGCGCGATCTTGCCATGTTTGGCAGTCACGATATGACAATCAAGCTCTTTGGTCGTGGTGTTTCTGACGGTTCATCGTATGCGGTAGCTGTTGAGCCAGTTGCGGTTTCGCTCTCAACCATAGAGGCTAACGTTCCAACTAACTTTAACGTTGCAACTGCCGTGGGAAATACCATTGGCGAGCTCAAGTTTTACGGTCAGGGTGCCGGTGGCGACCCAACGGCAAACGCCGTCGTGCAGGATATTATTGACTGTGCTGCGGCTCCTGCTGGGGGTCAGCAGACCTTCTCGTCAGATCTTTCGTATAATCCTGAGCTGCTTGTTTCTGATTACGTATTTAGGACGCAAGCGGATGTTCCGGGTGGCTCGTTCTGGGAGCCGGGTGCTCAGTTGGTTAAAAATCTAAGTGCCGAGAAGGCCCGTGATCTTCTTACCAGCGCACTTTCGCAAGATCCTACAACCTTTATGGCTGCACTTGAAAAGAGGAATTAGAAATGATCAAAATTGCAAAATTTGGCGGCTCAAGTGTTGCTTCTGCAGAGCAGTTCAAAAAAGTTAAAGCTATTGTTGAGGCTGACCCTGATAGACGCTTTATTGTTTCGTCTGCAGCAGGAAAGCGCCACTCAACCGATAACAAGATTACTGATCTTTTGCTGCTGGTAAATGCCCACATTGAGTATCACGTTGACTGCACCTCTTTACTTGCAGACATCGAGGCTCGCTTTGTGGAGATTGCTGATGAGCTGGGAGTTGCATGGCCAGTCGCCGAGGAGTTTGAGAAGTTTGCTACAAACATCAAGTCCTTCTCGCCAGAGCATGTAGTAAGTAGGGGCGAATGGTTTACCTGCCAGATTCTTGCTGAGTATCTTGGCCTGCCCTTTGTTGATGCAGCAGACGTTATGCTGTTCCATCATGATGGCACCATTGATATGGAGCGCACTGCTTCTAGGCTTAAAGAGGTCGTTGCTCGCAGCGGCTCGTTTGTGCTGCCTGGCTTCTACGGTGCTACCGTTGACGGTGCAATTAAGTTGTTCCAGCGCGGTGGCGGCGATATTACCGGTGCCATTGTCGCTCGCTGCCTGGACGCTGACTTGTATGAGAACTGGACTGACGTCTCTGGCTTCCTTTCTGCGGATCCTCGCATTGTTCAGAATCCACGCGCCATTGGCCGCATTACCTTTGACGAGATGCGCGAGCTTTCTTACATGGGTGCTTCCGTTCTTCAGGAAGAAGCAATTTTCCCTGTTCGCGAGGCAAACATTCCAATTCAGATAAAGAACACCAACCGCCCAGAAGATGCAGGCACGGTTATCCGTGAGACCGCGGATGGCGATACAAACGAGCACTTGATTACAGGTATTGCAGGCAAGAAAGACTTCTTGGCTATTCACGTTAAGAAGGCTCACATGTCCAACGAGGTTGGCGTCATCAGCCGCGCACTCAATATTGTTGAGCGCTACGGCGTCTCTGTTGAACACATCCCAACAGGCGTTGATTCGTTTGGTATTGTGGTAAATGCCTCCGACGTAAAGGATACGGTTTATTCCATCATCAGCGATATTCGTCGCGAGATTGAGCCTGATGACATTACGATGGTAGACCGCTTAGCTCTTGTTTCTGTTGTTGGTCGTAATATGTCTAGGCGTTCCGGCACCTCTGGTAAGATCTTTGGCGCGCTGGGCAATGCGGGCGTCAACATTCGCATGATTACGCAGAGCTCGGAAGAGATTAGTATTATTGTGGGCGTCGATAATGCCGACTTTGATCGCACAATTGGCGTCATTTATAACGGATTTGTTCGTGACGAAATGGTTTCGAGGTAACTATGGCTTTTGATCCAAACGGTAAGGTTGTTGCAATTCTTGGTGCTACCGGCGTTGTTGGTGCCCAGATGATGCAGTGCCTTGAAGAGCGTTATTTTCCTATCAAGGAGCTGGTGCTTCTGGCATCCGCTCGAAGCGCTGGTAAAACTATCGAATTTGCTGGCCAGCAGATTGTAATTCGTGAAGCAACACCAGAAGCTTTTGAGGGCGTAGACATTGTCCTTGGCGCAGCTGGCGACGAGCAGGCAAAAGAGCTGCTTCCTGAGGCAGTCAAGCGCGGATGCGTCTGCGTTGACAACTCCCATGCATTTAGAATGGACCCAAACGTTCCGCTGGTAATCCCAGAGATTAACGCTGAGGATATCAAGAACCATAACGGCATCATCTCTAATCCAAACTGTGCAACCATTATTGGTTTGGTACCTCTGTATCCTCTACATAAGGCAGCAGGTGCAAAGCGTATTATTGCTTCTACCTATCAGGCTGCATCAGGCGCTGGTCTTCCTGGTCTCACCAGCCTGAAGAATCAGATGGCTGACGTTGTTGCAGGTAGGGAAGTAACCGAGACCGCTCCTTTTGCATACCAGCTGGCAGTTAATCTGATTCCACAGATTGGCGGCTTTGATGAGGTTGGCTACACTTCCGAGGAAATGAAGATGCAAAACGAGGGTCGCAAGATCATGCACCTTCCTGAGCTGCGCGTTAACTGCACCTGTGTTCGAGTTCCAACGATGCGTTCACACTCTGAGTCCATCACTGTTGAGTTTGAGCGTCCTTTGAGTCCAGATGAGGCTCGCGCAATTCTTGAGGATGCTCCGGGAATTAAGGTTGTGGACAACCCAGCAGAGCTTCAGTACCCAATGCCTCTTGATACTTCTGACCAGGACCTTATCTATGTTGGTCGTATTCGCGAGGATCTTTCCGCTGATAAAGACACCCATGCGCTGACATTTTTCTGCTGCGGAGACCAGATTAGGAAGGGTGCTGCAACAAACGCTGTCCAGATTGCAGAGTACCTGCTGTAATCTCTGGCGTGCAGCCACGCTCGCATCATTTTCGTTGACCAAGTACCCGTTCGATTCTATTTCATGGAATCGAACGGGTATTTTTGTGCGTCCGAGTGAAATTTTTCAGCGATAGAGTGCCATTCGGCGGCAAAGTGGTAAAAAATGCGTTTAGTTGGAGTATCCAAAAATGCTTAGTTTCTATGCAAGCCATCTACCAGCAATTTTACGTGGACAAAATTGTGGAAATTAGTACAAAATTTCTGAACTGGGAAAACGTAAGTGACAAAATTTCGAAGTCCAAAAATAAACTCCAACTAAACGGATTTTTTACCCAAAACAGCACCTCTAATTTGGTATATCAATTTCTTGATTAGTTTTCCTGCATATTGGCAAGTGTTTATACAAAAATCGCCTATCTAATAGTTAAAACTTTTATTCGAACAGGTATTCTACTTTTACAGTAGCCATACAGTTTGGAGGCAAAATGGAGGCAGCCGATAAAAATTTTAACAAAAAAGGTAGACGGCAAGCCATCTACCTGGAGTTTTTGGTGCCTCCTGCGCGATTCGAACGCGCGACCTGCGGTTTAGAAGACCGACGCTCTATCCAGCTGAGCTAAGGAGACATATAGCGTCGTTCATTATAGCAATAAGGACTGCAAATACGTTGCGCCATCAAAGATTTTCTTATCAGAAGAATGACAAAGGAAAAGAAAAGTGGCTACACTAAAAGCAGCTACACTGGTTATAGGCTTACGTGAATGGAGACGGTATGTCTTACGATTTTGAATCCCGCGTTGATCGCGCTGGTACTGGTTCTAGAAAATGGAACGTCATGTATGACGTTAATCCTGATGTAGCTCCTGGTATTCCACCGTTTTCTGTTGCTGACATGGAATATCACACAGCCCCAGAGATTGTCGAGGGCCTCAAGGAATACATCAATGACGCAATCCTTGGCTATTCCATGCCAACTAATCAGATGAAGCAGGCTGTGTGCAAGTGGATGAAGACTCGCCACAATTGGGACGTAAAGCCCGAGTGGCTGCTCAACTCTTCAGGCGTGGTACCTGCGCTCTTTGCATCTGTTGCCGAGTTTACCCAGCCAGACGAGGGCGTCATTCTGTTTACGCCTGTCTACCATCCGTTCTACATGGCGGTTGAGGAGAACAACCGTGCACTCGTAGAGTGTCCGCTTGTCCTGTCAGAGGGCCCTCATTACGACATTGACTTTAACCTGCTTGAGAAACTTGCCGCCGAGCCAAAGAACACCATGGTCATCCTGTGTTCACCCCACAATCCAAGCGGTCGCGTGTGGACCAAGGAAGAGCTCACGCGCATCGCAGAGATTGCGGTTAAGCACAACCTCATCGTGGTCGCTGACGAGATCCACCACGACCTCATCATGCCAGGCTCTACGCATACCGTCTTTGAAACAATTTCCGATGAGGTCGCAGCGCGTACCATTACCTGCACAAGCGCTTCAAAGAGTTTCAACCTGGCTGGCACGCAGTTCAGCAACATCATCGTGAGCAATCCAGAACTGCGCAGCCGCCTCGAGAAGCGCCTGCAGGCCCGAGAGACCACCTCATGCAATCCAATCAGCTTCAAGGCCTGTGAGCTAGCTTATAGCAAGGGTGGGGCATGGCTGGACGCATGCATCAAGGCTGTTGACGATAACCAGAAGCTGGTCCTGGACTTCTTTGCCACCAAGCACCCTCGCGTGAAGCTCGCGCCAATCACAGGAACTTACCTTCAGTGGCTTGACTTCAGAGATCTTGGTCTTACGCCAGAAGAGCTTGACCACCTGTTGCAGTTTGAGGCCCAGGTCTTCTTTACCGATGGCGTCTTCTTTGGCGAGGCCGCTCAAGGCTTCAAGCGCTGGAATTTGGCAGCTCCTCGTGTGGAGATTGAAGAGGCACTGGATCGCCTAGACACAGCCCTTACGGCCCACGGTTTCTAGAAGCAGGCTGCGATTTCTGCGCGTACTGACTGCTATTTCTGCGCGCGCTCACTGCAGTTTCTATGCAGACTGTCTGTAGCGTCTAGGCTCTGCACCACCATATACCTGTACGTATAGTGCATTTACTCACCTGCGGAGAAGCTCGTTCTTCTCCGCATTTTGCTTGGCGAGAAACCCGTTGCACCGGCAGATTTCTAAGAAAATCAAAAAAGAGTTTGAAAAATCTGCGTTTCTCGCTTGCATCTTTTTCTGATTCTGTAATAATGATTTAGCTGCGTTTCATGAGGTGGCCAAATGGTGGGAGTAGCTCAGTTGGCAGAGCGACGGACTGTGGCTCCGTAGGTCGAGGGTTCGAGCCCCTTTTCCCACCCCATTCGAAACGTTAATTGGATCGTTAGCTCAGCTGGTAGAGCAGGGGACTCTTAATCCCAAGGTCCAGGGTTCGAACCCCTGACGATCCACCATTTGAATTTCAAACCCCGGCTTGCGTCGGGGTTTTTATTTTTTGTGAGTCGCTAGTTTCTAATTGTTTGTTGAGAGTGATTGCGTCATACTGAAGTCTCCATGATTTTATTGTAGTTCGGAGGACTCGCCGTGATTTACACAATGACGCTTAATCCCGCGCTTGACTATGTCATGCATCCAAACACATTGGACATGGGTTTTACCAACCGCTCGTCATCAGAAGAGCTGCACTGCGGTGGTAATGGTATTAACGTCTCTACGCTTCTCAATGAGCTTGATAAGGTCACCGTTGCCATGGGCATTGTTGGTGGGTTTACCGGTGAATACCTGCTGAGTGATCTTCAGCGTCAGGGCATTCCAAGTAACTTCGTCAAGCTGGATTCAGGCTTTACCCGTATTAACGTCAAGCTTAACGGCATTGTTATGACCATGGTCAACGGCAATGGCCCACGCATTCCAGAGAAAAAGGTTGATGAGCTGCTGGAGCGCATGGATGTTGTTGGCGCAGGTGACACCCTGGTTCTTACGGGATCTATTCCAAGCTCACTTCCAGAGGATATCTATACTCGCCTTATGGCTCAGCTTGCCGGTCGCGGCATCCAGTTTGTTGTTGATGCCCCTGGTCAGCTGCTTATGGAGGCCATTAAGGCTCAGCCATTCCTGATCAAGCCTAACAACCACGAGGTTGGCCGTATCTTTGATGCCAATCCAGAGACCCCAGAAGAGTGCATTCCATTTGCAAAGAAGCTCCAGGATGGCGGTGCTCGCAACGTTATCGTTTCTTGTGGTGGCGCAGGTTCTCTGCTTCTGGACGAGTACGGAACTGAGCACATTGTTCCAACCGCTAAGATTCGCCTGGTTAACGCAACCGGCGCTGGTGACTCCATGGTCGCAGGCTTCCTGGCAAAGACTACCGCTGGCTACGATTACGACACTGCGCTTATCTACGCTTCTGCTTGCGGTACGGCAACTGCAGCAAGCCGAGGAATCGCAAAGCGCGCAACCATCGACCGCGTTGTCACCGCTCTTTACAAGAAGATGGGCCGAGAAATGCCTGCTTCTATTGCAGAAGAAATTCAGCTTGCTCGCCAGAAAGAGGAGAGCCGCGAGAGCAAGTCTTCTTGGCTTGCAGATTCTGAGTAGTAATCGCAGCTAGAACGCATAGTTCTTTTGGCGAGAAACCCTCAGATGGTGCGCTCTTTCCGCGTGGAGTAAACAGAGCGTCTTTACTATTGTGAACGCATAAACACTTGGCAAGAAGGATTTTCTCGCCAAGTGTTTTTTATTGAAATTTATTTAAAGATACTCACAATGTAACAGGTCAAAAAAATGTTACCCTGTAAAAAGACAGGTTAGTTTCTGCGACTATTGTCCTGTGTGGATAGGCTTGCAGAACGTTATACACCGCTAAACGGACAATGATAGGAGCAAGTATGTTTGAGGGAGTCAATGCATCCAACGGAATCGGCATCGGTATTGCTCAGGTTGCCGTAGATCCAGACCTCACTTTTACTCCGCACACTGTTGAGGACACTGCTGCAGAGAAGGCTCGTTACGCAGAGGCTGTAACTAAGTTTATTGCACAGACTAACGCACAGATTGAGCGTATGACCAAGACAGTGGGCGAGGAAGCCGCTGCTATTATGGGTGCTCACATTGAGTTTGCTGAGGATGAGGGCATCAAAGAGGCTGTTAACGGTGCTATTGATGGCGGCACCTGCGTTGAGCAGGCTGTAAGCGACGCCTACGACATGTACTACAACATGTTCCTTGGCATGGAGGATGAGCTCTTCCGTGAGCGCGCAGCAGACGTTGCTGACGTCAAGACCGGTCTTCTCGCTGACCTGCTTGGCAAAGAGGTTGTTGACCTCTCTACACTTCCAGAGAACTCCGTCATTGTCTGCCATGAGCTGACTCCTTCAATGACCGCAGACATCGATAAGGATCACGTTGCAGGTATTGTTACCGAGACAGGTGGTCGTACTTCTCACTCCGCAATCATTGCTCGTGCTCTTGAGATTCCTGCAGTTCTTTCTGTTCCTAACATCACTTCTGAGGTTACAACTGGCAACGCTATTGTTGTCGACGGCACTAACGGTAAGGTTGTTGTCAATCCTTCCGAGACTGAGCTTGCTGAGTACAAGGCTCAGGCTGAGGCTTATGCTGCAGAGAAGGCTGCTCTTGAGGCTTATCGCGGCAAGGAGACCGTAACTGCTGACGGCATCAAGGTTCTGCTTGTTGCTAACATCGGCAACCCAGATGACGCTAACGGCGCAGTTGATGCTGACGCTGAGGGCATTGGTCTTTTCCGCTCCGAGTTCCTGTTCATGGATGCTAAGGAGCTCCCAAGCGAGGAGGAGCAGTTTGCTGCTTACCAGAAGGTTGCTCTTCGCATGAAGGATAAGCCAGTCATCATTCGTACGCTTGATGTCGGTGGCGATAAGGAGATTCCTTACCTCAACATGAAGGCTGAGGAGAACCCATTCATGGGCTTCCGCGCTATCCGTTACTGCCTCAACAATGCTGAGCAGTACAAGGTTCAGCTCCGCGCTCTTCTCCGCGCATCCGCATTTGGTGACATTAAGATTATGCTTCCTCTTGTCACCACCGTTGATGAGGTTCGCCAGGCAAAGGCTCTTGTTGAGGAGTGCAAGCGTGAGCTTGACGCTGAGGGCGTAGCTTACAACAAGGACATCGAGGTCGGTACCATGATCGAGACTCCATCTGCATCCCTGATTGCAGACAAGCTGGCTCGTGAGTGCGACTTCTTCTCCATTGGCACCAACGACCTTATTGGCTACACCATGTGCGCTGACCGCGGTAATGACCGCGTTGCCTACCTCTACGAGGTTTACCAGCCATCCGTTCTCCGTTCCCTCAAGTACCTCATCGGCGAGGGTAACAAGGAGAAGATCATGGTTGGCATGTGCGGCGAGGCAGCTGCAGATCCACTGCTCATTCCAGTCCTGCTTTCCTTTGGCCTGGACGAGTTCTCCGTTTCTGCACCATCTGTCCTGCGCACCCGCAAGACCATTGCTGCTTGGACAAAGGCTGAGGCAGACGAGCTTACAGCTCGCGTCATGGAGCTTGATACCGCAGCTGAGGTTAAGGCTCTGCTTGAGCGTGAAGCTCGCTAGTCTTAGCTCACACGATACAAATTCAGGGGCATCTGCGCTGGCAGGTGCCCCTGTTTCTTTAACGCTAAAACTTCTGGCGAGAAGAAACGATCGTTAGAAGCCCGATTGCGAGAAGACCGCTGACGAGAAAACCGATCTTCTCGCTATACGACGCGACGTGTTGCGCTCGTCATCACCCGAAAGTCGCGTGGCGGGCTAGGGAACAATCACGGAAAGCGCGGCGGGAATGACCTCAATGACAAACTTTTCCGCAAAGGGGAGCTCTTCGCCGTCAACCTGAACAGGGACGGGCTCGTGGAAAGTCACTTCCGCGCGTTTAAGGTGGCGCTCTTCAATGATGCGTGAGTTGACGTGCTTGCCAGCCCTTGCCAGGCCAAACAAAGCCAGCAGGTGCGGAATGTTGGGTACCTTGGTGTTGTAGCAGACGGTAAGAAGACCATCGTCTGGCTGGGCGTGTGGACAGACCTTAAAGCCGCCACCATACGTAGGACCAATCTGGAAGGCCATGATAAGCGCTTGAAGATCAATGTCCTTCTCGCCATCAAACGAGACGGTGCAGGGATAGCCTTTGCTACCAGCAGCCATAAACTTGAGACCCGAGGTCAAGAAGAGTGCTTCACCCTCAGTTGACGAGTTGTTTGCGCGACGCTTTGTGGTATCGGCTGCAATAGCTGCGTCAAGTCCAAACGACATAGTCTCCATGAAGTAGACGTCGTTGATGCGACCAATTTCTAGCTGCTTAACTTTGCCACGAACCAGCTGTGCAAAAGCGCCTTCTGGATCGTTGATCTTCATGCCAAGCGTGCGTGCATAATCGTTTCCGGAACCCATAGGAATAATGCCAAGTGCTGGACGAACTTCTGGCGATAAGGTCATGAGGCCGTTGACCACCTCATGGATGACGCCATCTCCGCCAAGTGCGACAACCGTATCAAAATCTGCAGCTTCTGCAGCCATGATACGAGCATCTCCCATGGCCGTGGTGAGCTTAAGCTCATATCCGTCAGTCGCAGCTGAATAGCTGGTCAAAAAGTGACGAGCAAACTCTGCGCCTGCAGCGCCCTTACCACTATGAGCAGCGGGATTAGCTATGATAAGCGTGCGTCCAAGAGGGGATTGAGACATTTTGCACCATTTCTATTAGGACTGCAAAGCAGCGTTCTTACCAAAAGCCGCCAAGTGGCGCTGTTTCTAAATAGTTTTGTCACCACATGTACAAACAAAATAGTGGAGAAAACAGTTCAACAATGTTTCAAGTTTAAACGGCTTTGCCTGTCTGTGCTAGGATAAACCATACAGAAATCGGTAGAAAAGGATAGCGCGTGAGCGAGTCTTCAACACAAACCAATAATGCGCAGGATGCAAGCATAGTTTCTGCAAATACAAATGGTGCAAGTGCAAGTCTTGTAGCTGTTTCTGCTCGAGATGCGTGGTATCCAACACATCAGCGTGACCAGTTCATTTTGCGCCAGCTGGTAAGTAAAGACTTCAAGCTTAAGTATCGTCGCTCTATCTTGGGCGTTGTGTGGTCGGTTTTGAACCCACTTTTGATGATGACCGTTATGGCGGTTGTCTTTTCTACTTTTTTAGGCAACCGTGCCGAGGATGTTGTGAACTATCCTTTGTATCTTATTCTTGGTAATACGGCGTTTCAGCTGATGAACGATGCAACTACTATGGGTATGCGTTCAATTATTGATGCATCCAGCCTGCTTAAAAAAGTCCGCATCAACCGCGTTGTGTTCCCTGTTCAGAAAGTACTTTTTGCGGTTGTAAACTATCTTTTCTCGCTCATAGCTGTTGGCATTGTCATGCTTGTCTTCCGCATCCCGCTCACAATTTATGCCCTGCTCACACCTGTAGCTTTGCTACTTTTGGCTTGTTTCTGTATTGGTCTTGCAATGCTTCTCTCGGCCCTTGCGGTCTTCTTTAGAGACGTTATTCACCTGTGGAGTGTTGTGACTACGGCATGGATGTATGGTACGCCTCTGTTCTACTCCGTTAACATCATGTCGCCTTGGATGCTTCAGATCGAGCGTTTTAATCCAATGTTCCACTTTGTAACGTTTATTAGAGACTGTCTTCTTTTCCAGAAATTCCCTGCAACAAGCACCATTTTAGGTTGCCTTGTTTCTGCAGTTCTTGCCCTAGTTATTGGCTACACTGTCTTCCACAAACTAGAGAAGAAATTTATTCTGCACATTTAATGCCAGGCTATCTCTTTGAAATAACCTTATAGCAGAACGTTTCTGGGTGACTGCGAGTTTGCGTAAAGCCAAACATAACGCCTCTCGAGTTAAATGAATGGCTTTCTACCACCGCTACGCAATTAAAAGATCCAAGCTCCAGATGCTGAAGGTCTTCTTTAGTTGCCAGCTCAACACTGATTGTTCTTTTGCTCTTGAGAATTTTCATGTGAAGCGTGTTTTCTAGATACGCAAAAATTGAGGTTGCCGCATCGTCTTTACTTAAATTTCCCACAGCAGAGGCCAAGAGATAATCGTTATCTATTTGGCGAGAAGATCCGTTGAGTTTGCGGATTCGAACTATATGTATAAGTTCTTCTCCTGTCTTAAAACCAGATTGATGAGAAATGTCATCTGTGCATGGCACATGCTCAAAGACAATGACATCTGTATCGGGCTTAAGATGATTTCTATGGGCATATTCCTGAAAGGACTCAAGTCCTTCTAGCGAGCCAATAACTTCACTTGGTTTTTTCTGCCAAATAACGCGTACGCCCTTGCCATGAATTGGTTGAAGGAGCGCTTCATCCGATAGGAGAGTAAGTGCTCGCCGAACAGTGTTTCTTGAGCAAGAATATGTTTTGGTAAGCTCCATCTCGGTGGGTAAATAGGACTCATAGGTGTAGGTACCGTCTAAGATTTTATTTTTCAAATCCTGATAAATCGTATCGAATCGTGCGCTTGGCATACTATTTCCTTAACAAGCTGATGAAGTTCAAAGTTACGTGTTCAAACTACCCTTGATTAGATAGTAGATTTATAAAAATGAAACGAACATAAAATGGTTCCTTTCATACCATTTACCGACAATTTCATACCGCTCAGAAGTGAGTTGTTTAAACAACTCGATAGTACAAATATACTTTTCTTTGTAGACGTAAGCAAAATTGTTTTGACAGTGTATCAAAGCATGGCTTATGAAAATCATGAGAAGAGACGTCAACCTAGCAAAGGGTTAGGAGCGCTCTCTAAGGAGGAGTCTTATGTCTGGTATCAATCGTAGGCAGTTTGTCACCTTAAGTGCGTCAGCTCTTTGCTCACTGGGTCTTGTTGCTTGTGGCGGAAATAACGACAAAAAGCAGGGAGATTCTGATTCATCAAAGGGTTCAGTTTATTTTCTAAACTTCAAGCCTGAGTCTGATCAGCAGTGGAAAGATCTTGCAGCTAAGTATACTGAGGAAACTAAGGTTCCTGTAAAGGTAGTAACTGCTGCTTCTGATACTTATGCACAGACATTCCAGTCTGAGATTAACAAGGATGCTTCTGTAGCACCAACACTGTTCCAGACAAATGGTCCTTCCGGCCTTATTGGCGTAAAGGACTACTGCATTGACCTTAAGGGTGCCAAGATCCTGGATGAGCTCACCAATGATGCTCTTAAGCTCCAGGAGGATGGCGTTGTCTACGGTGTTGACTACGTAGAGGAAGACTACGGCATTATCTACAACAAGAAGCTGCTTGAGAAGGCAGGTTATAAGGGAGACGATATCAAGGACTTTGCTTCCCTAAAGAAGATTGCTGAAGATATTCAGGCTCGCAAGGCAGAGCTTGGCGTAAAGGGCGCATTCACCAGCGCTGGCCTTGATTCCAGTTCTGATTGGCGCTTTACCACACACCTTGCAAACCTTCCTCTGTACTATGAGTTCAAGGATACTGGTGATCCAGAGGCTAAGGAAATCAAGGGAACCTATCTTCCTAATTACAAGCAGATTTTTGACCTCTATATCAACAACGCTACATGCAGCCCAACTGAGCTTTCTGGCAAGACTGGCGATGACGCTGTCGCAGAGTTTGTTAACGGTGAAGCAGTCTTCTACCAGAATGGTACCTGGGCATACAATGACATCAAGAAACTTGGCGACGATGCCCTTGGTATGATTCCAATTTACATCGGCGTTAAGGGTGAAGAGAAGCAGGGTATGTGCTCTGGCGGCGAGAACTATTGGTGCGTAAGCTCCAAGGCAGACGACGCTTCCCAGAAGGCAACGCTTGACTTTATCTATTGGTGCGTAACTTCTGATACTGCTACCACTGCAATTGCTGAGGATATGGGCTTCACCATTCCATTCAAGAACGCAAAGGCAACTAAGAATGCACTTGCAAACATTGCAGCTGAGTATGCAAAGAAGGGCAATGAGCCCGTGGCTTGGGACTTCATTTACATTCCTTCTCAGGAGTGGAAGAACAACCTCTCCAGTGCACTTAAGGGCTATGCAGCAGGAACTGAGGACTGGGATGCTGTTAAGTCTGCATTCGTTGATGGCTGGAAGACTGAGAAAGAGGCTAACGCATAGTAGTCCTTCTAGTAATGCTTTGATTGGTGAGAGACGAGAAGAGAGATCTCTCTTCTCGTCTCTTGTTATTGGAGGGTATCTCTATGGCTAAGATGTTGAAGCGGTGGTGGCCATTATTTGTTCTGCCTACAGCGCTCTCTTTTTTGTTTGGCTTTATGATCCCGTTTATTCAGGGATTTTATCTTTCATTTTGTAAATTTATTACCATCAGCGACGCTAAACCAGTTGGTCTGGATAACTATGTAGCAGCTTTTTCTGACCCACAGTTTGCTCATGCTTTTTGGTATACCGCATTATTTGCGCTTGTCTCAACAGTTCTTATTAATGTGTTGGCGCTTGCAATTGCACTCGCTTTAACTCGCAAGAATCTTAAGGGCACCAATTCATTTAGGACTGTCTTTTTTATGCCAAACCTTATCGGTGGCATTGTTTTGGGTTACATCTGGAATATTTTGATTAACTGTGTGCTCTCTATTGTGGGCGAGCAGCTTCTTGCGCTTAATAGCATTGCTGGATTCTGGGGAATGATTTTCCTTACCCTTTGGCAGCAGGTTGGTTACATGATGATTATTTATATTGCCGGCCTGCAGTCTATTCCAAGTGACTATCTTGAAGCAGCGCGAGTTGATGGAGCAAATGCTTGGCAGACACTTTGGAAGGTAAAAATTCCAAACTTAATGTCTACTATTACCATTTGTCTTTTCTTGACGGTAACAAATGGCTTTAAATTATTTGATCAGAACCTGGCACTTACTGCAGGTGAGCCTAAGCATTCAACCGAAATGCTTGCTCTTAATATTTACAATACCTTCTACGCTCGACAGGGAGCAAAGTGGATGGGTATCGGCCAGGCTAAAGCTGTTATTTTCTGCATTCTAGTTATTTGTATTGTCATGATTCAGCTGAGAGCCACCAGGTCAAGGGAGGTGCAGCAATAATGAAGCGCGATCAAATCATTAATAAAATTCTTGCTGTATTCTTTACCGTTCTTTCTCTTGCATGGATTTATCCAATGGTTATGATCTTGATGAATTCATTCAAGGAAGAAACAACTATTACTACATCTACGGCATTTGATTTTGTTACATCAGAGAACTCTGCAGGTTTTGCTAACTACATTGCCGCTTTAGAGAAGCAAGGTTTCTTAGCAGCCTTTGGATATTCTCTAGTAATTACCATCACATCTGTTGCACTGATTTTGGTGTGCTGCTCAATGTGTGCATGGTTTATTGTCCGTGTAAAAAATCGCATTAGCAACATTTTGTACTACCTGTTTGTTTTCTCGATGGTAGTGCCTTTCCAGATGCTTATGTTTACGCTGTCCAATATGGCAAATACGCTTGGATTTAATACTCCTTTCAATATTTGCTTTATTTATTTGGGCTTTGGCGCTGGTCTAGCAGTATTTATGTTTGCTGGATTTGTTAAGACCATTCCACTTGAGATTGAAGAAGCTGCAACTATTGATGGTTGCAACCCACTTCAGACGTTCTTCCATGTTGTTTTGCCTATTATGAAGCCAACGTATATTTCTGTTGGTATTCTCGAAACCATGTGGGTCTGGAATGACTATTTGCTGCCATATCTTGTACTGGATAGGACTAAATACCAAACTATTCCAATTTTGATTCAGTACTTTAGAGGTGGATATGGAAAAGTAGAGATGGGTCCAATGTTTGCCTGCATCATGATGGTTATTATCCCCATTGTCATTATGTATTTGCTGTGCCAGCGCTACATCATCAATGGTGTCATTTCTGGCGCGGTAAAAGGCTAAATCTCAATGTATTGCAGCAGACTATAGGCATTTCTGAAAGGTTTTATCATGGCAGAAATCGTTTTAAAGAATATAAAAAAGATTTATCCAAATGAGAAAAAGCGCAAGTCTCTCTTTGGTAAGAAAACTGAGCAGAAAAAGAGCAACCTTGAGGTAACTGAAGAGGGTGTTGTCGCCGTTCAGGATTTCAATCTCACTATTAAAGAGCACGAGTTTGTAGTTCTTGTTGGTCCTTCAGGTTGTGGAAAATCTACTACGCTGCGTATGATTGCAGGTCTAGAAGATATTTCTGCTGGTGAGCTTTATATTGACGGAAAGCTGGTCAATGACGTTGCGCCAAAAGACCGTGACATTGCAATGGTCTTCCAAAGCTATGCGCTGTATCCAAATATGACCGTCTACGACAACATGGCGTTTACCCTTAAGCTTAAAAAGGTTGATCCTCAAGTCATTGACGAGAAGGTCCGTGCAGCTGCAGAAACACTGGGCATTACGCCATATCTTGATCGTAAGCCAAAGGCGCTTTCTGGTGGTCAGCGTCAGCGTGTTGCAATTGGTCGCGCGATTGTCCGTGATCCAAAAGTCTTCTTGATGGACGAGCCACTCTCAAACCTTGATGCAAAGCTAAGAAATCAGATGCGTACAGAGATCATTAAGCTTCGTCAAAAGGTCAATGGAACTTTTGTCTATGTTACACACGACCAAACAGAAGCTATGACCTTGGGCGATCGTATTGTCATTATGAAGGATGGCTTTGTTCAGCAAATTGGAACTCCTCAAGAAGTGTTCAATAGGCCTGCAAATCTCTTTGTTGCTGGATTTATTGGCATGCCACAAATGAATTTCTTTGATGCACATCTTATCCGTGTGGACAATGAGTTCCATGTAGAGACAGAAAACATGTCATTTGATATTTCTCCTGAGATGGCAAATCTGTTAGCACAGTCTTGGGTAGCTGCACCTGCAACAGACGTTATTGTTGGCATTAGGCCAGAGCAGATTTATCTGACTGAGCCAAATGAAATTGGCGCTTTCAAGGGCAATCTTGAAGTAAGCGAGCTCATGGGTTCCACAGTTCACCTTCATGTTCATACTGATGACGGCAACTTTGTTCTTATCGTTCCAGCAACTGAGCTTGCAAAACGAAACCTCAACATTGGCGACCAGGTATGGTTTAAATTTGAAGATAACGCCGTTCATCTCTTTGATAAGAACACGCAAGATAATCTAGTTAAGTATTAAAGCTTTGTACTGGCTTATCTTGAAAGAGATAAGCCAGTACTCTTTTTGCGAAAGAGGCAGCTATGGGACGAGCAAGCGGAGTACTTTTGGCCGTTTCTTCTCTTCCAAATTCATATGGGATTGGCACGTTTGGCAAAGAAGCCTACGATTTTATCGATTTTCTCGTCAGAACTAAACAAAGGTATTGGCAGGTCTTACCTCTTACTACTACAAGTTATGGTGACTCTCCTTACCAGTCGTTTTCTGCAGCAGCAGGAAGTCCTTACTATATTGATCTAAAAGATCTTGAAAAACTTGGATATTTGAAGTCAGATGACTTTGAAGATGTTTCTTTTGGAACTAGTAAAACTTGCATTGATTATGGTGCGCTTTTTGTAAATCATCGTCGCTTGCTTAATCGTGCTTTTGATAGGTTTGTGCAAGATGTACCTGCTGATTTTGAGAAGTTCTGCCACGATCAGGCAGAGTGGCTTGATCCTTACGCGGAGTTCATGTCTTTGAAGGAAGAGTTTGGTCATAAAGCCTACTGGGAGTGGCCAAAACATTACCAGCAAAGAAATGAAACAACTGCACAAGAGATTAAGAAACTGCAAAAGTCAGTTCTGTATCACAAGATGACTCAGTATTTCTTCTTTACTCAATGGGCAAAGGTTAAGGCTTATGCCAATAAAAGGGGAGTACTTATAATCGGTGACCTTCCCATTTATGTCTCGCGCGATTCTGTTGAGATGTGGGCACAGCCAGAACTGTTTAAAACGGATGAAACAGGACGGCCTATTACGGTTGCGGGTACTCCTCCCGATCAATTTTCTTCTACCGGTCAATATTGGGGAAACCCCATTTATAACTGGGAGTATATGAAAAAATCGCACTACGCATGGTGGGTTTGGCGAGTACGAACAAACCTTGAGATGTTTGATGTGCTTCGTATCGATCATTTTAGGGGCTTTGAAGCATACTGGGAGATTCCTTACGGAGCTGCGGAAGCTACAGAGGGCAAATGGACTAAAGGTCCAGATATGGAGCTGTTTGAGGAGCTAGAGAAACAGCTTGGAAAGCTTCCAATCATTGCAGAGGATCTGGGTTTGATTACACCAGAGCTTATTGTCATGCGAGAAAAAACTGGTTTCCCAGGAATGAAAATCTTGCAATACGGATTTGACGGAAAGCATGATTCAAGAGATCTTCCTCACAACTACACTGCAAATACCATTGCATATGTAGGAACACATGACAATCCAACTGCTCGCGGCTGGTACGAGACACAGGCTAGTGATAGAGAGCGTGAACAGGCAGACATCTACTTGCATCGCTCAAAAGATGAGCCAATTGGTGAGGCGCTTTCTCGTGGAATCGCAGCTTCTGTGAGTGACACTTGTATTCACACCATGCAAGATCTTCTCGGCTTAGACGATTCTGCACGCATGAATATTCCAGCTACTGTTGGTGGTAACTGGTGCTGGCGTATGAAGCAAGGGGCTATCACGCGTCACACAGAAGATTTTTTAAGAACTATCACTGAGATGTACTTCAGGGTGTACAAAGAGGAGAAGTAATGAACTTAGACACCTTATCTCTTCAACAATTTGGTCAACCTCTGTCTGAAATTACTGACAGTCAGGTTTTTGAGTTGCTACTTCAGGTGGTTAAGAGTAAGTCAGACGCTCTACCGTTAAACAATGGTAAGAAGAGGCTTTATTACATCTCTGCAGAGTTTCTCATTGGAAAACTGCTCTCAAATAACCTCATTAATCTGGGAATTTATAACGAGGTAAAAGAGCAACTCTCCAAGGCTGGGCATTCATTAGAAGATATTGAAGAGCTTGAAGTTGAACCTTCGCTTGGAAACGGCGGTCTTGGTAGGCTGGCAGCATGCTTTATCGATTCTATGTCCACACTTGGTCTACCAGGCGATGGTGTGGGTCTTAAGTATCATTTTGGCCTCTTCCATCAGAAGTTTTCAGACAGACAGCAAACCGCTGTTCCAGACGCTTGGCTTTCTGATGACAGGTGGCTTGAAGATGAGAAGACGTCATTTACCGTGGAATTTGGGGATTTCTCGGTGACGTCTGAGCTCTATTCCATTGACGTTTTGGGATATGACCGAACAAAGAAAAACAGACTTCGCTTGTTTGATCTGCAAAGCATTGATGACTCATTAGTTTCTGATGACGCTATTGATTTTGATAAGACTGCATTAAAAAAGAATTTAACGCTCTTTTTGTATCCCGACGATTCGGACGAAGACGGTCAGCTTCTTCGTGTGTATCAGCAATATTTTATGGTTTCAAATGCTGCACAGCTGATTGTTAAAGAGGCGGTTGAGCGCGGCAGTAATGTTCATGACCTCGCTGACTATGTTGTGATCCAGATTAACGACACGCACCCCACAATGGTAATTCCAGAGCTTATTCGTATCTTGACTGAGAAATACGATATTTCGTTTGAAGAGTCTGTAGACATTGTTTCTTCATTGGTCGCGTACACAAATCATACGATTTTGGCAGAAGCTCTTGAGAAATGGCCTCTTAAATTTATCGAAGAAGTTTCTCCAAAGATTGCTTCGATTATCAAAAAGCTTGACGAACACATCCGTAGTACCGTTGCAGATCCAAGTGTACAAGTCATCATTGATAAGAAAGTTCACATGGCTAACCTTGCCATTCATTACGGCTTTAGTATCAATGGTGTTGCAGCGCTTCATACTAAGATTTTGGAAGAGACAGAGCTCAAGCCATTCTTTGATTTGTACCCAGAGAAATTCTCTAACAAAACTAATGGAATCACTTTCCGTCGCTGGCTAATGGGTTGTAATCCCGAGCTTGCCGAGTATCTTGATGCGTTATTAGGAGATGATTGGAGAACAACCGCTCATCTCGAGGGGCTTTTAGAGTATCGCGATAACGAAGAAGTCCTCAATCAGCTGCAGGAAATAAAGCAAGTTGCAAAAGATCGAATGGTCAAATTTTTGCTGGACAATCAAGATACAAAAGTTAATGCCGACTCCATTATTGATGTCCAGGTGAAGCGTTTCCACGAATATAAGCGTCAGCAAATGCTATTGCTTTATTTGATTTGGAAATATTTTGATATTAAGTCTGGACACCTTCCAAAGCATCCTATTACTGTTATTTTTGGCGGTAAGGCTGCACCAGCATACGTGGCTGCTCAAGATATCATTCATGCAATTCTTGTTCTCTCGTCTTTGATTGCAAACGATGCAGATGTTTCACCATATCTTCAGGTGATAATGATCGAGAATTACAACGTTACTGCCGCTGAGCACGTTATTCCAGCAGCAGATATCTCTGAGCAGATTTCACTGGCTTCCAAGGAGGCTTCTGGAACTTCCAACATGAAGTTCATGCTTAACGGCGCTGTTACCGTTTGCACAGTTGATGGTGCAAATGTAGAAATTGCCGACTTGGTAGGCAAGGAGAATATCTACACGTTTGGTGCTTCGAGTGATGAGGTTGTAAGCCTTTATGAGCACAAAGGTTACAAAGCAAAAGAGTTTTATAAGAAGCCCCAGATTAAACCACTCGTTGATTTCTTAATTAGCCCAGAGTTTATTTCTCTTGGAAATGAGGAGCGCCTGGAGCGTCTTCATAAAAACTTGTGCTCAAAAGACTGGTTTATGACACTGCTTGATTTGGAAGCATACATTTCAACAAAAGAGCACGTGTTCGATGATTATGAGGATAGGAGAGCGTGGCTCCAGAAGTCCCTTGCAAATATTGCCATGGCAGGAACATTCTCATCTGATAGAACTATTGCCGAATATAACAATGAGATTTGGCACCTTACTCCTGATAAGTAGATGTAAGTAATACGGACCAGCAAACCGCCACTTAAGCCAGCGGTCTCATGCAGTCTTAACAAGCGGACTTAACAAGCGGCCTAGACCAGTAGTCTAGGCCGCTTAAATGTGTTCCTCTAGCGATTTAATGAACGAAAATATCATCTGTTTTGGTCTCATCTGCATAAATGACAAGAAATGAGCTATGGTATATACATAAATATTCACCCTTCACGCTGAAAGAAGGATGTATGAACAGCACTTCTGTTAGAAGCGTTAGAAGCACTCGATTTTCTCGCTTTACGGTTTTAGCAATTTGCATGCTTTTTGTGGGCGCAATTCTGGCGTTTGCCTTTCCACGCACGGCATTTGCTGCTGACCCAACAGTTTATTCCGAAGATGTGGACGGCGCTCCGCTGGACGGTACACATACCTCGGCAAATCCATTCCCAGATTTCATCTCTGATGCTGAAATTCAGGCAGAGATTACTGCTCAGGCCACTAAACCGCGAGAGGACCGTACAGGTGTCATCGCGCGTTATTACTGGGTAAAGCCTGATGGAACTGCGCTCAAGCTGGACATGGATCCAACTAAATATTCTGTTGCGCAGATGATTGCTGAGGGCGGAGAAATTCGTGCTTACTACGTCCTTCTCGGCGATACAGAGAATCTGATCAACTTCCCACACAATGATCCAAATGGTTATGGCTTGCGTAAGGTGGCTGTTTCGGCGCATGCTGCTGTTGATACGTACAAGCCAATGGATGCAACAGGTGCTCTTTCGGGTGGTGGTCCAAAGACTAATTTGATGTTTACCGTCAAGGTCAATGGTCAGTCTATTATGGGTGGCACTTCTTATGAAGAGCCTGCTGCTGTATTTACTGCACCAGTCACAGCTCGTCAGTACATTGAGTTCTCCGCACCACTGAACATCTCTGATAGGTCTTATCAACTGGGAATTCAGGGTGGTATCAAGAAATCTTGGGGAGGCACTCACGCATACACCAAGCGTTATCCTGCGCGAGTTATTGATACAGCAACGGCTGTGTATCACTATGTCGACGATCTTGCATACAGGCAGCTTAATGGCCTTGGTCTAAGTGATCCTATTGCGCAAAGAAATGCTGGCCTTCCTATTTATGGTAACGGTGCAGTAAGTGTTCTTGGTCTTGATGATCTTGCTGCTACCTATACAACCTCCGCAGCATTTGAGGATCGTCAGGTGTCTGCTCGTTACAACACAAAGGGTCATGTTGTGTACATGCCCGAGTATGCTGGCGTTACTGCAGATGACTCTGTTGCCGGCGGTAATAAGTTTGAGACTGATCCTTCAACCAATCTGTTGCTGACCACTGTTCGTAAGTCGGTTGACGAGATTAAGGCCGCGGGACCTGGTGATTCTTACGTCTACATTGCAAACGATATCGATGTCCCAGAGGGAACATCTCTTGCAATTGGTACGTATAACTCTGGCCCTCGCGATAATTCGGTTTTGGCTCCTGGCTTCAACGCAGACGGTTCTGTAAACCGTACCAGGCAGTATTACCTCACGTATCGTGCAGTTCCTTCTCCTTTGAAGCTTGTGAAGACTGACTCTGATGATGCCTCCAAGCCTGTTGCTGGTGCAACCTATAGCCTATACAAGGCTGACGGCACACTGGTCAAAGAGGGAATCACTACTGGCGCTGATGGTACTTTCACATCCGGCGATATTCTTACAAAGACAGAGCTAACCGCACTGGTTCAGAACACTGCAGCAACTGCAGACCTACTGACCAAGGGCATTTATCAGGATGGAGATAAGTTCTATCTGACACCGGGCGATTATTATCTGGTTGAGACCGCATCTCCAGAGGGATATGAACTCAATGCAAATCAGATTCCGTTTACGGTAACTCCCGCAACATTCAATGCTGCAGACCAGACCATTGTTCCTACGGAAGTTGCTACAGCTGATAAGCCAATAACTCCTACACCAACCCCAACGCCAGATCCTAATCCAGAGCCAAAGCCTAAGACTCCTAAGAAGAAGAGGTCTAACCTGCCAGATACTGGCGATGCAATGTCCATTGCAAGCGCACTTGCTGCTGCAGGTATTATTACTTCCGGTCTTGCGTACTCTGTAAAGGCTCGTCGTTAGTTTTGGCGTATAGATCACAAGTGCAAAGAAGGCTGTGCTTCGCACAGCCTTCTTTTTTTCTGCTTGAAGTCTGGCATAGTTGACGCTTAGTTGAATGCTGACCTGCACAGTCTGTGCAATCGAGGCTGTTTGAGGACAAGCATATCTCCCAAGTGGTAAAAAATGCGTTTAGTTGGAGATTTCATTTTTCTGCATACAACGTTTGCCCAGATAAAAGTTTTTGGTGCGGTAAAAAATCGTCTTAGTTGGAGATAAATCGGCTAATTTTCATTTTTCATTTCCAACTAAACGCGTTTTTTACCTTTTTCAGCACATAATTTTGAAGGCAAAAATTACGTATTCATAGAAATGAATTTAATTGTATGAATATTCAAGGAAATTAATCAAAAGTAGATGATGACAAGTAAAGAGGAAAATTGCTAATAAAATGTTTGGGAAAATAGGGAAGAGGCACAGAAAAAAGCCGTAACGCGCTTAAAAGTTATCAGCGTGTTCGACAGAGTCACAGCAAGAACAAGCTGAATAAACAGGGAAGTGATGGAAGAAAAATAGGGAATTTTATGGAGCGGCGGACGGGACTCGAACCCGCAACAGTCAGCTTGGAAGGCTGATGCTCTACCAATTGAACTACCGCCGCAAGGGTAAAGCAAAAAGAAAAAATGGTCGGGGTGACTGGATTCGAACCAGCGACCCACTGCTCCCAAAGCAGTTGCGCTACCAAGCTGCGCTACACCCCGAGCCGAGAGAAAAGTATAGGTGACAAATCGCCCGAGAGCAAGAAGAAATTGCAATCTTTTTGAACTAATTTTTCGTCTATTAGTTTTTTCAATTTTGTTATGTAATCGAAACAATGGATGACTATGCTATTCGTAACCACTTCGAAAGGGGTATTATGAGCTACTCATCTAAGGTAATTGCACAGCTTGAAGAGCGTTACGCAGATCAGCCTGAGTTTATCCAGGCAGCAAAAGAAGTTCTTACCACCATCCAGCCCGCGCTTGACGCACATCCAGAGTTCGAGAAAGCCGCTTTGCTTGAGCGTCTTGTCGAGCCTGAGCGCACTGTTATGTTCCGTGTTCCATGGATTGATGACGCCGGCAACGTCCAGGTCAATCGCGGATACCGCATTGAGTTCAACTCCGCAATTGGACCTTACAAGGGCGGTCTTCGTCTGCATCCAACCGTTAATCTTTCTATCTTGAAGTTCCTCGGCTTCGAGCAGATCTTCAAGAACTCCCTGACCACGCTTCCAATGGGCGGCGGCAAGGGCGGCTCCGACTTCGATCCAAAGGGCAAGTCCGACCGCGAGATTATGGCGTTCTGTCAGTCCTTCATGACCGAGCTTTCCCGCCACATTGGTCCAAATACCGACGTCCCAGCTGGCGACATCGGCACCGGTGCACGTGAGATCGGCTACATGTTTGGCCAGTACAAGCGCCTCCGCAACGAGTGGACCGGCGTCCTGACCGGTAAAGGCCTCTCCTTCGGCGGCTCCCTTGCTCGCACCGAGGCTACCGGCTACGGCACGGTTTACTTCCTCACTCACATGCTTGCCGAGAAGAACGATGCACTCGCAGGTAAAACGGTCTGCATTTCCGGCTCCGGAAACGTTGCTACCTACGCTGCCCAGAAGGCACAGCAACTCGGAGCAACCGTAGTAACCGTTTCTGACTCCTCAGGTTATGTCTATGACCCAGAGGGCATCGACGTTGAGCTGCTGAAAGACGTCAAGGAGGTCCGTCGCGCACGCATCAAGGAGTACGCCGACGCACGTCCTTCCGCAACTTTCTTCCCAGGTGAGCGTCCTTGGAGCCAGAAGTGCGACATCGCCATGCCATGCGCAACTCAAAACGAGCTCGAGCTCGCTGACGTGCAGAAACTTGTTGCCAACGGCACCAAGTACGTCGTCGAGGGCGCTAACATGCCTACCACCCTCGAGGCAACCAATTACCTCATCGAGAACGGCGTCTTCTTCGCACCCGGCAAGGCTGCAAACGCAGGCGGCGTAGCTGTTTCCGGTCTTGAGATGTCCCAGAACGCCGAGCACCTGTCCTGGACGTTTGAGGAGGTAGACTCCAAGCTTCAGGGTATCATGGAGAGCATCTACACCGCTGCTTCAGAGGCCGCTGCAACGTACGGTCACCCCGGCAACCTGGTCTTTGGCGCAAACATCGCCGGCTTCCTCAAGGTTGCAAATGCAATGATGGCTCAGGGTGTTTGCTAGTTTGCATCGCATTTGGCGAGAAACCCGATGCAGCGGCATTTGATTGTCTATCTTCACTGCCGGCTTGGCTTCAACGTAACTACTAAAAAGGACCTTGGTCTCCCAAGGTCCTTTTTTGTTCTGCTCATTGATAGTATTTTGGTCCCGCCTTGCGCTCTTGAAACCCCTAAGCTCGTGAAACAAATGCGTTTCCTTCGATGAAAAAGCGTTTTGGCGCATCTACGTTTTTACTAATCCCTACGCGAGGTGAACTCCCAATCGTTTCACCTGGTAGCAGGGGAGCAAAGTCCAGCACAAGCGGCTCAACTGTCAGGTCATGTCCGTAGAGTTCCTTGTCAATGCCAAGCGCCGCACACACCTTACCTGGCCCGTTGGTGAGGTCGCGCAGCTTGAGCGGGTGCTTACGCGCACGTTCCGCTTGCGCTTTGCCAGCACGTCCCGCCTGCGCTTCCTCGCAGCCGATGCCTACGCTTGCTGTCTGCAGTCCCTTGTGCGCGCGTCCCGCCTCGCGGAGCTCGCGCATCACCTCTACACCTTCAAGCGGCTCAACCGCGCGCACCAAGCAACCGCTGCCAAAGCCCTCAGGACCACACACTACATTGCAGCAGTGATGCATTCCGTACGAAACATACACGTACAGATGACCCGCAGGTCCAAACATGGCTGCATTGCGCTCGCTAGGACCGCCAAACGCGTGACTTGCGGGATCATCTTGGTCGTAAGCCTCGGTCTCCACAATTCTTGCAACTAGTTTGTGTTTCTCGCCATTAAGCGTAATTGTCCTTGTCAGAGTGCATCCCAGCAGCAGCGGCGCGGCCACGTCTGAGGGATTCTCTAGAAAATCTGGAAACATGCCATCTCCTTTATTAGTTATGCGCTACAATACTACCAACCTTTAAGGACGGTGCGAGACACCGGCAAGGCCCATAGCGTTGAGTACGCATGTTCGCTGTTGAGCCTCCACAAGGAGTGCTCTTTTTTTATGGCTCGGCATGCTCCTACGCAGATCGGAGAGTATATGAATCCACTGGCAAGTGCCACTTCGCAGCCTCGCGCGCTGCTTGTTCTCGAAGACGGAACAACCTTCGAGGGGAGGTGCTGTGGTGCTAGTGGAGAGACCTTCGGCGAGATTGTTTTTAACACGTCTATGACCGGCTACCAGGAGATTATTTCCGATCCAAGTTATGCCGGCCAGATTGTCACGCTGACTTATCCGCAGGTAGGAAACTACGGCATCGATCCTGCGGTCATGCAGCGAGATGTCTTGCACCTGCGTGGTTTTGTTGTGCACGACATGTGCTACGAGCCAAGCAACTGGACATCCAAGCAGAGCCTGCCAGAGTTTCTGCAGGAAAACGGCGTCGTTGCCATCGAGGGCATCGATACCCGCGCCCTGACCATGCACCTGCGCGACCATGGCGCACAGAAGGCGGCCATCTCCACCGAGGACCTGGATCCTGCCCACCTGCTCGCGCGCGTCCAGGCGTCGCCCAACATCTCCGAGCACAATTTTGTCCCCGACGTCTCCGTTGACGCGCCTCACGTTGTTCTCGCTACGTCCAAGAAGCGCTTCAACGTTGTCGCGTACGACTGTGGCGAGAAGAACGGCATTCTCCAGGGTCTTGCGGCAAACGGCTGCGAGGTCACGGTTGTACCGTGGAACACACCTGCTGAGGACGCCTTGGCCTACAACCCAGACGGCATCTTCTTCTCCAACGGCCCTGGTGACCCAGAGCAGGTTGACGCTACGCAGGAGGCCGCTCGCGGCGTTCTGGGCAAGGTCCCCGTCTTTGGTATCTGCCTGGGCAACCAGATGCTCTCCATTGTCGCAGGTGCAGATATCGAGAAACTCAAATTTGGACACCATGGTGGCAACGAACCAGTTATGAATCTTCTGACCGGCAAGGTTGAGATTACTGCTCAGAATCACAACTATGGTTTGGTATTCCCAAGTCTGGGCAAGCTCATTGCAGAGGAGTCTGGTGGAATCTCCGAACACTTTGACAACCTCTGCGAGTGGTCTGCAAGACGCATTGCTCCTGTTGTCCAAACAAAGGAGTTCGGCCGCGTCAGACTCACACACGTAAACCTTAACGACGGAACTCCAGAGGGCATTCAGTTCCTGGATATTCCAGCGTTTTCCGTCCAGTATCACCCTGAGGCAAGCCCAGGACCTCACGATTCATCTTATTTGTTCAAGGCATTTGCTCGTTTGATGGAGGGACAGTCTGACTATCTTGCCATCGACGTTCGTGAGGGGAGGCGCTTCTAATGCCAAAGCGTACTGATATTAAGAAAATCCTGGTCATCGGCTCTGGCCCAATTGTTATTGGCCAGGCCTGCGAGTTTGACTATTCCGGCACTCAAGCATGCCGCGCCCTTCGCAAAGAGGGCTTTGAGGTTGTTCTGGTTAACTCAAACCCAGCAACCATCATGACAGATCCAGAAACTGCAGACAGAACCTATGTTGAGCCGATCACCGTTGAGTCGGTGACCCGCGTCATTGAGCGCGAGCGCCCTGATGCGCTCCTGCCAAACATGGGCGGTCAGACTGCTCTGAACTGTACTATCAGCCTTGGCGAGGCTGGCGTTCTTGACAATTACAACATTGAGGTCATCGGCTGCAACCTGGAGTCTATCCGTACCGGCGAGGACCGTGAGCTCTTTAGCGAGGCAGTCCAAGACATTGGTCTGGAGGTTGCTCGTGCAGACATCGCTCACTCCATGGAAGACGCCCAGCGTATTGTTGCTGACCTGGGATACCCTGTGGTCATTCGCCCAAGCTTCACCCTTGGTGGCGCGGGCGGCGGCATTGCACATACCCCAGAAGAGCTCGTAGAGATTGTTGAGCAGGGTCTCTTGCTTTCCCCAGAACATGAGGTGCTGGTAGAGGAGTCCATCGAGGGCTGGAAAGAAATTGAGATGGAGGTCATGCGCGATACCGCAGGTAACGGTATTGTTGTCTGCTCCATCGAGAACCTCGATCCTATGGGTGTTCACACCGGAGACTCCATCACCGTTGCTCCAGCTCAGACGCTTACCGATGAAGAGCTCCAGAACCTCCGCGACTACTCCATCGCTATTCTCGAGCGTGTAGGCGTTGCTTGCGGTGGCTCTAACGTTCAGTTTGCGGTCAACCCAACTAACGGCCGCGTCATTGTCATTGAGATGAACCCTCGTGTCAGCCGCTCCTCTGCGCTGGCTTCCAAGGCAACTGGTTTCCCAATTGCAAAGATGGCTGCTCTGCTCTCTGTTGGCTACACGCTTGACGAGATTACCAACGACATCACCAAGGCAACTCCTGCCGCCTTTGAGCCTTCCATCGACTACTGCGTAGTTAAGGTTCCTCGCTTTGCCTTTGTCAAGTTCAAGGGCACCAGCCGCATTCTGACCACGCGCATGAAGTCGGTTGGCGAGGCTATGGCCATGGGCAGAACCTTTGAGGAAGCCCTGCAGAAGGCGCTTCGTTCCCTGGAGCAAGATCGCGCTGGTCTGGGCGCTGACGGCCACGATGTCTTTGACGAGAAGAACTTCGATGAGCTAGTCAGCAAGCCAACACCAGAGCGTATTTTCTACGTTGCTGAGGCTCTGCGCAGAAACTGGAGCGTTGAGCGCATCCACGATATGACCGGCATTGATCCTTGGTATCTACACCGTATGGCAGGCATCATCAACGCCGAGAAACGCATCAAAGAGCTGGGACTTTCTGGTCTCACCACCGATAACATGCTTGCTGCCAAGCAGCTGGGCTTCTCGGATGAGCAGCTTGCACACCTTACCGGCACCAAGACAGACGTTGTTCGCGCTGTGAGGGAAGTGCTGGGTGTTCGCCCACAGGTCAAGACAGTAGATACCTGTGCTGGCGAGTTTGGCGCAACCACGCAGTACCACTACGTTACCTACGAGAAGGGCAACGCCACAGAGTACGTCAAGGCAGATAAGCCACGCGTCATGATTTTGTCTGCAGGTCCTAACCGTATTGGCCAGGGCATTGAGTTTGACTACTGCTGCGTACATGCTGCCTACGCTCTTCGCGAGCAGGGCTATGAGACGGTTATGGTCAACTGCAACCCTGAGACTGTCTCTACAGACTACGACACTTCCGACCGTCTGTATTTCCAGCCTCTGACCTTTGAAGACGTCATGGATGTTATTGAGGTTGAGAAGCCAGAAGGTGTTATTGTCACCCTTGGCGGCCAGACTCCAATCAAGCTAGCACGCGCCCTCAAGGACGCCGGTGTTCCTATCATGGGCACCCAGCCAGAAGCAATTGACCTGGCAGAGGACCGCGACCGTTTCGCAGCCCTTCTTGACCGCTTGAACATTGCCTGCCCACCATCGGCAGTTGCTTCTACCATGGACGAGGCTCGCGACGCTGCGCGCCGCATTGGTTACCCGCTGATTGTCCGCCCAAGCTACGTTCTTGGTGGTCGCGGCATGGCTATTGTCTACGACGATTCCGACCTGGTCACCTACATGGAGTCTGCTACACACGTCACGCCAGACCGTCCTGTCTACCTGGACGCCTTCCTCGAGGACGCTATTGAGCTGGACGTTGATGCTCTCTGCGACACCGAGGAGTGCTACGTAGGTTCCGTCCTGGAGCACATCGAAGAGTGCGGTATTCACTCTGGCGACTCCGCTTGCTGCTGGCCGCCCTTCTCGCTCTCTGAAAAGATTGTTGACCAGATTAGGGCCATCACCAAAAAGCTGGCGCTTGCCTGCGGTATCCGAGGCCTGCTGAACATCCAGTACGCCGTCCGCGACGAGCACGTCTTTGTCATCGAGCTCAATCCTCGCGCTTCTAGAACCGTGCCTTTCTCGTCAAAGGCAACAGGCGTCTCCCTGGCTAAGTACGCATCTCGTATCATGGCTGGCGAGAAGATCAGCGAGCTCAGAGCACAGGGTCTGCTCCCTGATGAGAACCGTACCGTCGACTACTACGCGGTCAAAGAGGCGGTCATGCCTTGGTCTAGATTCCCTGGTGCTGACTCAATCCTTGGCCCAGAGATGAAGTCTACCGGCGAGGTCATGGGCATTGCCCGCACCTTCCCAGCAGCGTACGCAAAGACTCGTGAGGCAGTTGAGAACAAGCTACCTGAGCAGGGCTCCGTCTTTATCAGTGTGTGCGACCGCGATAAGCGCGCCATTGCTCCTGTTGCTATGGCTCTGGAGAACCTTGGCTATGGCATCTACACCACGGGCGGTACCGCAAAGACGCTGCGTGCGGCTGGAATTGACTGCACCACCGTCAACCGCATTTCCGATGGTCATCCAAATGTTGTTGACCTTATGCGCGATAAGACCGTCAGCTTCATCATCAATACGCCTCATGGTCACGAGGCTCACAGCGACGGCACCAAGATGCGCGCAGAAGCTGTCAGCCAGGGCATTACCTGCGTCACCGCAATGTCTGCTGCTACCGCTCTTATTCAGGCACTTGCTGCGGCAAGAAAGAGTGAGCCCGAGACCTTTGCACTACAAGATCTTTAAAACGTGCTGGGAGAATGAGCTTTTCACTTGAACAAGACCGGTCTTGAAAAAGGCCGGTCTTTTTTCGTGAGGGAAGTGTTTAGAATACGAAGTTCTCCTAGTGAAGAGCGCAAAAGTTTGTTATTATTGCAAGGCTGCATAAATATGCGGGCGTGGCGGAACTGGCAGACGCGCTAGATTTAGGTTCTAGTGGACTAAGTCCGTGGGGGTTCGATTCCCTCCGCCCGCACCATGCAGAAATTTGGTTAAGAGCTGGTACGCCAGCATTTTTTACGAGACACTGGAGGAACGTTGAACATCACCGTTACCGCAGATAAGCCAGTTGACGAGAAACTCACTGTCAAGGTTACAGTTCCTGCTGCAGAGGTAGACGCTGCCATTAAGCAGGCTTACAAGGACATTGCAAACAAGTATTCCTTCCAGGGTTTCCGCAAGGGCCGTGCACCTCGTCCTGTCATTGACGGTATTGTTGGCCGCGAGGCAGTCCTTGCTCAGGCAACCAACGATCTTCTCGGCGCAGCAGAGCCAGAGCTTCTTGAGGAGCTTGATCTTGTTCCTGTCGGCCGTGGTGATTATAACCAGGACGCAGACCTTCCTGTTGAGGGCCAGGATTACTCCTACGAGGTAGTCTTCAACGTTCGTCCTGAGGCTAAGCTTGATTCTTACGATGCTCCTGCAATCAACATGCCTCCAAATGAGGCAACTGAGGCTGAGGTTGATCACCAGATTAAGCAGCTTCTGTCTTACCAGGCTAAGTTTGAGAACACCAAGGAGAAGCGCGCTGTCAAAGAGGGCGACACCATTGGTGTAGACATCAAGAACATTGAGGGCGCTGCTCACATGGAGGGCGAGGACCGCGTTCTTACCCTTAATGGCACCCAGGCTCCAAAAGAGCTTGAGGAGGCACTCATCGGCATGAAGCCAGGTGAGGAGAAAGAGGTCAAGTGGACTCACAGCCACACACACGGCGATGAGGTTCACTCTCACGATTACGATATCAACGTCAAGGTTGTTGCTCACAAGAAGTCCGTCACTCCAGAGCTGACTGACGAGCTTGCAAAGAACACCTTTGGTTATGACACGGTCGAGAAACTCCGTGAGGCTGTTAAGTCTGAGATTGAGTCTGACAAGAAGAATTCTCTTCCAACTCTTAAAGAGGACCGCGTTGTTGAGGCTGTAGGCAAGCGTCTTCAGCTTGAGGAGGTTCCAGAGGAGTACAAGAACGAGGTCTTCAACGAGATTGCTCAGGAGTTCCTGAATGGTCTTCAGCAGCAGGGCATGAGCCTTGATATGTTCCTGGCTGCACGCGGCATCAAGACCGATGACTTCATCTCTGATCTTCGTGTTCAGGCTGAGGAGCGCGCACGTCAGTCCCTGGCTCTTGACGCAGTAGCTGCAGAGCTTAAGCTTGAGGCAACTGAGGAGGACATTCGCGCAGAGTTTGAGCGCGCTGGTGTTCCTAACGTTGAGTCTGCAATTGAGGAGTGGCGCAAGGCCGGCCGTCTTCCAGCAATCCGCGAGTCCATCCGTCGTTCTAAGGCTCTTGACTGGCTGCGTGACAACGCAACCGTCACCGTTGTCGACGAGATTGCTGAGGCTGCTAAGGAAGAGCAGAAGGCAGAGAAGAAGCCTGCTAAGAAAGCTCCTGCTAAGAAGAAGGCAGCTAAGAAGGACGAGGACGCAGAGAAGGACGCTGAGTAGTCCGCAACTGGTTGGGTTTCTCGCCAGAAAGACTGCGCCAAAAGTTGCAGTTACTTTGAATTTTTCATACCCCGGGTTAGAGACATGCTTCCCGGGGTATGTTTCTAAGGAAAGACCTTTGAAGGAGGATTATGCATTATCCAACAAACATTCCAACTATTCCGTATGTTATTGAGCAGACTCCTCGTGGTGAGCGTAGCTATGACATCTACTCCAGGCTGCTCAATGATCGTATTGTTTTCTTGGGAGAGCCTGTAACTCGTGATTCTGCAAACCTGGTCATCGCACAGCTTTTGCACCTTGAGAGTCAGGATCCAGATAAGGATATTTCTCTCTACATTGACTCTCCTGGTGGAGACGTTTATGCAGGTCTGGGCATCCTTGATACCATGAACTTCATCAAGCCTGATGTCTCTACTATCTGCGTTGGTATGGCAGCATCAATGGGCGCAGTTCTTCTTGCAGCTGGTGCAAAGGGTAAGCGTCTTGCGCTTCCTAACTCTATGGTTATGATTCACCAGCCATCCAGTGGCGTTCAGGGCCAGCAGACTGACATTCAGATTGTTGCAGATGAGACAAAGTGGATTCGTCAGCGCATTAACGAGCTGCTTTCGGATTATACTGGACAGCCTATCGAGAAGGTCAATGCAGACACCGAGCGCGATAATTATCTTCGTGCGCAGGAGGCTTGTGACTACGGTCTGGTTGACCGCGTTATCTCTTCTCGTAACGACCAATAATTGTTCTCGTATTGAGGGTTTGAGTTATGGCTAATGACCAGAACTTCTCGCCTTTTGGCGGATTAGATGAGATGCACTGTTCTTTCTGCGGAAAGAGTAGGTCGCAGGTAAATAAGCTTATCCAGGGTCCTGGTGGCGTATGCATTTGTGATGAGTGCGTCTCTACCTGCTCGGATATGATTGATGAGTCTCTTGGCTTTGATGAAGAGTCAGAGATTGAGACTCACTCTGATGAGCCTGTTATCAAAGACCTGCCAACTCCACATGAGATTTATGATGAGCTGTCTCAGTATGTAATGGGTCAGGAAGACGCTAAGCGTGCTATGTCGGTAGCGGTGTACAACCATTACCGTCGTATCCTTTCTGGCAATGATGAGCCTCAGGAGGGCCAGGAGGACGTTGAGATTGCAAAGTCCAACATCTTGCTACTGGGTCCAACTGGTACTGGTAAAACCTTGCTTGCCCAGACACTTGCTCGTTTTCTTGAGGTTCCGTTTGCTATTGCTGACGCAACAACCCTTACCGAGGCTGGTTACGTTGGTGAAGATGTCGAGAATATCCTGCTTAAGCTCATCACCGCTGCTGACGGCGATGTTGAGCGCGCTCAGGTAGGCATTGTCTACATCGATGAGATTGACAAGATTGCTCGCAAGGCCGAGAACCTCTCTATTACTCGCGATGTCTCTGGTGAGGGCGTTCAGCAGGCACTTCTGAAGATTCTTGAGGGCACGGTGGCAAGTGTTCCTCCAACAGGAGGCCGTAAGCATCCTCAGCAGGAGCTTATTCACATTGATACTACCAACATCTTGTTTATCTGCGGTGGCGCTTTTGTTGGCCTGGATAAGATTGTTGCTGACCGTATTGGTAAAAAGGGAATTGGCTTTAACTCTGATGTTGCTCAGAATGTCAAAGAAGGCGAGTCTGAGCTTATCGCAAAGGTTATGCCTCAGGATCTGCACAGGTTTGGTATGATTCCAGAGCTTTTGGGCCGTATTCCAGTTATCACTTCTACTCGTGAGCTTGGTGAGGAGGATCTGATGAGCATTCTCACAGATCCAAAGAATGCTCTTACCAAGCAGTACAAGCGTATGTTTGAGCTTGAGGGCGTAGACCTAGAGTTTACTGAGGATTCACTCAGAGAGATTGCCAAGAAGGCTTTGGCTCGCGGCACCGGTGCTCGTGGTCTTCGTGCAATCTGTGAGTCTACGTTGCAAGAGACCATGTTTGACCTGCCTTCAGATTTGGATATCACAAAGGTTGTGGTCACTCCAGAAAGTGTTGGTGGAGATAATGCTCCAGAAATCATTAAGGGCAAAAAGGGCTAGCAGCTTAGTAAAAATTGATTGACTGTTTATTGCGCGCACCGCTTTGGCGGTGCGTTTTTCTATTCCAAAATGTTATGACAAATATGAAAAAAATAGTGATGACCTTGAGTTTATTACCTCTTACAAATTGCATGCCGCTTGCAGCTGAATGAATACCGTTTAGAGGAGACGATTACAAATACTGCGAGATTCTCTCTATTTTTTATTCAAGATTGTTTTAAGGAGAGGCCGAAGAATAGAGGAACAATGAAAGCCAAAAAAGTAGCTGCAGGAATTGTGGTGCTGGTACTTGTAATTGTTTCTGTTCTCTATGGTGTTGTGGAATATAACTACCACGGACATCTATTTGAGTGGTGCATTCCTGCAATGAGGAGGAATGCTGCTCAGTATTTTATTGATAATTGGCGTTCTGAGCTAGGGCAGGAAGATTCAGTCTGGATAAGCCAGTCTGGATTAAATGATTTGAAAGTTGAAGATTTGCAAATTTCTGGTCCGGTTCAATTTGTCTATTCAAAAGACGGAGAGCTTTTTTGTAACTCCGTGTATTGGATGATTTCAACAAACGGAAAGTTTATTGGCTATGTGATGCAAGACCTTGGACCGCACGCCATAAATGCGCTGCTAGGAAATGCAGAGGCATATCACATTCAATTTAAGAATGCCGATATCTTTAATGCTGCAACGTAAAATAGTCAGAGTAATACCTGTGTATGTCTAAAGATAATCAATACATCTGATACAAGAGCGACAACAGACAATATTGATTTGTGTATTGGTGATCAGGTGGCATACTCTCAATCCATGAGTGGGGAAATGCAAGAATATCAGCGTAATCAACTGTTTCAGGATAAAGATACTGAGTGGATTAATGAAATAGATCGAATTGCTCAGAATGCAAATCTCAATAGCCGAGAAAAACTAACTGACGTAGTAAATTAGCAACATAACAAAAAGTTCAAAACACACCTAAGTCAGATAATCTGTTAAAAAGACGTATACATTACGCTGAAAATACCTCAATCATGCAGATTATCGTCATTAGGTGTGTAAAATGCCCGCAATTGAGCAGAATATCTGACTTAGGTGTGTTCCGTAGATACTAAATTTATCGATAGTTAAATTCCTTATATAAGTCTATTCATGTATAAGCATATTAGATGCAGTTTATGCATAGAGATGCATATCAGGTAGTACGACCGCCTAGCTGGCTAGCTATCTTGATTAGGAACATGTCGATTCTTCGGCAGAACCTACCAAAGCTGCGCTATTTTGTGGGCCAGGCCTAAAAGCCGACGTTAACACGCTACAGAATCATAATCACTCGCGTATGAACTGCCTCCAATTTCTTGGACATAAGAAATGGGAGGCAGTTCAGATACGAGAAATGGGAGGTTCTCTTTTGCGTTATAGATTGCCGCCACCAAGTTTGTTGTATGACGTAATAACTTTGGTGCGTGTTTTGGTGCCTGGTGGAAAAACGGTATCAAACAAAGGCATGATGCCACGGAAAAGAACGCCACTTTGCACGCGGTGAGAAAGACCTTTTACCGTACGTCTTGACTCTTCAAGCTGAGAACGAAGCTCCTCAAGGTAAGGGGAGCGGCGAGCATAGAACCAGAAAAGACCCGCAAGATCTGAGTTTGGATAGAGCCAGGGCCTGTTGTCAGGTCCTGCAAAATGCGCAATGCAGATATTCTTACGAGCTTCTTCGTATTCTTCTCGCACATCTTTTGGCGCCTGAGCAACAATGTGATCACGGCGTAGGAACTGCCAGTCTACCAGGTAATTCCATTTCATATTAATGCGGAGATAGTGGCCGTTTACAAACCTGTTAAGAACATCTTGATCAAGCCAGCGCCATGCACGCATGGTTGAGACCTTCAGAAACTCCTCAGGAGAAATCTGCTTTCTGATCTCTTCAAGGTTCATCAAAATGACGCCCGCTTGGAAGTAATCGTGAGGATCATCCATACCCAGCTCATTTTTGAGGTAGGGGCCAACTGTGGCGTCATAGCCATCAATTTGACCAATAGTATCTGCGTCGCGCGTAGCACCTACCAAGTATCCTGTGACATCGATATCGTAGAGCTCTGCAATATCGGTATTAACTACCAGGTCAGAGTCAAGGTAGATAGCTTTATTGACGTTAGGAAGCAGCGAGGGAGCAAGTAATCTGTAGTAAGTTTCTGGTCTAAAGTGACCATGATGAGGAAGCTCAATATCACCAAGGGCAGCGTCAACATCTAAGAAGCCAACATGGACGTTATCAACAAGCTGAGCCTGACGAGTAAGCGTAATCATGCTGGTAGGAGTGAGGTCACGAGTCAAAACAATGATGTCGTAGCGACGCTCTGGATTGACGTTCTCAATGATGGATTGAATTGCTACAGATAAATACGGTACAAAGTTATCGCTGCAGGCAAAAACAAGCACAACGTCATTAAGGGCAAGTCCCAGCTCATCAGACGAGCTTGCAAGCATTGCTCCAGAAAGTTGCGCTCTGCCAGTTCCTGCAAGGCGTTGTGTAGGTATTTTCCGTAATCTTCTCATATGTAAGACTTTAGCACTTAGACGCCAAAAACGCCTGCTGCGTTTGCCATTACTTCGGTTTGCACAGAGTATCCACGAGCCTCGCTCAGACCGCTCAGCGCGCGTTTCAGGCTGTCCACAATGTCCGCCGAGCCAATATTCGTCTGATCGCTCGAAGGAAGGTCAGTCTCGGTAAGCAGCTTATCTTTGGGATAGACCTTAGCGTATTCACGGCCGCGCTTGGTCTTAAGGCTCATCTCGCCAACAGAGAACCAACAGCCAAGCTTAATAGCCCTCTGGAGCTCGTTTGAGCTACCGCTAAACCAATGGATGATAGGAATACACGCTTGAGCGGCTCCTGTTTGTTCAAGAATATCCAGTACCGCATCAACACTTCTCACGGTGTGCATCGAGAGCACTCGTGGTTGGCTGTTGCGTGAAAGCTCTGCAGCGCGTTTGCAAATCTTTGTAAAGGCCTTAACCTGCAAATCTTGCAACCCATCAACACAATAGCGAGAAGAAAAATCTAGTCCAATCTCGCCAAGGTAAGGCGTCTGCTCCATAAGTTCTAGCAGGAGCTCTATATCTTTTTGAGTAACGCGCCCATCAGAGATATACCAGGGATGTGCTCCTAGTCCCACGCGGATGTTGGCTTGCGTAAGCTGAGGAGCAAGTTCTAGGTAGTCGTGAGGAGTAACACCGCAGGTAAAGAAACCTAATCCGGCGTCATGGGAACTTCTCGCTACATTGAGTGGAGTGTCCATAAGATTGGCATGAACGTGCGCATCAAAATATGTGAGGTTACTCATGATCAAGCCCTGAAAGATGCAGAATGACGTCTGAGGCAATCATCTGACCCATAATAGGAGGGTAGTAGGACATAGTTCCTAGCTTGGCAGATTTTCCAGTTGCACCCTCTGGTGCAAAAACTGGTCGCGCTGGCTCAGGGGAGTAGAGCACACGGAAGTCGGCAAGTCCACGCTTCTTGGACTCTTTTCTCATTACCCTTGCAAGAGCATCGGTATGCGTTTTTGAAAGCGTAGTAATCTCCAGAAGTTCTGGGTGGATCTTATTGCCGCCGCCCATGCTGGAGATGAGGTAGATATCGTTTTTCTGACACCATGCCACAACAGCTAATTTGGCAGAAATGGTATCGATGGCATCAACTACAACATCTGGTTTTGGAAGAGCAGAGAGCTGCTCGTCAACGTTGTCTTTAAGCAAAAACGCGTCAAGTGTGACCACGTGAGCGTCTGGATTAATGTCCAGAATCATCTCTTTGGTAACGTCAACTTTTCTTTTTCCAATGGTGCTTACATAGGCAATAGCCTGTCTATTAAGGTTGGATGCTTCTACTGCATCAGCATCCACTAAAACAAAGGAACCCACACCGCCTCTGGCCAGCGCCTGGACGCAGTTTGAGCCAACGCCGCCAAGCCCTAAGACCATGACGCAGGAATTTTGAATCTGTCCAAGGCGATCCTTTCCCAGGACAAGTTCAAGTCGAGCAGTGGCTTCAGGAATTGTGGCAGACATAGAGCTCCTCATAAAAAGTATCTGCAGATAGTATTATTGTTCCAGAGTATAGAGGGCCTTAAAGTAATGATTTTGCTGCATAAGTTCCTCAAACGAACCCATTTCGATAATACTACCTTCTTTCATTACAATAATTTCGTCAAATTTTTTCAGTTGAGCTTCCTCTAAGTTGTGTGTAATGACTAGACGTAGTGTGTCTGAGAGATTTGTTATTGAATTTATAATTTGGTCAGTAGTTGAATGGTCAAGTGCTGATGTGGCTTCATCAAAAAATAGAACTTTAGAACCCTTTAACAAACTCCTAGCAATACAAATCCTTTGACGTTCGCCACCAGAAAGGTTTGAACCTGCTTCACCACATTGATAACTTAGTTTATTTTGTTTAATGAAATCTGTAAGACCAGCTTTTTCACATGCTTGAGAAATAGCATCTTTTGAGTGACTTTCGAACATAGTAATGTTGTCTTCAATTGATGCATTGAATAAGAAATTCTCTTGTTCTACGAGTGAAACATTTTGATAGAGACTCTTTTTATTAATAGTTCTTAACTCTAAGCTATCGTAAAATATATCTCCTTGATAACTTAAATTACCACCCATAAGTAGATTAAATAAAGTAGATTTTCCAGATCCTGATATTCCAACAATTGCATAACTTTTATTAGGTAGAAGTTTGATTGATAAATTTTTCAGCACAGCTTTATTTTGTTCATAGCCAAATGAAAGATTGTTGATGACTATTCCTTTTGTAACTTTATCTAATACCTGTTGTCCTTCTTCTTCCTTACTGTCAGCGAGAGTCTCAGAAAATTTTAAAATCAAATCATTTGAAGCCTTACGTGCTGCGAGTAGCGGTGGAATTGTTTGTAAAGGGAGGCTGATGTAATTCATTAGTAACGTAGCCATAAGAATTACACCAGGGGTAACTCCTTGATTTGAGATACAAAGATATGTACCAGCAATTAAGACAGCCCATTGAGATAATCCGAAAGCACTCCAACTCAGAGTATTAATGAACCGAGTGGTCTTTCTACTCTCTTTTTTTGATTTTTCAAGAGCATCATTATCTTTTTCAAATAGTCTTACGGCTGCCCCTGTTGCTCCGTAAGCTTTTATCAAAGGAAAGCCTTTTACCAGATCAGTGATTTGGGCAATGAATTGACTAGTTTTCGCAGAAGATTCTTTTTGAATTTTACCAAGCGTGCCGCCAAGTTTTACACCGATAATCAGAGGAAGAATTGAAGCAGCAATAGCTACCATAGTTAATGGAATGCTTTGAACCATTAGCATTATGAGAGCCACAATGAAAGAGATGCTATCGCTTACCAAAGAAAACATCTGTTCAAGATATGTAGTCTCTATAGTATTTAAATCATTAGTAAGTGCGGATACATAAACAGAACTACCACTTGCTTCAAATGAGTTTATACCTTTTTTTAGCATGTATTTAAATGCGGTGTTGCGATATGAGTTTGCAGCATGATAAAGATAATTAGGAACAAAATAACGAACCACTAATTTATTTGTGATTGCAGAGATTGTTAATATAGCGGCAAATAGACAACCTTGTAGAAAGTCATTAAAAGACCCTGACACAGCGGAGTTCATGAGAATTGAAGTTATATAGGGAGAACATACCGTAACTAGTTCTAGAGAAGTTGTAAAGAAAAAAGAGCCGAGTAACAACTTTTTGTTACTCCAAAAAAGACTCCGTTTAAGGTCATTTTGAATTTCTTTAACATTGCTTTTCATGTCAAACCTCTCTTAAGATTTTATTCATCTTCTTAGAATTTATTTTGAGCTTTTTACACCGTACAGTAAGGCTCCCTGAATAATTTCTCGGTATTTTTTGTGATTAGATAAAAACAGCTCAAGCATAGAGTGAAGAAAAAATTCAATCTTGTTTTGTTGATAAGTACATAATTTAGGTTGCCTTTCTATCTCATGTGTACAAATTGAGCAGAACGCTCTAAAAGAACACTGAGAGCAGCGCTCATTACTTTTATCAAATAAGCTAATATCATTCTGTTTAGAACAATTGCTTACATTGAAAAGAATGTTTTTTGGCTCATCAAGGAATAAATGACATGGGTAAACATTTCCAAACATATCTACTGCAAATTTATTGTATCCTGCACCACAAAATAACCTGTAACTCTTACCTGATATAAGGGTACGAATTAAAAAAACTATTTCATCGTTATATTGTCTTTCTTCTAGATTAAAGAAACTTTTGAAATAGTTTAAATTTTCATTTAAGGGAATATCAAAATCAAATTGCTTTGAAGGATCATTATTAATAAGATCGGCAACAATAACTTTTGGCGTATTATAACGAGACGATAGATAGCTAGATAAATCAGATTTACTGATTCCTTTAGCTAAATGGAGGGAAGAATAAGTCGATTCAATAGCAATAGTATGATTTTCGGAAAATTTTTTTATATTCTTATCAACAATACTATACGTGCCTGAACCGTTTCTAAGAATTCGGTATGAGTCGTTTATTTCCTCTGGACCATCAATACTTGCTATTACTGAAATATCGTATCTATCGATAAGTTTTATTGCTGGTTTTAATAGTAGTGACGCATTTGTAACAAGAGAGTAGCTTGGAATTTTTGATGGATAATTTTTTTGAATATAAGAACAGGCATGTTCTATTTTATTAAGTGCTAAAAGAGGCTCCCCTCCGAAGAAACTAACTTGTAAGACTTTTTGGTATTTATGAAAAAAATAATCAATAGTCTGTTCTATAACACTATTTGTCATTTCATGAATTGGTAAATCATAGCTTCCTGCATGAGCAAAACAATACTTACAGGTAAAATTACATTTATTTGTAATAATCAACCGAAGAGAGTCTAATGTTTTTGGTGTTGAGAGTGGATAATCAGAATAATTTAAATCAGATAGATAATGATTAATTAATGATTCTTCATTTACAGAATAGTCACCAGATTGAATTTTCAAAGCGAGTTCATACGGAATTTTGTAAATCTTACAGTTAAAAGTATCAAATAAAATAGCACTTTGAGTACTATTTGAGATATGTATAAAAGCATTTTCTTTAAGCATTGTATGCCACCAAAGGTCAATCCTAGGCATTAGCATTGAGAACAATGCTAATGCCATTAGATTATTCTAATTTAGATGTAAAAGTATTTTAATTTTTGATATCTGCGCCGGAGCAGAAAATTCCACACCACCCGTTGGCATCGACTGTAGAAATGCTCGCAGCCAAATCACTGTCTAGATCTGTAACATCGACAATTTCCCAAGAAATCTCAGCTACTGGTACATTCATTTTAGTTCCCTTCAGCTAAAACTTTGAATTGAATGTCGCGACAAATCAATACTACTACTTTTTTATAGAAAGTGTAATTTTTTATATGAAATATTAAAATTACATTACTATATTCCCCTAAACCACATCTGTTTCAATGCATTATACTGTTCAAATGGTTAATAGGAATACTGCTAAAAGCATATGAAAGGCAAGATTACTGTGGAAGAAATGCCCAAGAATTATGATCCTCAGGCAGCTGAGCCTGAGCTCATTGAAAAGTGGATAAAGGCAGATTGCTATGGTCGCAGCAAAGGAACTGAAGACCGTACGGTAGTTATCCCTCCACCAAACGTTACCGGCATCCTTCACATGGGCCATGCCATGGACGACACCATCCAGGACACCTACATTCGTTATTCTCGCATGCGCGGTTACTCAACTCGTTGGATTCTAGGAACTGACCACGCAGGCATTGCAACTCAGACTAAGGTTGATAAGAAGCTTAAGTCAGAGGGTATTTCTCGTCTTGAAATTGGTCGCGAGAAGTTCCTGGATGCTTGCTGGGATTGGACGCGCGAGTACGGCGGAACCATTGTTTCTCAGATTAAGCGCATGGGCTGCTCCATTGATTTTAATGACGAGAAGTTCACTATGTCTCCTGAGTACACTCAGGCAGTGCGTAAGGTCTTTGTTGACTGGTATCATGACCAGCTCATTTATCGCGGTAAGCGCATCGTAAACTGGTGTCCTCATTGCGAGACTTCTATCTCTGATGATGAGGCGGAGTACGCTGACGAGAAGGGCCATCTTTGGTACCTGCGTTATCCACTCAAAGAGCCTGTTAATGGCGTTGAGTACATTACCGTAGCAACTACTCGTCCAGAGACTATGCTAGGCGATACCGGCGTGGCTGTTTCTCCTCAAGATCCAGAAAAGGCAGATCTTGTTGGAAAGACCGTTATTCTGCCAATTGTTGACCGAGAGATTCCAATTTTCTCTGACTGGCATGTTGATGCAGGCTTTGGTACCGGTTTTGTTAAGGTAACCCCAGCTCATGACCCTAACGACTTTGCTATGGGTCAGACTCACAATCTTGAGCAGATCAACATCTTTGATGAGCACGCAGTTGTTGTTGACGGCTATGGTGAGTTCTCCGGCCTTGATAGAGATCAGGCTCGTGAGGCTATTGTTGCTTGGTTTGAAGAGCACGGTCTGCTTGATCACGTTGAAGACCTTGATCACTCTGTTATGCATTGCTACCGCTGCGGCACAACTCTTGAGCCATGGCTCTCTGAGCAGTGGTTTGTTGCTGTTGATAGGCTCAAAGAGCCTGCAGCACAGGTAGTCAAAGACGGTCAGGTCACCTTCCACCCAGAGCGTTGGACTCAGACCTACCTCACTTGGATGGAGAATCTCCGTGACTGGAACATCTCCAGGCAGCTTTGGTGGGGACACCGCATTCCTGTGTTCTACTGCGATGATTGTGGCTGGCAGGATGCGCTTATGGAAGACACTGACGTCTGTCCAAAGTGCGGCGGTCATCATGTTCACCAGGATGAGGATGTTTTGGATACCTGGTTCTCTTCTCAGCTGTGGACTTTTGCTACACAGGGTTGGCCAGATCATCCTGAACAGCTTGAGGGTCACCACCCAACACAGGTCCTGGTAACCGCTCGAGACATCATTGCTCTTTGGGTTGCTCGCATGATTATGAGTTCGCTTTACTTCACCAAAGAGATTCCATTCCACGATGTCTACATATACGCAACCATTTTGGCTAAGGACGGCAGTCGTATGTCCAAGTCAAAGGGTAACGGCGTAGATCCTATGGACTTGATTGCTAAGTACGGTGCAGACGCAATGCGTTATAACCTGCTTACGCTTATTACCAACAACCAGGACGTCAAGTTTGATGCTGTTCTTGATAAGAAGACTCGTGAGCTTATTGAGTCTCCAAGAACTGATCAGGCACGTTCTTTTGTTACTAAGATTTGGAATGCAAGTCGCTTTGTTCAGATGAACCTTGACGGCTACACTGCCGGCATGCCAAAGGCAGAGACACCAGAAGATGCATGGATGTTCTCGCGTCTTGCAAAGGTTGTTGCAGAGACAACTGAGCAGCTTGAGACCTACGGCTTTGGTGAGTATGCTCGCAATATTCAGTCCTTCTTCTGGAATGATGTTTGCGACTGGTACATTGAGCTCTGCAAGGGCCGCCTTCTGGACGGAACCCCTGATCAGCGCCTGCAGGTTCAGCGCAACCTTGTCTTTGTCTTGGATGTCAGTATGAGGCTTTTGCATCCAGCTATGCCATTTGTTACCGAGAGCGTTTGGGATGCCCTTCCTGCATCTGGTCTTTTGAGTCATGACGCAGAGTTCTTGATGATTTCTGAGTGGCCAGACCCACAGAAGCTTGAAAACTTTGTTGACGAGGCAGCTGAGCATAACTTCTCGCTTGCTAAGACCGTTGTTTCTGCTGTTCGTTCTTCTCGCGCACGTTATAGGCTGTCTCCAAAGACAGATCTTGCTGTTGTGGTTAAAGCTCCAGCACAGGATGTTGCAGCGCTGAAGGAGCAGGCAGTCTTCATTCAGAATGTTGGCCGCGTAAGCTCGCTTGAGGTCGCTGAGGCTCCTCAGAAGCCTGCTGGCTCTGTTTCTGTCACCGATGCTGGCCTTGAAATGTACGTTGTTCTTGGTGAGCTCGTTGACCTTGCTGCTGAGGCCAAACGTCTTCAGAAAGATCTTGAGTCCGCAAAGAAGGAGCTCTCTGGTGTGGAGCGCACCCTTGCTAATGAGGGCTTTGTTGCTAAGGCAGCGCCTGAAGTTATCGAGAAGAAACGTGCACGCGCAGAAGAACTTACTACGCTTGTTGCTCAGCTAGAGCAGCAGATTGCCGACTTCTCATAAGTAAAACTTGATGCGGCGTAACAGCCGCATCTTGTGTTTAGTACGTGTATGCAGCCCACTTTAGGTTAGGAACAACATGTCTGAGGTTACATCCGATATCGAGATTGCTCAATCATCCGAGATGCTTCCCATCTTTGAGGTGGCAAAGCGTGCGGGTATTCCAGAGGACCTTCTGGAGCCTTATGGTCGCTATAAGGCAAAGCTTGATGCACGTGCTTTGGCAGATAAGCCTCTTCGCGGAAAGCTTGTGCTGGTTACCGCCATTAACCCAACGCCAGCAGGTGAGGGAAAGACTACTACCTCAGTTGGTCTGGCAGATGCTTTGACCAGCTTGGGACAGTCTGCCATGTTGGCCCTTAGAGAGCCTTCTTTGGGACCTGTCTTTGGTGTCAAGGGTGGCGCTGCGGGCGGCGGATATGCCCAGGTAGTTCCTATGGAAGACATTAACCTTCACTTTACCGGTGACTTCCACGCTATTGGCGCTGCAAACAACCTCTGCGCAGCCATGCTGGATAACCATATCAAGCAGGGCAACAGTCTCAATATTGATCCACGTCGTGTTGTGTGGAAGCGCTGCGTAGACATGAATGATCGCCAGCTCAGAAACGTTGTTGACGGACTTGGCGGCATTGCAGACGGCATGCCAAGACAAGACGGCTTTGATATTACCGTTGCTTCTGAGGTCATGGCTGTATTCTGCCTTGCTTCCGGCATCAAAGACCTTAAAGAGCGCCTGGGCAGAATGGTTATTGCCTACACCTATGACCGCAAGCCTGTTACCGTCAGCGATATCCACGCAGAGGGCGCTATGACAGCGCTCCTCAAAGACGCTATTCAGCCTAACTTGGTCCAGACGCTTGAGCATACACCTGCTCTTGTTCACGGCGGTCCTTTTGCCAACATTGCTCACGGCTGCAATACGGTTGAGGCAACAAAAACCGCTCTTCGTCTTGCAGATTACGTTGTTACCGAGGCAGGTTTTGGTGCAGACCTTGGTGCCGAGAAGTTCTTGGACATTAAGTGCAGAGCTACTGGTCTTGCTCCATCGGCTGTTGTTCTGGTGGCAACCGTTCGTGCACTTAAGTACAACGGAGGCGTTGCCAAAGCAGACCTTAACCAGCAAAACGTTGAGGCGCTTAAAGAGGGCATTCCTAACCTGCTTCGCCACGTTGACAACATCCAGACGGTCTACGGTCTTCCTGTAGTTGTTGCCATCAATGCATTCCCAACAGACACTCCTGAAGAACTTGCTCTGGTGGAGGAAGAGTGCAAGAAGCGTGGTGTAAACGTAGTGCTGTCTGAGGTTTGGGCAAAAGGCGGTAAGGGAGGTCAGGCTCTGGCAGAAGAGGTCATGCGCCTTTGCCAGACTGAGTCTAAGCTCACCTTTGCTTACGATGTCAAAGAGTCTTTGAAGCAGAAAATTACCGACATTGCCACTAAGATTTACCACGCCGACGGTGTTGAATTTGCTCCAAGTGCCGCCAAGCAGCTTCAACAGCTTGAAGAGCTTGGCTTTGGCGAGCTTCCTATTTGTATGGCAAAAACCCAGTATTCCTTTACTGACGATCAGACTAAATTGGGTGCTCCAGAAAACTTTAAGATTACCGTGCGAGAAGTTCGTGTTTCTGCAGGGGCTGGCTTTGTGGTCTGCCTTACTGGCTCTATTATGACCATGCCGGGACTTCCAAAGGTTCCTGCTGCAGAGCACATTGATGTTCTTGATGATGGAAGAATTGTGGGTCTTTTCTAATGTCTTATCCCTCTTCACCTGAAGAAGTAGCGTTTACAACCTATAGCGCAGACTCTTATGCCCAGCATCTTGCTGCTAAAGAGCCTATTCCTGGTGGCGGTAGTGCTGCCGCTTATGTAGGGGCACTTGCAGTGTCTTTGGCTTCAATGGCTGGTGTGTACGCACAAGGAAAACCTGCCTATGCTCAGCATGAAGACGATCTTGCAACATACATCGCCCGAGCCGGAGCGCTTCGCCAAGACTTCATGGAGCTTATGGATGAGGACTCTCGCCAGTTTTTGCTGGTTTCCAGCGCGTTTAGTGTGTCTAAAGATGATCCAAAGCGCGTAGAGATTGTTGAGGATGCTCTTAAAGAAGCAGCTCAACCTCCGCTGAAGGTTATGAGAAAAGTGTGCGAGTCCATTGAACTTCTCGAAGAAATGCTTATCAAGGGATCTCGTATGCTTTTATCCGACGTAGGTTGCGGTGCTGCTCTTGCGCGTGGAGCTTTGATTGCAGCTTCTCACACGTTGTTTGTAAACACGCGCTCCATGCATGATACGGCCTATGCTCAAACATTGCTCGATGAGGCAGATAAGCTTCTGGACACCTATGTATCACGAGCTGACGCCGTAAGTGATGCGGTGAGCGCACAGCTAAGACAGGAGGCATAACATGAGCTCAGAGACTACTTCACAGGAGCTTTGTGGCGCTCCTGTTGCTAAAGCAATAACTGAAAAACTTGCCGCTCAGGTCAAGGAACTTCGCGCACAAGGCGTAACTCCTAAGCTGGTTATTGTTCGCATAGGGCAGAAAAGCGATGACCTTACGTATGAGCGTGCGGCTTATACGCGTGCAGAGAAGGTTGGCTTTGAAGTTGAGACTATTGAACTTCCAGAAGACGCTACGCAAGAGCAGGTAAATAGTACGTTTGACCAGATTTCTGACGATGTATTGGTGCACGGTTGTCTTCCTATGCGTCCTTTTCCTGCTGGAATTGACGAGCATGAAGCGCTCCAGCATTTAGCCCCAGAAAAAGATGTTGATTGTGCAACTGATTCAATGCTGCTCGCAACGCTTTGTGGAACTCCTGGTGCACTGGGACCTTGTACCGCAGAGGCAGTTCTAGCACTTCTCGATTTCTACCAGGTATCTCTTGAGGGAACGCCTGTTGCAGTTGTTGGTCGCTCTAATGTTATTGGCCGTCCGGTAGCTGCGCTTTTAAGTGCAAGAAACGCTACAGTGACGGTGTGCCATAGCAAGACCAAAGACCTTGCCGCTACGCTTAAACAGGCAGATGTTGTGGTTGTGGCTGCAGGTCGCGCACATCTTATTGGAGCTGACTGTGTAAGAGCTGGACAAACCATCGTTGACGTGGGCATTAACTGGGATGAAAACGCTCAAAAACTTGTTGGCGACGTCAATACAGAGCAGGTAGCGCCACTGGTGAGCGCTTATACTCCCGTTCCTGGCGGTGTAGGCAGCGTAACTACCGCAATCCTTGCTCGTCATGTTGTTGCTGCAGCTCAAAGAACGCTTGCATAAGAGTGAAAGGTAGGTTGCCTCATGGCAGCGGAAAATAACTATAAAGAGCTTGACCAAAAGCGCGTAAAAGCCGCGGTCAAGGAGTTTTTGCTTGCTATTGGCGAGGATCCAGAGCGAGAAGGTCTGCTTGATACACCAGACCGTGTTGCTCGTGCTTGCGTGGAGCTCTTTGGTGGCATGCAGGAAGATCCTGCAGCTCACCTGCGTAAACAGTTCCACGAAGAGGGCAATAAAGAGATGGTTATTGTCCGCGACATTCCTTTCTCGTCTACCTGCGAGCATCACATTTTGCCTTTTGTGGGCAAGGCGCACGTTTGCTACATTCCACAAAATGGTCGCATTACCGGCCTTTCCAAGATTGCTCGCTGCGTCAGCGGATATTCTCGCCGTCTGCAGGTACAGGAGCGCCTTACAGGCCAGATTGCTGACGCTATGGTAGAAGAGCTTGATCCCTTGGGCGTTTTGGTGGTTATGGAGGCTGAGCATACGTGCATGAGCATGCGCGGCATTAGGGCATCGGGTGCTTTGACCACCACGTCTGCGGTTCGTGGCATTTTTAAGACTAACGAGAAAACCCGTGCAGAGGCTATGCGTCTGCTTGGTCTATAAGAGGTTTGTGCAATGAGTTATTCCGTTCCTTTTTCTGTTCCTGAGCTGAGCTACGAGCAGTCTTTAAAGGTGCTTCACGATACAAAGAAGTTTGGTATTCAACCCCTGCTGGAGAGCGTAGAAGATATGCTCAAAGAGTTGGGCAACCCTGACCTCTGCTTTAAGAGTGTTCAGATTGCAGGTACCAACGGCAAAACGTCTACCTCCAGATACACTGCAGCTCTGCTCAAAGGAGAGGGTCTCAGGACTGCTCTCTATACGTCCCCTGAGCTTATCAGCTATACCGAGCGCATGGAGATCAATGGCGCACCTGTTTCTGAGGAAGCCTTTGCTCACGGCGTCTCTGCAGCTCAAGTAGCAGGGGAGCGCGTCAACGCTCAGCGAGCTGCCCTAGGCGAGCGCCCCTATGACATCACCGAGTTTGATCTGCTCACGGTTGCAGCTTTGGTTGTCTTTGCCGAGGCAGAGATTGACGTCTGCGTACTTGAGTGCGGCATGGGCGGCAGGTGGGACGCAACAAGCGCCGCTCAAAACATCACCTCCGTTGCCATCACAGGTGTTGGCCTGGACCACACGCGCATCCTAGGCGATACCCTCGAGGCTATTGCTGGCGAGAAGGCCGCCATTATTAAGCCTGGTCGCACCTGCGTGCTTGGCGTGGGAACGACAACTCCTCAGAGCGTTCAGGACGTATTCTTGTCCCAGGCAGCTTCTGCGGGCGTTGTCCCAACTCTTCTTGTAGCTGACAAGCCAGAAGACGTTGAGGGAGAGGTTTCTGCTGGTCAGTCGTCTGACCATCCAGAGCTGCCTCACGCGCATTTCTTCATTACCAAAAAGCCTAAGAGCATCGGTTTTCCGCTTGAGCTTACGGTTGTCACGCCTCGTGCAACCTACGAGGATCTTGCCGCACTTAAACCAAGCTATCAGGCAGCAAATATTGCTCTAGCAACCTGCTTAGCTGAGGATTTTCTTGGTCGTCCACTTGATGTGGAGAAAGCGTTTTTCTCCACAACCAGGTGCCCTACACCTGGTAGGTTCCAGCTGCTTCAACCTAAGCCTTTAGTGCTTATCGACGCAGCTCACAATCCCCAGTCAATCGAGACATTCTTAACTGCTATCCGCTCAATTGAGCCAGAAGTTACCAATCGACCTATGCTTTTGACTGCTGTTTTTGCAGATAAAGATGTTAAGGGTATCGCAGAACTTCTCGCCAAAGAGTTCCCTGAGGTAGCGGTAACCCAGACAGATAACGATCGCGCCATGGATGCAGATGAGCTTGCTGAGCTGTACAAAGCCTGCGGCGCTAACGTGGTAACTGTCTACAGAAGTGTCCCTGAAGCAGTGGACGCATTGCGCGAGAAGGGCTTTGTAGCATGTGGAACAATTTCACTTGCTGGCGAGGTTGCTGCACATTTTAGTGATGCTTTGGTAAAATAAATTTATCTGCGACATTTCGCTCCATTTTGAGGCGGTTTGTCGTACGATTTAGGAGAGAACAAAAAGCCAGCAGAAGGGGCTGTCAGATGCAGGAGATTCTTGATCAGATTATTACACCTGAGGTACGTATGGTTATTTACCTCATGGTCATTTGCGTCGTAATGCTTTATATCCTTTCCATCATCTACGTTATTCGCGACGCTCAGCGCCGCGGCGCAGAGCCTTGGTGGATGTGGGCAGTCATTTCTGTTGTTCCTGTTGTTGGTCTGCTTGCGTACGTTATTCTGCGTCCAAGCAGCTACCTCATTGACCGCGAGGAGCAGGACCTTGATATTGCCCTTCGTGAGCACCAGCTGTCTCACTACGGCATCTGCCCTAAGTGCTCCGCTCCAATTGACCGCGATTTTATCGTGTGCCCAATCTGCAATACGCAGGTTAGAAACGTTTGCCCAACATGCCATCGTCCTCTGAACGCAGACTGGAAGGTTTGCCCTTACTGCCGTACTCGCATTCAATAACGTTTGGTTTTGTTCTTTATGATGGCAATCTGGTGTTTTACAACAGAGACTATGTAGGCGTCTACTCCTAAGCTCCCACGTGAGCAGAGTAGGCGCCGTGCCTGTTTCTATGAGTAGCTACCTCTGAGGGGTTTTACATGAAGGTTTTATATAACGACGGCCATGTTGGCGAGATTAACGATGCAGCTGAAGAGCTTGAGGTTATTCGTCACGACGCAGCTCACCTGCTTGCTCAGGCTTTGAAGCGTCTGTACCCACACGCACAGTTTGCCTATGGTCCAGCAACCGAAAATGGTTTCTACTATGACGTTGATCTTGGAGATACTAAGGTTAACGAGGATGATTTTCCAGCTATCGAAGCTGAGATGAAGAAGATTGTCAAAGAGAACCTCAAGATTGAGACGTTTGAGCTTCCTCGTGATGAGGCTATTGCCTACATGAAGGAGCGCGGCGAGTCTTACAAGGTTGAGCACATTGGCGATCTTGCTCCTGACGCACACATCACCTTCTACAAGCAGGGCGAATACGTTGATATGTGCGTTGGCCCTCACATGCTCTACACCAAGGGCGTTAAGGCCTTCAAGCTTACTAGCATTTCTGGCGCCTATTGGAAGGCCGATAAGAACAACAAGATGCTCACCAGAATTTATGGTGTTGCCTTTGGTTCCAAAGAGGAGCTTGCTCAGTACCTCAAGATGATTGAAGAGGCCGAGAAGCGCGACCACAGGAAGATTGGTCGCGAGATGGAGCTCTTCATGATGTCCGACTTTGGTCCAGGCTCTCCATTCTGGCTTCCAAACGGCATGGCTCTGCGCAACGCTCTGACCGATTACTGGCATGAGATGCAGGCTCGCTTTGGTTACCAGGAGGTTCAGACTCCACTGATCCTCTCGCGTTCCCTTTGGGAGACCTCTGGTCACTGGGACCACTATAAAGAGAATATGTACACCACCACGGTAGATGAAGAGGACTTTGCAATTAAGCCTATGAACTGCCCTGGTGCATGCTTGATTTACAAGTCTAAGCCACGTTCTTATAGGGATCTTCCTATGAAGCTGGCTGAGGCTGGTCTTGATCACCGTTATGAGATGAAGGGTGCTCTGCACGGTCTGTTCCGTGTTCGTGAGTTTACTCAGGACGATGCACACCTCTTCATCCGCCCTGATCAGATTACTGAGCAGGTCACGGATGCATCTCACCTCATTACCGCTTACTATGCACAGTTTGGCTTCCCATATCGCGTTGAGCTTTCTACGCGCCCAGAGGATTCTATGGGTTCTGATGAGGATTGGGAGCGCGCTGAGCAGGGCTTGCGTGATGCACTTGAGTCTATGGGCATTGAGTACGTGGTCAACGAGGGCGACGGCGCTTTCTACGGTCCTAAGATTGACTTCCATCTGACAGACTGCCTTGGCCGTTCTTGGCAGTGCGGTACCATCCAGCTTGACTTCCAGCTGCCTCACAACTTCCAGCTTGAGTACATTGACTCCGACGGCACCAAGAAGCAGCCAATCATGATTCACCGCGCTGGCTTTGGTTCCTTCGAGCGCTTCATTGGTATTCTGACCGAGAACTACGAAGGCAAGTTCCCTGTCTGGCTGAGCCCATGCCAGGTCAAGGTCCTTCCTGTCTCCGAGAAGTCTCGCCCTTATGCTCATGAGGTTGCCGATAAGCTTGCTGCCGCTGGTATTCGCGTTAAGGTGGACGACCGTGACGAGAAGATCGGCTATAAGATTCGTGAGGCTCGCTCTCTTGACCGCGTTCCTTACATGCTCATCCTTGGTGAGCAGGAGGTTGAGGCAGGAAACATTTCTGTTCGCGACCGCTCCAACGAGACTCACACGGCAGAGCTTGACGAGTTTATTGCTCAGGTTGTCAAAGAGAATGCTGAGCGCGTTGGTTAATAAGGTTTCAGACAAAGTGCAGGTTACGGGCGGTGCCGCGAAGGATGGCGCAGGTGGCACGAAGAGTGTCGGCGCAATTGACGGCGTCAAGCAAACCGCAACTGACGTTGTCGCGCAAACCGTAACCGACGTTGTCACGCAAACCGCAACCAACGTTGTAGCTGAATACGTAAAAATGACAGGGGCAGGCTGTGCGCGGCTTGTCCCTGTTTCCTATGTAGACGAACTTCTCGCCACACTGGTTGCAGGCGGCGCAACCGTCGTGGAGCCGCTTGCTGGCGTGCCCGTTGAGGTGTGCGACATCAAAGGCAGAGCCGCAGCAGGGGAGCTGCTTGTGGCAGACGTGCGTACGATTGGAGCTGAGTTCAGCCCCGCGTGCCGTCTGGGAGCAGAGATCGCAGTAGCCGAGGACGATCGGGTGCCGGGATATGTTGTCGTGTGCATGCGGAAGTGCTGCATACCGTGGGTAGCAGAGGCGGTTGAAGCCAAGGCGTGTTCTGCAGAGGACGTGATGGTTTCTGCCACGGGAACGGAAGAGCAGGCGAGTGCACGGGTTTCTCGCCACGCGGCGAGCGACGCGGCGCAGGTGGTTGCCGCGTACCTGGCGTGCCATCCGCGCGTCGAGGCGGTGCGCTATCCGGGTCTCAAAGCGGATCCAAGTTTTGCGCGCGCAACGTCGCAGCTGGTGGGCGGATTTGGCCCGTTCGTGGATTACACGTGGAAAGAATTGCCAGGTGAATGGCATAGATTTGTAGCAACAGATGAAGACGTCAGAGCGCAGATTATAAATTTTGAGAGACTCGGTTAACGGTAAGCACTTGTTTAGCAGACCTTGGTATAATTTGAATTAATGTTCCTAAACAGAAGGGGATTTTATGGCAAAGAAGGCTACTCAAATTGAGGATGTTGATACTTTGCTCAAGCGCCTCGAAGAGATGCGTGAGGCACAGGCAGAGTTTGCAACATTTACTCAGGAGCAGGTCGATAAGATTTTCTATGAAGCTGCTCTTGCGGCCGAGAAAAATCGTATCCCTCTTGCTCGCATGGCAGTTGAAGAAACTGGCATGGGTGTAATGGAAGACAAGGTTATCAAGAATCATTACGCAGCAGAGTACATTTACAACAAGTACAAGGACATGAAGACCTGTGGTGTTGTAGAGGATGATCCAGCTGCAGGTTATCGAGTTGTAGCCGAGCCAATGGGTATCGTAGCTGCAGTTATTCCAACTACTAACCCAACTTCTACCGCAATTTTCAAGACACTTCTTGCTCTGAAGACAAGAAACGCCATTATCATTTCCCCACACCCACGCGCTAAAGAGTGCACCATTGCTGCCGCTCGTATTGTTCGCGATGCTGCCGAGAAGGCCGGCTGCCCCAAGGGTATTATCGACTGGGTTCCAGTTCCTTCCATCGACCTGACCGCAGCAGTTATGAGCAACGCTGACATCATCCTAGCAACCGGTGGTCCAGGCATGGTTAACGCTGCTTATTCTTCTGGTAAGCCAGCTCTGGGTGTTGGTGCAGGTAACACTCCAGCTATCATTGATGACACCGCAGACATCAAGCTTGCAGTTAACTCCATCATTCACTCTAAGACCTTCGACAACGGCATGATCTGCGCTTCTGAGCAGTCCGTTACCGTTCTCGACAGCGTTTATGACCAGGTCAAGAAGGAGTTTGCAGACCGCGGTTGCTACTTCCTCCAGGGTAAGGAACTCGATGCAGTCCGCAAGACTGTCATTATTAACGGAGCTGTTAATGCAGGTATCGTTGGTAAGTCCGCTCACTTTATCGCTAAGACTGCCGGTGTCGAGGTCCCAGAGAAGACCAAGATTCTTATTGGTGAGGTAACCTCTGTTGAGCCTTCAGAAGAGATGGCTCACGAGAAACTTTCTCCAGTTCTTGGCATGTATCGTGCAAAGACTTTTGACGAGGCAATTGCTAAGGCAGAGCGCCTTGTTGCTGACGGTGGCTATGGTCACACCAGCTCTCTTTACGTCAACATTAACGAGAAAGAGAAGATTGCTAAGCACCAGGCAGCAATGAAGACCTGCCGTATTCTGATCAATACCCCTTCCTCTCAGGGCGGCATCGGAGACATCTACAACTTCAAGATGGCTCCATCCCTAACCCTTGGCTGCGGCACCTGGGGCGGCAACTCCGTCTCCGGCAATGTTGGCCCACAGCACCTGCTTAACTACAAGTCTGTTGCAGAGAGGCAAGAGAATATGCTTTGGCTTCGTGTACCTGAGAAGGTCTACTTCAAGAGGGGCTGCATGCCTCTTGCTCTCCGTGAGCTCAAAGAGGTCTATAACAAGAAGCGCGTCTTCATTGTTACAGACCAGTTCCTTTACAAGAGCGGCTTCACCAAGACCATCGAGGAGACTCTGGATTCCCTGGGCATTGTTCACTCTTCATTCTGGGACGTTGCTCCAGATCCAACTCTTCAGTGCGCTCTTGAGGGTGTAGCTCGCATCCGCTCTTTCGAGCCAGACTGCATTATCGCAATTGGCGGCGGTTCTGCTATGGACGCAGGTAAGATCATGTGGTCCATGTACGAGAATCCAGAGGAGAAGTTTGAGGACATGGCGGCGGACTTCATGGATATCCGTAAGCGTGTCTACAACTATCCTAAGATGGGCAACAAGGCATTCTTCGTTGCTATTCCAACTTCTTCCGGTACCGGTTCCGAGGTAACTCCATTTGCCATCATCACTGATGCTGACAACGGCGTTAAGTACCCACTTGCAGACTACGAGTTGCTGCCTAACATGGCAATCGTTGATACCGACAACATGATGAGTCAGCCTAAGGGCCTGACCTCCGCTTCTGGTATTGACGTCCTTACTCACTGCCTCGAGGCATTTGTCTCCATGATGGCATCTGACTACACAGATGGCATGGCTCTTCGCGGCATGAAGCTGGTCTTTGAGTACCTGCCACGTGCTTACGATAATCCAAACGATGTTGAGGCACGTGACCACATGGCAAACGCATCCTGCCTTGGTGGCCTTGCATTTGCTAATGCATTCCTCGGCGTTAACCACTCCATGGCTCACAAGCTTGGCGCTTTCCACCACATTCCACACGGTTGGGCAAATGCAGTTATCCTTACTCGCGTTATGCGCTACAACGCAGCTGAGCGTCCAACAAAGATGGGAACCTTCCCACAGTACGATCACCCACACACCCTCGCGCGTTACGCTGAGGCGGGTCGTTTCTGCGGCGTTACCGGCAAGGATGACCGTGAGGTCTTTGAGAACTTCGTCAAGAAGATTGAGGAGCTCAAGGCATACATCGGCGTCAAGGAGACTATCAAGGACTACGGCGTAGATGAGAAGTACTTCCTCGATACCCTTGACGAGATGTCTGAGCAGGCATTCGATGACCAGTGCACTGGCGCAAACCCACGCTACCCACTTGTCTCCGAGCTCCGCGAGCTCTACCTGGATGCTTACTACGGTCGCGAGCCAGGCTTCTACGAGGACTAATTCTCGCGGGCGTCACAGTCGCAACCGCCGCGGCCGCTACGTAGCGCATCCATTGCGTCGCGCATTCACCGCTTCCGACTCGTAGCGCGTAAAGCACAAAACAAGAGCCGGTTACCTAAACCCCAGGTAACCGGCTCTTTTTCTAGTCTTCTGAACTTTCTGCTTGATCGTCTGATGTGCAAATTCGATTGAAACTGTTGCTACAGATTCACAAAACACATCTATGTCACTTAATCTGTCAAAAAAGGCTATACATTGCTCCAATAATGCGTGTTTATTGCAGAATATCGTCATTTGATGTGCTATTCACACTTGAATTTTCATTGCTAGTGCAACAACAAAAGAGAAGGTAGTGACCCATGGGTCTACAATGGCGCTTACGACAACG
>JABZHR010000030.1 GCA_015258715.1 Atopobium sp.
ATCTTGCTTAGGAACATATCGATTCCACAGCAAGACCTACTAAAGCTGCACCATTTTGTACGCCAAACCTAAAAGACAACATTAACACGCTACAAAAAAGCTGGTAATCCAAAAGGATTACCAGCTTAAGGTCAGTATGTTTCTCGCCACATGAGAAAGCACGTTTGTGCAGCACGTGTTCGCGCACTTTCGTGCCCGGAGGTCGCGCGGACCTGCGTCCACCGCGCCGCATCGTGCACGCTCTTAGTGGGTTGCGTCCTCGAAGAACTCCCATGCCTGAGCGTCGGTTGCGCCCTCGTGAACGATCATGCGGACAGCCTCAGCCATCTGCAGAGGATGGGTGCTCTGGAAGATGTTACGGCCCATGTCAACGCCGCGTGCACCCTTGCGGATGACGTCGTATGCAAGGTGCAGAGCGTCGCGCTCAGCAAGCTTCTTACCACCAGCGACAACAATTGGAACTGGGCATGCTGCAACAACTTCCTCGAAGTCCTCGCAGTCGTAAGTCTTAACAATCTGGCAGCCCATCTCAGCGATGATGCGGGTTGCAAGCTTGAAGAAGCGACCAGTACGCTCCATGTCCTTACCAACAGCGCAAACGCCGAGGGTAGGAATGCTATAGCGGAAGCCAGCGTTAATGACCTGGCTGAGGTTGTCGATACTGGAAAGCTGGCCATCAGCGCCGATGAAGGTCTGAACAGCCATGCAGTCTGCGTTCATGCGGATAGCGTCCTCGATGTCAACAGCAACAACCTCGTGAGAGAGGTCGGACTGCAGCATAGAAGAGCCGGAAGAGACGCGAAGTGCGATGCCCTTAGAAACCTCAGGAGAAACGCAGGTCCTGATTGCTCCACGGGTGCCCATGAAGCAGTCAACATAAGGAGCAAGCTGTGGAAGCAGCAGGTCAAGACGCTCGAGACCAGCGGTTGAACCCATGAAGTAACCGTGGTCAAATGCGAACATTACAGTATTGCCGCTCTTTGGATCAAAGATGTTGGAGAGGTGCTTCTGCATACCCCAGTCGAGGTTGTTTGCACCCTTTACATAAAATCCCTGATTGTTAGCAAAAGGAGTGTCTACGTGATAATCCTTAGCTACTTTCAATCCGTCCAGATCTGCCATGAAAATCCTTTCAATAAAACCTTAAAGCGCGCAGAGAAACTGCGGTTCTTTGGACGAAGCCGCCTCGTAAGAGGACGTACCTCGTAAGAGAACGCACCTCTTTGGGCGTCCGCCCCGGGAGGACCACCCTCCTCTGCGGCTGAATTACCTCATAAGCTGGCGAGAAGATCGGTCTTCTCGCCAGCCAAAACGTACCGCTTCTAATTAGAAGGAGTAGTTGTTCATGTTCTCCTTGGTGAAGACAAGGCGCTCAGGAAGCAGGACAACGCCGTTGTTCTTGTCGCCAGTCTTTGCACCCTCGGAGATGGAGTCGTTAGGCTCAACCTTAACATCACCGATGCTTGGGATGGAGATGGTGTCGCCAACCTTGACCTCGTTACCAGCTGCAAGGAATGCTGCAACGTAGCAACCCATAGCGCCCTGAACTGCGCAGTCCCAGAGGCCCCAGTTGTAGATGGTGCCGTGCTCGCAGTAGGACTTGATGGACTGTGGAGAAGCAAAACCGGTGATGGTGATCTTCTTTGCGTCGTAGCCCTTGTTCTCTGCAGCCTGGAGCTGACCAGGAAGAGCGGTGGAGTCGTTGCAGATGATCAGGTCAATCTCTGGGTAAGCGTCAAGGATTGCCTCACCAATGGTAATTGCCTGCTCTGCGTCCTGGTTGGAGTAGTAGTTCTCGTGGACGTTCTTCCACTTAGGATACTTCTCCTTGATGATCTTCTGTGCAGCTACCTGCCAGGAGTTCTGGTCGGTAACGGTTGCCTGGGAATAGTGCCAGACATAGGTGATCTCGTCCTTCTCTGGGTCCTTGCCGCGCTCCTTGAGGCCGGAAACGCCCATGTCAACAAGCATCTGACCAAGGATCTCTGGAGTACCCTGGGAAACCATAAGGGTACGGTCCTCTGGGTTAGCGTCGGAGTCCCAAGTGGTAACTACGATACCAGCAGCGGTTGCCTTCTTCAGTGCGTCAGAAACACCCTTTGCGTCAACGGTGGAGATGCTGATTGCGTCTACGCCGTTAGCAACTGCCTGGTTGATGACGGAAACCTGAGCAGAAACGGAAGCAGTTGCGTCGCCGATGTAATCAACGGTGAAGCCCCACTCCTTGGACTTGTCCTGTGCGCCCTTGTTTGCGGACTCGAAGAATGCGTTGCCGGTGACCTTAGGAATAAATGCTACGGTCTTACCCTTGACGTCTCCGCCACCCTCGGACTTCTTGGTCTCTTCCTTCTTCTCGCCACCACCATTATTGCAGCCTGCCAGAGCGAGGCCAGCGCTAACTGCGGTGATACCAGCGGCACCAATAAAACCACGACGAGTAATCTCTTGCATAGGTAACCTCCCTTGTCTGTGCCTAAGGCACAATTTCCCCAAAGCTTATGCCTTGGCTTTACTGCTGCTTGAAAGCAGCGATTTCAAAAACGTACCAATATTTGTTCCGCTTGCTGCCGATCGAGCAACGATGACAACAACCAGCAGGACACCAACAGGAATATCCAGGTACTGTGGGCTTACCTTGAAGCACAGTGGCAAGCCGAAGCGCAAGAATGCAATAACAAACGAAGCAAGTGCGGTACCAACAATGGAGCCCTTACCACCAGTGGAGAGCGTGCCGCCCAAAACAACTGCGGTGATGATGTCCATGGTAAGGTCAGCGCCAAGATCGGACTTTGCGGTGCCTAGGTAAGCGGTCAGAACAACACCTGCAATAACAGCGGAAACTGCGGTAAGCATGTAGGTAGACATGATGACCGCTCGACTGTTAATACCAGAGAACTCAGCTGCACTCTGGTTAACGCCAACCAGAGTGATGCGACGACCATACTTGGTCTTGTGCAGTAGAATGAACGCGATGACCAGCATCAAGATGTAGATCAGCAGCTGGAATGGAATTACGCCAAAGAGCTGGAAGTTAGATACAAACTTGAAGTCCTCGGGGAAACCGCCAATTCCCTGGTAGCTCTCGGTC
>JABZHR010000031.1 GCA_015258715.1 Atopobium sp.
GCATTTGGCCTCCTGAAAGCGACAGCGGATGGCGTTGTGCCAGTTCAGTTAAGTCCAACGATGCAAGTATAGTACGGGTAAGGTGCTTGTCAGCACGACTCGCGGAGTCGAGTACCTCATCAAATACGCTCTCTCGGAAGAGTTGATGACTCACGTCCTGCATAACCAAGTAGCCGTTTCTTGATCTGCTTGAGAGCGGGTGAGGACCTTCTCCGACGTCTATGGTTCCCTTGCAATTGCGAACAAGACCGCAGAGACAGCGCGCGAAGGTGGACTTTCCGGCACCATTGCTTCCGATGATAGCGGTGACGCCACCTCGTCTAAAAGATATGTGAGAAACGCTGATGCCACGGTTTGATTGTGGGTAGTGGTAGTCCATATCCCGTATTTCTACAAACTCGTTTTTCTCGCTCCGTGTGCAGCACTGTTCAGCTGCAATGGCTGCGAAGGTTGGTGCGCGCAGACCAAGCGCACGCGCCTCGGCAGCTGTTGCCGCGTAGAATTGCTTGGAGGTAATTTCGCGCTCCACGCTGCCTGAGCGCATCACAATAATGCGATCGGCGATGCCCTCCAACCAATGGAGTCGATGCTCGGAGATGAGTACGGCGCGGCCCTCAGCTTTCCATTTTGCAACAATCTTTCGGAGAAGCCCTATGGAAGCAAAGTCTAGGTTGGAGGACGGCTCATCAAGGACAAGAACATCTGGGTTAAGCATAGTGGCCGAGCCACAGGCAACGCGTTGTTTTTCTCCACCAGAAAGTGAGAGGCAGCTGCGGTCGATAAGATCTGTGAGCTCAAGCGCGTTGGCGACGTCCTTTAAGCGTGTGCGTATCTTGTCAGGTGTTATTCCTTGGTTCTCACATGCAAATGCAAGTTCACCGGTTGTATCCAAACAAAAAAATTGAGTCTTAGGATTCTGGAAGACTGATCCGACCTTTGACGCTAGTTCCCAAAGCTCGTGGTTGGAAGGTGTAAGACCACAGACCTCAATCTTCCCCGAGAGTTTCCCCTCATAATAATGGGGGATGAGGCCATTGACGAGCCTTGTTAGGGTTGTCTTTCCAGATCCTGAGGCACCCGTCAGGCAGACTACTTCACCAGGGGCTACGTTAAGGTTGACCTCGGAGAGGCTGTTTTTCTCGCTTGCCTGATAGCAGTAGCATGCATTTTTTATCTCGATCATTTCAATCCTAGTAGTAGAGCAATGGCGTGATTACCGCGCAGATAGCGGCTATGGCGAGAAAGGCGATTACTATCCAGTCTCGTACACGCATGCGCGCTTCGTTTATGTTTGTGCGAGCTGTTGGTCCACCGAGCCCTCGCACAAGCGCCGAAGCAGAGAGGTCTTCACCGCCTCGCACTGCCGAGACAAGCAGTGGTACCAGGCAATTCTCAATAGCGGAGATAGGGTTTCTGAACGTCTTGCTGCTGCGCATGCGTATAGCAGCAGCTATCTGTCGGTAGTCGTCGGCTATCGCTGGGAAGTATCGAAGCATTACGACAAAGGGAATTTCTACTGCCTGAGGCATGTGCATACGGTCGCATGCTGCCATGAACTCACTCACTGACGTGGTTGTGACTAGCCAGGTTCCCATGGCAATACCAGGGGCGAACTGCCTTACGATTCCTGAGATGCCGAGCGTGGCAAAGAGAGCAACTCCAGTGAGGCATGATTCCGCGATTGCCGCCACAGCGCTTGCAGCCCCGTATAGCGTGAGGTAGGTGATTGCTGTGCGGAAACGCTGAGAGAGGGCTAGCATGATGAAAGGTGTTGCAATAAGCAGTGGCTTAACCACAAGGAGAGGCCCCACGTTATAAGACCCAAGCATAATTGTTGAGACGACGAGTGTGGCAAGCACTTTAGTGCGGGGATCAAGCACGAGCCCTCGGTTATTGGCAGTTGAGAGGAATAGCCCCTTTTTCATTATGCGATGCCGGCTCGCTCAAAGTGCTTGTGGAGGAGTTTCTTGCCGATGACGGCTCCGATACACCCTGCGATACATGCAGCAAGAGCAAGAGGTAGGAGACTCCAGTCAGGAATGTAGCTGGAGAGCGCGTCGGCATATTCCTGTCCGTAGCCAGAGGCGATACCTGCGAAATAGTTCGCGCGATTCACGACGATGGGAATATAGTTGCCTATCAACCATACGCTCAGGACTCCGTGTGAAATTATGGCGCGCCCTGCGCTGTTATAGTTACCGCTTCTGAGGACAAGGTCGGCGAGAAGACCACATACTGGCCCTGTAATAAAGGCATATACGCCCATGCCACCGAGACCCATAAGGAGGCCGAGGATGGTTCCCATGATGAAGACCATTCCGAAATGCCTTACTTTTGTGATATAGAGCATGTACGGAATGCCTCCGATAAGCGGGCAGATGACGGAGAGCAATGGAATGAATATAGGAACGTAGCCTAGCATTGCCACAGCCATGATGATTATGAAGTAGAGAGCAGTGAAGATACCGATGTTTATAAGGTCCTTCGGTTGCAGCCCTTTTTTCTTGACTGAGGGCGTTTCAGACATAATGCGTCTCCTTTCGGTTAGCTCTATCTAACTTATAAAGGATAGACACAGAGAAACTCAGTCAATAGCCCATTTGTATTATTATGTCCCGTTTGAATCGCACGATAATTTATGATTCATGGAATAAGAGAGCAAACGAAATTGTTAAAAAGTATAAAGCTGAACTTTATGACTACTTTGAGGGTCTCGGATTAATAAAATAAATGTAGAAGTAGGAGCTAATAATTATTTATTCAACTAAGTCTTCAAGTAGTGTTCGTCCCATACCGTTAAGATCTAATTTGTGATCTTGGGTGTAGGAGAGCTCAGTTTCGTGTAGAGTTTGCATTGCGGTTATTTCCTTTCTGAATTGGTTTGGTGACTATATTTTAGGAAATAACCGCACTTCTTTTAAACACCTGAAATGCTTGCTTACACCACTTTTCGGGATACGACCCACTGGCCAATATACGTGGTAAATATTAGCTAACTGCCGTGGTAAATATTAGCCAACTGC
>JABZHR010000032.1 GCA_015258715.1 Atopobium sp.
GTGCTGCAGAAACAAGTGAGATAAGAAAAGAGTATGCAAAGCCAAAGAGAATTCGCGTTTTCTTGTTGCCCGTCCAACGCACCACTTTTATAAGCGCACTAAACATTACGCTACCCCTTTCTCACTTCATGAGTTCCATTGGAGATATGTGCTTCCCACATGCGGTGATAGAGATCACTTGAACCAAGGAGGTCCGTATGTGTTCCCTCAGCGACGATGTTTCCGGAATCCATGACTACTATCTTGTCAAAATTACGCACCGTTGAGATTCTGTGCGCGATTACAATCAGCGTCTTTCCACGTGCAAGTTCTGAGAGTGCCTGTTGAATGAGCTCCTCACTTTCGGGGTCTATGAATGCAGTTGCCTCATCGAGCACAAGAATCGGTGCATCTTTCAGATAGGCGCGTGCGATAGAGATGCGCTGGCGTTCTCCACCCGAAAGAGCTCCTCCGGCCTCTCCAGAGAGGGTTTCAAATCCATTTGCAAGCTTATCTGCCAACTCTTCACAGTGCGCAGCGGCAAGTGCGCGCTTTACCTCGGCGTCAGTTGCGCCTGGACGTCCGAGCCTTACGTTCTCAAAGATTGTTCGGTCAAAGAGGAAATTGTCTTGAGTCACAAAGCTCACAAGACCGGATAGCTGGTCAAGCGGCATATCGCGCACGTCAGTTTTTCCAATGCAGATAGACCCTGAATCCGCGTCCCAGAATCGAGCAATAAGCTTGGCCATTGTTGACTTTCCAGAGCCGCTTGGTCCCACCAGGGCACATGAGGCACCCTCGGGCACATCAAGAGAGATACCGTGGAGTACCTCTTCGTTGGAATATGAGAACCGGACGTTCTCGAATGAGACGTCGTGGGACGTGATGATTGCGGGAGAGGAGACTTCGGGTAGGGGTTTCATTTCTAACAGCTTACTAACGCTGTCCATTACCTTCTCGATCTCTTTGAACATGTTTGTGTACTGCGTAATTTTGGTGAGAGGACCAATGACACCGATAGACAACATGCATGCAAGGGCCATCTGAGCTACGTCGATGCTGCCAAAGGCTACAAGAATACATCCGACTGGTACGACGCCCAAAAGGAGCGTAGGCAGTATGGCAAACATGGCGTTCATGGGGATACGAGCTGACTTATACCAGGCAAGCGTTAGTTTCTCAAATTCAGAGATGTCGTTACGAAAGCGAGCGTACGAGGAGTCAGCCTGGTTGAAGGTCTTGATGACTTCGATGCCATCGATGTATTCAACAAGTGTTGAGTTAACGCGCTCACTAGCCTCCCAGTACGCTGCGTAGTCTCGTTCAAAGTTTTTAAAAAGCAGCGAGAGGGGCACAATTGACAAGGCTGGTGCGATGAGCATAGAGAGTGCAAGTCGAATATCAATTGAGCACACGATTGCAAAACATGAGACGAGAAGAAGCACATTGCTGGTGAACTCTGGGATAACGTGGGCAATGGGCATCTCCATTTGCTCAATGTCATCAATAATTGTTTTCTTGAGTGCTCCGGAGGGTGCTGATTGAACATCACCTAGAGAACATGCAGCAAGATGCTCGCACGCGGCGTTTCGCAGGTTTTCAAGCGTATGGTAGGCAACGCTGTGCGATGTTGAAGTTGAGGCTAGATAGCCTACCGCCTGAACTGCCACTCCGAGAAGGGCAATGAGTGCCCAGTATTCAACTTCACTGATAGTAAGAGTGCTTGCTATTGAGAGCGCAATCAACTTGTAGGCGGCAAAAAAGGGAACAACGCCTCCAACAACACCTGCCACAGCAAATAACAGCGAGGCTCCAAGTTTTAGACGCTGTCCGCGTGTAAATAAAGCAAGCTGCCCTATCCAAATGCTCTTTTTCTTTTTGCTAGGGTCCATGGGTCCTCCCAGATGACGAGTATGAGCAAATTGTATTCATAGCTCGTTTAATGAGAAAAGCCCGATTGTCGCGGCAAGCTCCAAGTGTATCTATGCGGTTGGATTATCTTTCTTGCCCAGCACTTTCACGGTAATCGCCAGGTGCCATGCCAACGACACTACGGAATGTGGAAGCAAATTTTGAGGCATTGGTATATCCGACTTCAAATGCCACCTCACCAATTGGCTTGGAGGTTGTCCGGAGGAGGGTTGCAGCTTGTGCCATGCGATAGCGTGTGAGGTATACGTGCACACTGGTGCCATAAACCTCCTTGAACCACCGCTGCATGCTGGCATAGGGGAACTCAAACTCTTGTGAGAGCTCTTTGAGTGTCTTACGGGAAGAAAGATCAGAGGTTATAGCTCGTTCTATTTCCTTTACCTTATCAACCTGTGCGCGTGTGAGACCGTACTGTCCAATGCGTCCGCCTTCAGGAATATTACTGCCGAGAAACAAGAGAAGCTCCATAATCTTGAGTTTTAGGTAAGCATCTCTAAAGCGGTCATGAGCGTTATATATCTCGCAGAAAATATGCTCGACCGACGGTCCGCTACGGAGCACACTTGGTT
>JABZHR010000033.1 GCA_015258715.1 Atopobium sp.
AATCAGAATAACCAGTGCGATAACTGCGCAATAGTAAACGGTGAAGTCACCAATACCAGTTACTGCCGAGAAGTCCTTGAACTCTTTAGGAAGGTTCTCAACCCACTGACCGTTGGTGTAGACGTAAACAATACCACGCAGGACGCCGTTAGTACCCAAAGTAAAGATGAGCGATGGCGCCTTCATAACGGCAACGCCCCATGCGTTTACCAGGCCAATTGCTACACCAATAAGAATACCTACCAGGCAAGCAACAGGCAGTGGAGTTCCATCTCTCAACATGCTGCCAACTACCACAGCAACAAGACCCAGGTTGGAACCAACAGAAACGTCAATCTCACCAATGAACAGGGTGAAAGCCACACCAACAGCGACCAATGTGTAGACAACGGACGTGTTAAAGCAGGCAGCAATTGTTGCTGGCGTCAAGAATGCAGGATTCATTGCACCAACAATAATAAAGAGAGCAATCAGGAATGCGAGGCTGCTCAGTCCCCTAGCCTTGAGAAGGCGCTTTACAAGATCCATACGTCACCTCCTACAATCCAAATGCAGCGGACATGAGGTTGTCCTGCGTAATTTCTTCTTTTTTGAACTCGTGATTAATGCGTCCCTGGTACATGGTGAACGCGCGATCAGCAAGCTCAATAATCTCTTCCATATCAGAAGAAATCAGAAGAATAGAAACACCTTGCTTACGGAGCTCCTGCAGAACAGCGTATACATCGCCACGAGCAGCAGCATCAATACCACGAGTTGGCTCGTCCAAAATAACAACCTTTGGAGCAACCGAGAATGCGCGGCCAATAACAATCTTCTGCTGGTTACCACCAGAGAGGCCGCCTACCTCCTGATCAAGGCCTGTGACCTTGGTGCGGAAGTTATCAACGTAGTTCTGAGAAACCCTATCCTCTTCTTTGCGGTTGAGTAGTAGCTTACCCAGGGAAGAGTTAGCAAGCAGAGAGCTTGTGGTGTTCTCGGCAACGTCACGAATTCTAAACAGACCGTCGTTAAAGCGGTCCTCTGGGACATAGCTCAGACCTGCAGCAATGACGTCCTTGGTGGACTTGCCGGTAATGTCTTTGCCGTCGACAAATACCTTGCCACCCAAAACCTTATCCATACCGTAAATGGTGGTGGCCATCTCTGATCTACCAGCACCAACGATACCTGCAAGACCAACAATCTCACCTGGATAAATGTTGAGGTTTACATCAGCAAAACCGTAGCCCGTGAACTCAGCAAGTTCAAAGATAGGCTCTGCGTCGTAATCAATGTTTGCGCTCTCGGCAATCTCTTTCTTAATCTCTGCTGCGTCTGGTGGAAGAAGTCCGCGTACAAGATCTTCTCGCGTAAAATCCTCTACCTTGCCGCGCATAGCCATAACGCCGTCGCGCAGAATACCAATGCTGGTAGAAATCTCAAAGACCTCTGCCAGGCGGTGGGTGATGTAAATGATGCCAATGTTTTTCTGCTTGAGCTCCTGGACTACCTTGAAGAGGCTCTGTACCTCGTCAAAGGTAAGTGCAGAAGTTGGCTCGTCTAGAATAAGAATCTCAGAGTGACGCATAAGACCGCGGAGAATCTCAACCATGCCCTGCTCAGCAATGGAAAGCGTCATTGCCTTGCGGTCCAGATCAAGCTCCCAGCCAATCTCTTTCATGGTATCTTCGAGCATCTTGTTGAGCTCGGCTTTTGGAGCCTCAAAGCCAATGGTGATGTTCTCTCTAACGGTCATGTTAGGGAACAGCATTGGCTCCTGAGGAACCATATAGATACTGTGTGCAAGTGCGGCCTTAGGGTTGGAGATATCAACCTTTTGACGATCGATAGAAATTTCTCCCTCATCGGCAGAGTAAATACCCATGATGATCTTCATGAGGGTAGACTTACCGGAACCGTTACCACCGATAAGAGAAACAACCTCTCCTGGCGCCAAATCTAAGTTAATGCCTTTTAATACCTCGTTGGAACCAAATGACTTCTTGATTCCACGCACGGAAAGAAGTGTGTCACAC
>JABZHR010000034.1 GCA_015258715.1 Atopobium sp.
AATAAGGACCGGCTAATTCCGTGCCAGCAGCCGCGGTAATACGGAAGGTCCGGGCGTTATCCGGATTTATTGGGTTTAAAGGGAGCGTAGGCTGGAGATTAAGTGTGTTGTGAAATGTAGACGCTCAACGTCTGACTTGCAGCGCATACTGGTTTCCTTGAGTACGCACAACGTTGGCGGAATTCGTCGTGTAGCGGTGAAATGCTTAGATATGACGAAGAACTCCGATTGCGAAGGCAGCTGACGGGAGCGCAACTGACGCTGAAGCTCGAAGGTGCGGGTATCGAACAGGATTAGATACCCTGGTAGTCCGCACAGTAAACGATGGATGCCCGCTGTTGGTACCTGGTATCAGCGGCTAAGCGAAAGCATTAAGCATCCCACCTGGGGAGTACGCCGGCAACGGTGAAACTCAAAGGAATTGACGGGGGCCCGCACAAGCGGAGGAACATGTGGTTTAATTCGATGATACGCGAGGAACCTTACCCGGGCTTGAACCAAGAGTGACGAGTGCAGAGATGCGCTTATTCTTCGGACACTTTTGGAGGTGCTGCTTGGTGGTCGTCAGCTCGTGCCGTGAGGTGGCGGCTTAAGTGCCATAACGAGCGCAACCCCTGTCTTTAGTTGCCATCAGGTGATGCTGGGCACTCTGGAGATACTGCCACCGTAAGGTGTGAGGAAGGTGGGGATGACGTCAAATCAGCACGGCCCTTACGTCCGGGGCTACACCGTGTTACAATGGCCGGTACAGAGGGATGGTGTAATGTAAATTGCATCAAATCTTGAAAGCCGGTCCCAGTTCGGACTGGGGTCTGCAACCCGACCCCACGAAGCTGGATTCGCTAGTAATCGCGCATCAGCCATGGCGCGGTGAATACGTTCCCGGGCCTTGTACACACCGCCCGTCAAGCCATGAAAGCCGGGGGTGCCTGAAGTCCGTGACCGCAAGGATCGGCCTAGGGCAAAACTGGTGATTGGGGCTAAGTCGTAACAAGGTAGCCGTACCGGAAGGTGCGGCTGGAACACCTCCTTTCTGGAGAGGATGTTTATCAGTTGAATAATGACGAGTATCTTGAGATAATTTCTTAAGTATACCAGTTTGTAATTTGACGGTAATATCAAGACTTGAAAAAGAACCTTGGTTCGTTTTTCTTCTTGTACTGCACTGACTCTGTATTATATAATGTAGGAGCATGAGTTTAAGGCTCACATGGAAGAGGTTCAAGTCCTCTTACTCCACCATTAAAGGTAATCATTTGTTTTAAGGTTCTTCCTTATTCATTTTCGATTTTTCCTTTATCCGATCTTTGACATATTGACACAAGCAAGACTGTAATGTAGAGCTGGTCTTTTTTTAGACCAGTATTCTAAAAGAGGTTTTACTTCTTTAAATTAGAATCACACAACAGCTGAAAGTATGAGCTACATTCTTTGTAAGCAATTACAGAGAAGGCGAAGAAAGTAAGAAAGGGCGCATGGCGGATGCCTTGGCTCACGGAGGCGATGAAGGACGTGATAAGCTGCGATAAGCCTTGGGTAGGTGCAAATAACCTTTGATCCAGGGATTTCCGAATGGGACAACCCGGCAGGCTGAAGGCCTGTCATCACTGCTAGTGCAGTGAGGCGAACGGAGGGAACTGAAACATCTTAGTACCTCCAGGAAGAGAAAATAATTTAATGATTCCCCTAGTAGTGGCGAGCGAACGGGGACGAGCCCAAACCTGTGACGTAGCAATGCGCCGCAGGGGTTGTAGGACCACGCTGTCGTACTTTGATTGTGAGGCGAATATACTGGAAAGTATAATCATAGAGGGTGATAATCCCGTATCCGAAGCATGATGAGACGTAGTGGTATCCTGAGTAACGCGGAACACGTGTAATTCTGCGCGAATCCGCCGGGACCATCCGGCAAGGCTAAATACTCCCGTGAGACCGATAGTGAACGAGT
>JABZHR010000035.1 GCA_015258715.1 Atopobium sp.
TCCTTAGAAAGGAGGTGATCCAGCCGCACCTTCCGATACGGCTACCTTGTTACGACTTCACCCCAATCATCTATCCCACCTTAGGCGGCTGGCTCCTAAAAGGTTACCTCACCGACTTCGGGTGTTACAAACTCTCGTGGTGTGACGGGCGGTGTGTACAAGGCCCGGGAACGTATTCACCGCGGCGTGCTGATCCGCGATTACTAGCGATTCCGACTTCATGTAGGCGAGTTGCAGCCTACAATCCGAACTGAGACTGGCTTTAAGAGATTAGCTTGCCGTCACCGGCTTGCGACTCGTTGTACCAGCCATTGTAGCACGTGTGTAGCCCAGGTCATAAGGGGCATGATGATTTGACGTCATCCCCACCTTCCTCCGGTTTATTACCGGCAGTCTCGCTAGAGTGCCCAACTGAATGATGGCAACTAACAATAGGGGTTGCGCTCGTTGCGGGACTTAACCCAACATCTCACGACACGAGCTGACGACAACCATGCACCACCTGTCACCTCTGTCCCGAAGGAAAACTCTATCTCTAGAGCGGTCAGAGGGATGTCAAGACCTGGTAAGGTTCTTCGCGTTGCTTCGAATTAAACCACATGCTCCGCTGCTTGTGCGGGCCCCCGTCAATTCCTTTGAGTTTTAGCCTTGCGGCCGTACTCCCCAGGCGGGACACTTAATGCGTTAGCTGCGGCACGGAAGAAATATTCCCCCACACCTAGTGTCCATCGTTTACGGCTAGGACTACCAGGGTATCTAATCCTGTTTGCTCCCCTAGCTTTCGCTCCTCAGCGTCAGTTATGGCCCAGAAGGCCGCCTTCGCCACTGGTGTTCTTCCTAATATCTGCGCATTCCACCGCTACACTAGGAATTCCACCTTCCCCTACCAAACTCAAGTCTGCCGGTATCGGGAGCGAGCGGGGGTTGAGCCCCCGGATTTAACTCCCGACCTAACAGACCGCCTACGAGCGCTTTACGCCCAATGAATCCGGATAACGCTTGCCCCCTACGTATTACCGCGGCTGCTGGCACGTAGTTAGCCGGGGCTTCTTCTGCAGGTACCGTCACTTTCGCCTCGTCCCTGCTGAAAGCGGTTTACAACCCGAAGGCCTTCATCCCGCACGCGGCGTCGCTGCATCAGGCTTTCGCCCATTGTGCAAGATTCCCCACTGCTGCCTCCCGTAGGAGTCTGGGCCGTGTCTCAGTCCCAATCTGGCTGGTCGGTCTCTCAACCCAGCTACCCATCATTGCCTTGGTAGGCCGTTACCCCACCAACAAGCTAACAGGCCGCGGGCCCATCCCTCTCCGCCGGAGCTTTCTCGAGTCTTCCATGCGGAAGACTCGAAGTATTCGGTATTATCCACGGTTTCCCGTGGCTATCCCAATGAGAGGGGCAGGTTGCCCACGTGTTACTCAGCCGTTCGCCACTTTATACACACCCGAAGGTGCTTTAATCGTTCGACTTGCATGTGTTAGGCGCGCCGCCAGCGTTCATCCTGAGCCAGGATCGAACTCTCCATTCAAAAATTAAACTGACTAAAAGTCAGTACAATTTAAAGTTGAGTTGAATCCACGTCTCTAAAATCCCGCTGATCTCGGATTCGCTGAAATTATGAATTGACTATTGAACAAAATGTTCAAATTCGAATTTCGCTTGTCTGTCTTTGCTGATCTTTCGATCGCAGTATCCGGTTTTCAAGGTTCGCTGCGCTGCGATTTCACATTGCGTGGTGCGCGGCGCGGGGAATAACTATACGCACTTACGACTCGTTTGTGAAGATGATTTTGTATCTTCTTAATTCCTCCACAATTTCTACACAATTCGTAGTCTTTAGTGAACTAATGCG
>JABZHR010000036.1 GCA_015258715.1 Atopobium sp.
TTTGTGAAGATGATTTTGTATCTTCTTAATTCCTCCACAATTTCTACACAATTCGTAGTCTTTAGTGAACTAATGCGTATATTGGACACTAAATTCCCTTTGTCGTCTCGTAGTAACACTTTATTTTTTCAACTATATATAGTGTTGTCATTTTTACGATGTCTTTATTATCTTTTTACGTTGTCTTGACGCGCGTTATTACGTTGTCTTGCCGCACTTTTACGCGTCTTAATGAGGCTAAATTTCGTCTTTTACAATCTGGCAAGCTGCATCAAGAAGTTGATCGCGAAGTGTCTCGTTAGCAGCCTCAGAATACACGCGTACCAGCGCATCCATACGAGAAGGACGAATGAGCACCCAAGAATCGTCTTTAAATTGAAGCTTAAGGCCATCGGCATGGCTTACCGAAACAGGCACTTTACCTGCAACTTTTTCTGGATTAAGGCCTGGAAGGATGTTCCTGAATGCCTGTGTAGCTGCGGCGTCAAGTCGTACTCCTCGCCTGCTATAACACATGCGACCCAGCTCAGCCTCATCCTCAGCAACAAGCTGGGCGAGAGATTTATGAGTGTACGCAAGCATTTCCACGACAAGCAGGGCCACAAGCAGGCCATCTCGCTCCAACAGGTGACTTGGAATACAGATTCCGCCGTACTCCTCTGCGGCGAGAAGAACGTCTCCTTGCTCAATCTCTGAATAGAGTCGAGCAAATCCAACGGGCACACTTGCAGACTCTAGTCCAAGATGAGCAGCTTGCCTGGATACCGTTGCCGAACAGGTCAGTGTAGAAACAACGCGGCCGATTTGCCTTCTATTTTGTACAAGATGACGTGTGATAAGCGGAATAAGCTCATGTGGACTAAGAAGTCGACCGGTCTCATCTACAGCGGCAGCACGGTCTCCATCGCAATCAACCAAGAGGCCCAGCTGAGCGTGACGGCTTACCACCATCGAAGAGCACTCATCAGCCCAGGGGTCTGCCGGCTGTGGGTGGATACCGCCAAAATCCCTGACAGGACCTTGATGCATTTGATGGACAACGCATCCTGCAGATGAAAGCACGTCAGCAAGCAGGTCTGTTGCTGCACCATACATAGGGTCAACCACCACACTAGGGCGCAGCTCCTTGATAACAGACACATTAATCTGATCAAGAAGTGCACGCTTATAAGGCGTCACAATATCTGTTGTGGTAAAAGTTCCACGCTGGTCTGTTGGCTCAAGCGGTGTTGCAGATTCTACGCGCTGAAGAAAATCGCGCGAAACTGGGCCACCGTTAGCAGCACGAATAATCATGCCGCAATATTCGCAGGAAAGCTCAGTTGCAGAAATGATAAGGCCACCAGCTACATTTTTATGCTGCGCACAAGCCCAGCAAATAGATGGCGTGGGGCAAAACGTCTCGGACATACGCACGTCTAAACCAAAGGAAGCCAATGTTGCAGCGGCTTCAAGAGCAGACGAATCTGCTTCAAAGCGTGTGTCAAAGCCGACAAACACAATGCCGCCAGGCAGCTCCTCTGACCAGACGGTACCAAGGGCCTCTGCAAGTCTAACTACATTATCCCTGGTAAAGCCTTTATCATAGCGGGCTTGCCAGCCATCGCTGCCAAAACGGAGTATGTCGGGTCTTTTATCCAATGCGGTTGGCATAGCTGCCGAGCGCCTCTTTAAAAGCTGCTGCAGAGCTCTGATCAGCGAGCGCCATACGAGCATTAGTTGCTGCCCAAGCTGCAGGAGTACCGGTATCGCAGCCCTCTTCCGCGTCGATTACCAGCGCAT
>JABZHR010000037.1 GCA_015258715.1 Atopobium sp.
GCAATGTGGGCGATGCCTTGAATGGTGTCGCCCTCAACGGAGCCGCCGACAGCAAAGATAACGGGACCCACAAAAGACTCAAGCTTGCCGCCAAAGGTAAACGAGTTGTCGGTAACCTTGCCGTTCTCAATATCAATCTGAACACCCATGGCGGTCAGAGAGCCAGTGAGCTTCTCGCCAGAGGTGATGAGGACAGCGGTGCCCTCTTTGGCTCCAACAGGAGAGTCCATTTGAATCTTGTATGTTCCGTCGATCATGATGCCTCTATTCTATCCAAGCGTTATACCTGGTGTTTTGTTGGGTTACAGCCGATGGTTTTGCTGAAGCTCAGTCGGACGATTGCGTTTGAGACGACCGCTCGGCTGCGCTAAAACCAGCTGCTTTGTACGCCTCTATTCTACCCAAGAAGTGTGACGGGTGGATGTGGTTTCTCGCCAAGGGATGATTTGTAGGATTTAAATAAAAGTCGAAAATTTTGCGAACGAATGTTTGACGGAGCGTTTCTGGGGTATAGGGACGGTAGATAGTTCGCGCGGCACTTCTCGCCACGCTTGTAGAAAGGAACGTCCCATGGACATTTCGCAGGTTAAGAAAGTTGTAGTTGCTGGCGGCGGCGTTTTGGGCAGCCAGATTGCATTCCAGACCGCTTATCGCGGCTACGAGACCACCATTTGGCTGAGGTCCGAGGCTTCAATTGAGCGCGCTCGTCCAAAGATTGAGCACCTCAGAGAGGTGTATCTGAACACCCTTGAGGCTATGAAGACCGATCCTAAGGCGTACGCATACGGCCTTATTGCTCAGGACGAGATTACTCCAGAGACGCTCGACCAGCTGAAGGAGCAGGTAGAGCGCGCATACAGCAACCTCAAGCTCACTTCCGATTGGGACGAGGCTTTTGGTGACGCTGACTTTGTCATCGAGTCCGTCGCGGAGAATCCAGAGCAGAAGATTGAGTTCTACACCGAGCTGGCCAAGCACCTGCCCGAGAAGACTATTGTTGCAACTAACAGCTCAACCATGATTCCAAGCATGTTCGCTGCAGCAACCGGTCGTCCCGAGAAGTACCTGGCTCTCCACTTTGCTAACGAGATTTGGCGCAACCCAATCGGCGAGGTCATGGGTCACGCAGGCACCGCTCAGGAAAACTTTGACATGGTCGTCGCTTTTGCGGCAAGCATCCGTATGATTCCGGTCAAGGTTCTGAAGGAGCAGCCTGGCTACCTACTGAACTCCATGCTGGTACCTCTTCTGGTCTCCGCTGAGCAGCTCTGGGCAAACGGCGTCGGTGACGTCGAGGACATCGACAGGGCTTGGCGCATTGGCACCGGCTCGCCAAAGGGTCCGTTCCAGATCCTGGACATCATTGGCCTGGTCACCGCATACAACGTTGCTCTGATGAACCCTGCTGCTAAGGACCCCGAGTCCGTTCAGGGTCGCATTGTTGCCCTCCTCAAAGAGAAGATTGACAAGGGCGAGACCGGCGTTGCTGCTGGTAAGGGCTTCTACGAGTACAAGTAAGGCGCACAGGTTACAAGCGATTTCAACCCGGCATCCATTTCGTGTGGATGCCGGGTTTCTTGTGCGTAAGCGCTGCTAGTGGA
>JABZHR010000038.1 GCA_015258715.1 Atopobium sp.
ATTGATAACATTCCTCTGTTCAACCAGGACCTCAAGTGGGACGAGAACTTCCAGCTCCGCCTGCTGTACAACAAGATTACCCGAGCTGACGGCGTCATTATTTCTACGCCCGAGCACAACCATACCATCTCACCTGCGCTGAAGAGTGTCATCGAGTGGCTGTCCTACGATGTGCATCCATTTGAGAACAAGCCTGTCATGATTGTCGGCGCTTCTTACTACGACCAGGGAACTTCTCGCGCGCAAGTTCATCTACGCAAGATTATGGATGCTCCGGGCGTAAACGCATACGTTTTGCCTGGTAACGAGTTCCTTCTTGGAAAGGCAAAGCAGGCCTTTGACGAGGACGGCAACATTATCGACGAGCGCACCGTCGGCTTCCTGGGCCTGTGCCTGGATAACTTTGTCAAATACGTAGAGGTGGTCTCCAAGTTGAAGAAGCCAAAGCCAATCGCACCAGAGGATCTGGACGTAACCAACTCAATTTCCACCACTATCCAGGGCATTGATCCCGATGATCCTGATTGGGTCGAGAAGGCCGCCGAGCTTGTGGGTGCAGTCTCGGGCGACACATACGTTAAGCTTGACCACGGCATTTTGACGGTCAATCAGATTGACATGTTCCTGAAGGCAATGCCATTTGAGCTGACTTACGCGGACGATAACAACCAGTTCCTTTACTACAACAACGCTCACGACAACCCAGACACTATGCTGGCAAAACGCGTGCCAGCGCAATCGGGCGACCGTCTTTCCACAGTTCACAGCTCTCTTCCTGAGGGCCGCATGAAGAACGTTGAGTTTGTCATCGGCGTACTTCGCAACGGCGACAAAGAGTATGTACGCACCATTGTCCCAGGTACACCAGCCGATATCATCAACACCCACAACTACCAGGCAATGTACTACCCCGATGGCTCGTATGCGGGCATCAACGAGATTGTCTTTAACTTCAAGCCATGGTTGGATTGGTATCTGCAAACCACAGGTCAACGCCTTGTAAGTGCTAGCGGCGCAGTTGTTCCGCCAGCTGGCGCTCCCGCCCCTGCTGCTGGTGCTCCCGCACCAAGTGCAGGCGTAGATGCTACCTCGGGTGCAAGCGTTTAACGTGCAGCTACGCGCATCGCGACGCGCGACCGCAACATGCGACTGCGACCGCGCAGTTGACACGCCTACCTGCGCCTACGTACGACCAAACGTAATAATGCACAACTGAAGTGATACACTTCTCTCGCCTTCCAGAAATAAATCTCTGGAAGGCGAGTTTTTTGTATTAAGTTGCAAAATTTTTATTTAGGCTAAATATGTATTCATTTCTACGAATATCTATGCACAGATATTTAATTTTGCGTATCACTTAATTTTTAGACCAAAATTATAGGGGCTAAAAAGGTAAAAAATCCGTTTAGTTGGGGATCAAAACTTTAAAAAGTCATTTTTATGCCCAACTAAGACGATTTTTT
>JABZHR010000039.1 GCA_015258715.1 Atopobium sp.
CTTGAATTGTCAAAGCAAGTGCAACGTTTGGTGATGGTAGACTTCCCAAGGGCACTTCCAACCCAGACGCTTACGTGGCCTTAAATTGAGCTCATTATATACTGCCTCAATCTCTCTATCACTAATCGATGAGAGGTCTGTGCCTTTTGGAAAATACTCTCTGATGAGACCATTAGTATTTTCATTGGTACCTCTTTGCCAGGGATGATGTGGAAGACAGAAGTAGATACTTACTCCGATAGCTTCTTGAAGCTCTGCTGCACGAGCAAACTCAGATCCACGATCAAGCGTTATGGTTTTTACTACCTCACCTCTCAAAGCTTGCTGTATAGCTACATTGACATCGGCACTAGACCCTGATGCAGCTTTGCCACCAACAAGGTAGCCGCTCATACGGTCAACTTGTGTGACCAGGCGTGGCCCTTTGGCCTTACCGATGACGGTATCTCCTTCCCAGTCTCCAATACGTTGGCGATCTGCAACCTCTTTTGGTCTTTCAACAAGTTCATGAGTTATCCGTATTTTTCCTCTGCGCTCTATGAGGTGTTTTGTATGTCGTCGTTTACCTCGGTGTCTAAGTCTTCTGCGTACAGACTGTACACCTGGAAGTTCACAGTCTAGTTTTCCTGAGTGTATGGCTCTATATATAGTGCTACAGCTGACAGGAGCGTAGGAAAGTTCTAAGTGTAGTCTGCCTGCAATCTGCTCAGGTGAGAAGTGGCGACTACAGATAAGAAAGACAATACGTGCACGAAGGCTTGGATCATCGAGTAGGGTGCGTTTCTTGCAAGCCTGGCGTCGAACATCGGTTTTTCTCTGAGCAGTCGAAGCCCTATAGCACAGATGCGCCACTCCAATGATTGTCCAACCGTTTCTTTTAATCTCCCGTGAAATACTTGATTTGTTCCGTCCGAGCTTACGAGCGATCTGGCTTATACTTTCATGATTTTTCCACCAGACCATAATGTCTTCGCGCTCTTCAATGCTAAGATGGCTATAGTGACCCATGGAAATCCTTTCAATGAACGTTGTCGTAAGCGCCATTGTAGACCCATGGGTCACTACCTTCTCTTTTGTTGTTGCACTAGCAATGAAAATTCAAG
>JABZHR010000003.1 GCA_015258715.1 Atopobium sp.
GAGAAGGTGCGTCCTCTGGACGAGGCTTCTCGACAAGGCCTGTTACCTTCCAAATAGCACCCTCGCCCTCAGAGTTACCTGAAGGAGAAGAGATGCACTCACCTGCGATAATACCGTAGCGATTCACCTGATCTGCAGGAACTGGAGCAACTGCAATGACGGATGCGCCATTGTGCTGCTTGGAAATCTCTGCCATGCGGATGCACATCTGACGGTCTGGAACAAAGTAATCGCCGAGAAGTACAAAGAATGGCTGGTCACCTACACCGTCTGCAGCACAAAGCACGGCATGGCCAAGGCCACGAGGATTGTCCTGATAGGTAAAGGAAACAGGAAGCGCAGAAGCTGCATGGACCTTCTCGGCAAGGTCTTGCTTTCCACGAGAAGAAAGATCTGCTTCAAACTTCTGGTCTTCAGCAAAGTAGGTTTCAATCTGTGGCTTCTCGCGAGAATTGATGATGATTACCTCATCAACCTCTTCTGGCTCAAGAGCCTCTTCTACTACGTACTGAATAACGGGCTTATCCAAAACAGGCAACAGCTCTTTAGGGGTTACCTTTGTTGCAGGTAGAAAACGCGTACCTAGACCTGCTGCTGGGATAATTGCCTTCATGTGTTTACCTTTCACCTATGAGCCCTGTTGGCTCTGCACACCTAACGTGCGCTTTTTAGAATGGCGGTTTTGCCGCCGATAAACTCAAATGACAGGCGCCTTTATACGTATCTAGTTTGCATAAGCGCCAGGTTACATTACTTGCTTGGAATCTCAATTCCACGCTTCTCAAGGAAGGTGATGAGCTTAGCCAGCGTGTCTACAGAAAGTGAATGCTCCATAAGGCAAGCTTCTGCGTCTGCAGTCTCTGTGTCTACGCCCAAATCCTCTTCAAGGAAGGTGCGGAGTGCACGGTGAGCTCGCCACGTGGTGCGGGCGTTTGCTTCGCCTTCTTTGGTCAGCGTGACACGACCGTAACGACTCTGCTCAACCATGTCCTGCTCTTTAAGCTGGGACAGTGCCTTGTTGACGCTTGCCTTGGAGACATCGAGACACTCAGCAATGTCAACGGAGCGGACGCTCTTATCGTCATCTGGCTGCTCAAGTGCAATTCGATAAATTGCCTCAAGGTAGTCCTCGCCGGCTTTTGTCAGCGTGTGGTCGTTTTGTACGTTATCGTTGGCCATAACTCTCCTCCGACGACTGCTTGGCAGTCTTTTTCATGCAAAATCAGTTGCGCTATGCAACGAAAATATTTCTAACACTTGAATGATACCCAAAAACGCCGCTAAGGTTTACTGGCGAGAAGAGCTGTTTGAAGATTCTGAGGACTCTTCTGAGCTTTTCTCGGCAGCTTCGGCATTTGCTTCAGCATCTGTTTGACCGTTTAAGCTAGACGGATCGTCTCCTGCTTCGATGACTTTCATCATCTTTGCAAGTGCGTCTTTATCTGCAATAACATACGACTGACCATCAATTTCTGTTCCCTCAGATGGTACATATGCCGTATAAATATCCTTGTCGGTGTTCATACCAATCATCTGAGTGCCCAGAGAAATAATATCTGAGACAGATAGATCGGTGATGACCATGCGTGCTGTTGAATTGACGATATTGGCAATGGCTACAGGATCTCCAGTATTCAAAATCTGGGCAATCATAGCCTTAATGAATGTTCTTTGGTGACGCATGCGGGTGTAATCGCTATCCGCAAATGCATAGCGAACACGAGTAAAGAAGAGAGCCTGAGCGCCGTTGAGTTTCTGAACACCAGGATAGAGCTCAACAACGTCGCTAAAGTTCTCTGTGTCGCGCATGTACTGCTCAACGTTAACGGTTACGCCACCGAGAGCATCCGTAATGCCTGCAAGACCGTCAAAATTGACCTCTGCATAGTGAGCAATATGCACGCCGCACAGTTCATTTACGGCTTGTACCATGCCATTTGCGCCGTCGTAGAAGTGAACAGCGTTAATCTTCATGTAGGAGCCCTTCCACAAAACACGGGTGTCTCGTGGAATAGAAAGCATGGTCACACGCTTGTGGATGGGGTCAACGCGCGCCAAAATGATGGAATCCGCACGATACTCAGTCTCACCGGGACGTCCATCGGTACCCAGAAGCAGTACATAATAGGGATCGCTTGGTGCGGAAGGCTCCTGGAGCGTCTGGCGAAGCTCAGCAGTGATGACCTGCGAGTTATTTAGCTGCGCCTGAACATTTGCATACCAAATTGCTGCGCCTACCAAGGCAGCAACAAACACAGTTGCAAGAACGCCCAGAAGCGACCTGACTACAACTTGCTTTCTGAAGACACGCTTGCGGCGCTTATGGTAGCCCTCAGCCTGCGTGCGGCTGAAAGGAGAAGTGCCAGCTGCGGCTCCCTGAGCTGCAGCGCCTTGATCTGCGGCTCCCTGACCTGCAGCTCCCTGCGAAGTCTGAGCGACAGCGTTAGGTGCAGTGCTCTGTGCGCTACCACCCGCAGCAGTATTTTGTGCAGCATCAGCCGAAGTACCCTGTGAGGCTCCGTTTTCTAGCAGTTTGGCATGCTTTGGTTTAGTTGACACAAACTATCCTTCGATAAAGTCGTCGTCTGGAATGGTAGTGCGCTGAGCATCGGCTCCCAACGCGACGAGTTTCTCGACAAATCCCTCGTAACCGCGGTCAATGTGATGGATTGCAGAAACGATTGTTTCTCCCTCGGCCACCAGACCAGCCATAACAAGCGCGGCACCACCACGAAGATCTGGTGACTTGACCTGCGCTCCCTCAAAGCCAGAGACGCCGCGAACAATAGCATGATGGCCCTCGATGGTAATATCGGCTCCCATGCGAGAAAGCTCGGATGCCAACATAAAGCGGTTCTCAAAGACGTTTTCCGTGATAATGCAGGTACCCTTAGCCAGAGCAAGCAGCGTCATAGTCTGTGCCTGCATGTCTGTTGGGAAGCCTGGGAATGGCAGCGTCTGAATATCGATAGCCTTAAGATCTTGCTGGCGAGAAGCCCGTGCCCACCTATCTCCAGTCTCGATGGTGATGCCCATCTGCTCGTACTTCTTAAGTACCAGACCAAGGTGATTTGGCTCAAAGCCGTGAACGGTAATAGGCTCTCCGGTAAGTGCACCAATTGCCAGGAAGGTGCCGGCCTCAATGCGGTCGCCGACAACTTCATGCTCAACAGGATGCAGCTCAGTTACGCCATGAATCTCGATAACAGGAGATCCAGCGCCCTGAATGTTGGCACCCATTTTGTTAAGCATGTTAGCGAGGTCAACAATTTCTGGCTCACGAGCAGCGTTATCAATGACCGTTACGCCCTTGGCAAAAACTGATGCCATCATCAGGTTCTCTGTTGCGCCAACGGAAGCAAAGGCAAGAGAAACGGTTTCTCCCGTTATGCCGTGAGGAGCACTTGCGTGAATATTGCCGTGCTCAACCTTAAATTCAACACCCAAGGCCTCAAGACCCAGGATGTGCATGTCAATTTTGCGAGCGCCGATATTACAACCGCCTGGCATTGCCACAACGGCCTTGCCAAAACGCGAAATAAGGGGACCCAAAACAGCAGTTGAAGCACGCATCTGCGCAACAAGGCTGTAGGGAGTCTCCCAGCTTGTAATATCTGTGGTATCAATTTTGAGCTCGTGAAGACCAACGACTTCAATGCGAGCGCCTAACGTCTTGAGCACCTTGCCCATGACGTGAACGTCTGCAATATTAGGAACGTTAGTGAGCGTAGTAACGCCAGGGGCCATGATGGTCGCAGCCATCAATTTGAGGGCAGAGTTTTTTGCACCCTCTACAGTGACCTCTCCTGTAACAGAATGGCCACCTACTACTTTTATGACGTCCATAAACCTCCGAAAACGACAGTGAGAGAATTTTACTCCTCAACCACTTGCTTCAGAAGTAGATTACACCAGTCTATCTTTTTTTCGTAGTAGGCACGACGATTATCGTCTTCTGGAAGAGAAAGCATCTGGTCAATGACGTCGTCTCTTGTCTCGCGCACAACATCTGCATCAATGTCATCAACGCGACGGGCATGATCTGCCAAGATAATGACTCCTGTTGGATCGATTTCTGCGTATCCACCAGAAATCACTATCTTGGTCATAGATTCTTCTTCATTCTCTGGATGAGGCATGTGCAGTCTTACAACACCATCGCCAAGCGCAATGATTTCTGGTGCGTGGCCTGGCCACACACCATACTCTCCATCTGCTGAAGCAAGAATCAGACTTTCAACAGTTCCTTCGTAAAGGAGCTTATCTGGTCTGACAAACTGACAAGTCAACTCAGCCATGAGAAATCCTAGTTCTGTGAGCTATCCGAAGCGGACATCTTTGCAGCGCGCTCGCGAACATCTTCGATGGTGCCTGCAAAACGGAATGCCTGCTCAGGAAGGTCATCGCACTTACCGTCAATAATCTCTGCGAACGAGCGGACAGTCTCCTCAACGGTGCAGTACACGCCAGGGTTACCGGTGAACTTCTCGGCAACGTGGAATGACTGAGAGAGGAACTGCTGAATCTTACGGGCGCGAGCAACGGTGCGCTGCTGCTCCTCAGAAAGCTCGTCCATACCCAGAATTGCAATGATGTCCTGAAGGTCGGAGTACTCCTGCAGAGTCTCCTGAACTGCCATAGCAACGCGGTAGTGCTCTGAGCCAACAATGGATGGATCAAGAGCAGAACTGGAGCTAGCCAGAGGATCAACTGCTGGGTAAATACCAAGCTCGGTAATAGCACGAGAAAGAACGGTAGTTGCATCCAAGTGCGTAAAGGTTGTAGCAGGAGCAGGGTCAGTAAGGTCGTCTGCAGGGACGTAAACTGCCTGTACGGAAGTAATAGAGCCTTCCTTGGTGGAAGTAATACGCTCCTGAAGCTCGCCCATCTCTGTAGCCAGGGTTGGCTGGTAACCAACTGCGGAAGGCATACGGCCGAGAAGTGCGGAAACCTCAGAACCTGCCTGAGAGAAGCGGAAGATGTTGTCGATGAACAACAGAACATCCTGGCCCTGATCACGGAAGTACTCTGCAGTAGTAAGGCCTGCAAGAGCAACACGCATACGAGCTCCTGGTGGCTCGTTCATCTGACCGTAGACGAGGCAGGTCTTGTTAATAACGCCAGACTCAGTCATCTCAAGGAAGAGGTCAGTACCCTCACGAGTACGCTCTCCAACGCCGGTGAATACAGATGTACCACCGTGCTGCTGAGCCAGGTTGTTAATAAGCTCCTGAATCAGAACGGTCTTACCAACGCCAGCGCCACCAAAGAGGCCAGTCTTTCCGCCTCGAACATAAGGCTCGAGAAGATCGATTGCCTTGATGCCCGTCTCAAAAATCTCTGTCTCAGTAGTGAGCTCTTCGAAGAGAGGTGCTGGGTGGTGAATTGGATAATACTCAACGTCTTCAGGAATTTCTCCACCATCAACTGGCTGACCCATAACGTTCCAGACGCGGCCCAGCGTAGATTTGCCTACTGGCATCATCATTGGCTTGCCGGTGTCCTTAACGCGAAGGTTACGCTGAAGACCATCGGTTGACGACATAGCGACGGTACGAACAACACCACCGGGAAGCTGAGACTCAACCTCAAGAACGGTGCTGACGTGACCAACAGGCGTGTCATCCTCTACCGTCAGTGCGGTATAGATGCTTGGAACAGGTCCGTCGAACTTAACGTCGACAACTGGTCCAACTACGCGAACGATTACGCCATCGTCAACGTGCTGATTGCGCTTGTTGAGAATAGCTTCCTCAAAGGAAGAAGTCTCTACTTGCATATCTGACATTACATATCCTCCAATGCTGCAGCACCACCGATAATCTCATTGAGCTCAGTGGTAATTGCGCCCTGGCGTTCGCGATTGTACGTACGGCTAAGAGCGCCTAAGACGTTCTCAGCATTATCAGTTGCAGACTGCATTGCACGACGGCGTGCACCATGCTCGGCTGCAGCAGAATCAAGAAGTGCGTGGAAGATGACCGTCTTGATATAAGCGGGCATCAACGAATCAAGTACCTGAGAAGCAGATGGCGAGAAGTGATATTCACTCTTGTTATACGTCTTCACCTGTGAGAGGGCTTCTTCGGTACGTGGTTTATTAGGAATCGTGAGTTTATCGCGCGAAATAGGAAGAAGTTGCTCTGTAACCTGCTCTTGGTCAACACGATTCTTTGCATGCCAGTACTTAATTACGACACGATCAATCTTACCCTTGATATAGCTATCCATAATGTAGGAAGCAATACGATCAGCCTGGTCTGCTGTAGGCTCAGAGGAAATGCCTACATAAGACATGGTGGGCTTGATATTTCTATACGTAAAGTACTCAGTTGGCTTGCGTCCGCAAGTAATTATCTCGGACGACACACCCTTAGCCTTAAGACGTGCCATCTCATGCTCAACCTCGCGTTGAGGCAGGATGTTAAATCCGCCTGCAAGTCCGCGGTCAGATGCGATGACTAAGAACAGCACGTTCTTCTCGACTTTATGTGTAGCAAGAAGAGGCTGTTTCTTAGGATTAAAGCCAGCGCCTGCTACATTTGCAAGCATAAGGGTAATAGCTTCCTTATATGGCGAAGCAGCCTCGGCCCTATCAAGTGCCTTGCGGACACGCGCTGTCGAAATCATCGACATCGTGCGCGTAATCTGCATGGTGCTCCTGATGGAGCTCATACGCCTCGATATTTCGTGAAGGTTCGCCATTGATAATTACTCCTGCAATGAACCCTGGGTTACTGCGTCAAAAGAGCCTGGTGTGTCTGAATTAGCTTCTGCCTCATCCACAACCTTGTTTGGATGCTCTTCCAAGAACTTAGCCTTGAAGTGCTTAATGTGATCACTCAAGCGCTCTGCCTGCTCATCAGAAATCTTTCCGTTGCGCAGAGAGTTGCGGAGCTGTGGGTGATACTCACTCATGTACTGAGCAAGGCCATCACGGAAGAGAGCAACGTTCTCAAGATCAACGTCATCAATGAAGTTCTCTTTTGCAGCGTAAATTGCGCAAATCTGGTCTACTACGTCCAGAGCTGAATAACGTGGCTGCTTGAGAAGCTCCATCATATGAGCACCGTGGTTGAGCTGGTACTGCGTAGTTGCATCCAAGTCGGATCCGAACTGCGAGAATGCCTGCTTCTCACGATAACTTGCAAGGTCCAGACGAAGTGTACCTGCAACCTGCTTCATTGCCTTGACCTGAGCGTCGCCACCAACGCGGGATACAGAAATACCTACGTCGACTGCTGGGCGCTGGCCCTGGAAGAAGAGATTAGACTGCAGATAAATCTGGCCGTCTGTAATGGAAATGACGTTTGTAGGAATGTATGCAGAAACGTCGCCTTCCTGCGTCTCAATAATTGGAAGTGCGGTAAGAGAACCTGCTCCGTTTTCATCGGAGAGCTTACATGCACGCTCCAGCAAGCGTGAGTGCAGGTAGAAAATATCACCAGGATATGCCTCACGTCCTGGTGGACGATGAAGCGTCAGTGACATCTGACGGTATGCAACTGCCTGCTTAGAGAGGTCATCGTAAACAACAAGAACGTGTCCGCCTGGATGGTCTTTGTCAGCAGGCTTGCCGTCCTTATCGTTATACATAAAGAACTCACCAATAGCAGCGCCTGCCATAGGGGCAATGTACTGCATTGGAGCAGAATCGGCTGCGGTAGCTGCAACAATGACGGTCTTGTCAAGAACACCATGGCGGGAAAGAGACTCGCGGATGTTTGCAACTGTAGACGCCTTCTGACCGATGGCGACATAGATACAAACCATATCGGTGTTCTTCTGGTTTACGATTGCGTCAATTGCGATAGCGGTCTTACCGGTCTTACGGTCACCAATGATCAACTCACGCTGACCACGGCCGACAGGAACCATAGCGTCAATTGCCAGAAGTCCAGTCTGAACTGGCTCGCAAACAGGCTGACGCTGCATGATGCCAGGAGCCTTGAACTCAATAGGGCGACGATGTGTAGCGTGGATAGCGCCAAGTCCATCAATAGGCTGGCCCAGTGGGTTAACAACACGACCAAGCATGTCAAAACCAGCTGGAATATCCATGACGCGGCCGGTTGTACGGCACTCGTCGCCTTCCTTAATCTCAGAAACTTCGCCGAACAAAACAGCGCCGACTGAAGTTTCATCAAGGTTCTGAGCAAGACCGAATACACTGTGGCCCGTAACGGAGCTAGTGAACTCCAGCAACTCGCCTGCCATAGCGCTGCGTAGACCAGCAACACGAGCAATACCGTCTGCTACCTCAATAACAGCAGATACCTCTTGCTGGGATACGGTTGAATTGACCTTAGAAAGGCGCTCTCTAAGCTGTGCCATGACGGCATCTGAGCTCAGCGTTCCTTCCTGTATAGTGGTCTTATCAGTCATTACAATTCACTTTCAACGTGATCTGAAGAGAGCCTACTCTTAATGTGAGTGAGCTGTGTCTTTACCGATGCATCATAACGATGATCACGTGCCTCAACTACAATGCCGCCCAAAATCTTGGGATTAACACGCTCAATAAGATACACCTGAGTATTGAAGTTCTTCTCGAGCTTCTCGGTGACCTTTGCACGTAACTCATCATCAAGAGGCATTGTAGTAGTTACCGTTACTGTAAGTGTCTTGTCTTCTTCTTCAAGAAGCTCCTGGAACGTAGCGGCAACATCATTGATAAGGTTGACATCCTCACTCGCCTGCATAGCACCAAGAGTCTCAAGAACTTCTGGAGAGAACTTCTTTGCGTGCTGCACCTGTACAAGGTCTGCAGTTGCACGACCCTCTGCGCGGCCAGCCTCCAGGAGTGCCCTGGTATAGCCCTCTACTTTTCTGTCTTGATCGTCTTTATTAGTGCTCATCTGGAGTACCTACTTCCGCAAGGTACTTTTCGGCAAGAGCACGCTGCTGCTCTACTGAAAGCTCGTTGCCAATAATCTTTCCGGCAATATCGACGGCAAGATCAACAACGGAATCAGAAAGCTCAGCCATGGCGTGACGACGCTCAGACTCTACAACGCCCTTACCCTTAGTAATAATCTCGACAGCTTCTGCCTTTGCCTGCTCGATAATACGAGCACGCTCTTCTTCGCCCTCACGCTTAGCAGCAGAAACAATCTCGTCTGCTTGCTGCTTAGCTGCGTCGATACCAGCTGCTGCGATTTCACGATCCTTGTTGGCTTCCTCGCGAGCCTTTGCTGCAGCGTCCAGATCGCCTTGGATCTTCTCTTGACGCTTGTCAAGCATACGTAGAACGGAAGGCCATACAAACTTTGCTACAACAGCAAAGATGATCAGAAACGCAATCAGAGCAGGAACAAACTCAGCGGGCTTTGGAAGAAGAATATCGGCACCACTTGCACCCTCTTCAGCAAGTGCGACTGAGGGAGCCATTGCCACAAGTAGAGCAGCAGTTGCGCCTACTGTGCTGGCTTTTTTAACTCCCTTACAAATCGTATTCATGCATTCCTCCAACGTAGCGTTTTCGCTGTTACAAACAGTAATTTACTTAACCATCAAGGTAACAACGAAGCCAATTAGGGTAAGTGCCTCGATGAATGCGCAGCCAAGAATAAAGACTGTGAAGAGACGACCCTGAACCTCAGGCTGACGAGCCATGTTGTTAGCGGCACTCGTTGCTACGACGCTAATACAAATTGCTGCTCCCATAACGCAAAGAGCATATCCGAAAATACCCACGATTCCTCCTTTTTCGCTCGCCCCTCTCAAGGCGACCAATATACATACCTATCATCAACTGAGCGTGGGCTCAGATGACTTCATCTTTTGTGCCGTTTGGCACCACAGTGTGGCAATGCCACCAACTAAGCGTTTTGCTTAGTGTTCAGACTCTACCAGCTGGATGTAGACAGTAGAGAGTAGGGTAAAAACGTATGCCTGAATGAAAGCAACAATAGTTTCTACCAAGTAAATGATAATCAACAGCAGAACCCAGAAGATTGAAAAACCTGCCTGGGCGGCTGTTGATGCGGAGAAGTTCTCAATCGCTGGCATAAAGTACATAGATGCAAGAATTGCAAACGTACCCATAACGATGTGACCTGCATACATGTTGCAGAACAGACGGACAGCCAGAGTAACCAGACGAAGGAATGTTGAGAAGACCTCAATAACCCAGATAACTGCTGCGATAACAGGATTAACGCCCTTTGGTGCAAGACTCAAGATGTAGCCAATAACACCCATCTTTTTTGCACCTACATACATAAAGTATCCAAGGGAGCAAAGACCAAGAGCGGCGGTGACACCAATGGTGCCAGTACCTGGGTGTGCGCCAGGAATAAGGCCAATAATGTTGTTGATCAGAATAAACATAAACATGGTAATCAAGAAGGGGAAGTGTGTGCGCCACGTTTCTCCAAGAGAAGCTTTGCAGACGTCATCTCTGATGTACTCAATCAGATACTCAACACCATTAACAAAGCGTCCCTGAGGAGCAATGCTCTCTGCCTGCTTCTTCTTAAACCTAAAGCAGACAATCAGAAAAATCACAGCAGCGATTAAGAAATAGAAAATGTAGTTCGTGAAACCAAAGGTGGTGTTACCAACCAATGCGTGTGGCAAAAAACTTTCGAGCAGCTCGGCCATCTCTGCTGGCAACTGCGCAAGAACATCCACTCTGTCTCAACCTCCCCATACAATCTGCAACCATTTCAGATTGCCCGTCACTGCTCAGCATACTTGAAACGCAACGTAAGATGCCAAGAATATGCCACTTGGAGTATATTATCTACCACTCGGCGTGCATATTTGCGACGAACGGCGATACTAGCACTAAATGAATGCATAGTCACGATTACAAAATCAAATAATTGACCTATGCTCAAAATCTCACATTACTGACACATTTCGTGTTAGCTGCCGTTATTGTTCTACTCAACTATAACACTAATAAACTGCTGTTATGTTGCTATTTTCTTGATAGATATAGTTATGTCCAGATAAAAATAGTTGTATCAATATCCCCTGGTATTCGCTAAGTTTTTGATATGTATCAACAGTTATTTCTTCTCGTAAAGCACTAATTTGAAAAGAGAAATGATCCAGTGCGCATGTTCTGCGGACACTGGATCATGTACTAACGTACGTATTCGCAACTATATTAAATTGCGAGAAGGACGATGGACTTCTTACTTGGTGCCGTAAATACGATCACCTGCGTCGCCAAGGCCTGGGAGAATGTAAGCATTTGGGCTCAGCTGACGGTCAACGGTGCAGGTGTAGAGGCGTACATCTGGGTCAAAATCCAGAGTTGCCTTGACGCCCTCAGGGCAAGAAACAATGGTCAAGCAACGAATATCCTTGACACCAGCCTCACGCAGGAACTGAATAGCAGCAGTTAGAGAGCCGCCAGTTGCCAACATTGGGTCAACAACCAGGCAGGTACGGTTCTCAATGTCTGCAGGGAACTTGCAGTAATACTGATGAGGAAGATGTGTCTCTGGATCGCGGTACATACCAACATGACCAACACGAGCAGATGGAACCAGCTCAAGAATGCCGTCAACCATACCAAGGCCAGCGCGAAGAATTGGAATGATAGCAACCTTCTTACCAGCAATGCGCTTAGCAGTCATGGTCTCAAGAGGAGTCTCTACCTCAACGTCCTCAAGTGGGAAGTCACGCATTGCCTCGTAGCTCTCAAGAATTGCAAGCTCGTTGACAAGCTCACGGAACTGCTTGGTGGTGGTTGTCTTGTCACGAAGAATGTGAAGCTTGTGCTGAACTAGGGGGTGGTCAACAACCGTAAGTCTGGACTCATCGTAATCTGCCATAATGCTCCCTCCAAGAGCTTGACCTGCATTTTATTTGAATGCGAGCAACTTTAACCTAGCTGCAACATTCCCCGCAGGTTTGCGTATGTATTACTTATGCGGCACTGTTTATGTGCCACTTACTTACTCAGCGTCAACACCCTTAAAGTTAGGGTCATCCTCACGCATGATCTTCTCGACACGTCCAGTGTGGCGGCCACCTGCAAACTCGGTACTCAGGAAGGTGTCTACAATAGCCTCGTTAACAGCAAGATCAGTGAATCGACCAGAAAGGCCAATGACGTTTGCGTTATTGTGCTCGCGAGCAAGCTCTGCAAACTGAACAGTCTGAACAGGAGTTGCGCGAATGCCAGGGACTTTATCAGCGGTCATGGCAATGCCAATGCCGGTGCCACAAATCAGAACGCCACGGTCTGCCTTGCCTGCTGCAACTGCGCGAGCAACCTTATCTGCAAAATCAGGGTAATCAACACGGTCGTCATTTGCTGGACCAAAGTCCAAAACCTCGTGGCCAAGCGACTTAATGTGCTCAATGATAGGATCTTTCTGGATAAAGCCAGCGTGATCAGAACCAACTGCAATACGCATACGCATCCTCCTCAGAAAATTCACTCCTATAGAGAGTACCGCATGCAGGCAAAAGCTGCAGCCAAAACACATAAAAGGGATAGGAATTTTTATCTATTTTGCAAATCCCGCAGTGGCGAGAATATCCTCGGTTGTGATAGCGCCTTCGCGCAAAATGCGCGGCTCATCGCCTGTACAGTCGACAATGGTAGACGCAATAGCAAGGGGTGCTGGACCTCCATCAAGCGTCAGATCCGCTTGCTCAACAAGGCCTGCCTCAAGACCACATCCATCAACTGCAGAAGGAGCACCATGCGTATTTGCGCTGGTAGTTGCCAGAGGAGATCCAAGCTGCTCAGCAATCTGGCACACGAGCGGCGAGTTGGGCATGCGAAGCGCAATGGTCCTGTTATCTGGTAAGACGTATTCATCGGGAACGTTCTCTGATGCGGTAACCACCAGCGTAAGAGCTCCTGGCCAATAGGCTTCTACCAGCTTATTTGCCCAGTCATGTGTAATGTACGCATACTTCTGCAGGTCAGATTTACTGCCCACAAGCCAGGGAAGCGTCTGCGTTGAAGGTCGCTGCTTAATCTCAAAGATGCGCTTATGACCTGGGTTTTGAGGAGTTGCAGCAGCGCCAATGCCATAGACAGAATCGGTGGGCATAATAAGCACGCCACCGCGACGCGCTACCTCAACAGCTAAAGAAACTACAGACGCGTCTGGATTCATCTGATCAACTTTGATGTACTCACCCATAAACCCTCAACTCTTTCTTGTGTGCTGCTCGATGTTGTGTGCTGCGCAATGTTGTCTGATGCGCAGTGATACGCGTTACACAGATTTTCTCGTCAGGCGTCTGAAGTGCTACTTTGCTAGACGCGCCACAAGAATGCGCGGCCTGTGCGTCAGATCCTCTTTGACCTCAACAGACTCCCACACACCCTGCTCCTCGGCAAGATGTGCTGCTTTATCCAGGTGCCCCTCGTAGAGCTCAACGCAGAGCATTCCGCCAGGTAGAAGCATATGCGGAGCAGCCTCGAGCAATCGCCTGTAGATGTCTAGACCGTCCTCTCCCCCGTCAAGCGCCAACTCAGGCTCAAAGCCCTTGACCTCAGCAGGAACTTCCTGTTCGAGCACGTGTGTAGGAATATAGGGCGGATTAGACACCAACACCGAGAAGGACTGTGCAAGCTCAGCGGGCACACCTTCTACCAGGTCGCACTCAATGAGCTCCACACGCTCCTGGAGGTCCAAGGCGTCTCTGTTACGAGTTGCCAGCGCAATTGCCTTAGGAGAAAGGTCCGTGGCGTAAACATGCGTCTGTGGGCGCTCAGTGGCAATAGAGAGCGATATGCAGCCCGTTCCCACGCCAACCTCAAGCACGCGCACTTCCCCGTCAGCGTTTGGAGTCGCCTCGTCAACGCCTGCTAACGCAACGTCTACCAGCACTTCTGTCTCTGGTCGTGGAATAAGCACGCCTGGCTCGCACGTAAGTACCAGGTGCCTAAAGGGCATCTCGCCCGTCACGTACTGAAGCGGCTCGCCCTCTGCGCGGCGCTTAATTGCCTCGCGCATACAAGCACGCTCATCCGCAGAAAGCGGCTTGTCAAAGTTAGTGTAGAGCTGCACGCGAGAAAGGCCTGTCACTGCAGACAAGAGCCATTCTGCAGAAAGACGTGGATGCTCATCACCTTTCTTTTCCAGGTGCTGAGTAGTCCACGTCAAAATTTTCTGGATTGTCCAAACTTCATCTGTCATGAAGTTTGCGCCTTAGACAGCCTGAGCGAGTTTCTCGGCACGCTCTGCTGCAGCAAGAGCCTCAATAACAGATGGCAGCGTATCGCCCAGAAGAACGCCATTGTAGGTGCCGTTGAAGCCAACGCGGTGGTCGGTTACGCGGTCCTGCGGCTGGTTGTACGTGCGGATCTTCTCGGAACGTGCGCCATGACCAATCTGGGAAAGACGTTCTGCGCCCTGCTCAGCCTGCTGACGCTCAAGCTCCATCTCGTAGAGGCGAGCACGGAGCATCTGCATGCAGACCTCGCGGTTCTGAATCTGAGAACGCTGGTCCTGAGACTGAACAACGGTATTTGTTGGCAGGTGAGTAATACGAACTGCGGAATACGTGGTGTTAACGCACTGACCGCCAGGGCCGGATGCGCAGTACGTATCAATACGCAGGTCTTCCTGGTTAATCTGAATATCAATCTCATCAGCCTCTGGGAGGACTGCAACGGTTGCGGTAGAAGTCTGGATACGACCCTGAGACTCAGTCTTAGGAACGCGCTGAACACGGTGAACACCGGATTCATACTTCATAACTGAATAGACCTTATCGCCTGTGACCTTAAACTCAATAGTCTTAAAGCCGCCAGCCTCAGAAGGAGAGCTGGACAGAATCTCTGTCTTCCAACCACGAGCCTCGGCAAAGCGCTCATACATCTTGAAGAGGTCGCCTGCAAAGATTGCCGCCTCATCGCCACCAACACCAGCGCGAATCTCAACGATAGTGTCCTTCTCGTCATTTGGATCGCCTGGGATTAGCATGACCTTGATTTCATCCTCAAGCTGAGGAAGCATCTCTTCATTAGCAGCAATATCTTCCTGCAGCATCTCTTTTTCTTCTGGATCAGAAGTGGCGTTGAGAAGCTCTTTTGCAGCCTCAATGTCATCGAGGGCAGTGATGTACTTATTGGCGTGAGCAACCAGGTCCGCCTGATTAGAGTGCTCTTTTGCTACGCGAGCATACTCTTTTGGATCAGAGACAACGGCTGGGTCTGCAAGCTTTTGCTCAAGCTCAGCATAGGCCTCAACGATTTTTTCTAGCTTGTCACGCATTCTTGCTCCTAAGATAAGTGCCTCGTGCGCGCTTGGCTTATGAGCCTGTGGCCAAACTGTAGCGCAAGCTGCTTGCGAGGTGAGATTTCAACTAAAGAAGTGTACCACCACTAGGCGGTTTTTAAACCGATACCTCGCTATCTGCACAGGATGAGGGTACACAAGTTACGTAATTGTGAGAAAATTACAGCAGGTTCATACGGTAATGAGGCGCTATGACTTCTAAGAACAAAACTTCACAACCAGATAACACGCCTGCTGCAGAGGAAACATCTTCTGATCAAAAGACCCTTGATGCTCAGGTCGTTGAGGCAGCTGACGCTGATGGCGAGAAAACCGACGAGCCTGAAGAGGTCACCGACCCTATTGCTGCTGACATGGCTGCCGCTGACGAAGACTACATCATGGAAATTGTCAGCCCCATCTTTCCTGGTCTAGACGAAGAAGGCGAAGAGGACGAGGACGGCTCGGTTTCAGATGAAGACTCTTCTGAAAACGATGCGGACAGCACAACTGACCTTGAGAAAATCGTAAACGATGCAGCTCTAACGCAAGATCTTTCTGCGGTAGAAGCTCGCCTCAAAGAGCTTGAAGAGAGCGCCCACGAACACTCAGAGGCCAAAACCGCCGAGGTTCCTTCCAAAAGCGCTACTAGCGCAAGTGATGCAGCGCCTGACGATGATGCAACCTCTATAAAAGATGTTGCTGATACGTTCTCAAGCTATCTTCGTAGTAGGCGTCGTGCACTTTTTAGGTTTGTACGCCGCTACAGCCTGCTTTCTGGCATTCTTGCGCTCTTAAGTCTTGCTCTTTTATCTGCGGTTATCGTCTTCTTTATTCGCGTGAGCAACGTTCCTTCAACAGATACTGTTATCGCTGATGCACGCACACGAGCCGAAGCTCCAGCTTGGACTCCGGGCGAGTATGACGCTGATGAATCCTTACTGCTGACCGGCATTGAGGTTATTTCTCGCACCAGAAGTACCACGGCAATCTCCAGCGATGCCGCTCAGTTTGGCGCCACCGGCTACGCCAACTCTGTCGTACGCCTTACCTACACGGGTAACGCAATTGCTGCCACAAAGATTTCCAAGTTAGGATACGCAAATACCCAGGGCTGGAACGCTATTGGTGATGAAGAGACCCAATCTGTCACCTACCAGGCAACTTCAGGTGTTTCCACAACAAAAGTCCTTGATGCCATCGGCGATGTACTAGCCAAGCTTGATGAAAAAAATCCAAACGAAGCTATTTCTTATAGCTCGCAGTTCTCTGGCGCAACGTTTACTGTTCTTGATGCGGGTTTTGATCGTGAACAGCAGACTTGCTGGGTAAGAATGTCAGGTGTTTCACCGACCTTCTATGGCTCGCTCACCTGCGATATTACGGCTTCATTTACGTTTGATGCCTCTACGGGCACCTGGTCGCTAGACACAGTCAGCCCCTCGGCAGGACTTAAGTACGACTACAGCGGACTGGTGGGAACGTGGAAGGGCACCTTTGTGAGCTGTGAAGCCAGTAGTGGCAGTCCTTGTTACGCTGGCAGAACTAATCCTTTAACGTTGACCGTAACGTCTGCAGGTTTTTCTCGAGATCAGCTGGTACTTACGGGTACCGCAGAGGGTGTTGTCCACAACCATGGAGCGCTTAACACCTCGTACCGTTGGTATCCAGGTGACACTGAGTTCAAGAACGCATCTGTCTCTCTGACTACTTCTGGAACCATCGGAGATCAAATTCAGGTTTCTGGAACGGTTGATGTAACCAATGCAAGTCTGGATGCTCATTCTGCTTCTAGCACGTCCCTCAGCACAGCTCAAAAACCACAGTTGAAAGTCACTTTTGATATTGCCGACAGCAGCGTGGTAGCTCAGCTTATTTCCACCCACACGGAAAACGGTCAGACCGTCACCTTTACTGATACCTACCAGCTCTCCAAAGAGTAAAAATAATCCCGTCAGGCCGAGTCTTTCCTGACGGGATTTCTATCATCAAATTACGAGAAGTACAAAGGCTTGTTACTGCACCTTGTCTTCTTCCTTATCTGTGGCTTCTTCGTTGTTCTTCTCGCCCTTATGCATACGCCCACGAACAATTCCCACAATTGTAGGGATAATCGAGACCGCAACAATTCCTACAATCAGCAGCTCAAAGTGCTCCTGAACTACAGGGATACCACCAAAGAAATAGCCAAGCAGCACAAACATCGTGGACCAGGTTAGGCCGCCCAGGATGTTATAGATACCAAAGTTGCGCCAGTGCATACCGCCCATACCCGCAATAAAAGGAACGAACGTGCGGATAAAGGGGAAGAAGCGCCCTAAGAAAATTGCCAGATGACCATGCTTGTCCAAAAACTTCTGAGTCTTCTCAAGATGCTCTGGAGTAAGTGCTTTGACCTTTCCAGAAGCAATGATCTTTTGACCAAAGAAGTGACCAATCATAAAGTTCATCTGATCGCCAAGAATTGCGGCAGCCCACGTAATAACAAGCAGCAAAACAATATTAAAGCCACCGTTATGAGCAAAAAATCCTGCTGCAAAAAGCAGAGAATCACCTGGTAAAAATGGGAAAAAGACTACGCCGGTCTCAATAAAAACAATCAGAAAAACAAAACCGTACGCAGCAAGAGGGCCAGTGGCAATCATTGAAGCAATAAATGCACGAGGATCTCTAAGCAGCTCAATGATGTAGTTTACAAAACCCATCGAAGTCCAATCGTCGTGACAAATGTCGCGGCAAACACACTATACGCCTAAGAAAAGCGCATTGAGTGGGAACGGATGCCCGCGAGTGACCCCTTATGGCTGCTGTCTCCCGACCCTGACCAGGTTCGAGGTGTCACGTCATCCGCACCCGCTCAATGCGCTGTAGATACTCTACCCTATTAGAGAAATCTTTGCACAGATCGTATCGCTTCTACGCATTTTTTGACGAATTTTTTTCAATTGCTTTGATGATCTTCTCGACGTTCTTTTTTCCTCTTGAGATACCTACATGCAAAATTCCAGCTATAGGAACAGATATGACGAGAAGAACTATGCCGCCCACGAGCACAGCCGTTGCCACAGAACTTGTAGAGAGACTCCCGTACACGCTGAGATATATAAGCCATGCTCCAATTGCAATACCAGAATAAGCAGCTCTTCTATAAACACTTAGTGTTCCAAGAGCTTTTGTCTGCATACGAGCCTCGACAACCAAAGGGTTATCCTCGTGTGAATGAGAAGCTGCTCCTACATAGTTTTTCTTGCTCATAAAAACTCTCAATCAAAAGTGGCATCGCCGTATGACGATGCCACTTTATTACGTTTGTCTTTTCTGCGCCAGACAGGATTTTGCGCAAAAAATTAGTAAGACAGACCTGGGTTGAAGACGCCAATAACAACGCCAACAAGTGCTACAACAACAAGAATAAGCATAACAACTGTTGGGCTGAGCTTCTTCTTAGTCATCAACCACCAGCAAAGGTATACAAACAGAAGGTTCAATACCTTAGGGAAGATGCCATTAAGTGTTGTCTGAATGTCAACACCAGCAATATTCAGAGAAGTTGTGACGTTAATCCATGTAGCAGCAACAGAGCCAATGACCATAGTACCAATCATAACAATGGAGCTACGGAGAGCCTCGGACTCAGGACCAACAAGTGCCTCAACAGCAGAAGAGCCCAGGCTATAGCCCTGGTCGTATGCAAACTTCATGCCGAAGTACATAATGAGGTTCCAGACCACCACATAGAACAGTGGGCCAAGAACGGAGCCGCCCTTAGAAAGGCCAAGTGCAATTCCAAGAAGAATTGGAATAAAGGTACCAACGATAATGGAGTCACCAAGACCAGCAAGAGGGCCCATAAGACCAGCGCGAAGACCATTGATGGTCTCGTCGTCGATTGCCTCGCCGTTTGCACGAGCCTCTTCAAGAGAAGCGGTCAAGCCAACAACCATAGAACCAATCTGTGGCTCGGTATTAAAGAAGGTTGTATAGGTAGAAAGTGCCTCAACCTTTTGGTCATCAGTATCGTAAAGCTCGTCAACGATTGGAAGCATGGATGCAAGGTAACCAAATGTCTGCATGTGCTCCTGAGAGAAGCAGGTAAGATTGCCGTAAATCCAGCTCAAGAAAGACTTATTACGTGCTTTCTGAGAAATGGTTTTCTTTTCAGCCATGATTAAATATCCTCCTCTTCTTCATCGTCTGCGCTTACATTGCCTGATGCTGCAGCAGCCAAACGAACATTCTTTGCCTGCTGAAGCTGATAGTTAAGAACAGCAAAGAAGACTGCAACGACTGCAGAGACAATGAGGTTCAGGCCAAGTGCGCCAGCAAGGATAAAGCCAAAGGCAAAAGTTACCCAATCAAGAGGCTTGGTAATAACCTGCTTGCACAAAATTGCAACACCAACGGTAGGAAGAAGGGTACCAACGGTGAAGAGGGTCATCATTGGGATACCGTTCATAGGGAGGTATTCCTTCATGATGCCAACCATGCTCTCGCCAGCCATGCAAATGAAGAATGTTGGAATGAACGAGAAAATAATGTGAGAAACCCAAGGGAATACAAAGTCAACCATTGGAATGGTCTTCTTAATACGACCCCACTCTTTGCTCTCCATTGCGCGCCAACCAATACCCTGCCATACAAGGTTCATGGTAGCGGTGCCGTAGAACAAGACGGTACCAAGAGTACCAACAGCTGCGCCAATAGCAGCTGCCTGAGATGCAGCCTCAACAGAGCTTGGATCAAGACCATAAGCCTTGATTGCAAGAATTGCTAGAGGAATACCAATGTAGGAAACTGCACGAACGTCAGCGGAAACAGTTCCGCCAGGTGTTACGAGTGCAATGTAGACCAACTGGATTGCTGCACCAACAATAATGCCAGTCTGGACGTCACCAAGAATGACACCAACGACAAGACCTGCAACAAGTGGACGACCGAGGGTATAGTTACCTACGGTAGTACCAGCCATGCCAGGTAGTGACGCAAGGCATGCAAACAAACCCAAAAGGGCAGCTTGAAACGCATTAATTGCCATAAAAATCGCCTTCCGAATACTACTTTACGTCAAACTTCTCGCGGAATTTAGGCCACTCACCAATTGCCTTTTCTTTAAGAAGAGCAAATTGAACGGTATAACCAGCTTTGGTTATATCCTCAAATGCCTGTCCCTCTTCTTGAGTAAAGGACTGGTTGTTGCCCAGCTTTACCGCACCAGGACGATCATTACCAGGACCGATAATGACCGTGTTAATTCCTGGCTTAAAACCAAAGTCAACAAGAATTTTCTTCATGTCAACTGGGTTTTTAGTAATAAGGAAATAACGAGAATCGCTGTCTAAAACCTTCTGAGCGCTCTCTTTGAAATGATCAAATGTCCAAACAAATACCTTCTTGTCAGGTGCTGCTGACTTGTAGGCAGACTTGAGGACAGGATTTGATGCAGCCGCATCATTTACTGCAATGATTCCGTCACAAGGAACCTCAAGGGCCCAACGGGTGACCGTCTGACCATGAATCATGCGGTCATCAACACGAACAAATGAAATCATGTTTTCTCCTAACATATTTCTTACGCAAGCAACAACACTTACTTGCAGTAATTACTAAAGGTCTTCCTCGTCATCGTCTTCAAGAGCTAAGACGATCTGATTAACGCCATTTTTTCCTTCGTTCAGGATTGATGACACAAGAGCTTCACCACTTAGGCCATCATCGATTGCCATCAAAGCACCAATTGCCATGGGAAGATTGGCACCACTAAAAGCCACAGTATGGGAAAGCAGGCCTTTTTTGGCGAGAAGATCAAGCGCGTTAGTAAGTGGAGAGCCACCGATAATGTCACCAAGAACGACAACCTCGTCGTCAGCAGTAAGTGGCTCAAGAATTTTTGACAAATTCTCTCTGTATTCAGCTGCTCCCACGCCATCTTCCATGCTGTAGCTCAAAATGTTTTCTCTGGGTCCCATCAGCATGTCCATTACGCTATGCAGACCTGGTGCAAACGTTCCATGACTTACGAGCAAAAGGTACTTCATTACTGCTCCATTCCAGACATCACCACTGTGGCTGTACTTCGGCTGTATCACAGCCGTACTACGCCAACACAAAATTTCTAGTCTGTTATGTAAATTATTTATCCTTTAAAAACTACATCCCAGACTAGGCGTCACATGAGTAGCGGTTATAACACAAAGTCGTACAGAGACAACTGGTAATCCGAAATTTTTAATATTTTTGATGTATTATTTTTTTAAATTTTATTCAAATTGTTTGATTAATCAGATGAATAAGTGTTTTACCAGCTAACCTAAATATGCATATATTTTTTGCATATATGAACATAAAAGTAGCAGTATTACAAATATTAGGTAAAGAAATATCCGCTCAACACTCCGCAAAACTAAGTTTTAGAAATACAAAAAGAAGGCCATACAAGATGACCTTCTTAACATGAAATAAAAAAATAATTTTATGTTACGTAACGTGTTATGTTCTGTTTCTGCGATAGAAATCGACAAGGGACTGAGTCGAAGCATCTTGTTTTGCCAACTCTTCATCGTTATGAATTGCAGGGAAAATCTGCTTTGCAAGCTGTTTACCAAGCTCTACGCCCCACTGATCAAAAGAATCAATGCCCCACACAACACCCTCAACAAAGGTAATGTGCTCGTAGAGTGCAATAAGCGTACCAATAGCACGAGGATTAAGCTCTTTACCAAAGATAGAAGTAGTTGGCCTATTTCCTTCAAAGACGCGTGCAGAAACCATCCACTCTGGCGTTCCCTCAGCACGGACCTCATCAGCAGTCTTACCAAAAGCAAGCGCTTTAGTTTGCGCAAAGAAATTGGAGAGGAAGAGTTCATGAACATCTAGGTCTGCGTCTTTTGTAGCAAAGGCAGTATTTACAAACGCAATAAAGTCAGCAGGAATAATCTGGGTTCCCTGATGGATAAGCTGGTAGAACGCATGTTGACCATTAGTTCCAGCCTCTCCCCAGAAGATCTCGCCTGTCTTTGAAGTAACCGCCGTACCATCCCAACGAGTAGACTTGCCATTGGATTCCATGGTGAGCTGCTGTAGATATGCAGGGAATCTATGCAGGTACTGGCTGTATGGAAGTACGGCGTGAGATGCTGCGCCGAAGAAATTAACGTACCAAACGTTTAAGAGACCCATGAGAGCAACAACATTTTGTCTCAATGGAGTGTTCTTGAAGTATTCATCAACTGCATTAAAGCCACTGAGGAATTCTGCAAAGCGCTGTGGACCAAAAACAATAGCCAGCACAAGGCCAACTGCAGAATCAACCGAATAGCGGCCGCCAACCCAGTTCCAGAAACCAAAGGCATTCTCTGGGTCAATGCCAAAGTCTTCTACCAGATCAAGTGCAGTAGAGACAGCAACAAAATGCTTACGAATAGCCTCTGCTTTCTGAGCGTCTGAGCCATCAATAACGCCCTGCTCAGCAAGCTTTTCCAAAAGCCATGTGCGAGCACAACGGGCATTGGTAAGAGTCTCAAGCGTAGTAAAGGTCTTGGAAACAATAACGAAGAGTGTTGTTTCTGGATCAAGATCCTCGGTTTTCTCGCCAAGGTCAACAGGGTCAATGTTGGAGACAAAGCGAGCAGTGATACCAGCGTCTGCAAAAGGCTTCAGAGCCTCGTAAACCATAACAGGACCAAGGTCAGAGCCACCAATACCAATGCTTACAACCGTCTTGATAGGCTTACCAGAAACGCCTTTCCACTCTCCCGAGCGAACTCGATCGCAGAAGGCATACATCTTGTTCAAAGTCTGGTGAACATCAGCGACAACGTCTTGTCCGTCAACAATAAGCGTGCCTGCTTCAGAGGCGGGACGGCGAAGTGCCGTATGGAGAACTGCTCGGTCTTCGGTGGTATTGATGTGCGTGCCGGCATACATGGCGTCTCTACGCTCTTCAAGTTTGACCTCTTCTGCAAGGTCACACAGAAGGTTAAGCGTCTCTTGCGTGGCAAGGTTTTTGGAAAGATCAATCAGGAACTGATCAAGCTCAAACGTAAGATTCTTGGCGCGCTGTGGGTCTTCTGCAAACCAGTTCTTCAGCGTAGCTTTTGTATCTTTTAAGCTGGCGTAATGCTCTGTAAGTGCCTGCCAAGCCTTAGTCTGTGTTGCGTCAGTAGGCAAAATATGTGGTGCTGTAGGTGATGCCATACCAGTCTCCTTCTTTTGACTATTTCAAGGATAGTCTGAGCAACGCTCGTAAAACGCCACAATGTCGTTTTTTGTAAAAAATACGACAAATCATTACTAATAGGGTTCCCCCAAAGGTGGAACCTGTTTAATTGCAGCCCAGCGCATCTGCTTCTGATGAGGATCATCAAGCGCTAAAGCAAAATTATCAAGATTTACCATGCGCATTCCACATACATGAACAAGAACACGGGGCGAGAAGTTCTTCTCGGCGTCAGTTGTAAGCTGGTTAAGCTCGTCTGCGTATGCTTCACGCACCGATGCAACTGCTGCATCATTTACCATGAGCACCGTGTCAGGACTAAAGGCACTTATCGCCTGGCTAACGAGCTCTGGATTTATGGGATCGCCTGTTTTTGTTGTGGTAAGCAAGGTGGCCCATGCCTCAGGAGCATAGCCTAAATGCTCTAAAGAAGCTTTAAGTGCAGAAAGCTCTGCCTCTTCAAAGTCTTCTTGTCCCTTTACCAACAAAACTGATGCAAAAGCATTGCCTGCCATACACACCCCCTGAGCAGCAAAATCTCCAAACTCATGCGTTGTTTTTGCCATGTAGGCTTCTTTTCGCATAGATCTTTCGCTTGGCATGCACACCTCTTTCTTATATGCCAACTATGCACGTAATTCACAATTTGAGCAAGTCTACAAAGTTATGTGTATACACTTCTCTAATTTGGGGATAAGTTTGCTAGTGCTTGAAATTAAATGGCCTAAAGGCCGTGTGTAACTGGAGGTTCGTTATGGCACAGCAGCTTACTACTGCAGAGTTCGATTCTGTTCTTGCAAACGCAGACAAGCCTGTTCTTGTTGATTTCTGGGCATCTTGGTGCGGTCCTTGCCGTGCTCTTGGTCCAGTTGTCGAGGAGGTTGGCAATGAGATGGCAGACAAGCTTGACGTTTACAAGGTAAACGTTGATGACGAGGCAGATCTTGCAACTCGTTTCCGCATCGTCTCCATCCCTACTCTCATCCTCTTCAAGAACGGTGAGCCTGTTCACACCATGGTTGGCAACCTTCCTAAGGCTGACCTCGTTTCTGAGCTCAACGCTAACCTGTAAGTTCTTGTGTGCCACGCGGCTGCGCTGGCTTATCATTGAACTAAGCGGCGGTACGTCTATCGGCGTGCCGCCTTTTTGTTACAAGGAGAACTAATGGCCGATAAAAGCCTTGATGCCCAACAGACAGGACTTTTAAAAGGAGTTCGTAAGCGCCTCTTTCTACAGCGTCTGCGTTCTAGTCTTTCTACCATCATTCTGCTTGTCTCTTCAGCAATTTTTATTTTTCTGCTGATTGACGTTTCTGAAGGTGACGTCATCGGCATTGATCACTTTGCCTACAGACTCTTTGTTGTCCACCTGAGAACTCCCCTTCTCACTGAGATAATGGAAGGGTTCTCTGGACTTGCAAGTCCTGTCACCGTTATTGTCATGCTTATTGTGGTTGCCGCGTTTGCGCCAGGACCAAGTGTTGGCAGGCTCGCCTCTATTAACCTTGGCGGTGTTGTTATCGTTGACCTTATCTTTAAGGCCATTGTCCAGCGCCCTCGTCCTGATGGATTTAGACTGGTAGTTGAAACCGGCTATAGCTTCCCTTCGGGCCACTCGATGTTCTCGATGGCTTTTTATGGCCTGCTTATTTGGCTTGTCTGGCATTACGAGAAAGACAAACTACAGCGCTGGATTTGGTGCGGTCTTTTCTCCGCAGTCATCATTATGATTGGCGTCAGTAGAATTTATCTGGGCGTACACTATGCCACCGACGTTATTGGTGGTTTCTCGCTTGCCCTTGTATGGCTGGTGCTCTTTACCAAGCTGATGATTCCATCGCTTATTTACAAGAAGAAAGTACCTCAAGCGAAGACAGACTAATAATCTCTGCGCTGACCACCTGGGCCGATTCTTCATCAACAATAATGCGTCCCATAGTTGCGCCCTCGCGACCGCGAGGATAGGTAGGGCTTCCTGGATTCATTACAAGTGTATTGGTCCACTCGTCACGCTGTACAAAAGGCTTATGCGTATGACCACAGATAGCAATATTGCATTTAACCAGGTCAAGCCTCTCGCGATAATGGCATACCTGCCACTTTAAACCAGCCGCAAAGAAAATAATCTTTTTCTTTACCATGGGGCCATAGTTGTAGCAAAAGTCATTATTACCCAGGCAGAGCTTTACCGGAGCAATCTTCTGGAGTGTCTGATAATCAGCGTTTGAAGTGATATCTCCCGCATGCACAATGTAGTTGGCGCCCTGCAGAGCTTCAAGCAACTCAGATGACAAATACCCATGCGTATCTGAAATTACGTCAAACCTTACCAGTGCCATAACAAACTCCTACGTGCGCTTTTAAGCCTCTGGCGAGAAACCCTTTGAGCTTCTACAGTCCCAGTGCTCGCTTGAGTGCAACCACACGACGGCGAGAAACCGAGATGTGACGCTCCTCAAATCCCTGAATAGTCAACTGTAGGATACCAGCAGAGATAACCTCAACATCGTCAACATACTCAAGATTCACGATAAAGCTACGATGAATGCGGAAGAATCCGTGTGGAGCAAGGCGCTCTTCAAGTTTCTGCAGAGAAATAGTAGACAAGAAGCGATCATCTTCCGTGTAGATGCAGGAGTAATCGTCTTTTGCCTCAATAAAGCGGATCTGATCAATAGGAACAAGAACTTTGCTTCCACTCTTAATGACAGGAATACGCTCAATAGTTGCCATAGGAGACTGAGGGCGCAGACGCTCCTCAACCTTATCAAGAGCCTGCTCAAGACGCTCGGTCTCAACGGGCTTCATCAGGTAATCAACGGCATTAACGCCAAAGGCATCTAGTGCGTACTCGCTATATGCAGTGACAAACACAATCTGAGGAGGGTTCTTCAACTTGTGAAGAGCCTCTGCAAGCTGCATTCCATTTGTCTTAGGCATAGAGATGTCCAGGAACATAACCTCAACGCGAGACTCCATGAGTTTCTCGACAGCATCCCTTGCACTTGTGGCCTCAATGATTTCCTCGAGACGGCCGGTCTCCTCAAGCAAGAACCTGAGCTCAGAACGGGCTGGAGCCTCGTCGTCAACAATCATGGCACGCATGTCATTCATCTCCCAACGACCTAACGCAGCGTTAAGCAAAAACCGTGTACTACTATGCTGTTGCCTGCAGAGCCGCACCTGCAAGCTTGAGCGTCACGCACGTACCCTGACCTGGCTTAGACATGATTTCCATACCAGATCCAGCGGCGTAGAAGCGCTCAACTCGCTCAGCTACGTTCTTAATGGCAATGCCCGTGCCCCCATTTCTCCCCGAAGAATCCTGCGGGGTAGGACCTTGGCCATTAAGCAAGCGAGAAACAGTCTCTTCATCCATTCCAAGACCATCATCAGCAACAGATATAAGAATATCATCTTCGTCGCGTGCGACGTGGATGTCAATATGAAGCGCACCTTCATCTTTCATGGCGTGCCTCACGGCGTTCTCAACAATAGGCTGAATCAGAAAAGACGGAACCTGAACGTCTTCGCATCCCTCATCGACATGCTCAGACTCTTGGATACGCTCTTCTCCAAAACGAGCCTTCTCAATTGTCAAATACCTGCGCGTTTGTGTCAATTCCTGAGAAAGCGGAATAAGTGCGCCCTGCGAACTCTCAAGCGTGCGGCGATAAAACACAGAGAACTCGCGAAGCAAGTCGCGTGCCTTATTGGGGTTTGTGCGCGTAAGAGATGCAATGGTATTAAGCGTATTGAACAAGAAGTGTGGATTAATCTGCGCTTGCAGGGCTTTGACCTCGGCTCGAGCGGTCAATTCTGCCTGACGGTCAAGCTCGTACGAGGAAAGCTGCGTGGAGAGAAGTTCACCCAAACCCTCTGCGATTGCCAGCTGCGTGCGATCAATTTCAATACCACGACGATAATAGAGTTTGATTGTGCCGACCGTGCGATCTTGAACAATCAGCGGAACAATAATGCCAAAAGAACTGCCGCCATTACCAAAGCCGCCTCGTCTTTGCAGCACCTGCTGACGGCTATCTACCGAGACAAACGTCTCCATGCGGCCACTTTCCAAAACCTCAGTTGCAGGGCCAACTACCTTTGAACCAGGCATATGGGAGGTTGCGATGTCTCCTTCAAAGCCCAGTACGTACTCTGTATCAGTAATAGAGATAGCAGCAGCAGAGGTTTCTGAAAGCAATAACGTGCAGATGGTTGGCGCTGTTTCTTGTGACAATCCACCGCGTAACGTTTTAAGCGTCTTAGAGGCCACCTCAAGTGTGCGCTCTGTTGCCTGAGACCTGGCGTGCTCGTTACCCGGCTGAGTAGTGCCGCCAAAAACAATGACCGTAGCAAGTCCTCCGCCTGCAACAAGAGCTGCAAACAGGTTGTCTGCCATGACACTCCAAGAAAGCAGGCCCAGCAATACACAGGCGAGAAGGACCAGGACTACCTTAGTTGACCTCTGTATGTACTGAGCAAGTCTCTGCATTGCTGTCTAGTTCCCCACTGATTCTGTAGCAGAATCCTCAGAAGCAAGCTGCTGTGGTAAAGACGAATGCTTAAGCGCACGAGCTAAAGGAGCGCCAAGTACATAGAGAACAACGGCTTCTCCAAGTCCTGTGGTAATAAAACCAAACAAGAACATAAGAGGATATGAGCCGTCGAGCTCAATAGTGGTAAATGGAATTGTGTAGAATCCCAAACCCTGAAGCAAAATGGGAAGATATGCAGAAACAATTACTGCATTTGCAAGCACGGGTCCTAGAAGTGCAAGCGGTACATTCTTTCTGTTTTTCCAGGTAAACCATGCACCAAGGGCAGTTGCCAAGGAGCCAAAGACTACGTCTAACAGCCCCAATGCACCTGTGCCAGAAATAACCATATTTGCAAGGTTAGCAATGACGCAACCAAGTGTCAGTCCTGGAATTGCATCAGCGGTAAAGAGCGCAAGAATAACAACTGCCTCTGAAATGCGGAACTGCACAGGACCCCAGGCTAGACCACCCAAAAAGAGAAGAGCTGCAAGAGTAAGTGCTGCATAAAGAGCCGCAATGATACCGATGCGTGCAAGGCGCTGAGCGCGCTGTTTTGTTGCATAAGTTGAAGAAACCTGTGGCAAAACAATCCCCTTGTTAACTCTAAAAACTTAGTTCATGATACGACGAAACGCATATATGAGCAAATGAGCAGTGCAGACATACAATTAGTAATGCAGGTGCATTCCTGGATAGACCATCTCACGAGCATGCTTTTGATACGCTGCGACTGCCTCTTCTTCAAAAGCAAGAGGGGTGTCTTCCTCGCCTGCCATATCCAAAATCCACCGTGTGAGATAAGGATTGAGCGGAAGCAGTGGTCCAATAAGCCAGGTGGCAATAGCGTTCTTGCGACGGAAACCTTCCAACTTGCTTTCTTTATTGATGCCAAAACCTACCTTATTTTTAAGGAAGTAGCAGTTAGAGTTATCTCCCTCGGTGAGTGTGAATTGCATCTTAAAGCCAACGACAACAAAAGGCTCTTTGCCATTGCCAGGATCAAACTCTCCCACCTGGACATCGTGGAAGCGCTGGGGCATATAGCGAGTAGTCGTAAACTTGAAGAGGCCCAGAGCCTCAATTTCAGAGCCGTCAGGATTAACGATTTTCTCGCCAAAAAGCTCTGAAGCGTTACCGGCAAACAGCATAGGAACGCCCTGATCAGCCAGTTCAGCAAGCCTATCTTTGTAAGGCATAAGGCGAGAAATAATAAGCTCTTGCTGGGCTTCTGTCATGCCGCCCATGATGATTGCCGACGGCGTGTTATCAACAAAGTAAGGCGTTGCTGCATGAGAAGTGTATACGAAGTTCTCTTTTGGAAGGCAAGCCTCCAGGTAAAGGGCATTTCCGTTGTCTCCACCTTGATTGCCGTACTCTGGATAGAGAATCTCAATCTTAGTTGCTGGATTACTCATGGGAGGCCTCCATCTGTTTCAAGCGCTCAATGATACGGTTTCTGCTGATATCAGCAATGCCGCCGTTATAGAGGCCGTGTGCATAGAAAACGTGCTGGCAAGCATTAAGATCAACCAAATCAGCTGTCTCTTCTGGAGAGTTTGCTACAAAGGTTTTAGCTGGATCAATGCCTGCAAGCCTGAGCCTAAGCTGCAGGTCAAGCGATGTGTCACCGTAAATAATGACCTGCTTAACGCTTGGGTCTTGCAAGAACTCAAAGTCAGTCTGGTAGTACCAACCAATGTACTCTGTCTGGTCCTTTGCTTTTGCCATATATGCATCGGCAATCATGATGATGATTGCCTTATCACCTGGCTGTTTACGCAGGATGTCAATAGTGACAGAAGTTGCCGTGTCATTCTCGCCCTTAGAAGCCATGCTAATAAGGCGGCGGCCATTGTAGTCAATCTCATTGTACCTGGAAGAAGCGATGTTAACGCGCTGCAAGGACGCAGCGATAGTTGCAGGTGCAAGACTCATCTCACGTGCGGTAACAATAGCTACAAACAGGTTGTAGAGGTTAACGATTGAGTAGCTGTTGAGCTTGTACTCGTATGTCGGTGCACCCTCGTGGCAGTGCTCCTTGACCACAAACTTGCCAGTCTCTGGCTCTACTGAGATAACCTCGTAATCAGGAGTTGGGTTGGTATAGCCGCACTCCTCGCAAGTTGCGTGGCCAAGATGCCTAAGGTGTGCATAATCCCACTTGAGCTTGCCACCGCATTTGGGGCAGGCGGTAAGATCTGAAACAATGCCCACTGGCTCTGCGGTGTCTTCTGCCAGCCTTGCGATGGAGTAATACGTACGATGAGTGCACTGGGGAGCAAGTCTGCAGCTAATCATGTCATCTGCGTTCAAAATCAGATGAGTTGAAGCAGGAATGCCCTTATCCATAACGTCAAACACGTAGTCTGGAGTTGCACTACGAGAGAACGTATCGCGGAACAGATTGGTAACGGACAAAATATCAGGCTGCAGGTACGGGAAAATACGAGGTCCCGAGAGCTCATCAAACTCCATAACTGCAAGCTTAGTCTTTGAGGTGCCCCTCCACGTGGCGTTCTTTGCAAACGAGCTTGCAAAGCCGCTGGAAATATTGCCGCCAACGCGGTTAGTAACAGTCTGATAGCCATTATCAGCGAGAAGATCGTTGAGCAGGTTGTTGGTGGTTGTCTTACCGTTTGTGCCGGTGATAAAGACAATCTGCTCTGGCTTAGCAATGTCTCCCAAAAATGCAGGATCAATGCCCTCGGCGATAAAACCTGGCAGCGTTCCGCCCTCATGGTTAGTCAATTTAAGTGCTGCAAGCGTTGCTTTAGCAGCGAGAAAAGCTACAGGAAATAGTCTGCTCTTTTTTTGTGCCACAGTAACTCCCATCGTGAGCAAAGTCTCTCTAGTTTATCACCTCGCGAGAAGAGCTTGAAGAACAGAGGGTCTCTCGCCAAAAATGCTGCATAAAAAAGCCGAGCCAGGATATCCTGGCTCGGCTGAAGCTACGTGAAAGTAAGTTGCCTTACTCCTCAGGCTGCTCCTTCTTCTCTGCTGCATAGAGCTCGGAGAGGCGTACAAGGTGATCGTAGCGAGCCATTGCGGCTTCCTCGTTCTCCTTGAAGAGCTTCTCTGCGTGCTCTGGGAACTCGCGGGTGAGTCGGCTGTAGCGAGCCTCGTTCATCAGGAACTCCTGGTAGCCACCCTTAGGTGCCTTGGAGTCAAGCGTGAACTTCTTACCTGCAGGTGCAGCTGGGTTGAAGCGATAGAGGTTCCAGTAGCCGGTCTCGACTGCCTTCTTCATCTCCTCCTGTGCGTGAGCCATGCCGCCCTTGATGGAGTGCATCTCGCATGGGGAGTAACCGATGATGAGGGATGGTCCTGGATAAGCCTCTGCCTCAGCAATTGCCTTGAGAGTCTGCTGAAGGTTTGCGCCCATGGAGACCTGAGCAACATAGACGTAACCGTAGGTCATAGCAATCTCAGCAAGGTTCTTCTGTTTGATGTCCTTACCAGCTGCAGCGAACTGTGCAACCTGGCCAAGACGGGAAGCCTTAGAGGACTGACCGCCGGTGTTGGAGTAAACCTCAGTGTCGAAGACAAAGACGTTGATGTCCTCGCCGGAAGCAAGAACGTGGTCAAGGCCACCGAAGCCGATGTCGTATGCCCAACCGTCGCCGCCGAAGATCCAGAAGGACTTCTTGGTGAGGAAGCTCTTGTTAGCAAGGATTTCCTTAGCTGCTGGAAGATCAGACTTCTCAAGCTCAACTACGAAGGTCTTAGAAGCTTCCTTGGAGAGAGCTGCGTCGTTGACGGACTCAATCCATGCCTTAGCAGCATCCTTGAGGTCCTGAGATGCGCCGTCCTCATCGACAAGCTGCTGAGCAAGCTCCAGGAGACGCTTCTGCTGTGCCTGGTGACCAAGCATCAGACCCATACCGTGCTCTGCATTGTCCTCAAAGAGGGAGTTGTTCCATGCTGGGCCATGGCCGTTTGCATCGGTAGTGAATGGTGAGCAAGAAGCTGGGTTACCCCAAATGGAGGAGCAGCCGGTTGCGTTGGAGATGAACATACGATCGCCGAAGAGCTGAGTGACCAGACGGCCGTAGCTGGTCTCAGCGCAGCCTGCGCAGGAACCAGAGAACTCAAGAAGAGGCTTCTTGAACTGGGATGCCTTGACGTTGTTAGCAACAAGCTCGGTCTTCTCGGAGACGTGGTTGACTGCGTAGTCGAAGATCTCCTGCTTGGACACCTGCTCCTCGATTGGCTTCATGGTCAGAGCATCTGCAGGGCAGATGTAGACGCAGTTGGAGCAACCGGTGCAGTCGAGCTGAGAGACAGCAATCTCAAACTTGTAGCCCTTAGCCTTAGGACCAACAGCATCCTTGAACTGAGACTGTGCTGGTGCAGCAGCAACCTCTTCGTCGGTAAGGACGAATGGACGAATGACTGCGTGTGGGCAGACATAAGCGCACTGGTTACACTGAATGCACTTCTCGACGTTCCACTCAGGAACAACAACAGCAATGCCGCGCTTCTCGTATGCAGCAGCGCCAAGCTCAAACTGGCCATCAACGTGGTTCTTAAATGCAGAAACAGGAAGTGCGTCACCCTCCATACGAGAGACTGGAGTCATGATGTCGCGAACCTGCTTGAGCAGAGCCTCACGGCCCTCAAGGGTGATTGTGCTTGGAGCATCCTCTGCAGTAGCCCAATCAGCAGGAATCTCAATCTTAGTAAATGCAGTAGCACCAGCGTCGATTGCCTTGTGGTTCATATCGACAATGTTCTGGCCCTTCTTCAGGTAAGAGTGGGTTGCAGCATCCTTCATGTACTGAAGTGCGTCTGCCTCTGGGAGAACCTTTGCAAGAGCAAAGAATGCGGACTGAAGAATGGTGTTGGTGCGCTTGCCCATACCAATTTCCTTGGCAAGGTCAATTGCATTAATCAGATAAACATTGATGTTGTTCTTTGCAATGTAGCGCTTTGCCTCTGCTGGCAGGTGGTGTGCAAACTCCTCTGCATCCCACTGGCAGTTGACCAGGAAGGTACCGCCAGGCTTGACGTCGCGGACCATCTTGTAGCCCTTGATGATGTATGCAGGAACGTGGCATGCAACAAAGTCTGCCTTGGTGACATAGTAAGGAGAACGGATCTTGTGATCACCGAAGCGCAGGTGGCTGATGGTGATACCGCCGGTCTTCTTGGAGTCATACTGGAAGTATGCCTGAACATATTTATCAGTGTGGTCACCAATAATCTTAATGGAGTTCTTGTTAGCACCAACGGTACCGTCGCCGCCGATACCCCAGAACTTGCACTCAATGGTGCCCTCAGCTGCAGTGTTAGGAGCCTCAGGATCCTCTGGGAGAGACAGGTTAGTAACGTCGTCGACAATACCAACGGTGAACTCACGCTGAGGAGCATCCTTCTTGAGCTCCTCGAAGATTGCGAATGCAGATGATGGTGGAGTGTCCTTGGAACCAAGGCCGTAACGACCGCCAACAACCTTAATGCCTGTACGACCAGCCTCATAGAGGGAAGAAACAACGTCTTCGTAGAGAGGCTCACCAACGGAACCTGGCTCCTTGGTGCGGTCGAGAACAGCAATCTTCTTGACGGACTCAGGAAGAACGTCAACAAAGTGCTTTACAGAGAATGGACGATAGAGGCGGACCTTAACCAGACCGACCTTCTCGCCATGAGCGTTCAGGTAGTCGATAACCTCTTCGAGGGTATCGCAGAAGGAACCCATGCAGATAACAACGCGGTCAGCGTCTTCTGCACCGTAGTAGTTGAACAGACCGTAGTCAGTACCAAGCTTAGCGTTGATCTGGTTCATGTAGTCTTCAACAACTGCTGGCAGCTGGTTATAAACCTCGTTGCATGCCTCGCGGTGCTGGAAGAAGATATCGCCGTTCTCGTGGGAACCGCGGCTTGATGGGTGCTCTGGATTCAGTGCGTGATCACGGAATGCCTGGACAGCGTCCATGTCGCACATCTCAGCCAGATCAGCGTAATCCCAAACAGCAACCTTCTGAATCTCGTGAGAAGTACGGAAGCCGTCGAAGAAGTTAACAAATGGAACCTTGCCCTTGATTGCTGCGAGGTGAGCAACAGGAGCCAGATCCATAACCTCCTGGACGTTGCCTTCTACGAGAAGTGCAAAGCCAGTCTGGCGAGCAGACATAACGTCAGAGTGATCGCCAAAGATGTTCAGTGCGTGGGTTGCAACGGTACGTGCGCTGACGTGGAAAACACCAGGGAGCTGCTCGCCGGCAATCTTGTACATGTTTGGAAGCATGAGCAAGAGGCCCTGAGAAGCGGTGTAGGTAGTGGTCAGAGCGCCTGAACCAAGAGAACCGTGAACAGCACCAGCTGCGCCAGCCTCGGACTGCATCTCGACAACCTTGACGGTTGTACCAAAGATGTTCTTTACACCCTGGGCGGACCACTGGTCAACATAGTCTGCCATTGGACTTGATGGGGTAATTGGGTAAATACCCGCTACCTCGGTAAACGCATACGACACGTAAGCCGCGGCGTTGTTACCGTCCATGGACTTAAACTTTCTTGCCATTTCCTCTCCTTGCCTAATCTGTGATTTCTCACAGTATGCGTCTGTGCGATCCAAAATAAAGCTGTAGACCCTGGGTGACTACGGAAACAAGTTTCATAGTTCGGCCGGCAGCGGTCGCATAATGCTTTTATTATTGCGCAAAAAAACAATGAAACAAATCAGAAATATGAGCCAATAAATACCTATTTTCAGGTAGGATTTTCTACCTGCGGAATTGCAAAATAAACATAACAGTAAAGTGCAACTTTTTTGTAAATCGACAAAATATTCAAGTGCGCAAGCAGCCATCTGTCTGAAAATTGGACAAATTTTTACGTAAGCACTCAACGCACGAAAGTCTTACTGCACGTTGAGTGCCTTTTTAATAACCTATCTTTAGCGTCATATCTCTTTTGATTACTTAGCCGCTTTGATCTCGCAAAGCTTCTTATAACCAAATAAGAAACGCTCTCCTATCTCACCTTCAGCATCAGAGGCACAAACGACTCCGTGCTCATCTGAAGTAAGGAAGGCTTCATCAAAATCAACAGTTCCATCAAATACCTGTGCGACAACATCTGGATTAAACTCAGTTGGCTCATGCAGGGTTTGCGCTAAATCAAGCACCAGACTTGTGGCTCCTGATCGAACGCTTTCTTCTGAGATACCTGCGATCAGCTTTCCGTCCTTCACTAGCCAGAGCACTTCTGGCGCACAATGAGTTTGCTGCTCTTCTCGCTGTGAAATTCTTGCACGACCCGCAAGAGATAGAACAGAGCTCTCTTCTAAAGACTGATAAGGACCAACTGTCATAGCGGCCTGACCATTGCTTTCGAGCAGAAGCATAAGAACGCCATCTGGAAATTCTTGCGATCCCTCTTTGAGCGTTCCCTCAATGTGCTGCTTAGCCCAAGCAATCAAGTGCGGAGAAACATCTTTTTGAGCAACAACTCGTCTACTCAGCGCACGTAAATGCCTGTTATCAAGAGGGAGAACACCTCCAGCCAGTCTCCAACGACAAACAAGTTCTGGATTATCAAGCTCAAACTTCTGAGCCGCTTCTAACTCTTCCTGGTCCACAGTGTCCTCCCCCAACTTTTTATGAAATGAACTGCTATTCCCGGCTTAGCAGACTAGTGCCTAAAGTGTCGCTTTCCTGTAAACACCATTGCAATACCGTATTCATCACAAGCAGCAATAGACTCATCATCTCTGACTGATCCGCCTGGCTGAATAATGGCTGTTACGCCATGGGCTGCCAAGGTATCAACGTTATCTCGGAATGGGAAAAACGCGTCGGATGCAGCCACAAGGTTCTTTGAATCAATTCCCATGCGTTCGCAAGCAGCTTCAGCTCGCTCGCACGCGAGAAGAGCAGCGTCAACACGGTTTGGCTGGCCTGGTCCCATGCCAATTCCAGCTTGATCTTTTGCAACCAAAATAGCGTTTGACTTAACGGTCTTACAAACTTTCCAAGCAAATACCAAATCATTCAGCTCTTCTGGAGTTGGTTGACGCTTAGTAACAACCTCAAAGCTCTCTGCAGTTTCATCTGCATGATCAAGGTCTTGCACCAACAGTCCACCGTCAACAGTTCTCATTTCGAGCTCACGGCTTCTATCGATTCCGCCCGTAGCTAAGACGCGGAGATTGGTTCTTTTTGACAGGCGCTCAAGAGCCTCTTCTGTGAAGCTTGGTGCAATAAGAACCTCAACAAACTGCTTATTGATATCTGCGAAGTGCTCAACAAACTCCATCGGAACCTCTCTGTTTACTGCAATAATTCCGCCAAAAGCAGAAAGCGGATCACAAGCAAATGCTCGGTCATATGCCTCAACAACATTTTCTGCCGTTGCAGAACCACAAGGATTCTGGTGTTTCAAAATAATGACTGATGGATCATCAAACTCACGAACAGCCGCCCAAGCTGCATCAGTATCCAGCAAATTGTTGTAAGACAAAGGCTTACCCTGAAGCTGCTGGGCGTTTGCTAAAGAGTGCGCAGGAGCGCCAGGCATCTTGTAAAACGCTGCGGACTGCTGAGGATTTTCTCCATAACGAAGATCCTGCTCTTTTGTTGCCTTTACCAGCAAAGTCTCTGGGAATTTACTCTGATCTGATTCAACTACACCAGAAAGGTATGCAGCAATAGCGCCATCGTATGCAGCTGTTGTCTTAAATACCTTCAAAGCAAGTTGCTGGCGAGAAGCCCTTGTAGTTGCACCGTTATTGGAACGCATCTCATCAAGAACACGACCATAATCTGCTGGATCAACAACAACCGTAACAAAGTCATTATTCTTTGCAGCAGAGCGGAGCATTGAAGGTCCGCCAATATCGATGTGCTCAATTGCATTTTCTAGTGTCACTGATGGATCAGCTACGGTCTTCTCAAACTCATAAAGGTTAACGCAGACCAGGTCAATCATGCCGATACCATTGTTCTCTGCATCTGCAACATGACCGGGATTATCTCTGCGACATAAGAGGCCACCATGGACGCGAGGATGCAATGTTTTAACGCGGCCATCCATCATCTCTGGAAATCCGGTATAGGACTCAATGGGGATTACAGGAACGCCAGCCTCTTCAAGGATTTTTGCAGTTCCACCTGTTGAAATTACCTCTACACCAAACTCTTTAGTAAGAGCCTGTGCAAATTCAACAATACCCGTTTTGTCTGTTACCGAGATTAGCGCACGTTTGATAGGGGCTTCAGCCATTGCCGCTCCTTTGTGTTTGACACTTACTATCAGAAACACCTACAGCCTATCAGCTGCAAAACACTACGTACTAGATGTAAACAAACTTGAAACTATTCTATAATCTTCCGCTGTAAAAACGCATGAAAGGAACTATTTCATATGTCTGACGATACTCCAATCATAGTCCCCTTCGAAGATACTGACTTACCAGAACTTATCTCAATCGTTGAACGCGTCTGGTACTTGGACGGCGATGAATCTAAAGAGACCAGTAGGTCTCTGGCTACCATTGATATTTCGTACTACATTGGCGTTTCAACTCATCGCTTTGTTGCAAAAAGCGGAAATACAGTTCTCGGCTTTATTTTCTGCTCCAACGGAGAAGACCCAGAAGATCGGCAGAAATGGGTTGAGCTTGAAAATGCCTCAACCATTACAGCTAAAAAACTCTTAAGCCAGAAAGACTTTGAAGGCTATGAAGCCTTTGGTGTCGTCGAATCAAACCTGATTCACAAATACTGGCATGAAGGAGTCAAAACTCCCAAGTGGGAAATTACACTATTCTGCGTAAGTCCTGCTGCTCAAGGAGAAGGTGTCGGCGGTAAGCTCTTCTCCTATATGCTCAATTTTTTGAAAGAGCAAGGAGCTAAGCATTACTTCCTTACAACAGATGATGACTGCGACATTAGTTTCTACCAACACAAGAGTCTTACCTGTAAAGATAAGGCTCCGATTAAAGCGGATGGACAAGACTTCGGCTTTGCCTATATCTATGCGGGAGATCTCTAAGAATGAGTTCTTGCGTTGGAAGATTTGCGCCCACACCTTCTGGAAGAATGCATCTAGGTAACGTTTTCTCAGCTCTTATGGCTTGGGCCAGCGTTCGTTCCCAAAATGGCAGCCTCGTTCTTCGCATCGAAGACTTGGATATCCGTGCTCATAATCCTCAATACACCTCCCTCCTCCTTGATGATTTACAGTGGTTGGGACTAACTTGGGACAAAGGTCCGTATTACCAAAGCAAGCGAACAGAGCTCTACCAAGAAGCTCTTTCAGATTTGAGGCAGCAGGGACTCTTGTATCCCTGCTTTTGCTCCCGAGCAGACTTACACGCTGCACAAGCTCCTCATGCAAGTGATGGCACGTATGTCTATACAGGAACTTGCCGCAACCTCAGCCAACCTGAGCGTAATGAGCTCTCAGCCCATAAAATTCCAGCAACACGTATGCAAGTTCCTAATAAGATCTACACTTTTGAAGATAGGGTCTACGGTTCTACATCACAAAACCTTGCTGAATCATGCGGAGACTTTATTGTTCAACGTGCAGATGGCGTCTTTGCCTATCAGCTTGCCGTGGTAGTAGACGATGCTGATATGGGCATAACTGAAGTGGTCAGAGGATCAGATCTTCTTTCCTCAACTCCTAGGCAGCTTTATTTGCAAGACGTGCTTGGTCTTTCTCATCCCACGTACGCACACCTCCCCTTACTTGTTGCGCCTGATGGTAGGCGACTTTCAAAGCGCAATCATGATCTAGACCTTGGCGTCCTTAGATCCCAAGGAAAAACACCAGAAGAGATTCTTGGCTTTCTTGCTTATTGCGTAGGCCTCACAAAAGAGAACGAGCCTCTTTCCGCAGTACAAATTGCAAATCGTTTTTCTTGGGAGACACTTCGCGCTCACCGAGAAAACGTGGTTGTTGAGCATTTTTCACATGTTTTGTAAAATGTCTTATTGTGAGTGACGCCAGTTCGGGGTATCATTCTCAAGCACCCATTTTGGAGAGCTGACCGAGAGGCCGAAGGTGCTCGCCTGCTAAGCGAGTATGGGCCCCAAGCCCATCTGGGGTTCGAATCCCCAGCTCTCCGCCAGAATTTTCCGCTCGTTGCACCTCTGCAACGAGCTTTTTTCTTACCAAGAAGAACTTTTTCTAAGATTAGTCTTGCATTTTTAACTGGAAAATGGCATTCTATCTACTTGCACGCGGCGTTACCTCAGCTGGATAGAGGACCTGACTACGAATCAGGGCGTCATAGGTTCGAATCCTATACGCCGCACCACTTGAACTTAGGAGCTCCTTCGGGGGCTCTTTTTTATTATCTACCTGGTCTTAAGGCTACTTCACCAGCAGAGTTAGCATATAAATAACGGTAAGAAATGCCAGCTTCATCAAGCTCATCCATTACCTCAGCCATACATGTTTCTGCCATGATGACCTCAAGATATTCTTGTGGACTTAAGTCTTTTAACCCCACCCTGCCTTGGTCTGAAATCCATTTTCTTAAAGCTGCAAGTTGCTCTGGTGCTATATGGATTTCTGAATAAAACTCCTTGTGACCGAATCCAATTTCTGCTGCACTACCCTGCACAAACTGCCGTACTACAATATCTTTTTGTACCTCTACCAAACCTTTCATAGCTACCTCTTTCTTCTTTTGCTAGCCACTAGTATAGCTGATTTATAGAACATATGTTCTATAAATCACTAAAAGAAATGGTCTCCACAATTCTGTAGAAGACCATTTCAAGAATTAAATCAGTTTTGATTAAAAAGAGAAACTATTCTGGGCGAATAACCTCGATACCACCCATGTAAGGACGAAGCGCCTCGGGTACGGTAACGGAGCCATCTGCGTTCTGATAATTCTCCATAATTGCAGCCATAGTACGACCAACTGCAAGACCAGAACCGTTAAGCGTATGAACCAGACGGGTGCCCTTGAACTCTGCTGGATCCTTATAGCGGATATTTGCACGACGTGCCTGGAAATCCCAGCAGTTGGAGCAGGAAGAAATCTCCTTGTATGCGTTATAGCTTGGGAGCCAAACCTCAATGTCGTAGCACTTGCATGCAGAGAAGCCAATATCACCAGTGCAGAGAGTTACCACGTGATAAGGAAGACCCAGGAGCTGAAGGATCTTCTCGGCTTCCTGAACCATGGACTCAAGCTGATTCATGGAATCCTCAGGCTTTGCAAACTTGACCATCTCTACCTTGTCAAACTGGTGAACGCGAATGATGCCGCGGGTATCTCGACCAGCTGAACCTGCCTCCTCACGGAAGCATGGGGTAAATGCGGTGTAGAGCAGAGGAAGCTGAGATGCATCCAGAATCTCGTCACGGTGGATATTAGTGAGCTGAACCTCAGCAGTTGGAATCAGGTAGAGGTCAGGCTGAACGTGGTAGAGGTCCTCTTCAAACTTAGGAAGCTGACCGGTACCAAACAGGGAATCCTGATTTGTAATAACTGGTGGCCACCACTCTTTGAATCCTGCCTGGTTGTGCGTATCAATCATAAAGTTGATAAGCGCGCGCTCCATACGAGCACCCATGCCGCCAAGCAGATAGAAACGAGTTCCCGCAAGCTTTACGCCACGATCAAAGTCAATCATGCCCAGCTCAGGTCCAAGATCCCAGTGTGCTTTTGGCTCAAAATCAAACTGAGTTGGCTCTCCCCACTTGCGGACCTCAGGGTTGTCGGAATCGTCCTTGCCGTAAGGAACTGATGCGTCTGGAATGTTTGGAATAGCTGCGACAAGAGCCGTAAGCTCCTCCTCAACCTCTCCGCGACGCTGGTCAAGCTCTGCGATGCGGTCTTTATTAGCTGCTACCTGCTCTTTAGCTGCCTCAGCCTCTTCCTTCTTGCCCTCACGCATGAGAAGGCCAATCTGCTTAGAAACAGCGTTGCGCTCTGCCTGAAGAGACTCAACCTCAGCGATTACGCTCCTGCGCTCCTCATCAAGCTCAAAGAATTTCTCGCGATCCCAATGAGCATTTTGCCTGGACTCGCAAGACTTATCTACGAGGTCAGGGTTCTCGCGCACAAATTTGATATCAAGCATGCAGCTTCTCCTTGAATCAACACTTTTTAGCAGTGCATTTTTTCTTATAGCCTACCAAGTATATACTTGTATTTGGATTCTTAACCCTTCACATGTTCTGGAGCTGGATTATGGACGCAATTAACTCTTTTATTGGTTGGCTTTTTGGCGATAAGACCGGCGTGTTGTTCCTCGTACTTGGTGGAATTTTGCTCTTCTTGGTCATTTCTTTTGTGTTGGAGCGCAAAACCAAAAAGATGTATTTCAACCACAAAAAGACCGAGGATGACTGGGATCTCTTCGGAGAAGACGAAGAAGGCTGGTCTGACTTTGATGCAGACAACAAATAAGTAACAAAAAAGCCCCGTAAAGGGGCTTTTTAAATGCAAATGGTGCGGGCGAAGGGACTTGAACCCCCATGAACTTGCGTTCATACGGACCTGAACCGTACGCGTCTGCCAATTCCGCCACACCCGCGTGCTAGGGAATAATACTACAACATTTTGTTTTCTTCTAATGGAAAAACAATAGATATATAAGAAATTTCTTTTCAGCGGTAGAATATAGACAGTCACGGCCGACAAACACACTTTAAACACAGGAGGTTGCCGTGAGTGACTCGCGGTCACAGACCACGCAAACTACATATATACACTCGTCTTCTGCTCAACAGGCCTCTCCTGCTGCTGAGCCAGAGATTTTGCTGGATCGATATCGCGTTCTTGCCCGTAGGGGCAATGGAGGCTTCGGTACCGTCTGTACCTGCTGGGATACTCGTTTGCAGAGGCGCGTAGCTATCAAACGTATGCCACTTTTAGGCGCTTCCGAGACACCTGGCGTGCTTGCTTCTACTGTTGACGAAGCTCTTTCAGAGGCAAGAACTGCCTGTTTGCTGGCACACCCCAACATTGTGACCGTTCACGATTTTGAAATTGAAGGCGATTACGCCTACCTGGTCATGGAGTTTGTTGACGGCCTCAATCTGTCTGAGCTTCTAGCTCGTGTTGAAGGCGGTTATCTCACCTACGCTGAAGCTGCTCACATGGTTTCTTCACTTGCAAAGGCGCTTCAATATGCCCATGAAAATGGCGTGCTCCATCTGGACATTAAGCCAACAAACATCATGATCGACCGCCAAGGTACCGTAAAACTTGCCGACTTTGGTATGGCAACACTTGCCTCGGCTGCTGGTTATGGCGGTGCTCGAGGTGGCACGGTGGGCTACATGCCTCCTGAGCAGGTTGAAGGTATGCTTGTTGACGAGCGTGCTGACATCTTCTCGCTTGCTGTTGTTTTAAGGCAGGCGCTAACAGGCACCAATGTATTTGCAGGCAGAACGGCTAAAGAGTCCCTTGATCGCATGTACAAGGGCCCAAAGATTCCTCTTCTTAAAGAGGATCCCGAGGTTCCGTTTGCTGTAGACGCCGCCCTAACGCAGGCACTTTCTCCCGAGCCATCAATGAGACAGGGAAGCGTCTTAGAATTTGCACAAGATATTGTGGCTCCTCTTGGCAGCGAAAAACAGGGCGAGAAAAGCCTCAAGGCCCTCGTAGAACAGTCAGAAGAAGAGGAAACCGAGACGTGGGACGTCAAGCATCTTCCCCTCTCAATCCGCTTCCCCTGGCTACCTTCGGCTGCCGTGCGTGGCACAACCGCCTTGGTCACCGGCGTTCTTCTCGCCCAATTGTTCCAGCTCATTGCCCCAGAATCGCTTACGTTTATTGTAGTTGGCTCTCTTGTGGGGGCTGCAGCTGCTGCTCTTTGGACGCCCTTAGGATCTGCGCTTGTCATCGCGTGTGCGGTATACGCTTTGGCAAGTATTAGTCCTACCAGCACTTCGTTTCCGTTTGCGACGCTCGTAACCTTGGTGAGCGTTATCTGGTGGGCGTTTGCGGGAAGAGTCTCAAAATTCAGCAGCATTAACTGCCTCTTGGGCGCCTTGTTGCCTGCTCCGGTTTCAGCTCCAGCGCTAGTTTCTGCAACAATGAGGCCTCTTTCTGCAGCTTTAACAGGAGCCTTTAGCTTTCTCTTTGGAACGCTGCTTGTCAAAGGCATGTCTTTTGGCTTTGCGGCAACACCTCTTGCCTATGACTACACCTCACTGGCCTCAGGCCTTCCATTTTGGACTCGTTTGGGAGCATGCGCTCTATCTGCTCTTTTTGGATCGCTGATAAGCCAAAAAAGACGGCGCGGATGGGCGGTTTTGGGACAAATTGTCTGCGCCTCATTGCTTTCAGGTGGCTTTATATGGGCAGCTTGGATGGAGAATCCCAATTTTTGGGTAGTTGAAAGTATAGTTTCTGTATTAATTACGGTATTCTTATGTGTACTTGTATGTATTGCAATTGTCCTGATAGGTCCACTTCAAGCGGATCAGGAAGGCGAGGAATTAGATGAGCTTTCTTAGTGACTTTGAAAACCGTATTGGTTCGGTCTTTGGCGCCGCACCTCAGGGATACGCAGAGCCCTTCTCTTTTAAGAAGCTTGCCAAACGCGCAGCTAAAGAGATGGAACGTGAGACGTATGAAATCGACGGTGTAGACACTGCACCTGCCCTGTATACCGTTTTAGTTGCTCCTCAAGACGATTCACTGATGCGTCCTCTTTATGCTGATCTAACCGCAGAGGTTTCTGACTTTGTGGCTGCTCAGGCTCAGCAAAAAGATTATGTATTTGTAGGCCAGCCACTTGTTCGTTTTATGGTTGACCCTTCTCTGAAACCTGGAAAATTTGCTGTCTTTGCAGAAAATGTTGACGGCAATACCCTTGACCAGCTACGCAATGAAGAGCGTGCATTCTTGGGCGGAAACTCCAGCGTTGGAGGAGCTGCAGCTCAAATGCCTCAGCAGCACAATTCTCGCGCTGCTGTTCAGCCAGAGCCACAGCCAGAGCCAGACCCTCTGTCCGTGGTCCGTCCTGTTGCCGCAGAAAATGCAACCCCAGAGGTTTTGGGGGACCTTGCTGGTACAGATGCCGGTCTTGCGGTAATGCCACCAGATTTTGTTGAGGCTCAAGGCGCAATTCCTGTTGTTTCTGCAGCTGAGTCCACCCCTATGCCTGTTCTTCCAAGCTCAAACGGACTTCCAGACCTTCCTGTTAACGGAGCTATCCCAACAGCGGCTCCTGTCCCTATGACACAGCGTCGTATCACACCTTCCCTTGATGCACAGCTCAATGGCATGGGTGGACGTCCTTCTCGCAATTTGCAAGGCACACCACGTGCAAACATGGACGCTACCTGCATTTTGATTGATCGCCAGAGCGGTCGCTCGTATCGCGTTGAGGCTCCTCGCGCCATCATTGGTCGTGAGCGCTCTCAGGCAGACGTTGTTTTGCGCGATCCTAACGTTTCAAGACGTCACGCCGAGATGACCTATGACGGTCACGATTGGCATATTGCTGATTTGCACTCCACTAACGGAACGCTTGTCAACGATATCGACGTAGATGAGGTAATTCTGCGCGACGGAGACCTCATTACCATTGGTCTTATGGACCTTCAGTTCCGGGAGAACTAATGATTGATCTGATTCTCTTTGCAGGACGCGTTCTGCTTGTTGTCCTGCTATACATCTTCCTGTTCTCAGTCATGCGCACAGGCATTGGCCTTGTCCGCGGACAGCGCAAAGACGGAGCTATTTGGTCCGTTGATGTCGAGAAGGGCGTCAAGTCCTTACGTGGTCTGCATGTAGATATCTTGGGACCCGTTGTTATTGGACGCTCCCCTTCTTCTGACATTGTGATTGACGAACCCTACGTTTCTGCATCACATGCCCGCTTTACCATCCAGGGACCCGCTCTGGTGCTTGAAGACCTTGGTTCCACAAACGGAACTATGGTAAATGGTCACATCATCGAACAGCCTGTTACGCTTCGCGACACAGATGAAGTCCAGGTCGGCGATGTGATTATGCGTGTTGGACGTCGATAAGAGGCTCATGGTTTCTTCTGATACAACACATATTTCCGATACACCTGCACAAGAGCCCGTCAGCGCTCCTGGCCGTTGCGAGCTGCCACTTGACGGTCGAGGCGATGCAGAGGCGGTTTCTGGCTCTAACACCTTTATTTCTTGGGGCGCCCGCTCTGACGTGGGATTAGTTCGCGAGCACAACGAAGACTCGTTCCTTTTGCGCACCCCTCTCTTTGCTATCTGTGACGGTATGGGTGGTCATGCAGCTGGAGAGGTAGCTAGCTCTATTGCCGTTAAGGTCATTGCTGAACAGGCACCAAGTACTGCAGACGATGTCCGTCTTGGTGCTGCAATTGAGGCTGCTAACCAGGAAGTTATTGATGCTCCTGCCAAGGGCATTGGCAAACCAGGCATGGGTTCTACCGCCTCAGCCGTTCTCATTGAGGGCAATCAGATGGCTGTTGCCCATGTTGGCGACTCTCGTATTTACCTGCTTCATCACGGAACTTTGGTCCGCATTACGCACGACCACAGCTACGTTGAGGAGCTTATTGATTCTGGCCAGATTACCGCTGATGAGGCGCGTACACATCCTTCTCGCTCGGTAGTTACGCGAGCTCTTGGCTCTGATCCAGACATGTACGCAGATCATTTCTCGCTTGAAGTATCTGATGGTGACCGCATCATCTTGTGCTCCGATGGCCTTTCTGGCATGGTGCCCGACGACGAGATTGAGTCCATTGCTGTCTCTAACGTCACCCCACAAAAAGCTGCTGATAACCTTGTTTCCGCAGCTCTTACCTATGGCGGATCAGACAATATCACCGTTATTGTCATCGATGTCTTGGATGACGGCATAGCCGATCAAACCAGACGACACCTTACCCGTGGCGTCATAGCAACGTTTATCTCGTTTCTTGCACTCTTTGCCGCCACTGTTGCCGTGTTCTTCCTGTTTGTAAGTAGCGAGTGGTACTTGGGAATTAACGGAACTACCGTTGGCGTTTATCGAGGTATTCCTACAACAATCGCCGGCATAAATATGTCTTCGCTTGTTGAGACTACGTCTATTGAAATAAAAGATTTGCCTGACGCAGTTCAAGACTCACTAGCCGAAGGAATCCGCGTCAAAAACGAGGATGAAGCGCATAGTACCGTCGAGAATTACCGCAAACAAATTGACGACGCCAACACTAAAGCGGTCAAAAAGAAAGAAGACGCTCAGTCTGGCGGAACACCCACAACAGAAACAACAACGTCAACAACAAGTTCGGGAGGTGAGTAGGAATGGAAAAAGCAGGTGGACTAAGGCGTAATACAGAGCTCTTCTTACTGTTTGCAGGAGCAATTCCCGTATTTCTCCTGTACGCCATGTACATGATTACTGCTCGCTCAACACTCAGCCTTGAGACTATGGCCGTTCCTATTGGTCTCTTTGCAGCATTTACTGTGGCTCACATTGCTATTAGGTTCCTTGCTCCCGCAGCAGACCCCGCCATTCTCCCTATTGTGTTTGTGCTTTCGGGAATTGGCATCACCATGGTCACCAGACTTGCGCCAAATCTTGCAGTTAATCAAACCATTTGGCTCTTCATCTCTGTTGTTGTCATGATTGTGGTGCTGGCAGTCATTAGAAACCTTGACGCGTTAGCACGCTACAAATACTCCATTGGTATTCTCGGCGTCATACTGCTTCTTCTGCCAATTGTTATTGGCCAGGACCGCTACGGCGCAAAACTCTGGATTTCTTTTGGCGCATTCACCTTCCAGCCTGGCGAGCTTGCAAAGATTGCCATTACGCTCTTCCTGGCATTTTATCTTGCACTGAATCGAGAAGCCCTATCGGTCTCCATGCGTTCTTTTGGACCTTTCCGCATTCCTCGTTTCAAAATGCTGCTTCCTCTGTTTGTCATGTGGGGCATCAGTCTGATTGTTGTTATTTTTGAACGCGACCTTGGTAGCGCTCTGCTCTTCTTCGTGTTCTTTGTCATCATGCTCTATGTAGCAACAGGTCGCGCTAGCTACGTTTTTGTCAGTATTGCGCTCTTGGCTATTGGCGGCGTAGTGCTGTACCACTTCTTTGGTCACGTTCAGACTCGTGTCAACATTTGGCTTGATCCGTTCAAAGATCCCGCTGGAGACGGCTACCAAATTGTCCAGTCCCTCTATTCCATCGCAGATGGAGGTCTTGCTGGCACCGGAATTGATAAGGGAATGCCTACGCTGATCCCTATTGTTGAGTCTGACTTTATTTTCTCGGCCATTGCAGAAGAGATGGGTCTCTTTGGCGGAGCAGCAATCATTACCTTGTTCCTGCTCCTCACCGTTCGTGGCCTTGCAACAGCCGCTCGTGCAAAATCCGATTCATCTGCCTTTGCAGCAGCTGGTCTTACCAGTGTTTTAGCATTTCAGACCTTCCTTATTGTTGCAGGCGTTACTAAGCTCATGCCTCTAACTGGTGTCACCTTACCTTTCATGAGCCAGGGCGGCAGCTCTCTTCTTTCCAGCTTTATCATTGTTGCCCTGCTGCTTAGAGCGGGTGATGAGGGAACTGGTCGCGAGACAGAACTTGAGCCAAGTAAAAAAGTGCTTGATTCCCAAAGACTTGAAATTTCTTCTGGTGGAGCTCATGCCTCCTCTGTTCTGCATGGCAGTCACATCCGCGGAGGCTTTGGTCTGCAGTCTGAAGAGTCTGGTGTTCTGGGACGTGTTGCTCTCGGAAAACGTCTAACCAATTTGGTTACCGTATTTACCCTCTTCTTCACCGTCCTTCTCGGCAATTTGACCTTCTTAATGGTGATTGACGCTCCTAGACTTCAGGCGCTTCCTACCAACAACCACACCATTGCTAGGAGTGCATACGTTCAACGCGGCGCCATCATGACTTCTGACGGCGTCACCCTGGCAGAGAGCGTCAAGCAAGACGACGGCACCTACGTGCGCAACTATCCACACGACGGCATGGCTTCTCACACCGTTGGCTACATCTCTACCCAGTACGGAACTGCAGGTATTGAGTCCTCCATGAACGAGACACTCACGGGCCATGCAGATCATTCTGACTGGAGAAGCGCTCTGTACTCGATGGCTGGCGTCAATACCGCTGGTTCAAGCGTTGTTTTGACCATCAATTCCCAGATGCAGGCCGTGGCAGAAGCTGCGCTCCAGGGCTACTCGGGCTCCATTGTTGTCATGGACCCAGCTACCGGAGCTGTACTTGCAAAGGCTTCTAGCCCTTCGTATACCCACGCTGAACTGGGTACTATTATCGAGTCCGGCACTGGCAGTCAGTTGGTCGACAGAACTACCCAGGCGCTCTACTCCCCTGGCTCATCATTCAAGACCATTACACTTTCTGCTGGTATTGATACGCATACCACCACGCTGGACACCACCTATTCCGCTCCAGGAACCATGGAGCTTGGCGGCGGCACCATCCACAACTACGCCAACGAGGACATGGGCACCATTCCTCTGCGCGAGGCGTTTGCTCGCTCTTCCAATACGGCTTTGGCACAGCTTGGCGTTGCACTTGGTGCGGACAACCTGGTCAGCTATGCACGTGCTTTTGGTTATGGCACCGCACTTGGTCAGGACTTCTCCACAACTCCATCGCTGATGCCAAATCCTGCCGAGATGACCACTTGGGAGCTTGGCTGGGCAGCTTGCGGCCTTCCTGTTGGAGAGCACGCAAGTCCTGCAGGTCCTCAGACTACCGTCATGCAAAACGCTGTTGTAGCAGCAGCAATTGCTAACGGCGGCGTAGTCATGAACCCTTACATTGTTGATCGCGTTCTCTCACCAGAGGGAGCTGTTGTTTCTACAACGTCGCCAAAATCGCTTGGCCAGGCAGTGTCTGCAGATACCGCTGCGCAGGTTCGAGAAGCAATGCTGGGCGTTGTTGAATCCGGCACCGGTATGGGAGCGCGCGTTCCGGGTGTCAAGATTGCAGGTAAAACAGGTACAGCAGATGTCGAGAACGGTAACTTTAACTCGTTCTTCATCGGTTTTGCGCCTTACGACCACCCAACCCTTGTTGTTTCTGTTGTCATCGAAGGCAACGGCGAGAACGTTTTGGGTTACGGTGCTCAGGTTGGCGGCCGTGTTCTTGCGCAGTGCCTGAATATCCAAGCTTTGGGCGCTGCTTCGTAGCACTCAAAACATCGCACGGTCTTCTCCCCAAGTAGTTGGGTGTGTTCTAAGATAGTAAGTGACGTGGCGAGAAAATCGCACGCTTGATAGGAGTTGAGTTATGCCAGGTAGAATGCTCGGTGGGCGTTACCAGGTTCAAGACAAAATTGGTACCGGTGGAATGGCCACCGTTTACCGCGGACAGGACCAGGTTCTTGGCCGTACTGTTGCCATCAAGATGATGCTGCCTCAGTACGCAAACGATCCGTCCTTTGCTGCTCGTTTTAAGCAGGAAGCTCAGGCTGCAGCAGCACTCTCCAGTCCATATATCGTCTCGGTCTACGACTGGGGCAAGGACGGCGAGTCCTACTACATTGTCATGGAGTATCTGCGCGGTACAGACCTTAAGAGCGGCATCCGCAAGCATGGTGCCCTTGATTCCCGTAAGGTGGCTCAGATTGGCTCTCAGATTGCTCAGGCGCTGTCTGTAGCACACCGTCACGACATCATTCACCGTGACATCAAACCACAAAACATCATGGTTCAGCCAGATGGCAACATCAAGGTCATGGACTTTGGTATTGCTCGCGCAAAGAACAGCAGTCTAACCACCGATAACTCTGTTCTTGGCACCGCTCATTACGTTTCTCCAGAGCAAAGTACCGGCAAGCCTTTGGGACCAACCACCGATATCTATTCCCTGGGTATTGTCATGTACGAGGCTGCTACTGGTCGCGTACCTTTTGCCGGCGACGACGCTATTAGCGTTGCTATGAAACAGGTCAACGAAGCTCCTCAGCCACCATCGCTGATCAACCCCAACGTTGACCCCGCTCTTGAGGCAATCATCCTTCGCTGCATGGAGAAAAACCCAGCCGACCGCTACCAAAGTGCTGACGAGCTTGCTCGCGCACTTCGCGATTTTATTGCCGGTCGTGCAACTATTCCAAGCAACACCACCGTGAGCCCTCGCATTGTGACGCCTCCTCAGCCAACTTCCAGGCTTGATCGTCGCGGTATCGATGGCTCCAACACCTACATGACCCGCGGTGGCGACACTGGTCGCCTCAACCGCGTCCATTCTCGTGAAGAGGCCGATGAGCTGGATAGACGCGAGAATAAGCGTCACAAGCGCAACGTTATTCTCGGCGTCCTGGGCGCTCTGGTTGTCCTAGCTCTTGCGGGTTTTGCCATCGCGCACATCCTCGGCAACTCTTCTCAGCAGTATTTGGTTCCACAGTTTGTTGGACAGACAAAAGACCAGGCAACTCAGGCACTAAATGCTTCTGGCAGCCACTTTAAGCTGGGAACTGTTACAGAAAGCTATAGCGATTCTGCACCTGAAGGCCAGGTCATTGACCAGACTCCAAGCGCTAACAGGCAGGCCGCTGAAGGAACTGCTATCAATCTTGTTGTTTCTAAGGGTGCTAAACCTGCCGCGGCGGTTAAGGTACCTGACCTCACTAATAAGAGTCCATCAGAGGCTGAGTCCGCTCTTGCTGCTGTTGGCCTCAAGGCAAGAAATGGCGATTCAGTTGAGTCAGACGACGTGACCGTTGGTTACGTTGCAACTCAGGAACCAGCCGCAGGTAGCGATGCCAAAGCTGGTGATACCATCACCTATCATCTGTCTTCTGGCAAGGGTAAGGCAGATGTTCCAGACGTCACAGAGATGACCGCCGAACGTGCATCTGATGTCCTGAAAGATGCAGGATTCAAGGTAGATACTCAGCAGCAGCCTTCGTCGAGCGTGCCTGAGGGCCGCGTTATCTCCCAGTCTCCAGCTAACGGCAAGGCAGATAAGGGCTCTACCGTAACGATCGTTGTTTCGTCTGGCGCCCAAAGCGGATCTGTTCCAAGCGTTGTCGGTAAGGACTTTGAGACGGCTCAAACCACGCTTGAGAACGCCGGCTTCCAGGTCAATACCGTCTGGGTATACGACGACAACGTCGCAACCGGCAACGTAGTTGGACAGACGCCATCAAGCGCCGCACCTGGTGCTACGATCACCATTCGCGTCTCCAGCGGACCTCGCCCATCAGCGTAAGCTGCGCGCGCAACCAATTGGCTCATCAAGTACGTTCAAGCCCTGTAACCGGGTTCGGTTGCAGGGCTTTTTGCTGCCACAGAAAGAGTTCTGTGTCGGCATGTGTCGTTATCGGCTCCAACGCTGCGAGCGTTTCAACGCTTTTCGGGTCATAGACAACTGGTACAACCGACACGGCCTGTTTTGATGGTGGCTGAACACACCTATGTCGGATAATCTGCCAAAAAGACGTATACATGACGCTGAAAATAGCTAAAGCATGCAGATTATCGTCATTAGGTGTGTAATATGCCCGCGTTTGAGCAGAATATCCGACATAGGTGTGTTGCTTAGAAGTGGAATTTACCTATAGTTAGATTTTTTATATTTCTCTATTCATTTTCAAGCATATTAGATGAAGTTTATACATAAATATGTATATCAGGCAGGGAGATCACTTGGCTATCAGACAGGATGCCTCTAGCTGTCCAGCTTTCTTGATTAAAAGCCAGACAATTCTTCAGCGAGGCGCGACTAGGCTGCGCTATTTCGACACGCCAAGCCTAAAACCCGACGCTAACACGCTGCAGAAAGAAAAAACCGACAGCGCTTAGCCGTCGGTTTGAAATCAATGGTGCCCCCGGGCCGATTCGAACGGCCGACACCCGCTTTAGGAGAGCGGTGCTCTATCCCCTGAGCTACGAAGGCATGTGGGATATTCTACTCACGTAGGCTCGCGTACGCAAATCTCGCCAACGCTTGCGGCGCCGTCAGCAGCACGAAGCTGCTACTTGCGACGAGCCTTGCGCTCGGCCCTCTTTCTGTCGTACTCAGCCTGACGCTCGAGGTAGAAATCGTTGAGCTTCTTATCAGTCATGCCAGCAACCTTAGCCTCAATCTTCTTGCGAAGAGGACGCATCTTAAAGAAGCTGTAGACGACCGAACCAAAGATGCAGAAGTAAGCAAAGACCAGCATGATGGCAGAAATCATACCAACGCCAGTGTTCAAATCTCTAGACTCAGGAACCATATAAGAAAGTACCAGCGTAATGATGGTTGCTACAAAGCCAAGACCCAGGAAGACCCACCAAACGCGCTCGGCACGATGGTAGTCTGGATCTGCGCGCAGCATTGCCTCAAATCCACGGCTGCGGATATCCTCGCGCTCGCGCTGACGAGCACGTGCAGCACGCTTCTCTTCTTTGCTCTTTGGTGCGCTGGAGCCGGAGCCAGAACCACTCACGCGTACAGATGCAGCTGCCTCTCGTACTGGTTTTGCAGTAGCAGCAGATTTGCGACCAAAAGCGGAATACGAAGGACGCTCAGTCTCCTCAGAGTTTTCTTTCTTTGAAAGGCTTGCGGTAGCCTCACGCGCTTCTTTGGTTGCGCCTGTAATGGTGTCACGCAGTGACATTGGTCTCCTTCAGTGGTACAAACTCAGTTCCCGTAATAATCTGGAATGCCGTACGATAGCGCTCGGACGTGCCCTCAATGACCTCTTCTGGAAGATGAGGTGGCTCTCCTTGCATGTCCCAGTGGGCTTTCAGCCAATCGCGTACATACTGCTTGTCGTAGCTTGGCTGAACGTGTCCCTCAGAATAACCCTCAGCAGGCCAGAAACGGCTTGAATCAGGTGTAAGGCACTCATCAATAAGTGTAAGTTTTCCGTCGATAAAACCAAACTCAAATTTGGTATCCGCAATAATAATTCCACGAGTTGCAGCATATTCTGCAGCGGCCTTATAAATTGCAAGCGAAGCTTCCTTCAGCTGAGTAGCAACATCCTCGCCAACAATCTCACAGCAACGCTCAAACGAGATATTCTCGTCATGATCGCCAAGCTCAGCCTTAGTGGAAGGGGTAAAGATTGGCTCAGGAAGCTTTGAAGCCTCGGTCAAACCGTCAGGCAGCTTAATGCCGCAGACGGTGCCGTCCTGGTCGTAAGTCTTCTTACCAGAACCTGTGAGGTAACCGCGAACAATGCACTCAATAGGCACTGTTTGAGCCTTCTTGACCAGCATAGCGCGGCCAGCAAGGTACTCAGCGTAATCTGTAAACTGCTCAGGAGTCTGATCTGGCAGAACAGAAATCATGTGGTTAGGCAGAAGATCCTTAAAGCGGTTGAACCAAAATGCGCTAATACGCGTCAGAATTTCTCCCTTAAAAGGAATCTCGTCTGGGAGGATAAAGTCAAAAGCACTAATGCGATCGCTCGCAACCATCAAAAGTTTGTCGCCACAATCGTAGATATCGCGGACCTTACCGTGCGAATCGGGACGAAGCTCAGCTCCAGCCACAATGACCTCACTTCTGCGCAAAGCGCGTTGTATTGCAGGACTTTTGATTGTACGGCAAAATGCCCAAAAATCGGCCTACAACAACGTTTCTGTAACAGAGATATTATTTTGGGTAAGCACCGGAAGATGCAGCGAGAAGGTAGTGCCCTTTCCAAGCTCGGATTCAACCGAAATGGTGCCGTTGTGACGGTCCATAATCTCTTTTGTAATTGCCAGACCTACGCCAAGGCCGCCTGACGCGCGCTCACGGCTCTCTTCTGCGCGCCAGAATCGCGAGAAGGTCTGTGGAATGTCCTCAGGAGCAATTCCCATTCCGTCATCAGACACGGAAATAACCGCGTCGGTATCGTCAATTGAAACGGTTATGACAACATGGCCACCATCATCGGTGTAGCGGATGGCGTTGCTCAGCAAATTAGTCAGAGCTTCTCGGATCATGTCCGAGTCAATATCAACAAAACAGTTGCCCTCGGGCGTCATATCCACAAAGGTTAGCGTGCGATTATTCTCCTTGAAAAGCGTCTCTTGCACAGCAACAATGCTTGCCACCATTGCTACCACATTAACACTTTCTGGGTTGAACTTTGTCTTGCCGTTCTCAAGTCTTGAAAGGTGGAGCATGGCATCTACCAGGCGAGAAAGACGTCTGCTCTCAGACACAATGTTTTCCAGGCGCTCTTCATCTGCAGGCAAGATGCCATCTTGAATTGCTTCAACGGTAGCCATAATTGCCATGAGCGGAGTTCTGAGTTCGTGTGCAACATCGCTGGTCAGGCGGCGTTCAAGCTTAATGTCTCTTTCGAGTGAAGAAGCCATGTCATCGAAGGTTTCTCCTAGGCGCCCCAGTTCATTCTCGCCACGGATACCTGAACGAGCAGCAAGATTACCGCTTCTAATCTGAACAGCCGTCTCGGTAATGCGACGCATAGGCTTGGTAAGCGAGCGCGAAGCCAAAATGCCAATCAATCCGGACAGAGAGATTGCAATAGCTGCAGCAAGACTGATTGCCTGGTAGGAGCCATTACGGAATGCAATGTCTCGCTGGGTCAAGAACGGCTCAGAGCCAAACGTCCAGATTCTGATGCTGCCTACAGCTTCTCCTTGCAAGTTTTGAACAACTGCATACACCACAGCGTCGCCTGTCTGAGGACCAGAGAGCGAACTGTTCACACCAGGTCGACGTGCGTTTGGCGCCGAATCGTCATACAGCACCACGCCAGAAACGTCTAAAACCTGGATGCCAATATCAGGATTAGACGATGAGGCTTGGCGCGCAATAGACAGTACGTCAGCGTTCCAGCCGTCTGCACGCGCGTATGCTTGAGACATATTAAGCGCGGTGTTATCGACAGTATTCTGCAAGTTCTCCCTGGTATAAGCAGTAAAACGACTCTCCCACACAATACCCAAGACAGAAATAAGCACCAAAACCGTCATGACCGCGGTCAGCGCAAAGAACGCCGCCATGCGGGTAGTAAAGCTCTGAGTACCAACGGGATCAGGCTTAATAGTTTTATAAGAACCCTCAGTTTCCGGAGGGTTCTCAAGAGAATTTGAATGATGTTTCTTGAAGAGCGCCAAAACTCTAGAGCTTAGGACTCGTGGCTAGCGTTGCCGGCCTCAAAGCGATAGCCAACACCGTGAACAGTGAACAGCCAGCGAGGATTACGAGGATCATCACCAAGCTTTGCGCGCAAATTCTTGACGTGCGAATCAATAGTGCGCTCATAGCCCTCAAAGTCATAGCCCAGGACCTTCTCGACAAGCTCCATACGTGTGTACACGCGGCCAGGATAGCGAGCAAGGGTGGTGAGCAGCTTAAACTCTGAAGCGGTAAGGTCAACTTCCTCGTTGTTAATGAGAATCTTGTGACCAGAAATATCAATGGTAAGCGTACCGTAATCAAGCACATCAACAGCAGTCTCTGGCTCAGAATACGTACGGCGGAACAGCGCGCGAACACGTGCTACCAGCTCACGAGGCGAGAAAGGCTTGACAAGGTAGTCATCAGCGCCAAGCTCAAGACCAATAATCCTGTCTTCTACCTCACCTTTTGCAGTAAGCATAATGATGGGCACATTGGAGGTATCCCTGATTGCACGGCAAACGCGCTCTCCAGAAAGCTTTGGAAGCATGAGGTCAAGGATAACCAGGTCAAATGCATGTTTCTCAAACTCTTCAACTGCACTCTGACCGTCGCCAACACCCTTAACAACGTAATTTTCGCGCTCAAGATATGCTGAGACGGCGTCACGGATGACTTTCTCATCTTCGACAATCAGAATTTTCTTCTCGTCGGAAGCCATTGTCTCCCCTTTTCTTTTGCCCTGCATGTATGTGCTTATGGCACATTACGATTATTCATTAATTATTTGTATTCATTCTATCGCTATGCCTACAAATAATCTACAAAGAAAAAACACGAACTGTCACGGAAGCAGGATATCCGCTGGTAGGGTCTTTAACAGTCGAGTAGGTTACAAAAGAATCACAGTTACCTTCTCGAGCGGGGAATTCTCCGTAATCAACGCTTCTATCCATTGAATAAAGCCAGTTTGCCGTTTGATTCTGTGTATCAACAAGCACGTAAGAAGCACGACTCTTAATAATATAAAGGCTACCTTTACCTGCAGCTATTGCATAAGGCTCGCGTTCAATGATGTAAGGATTTTCTCCTGAAGCAGGCAAGATATACGTTCCCATCTTGCCCAAAAGGCCGCCCGAGTCATAACTTGCTTCAACAGACACAATGAACTTATCGTCTACGCGACTTGCTACAAAAGGCTTAACAGATTGGGGCATAACAAGCTGGTCAACCTTAGTTTTGAGGTTATCGCCCAGTAGGTATGCCGTAACGCCATAGTAGGTGCCCTCAGAGGCACGAACTCGAGGAGTAAGGGTGACTACTCCCTTAGAGATAGATGGCGCGGTAGCAAATCTGCCTGGAGATTCAACGGCATCCGTTCCTTCCGAATCGCCTACACGCCACACATAGCAGTGAGAAGACTCACGGGTTTTCTCGCCCGAAGAAGAAGGCTGGACAAGCCAAACCACCTTATCGTCTCCGCAGGCAAATGGAGCCGGATCCCAGTTTTTATCGGCCTTGTACAGTACCTTTGCGTCACCTGTGAGCTTGCCGTCAGAAAATGGTGCGGCGAGAAGCTCCCAATCAAAGGTTGTGGTATCCACCTCGACCCATGCGTATACAGAGTCAGAGCAGCGGACGTCGTAAATAACGGCGGTAGTATTGTTCATCTGAGCTGTAGGAACAACGTCAACTACCTGGCCAGACGTCAGCGAGAGAGCAGAGCCCTTCACCATAGGCGTGGCAGATGCGCCGGCCGTGGTAACGGGAATCCAATTTCCATCAGCTGGGTGTAGCACGCTTCCTAAAGGAAGCGTCCATGTCTGACTTGGCTGGGCAGAATATTCCGTTGAACTATAGGAGTCCAGCACGTTTGTGCCGGAAGACTCATCAAGTACCAGCGGCTTTCCTGCGTCACTCGAGCCCTCTTGATGGGAGCAGCCTGCTGCGATGCTAATTGCACCAGCAACTACTACGCCAGCTGCTCCCGTCTTGAAGAAGTTTCGACGAGAAATGTTCCCAAACAAAGCCACGATTTAGTCCAATTCAAGATGCTCAAGACGGTCAAACAGAACGTTTGAGCGGGTAAGGAATGCGCGAGGATCAAAAATCTTCTCAAGCTCCTCGTGGCTCAGCGTACAAGCTGGATCTGCCTCAAGAAGCTCCTGGTAGGATGGTCCTTCCTTGCACTGCTGAATGTCGCCCCACACCTTCATGGCGTTAGACTGGACAATCTTGTATGCCTCTTCGCGAGTAATACCAGTGTTTACCAGGGCAAGAAGAACCTTTGACGAGAAGAGCATGCCACGGGTCTTATTGAGGTTTGCCATCATCTGCTCTGGATACAGAACCATGCCATCAAGCAAGAACTCAAGCTTTGACAGCATGTGGTCAAGAGCAATAAAGCTATCCGCCTGAGCAACACGCTCAGCAGAAGAGTGGCTGATGTCACGCTCGTGCCAAAGTGCAACGTTATCAAAGGCAACCTGTGCATTTGCCTTAACTACGCGGGACAAACCACAGATCTTCTCGGCAGTAATAGGGTTGCGCTTGTGAGGCATAGCAGAAGAGCCCTTCTGGCCCTTGCGGAATGGCTCCTCAGCCTCGAGGGTATCGGTCTTCTGCAGTGCTCGCATCTCAGTTGCAACGCGCTCGCAGGTAGCGGCAACGGTTGCCAGAACACCAGCAAGATACGCGTGGTGGTCGCGAGAAATTACCTGGGTTGAAAGTGGATCGTGGACAAGACCGAGTTTCTCGCAAACGTACTCCTCAACAAAAGGATCAATGGAAGAGTAAGTTCCAACAGCGCCAGAAATAGCACCATAGGCAACGTTTTTGCGAGCGTCCTTAAGGCGGTCAAGATCACGCTTAAACTCCCAGGCCCAGCTACCAAACTTCATGCCAAAGGTCATAGGCTCGGCATGAATGCCGTGAGTGCGGCCGACGCACAGAGTGTCGCGCTCCTCAAAAGCACGACGCTTGCAGATAGCAGCGCAGCGACGAACTGCAGCAATGAGCAGGTCACATGCCTGGGTGAGCTGGTAGCAAAGAGCGGTATCGCCCAAGTCTGTTGAGGTCATGCCATAGTGAACCCAGCGGCTTGGCTTGAGCTCACCCTCTGGAACCTCAGCATCAATATAGGAGCCCATGTTAGTCAGAAACGCGATAACATCGTGGTTGGTAACAGCCTCAATCTCATCTACCTCAGCACGGTTAAACGCTGCGTGCTCACGAATCCAAGCCGCCTCTTCGCGAGAAATGCCAATAACACCCAGCTCAGCCTGTGCTTCGCACGCAAGGACTTCAATCTCCTGCCAAACGGCGTACTTGTTCTCCAAAGAAAAGATGTGGCCCATTTCTTTGCCGGTGTAGCGATCTACCACGATGAGACTCCTTCTGCTCGTAAAAGAAAAGGTCGAGTACCACTATGGTACCCGACCTTTGAATTACCTGGTGGGCCGTTAGGGGTTCGAACCCTAGACCTTGGGATTAAAAGTCCCCTGCTCTACCAACTGAGCTAACGGCCCATTATCGGGCGTGGCAATTTTACCACGCAACTAGGATAGTGTAGCAGTTTACTCCCATGCCCATTGTCCATTTACGAAAATTGGTGTTTCTTTTCCATCGGCAGAAATTCCCCAAATGTTCAAATCGTCTGCACCAATCATAAAATCGACGTGTGTTGTGCTCTGATTGATGCCATGAGCCAAGAGTTCATCAGGGTTCATCTCAAGACCGCCCTCCAGGCACTCTGGGAAGCCCATTCCAAGTGCTAAGTGGCAGCTAGCGTTCTCGTCATACAAGGTGTCGTAGAACAAAATACCGCTCTGGCGAATAGGGGTATTCTTGGAGATAAGAGCGCATTCTCCCAGGTACTTACCACCTTTTTGAGAAACAATAGAGGTCAGAACGTCCTTACCCTGTTCAGCGCCGTAGTCAACAACCTCGCCATCTTTGAAGGTAAACCAGAAGTTCTTAACAATCTGTCCAGCATGAATCAGCGGCAGCGCAGAGTGAACAGTGCCGTTTACCTTGCGATAATTTGGCGTGGTAAAGACTTCCTCAGTAGGAATGTTGGGGAAGAACAAGGTTCCGTCCTGAGTCTTGCCAGCGCCACCCTCCCAAAGATGTCCTGGATTCATGCCAATAGTCAGGTTAGTTCCATTTGAAGACTCATAACGAAGCTCTTCAAACTGATGAGAATTCATGAAGCGCTTGGTCTTCTCAAACGTTGCATTGTGGGTCTCCCAAGCACTCTGAGGATCTTCTCCACTTGCATGAGCAACGTCCAAAATAGCAACCCAAAGCCTGTAGATTGCCTCAGCCTTAGAAAGCTCTGGGAAAATTACCTTTGCCCATTCAGCTGCAGGAACACCAGCAATGCACCAAACGTTTTTACCAAAGTCCATGCCGTTTCTAAAGACGTCGCACTCCAGATTTCTTGCGCGAGAAACAGCAGCTGGCTTTTCTGGATCAATACCCTTCAGACCATTTGGATCATCAGACGAGAGGAACAAAAATGCTGCACCCTGCTCTGCAAGAGAGTTAAGCTGCTCAATCTTCCAGCTTGGAGTTTTAGAAAGACGAGCCAGATCTACGTTTTCGTACATGATTCTTGAGGACTCTTGATCGCCCCAAATAACCGTGACAAATTCTGCACCAGCTGCATAGGCTGCGCGCTGAACTCTACGAGCAAAATCAGCAATCTCAATTGAAGCGTTAATTACCAGCTGACTTCCCTCAGAAATTGCGCATCCCTTCTTCACAAGAAGCTCAGCGTATTTATCAATCTGATCAGACAGCGCATCGAGGGCAATCTTTACCTCTTGGTCTGTCATAGGAATTTGTGCCATCTTGTTCCCTTCAACCATCGATCTACTTAATTCAAGAAATTAAGAGCAAACGTTTTGGCGATAAATCCAAAGTATTTCCGTTCCACTTCTACCCGAACAGCCTTCTTCACAACGCCAAATTTCAATCTTGTCCATAAAAAGAGCCCCGAAGGGCTCTTGTATGTCATTGGAGCGGGCAACGGGATTCGAACCCGCGGATGATGGCTTGGGAAGCCATTGCCTTACCACTTGGCGATGCCCGCAATTGTGTAGATTTTATCACAGTATTTTTTGCCTTTTAATTGCTCGCTTGGCAACTAGATAAAAGTTTGATGCGTTGTTTTCTGCCTAGCTGCTTGTATACAACAAAAATGCACCTACACAAATTTTCTTTGTCAGAAATTGGACAAGCGCTGGTCAGAGTAGGCGCAAAATCACTCTTTAGCATGCTCTCCAACGAAAGGAGCGCTATGCAAAAGTACTTTTGGCGAGAAACCCCCGCACACCACTATCCCACCTCTTATAGACGCCTACTCTCCACCCGACAACTCCACCTTCCTCGGGCAAAGCTGCTTGGCGGAGACCCCGTCATGCCAAGCAGCTTTCCTTCCATAGGGCATGCAGGTCTACGGTCGCGTCTAGCAGATAGGTTTTCTCGCAAACCTGAGGCTCCCCCATAAAGAAAAAGACCGGTGAACACCGGTCTTAAAGAGAGCTGTTTTGTTGCAATGCAATTAGTTTACGCTGTGATGAAGCGCTGGATTCTTAGCTAGGCACTCATTACAAATACCTGTAAAGCACAAGGCGTAAGAGTCAATCTCGCCACAAGAGTCCTTGGTGAGGCTGGTAAGATCCCTTAAAACTGGTCCATCAACATCAAAGACACGGCCGCACTCATGACACTGGAAGTGGGCATGCTCAGTTGTAGTTGGATCAAAACGAGAGATGTTATCACCGGTATTAACAACCTGAAGCTCACCTGCGTCAACGAGCTGCATAAGGTTACGGTAAACGGTTCCAAGAGAGATGTTTGGTAGTTCCTCTCTTACTGCCGCATACACGCTATCTGCTGTTGGATGGTCGTGGCGACCTTCCATATACGTACGAATTGCCTCACGTTGCTTACTGTAACGCACGATAACCTCATTAATTAGTAAGTGTTACTGATTACTGATACGTTAACACTAATTGTCTATATGTTGCAACAAAAGCTCTTATTTATGCATTACAAAAATCTCATCATACGCAATCTACCTCTGATTTTTCAGTTTGGAGGCACGCATGTTTATCACAAAATCCTCAAAACCTAAGAAGGAAGCAGTCACCCGGAAGCGCTCCTTTGCTTCTGCCTGTCACTTTTGGTTTATCCCTCTGTTGATTGGAGCTCTCTTACTAAGTCATTTTTTCCTAAAGCCTGCTCATAGACTTGCTTTTGCACAAGAGCCCTCTTTTACCGTTGCACAAAGAGAAGATTTTCCTGGTGGACAACAAATTCCTATGTGGACCGCTAGCGACGGTACGTATCTTTACTGTGGAGATGAGTTCAATCACTATGGCGCCTGGCCAGGAGCAACTGGAAGTGTAATTGATCCGCAGTCTTATACAAAACTCACCTCAGCTAACGGCGCTCGCGGTGGAACGTATACCGCCGAGCAGCTTCGAGCAATTGACTACATCATCTATCACGGAGCAACTGCGTCCCAAGAAAAAGACGTATATGGCTATACAGGTTGGAAGGCGCGGGCCATCACGCAGTTTGCGCTTTGGGCGGTTATGCGCGGAGAAGCTCATGCTCTTGCGGTAAGTGTTCCTCAGGCAGAGCTTCATCAACCTATTGAACAGTTCTATTCCGATGCTCTGAACTATGCTCAAAACAACGGCGGCGGTCCTGAAAACGGAGTTGCAAAGCTGTTCGTGCCCACAGGAGACAAGCAGGTTCTGTTTTTCTTTGGACAACAATCTGGCTCTCTCAAAATCACCAAAGGCTCGTTATTACCCGATGTCACTTCAAATAACGAGCACTACTCCCTAGAAAGCGCTGTTTACGGAGTATATTCTGATGAGGGTTGCACCAATCTTCTTGGCAGCCTCACCCTTGATAAATCTGGGTCTGCAACACTCAACAATCTTCCTGTTGGAACGGTGTATGTAAAGGAAACCACTGCTCCAAAGGGCTTTCTTCTTGACCAATCGGTTCATACTGTAAAAATAACAAACCAGGAAGAGAACACTCTCACGGTTACCGATACTCCTATTGGAGAGTTTGATCTACGCATTTCAAAACAAGACTTTGACCACAGCACGAGCCTCGACGAAGACGCTCGTTCTGAGCAGCAAAGCGCTTCTCCCCAAGGAAACGCAACGCTTCAAGGCGCGCTTTTTAAAGTGACCTATAGAGGCTCTGCTGAAACAACACTAAGAACATGGGTTTTCTCGACCGACGAACAAGGTTTTGCCTCTTTTGATGCAGACCATAAGGTTTCTGGAGATGACCTTTTTACTCTTGGCGAGAAACCCTGGCTACCTTTGGGGTATTACCAAATCGAAGAAATTCAAGCTCCAGAGGGCTATAAACTCCCAGAACTTTCTCTTCAAACCTGGAAGCTATCAAGCCAAGACGGAAATCTATTCTGGACAAATATCTCTAGCGGAAAAGTAAATCCTTCCTCTGAACACCTCTTCACCTTTAAAGACGAGGTAATAAAAGGAAGTCTTAAGATTAAGAAAATTGGACACACTTCTCTAAGTTCACCCGATGGTTATTCTGAGGCAGAAGAAATGCCAAGTTTAAAGGGTGCCAAAATTGAGCTAACTAATAGCTCTGCTCAACCCGTCTTCTATCAGGGAAAATGGATTGCCCCGCACGAAGTTGTCACCACAGTAGAAACAGACGAATCTGGAGAGGCCGCCGTTAAAGACCTTCCCTTTGGCTCTTATTCGCTTAAAGAGGTGGTAGCTCCAGCAGGTTACTCTCTTAACAAAGAGTGGAATCCAACGGTTACCCTAACTTCTGAAGAGACCGTAGAAGTGCCCGAGCTCATTGATGAAAGAATTTCTTTACAAACGATGCTTGTGGATGCTGCTGGATCAAAAAATCCTGAATATGCCGAGAAACTCAATCTTGTTGATCACATTAAATACGAGGGTCTTATCCCAGGAGAAGAGTACGAAATTACCGGAGAGCTCTATGAAACAAAACAGCTCCAAGAAGGTACAGCAGAGCCCATCGCTCGCGGAACTGTCCGCTTCAAAGCTCCTACCTCATCGGGAGAAGCTGCGGTTCCTTTTTCTGTAAGGACTGCTTCACTTGAAGGTAAAGAAGTTACTGCCTACGAAACAATCTCAAAAGATGGTGAGAAGGTTGCTTCGCACACCGACAGTCACTCTAAAGCACAAACTATTCGTGTAACCCCTAAGCCTCATCTTCCTGGAACAGCAGATAATGCCTATGCAGTTCCCCTTTTACTAGCCCTGGCAGGATCAGTACTCATTGGATGTGTCCACTTATTTGCAGCAAAAATAAGGCGCTCTTTTTAGTTATGCAATCCTGCCTTTACGCTAAAAAGAAAGGGCAGAAATCTCTGCCCTTTCTTGAAAACTTGCTCTAGTTAGTAACTTGTTCGTTTATGAGCGTCTAATAAGCTCAGTAACAAGAGCTGCTGCGTCAGCGCACTGACCAGCGTTGACATTCTCGCGAACATCAGCGGCGGTACGGCTGAGTGCAGGAAGTCCATCCTCGTTTAAGCCCATTAAGGTAACGGAACGAACTGAATTCTGCATTGCAGGAGTTGCGTCAGTGGTGCCCCAGTCAAATGCGCTCTGCTCAACATCGATATGAAGATCAGTTGCAATAGTAGAAAGGAGTCGAGTCATTCTACGGTCAGCACGGCGAACGTTGCCAATTCCCTCGTTCTTAAGAATGGAGAGTGAACCAGCACCAACGCAGTCAAGGTTAATCAGGAAAGCACCGCGAATATCAGTTCTGTGCTTTGAGAGGAACTCTCTCATGCCTGCGTGATCAAAGTCAGATGCTCCAAGCGCAACAAACCAAATGTCATGTGCAATGAGCTCATCATCAGAGAGAGACAGAACGGCGTTACGAAGATCATCCTCAGAAATAGCAGGTGCATCTTCAGAGTCGGTCTCTTCACGATTCTCAGCAGATAGAGCTGCGCCGCCCTTCCAATCATCCGATGGACCGTCATTGCGACCGAAGAGTCTAAAGGAACGACGCTTTGCCTCAGGGGTCTTTGCGTCTTGCGCCTCAGTTAGGCCCTCATCGGCTGAAATGGTGTCAAATGGGCTCTCTGCATCTTCTGCATCAGGAGTTGGCGCAGGTGCCTGAGTTGGGACATAGTGAGGAGCTGGCTCGGAAGATGGAGCCAGAGGATCAACAGCATCGCCAGAAGGATCAGGAAGATCAAAGAGAGACGCGCGACGAGCAAAATCGTTCTTTGCATGGAGCTCATGTGTTGCATCAGGCTGTACCTGCGTTGCATCTGCATCAGCGGACTCATGAACCTGCTTCATAGTTGCATTAAGCTCATCGTCAACAGAATCATAAGCAACGGTGTTGTCAGCAGCATCCTCAGCCTGCTCATCTTCTGTTGTTGCATTTACAGCCTCTGCAACATCCTCAAGAGATGCAGTCTGGCTTGCACCAGTAGTGTCATAAGCAACGTAGCTTACTTCGCAGTCCTCAGGAAGAATGCCCAGTGAATTGAGAACTTCCTCGCCGTGACGGACACCCTCTACCTCATCAGGCTCTGGGATAAGTGCAGCAGCATCTCCTGCAAAGTGATGAATGACCTCAGGACGATGGCCGGTAGGACGGACATTCTCGAGAATACCAAGAAGGGCTGCAACTGAAGACTTGTTATTGTTTGCGCCAATGGTACAAGGTGCAAAACGCTCTGCAATAGTTGCAACAGAAAGGGCGACAAGTGGAAGAGCTGCAAGAATACCAACAATCCAGAAAAGGACACGAACTGGATCAGGAAGGAAGCGAAGAATCTGAACAAATGTAGCAACAAATACTGCAACTACACACCAACGCGAATACTTCTGTGCAAGAGGTACGTACTTTGCTACAGGAGACTCAACAAGGAAGTTTGTATGTGGGGAGTCATAGTGAGCAACGATGACGATTGGACGGTTGCCCTTTGCAACAAGCTCGCCAGTGGCCTCGTGCTTAGCAACAACGTTCTGGCTTCTGATGGAAGATCCAAATGAACCAAGAATGTCATTACCAAAGTACTTGAGGCAAGTAAGCACACCAAAGCCAGCAACAAGCAAAACGCCAAAAGCAATAAGTGCTGCATTGCCAGTGCCCGCAAAAATAACGCCAATGAAGAGGAGGATTAAATAGATTGAATAACCAAGACTCTTAATAGACTTAGCATCAAATTCTTCAATGGTTGCCTCAAGCCCGTGAAGCTTCATTTCTTCAGCAATGGTTTGAGCAGCCTGAAGCTCCTCTTGGCTACCGGCAGGAGCAATATCAATCTGCTCGTCTAGATAGTCAACATAGTCATGTGTAATGGCCATACTACGTCCTTCGTTGGCATGTCTTCTGACAGGTTTCATACATACGTCATTAGTATACGTCTTATATCGAAATATAGCGGTTAAAGTGTATTTTTACGTCCAAATTTAGAAATTCTGCACTAAATATCAAAAACTTTCGTATATGTTTAGAGAGATTTGAGTTCAGGTAGCAAAAAGCGGGAGGTGGATATGGCTTCAAATAATCAAACTCTAGGCAACAACGAGCTAGGTGCCTGGAGGATTTTCTCGCTATTTATGCTGCTACTTCAAAAGGGGCCTTTACCTTCGGCAGAGATTTATACGACGATTTACTCGGATTTGTCTACTGATTCAGCTTCAAGAACGTTTTCAAGAGATCGCGCTGTTCTAAAATCACTCGGATTTGCAATTACTGAGGTAAAAACAGGAAAAGAGAAGTCGTTCTATCTTTCGGACTCAAATTTCTTTGATTCCTCGTACGACTTAAGCCCTGAAGATGCCAATCAACTGCTTGTTATCTGCAGCGCAGTTCTCACTGATACAACTTTTGTGTACCAGGAGGAACTAAGAAACGCGCTATCTAAAATTGTGGGTAATTTTTATTCCTCAGATTCAGACAAGCCAGGGAGCCAAAAACTCAGTGCTTCTTCTCAAAGCAAAGTCTTTCCTGTTCTCTATGAGTCCCTCAGCTCTAAACAACGGGTAAAGATCACGTATACAAACTCGCAAGAACAGGTCAAACAAAGGCATCTTGGTATTCTGGACTTCTTTGTTTCACAGGGACTTCTGTACTTTGTGGCTCAAGATTTTTCGTCCAACAGTAAGACTGCTTCTATCAAAACTTTTCGCATTAACCGTGTTTTAGATGCTGCAATTCTTAAAGATGAGCACTTCTCCATTCCGGAAGATTTTGATTCAAACGACTACAACCTGCTTGATTTCCAGCTCGGATCGCAGGCTGGCACTCTTGTTGCGTTTGTCCCCAAAAACATACTCGCTGCTTTTGAGCATTTCTCGCAGGGTCAAGGCGATATTGAGTCTCTCCCTAATGGAGCTTTATGGACTGTTGCCTACGCTCATGAAGACGCTGCTTTATCTTGGATTCTTGCTCATGGGTTGATTCCAAGATCTCCAGAGTCTCTTCTCGCAAAATGGAAAGAGTCTTTAAGCGAGGTGGCCGATGGCTGTTAAGAACACCTCTTTTGGAAGAAAAAACATTTCTTCGGCCGTCTACAAACTCGTGTTGCTTGCCACTGCATTGAGAGATTCTTTTGACGCGGTTGAGTTAAGTGCGGTCCAGTCGCGCTTTGGCATCTCCTCAGAAGAAGCCGCTATTCTGATGGAGCTCTTGCAGCTCACGGACGAGAATGGCTATCTTCCCCTCCCGCTTACTGGAGATCAAGATACTTTGACGCTCGTTGGAGAGTCTCCCTTTAAAACCCGTAGGTTTGTCTTAACGGACGAAGAAACATTAGCGCTTAAAGAGGCGTTTACAACACTCGCTTTGCCCCAAGAAAGTGTATTTTGGAGTCTCTTAAAGCCTCCATATACAAAAAGCTCTTCACCGGACGGGTCTTCAGCTTCGCTTGTCTCTAAAAGTCATACTAAAGAAGTAGACGCATTCCTTACCTGCTCAAATGCAATTGCGGAGTCACAAGTTATTTCATTTGTCTATCGTTCTGAGATGGCGTTTGTGGAAGCTCAAGGCAATAAAGAAGCTGTAGTTAGCCAAAGAGACGTTCTTCCCTATCAGTTGTCGTACGGAGAGAACGGCTGGCTTATAGAGGGAATTGATTTAGGCCTCGAGCAGCAAAGGGTCTTTAGAGTCAATCGCATGAGCCGTATTGAAGCGCAATCCGCTTCGTTTGATCAGTTAAAGCTCGCAGAACACGTGAGAGATTCTGCTGAAGAAAAAAGATCACAGTTGGTAGAGCTTGTCTTCCTTGATAAAGGTGCTCTTACACACTATTCGTGGCCGGGCCTCAAAACGATTGGCGGTCAGCGCAATGCAACGGAGATTAAAGCAACTATCCCCTATTACGGAGGAACATGGCTGCTACAACGCTTACTTGCCCTTAAGGGAAAAGTAACAACCAAAGACCAAACCGTGACACAGGCAATGCGCACTTACGCTGCATCTCTGCTTGCTGCAGAAGAGCAACTTTAAGCCAATTTGGTAGCTGTTAGTGCTGCTACGCGTCGTGTTCTTCTCGCCAGTTGGCAATTTGCTCGGAGATATCTTTTGTCGAGACGCGCTGATGGTTCTTGTTGGGCAATGACTTCAAGAACGAGCTGCCATATCGCTTGGAAACTAGCCTGGAATCAGCAAGCACCAAAACGCCCTTATCCTCAGCGCTCCTGATAAGGCGGCCAGCAGCCTGTTTGGTTGCAATTACCGCCTCTGGCAGAGAATAGCGCCACCACGCACGGTCTTCTCGCGCCTCACGCTCTTTGACCAGGGGTTCATTAGGGCTTGCAAACGGAAGCTTAGGGATTACCACGCACCTCAGCGTATCTCCCGCAGCGTCAAAGCCTTCCCAGAACGATTTAAGAGCAAACAGCGAGAGGTTCTTCTCGGCTAGGAACTTTTCACGAACGCGTCGCGCGGAAGAAGATCGCTCCTGGCAGGCAAGGTTAAGACCATGCTCACTCAAACGAGGCTCTAGCGCTTCAAAGAGGCGCTCCATATCGCGTCTGTTAGTGAAGAGCGTCAGCACCGAGCCGCCCATCTGAACATGAACGTCGTACAGCAGCTTTTCCAGTGCGTCCAAGTAACCCGGATCAGTTGGCGCAGGCATATCCTCAGCCACAAAGACGCCCATATGGTTCTCGTAGTCAAAGCTTGACTCTAAGTGCAGGCTCTTGTGCTCAAAGGAGCCTCTATCCAGGCCAACAGCGTGTTCAAAATGCGAGAAATCATCTCCAACAGCAATAGTTGCTGAGGTAAACACAACAGAGTGCGTCTCCGGCAGCCACTTCTCTGCCAGCTCTGCTCCAATATCAAGCTTTTCGGCCATAAAGGCCTCAGAGCCAATGTCGCGTTTCAGTCGGGTCAGCTTGGCTGAATAGACGTAGCTCTTGTCCGTTCCCTCACAGATGAGCTTCAGTGAATCCAGAAGGGTACTCAAGAACACTCCAGCCTCGCTCAAGTTGCTTGCGAGGTTTGGTGCCGACGCGACAAGTGCATCGGTAGCTTTTCCTATTCGAAGCGCAGCTTCTTCAAGAGCGGAAAGGGCGATGGAAGCGGTCTCTAAGACTTCTTTCCATTCCTCTGTTTCTCTTACCTCGTCGTTAATCCAAAGTTGAAGGGAGTTATAACCACCATCACTTTTAGCCAACGGAGCCAGCTCATGCACAGTGGCCATAAGGTTGCCCATTGCTGCCATGGCTCGCTGAACTGCGGCAGCAGAGCGCGTGAGAAGCCCGGTGAGCAGCGTAGAGTCCTCAAGGTTGGCAGCGCCCACCATAGCGGCGTGAATAGCGCCAGACTTGATGCCTCCAAGCAGCTCAAAGCCATTTCGCATCTCTTTGGCAGAGATTTCTACTGCCCACTGACGGCGAGCTTCAGCTTCAAAACCATGAGCCTCGTCAATTACCCAATGCCTGATAGGAGGCAGAATTTTACCGTCAGCAGCAACGTTTCTAAGCAACAGAGAGTGGTTGGTCACCACAACATCTGAAGATCCTGCACGTTTACGAGCTCCATGAACAAAGCACTCGTGAGGGTAATAGGGGCACTTGGAGCGCAGACACTCTGCGGCCTTGATAGTTACCATCTCGCGTGGAACTGAACGCCAACGAATACCCAGCGCATCCAAGTCGCCGTCGGCTGACTGGCATGCGTACGCATAAATCACAGCAATTGCAGTCAGCATATCTGAGGCAACACTGTTGCTCGAGCGACCTTCTTGGTCAATGAGCGTCAGTGGAAGCTCTTCAAGAGCAGCTCTATCAACACGATGCAAGCACGGATAATGCTCGTACCCCTTTAAGCTGCAAAAACTCAACCCGTTAGGAAGCGCCTTCGCAAGCGCTGGAAGGTCGTGTGCAACAAGCTGATCGGTCAGCGCGTTTGTCTTTGTAGCAATACCTACGGTAACGTCGTTTTTCTGCGCAAAGAGCACCTCAGGCAGCAGGTATGCAATTGACTTGCCAATGCCAGTTCCGGCTTCAAGCTCTCTATGCGAAGAAGTGACCAGCGCGTTTCTTACCTCAACGGACATGCTTACTTGTTCGCTGCGCGTCTCAAATTTGTCATACATCTGTGAAACAACGCCTGGCTTGGCAAATGCCCGATGAATCTCGTCTTTAGAAATCGGCAGCATGGCAGGCGTCTCTGGGTCATCCGCATCCCTTCTCGCCTTTGCTTTTATGTCGGCAACAAGCTGACAGCGAATGTCCTTGAGCGAGAAGAACGTGCCCGAAATCTCCGCGTCTGCAAGTTCAGACCCTGTTGCATCTTTCTTTGCGACACCGCGCTGAACAGCCTCTTCTTCTTTCATCTTTGACAAATACGAGAAGATCGGCCTAAATGTCCACTCCACTCCATCGTGCATTGACGCCAATTTGGCGAGAAGCCCGCGGGGCAGATTCATAAGTCCCAAAAGCAAGATGCGCCACATGCCGCAAAGGGCATCTACGTCGTCGCTTGCGCGGTGAGTGACCTTCATGGTGCCAAACGCTTCAGCCATGCTAGAAAGCTTGTGCGAAGAAAGTCGAGGTAGAGCTATGCGTGAAAGCGACAGCGTGTCAATCCAGGTATCAGAGACCGAAGTTCCACCGGGCACCCGTTCAATAAACGTACGGTCAAAGGTAGCGTTATGTGCCAGAACTGGAAGTCCGCCAACAAATTCTGCAAGTGCAGCAACGGCTTCCTTTGCGCTTGGCGCACCTTTAACGTCTTCGTCAGTAATTGAGGTCAGAGCTGTAATTTCTTCGGGAATTGAACACCCTGGATCAACAAACGTTTGGAAGCGCTCCACAATCTCTCTGCCGCTCAATTTAGCAGCAGAAATCTCAATAAGAGAGCACTTCTTAAAGGACAGACCTGTTGTCTCGGTATCCAAAACAACAATGTCGTCCTCTAAGACGTCAAACGACTCATGCTCCGCCCTCTCTGCAAGCTCCAAATATTTTTTGCGAACTGCAGAGGGGGTACCGGGAAGAATGAGTTCTTCTAGTTTTTGCGTAGCGCTTTTAGTGCTGGTCATAACCTACAAATCTACTGACGATCCTCAAGCGCAAACTCAATAAAGCGAGTGCAGAGTTCAGGGAAATCAATGCCACCGGTACGAGCAGAATCTGGCAGCAAAGAACGTGCGGTCATACCAGGAATGGTATTTGTCTCAAGCACCACTGGAACGCCGTCTTCCGTAACAATAAAGTCACTACGAGAAACGCCGCGGCAACCAAGCGCATTGTGAGCCTTAATTGCCAGCTCCTGAGCACGTGCGTACACTGCAGGCTCAAGGCGAGCAGGAATTACATGGTGCAGGGATGCGGGCTCGTATTTTGTCTTAATGCTGTAGAACTCATCGCCGGTAACAATCTCAACGATTGGTAGAGCGGTTGGGTTCTCATTACCAATAACAGGAACGGTAATCTCTGTTCCCGCTATGCTCTCTTCAATCAGAATGCGCTCGCCCTGTTCACCCGCGAGTTCCAGTGCAGCAGGAAGCTCTTCTCGCGAAGTGACGCGTGTGACGCCATAGCTGGAGCCGTTGCCAGAAGGCTTTACAAACATAGGGAGGCCGAGGTCCTCGATAAGCTTGTCTACCTGCTCATCTGTAAAGACGGTACCTGCAGGAACGTCAATTCCCTTAGGCGTTGGAACTCCCGCCTGCCTATACATAAGCTTTGACAGCTCTTTTTCAGTTCCCATAGCAGACGCAAGAACGCCAGAAAACGTGTAAGGAATGTGCAGAATCTCGAGAAGACCCTGGATGCAGCCATCCTCGCCAAAACGACCGTGCATAGCAACGTATACGACATCATAACCACCCTGAGCAAGGGTAACTACAAAGTCTTTTTCTGCAACATCAAGCAGGTCAACGCTGGTAAAGCCAGCCTCTTTGAGTGCTGCTGCACACTGCTTGCCAGACTCCATGGCAATCTCGTGCTCGTCTGACCAACCGCCTGAAACAACTGCTACATGAAGCTTTTTGAGCTCTTCACGTGTCATTTCCGCTCCTTCAGATAAGTCTCCCATAGGGTAAACTCTAGTAAACGTATTTCTTCTAAGATACCGCAGATGGCTTAGAAGAGTTGGAGAAGGACAAAAATGCAATCAAATAATACTCTTGACGGCACAAACACCACGGTTGACGGTGCAACCACTTCAGCACCTGATTCTCGTCCACAGAAAGCTGCCGCTAAATCTGACCTCAGAAGCCTTTCATCAGAGCAAATTCTTGAGCTTGTTACCTCACTTGGTCAGCCAAAATTCCGCGCTAAACAGATTGAGGAGTGGATCTGGTCTAAAGGTGCTACCTCTTTTGATCAGATGAGCAATCTTCCAAAAACACTGCGAGAAGAACTGTCTCAGCAGGTAACTCTTGCTGGTGCTGAGCAGATTGTTCGTCAGGTTTCCGAAGACGGAAGCCGCAAATACCTGCTTCGCTACCCTGATGGCACATCTGTTGAGTGCGTTGGTATGCCAAACGGTAACAAGCTCTCGGTCTGCGCTTCAACGCAGGCGGGCTGTGCCATGGGCTGCGCTTTCTGCGCTACGGGCGCCGCTGGCCTCACTCGCTCCCTTTCTGCAAGCGAAATCTACGAGCAGGTTATGCATGTCCGTGACGACTTTGACGCGCGTGTAACCAGTGTTGTTCTTATGGGCCAGGGCGAGCCTTTTATGAACTACGACGCCACTCTTGCAGCCATGAGACGCCTTAACTCCCCCGATGGAGCTGGCATTGGTGCTCGCCATATTACGGTATCTACCTGCGGTGTTATTCCAATGATTAAGCGTTTTGCCTCTGAGCCAGAGCAATTCACGCTTGCCGTTTCGCTTCACTCCGCAGTTCAAAAGACACGCGATTCTCTTATGCCGGGAGTTCGTAAGTACTCGCTTATTCACCTGTACGACATTATGGGAGAGTATGTCGATAAGACCGGTCGACGTCCAACGTATGAATATGCACTGATTAAGGGTGTTAACGATTCCGACAATGAGCTTGGTGCCCTTAGAGACTTCTGTCGAGGAACACTCTGCCACGTCAACATCATCCAACTTAACGAGATTGAGGGCTCAAAATTCCATCCCACCTCCCCCGCTCGTGCTCAGGAGTTTGTAAATAGCCTTAACTCTGTTGGTGTTGAAGCAACTATTCGTCTTTCTCGCGGATCTGATATCGATGCAGCTTGCGGCCAGCTTTTCCAGAAAAGAAATGCACGTTAAGCAGTGCGTATATAAACAGCGCTTATATAAGAACTATTCATGCTTTTAATGCAAAGAAGGGGTCCTCAAGGGCCCCTTCTTTTAAGTTAATATATAGAACGTATGTTCTATTGAATCGCATTTAACCAGTCTCTTTCCACCCTAGCTTGGTGAGAAAGAATGTTTTTCGCACTTTTCCTATTACCGCTACCTGAATAGTCATCAAGAATTGCATCAAGTGCTCTTCTCGATCTTCTCATTGCATGAAGAAAACTTCTCTGTGCTTCTTTAGTCAACAGCACATGTTTAGCGAGAAAAGCTATTCCTAGTAATGAGACACTGGATATAATTGCAAACTTTATCTTCATTATGCTTCTTTAACGTTTGAGAGTTTTTCCACTAGAGCGGCAAGCTCATCCTCGTCATTGAATTCGATTTCAATCTTATTCTTGCCGCGGACGTTTCGTACTTTTACTGGAGTATCCAAAGCAATTCTTAGCTGCCTTGCTGCGCGCTTATATGCCTGTGGAGTTGGCTGCCTTTTTGGTTTCTCAACATTTGTGACAGAAAATAGTGGAGCAAGATTTTCTGTCTGACGGACCGACAAGTTCTCTTCAACTACTTTCTGAGCGAGCTTAATCCTTCCTTCTTTTCCGCTTACAGAAAGAATTGCACGAGCATGTCCAGCGCTAATACGTCCCTCCGCCATTAAAGTTTGAACTTCTGTTGGAAGGTCCAGTAGACGAAGAGTATTTGTAATTGCAGACCTAGACTTGGACAAAACCTTGGCTAAATCATCCTGGGTTAAGTTTTCTTGTTTAATTAACTGCTTATAACCTTGAGCCTCCTCAATTGGGCTTAAGTCAGATCTCTGTAGATTCTCAATTAGAGCTAATTTAAACACTTCCTCATCGGAAATTGCCTTAATTACTACAGGAACTTCCTCTAATTGTGCAAGTTTTGCAGCCTGGAAGCGTCTCTCGCCGGCAACAATCTCATAGTGATCGCCCTTCTCGCGAACAAGAAGTGGCTGGAGAATTCCGTTTTGCTTAATAGAATCACTGAGTTCAGCAAGTTCAGCTTCATCAAAACGCTTACGAGGCTGATCTTTATTTGGCATAATCTTCTTTAGTGGAAGTGTAGTAGCTTCTTTTTTATTACCGACCTCTGCGTCTACCTCACTGAAGAGAGAATTGAGACCCTTACCAAGTCCTGATTTTTTAACCACGACGATTCACTTCCTTTGCAAGTTTGTTGTATGCAAGTGCGCCCATACTTATTCGGGCATACATGGTTACTGGCAAACCATGACTTGGTGCTTCTGCGATTTTGACATTTCTTGGAATAAGTGTCTTAAATACTTTGTTACCAAAGTAATTTGAAACCTCAGTTACAACCTGCTTAGATAGGGAAGTTCTGCTATCAAACATGGTCATTACTACACCAAAGATATCAAGATCCGGATTGAGCTGCTTTTGAACCATCTTCATTGATTCAACAATCTTAGTTACGCCCTCTAGTGCATAATATTCGCACTGAATTGGGATAAGAATGCTATTTGCTGCAACTAAGGCATTAATTGTTAAAAGGCCTAGTGATGGTGGGCAGTCAATCAAAATGTAGTCAAAATAGTCTTTAACCTGGTCAATTGCCTGCTTTAATATGTTTTCTCTTGATTCCACGGAGACCAGTTCAATTTCTGCACCAGCAAGTTGAATGGTAGCGGGAGCAATAGTCACGTACTTTTGAACTGTTTGTTGTAATACGTCTTCAAGTGGCGTTTCGTTGAGGATTACATCATAGATATCAGCTTCTAGTTCCTCTTTATCAATTCCAAATCCACTTGTTGCATTACCTTGTGGGTCAAAATCGATAATGAGAACCTTCTTTTTTGTTTCTCCTAGCGCTGCTGCAAGATTAATTACGGTAGTTGATTTTCCTACTCCGCCTTTTTGATTAATTACAGCAAGTACTTTAGGATCTCTATCTTGAAATCCCCTCGAAAGGTCTTTGTAGCTCATTTATCCTCCGTTTGACCAAGTTTATTTAATAATACAGAATGTTTCACGTGAAACATTCCACAATTAGTCTCTTCTTGCAACAAACGGATTTGATTTTGCCATTCCAGTTTTTCTTGGTAGTTTAATTTTGCTTTTTCCAACTTTTATATAAAGAAGAATTTCACGATGGCCAAGATCGTTTGGTAATTCAAATGTCTCACGTGAAACATTTTCGTACCCAAAAATTTTGGCTGCCTGAGAGGCGTCCTGAAGCTCTATCTCATCGACATTGGCCTTCATTACTATGAGAGTACCTTGTGGGGCTAAGAAAGGCTCTGCGTACTCCAAAAGAATATTTGTCTTTGCAACGGCTCTGAAAGTAACAAAATCAAACTTCTGTTTATAGTCGTTTGGAATTTCTTCAGCACGAAGCTTTTCAGCTCTTACTCTCTCACCAAGACCAATCTCATCAATCATTGACTGTACGGCATTGATCTTTTTTCCAATAGAATCAACCAGCAATGTTTTGTTATCGCTCATGATTGCAAGAGGCAGTCCAGGGAAGCCTCCACCGGTACCAATATCAATATAGTTTTGAGCTCCAGATATAAACTCATTACATACTTTGAGTGGTAATAGAGAATCAAGTATATGAAGAACCAGAGCGTCATCAATTGAAGTGATTCTTGTGAGATTAAGGTTTTTATTAATCTCGATGAGCAATTCAATGTGCTTGAGGAGTTGTCTTCTTTGGGTTTCAGTTGAATCGATTCCATAGGTAAGGAGAAGTTCCTTAAGTACATTCTCTTTTGAATCGAATAACGACTTCTCTGATTCAGACATTGCTTCTCCTGTGACAAAACTTCTTGTTACAAGAAGAATTGTCACAAAAAAAGAGGAAGGCGTAAACCTTCCTCATCAAATTAGTAAAGCTTGTTAAGAAATCTTAGCTGTTAATAGCTGTAACAACAACGCGACGATATGGATCATCGCCCTCAGAGTGTGTTGTAACTTCAAGATTATCTCGAAGTGCAATGTGGATAATACGACGCTCATAGCCACTCATTGGAGCAAGAGAGACCTTACCAGTCTTCTTAGCACGAGCAGCAGCAGAGAGTGCCATCTCCTGAAGCTTATTACGGCGGCGGCTCTTGTAGCTTTCTACATCAACAGATACTGGATAGTGAAAGTGAAGCTTAGCGCTCATCAAAGAAGAAAGAACCATCTGAAGAGCCTCAAGCGTATTACCGTGACGACCAATAAGAATTGCAAGATCTCCACCGGTTACATCAAGAATGAGCTCGCCGTCTTCGCCATCGTACTCATCAATTGCACAGCTATTCTCGCCAAAGAACGAGAGAAGCTCTCTTAGATAGAAGACAGCTGTATCAGCAATCTTATTCATCTCAGCATCAGTAAGCTGAATTCCAGCTTCAAAGTGCTCTCGAATTGAAGCAAACTCGTCTTGTGAATCAACGACAGGAGACTCATTAAGAGCGTTTGGCTCAGAAACGAAAGTCTCATCCTCCATGTCGTCCTCCAGTCAATATAAAAAGTTTAACTAGTAATCTACTGTAACAAATTCTATAAACAAAAGTTATTTTGTTTAACCCCAGCTCTTAGGCCTTTTTGTGAGGGCGTGGCTTCTTTTCTTTTCTCACCACGTCTACTTCGATTGGCTTATTAGCCATCTGAGCCTGTGCCTTGAGCTTCTCTTTTTCCATAATGCGCTTGGTAATAAGCTGCTGCTGAGCAAGCTGCCAAATACCAGAAGTTACGTAGTAGAGAAGAACAGCTGCTGGCACAGTCCAACCAAACCAGAGCATCATGAGGGTCATCATGCCACCCATCATGTACTGCTGGGTACGCTGCTCACCGGAGCTTGTACGAGCGTTTACTGCCATGGAAAGGAAAGTAGTAAGGCCAAACAGAAGAACAAAAATCATGTAAGGGATAGCGGTAACAAAGCCATCAACAGCAAAAATGTCGGATGTTGCACGCGCAATAGAAGGAAGAATGTTGTAGAAGCGGGAGTCTACTGGAACCATCTTTGCAACGGTAAAGAGTGCAATAAAGATAGGGGACTGTAAAAGCAGTGGTAGACAACCACCAAGAGGATTGAAGTTAATTTCTGCGTAAAGTTTACGCATCTCTTCATTCTGCCTTACAGGATCATCGGCATAGCGCTCCTGGATTTCCTTGAGCTTTGGCTGAACAACACTCATGCGAGCCATAGAGGCTGTCTGCTTGTTGGTCATTGGAACCAGGATAATACGGATGATGATGGTAAGCAGGATAACTGCCATACCCCAGTCTCCCGAGAATGATTGAAGTCCCGCTAAGACTGTGTATAGAAAGTTAACAATCCAATCCCACATATTTCCTCCGGTGCGTTCCTTTACGGAACGGGATCGTATCCTCCCTTATGAAAAGGGTGGCAGCGAGCAATACGCTTAAGAGCAAGCCAACTTCCCTTTTTAACACCGTACTTTTGTATAGCTTGAACTGCATATTCAGAACAAGTAGGCCTGTAGATACAGTGCGGCTTAAAAAGGGGAGAGATGTTTCTTTGATAGAAACGAATAGCACCTAGGAACAAGTTTGCGAGAAAAGAGCCTTGTCTTTTCTCGCTCATTTGACCCCTGTCTTTCTTAACAGAGCATCCAAAGAAGCGCTTATATCAGCAGGATTAGTGCTGTGTGTATCTTTAGTCGCAAAGAGAATAATGCCGTATCCCTCAACAGGTAAACCGCTCTTTCGAGCTGCTTCGCGTAAAACGCGTTTACACCTGTTTCTAAATACGGCGTTACCTAGTCTTTTTGGAGCTACAAAGGCTACCTCGGAAGGATGTGCCTCAGTGGATGGTGCTACTCGTATACGAAGAACAGAACTTTGAGCCCTCTTCCCCGCAGAGAAGACCCTTTCAAACTCTGAACGAGATTTAATGGTCTTCACAGAAACATTCCTTAGACAGTGAGGCGCTTACGGCCCTTAAGGCGACGACGAGCGAGAACGGCACGACCATTCTTAGTTGCCATACGTGCACGGAAACCGTGGGTAGTTGCGCGCTTGCGCTTATTTGGCTGGTAGGTACGCTTCATAGCTATTTCCTCCCGAACGGGTACAGTATCGATTAAAAAGCCTACAGATTGTACTCGCGTTTATGGGTACCTGTCAAATTTTCTACGCAAATACCTCAACTTTTTCTCTTTTTTATTCAAAAGCCTAGCGAGAAAACCTTTCATTTTGAAAATTTCACTTGTGATAAGTGAAGAAATTTGTTGAAAGGAATATTTCTGCAAGCTGAAATATGTCCGTTAAATGCTACTATCATTCAGTACGTCTTTCACAAAGATATAAAGTTATCTACAGATGTTTAACACTTGTTGAAAACTTTCATTCATCGTGAAAGAAAACGAAAAGTTTTCTTCATTTGTTTAACAATTGTTGAAAAGGAGGTGTCATGGCAAGAGATTTCTTTCCTTTTGTTGAGGAAAATACCAACCAGGATGAAAAAGACGCTGGTTCTGAAAACTCTCTCACTGTCCGCTATGCTGCACGTATTGCAGTGTATGACGATAAAGCCGCAGCACCTCGCGTTGTTCTTGTAGAACCTAAAGATGTTCGTTCTTATCTTGACGAGATTGCAGCGACAGTTAACCAGCTTGCCCACGAGCAGGGTGGAAAAATTCCTTTTATGGTTATGCGCGAGATCGTGGAGAACTTCATTCATGCTCGCTTTGTAGCACCCACAATCTCAATTATGGACAACGGAAATACCATTAGGTTTTCAGATCAAGGACCTGGAATTAAAGAGAAAAATCGAGCTCTTGAGTTTGGTACCTCTTCTGCAACAGAAGAAATGAAATCATTTATTAGAGGCGTTGGTTTTGGTCTTCCTTATGCTCAGCAATATATGGTTGAGAAGGGTGGAAGCCTTACCCTTGAAGACAACATCTCTGGCGGCACAATTGTTACTTTATCAACACGCCGCTCTAAAGATGCTCATATTCAGACACTTCCAACTCAAGAAGAAGCTGAAGAATTGCCTGTTAATCAGAATCAGCAGGCAATTTCACATGCCCCACAAGCAGTATCTCAGCAGGCATCTGCACAACCAGCTGCACAACTTCCTAATCTGGTGTTAACAGATCGAGCAAAACAAGTTCTTCAATATCTCTCTGAACATGAATGGGTTGGAGCAACAGAGCTCACTAGTACCTTTGGCCTTTCTACACCAACCTGGTCGCGAGAGTTAAAATCGCTGGTAAACATAGGAATAATTGGAAAAGTTGGGCAAAAATATAAGCTCACCACTATTGGAGAAACCCTCCTTTCATAGAGTTTCTCAACATTATTCGCTGAAAGTTATCAACATTCCTCTATACTAGGTGTCCCAATTTTCAACATTTTGATTGGACACGTATGGATGCATCAATTGATTCAGACGCAGTAGCTCTGTGGCAAGACGCAATTGACCTTTTGGTTGAAGAGAATCAGCCAGAGGCTTTTATCGCCATGTTGAGAACCTGCACTCCAATTAAAGTTGAAGATAATGCTTTATGTGCTGAGACTTCAATGCGCTTGGCATATAACCGTATCCTTAAAAACCTGCCAATTGTTGAGAGATGTCTCTCGGCTGCTGCTTTTGAAGACATCATTTTGAGTCTTACGCTTACAAAGTCTTCTACTCCTGTTACCACTACTTCTACGATGACTCCTCAAGAGTTCAACGCTTGGAAGCAAAAAACTGCTCCTATACAAGCAGTTGTTCCAGAGCAGATTCAAGATTTTGAATCCCAGGAACAAAGCCTTGAAGAATTAAAACAACAGACCTTAAAGCGCCGTAAGAGTAATCCTCTTTATGAGGAGACATCTTTCAATTCAAACCTCACGTTTGATCGCTTTGTTGTTGGTGACGAGAATGAACTTGCTCATCAACATGCTCTAAATGTTGCAAACGACGCAAAAGGTAAGGCAAACCCGCTATTTATTTACGGTGCAAGTGGTCTTGGAAAAACTCACCTTCTACGCGCGGTTCAAAACTATATCAACTCTGAAGATATCGAACGCGTTTGTGTTTACAAAGATGCAGATGCCTTTGTTGATGACTACGTAAATGCAGTTCGCAAAAACGCCTCAGGAAATGCCGCAACAGAACTTAGTAATAACTACCAAAACATTGATGTTCTTATCATCGATGACGTCCAAAAACTTGCTGGTAAAGCAGGTACTATTAACTTCTTCTTCAATATTTTTAACTCTCTTATTGATAGAGGTAAGCAGATTATTCTTGCCGCCGATAGAACACCTGCTCAGCTTGGTATGGGATCTGACGGCTTTGATGATCGTATTACTTCTCGTATGAGTGGTGGCATTGTTATTGGTATTGAGTCTCCAAGCTACGAGATGAAACTCAATCTTATTCATGTCTTCTGCGACCGCGCATTTAAAGAAAGAAATTCTTCTCTTTCTGCAGACGATTTGCCAGAGGACATCCGTCGTTACATGGCTGACAAAGCCGGCCAAAGTATTAGAACCCTTGAAGGCTTCTGTAATCGTTGTGTCACCGGACAAATCAAAGCAAAAGAGTCCGGTAAAAACATTAAGCAAGAAGAGATTGATAAGATTGCAGACACACTTTGGCGTCGCGTTTCAAAAACCGTAAATATCGAGAAGGTCCAAGAAGTCGTAGAAAATATCTATGGCATTAGTCATCGCGATATTGTTGGTAACAAGAGAAATAAAGAGATTGCAGAACCTCGTCACGTTGCAATTTATCTTGCTCACGACCTTTGCCAATACACACTGGTAAATATTGGTAAACATTTTGGCGGAAGAAAACACGCAACTATTTTGCACAGCATTGAGGTAATTGAAGAGAGAATCAAAGAAGACAAAAGCTTCTATGATCAAATTTCTCAACTCAAGAAGACTATTCTTGAACAAAGTTAGTGTTTAAAACCTGTTAGTAAGATGTTAATTGGTGAAGAGAAGTAATGGTTTGTTGTTGAGAGTTTAAGAGGGGGAGTTTTACTTTGTTTATGAATGTCAAAAATAAGCAAACAAATCTGACCTCTAGAAACATATTTCTACCTCTAGAAATGTAAAGCTTTCTTCTTTTCAACATAGCTTATTATTACTACGATATTTTTATTCTTATCTAAGAAATAATAGAAAGGGTCGTCATGAAATTTACCGTAAGTCAATCCGCTCTCCAGACGGCACTTGATATTGTTTCTAAAGGCATTGGTTCTAATACAACACTTCCTATTCTCTCTGGTATTTATCTCAAAGCTTTTAATGGCATGCTTGAGCTACAGTCCAGTGACTTAACTATCTCTATTAAGCATCAGATTGCAGCAAACGTAGAAGAAGAAGGAGAGACAGTTGTTTCTGGAAAGGTTATCCAGAACATTGTTAAGAACCTTCCTGATGCAGCGATTACTTTTGAAGGTGGAGATCGTACGCTTTCTGTAACATGCCAGCGTTCGTCTTTTAGACTTAATACTCTTTCTGCCCACGATTGGGCTCAATTCCCAGAGTTTGATCTTGAGAAAACTTGTGAGCTCCCAAGCCAGCTTCTATCAACTATGGTTGATAAAGTCTATCGTGTCACTTCAAAGGAAGCTTCTCGTCCCATTCTTCAAGGAATTTCTCTCACTGTTGAAGACAATACTATTCGCCTTGTTGCAACCGACTCATTCCGCCTTGCTGTTTGCGATTCCAATACAGATACGCCAGCAGGTGAATCTTTTAGTGCAATTATCTCTGGTGAAGTTTTCCATGATGTTCTCTCAATGCGTAGCATGACTGAGAAGGTTTTAATTGGTACTACAGACAACCAGGTAGTTTTCCAGTTTGGAAACACCACTCACATTTCTCGTAAGATTGAAGGTCATTTCCCAGATTATAAGCAGCTGCTTCCAACGTCTTGTACTGCATCTGTTGATATTAATGTTGAAGATTTCTCTGCAGCTCTCAAGCGTGTATCTGTTATTGCTCTGGCAAATCCATCAGTACGTTTTGATGTTGATGCTGATGGAAAAGAAGTTAAACTGTCTGCATCCTCACCAGATCAGGGTGAGTCTTCCGAGCACATCGAGGCCCAAATTGAAGGAGACTCTCTTTCAATCGCTTTGAACTACCACTACGTCTTTGATTGTGTAAATGCTGCTCCTTCTAAGGACCTTTTGCGTCTTGAACTCCAAGGTCCTTCTCAGCCAGCAATCTTTAAATCAAATGGTAAGGTCAACTATTTGTATCTTCTGATGCCTGTTCGCCTCTAATTTGATAGGGGTTGTGTGGGACTTAAAGTTGAACATGTTTCGCTGTATAACTTTCGTTGTTTTGCTTCGAAAGAAATAGATTTATCTGCGCAAACTACTATCTTTGTAGGAAAAAACGCCGCAGGTAAGACAAATACTGTTGAGGCATTACAACTCCTTACTGCTGGGTATTCATTCAGAAAACCCACACCATCACAGCTCCTTCTTACAGGTACTTCTGAGGCAAAGATAGAGATTTCGCTTACAGGAGATGGAAGAAAGCTAGAAAATACCTGTACCATCACAGAACGCCGTCGCCAATTTTCAAAGAACGGCAAGAAATGCCAGGCAGCAGATATTTCTGGTACGTTGATGTCGGTCCTTTTTAATCCTGATGATCTTTCAATGATTAAAGGTGGCGCATCATATCGCCGAGAAGAATTCGATGACTTTGGTCGCCAGGCAAATAAAAGCTACTTCAAGGTTTTCTCGGCATATATCAAGACAGTTGAGCAAAGAAATAAGCTGCTTAAATCTGATTGGCCAGATAATAATTTGCTTGATGCATGGGATCTTTCGCTTGCAAGGGGAGGAGCAACGCTTCTTCATGCGCGCATTCATTTGTTTGAGCGCCTGGCAAAGAAAACATGCGAGATTTACCAGGAACTTTCTGGCGGAGAGCACCTGGAGATGAACTATATTTCTTCAATTGGAGAGGTTTCTCTTGAAGCCTCTAGAGAAGAAATTACTGCTCAGTTTTTACAGGCTTTAAACGAAGCGCGCGCAGATGATATTCGTCGTCAGCAAAGTACTAAGGGTCCTCACCGAGATGATGTTGAGTTTTTGATTGAAGGTAAAGACGCTAGAAATTTTGGGTCGCAGGGTCAAATCAGAACGGTGGTCTTAGCACTTAAAATGGCAGAAGTTTTACTCTCAGAAGAAATACTTGGCGAGAAACCCCTGCTACTTTTAGATGATGTGATGAGTGAGTTGGATGAAGATCGCAGAAAAGCCATTATGGAGTTTGCATTCCATGACATCCAAACCATAATTACAACTACCAACCTTGGTTATTTCTCTGAAGAGATTTTAGAGAAAGCGCAGATAGTTAGGTTTAGCGATGAATAATCAACAAGAAATGCCTGCGCGTGGTGGTAATGAAAACGCAAAAGATTTAATGAGCGCTCTGCTTGGAACTTTCAGAGATTCTAAGAGTATGTCTAAAAATCGTCGCGCTTATCTTGCATGGGTTGAGTCAAATGGTGAAAGAGAAGTAGAACACACAACTGGCGTATTTGTTAGAGAAATTGCTGGTAGAGAATATCCTGTACTTACCGTTTATGTAGACAATCGTATGTGCATGATTGATTTTCTTGCACAAAGAGAAATCTATAGAGCAAGGTTGTCAGAGCATGGCCTGGAATTTTCAGATCTTGAGTTTAAGCTGGATAAATACAATAGACATACTGGTAAAGAAGACGGTTCCTCAAAAGAACAACCTCAGAGTCAAAAAGTAGAGAAGAAAGTTCTTCCAGAACTCACTACAGAAGAAAAATCACAAATTTCTGAGTTAGTTTCTGGTCTTTCTGAGCCACTCAAGTCAACGGCTTATAAAGCGATTGAAGCAAGTTTTAGACAAAAAAAGAGTCTTTAGTCTAATCTGTCACTAATCTGTCCTTAAATCTCTTTACAGAGCCTCTCAGATATACAATATTACTGTTTAAACAATGAAATTTCTCTGTGCCGAGTTGATTTTGGCGATTTCATAGTAAAATACGTATATCATTCCGCTCACAATTGAAGAGAGGACTTACGTGGCAAAAGAAAATAAGTATGACGGTACAGAGATTAAGATTCTTGAAGGCCTTGAGGCGGTTCGTAAGCGCCCAGGAATGTATATTGGTACAACTTCAGCTTCTGGTCTGCACCACCTTGTTTGGGAGATTGTAGATAACTCAGTCGATGAGGCAATGGCTGGTTATTGTTCCAAAATCAAGGTCACCGTCCATCCTGATAACTCAATTTCTGTTGAAGATAATGGTCGTGGTATTCCTGTAGACCTCCACCCTCAGAAAAAAATTCCAACTCTTGAGGTTGTTCTTACTATCCTTCATGCAGGTGGTAAGTTTGATAACAACGCTTATAAAGTTTCTGGTGGTCTTCACGGCGTTGGTGTCTCTGTTGTAAACGCACTTTCAAAGAAGCTTGTTGCACAGGTTAAGCGCGATGGCAAAATCTACGAGATGGTCTTTGAGCGCGGTAAAACCGTTCAGAAGATGAAGGAAATTGGTACTTCAAAATCTAACGGAACTACCATTACCTTCTGGCCAGACGACATGATCTTTGAGACCACTACGTATAACTTTGATACGCTTCGTGATCGCCTGCAGGAGACTGCATTTCTTAATAAGAACCTTAAGATTACCCTCGTTGATGAGCGTGAGCTTACTCCTCGTCAGGTTGACTTCCAGTACGCTGGCGGCATCATCGACTTTGTTAAGTACCTTAATGACGAGAAAACTGTCTTACCAGGACTTTCTCGCCCTATCTATATTGAAGGTAAGTCAGACCCTGATGCTCCAATGTCTCAGATGGGTGAGGTAGAGGTAGCTATTCAGTGGAATACTGAATTCAGTGATAGAACTCTTTCTTTTGCTAATGATATTTTTACTGAGGAAGGCGGAATGCACCTTGAGGGCTTCCGTACCGCTCTTACTAAGGTAATAAATGATTACGGTACCAGGCAGGGAATTCTTAAAGAGAAAGATCCTAAGCTTGAGGGTGGCGATATTCGTGAGGGTCTAACTGCAGTTATTTCAGTTAAGCTACCAGATCCTCAGTTTGAAGGCCAGACAAAGGCAAAGCTTGGTAGTTCTTATATGAGAACGCTTACCAACAAGATTGTTACTCAGGGCCTCTCAGAGTACCTTGAAGAGCATCCAAACCAGGCAAAAGAGATTCTTAAAAAAGCATCTCAGGCTGCAAAAGGTCGTCTTGCTGCTCGTAAAGCTCGTGAAGCAACACGTCGTAAGGGACTTCTTGAGTCTGCGGCTCTTCCAGGAAAACTTGCAGACTGCTCCGTACGTGATGCAGAGATGACTGAGCTCTTCATCGTCGAGGGTGACTCCGCAGGTGGTTCTGCAAAGATGGCACGTGACCGTTCTATCCAGGCAGTTCTTCCACTTCGCGGAAAGATTTTGAATGTCGAGCGCGTACAGGCTCACCGCGCACTTTCTTCTGACACCATCACTTCCTTGATTACTGCTATTGGTACTGGTGTTGGTGATGAATTTAATATTGAGAAAGCTCGTTATCACAAGATTGTCATCATGACCGATGCTGATGTTGACGGCTCTCACATTAGAATTCTTCTGCTTACCTTCTTCTATCGTTATATGAAGCCAATGATTGACGCAGGTTATATCTACGTTGCTCAGCCTCCTCTGTATCAGATCAAGCCAAAGGGTAAGAAGAACGGCAAATACATCTATACCGATGAAGAGCTTGCTCTTGAGACAAAGAAGTTTGAGGACAACACCAAGTTCACTATTCAGCGTTATAAGGGTCTTGGTGAGATGGATCCAGAGCAGCTGTGGGCAACCACTATGGAGCCAAAGAACCGCATTCTTCTGAAGGTAACCATTGATGATGCTCTTGCAGCTGATCGTGCAGTTTCCGACCTTATGGGCAACCAGGTTGAGAAGCGTAAAGACTTCATCCAAACACATGCAAAAGACGTCCGCTTCCTGGACATTTAATGGTTTCTCGCTAAATCATTAGACAGAAAATGAAAGGGTAACTTGTGGCAGACGATAAAAATATGAATGATGATCTTTTTGGTGCAGATGAGGACCAAGACCTCGATGCACAAAATGATATGGATGAAGAATACGAAGATGACGAGGTAGAAGAAGACTCTGACGAGTTTGATCCAGAGACTGGAGTAAATCTCATAACCGGAGAGACTTCACACATCATCTCTGATGAGGCTGGTACTCGTCTTGACCTCTCTGACATTCACGGTGGCACCCTTAAGCCAACCGACTTGTCCTCAGAGATGAAGACTTCCTTCCTTGAGTATTCCATGTCCGTTATTGTTGCTCGTGCACTTCCAGATGTTCGAGACGGTCTAAAGCCTGTTCACCGCCGTATTTTGTACGCAATGAGTGAGGCTGGCATTACGCCAAACCGTCCACATAAGAAGTCTGCATGGGCAGTCGGTGAAGTCATGGGTAAATACCACCCACACGGTGACTCCGCTATTTATGACTCTATGGTTCGTATGTCTCAGGACTTCTCGATGAGACTTCCTCTGATTGATGGTCACGGAAATTTTGGTTCTATCGATGGCGATCCACCAGCAGCAATGCGTTATACCGAGGCACGCCTTACCAGAAGTGCTATGGAGATGCTGGCAGAGCTTAACAAGAATACCGTTGACCTTCAGTCAAACTATGATGAATCATTGACAGAGCCAGCAGTTCTTCCTGCTCGTTTCCCAAATCTTTTGGTTAACGGTTCTTCAGGTATTGCAGTTGGTATGGCTACCAACATTCCTCCTCACAACCTTGGTGAGGTAACCAACGCTGTCTGCATGATGATTGAGAACCCTGACGTAACCACAGAGGAACTCATGACCGTTCTACCTGGTCCTGACTTCCCAACAGGCGGCATCATCATGGGTACTCAGGGCATCAAGGACGCCTACGAGACTGGTCGCGGTTCTATTACGGTCCGCGCAAAAGTCCATGTTGAGCAGGTTAAGAGTGGTCGTCAGCGCCTTGTTGTTACCGAGATTCCTTACCAGGTTAACAAGGGTCTTCTTCAGGAGAAGATTGCTCAGGCAGTCAACGAGAAGAAAATTGAAGGCATCTCCGACATGCGCGATGAGTCCAACCGTAAGGGCATGCGCATTGTTTTGGACCTTAAGCGTGATGCGGTACCACAGGTTGTTCTGAATAACCTGTATAAGAAGACTCAACTCCAGTCCAACTTTGGCATCATTGACCTGGCCTTGGTTGACGGTGTTCCTCGTACGCTTTCTCTCCGCGAGATTCTGCGTCACTACATTGATCACCAGATTGATGTCGTACGCCGTCGTACTGAGTTTGACCTGGATAAGGCTCAGAAGCGCGTCCATATTTTGGAAGGCCTTCTGACCGCAGTTGATAACATCGACGAGATTGTCCACATCATCCGCAGCTCGCAAGATGATACCGAGGCAAAGAAGCGCATGAACGAGCGCTTTGGCCTGGATGAGATTCAGGGCGAAGCAATCCTTCAGATGCGTCTGCGTCGCCTTACCGGCCTGGCACGTCAAGATCTTGTTGATGAGATTTCCCAACTCAGGCTTGATATTGCCTACTACGAGGATCTTCTCGCCCACGAGGAAAAGATTCTGGCTGTTATCGCTGATGAGCTCCGTGAGATTTCCAACCGCTACGCCGACAAGCGCCGCACACAAATCTCTGACCAGGACATTCAGAACCTGGACGTTGAGGATCTTATCGCTGAAGAGGATATGGTTGTTACCGTCACTCACGCAGGCTATGTAAAGCGCGTTCCTGTTGAGATTTATCGCTCCCAGAAGCGTGGCGGCAAGGGTGTTCAGGGTGTCTCTCTTAAAGAGAACGACTTTGTCGAGAACCTCTTTGTTGCTTCCACCCACGATTACGTGCTGTTCTTTACTAACTTTGGTAAGGTGTATCGCCTTAAGGTCCACGAGCTTCCTGTTGGTAACAGAACTACTAAGGGTAGCGCCATCATCAACGTTATCGAGACGCTTGCAGAGGGCGAGAAGGTCAAGGCGGTTATTACTACCCGCGACTTCCCAGAAGATAACTACCTGATGTTTGCTACCAAGCAGGGTATGGTCAAGAAGACAGCAATGTCTGAGTACGACCGTACACGCAAGGACGGCCTCATTGCAATCAACCTCAAGGATGGCGACGAGCTTGTTAACGTCCGCCGTGTCCACCCTGGTGACAAGGTTGTTCTATGCTCTTCTGACGGCAAGGCAATCCTGTTTGATGAGGCAGAGGCAAGAAGCATGGGCCGTGGCACCTCGGGTGTCCGTGGTATTACGCTCAAGGGCGATGCAACTATGCTTGGCATGGAGATTACCAACGGCAATGGCGACCTCTTTGTTATTACCGAGAAGGGCTACGGAAAGCGCACCGCAATCTCTGAGTATCCAGTCCATAAGCGTGGTGGCCAGGGCGTCTTTACCATCACAATGACGGAGAAGAAGGGTAACCTGGTTGCCTGCCGCGTTGTTGGTCCTCAACACGAGATTATGATCATGTCCGAGGAGGGCGTTGTAATCCGCGTTAAGGCTGGCGATATCTCCAAGCTGGGCCGCTCTACGCAGGGTGTCAAGGTTATGAATCTCTCTGGTAGCGACGTTGTTTCTGCTGTTGCTCGCATGGTTGCCAACAAGAAGAAGGCTCCTAAGCACGCAGAGAACCAAGGTATGCTTGACCTGATGGCCGCCGGCGCTCGTGATGCTGATGAGGCAGAGTCCGTTGACCTTGGGGATGAAGAGGAAGTACTGGACGATTCACTGCTGGATGATGACGAATAAGCATTTCAGCTATACGTAATTTGAAGAGCTCAAGGGGTAATTCCCTTGGGCTCTTTTCGTTTACCGAGAAAATCAGCGCGCTAACGGTAATGATTTTTATATAAAAGATGAGTCAATTGTTTAAAATCCGCCCTAGAGCAGGACTTATGAGAAATCCTCAGGAGAGACATCCTCAATAAACTGACGGAATTCCTCAAGCTCTTGGGCCTGAACGTCCTTCTCGACATCAGTAAAGTCTGGAGCAGCAGCAATTTCTAGAACACTCTCGTCTGCAAAGATGGGAGCGTTTGTCCTTACTGCCAGCGCAATTGCGTCGGACGGACGAGCGTCCACGTAAATATGCTCTCCCTCTTTGGAGATGAGCTCAATTTGCGAGAAGAACGTGGTGCCGCGGACGCCTACAATGCGCACGCTTTTAATATCTGCATCTAGAGAATCAAGAACGGAGCGGAGAAGGTCATGTGTCAGAGGTCTCTCGGTAGATTCTTGATCAATACCTAGGCTGATAGCAGATGCCTCAATGTTGCCAATTTTGATAGGAAGACTTAAAGAAGAGACGCCACGCGGGTCATGAAGACGCAGAACAATTACGGAAGAGATAGGTCCTCCTCCAACAACAACTGTCTGTATGTCCATACGCTTCAGCGACACAAATACTCCAAATAGCACGTCTTTTATCAATCTTTGGGCAGATAGTCTACGACTCTCTGTTCTGCTTTCATACCCAGTTTCAAGAAACTTTAAAACAAAACAAAAAAAGTGTTGACCTATGAGAATTATGGAGGTATTATTTTTCCCTGCGTTGGGCCTGTAGCTCAGTTGGTCAGAGCGTCCGGCTGATAACCGGGAGGTCACAAGTTCAAACCTTGTCAGGCCCACCACTTTATGTGACAATAGTCACCCCAACGTTAGCCGAGTCGCCGTTGGGGTGATTATTAAAACCTTCTGGGCCCAACCAGAAGCCAGTACGGGGAATTAGCTCAGCTGGGAGAGCGCGGGCTTTGCAAGCCTGAGGTCAGGGGTTCGATCCCCCTATTCTCCACCAAATGTTCAAGGCCGGGGATTTTCTCCCTGGCCTTTTTGCTTAGACGTCAAAAACATACCGATAGCCGCCAATATCAGCCACTTATCGAATAGTTGAAATATTTTCGAAAAAATTTGAGTACGATTTACACAGGAGTATGTTCTTTTCATTGGAGCTGTGGATAACCACAAGGAGAGAAAAGAGTTCTTATGTCAAACCTTACTCGTCGCAACTTTTTTGGTGTCAGCGCAGTTGTAGCAGGTTTGGGTATCACAGCCTGCAAAAAGTCCGATTCTGATACTAGCGAGAAAAAAGAATCTGACACCAACTCTACCGATGCTGTTGGTGCACCAGAAGAGCTGGTAAAGGCAGCAAAAGAAGAAGGTAAGCTAATTGTTTATGGCTCTTGCGAGGAAGAGTACATAAACGCAGTTTGTGCAAACTTCAAGAGCCTGTACGGCATTGATGTTCAGGCACAGCGTCTCTCAACTGGAGAAGTTGCTGCAAAGATTGAGGAAGAGAACGGTCATCCATCAGCTGACGTCTGGTTTGGCGGAACAACCGATCCTTACAATGTCACCTCTTCAAAGGGCCTTCTTGAGCAGTATGAGCCAAAGAATGCATCACATCTTATTTCCGATAAGTTCAAGAGTACCAATAAAGACTGGTACGGAATTTATAAGGGTATTCTGGGCATTCTGTACGATAAGGATGAGCTTCAGCGCCTTAAGCTTGATGTTCCTCAGGATTACAAAGACCTTATCGATCCTAAGTATAAGGGCCTTATTTGGTCTTCTAACTACAACACCGCAGGTACTGCAAAGCTGATCATCAACACCGTTATTCAGAAGTACGGTCATGACCAGGGCATTCAGTATCTTGTTGATCTTGATAAGAATATTGCTCAGTACACCAAGAGTGGTTCTGGTCCTTCTAAGGCTATCGGAACAGGCGAGTGCACCATCGGAATTGGTATGCTCCATGACGGCATTTATCAGATTGTTGACCAAGAGCATGAGAATGTTGGTCTTCAGATTCCAAGCTCTGGCGCATCATACGAGGTTGGCGCAACCGCAATCTTCAAGGGCGCTGCACATCCAAACGCAGCTAAGCTCTGGATTGAGTATGCACTCTCACCAGCATGCGTTGACCTTGCTCAGAAGAACGGCTCTTACCAGTTCCTGGTAATTGACAACGCAAAGCAGCCTGAGATTGCTACTGAGTACGGCCTTGATCCAAACAACGTCATGGACTACAACTTCGAGGATGCCAAGAAGCACACCGAGCAGTATGTCAAGGACGTTATGGAAGCTCTTGGTGGCGGAGACAGTCGCTTCAAGACGGAGTAAAACCAGCGCCGTCGAGCAAACAAACAATGTTGTTGCTCAAGCTTTGAGTGGCAGATTATACTGGGTAGGCAGAGATCTGCCTACCCAGTTCCACATAGAGCTTTGCGTATAGGTTTAGTGTTTCAGAGTTAGGACCAGCATGGCAAAATCCCAGAGCGCTCGACTTGAGCGAAAAAAGCTCCTTGGCGATCCAATTTTGATAACGACCATTGTCGTTCTTATCGCCTTCTTAACCCTATTTATTTTGTATCCACTTGCCATTCTTATGGTTGACTCTGTAGTCTCCGATAATGGGATTAGCTTTGATGTATTTACGCGCATCTTGGCTTTGCCTTCGTTTGATCGCGCAATTACCAATACGCTCAGAGTTGGTTTTGCGGTAGGCATCTTATCAGCGCTTATTGGTCTTCTTTTTGCGTATGTTGAAGTGTACGTAAAGCTTCGCACAAAGTTTATGACAGGACTTTTCCGCGTGGTTTCCATGCTTCCTGTTGTTTCTCCGCCATTTGTTCTCTCGCTTTCTATGATTATGATGTTTGGCAAGAAAGGCCTGATTACTCGAGGTCTTTTGGGAATTTTTGACAACAACATCTATGGTTTCTGGGGCATTTTTATTGTTCAGACCATGTCGTTCTTCCCTGTGTGCTACATGATGCTTAAGGGTCTGCTTAAAAACATTGACCCATCTCTAGAAGAAGCAGCCCGTGACATGGGAGCAAGCCGCTGGAAGGTATTTACTAGCGTCACGCTACCTCTTATTTTGCCTGGCTTGGGCAACGCTTTTCTCGTCTCATTTATTGAGTCAATCGCAGACTTTGCTAACCCAATGATTATTGGTGGTTCGTACGATACCCTAGCAACAACCATTTACCTGCAAATTACAGGCGCGTATGACAAGCAGGGCGCAGCTGCTATGGCTGTTGTTCTTCTTTCCATCACGCTGCTTATGTTTGTTGTTCAGAAGTTTGTACTGGAAGCAAAGAGCACGTCCACGCTCTCAGGCAAAGCAACACGAGCTAGGATGCTCATTACAGACAACTCTGTTCGCATCCCGCTCACTATCCTTTGCGCGCTGGTAGCACTCTTTGTTATTGGCATGTACCTCTGCGTTCCTTATGGTTCGTTTGTCCGTTCCTGGGGTTCTAATTACGAACTAACTACCAAATGGTTTGAACAGGTATTTACCAAGTATCACGGACTACAGGCATTTAGCGATTCGTTTACGCTCTCGCTTATTGCAGCACCAATTACCGCTCTGCTTTCGATGATTATTTCTTATCTGGTAGTAAAGCGCCGCTTCCGTGGCCGTGGTTTTATCGAGGCGGTTTCCATGCTTGCCATGGCAGTTCCTGGTACGGTTTTGGGCGTTGGTTACATTCGCGGTTTCTCAAGTGGTGTCATGCACACAGGATTTTTGCAAGGCCTGTATGGCACGGGACTTATCTTGATTATTGTCTTTGTCGTACGTTCGCTTCCTACAGGAACGCGCTCTGGTATCTCGGCGCTTCGTCAGATTGATAAATCAATTGAAGAGTCCGCATATGACATGGGTGCCGACAGCTTTACGGTGTTTATGACCGTTACGCTACCGCTGATTAAAGACTCGTTCTTGTCGGGCCTGGTAACGGCGTTTGTTCGTTCCATCACCGCAATTTCCGCAGTTATTCTCTTGGTCACACCAGAGTTCCTGCTCATTACTGTTCAGATCAATGAGTTTGCGGGCAAGGGTTCATATGGTATGGCCTGCGCCTTTGCAACAATTCTGATTGTTATTACCTATGGCTCGGTATTGCTTATGAATTGGGCCATCAAACACTTTGGCACCAGCCGAGCACTCAAGGAGGAGTAACACATGGCTACAGAGAAAAAAGGCGTTCGCCTTGAGCACATTTCCAAGATTTATCAGGATCAGAAGACTGGCAAAGACTTCTACGCAGTTCAAGACGCTAACATCACTATTGCTCCTGGCGAGTTTGTAACACTGCTTGGCCCTTCTGGCTGCGGAAAGACCACTATCTTGCGCATGATTGCTGGTTTTGAAAGCCCTGATGAGGGAAAGATTTTCCTCGGCGACGAGCAGATTGATGAGCTCACTCCAAACAAGCGCGATACGGCAATGGTGTTCCAGAGCTATGCGCTGCTTCCTCACTACAACATCTTTGACAATGTTGCGTATGGCCTCAAGCTCCGCAAAATGGATAAGGCAGTAATTCGCGAGAAGGTCCTTCATATCCTGGGTCTTGTTGGACTTGAGGGCATGGAAGAGCGTATGACCAACCAGCTTTCTGGCGGTCAGCAGCAGCGTGTTGCTTTGGCGCGTGCTCTGGTTATTGAGCCAAGCGTTCTTCTTTTTGACGAGCCTCTTTCAAACCTGGATGCAAAGCTCCGCGTTGACATGCGTAACGAGATTCGTCGCATTCAGCAGGAGGCTGGCATTACCGCCATCTACGTCACACATGACCAGTCAGAGGCAATGGCACTTTCAGACAACATCATCATTATGAAAAAGGGTGTTGTGGATCAGGTTGGCGATCCTCAGACGGTTTACTATCACCCAGCAGATGAGTTTGTTGCAGACTTTATTGGTGAGTCAAACTTCTTGCACGCAACCATTGCAGATAAGCTTGACTCTGAGACTGCACTTTGCCGCTTTGAAGGCCATGAGTTTGAGGCCAGTGGATGTTCTCACTTGGACAAGGGTAAGGAATGCTGCATTGTTCTTCGCCCAGAGTCCGCACGCCTTGCTGATGAGGGAACGCTTGCCTGCGAGGTAGTGCTTTCTCGCTTCATGGGCCACTATCAGAACTACCACGTTATGGTTGGAGATACGCTCATTAAGATTACGGACTTCAACCCTCGTACCCACAAGATTTACAACGTTGGCGACCACGCCTTTGTTGACTTTACCAAGGACGAGGTCCACGTTCTGTAAGTGTTTGAGTTAAAGCAGTAACGTATGGCGAGAAGATCAGTTGGTCTTCTCGCCATTTTTGTTTCGAGGCTTTAGCCTGTTGAGCGCGTGTAACGCGCGAAACACAAAACCACCCGCTATGCGGGTGGAGAATACTTTTTGCTTTGCAAATTAAAATCCTTCCTTCTAGCATAGCGATTGTTCAGGTCACTAATAGCCAAGAAGGAAGGAGTAGCTATGGCACATAAGGCCAATAGCCTTGCGCACACAAAATGGTTATGTAAATACCACATTGTGTTTACACCAAAGTATAGAAGGAAAGTCATTTATAACAAATACAGAGAAGACCTTCGAGAAATACTCAAGATGCTTTGTGACTGGAAAGGGGTGGAAATTCTAGAAGGTCACCTCATGCCAGATCATATACACATGCTTGTGAGTATCCCACCTAAGATAAGCGTTTCAAGTTTTATGGGTTACTTAAAAGGTAAAAGCTCACTGCTCATGTTCGACAGACATGCAAACCTTAAATATAAGTATGGTAATAGAAAGTTTTGGGCTGAAGGCTACTATGTATCAACCGTAGGTCTTAATGAGGCGACAATAAGAAAATATATTCGCGAACAAGAAAACGCCGATATAGCTCAGGATAAATTAAGTTTGAAGGAATATGAAAATCCCTTCGATAAATAATCTAGCTAGACAGCCAGTTTAACTGGCTGCCGGTGTTACATTGCTATTGTGACCTGAACGAAGTGAAGGGCAAAGGACTTGAGTCCTGGGCAAGTATAATTAGGGTTATACCCTAAGAGCAAACCACCCGCTATGCGGGTGGTTATGATTAGATGGTTGATTTGAGCCAATTAAGCTTGCACGTGAGCAGTTTGTGGTCGGGCTCAAGCGAGGGGTCTTTGATTCTTTTAAGGAGCATTTTGCAAGCGGCATAACCCTCTTCATAGACGGGTTCAACAATAGTTGAGATGCTTTTAGCAGGTAAATCGGTCCAATCAGTGTTATTGAATCCCAACAGACCAACTTGCTCTGGAATTACCTTTTCATAGGCATGCAGCGCGCTATAGACACTCTTGAGCGCCCACTGATTTGGCACAAACACCAGCGTTTTCTTTGATGGAAGAATGTGGTTGTTAAGCCATTGCGTGATTTCAGGGATAGATAACGTGCTTTGCTCTATAGTGAGACGCTCATAAGGTTTACTTGAGGCCTCTAAAGCATCGGTGAAGCCAGATTCTCGTTCAATCCTGGTGCGACCTTTTGGCTCTCCACCAATGATTAAAAAGTTTTCGTACCCACGCTCGACGCAGTGTGTTGCGGCTGAATAAACTCCGTCGTAGAGGTTACTTTTTATCCAGGAAGTATTAAGGGTGATTAGGTCGCAGTCAAAATAGACAACCGGTTTTCCAACTTTAGCAATGCGCCTGTCTACCGCTCTGAACTGATTGGTGGGCTGAATGAGCATACCATCTGCTCCAATTGAGAGCATTTTCTCAACCCAGTCGGCTTCAAGCGTGGGGTCAAAGCGAGAATTACAAATAATTGTCTGATATCCGGCCTCAAGAGCAGCGTCTTCAATACCGTTGGTCATTTGGGCAGCCCAGGCATTAGTGTTGTCCAATATGAGAACAGCAATAATTCCAGAGCTCTTTTTAACCATTGCTTGAGCCTGGGCACTTGGGATATATCCCGTATTTTCAATTGCTTTTTTGATACGTTGCTTAGTTGCTTCGGACATCTTCTCAAAGTGTCCATTAAGGTAATTTGAGACGGTGGCAATGGAAACATTTGCTAATTTTGCAAGGTCAATGATAGTGGTCTTAGACATTGGCGCTCATTTCACCGAAATTTTTACAATGTACTTGCAAAATACCAACGTTAGTGAGTGTGCTGGATTCTACGTTGGTTAAACGTTTAACAAAATTCATCATAACACAAGGTAGATTAGACGTTTACCGAAATCTTCTTTCAAAAAAGATTGAAACAATGCAAAGTATGAGTTGGAAACGTACGTCGTCAAAAGACGTGCTCGTGCGCCCCGCTTAGGGGCTCACAACTTACTTTGCGAGAGGACATAACCATGAACGTCGTTGCTGTATGCGCTTGCACGGTTGGAATTGCTCACACCTGGATGGCAAAAGAGGCTATCGAGAAAGAATGTGAGCGTCGCGGCTATGAATTCAAGGTAGAGGCTCAGGGTGGTTACGGTATTGAGAACGAGCTTGAGCAGGACGAAGTTGACGCTGCCGACGTTGTTCTTCTCGCCATTGCAATTGGCATCGAAGGCGACGAGCGTTTTGACGAGAAACGCGACGAGGGTCGCGTTCTAACGTTGGATCCTTCGCTTGCTATTGCGAATCCAGCAAAGGTTATTGATCAGGTAGTTGCGCTGGCTGAGTAGCAAGCGCGTAAGTGATAACGCAAGGAAGAAGAGAGGAGAAACCCATGGCAGAGGAAAAGAGTCCCTCAGTTTTGGGCAAGGTCGGAAAAGACCTTCTAAAGGCGTTTAACACTGGTGTTTCGTACTTTATTCCTATTGTCGTAGTTGGCGGAGTCTTCTTGGCTTTCTCGCTAGCTACCGGAACTGCAGGAAAAGACGGTATTGAAGTCACCAATCCTTTGATGCAGAGCCTTAACCTTATTGGTATGGCCGGCATCAAGATGATGATTCCTGTCCTTGCTGCTTACATTGCCTATTCTTTGGGCGGAAAGCCTGCTCTGGCACCTGGCTTTGTCCTTGGTTACCTGGCAAGCAATCCTGTTCCTGTAGGTGAGGTTCAGGTTTCTACTGGCTTCTTGGGCGCAATGGTTCTTGGCGTTGCTGCTGGTTACCTTGTCCAGTGGATGAAGAGCTGGAAGGTCAATAACACCATTCGTACCATCATGCCAATTCTGATCATCCCAAGCTTGTCTTCGCTTGCTCTTGGCATGCTTTACATCTATGTTTTGGCAGCTCCACTTGGCGCCTTCATGGACTGGCTGACAAGCCTGCTTTCAAGCCTTCAGGGTGGCTCTGCAGTTGTGCTTGGCATTGTAATTGGCCTGATGACCGCATTTGATATGGGTGGCCCAGTTAACAAGACTGCTTCTACCTTCACCATGGCTCTTATGACCGCAGGTGTTTATGGTCCTAACGGTGCATTCCGTGTTGCAGTTGCTATTCCTCCACTGGTCTGCGGTGTTGCATCTCTTATTGCTCGCAGTAAGTTTGACGACACTGATAGACAGATGGGCATCTCCGCAGTCTTTATGGGACTCATCGGTATTACCGAGGGCGCAATTCCATTTGCTGTTAAGGATCTTGCACACACCCTGCCTGCAATCATGATTGGTTCTGCAGTTGGTGCTGGCCTTGCTGCTTGGCATGGTATTGAGTGCTTTGTTCCTCACGGTGGCATGATTGTTGCTGCAGCTACAAACAACATTGCCCTCTACACCCTTGATATGGCAATTGGCGTTGCAGTAGGTGTTGCAATTCTTGTTCTTACCAAGCCAAAGCTTGAGGACAACAAGTAATACATAGCGAGAAACGCATGTATCTTTTGGTCTTAGACCTTAAAAATTGAAGTTAAAAGGAGAGGGGCGTAGGGATTCAACCCCCACGCCCTTCTTATTACCAAGAAACACTCTTGGGAAGGGGTAAATATGGAAAAACTACCAATCAAAAAAGCTGTTGAAGGGTTGCTTAAGCTTCAGGACACAGGAAAGTCCGCCACGCTGTTAGGAATTGGACCAATGTCGCCCAACCTGCTCCAGGCAGCTTTTGAACTTGGTAGAGACTGCGATTTTCCTCTGATGTTTATTGCATCTCGAAACCAGGTAGACCTTGATGAACTTGGTGGAGGATACGTAAATTCTTGGGATCAGAAGCGTTTCTCGGAAGATATTGCTGAAGCAGCTCAGAAGGTTGGCTTTGACGGTCTATATTATCTCTGCCGCGACCACGGTGGCCCTTGGCAGCGCGACGAGGAGCGTAACGCTCACCTTCCAGAAGATGAGGCCATGGAGCTTGCCAAGAAGTCTTATCTTGCCGACATGCTTAACGGTTTTGACCTGCTGATGATTGACCCAACTAAGGATCCTTTTGAGATTGGCAAGGTTATTCCGCTTGATGTGGTTCTTCGCCGTACAGTTGATTTGATTGAGTGGTGCGAGAAAGAACGTGTTTCTCGCGGTCTTCCTGAGATTGGCTATGAGGTTGGTACCGAGGAAACAAACGGCGGCTTAACCTCTACTGATAAGTACCACACCTTTATTGAACAGCTTAAGAGCGAGCTCACCGCTAAGGGCCTGCCTATGCCAACCTTTATTGTTGGACAGACAGGAACGCTTACGCGTCTTACCGAGCAGGTTGGACATTACGATTTTGAGGCCGCTATTAGCCTTGCTGAGATGGCTAAGAGCTACGGTGTTGGTCTCAAGGAACACAACGCAGATTACCTTGATGACGTGACGCTGCTTGAGCACACTCCTGCAAATGTCACCGCATCAAACGTAGCTCCACAGTACGGAACAGAGGAGACTCGCGCATATCTGAAGCTTTGCGATGTCGAAGATCTTCTGGTCAAAGAAGGCCTCCTGAAAGCGGATGAGGTTTCTGGCTTGAGGAATACCCTGCTGGTCAAGGCAATTGAGACCGAGCGTTGGCGTAAGTGGATGGTTGGCGATCAGGTTAATCTGACTGTTGAGCAGATTCTTGCTGATCACAAACTGTCGCTGGATATTCTTGATATTTCTGGTCATTATGCGTTCAATGACGACGAGGTCAAGGCTGCAACTGAGCACCTCTACAAGAACCTTGCTCAGTTCAATATTGATGGCCAGCGCTTTGTTGTCGATCACATCAAGCGTCCTCTTCGTCAGTACGTTGAGTGCTACAGGCTTGAGGGAGTTACCACGCGTATTCGTGAGGTACTGGCAGAGTAAACACGCGCTTTCAGGCGCGGCGTTTTACCGTTGCAGCTTCCTTGCTGTCCAATTTTGGACAGATAGCTGACAAACCTAAGAGGTCGAAGGCTTTTTGCTTTCGACCTCTTTTCTTGTGCGATGTATCATAGAGAACAATAATTACAAAAAACGACGCTAAGGAGCGGCATGGCCGAAAACAACGAGCGCAAAGATGGAGTTTCTCCCCAGCTTGATATGCTCTCAACTGAGCTGCTTGGAGATGCGTTTGACCTGCTTGCAGATGGTCAATCACTCAACGTTTTGCTTGTAGTTGAGGACGCGTCAGGCACCGTTGCAAGTTATGAGTTCTCTGACGACGGTCCAGAAGAGCTGCTTGAGGGTGCCCATAAGCGCGTGCTTGACCTGGTCAAACAGAAGGGCGATAAAGAAGCAGGACTTGAAGAGCCTGTCCGCTATGCGCTTGTATACGAAGGAGCCATCCAGCTGCTCAAAGAGGGCGGTTATGAGGATGCCGTACTTCTTGAGTTTGGCGAGAAGGGCTATAAGAGTTTCTCGGCATATTCTTTAGTTCACGGAAAAGGCCAAGGCGACCAGTTTGTGTGGTCTGATCCAGCGCCGGCAGGAGAGCTTGAGCCGCTTCTGTAATGAAAAAGCTGCGTTCATTGAAATTTCTGGGCACTCTAGGCACGTAATTGCACTAAAGTTCTAAAGCTGATAAAAATTGGACCTGAATTATTCAAGTCTAAGCACATACCTTCGAGAGATAGAGACTTATGCGTCAAGACAACATCAGAAATATTGCTATCATCGCCCACGTTGACCACGGTAAAACCACCATGGTTGACCAGATGCTCAAGGCAACCGATGCATTCCGCGAGAACCAGCAGGTTCAAGAAAGAATTCTGGACTCCAATGATCAGGAGCGTGAGCGCGGAATTACCATTCTGGCAAAGAACATCTCTATTGAGTACAAGGGCGTCAAGATTAACGTCATTGATACCCCTGGCCACGCTGACTTTGGTGGCGAGGTAGAGCGCGTTCTTAAGATGGCCGACGGCGCACTTCTTCTGGTTGACGCAGCTGAGGGCCCTATGCCACAGACGCGCTTTGTTCTGCGCCACGCCATTGACGCAGGCCTTTCTATCATGATGGTTGTCAACAAGATTGACCGCGATGGCGCTCGCCCAGAGGCTGTTGTCAACGATTCTCTTGATCTTATGATGGACCTTGGCGCAACCGATGAGCAGCTTGAGTTCACCATGGAGCACGTCATCTTTGCTTCTGGCGTTAATGGTTACGCTCGCCTTGATCCAAATGATGACAACGACAATATGTTCCCTCTTCTTGACATGATTATCGACGGCCTTCCAGCTCCAGACGTTGATATCGACGGGCCTCTTGCTATGCAGTGCGTCACCATCGATCACTCCGATTACCTGGGCCGCATTGGTATTGGCCGTGTGTATTCCGGAACCGTTCATACCGGTGACAAGATTCTTGTTGTCAAAAACGATGGCTCCCGCGCTATGAGCCAGGTCAAGCAGCTGTTCACCTTTGACTACCTGGGTCGTAAGGAGTGCGATGAGGTTGACGCAGGCGATATTGCGGCAATCGTTGGCGTTGATAAAACTGATATTGGTGATGTTTACACCGATCCAGAAAATCCCGTTGAGCTTGATCCAATCGAGATTGACCCACCAACTCTTTCTATTATTTTTGAGCCTTCTACCTCGCCACTTGTTGGCCGTGAGGGAGACATTGTTGGTGGCCGTCAGCTCAAAGAGCGTCTGATGACAGAACGCGAGAATAACGTCACCATGCGCATTGAGGAGCTTCCTGATAAGACCGGTATTGAGGTTTCTGGCCGTGGTATTCTTCACCTTTCCGTTCTTATGGAGAGCATGCGTCGTGAGGGCTTTGAATTCCAGGTTGGTCGTCCTCGCGTTCTGTTCAAGAAGGATGCCCAGGGTCACACGCTTGAGCCTATTGAGCAGGCCGTTGTTGAGTGCAACCCAGAGTATGCCGGCAAGGTCATTGAGGTCTTTGGTAACGTTGGCGGTACCATGTCCATCATGGACACTGGCGAGACTCAGACGCACCTTGAGTTCAAGATTCCAACCCGCGGCATCATGGGTCTTAAGACCCGCGTCATGAACGTTACTCACGGTGACGCCGTCTTCTACCACACCTTCCTTGAGTACGGTCCTTTTGCAGGTGATATTGGTAGCCGCCAGAACGGCGCCATGATCTCTATGTCTACCGAGAAGGCCGTTGCGTACGCACTTGGTACGCTTCAGGAGCGCGGCCAGCTCTTTGTTGCTCCAGGCGTTGAGTGCTACGAAGGCATGCTGGTTGGTGAGCGTTCAAGGCCAGGCGACATGGTTGTTAACATTGCGCGCACCAAGTCTTTGGGCAACCAGAGGTCTTCAACTGCAGACATTTCAGTTCAGCTGACTCCTCCACGCCTGTTTACGCTGGAAGAGGCTCTGGAGTACATCATGGACGACGAGCTTGTCGAGATCACGCCACAAAACATCCGCATGCGTAAGCGTATTCTTTCCGAGACTGAGCGCCGTAAGTGGGCAGTCCGCAACGGCATGGTTAAGAAGTAACAGCGTCGTTTACAGACAATCAATCTGGCGAGAAAAACTTGCAGCCGCAAGGGTTTCTCGCCAGTTTTGTTTTAGGTGAGTTTTAAATAAAGCGCAGTTAAACGATGTGTACGGGCGATGCAAAACCGCCCAAAACCGTTCAAAGACCGTCCGATTGCGGCTAGGCGCTACTTTGAGGGACCGTTCTGCTCAGGCTGCTTGCCTGGCTTTTGTGTCTTGTGACGCAGTTTGTTGACGCTGCGCATGACATGCGGCGTAAGGTCAACATCTGCAGGTGAAAGCACGTTGTATTTAAGCGACCAGCGTCTGAGGCCAACGGTAACTACAACGCAGACAACTGCCGCCCAAATTTTTGTGACGCCTACATAAGAGACAAGCGCCCAGTAGGAGGTAGCGCCAGCAACTGCGCAAAACGCGTAGAGATTGCTTCGCTGGAAAATACGAGGGATGTTGCCAAGAAATACGTCGCGAAGCATACCGCCACCAACGCCCGTAATGCTTCCCATCAGAATGACCGAGAAGGGAAGCAGGTGATATACCAGGGCTTTATCGGTACCAACAACAGCAAAGAGGCCAACGGAGATAATGTCGGTCCACTCAAGCATGCGAGGGAATCTGTCAAGCGGCTCAGGGAACATAAACAGCAAGACAGCGGTAAAAACGGCAGCCGGAATGGCGTAGGGCGAGTTGAGCATGTAGACGCCACCTTCTTGCATCATGACGTCCCTGATAAGCCCGCCACCCAGACCACCCAAAAGACCAAGACCCACAAAGCCCACAAGGTCTAAGTGACGATCTCTTGCAACCAAGATTCCCGAGATTGCACCAATAATTACCGTTAGAAGGTCTAGCCAGTAGGGGATGCTCACAGAAATTGCATCTGTGCCATATGGCGAGAAAAACGGTGGCATCCATACCTCCTACTGGTGTTTTTGTTTTTATGAGTATGACAATACTACACAAGTATTAAAAATACACAGAACTTCTCGTTCTATATTGGTGAGAAATCCGCTATACTGTCCCGTGCGGTTTTATATGGAGAGTTGTCCGAGTGGCCGAAGGAGCACGATTGGAAATCGTGTAGGCGTCTAAAGCGTCTCCAGGGTTCAAATCCCTGACTCTCCGCCAGAATTTTCACGGCGCCTACGGGCGCCGTTTCACCCTTCGGAGGGGTGGCAGAGTGGTTGAATGCGGCGGTCTCGAAAACCGTTTACCCCTTCTAGGGGTACGAGGGTTCGAATCCCTCCTCCTCCGCCATTTAACATTTTTATTTGATTAATTGTTACCAATAAAGATATATTTATTTTTCGATTTTATATAGAATGTTTAGGCTTTGTAATTCGATGTCATCTTTTTTGACACGAGGGGAGAGTTAAATGGCTGTTTCAGCAGATGAGTTGAATGGCTACAGGCGCGATCGCTACTTTGCACGCTCCTGGGCACTTCTGACTCTGGAAAAGGGTTGGTGGAAGCCTGTCCTTATTATGGCTCTGTTTGGTCTTATTCCAGTTGTCGGAATTCTTGCACTTGTTGGCTATGCACTTGAGACTGCACGCGTAACTGCATGGGGCATCAATGCTGGTCCAAAGCAGAAAGACCTTAAGTTTGGTACCTATATTGTTACCGGCTTCAAGGCAGTTGTTATTGCACTTGCATTTGGTCTGGCATACAGCATTGCTACTGGAATTCTTTCTTTCATTCCAGTTATCAATCTGATTCTTATTCCAGTCTTCATTGTTGCAGCATTTGTGTATCCACTGTGCATCAATGTTGTTCAGGTCCGCGCATCAGTTTATGGTCGCATCTCTGCAGGTTTTGCTTTTAAGAACATCTTTGAGATGATCAAGCACGACATGGGCGGTCTGTTCCGTATCTTTGGTATGGGCATTGTACTTGGCATTGTTACCTCTATCATTATGGGAATCATTGGTGGTAGCGCTGCAATTAGTATGTTCGTTAACATTGGTGCTCAGGCTATGGCCATTGCAAGAACTCAGAATATTTCCAGCCAGCAGCAGCTTGGTCTTGTCGTGCTTGCTCTTCTTGCACGCGGCTTCATTCAGATGGGACCAATCTTCCTGGTTATTGGCTATATTGGTCACGTTGTTGGTCTTATCGTTATGCTTCTTATGCAGAACGCAATCGCTCTTTGGATGCGTCAGTTCAACGTTCCTGCATGGGGACAGAGCAATGATCCACTGCCACCATTCATTAACGATCCACGTGATGGCGCAGCCGCTACTTATGCAGCTCCAGCACCAGTTGCTCCAACTGCTCCAGCAGCAACCGCTGCTCCTGCAGTAGCACCTGTTGCTGTTCCTGTTGCAGCACCGGCACCAGTAGCAACCCCAGCTCCAGCAGCTCCTGCAGCGCCTGTTGCTCCTGCGGCACCAGTGGCTCCTGCAGCGCCTGTTGCTGCTCCAGCTGAGCCTGTTGCGGCTCCAGTAGCACCTGCTGCACCAGTGGCTCCTGCTGCACCTGTTGCGCCAGCAGCACCTGTTGCTCCTGCTGCTCCAGCAGCGCCTGCAGCACCTGTTGCTCCTGCGGCACCTGTAGCTCCTGCTGCACCTGCAGCACCTGTTGCTCCTGCTGCTCCAGCAGCGCCTGCAGCACCTGTTGCTCCTGCGGCACCAGTCGCACCTGTAGCTCCAGAGGTTCCTGTTGCTCCCGCAGCTCCAGAGCCTGCACCTGCTTCAACTGTTGTTGTTGAGCCAATTATCCCAACAACTCCAGAGGCTCCTGAGGCACCAGCTGCTCCAACAGACGCACCAACTCAGAATCCTGAGGGACCTGCAGCTCAGTAAAGTAGAGCACCTATAAAAGAGACGGCCATCATGCAGATTGTGTGATGGCCGTTTTTCTTTTTCAATACCATGTTTTTAAAATTGAGCGAGTGACCATGCCTTAGAAAGATTCGCGTCAGATAGTTGCAAGATTAGAGGCAAATAAGCAACAAATTGCCAATTTAAGCTTTATATGTGGACTGCATGTGAGAAAGTTTGTGGGCTAGTTTCGTATTTGAGCATTTATGTGGTATGATGCTTGGTCGAACTTTCCTGCTTCGGGTGCACCTTCACTTCCCGAAGCCATTAGCCCAGAGGAGGTGACAATATGAAGGCCTATGAACTGCTGTTTTTTGTTGACCCAGCTTCCACCGAGGAAGTCCGTGCTGGTGTAATGAAGCGTATTGACGTTGCTATCACCACTGACGGCGGAGTAGTCGACAGCGTCGAGGATTGGGGTAAGCGTAAGCTTGCTTTTGAGATCGACGATCTTACCGAGGGTGACTATACCCTCATCAATTTCCATGCAGATCCAACGCAGATTGCAGAGCTCGATCGAGTCCTGCGAATCAATGATGCTGTTAAGCGTCACATGATCGTGCGTCGAGTCGATAAGGACTAAGTCCTTGTAATGGAAAAGTGGAATTATTCCACGATGAGAGGTAGTGAGATTTATGAGTATTAACAGGGTTAACATTTCGGGCAACCTGACCCGTGACCCGGAGCTTCGCTCCACAGCAGGCGGTACCCAGATTCTATCCTTCGGCGTTGCGGTTAACGATCGTCGCAGGAATCAGCAGACTGGTGAGTGGGAAGATGTTCCTAACTTCGTAGACTGCGTAGTATTTGGTCAGCGTGCTGAAGCACTTTCCCGCTTCCTCTCCAAGGGTTCGAAGGTTGCTATTGAAGGCAAGCTTCGTTTCAGCTCCTGGGAGACGAAGGAAGGACAGCGTCGCAGCAAGCTTGAGGTTGTTGTCGATGAGGTCGAGTTCCTTTCTAGGAACCAGCAGGGTGGAGCCCCTATGTCACAGGGCGCACCATCTTATGCAGCTCCAACTCCACAGGCACCCGCTCCCGTTCCGGCTCCGCCAGACGAGGAGTTCTACGATGCTGATATTCCGTTTTAAACGTCAGACAGCAACACAGACGTTACTGTCATCTGAAAGGTAAAAGACATGGCTCAGCAGAAACAAGATTTCCAGCGCCAGCCGCGTCGCAAGTATTGCCAGTTCTGCAAGGAGGAGACTGAGTTCATCGATTACAAAGACACTCAGCTTCTTCGTAAGTACATGACCGACCGTGGCAAGATTAAGCCTCGTCGCGTCACTGGCACCTGCACGCAGCACCAGCACGACATTGCACTTGCTATCAAGCGCGCACGCGAGATGGCACTTCTGCCCTACACTGTCCCTGTGGTTTCCAGCCGCGGTGGCCGTAGTCGCGGATAACCTATCTGTTCTTTAGGTAGAGTTGGTTAGCAATGGATAGACCGGATTCAAATATTCCACAGGCACCTGAAGGGTATTCTCGCCCAGAGAGTAGCTCGCAGAATGTTGCCGGTCCAAGCAACCAAAACGGAGGCAAACCGCGTCCGTTTGAGGCTCCAACATACAAGCAAGGATTTGTACTTTGCGTTGTTGGTGGAGTAATTACCGGGCTCCTTTCTTTTATTGGAGCCGCTTTGGTTGCGTATGGCATGGTAATTGCTGTCTATTGCAAAAAAGGGCACGGATGGTTTGGTCCCGCTATTACTTCTGTACTTGTTACAGGTGTAGCAGCTTATTTGCTTTCGGGACCAACGGAAGCAGCAACTTCAGTTACCGCTTGCGCACTTGCTCTTGGAGTTGGCTACGCTTTTGCAACAGAGAAACTCACTGTTGGTGTTGGATCTCTTCTTGTAGGGGCAACGGCTTTAGCACTTCTGGGATACGATGCATTCTTTGCCGCGATGGCAGGAACAAGTCTTCCCGAGCTTGCTCAGAGCGTGTTTAATCAATACGCTTCGCAGGTCTCAGGTGCTTCTCCAGAGATCCAAGAGGGTCTTTCAACTGCAAAGGCACTCTTTATGCTCTTTTGGCCAACCAGCTATACCGGCATGGCGCTTTTATATTTTGTAATTGCGCGTTTTGGAGCTCGAACAGTGTATAAAGCACTGACAAGAGACCCACAGAAATTGCCACAGTTCCAGCTGATGGACGTTCCATTTTGGATGTGTGCTCTTACCGTGGCCAACTTGTTTGTGTATGCACTTTCAAGCACCGTTTTGCCTGCTCAAGACTTACTTCAGCTAATTACGCTGAACGTATTTATGGCTCTTAGAGTTGTTTTTGCTCTTCAGGGTCTTGCAGTGCTCACATGGTTTGTGCGCGAGAAGCACTTCTCGCCAGCACTTTCTCTGTCACTGTTTGTATTGGCAGGCATGCTAGAAGTTCAGTTAGGCGTTATGGCTCTCGTAGGACTAATTGATGCCTGGGCAAACTTCCGAAAGCTTAATCGCTCAGGAAGCCAGGATTCAGAGCCTACGATAAACAACAACTAGTCGATACTATCGACTCATCAAAGGAGTTTCCCATGAAAGTTATTCTCTTGGGCGAGCTTCGCGGTAAGGGCGGCGAAGGCGACATCGTAGAGGTCGCACAGGGTTATGCGGAGAACTTCCTGTTCCCCAACAAGATTGCCCAGCCTGCTACACCGGGTAACATCAAGCAGCTTGAGGAGCGTCGTCACAATATCGCTAAGCGCGAAGAGCAGCGTATTGCTGACGCAAATGCTACCAAGGCAGCTCTTGATGGCAAGCTCGTAACTGTTGACGCTCGCATCGGCGAGGAGGGCCAGCTCTTTGGCTCCGTCACCACCGCTCAGATTGCTGATGCAATCGAGGCACAGCTCAACGTCACCGTTGATCGTAAGCGCATTGCTCGTAGCGCTGCTATCAAGACCGCTGGTCGCCACAATGTCACCATTGAGCTTTATCGTGACATTACCGCTACCGTCGTTGTTCTTGTTGGCGAGGACGATGCTGCTCCTGCAGAGGAGGAGACCGAGGAGGTTGTCGCTGAGGCAACCGTCGAGGTTGAGGTTGAGTCCGCAGAGTAGTTTTATGCATGCATAAAACACAGTTCTCCTGCATTTTTTGGTGGTTTATACAATTTCTGCAGTTTTCTACAGATTTGTAAGCTTTTATAAAAAGCGCAGCCATCTGAAAAGAATGGAATGTTTGTTCGAACCACCCCTTTGTGAAACATAACAAAGGGGTGGTCTTTTTATGTGTAGACGAAACGGTATAATTTCTTATACTCTACCTGCGGTTATTCAAAATGTTATGTAAAACATATTCACTTAACCTGCGGAATTGTAATTTGATTTGTATAACCGCAGATAAGCAATTGTGTAGAAAATACCACGTGTCGAAAAAAGTCTAAAAATTGTTGAAAACGTTGAAAACTCAAGGAAATCCCGCTCAGGGTATACGAGTTTTGGAAAATCGTGTTGAAGACTTATATTTTCGAGTTTTGCAAGCCAAAATGACTCTTTATTTTTTTGAAAAGTACACTACTATTCAGATTCATTCCCAAAAAATATGATTGGAAAAGACGATGGCACAAGACTCGTTTGAGATGAATCCTACGCAATTAACGGCCCTAGAGAACGCCTCTATGCCACAAGATTCTGATGCCGAGTTTTCCATTCTTTCCGCAATGATTCTCTCGGAAGAGATTAGAGGAGAATGCCTCATTAGGCTTTCTTCCGAGGATTTTTATATTCCTTCTAATCAAATCATTTTCGAGGCAATTAAGTCGCTGTTTGACAACAACAAGCCAGTTGACGTCATTTCCCTTGCTGACCACCTGAAGAGTAACGGTAAGTTTGAACGTGCTGGAGGAGCTGTCCGTTTAGCAGAGCTTGGAAATAACCCACTTGCTATGGTTGGTTGGGAAAATCATGCCAACATGCTGCATCGTGATACTACGCTCAGAAAGATGATTAGCGCTTCTGCAAAGATTTCTGCCCTTGCTTACAATGCTCCAGAAGATACAAAGCAAGTTGTTGACCAGGCAGAAAAGCTTATTTTTGATGTAACTAACAGGGACGTTCAGCAGTCTGAGCAGGGCATTGAAGACATCATGACTGATCTCTTTGATGAGCTTCAGCAAAACGCTGGAAAAGATGCGGCAGAGCTGGGTGTCCAAACTGGATTTGCAACCCTTGATAACCTCTTCCAGGGTCTTCGTCCAGGTCAGATGGTTGTTATTGGTGCTCGTCCTGGTGTAGGTAAGACTTCTTTTGCGCTTAGCATGGCTTATAACGCCGCAGTATCTGGTGCAACTGTTGCGCTCTTCTCGCTTGAGATGAGCAAGATTGAGATTGCTCAGAGGCTTTTGGCTTCTGAGTCAAAGGTTGATTTGCAGACCATCCGCTCTTCCAACATCAGAAATGAGCAGTGGCCTACCCTTCTGGAGGCAGCAGAGCGCATTTCTCGCCTTAAAATAATCGTTGACGATACTCCGGGCACAACAGTCACAGAAATCCGCGCAAAAGCCCGCAGAATGCTTAATAAGGCTGAGAAGGGCGTCATTATCATCGACTACCTTCAGCTGCTTTCTCCACCAGCCGAGAAGGGCCGTGCAGACAGTCGTGCAACTGAGGTTTCTGAGATGTCTCGTGGCATTAAGATCATGGCCAAAGACCTTAAAGCGCCTGTTATTGCACTTTCTCAGCTTAACCGTACGCTTGAGAACAGAAACGGTAAGCGCCCACAGCTCTCTGACCTGCGTGAGTCCGGCGCTATCGAGCAGGATGCAGATATTGTTTTGCTGCTTGACCGCTCACTGAGCGATGAAGAAGCCGCACGTGAAGATCGTCCTGATAAAGATGTTACTAACATCATTGTTGCAAAGAACCGTGCAGGTGCTTTGCGGGATGTTCCTGTCATGTTTATGCCAACGTCTACTAAGTTTGTTGAGCTTTACCAGGGAAATAATTACTCAGAAAGTGAAGCCGCTCAGTATGCCGCAATGGCAAACCCCGCACACTAATCGTTTCTTATGTGTGACAAAACCTTCGCGCTTCTGTGCTTTTGCCAGCGGTATTAGATATACTTATGAAGCAACCCCTAAAGAGGTTGCAACCGTCATGTAATGGTCGTGTTTGTAGATAGCTGCGATAGGGGAGAACTTATGCCAGCTTCCGTACTTGTTGGTGCTCAGTGGGGAGACGAGGGTAAGGGTAAAGTTACCGACCTCATTTCCGGAGATTTTGACGTTGTTTGCCGTTACGCAGGTGGTGCAAATGCAGGCCACACGGTAATTGCTGGAGACACAAAGCTTGCACTTCACCAGGTTCCATCTGGCGTTATGTATGAGAATACCTATCCAGTTATTGGCAATGGCTGCATTGTCGATCCAGAGGTTCTTCTCGGCGAGATTGACATGCTGGAGAGCAAGGGTATTTCCTGCGATCTTCTTAAGATTTCCGGCAACGCTCATATTGTCATGCCCTATCACAAAGATCTTGATGGCGTACACGAAAAAAAGCTGGGCAAAAACCTTATTGGCACTACCAAGCGCGGTGTCGGTCCAACCTATATGGACAAGATGAACCGTACCGGTCTTCGTATTCAGGACATGCTTGACGAGAAGATCTTCCGCAAGAAGCTTGAGGCTGCACTTGAGTACACCAATCCAATCTTGAGCCTTGTATACGGTCTTCCAACCTATACCGTTGACCAGATTTGTGAGACCTACCTGCCTTATGCAGACCGTATTCGTCCTTACATTGTCGAGTCTTCTCTCTTCCTCAACGAAGAGCTTGAGGCTGGCAAGAATATTCTCTTTGAGGGCGCCCAGGCAACCATGCTTGATATTGACCACGGCACCTATCCATTTGTCACCTCTTCTAACTGCACCGCTGGTGGCGCTGTAACTGGTTCCGGCGTTGGTCCAACCAACATTGACCGCGTTTTGGGCATTGCAAAGGCTTACCTCACACGCGTTGGTTCTGGTCCATTCCCAACAGAGCTCTTTGACGAGACGGGCGATCTTCTCGGCGAAGTTGGTCATGAGTACGGCGTAACCACCGGTCGTAAGCGTCGCTGTGGTTGGTATGACGCTGTAGTTGTTAACTACGCAGCTCGTATCAACGGTCTTACCGACCTTGCAATCACTAAGCTTGATGTTCTTGGTTGCCTGGACGAGATTAAGGTCTGCGTTGCTTATGAGTGCGACGGCAAGATTTATAAGACCGTTCCAGAGCACCAGAGCGTCTTCTATCACGCAAAGCCTGTGTACGAGACTCTTCCTGGTTGGAAGTGCGATATTTCTAACGTTCGCAACTTCTATCAGCTGCCTCGTGAGGCTAAGGACTACATTGACTTCCTGGAGCAGCTTGCTGGTGTACGCGTTTCTATCATCACCGTTGGTCCAGATCGCGAGCAGACAATCGACCGCTACTGGAGGTAACCCGTGGCGTCTTCGGACTGCTCGACTTTTGCAATAGTTTGCGATAACCCCTGTGGGCTTGAAGCTTCCCAGCTTGAAGCCCTGGGGGTTTCTGTAATACCTGGAGCTCTGAGCTCAGATGCTGACCAGGTAGGCGAGTTCTATCGAAGCATTTTTGAGTCTGGAGCACAAAAGATTCTCTCGCTCCATGTGTGGGCAGATTTCTCTGATTCGCTTCCTACGGCAAAAAAGGCTTGTCAGAACAATCCTGATATCTCGGGTTCAATTTGCCTGGTAGATAGCGGAAATATGCCTACCGCCATGGGAATCATGCTTGAGCGCTTAAGCGTGGCAAGAGCATCCGGGGCTTCTTTTGAGGCAACCTGTGCATATGCACACGAACTTGCCGAGGTAGTTGCCACAATGTATATCGCAATGAATAAGGTTGCGCTGCATAAAAGCAAGGACAAACGCCCCAGGCTTTCGTTGCGACTTCGACTTGAGCGTTTGCATAGGCGCATCTCAAACGATATGTATTTGTATCGTTTGGTTGGCGGAAAATGTACAGAGGTGGCTCGCTCATCAGATTTTACCGATCTAGCAGCAAGAATTTCTCGCCTTATGAGCGCGTGTTTTGTAAAGCGCGGCGAGCTCAAATATGTAGTAATTTCAAGTGGCGAGAAACGCATACAAAAGCATCTCAAAAAGCCACTTAAAACTAATGAATATGATGCAGAATGTATTGCAGAAAGACTTGTTTCTCCCGAGTTTAAGAAGAGCCTGGGAGAAGGTTCTGTTGGCGTTGCTTGTATCCCAAAGGCGTTGTATCAGAAGGCTGGAGTACTTATGAATGACACCGTTGATATTTTGTTGCTTGGCGCAGGTGGTCGCGAGCATGCGCTCCTGACAAAGCTGCAGGAGTCTCCGCGCGCAGGAAAAATTTACGTTGCTCCAGGCAATGGTGGCATGGCTGCCCAGGCAGAGGTTGCTCCCATTGATCAAAACAATCCTGATGAGGTTGTCGCGTTTGCCAAGGAAAAGGGCATCGGCCTAGTAGTTATTGGCCCTGAGGCACCTCTTGTTGTGGGTGTTGCAGACGCTGTTCGCCAGGCTGGTATTGCATGCTTTGGCCCTAACCAGAATGCAGCTCAGATGGAGGGTTCAAAGGCGTTTGCTAAGGGTGTTATGGAGCGAGCAAACGTTCCAACAGCTGCATGGAAGTCTTTTACCGATCAGGCGTCTTGTGAGGCGTATGTTAACCAGATTGGCGCTCCTGTAGTTGTTAAGGCAGACGGTCTTGCCGCAGGTAAGGGCGTTATCGTTGCAACTGAGCTTGAACAGGCCCTCGAAGGTGTTCGCGAGTGTTTCTCGGGTCATTTTGGCGATGCAGGAGCAACCGTTGTTGTTGAGGAGTTCCTTGAAGGCCCAGAGTGCTCGCTGCTTGCGTTGACTGACGGAACGTACGTTGTTCCGCTGGCAACAGCCCAGGATCACAAGCGCGCTTACGACGACGATAAGGGACCTAACACCGGCGGCATGGGCGTCTATTCTCCTGTTCCGTTTGTGACTGATGAAGAACTTTCCCAGATGATTGCCATTGAGCAGCGCGTTGTTGATCAGCTCAAAAAAGAGGGTATCAACTATTCTGGCTGCCTTTACGGCGGATTTATGCTGACCAAAGACGGCCCTAAGGTTCTTGAATTTAACGCTCGCTTTGGTGATCCAGAGACTCAGGTTGTACTGCCTCGCCTCCAGGGCGATTTGGTTTCAATTTTGATGGCTTGCGATAACGGCACCCTCCGTCATCAGCAGGTTTCCTGGTCTGATACAGTGGCTGTTTCTGTTGTTCTGGCAAGTGCCGGATATCCTGGTTCTTACGAGAAGGGCAAGGAGATTACCGGTATTGAGGCTGCTCAGCAGCTTGAGGGCGTTTCTGTGTATCACGCCGGAACTGCTCAGACCGAGGACGGAAAGATTGTCACAGCAGGCGGCCGCGTGCTCAACGTCACTGCGCTTGCACCAACCTTTGAGGAAGCTCGCGCTCGTGCATATGAGGCTTGCGACCTTATCAACTTTGAAGGCAAGCAGCTCAGGCACGATATTGGACTCAAGGCTCTTCAAGGCCGTCCAGAAAAATAGTTAGGTTAGCGCTTATGGCAAATCAAAATGACGAGAAAACCAACGTACAGGATGGAGCTTGGACCAGCAATCAAGGCAGTTCTCAGTTTAGTGATGTGTTTGATGATATGCAGTCTACTGAGCCAGAAATTCTTGATGCTGACATGCAGGTAACTCCAGAGGTGTTTGATTCTGCTCGCAATGATTTGCACTCGGCAATTGATTCGCTTACCTACGACGGTGAGCGTGTTGCTGTGGGCGATGCTGCCTACCATCATTCTGGGGAGCCACAAAAGCGCAGTTTTGTTGCGGGTACAGAGGATGCGCGTGATGCCTCTCTAGAAGAGAAGCCACTCTCTGAGGACACCGTTTGGGTTGGTCGCATTTTTGACGTGAATCGTCTGCGTGTCTCTCTTCCTGATGGACGCACTGCTCTTCGTGATGTTGTGCGTCATCCCGGTGCTGTGGCTATTGTTGCATTGACTGATGAGGGCAGAATTTGTCTGGTTCGCCAGTATCGAACTGCGCTTGGTCGTGTGACCGTTGAACTACCTGCAGGAAAGCTTGATCCAGGCGAGGATCCTTTGGATTGCGCTCACCGTGAGCTGCTGGAAGAGACCGGAATGAAGGCGGGAAAGATGGCTTTTCTCACCACTACCGCCACTTCGGATGGTTTTACTGACGAGCTTATTCACCTCTATATGGCAACTGAGCTGACCTTTGAGGAATCAGACCCAGATGCCGACGAATTTATTAACGTGGATCTTGTTCCACTATCTGAGCTGGTAGACGCTGTTCTCGATGGCAAAATTGAGGACGCAAAGACTATCATTGGAGCTCTTATTTGCGATTCAATTTCACACCGATTGCCTATGGAGTAATTACGCATGCTTGATCGTTCTTCTCGCCCTGTACCTGGTAACAACGCTTCTGGCAAACATCGAAAATCGCTGTTTGCCAGTTTTCTTTCTTATTACGCTCCGCAAAAGCATCTGTTTATTCTGGACACTATCTGCGCCATCATTTTGGCCTGCATTGAACTGGCATTTCCTCAGATTTTGCGCTCGCTCACCAAGGGACTGTTTGTGCAGGGTAAAGATGCCATTCTCGGCAGCTTAGTATTCATCGCCGTTGGGCTTGTCGTGATGTATTTTGTCCACTTTCTGTGTCGCTACTTTGTCATTAGCTGGGGACACATCATGGGCGCGCGTATGGAAAGTAAGATGCGAGAAGACCTGTTTGACGCCTACGAGCGTATGAGCTTCTCGTATTACGACCGTCACAAGACGGGCGATCTGATGAGTCGCCTGGTATCCGACTTGTTTGACATTTCAGAGACGGCGCATCATGGCCCTGAGTACCTAATTATTGGCTTGCTAGAGATTGCCGGCTCTTTTGTCATTCTGGCTTTTATTAACGTACCCCTTACGCTGGTGCTTGCTGGAATCGCTGCAGTGTTGGTAGTGTTCAATTTCTTTGCCAACATGCACATGCGCGGCATTTTTAAAGAGAACCGTATGCGTATTTCCGACGTAAATACCCAGCTAGAGGACTCACTTTCTGGTATTCGCGTGGTTAAGGGCTTTGCGGCGGAAGATCACGAGCGTAAGAAATTTAGAGCAAGTAACTCGGCATACTTAGACTCCAAGGCCAATATGTACCAGGCTATGGGCAGGTATCAAGCGGCAATTTCAGGCATGATGGGTGTTTTGAACACTGTTGTGTTGGTTTTGGGCGGCTGGATGATTGCTCAGGGTCAGATGCAAGCCATTGACCTGGCTACGTATGCACTCTATATCTCGCTGTTTACCACGCCAATTATGAACATTCTGAACTTTACCGAGACATTCCAGAAGGGCCTTGCTGGTTTTAAGCGATTCACAGAGATTCTAGAAACTCAGCCAGACATTCAAGACGCACCTGGTGCTCATGATATTCAGATTACCGCCGGCGATATCATCTACCAGGATGTTCATTTTGCTTACAACAATGCTGAAGAGGTTATCGACGGCCTGAACTTGCATATTGAGAGCGGAAAAACTGTTGCACTGGTTGGACCTTCTGGTGGAGGTAAGTCCACTACCTGCGCTTTATTGCCACGATTCTACGATGTGACAAGTGGCAGTATCACCATTGATGGGCAGGATATTCGCTCCGTTACGCAGCATAGTTTGCGCTCGGCAATTGGTATGGTCCAGCAGGACGTGTATCTCTTTGACGGTACTATCGCGGAGAACATTGCATACGGCTGCCCTGAAGCTTCTGCAGAAGACATTGCGCTGGCAGCAAAGCGTGCAAACATCGCCGAGTTCATTGAATCGCTGCCAGATGGATATGACACGCAGGTAGGACAGCGTGGAACCAGACTTTCTGGTGGACAGAAGCAGCGCATTTCTATTGCGCGTGTGTTCCTGAAGAACCCGCCGCTACTCATTTTGGATGAGGCTACTTCCGCTCTGGATAACGAGTCCGAGCGCGCGGTCCAGGAGTCCCTTTCCGAGCTGGCTAAGAACAGAACTACGCTGGTCATTGCCCATCGACTCTCGACTATTATGGGTGCTGATGAAATAATTACCATCAATCACGGTTGTGCAGTTGAGCGCGGAACTCACGATGAGCTGCTAGAAAAAGGCGGAATCTACGCTCATTACTATCAAATGCAGTTTGGTGGTGCACCAAACATCGCAAGGCGGTAAAATAGAGCATTAAGTGCTTTGCGAAACGCGGTTTGCAGCTTGCAGTTTGCAAACCGACGGCTCGTAACCAAAGGTCAAAAGTCAACGCATCGCACGCCTTGAAAGCGTGTTTATGCAGGTTGAATGAGAGAGCTACATGGCTAAAGATGATGCAGAACGTTCACGCTTCGCGCGTCGCCAGAAGGGCGCGCTTGACGCTGACGCAGCTGAAGAGTTGTTTACCAAGGTAGACGAGACAGGTCATCCTAACGAGGAACGCGCAGCTCAAGAGCGTGCTCGCAGGCAGGGTGGAGCTGTAGCGGTAGACGTTGACCCGCTCTCAGGATCTGATCCTTCGGGCTCAAATATCGAGAAGGTCATTACAAAGACAGCAGTCCTTTTTGTCCTGGTTTTCCTGGTAATTGTTGTTCTCATGCAGGTTTCTTGCGGTGTTATTCGTCGAGCCAACACAGCAAATCTGACTGAATCTGTTACGGTACGATCTGTTGCATCCGCATTGCGTGGAGGCGTTGAGTGGGGTAATGGATTTACGCAGTTCCCTGAGGATTTCTCGGTTCAGGAAGCTGACGAGAACACTGGTCGCGTAGAGGTAACGGTTACCGACACTACCTCAAAAGACGTGCTTGAATGCTATGCAGGATCCAGTGTTCAGGCTCAGGCGTTTGCTATTAACGCGCTGCTCAACCCACGAATCAATACCGTTGTCTATCACGTTAGCGTTCATAGAAACGACCAGGGTGAGTTGCAGAAATCTCAGCTCTTTGGATTCCTTAAGCCTGGTGGAGACGCAACACCTATTTTTACCTTTACGTTCTCAAAGACGCAGTCCTCTGATGGCGTAAATATCACCATGGTCATCACTGGTGCAAACGACACCATTCAAAAAGAATTGCGTGACCAGATTGCAACCTCATTTACGCCAGTTCGCGTGCTTGGTGGCATCGTTGGCGGTGACTCTTCAACAAAGAAGAACACTACAACTGGCACAACAGGAACCACAGGAACCACTGGCACCACTGGTACATCCGACAGTTCTTCAAGCACCAAGTAGTCTGTCTCACCTGAGAAAAAGTGTAAAAGAGCCGCTGATGCCAGCGGCTCTTTTGCTTACGCAGCTTGAAGTGACTCATCGGGAGGTCGTCGCGCCTCAAAATGGTGACACCAATGATGAGTTTGCACGTTAATTTGGCAGAAAGTAAGCGGATTGGTGTTTCCAAGACGATTTTGGTCACAAAAAGGTAAAAAACCCGTTTAGTTGGGGGTTTTAGACTTTATGCATGACGATTTTGAGCCATTTAGAGCCAGTAATGTGCCGTTCGATTAGCGCCAACTGGCCTTTTAGTAATATCAAATCTTTAAGTAATTCTATTGATCCCCAACTAAACGGGTTTTTTACCTTTTTCGCCCTATTTTGAGTCTCAATGTTTGTTTGATAAAAAATGAAACGAATAAAGTGCCAGAAAAATGCGTTTTCATGCATAGCGTCGAATCTTTGCATAGCGACAAATCTTTGCATAGCCGTTGGGACAAAAATAGGTACCCACTCTATGAGAGTGAGCACCTGCCGCATAGAAAAATGCTTTTCCGCAGCTTGCGCGAGCTTTTACTCCTGCAGAAGCTGAGCAATCAGGCCCAGCTTTGTCTCAAACGAAACGCCACGAAGCTCAAAGTTTGGCTGCTCACGAGTAATTTCCATGGACTCGCAAACAAACTCACCTGCAAACTCAACAGCGTCAGCGATTTCCTGACCACACATAACTGCAGCTAGAAGTGCAGACGCAAACAGATCGCCGGTACCGTGCAGCATGTAGGGCAGAAGCTCGGAAACAATCTCGCCACGCTCGGACTCGGTAGCAACAAAGTTGCGAATGAGACCGTCGTCACGAACGATACCCTTAAGAACGACGCACTTTGCACCCATTGCAAGCAGCGCATCAAGTAGCTCATCTACCTGCTCATCTGTCAGATCCTGACCAGCATAAGGAATACCAGTTAGAATCGATGCCTCAGTAAGGTTTGGTGTCAGAATATCGGCACCGTTTACCAGGGATTTCATTGCATCACAAAGCTCTTGCGTATAAGTTGGATACATCTTGCCGCCGTCGCCCATAACTGGATCGACAACACGAAGCGCCTTTGGATGCTCCTTGTACAAACGCTGAATGCTCGCAACCTGTTCTGCAGCACCAAGGAAGCCAGAATAAATGGCGTCCAGGTCAATGCCCTCTTCCTGCCATGCATCAAGGTAGTCCTCGAGCATGTTGGTGGTGTCATGCATGTAGAACGTAGGGAACTTGGTGTGTGCCGAGAAAAGCGACGTAGGCACGGGGCAAACGTCACATCCTGCTGCAGAAAGCACCGGAATAGCTACGCCCAGCGAGCATTTTCCGTATCCGCAGAGGTCATGCACTGCGGCGATGCGAGGGATGTACGAGCCTTCTCGCTGGTACAGAACAGAGTTGGTTTCATTCATTACAGTTTCCTTTCACGTGGACTGATGGACCAACGTTCAAGAAAATCATACTCTATACTGTGAAGTGGATATTTGACGTATCCACCTATTTTAAGAGACGTAACAAAGGAGCAGAGATGGCAGATCAGCCTGTTGTCGGTATCATCATGGGATCTAAGAGCGACCTTGCAACTATGGAGGGATGCACCGCCGAGCTCGAGCGCCTTGGCGTTCCATACGAGCTGGTTATCGCGTCTGCACACCGCACTCCAGACAAGGTTCACCAGTGGGCCGAGACCGCCGCTGACCGTGGCCTCAAGGTAATCATCGCAGCTGCAGGAAAGGCCGCTCACCTGGGCGGAGTTGTTGCTGCATTTACTCCACTGCCTGTCGTTGGCGTTCCAATGAAGACCTCTGACCTCGGCGGCATGGACTCCCTGCTTTCCATGGTTCAGATGCCATCCGGCGTGCCCGTTGCCTGCGTTGCCATCAACGGCGCTAAAAACGCAGCTATTTACGCTACTCAGATTCTTGGCGCATCCCTTCCAGAGTATCGCGAGAAGATCGTCCAGCTCAAAGCCGAGATGGCTGACGCATAAGCTGATCTACAGCTCGCAAATAGAACTGCACCCGCACCCGCGCTTTAGAAAACCTAAGGCGCGGGTTTTGCGTATTTTGCGTACCTGCAAAATGTGATTATGCGATGACTTCATAAGATGCACAGAGATTTTTGTTTCGTGCATAGCTAAACTTTTAAGGGGTATCACAAGAGTATGACAAAGGTATGACAAACGAGTACCTTCAGAAGGGAAGTGCATGGAATCAAAAAACGGCAAGCATTTTGCTTCATTCGCCGCTGCTGATCAGCCGGCTGGAAATACTCACACCTCAAAAACCTCCGTCGGGATGGCTTCTATGAAAAGCTCCGCTTCTTTAAAAAAAGACGACAACAAGAAAACCTCTCCTAAAAAGTCTGGCGAGAAACCCGCTAAGAAGAAGGGTTTTGCCTACATTCTTTCCACAATCTTGCTGGTAGTTGGCATTGGCCTCTTGGTTGTTGCTGGCGTTATGTTTGGCAAGACGCAGCTTGAGTATCACGAGCAAGATGTCATCAACGAAGAGCTTGCAACATACGCAACAGTTTCCGAGAAAAAAGATGAGGCTCCAGTTATTGATTGGGCTGGTCTTCAGGCAGTAAATAACCAGGTAGTCGGCTGGATTCAGATTCCAAACACACAGGTCAACTACCCTGTTTATCAAACCACAGATAACGACCACTACCTGCACACAAACGTAAAAGGCGAGTGGTCAATCGGCGGTCAGATTTTCATGGATTACCAGAACAATCCAAATGGCCTCACTGACCAGCAGACTATTCTCTATGGTCACCATATGAGAAACGGCTCAATGTTCCAGTACATCGGAGCAATGAATGACCAGTCTACCTTTGATAAGGTCGAGACAATCTGGTACGTCACGCCTACTCAGACGTACGAGCTTGAGCCTGTGTTTACCTATCACACCGACGAAGATGACGAGGAAGTCCGACAGTTTAACTTTGGCTCTGTCGATGAGTTCAGGTCTTACCTAAAAGATAGGCTTTCTAGAGCAGTAAGCTCTCGTTCCGATGCAGCAGATGTTATTTCTCGCGCTGATCATGTTCTTACACTCTTTACCTGCAATTATACCGACCAGTACGGCAGGACCATGCTCATCTGTGTACCAAAGACTGAAGCTCAGCCAAAGGCTCAGTAGTTGGTACACGGACGGCAGAAACTCTGGCAAGAGCGGTCCGTTAAGCTCAACAAACTGCCATTTTCTTAAAAAATTGTTACACGCTCCGAACATATTTGTTCGGAGCGCTTTTTCTTGCAAATTTCCAGGTACACTGTATGTACTGTTGCCAAACGTGAGAGACGTTTGATCAAGGGTGACTCAAGCCGAGGAGCCCGGAGGGGATCCAATGGAACTTCACGAGGAATGTGGCGTCTTTGGAGTATGGGCGCCTGACCGTGACGTTGCTCGACTCACTTATTTTGCGCTGCACGCGCTGCAGCATCGCGGGCAAGATTCCGCAGGTATAGCCGTCGGCGACGGCCAGACCGTGCTTATCAGAAAAGACACGGGCCTCGTAACTGAAGTTTTTAACAACGACGATCTCAACGCAATGCCAGGTAAAGTGGCTATCGGCCACTGCCGTTACGGCACTGCGGGCGCCAAGGGCTGGGAGTCGGCCCAGCCACACATGTCATCCATCGACGAGACCCTCATTGCTCTGGCGCATAACGGCACTCTCGTTAACTTTGACTCCTTGCGAGAAGAACTGTCTTCTCGCCAGATTTCCTTTAGATCCAACACGGATTCCGAGGTAGCAGCCCAGCTCATTGGCTACTTCACGCGTCAAACGCACCGACTGCGCACCGGCATCGCCGCAACTATGAACCTCATCGAGGGTGGCTACGCCATGGTGCTCATCCGTGAGAACGCGCTGTATGCGTTTAGGGATCCAAACGGCATTCGTCCGCTGGTACTTGGCCATATTGGCGAGGAGGGCGAGAATAACTGGGTGGTTGCATCGGAGACGTGCGCGCTGGATATTGTGGGCGCCACGTATGTGCGCGAGGTTGCTCCCGGCGAGATTATCCGTATCTCAGACAATGGCCTGTCTTCTGAGATGGGACTTGCTCCTCGTCAGCAGGCAGACTGCATTTTTGAGCAGGTGTATTTCTCGCGCCCTGACTCTATTATCAGTGGTCGCTCGGTATATTCTGTCCGTCACCAGATGGGCCGTCAGCTGGCAAAAGAGACGCCAGCAGACGTTGACCTGGTAATTGGTGTACCAGATTCCGGTGTTCCTGCAGCTGAGGGCTTTGCACAAGAGCTGGACGTGCCATTTGGTACCGGCCTCATCAAGAATCGCTACGTTGCTAGAACGTTCATTCAGCCTACACAGCAGCTTCGTGAGCTGGGCGTTCGCTTGAAGCTCAACGCACTTTCAGACGTTGTCGCAGATAAACGCATTGTAATGGTGGACGATTCTGTTGTTCGCGGCACTACTTCAAAGCAGATTGTTCAGCTGCTCAGAGACGCGGGAGCTACAGAAGTGCATGTCAGAAGTGCTTCTCCTAAAGTAGCGTGGCCCTGCTTCTACGGCATTGATACCGCTGACCAACACCAGCTTGTTGCAGCAAAAATGAGTACAGAAGAAATTTGTGAGTATATCGGCGCAGATTCTTTGGGCTTCTTGAGCCTCGAGGGCCTGCTTGCTTGCGTGCCATCAAGAGGTTATTGCGAGTCTTGTTTTAGCGGGAAGTATCCCGTGGAAATTCCCGAGGACTTCCACCAGAGGTTTTTGCCAGAGAACAAGCCTGATAACTTGCACCCGTCGTATGCACTAAAGTTTGACCAGGTAGAACAGCAGTTAATTGATCAGGGCCTTATGCCCTCAGAGCAGTAAGGGGAGAAACAATGACCACTTCCGCTGATCCAGCCAAGCAGATTACCTACGCCGACGCAGGCGTTGACGTTGATGAGGGCGCTCGCGCGGTTGACGCCATCAAAGCTGCTGTTGCTACAACTACTCGCCCCGAGGTCATCGGCGGCCTGGGCGGCTTTGGCTCCTGCTTCTCGGCCGCAGCTCTGAAGGACATGGAGGAGCCCGTGCTGGTCAGCGGCACTGACGGCGTTGGAACCAAGCTTGCCATTGCGCAGCTGCTCAACCGCCACAACACGGTGGGCGAGGACCTGGTTGCAATGTGCGTTGATGACATTGTCCCCATGGGCGCTGAGCCTCTGTTCTTCCTGGATTACGTAGCCGTGGGCAAGCTTAAAGCTGAGGCTGTTGCCGAGGTTGTCGGTGGTATTGCAGAGGGTTGCCGCAAGAGTGGTTGTGCTCTGGTTGGCGGCGAGATGGCCGAGCATCCAGGCGTTATGAACCCCGATGACTACGATCTGGCTGGCTTTGTCGTAGGCGTTGTGGACAAACCAAAGATCTTAGGTCCCGAGAAGGTCAGTGAGGGTGATATCATCCTGGGACTTCCTTCCTCTGGCATTCACTCCAACGGATATTCGCTGGTTCGCAAGGTGGCCATTGAGGGCAAGACGGTCGAGGAGCTCAATCAGCCTCTGGAGGAGCTTGACGGCGAGTCACTTGCAGATGCCGTTTTGCGCCCAACCACCATTTATGCAGGTGGATTGCTTGCTGCTCTTCGTGCAGGCGCACCTATCAAGGCTATGGCGCACATCACCGGTGGTGGCATCACCGAGAACCTTAACCGTGCGCTTCCATCTCACCTTGATGCAGAGGTTGATCGTGGTGGAGAGGCTGGTCCTGCATGGTCTATACCACCTGTTATTTCTTACGTTTCTAACGCCGCAAACCTGTCTCTTGATGAGCAGTATCGCACGTTCAACATGGGCGTTGGCATGGCTCTTATCGTAGACATGGACGATGTTGACGACGTAGCGGAGGCCCTCTCTGAGCAGGGCTTTGAGCCATTTGTTATGGGTCAGATTATCCCGGGCACCGGAAAGGTGGTCTACAACGATGCCAATTAAGCTTGGCGTTCTTCTTTCTGGTTCGGGTACCAACCTCCAGGCTATTATCGATGCTATCCAGGCTGGTACGTTGGATGCAACCATTGAACTGGTTGTTTCTTCTCGCCCTAGTGCATACGGCTTGAAAAGAGCAGAGGCAGCCGGCCTGCAAACGCTGACGCTCTCAAAAGAGACGTACGAGGACCCGTTTGTCGCGGACATGGTGATTGCTACCGAGCTTAAGCGCTATAACGTTGATTACGTTGTTATGGCTGGTTACATGCGTAAAGTTGGCGTTCCTATTCTGAACACCTTCTCTAATCGCGTGCTCAACCTGCACCCGGCGCTGTTGCCAAGCTTCCGCGGCGCGCACGCTATTCAGGATGCGTATGAGTACGGAGTCAAGGTGACAGGTGTTACCGTTCATCTGGCAAACGCTGATTACGACCGCGGTCCTATTATTGCCCAGCGACCTGTTGTGGTTGAGGAGGGCTGGACCGTTGACCAGCTTGAAGAGGCAATTCACCAGGTAGAGCATCAGCTGTATCCAGAGGTGTTACAGCTTTTTGCGCAGGACAAGGTTCACGTTGAGGGCCAAAAGGTTCGCATAGAGGCAGGCAAGTAAATGGCGAGAAGTGCCCAGATCAAACTGAGCGACGTAGCAACATCGCGTGTCAATAACCTGAACTTTATGAGGTTTATTGCTGCGCTGATGGTCATTGTTTCTCACTGCTACTCAGTAGTCTTGGGCGGCGACGCCGGTAGCTATTTGCTGAAGCTAACGGGGGATCGTTTAAGCCCCGGCGGTGTTTCCGTTGGCGTCTTCTTCTTGTTTGGCGGGTTTTTGATTGCTCGTAGTTGCGAGCATTATCCTGAACCAAAGAAGTTCTTCTCGGCACGCGTGCTGAGGCTTTTTCCTGAGCTTTTGTTTGTTGTGATTTTGACCGCTTTTGTGCTTGGTCCAATACTCTCAACGCTTTCGCCTGCAGAGTATTTTACTAATCCACAGACGTATAAGTACCTGCTCAATGGCGCCTTAATTATGGTGCATCAGTTGCCGGGAGTGTTTACCAACAATCCTTCAGGCGACGTGGTTAATGCTGCGTTGTGGACGCTTCCTGTTGAGTTTATCTGCTACGTGCTGTGTTTTATCAGCTACAAACTCACCAAGTTTGATAAAAAGAAGTTTTTGCTGCTCTCGGTACCTGTTTTTGCGTTGGCAACAGTGTATTACGTGAAGTTTTCTCCGCTTCAGCTGAGCGTTGTGCGTGCGGTTCTTCTATTTTATCTGGGCGTTTTAATCTGGGTATTTAGAGATCACGTCACTATCTCACCTGTTTTAGGCCTTGCGTCGATTGTTCTGTGGTTTGTTATGGTCTTTAGCGGCATCGATAATCTGGCAATGCTGACGGTTTTTCCTATTGCTTGCTTCTGCCTTGCGTATGGAATGGGCAACCACTTTAGTACGTTTGGCACCAAATTTGAGCTGTCCTATGGTATTTACCTTTGGGCTTTTCCTATTCAGCAAGCGTTGGTCCAGTACTTCCCAGCATGGCATCCTTATGTAAATGCACTGGTTGCAGCTTTGCTGGCAACTTGCGGGGCGTTTGTGAATCATTTTGTTGTTACTGCTCCGCTTGGAAGATACCTTAGAGAGCGTCGTCAAAAGGCTCTTGAAGAGCAGAAGTCTTCCGAAGGACAGAAACCTTCCGAAGAGCAGTAGAGTGTTTAAAGGCAAGTGTCGAGAAAAAGCTATTTTGCCAGGCCCACTAAATAGAATGCAGTTTGCATATACGCAAACGATACAACGCCCCAGATAAGAGGCACAGTTATGTCCCTAATAGTCTGCAGAGTCTCGTGAGTAGAACGTTTGGCTATTTGCGTGAAGACACCACAGACAATAATGAGGGCGCCAATGCCCATAAAGGCTGGAACAAGAAATTGCTGTTTCAGCGCAGCTTCTGTCGTAAGAAACATTAGGGCGATAAAAAATGCGATGCCCACAAAGATATAGAAGAGCATGAGCATTCCAAAACGGAGTAGATCAAAGTTTGTGTGCTTAAAAACTTTGCTCAAGTTCTTCTTTCCAAGAAGCAGATACACCGTAAGAAAATAAAAGGCAGCCATAGGAATACAGATAACCCTATAGACATCCATAAGTGCCATATGACCGCCTTATTTGCCGAGTTAGCTTGTTGCGTGTTTCTTCGCTTATAGTAGCGCAGTTATTGCAGTTACAAGTCCAAAGATAATGCCTGGGGCGTTAGCAATCATAATAGGAACATCGCGCTCTTTCTTGAAAGTGCCGTAAATAAACCACACGGTGCAGTTAATCATAGCAACCAGCGGCTGGATAAAACTACCTTTGTTTCCAGCAAGGTTATTGGTAATCTGAGGGATATAGGAAACATACATCATGACTGATAGTACGCTGCCGATCTGTCCCATCCTGTTGAAGAAGTTCTCGTCAAACGTAATAGCGCGCTTCTCTGTCATGTAAAGTAACCTCCAATGGTTGGTTAACTGTTTGCTGATTCTTACCCGATCACTTAGAAGATATTCGTTAGTTTGTTGCAGAATAACTCGCATCAATCCATTGGCAGAGCTCATCAAAGTCAATGGAGCCATCCAAAAGTATGGAAATCCAATGCTCTTTATTCATATGGTACGCGGGCAAATAACCATCTTGATGTAGAAGCATCTCCAGAAGAAATGGATCGTCTATTTTTACATTAACAAGATCGTAGTGTTTGGATTCTTTCAAGCCTAGCTTTTTACCAGGTACATCAGCAACAAGCGCAAACCACTTATTATTGTGCGGGTGGCGTAAAACAGCATACGTTGGAGCTGTCGAGAAGGGATAGTCGGGGTTTATACCGTACTGATTTGCAACGTAATCAAACAGCTTTTCTCGCATAATCTTGCCCTTCTTTCCCATATTTTTTACGTACAAAATGCCCTTTATTGTGAGTCGGAAATTGCTATTATCCTCAGTATATACGCCCTAAACAGCTATACTAAAGGTGTCTGTGTATGTAATAAAAAGTCCAAGTGAAGGGCGTCATATGAGTCGTGTTTCTCGTAGAGAAGATGAGTTCTATAGCATGTTCTCTGAGTTTTCTGCACTGATTGTTTCTACAGCAAAACTGTTTGTCTCCTACATGGAGTCATTCCCAAGTTCAGAAGATTATGAAGTCCAGATTAAGAACTATGAGACGCTTTGTGATGACCAGGTAGGAAAGATTATTTCCACCCTTAACACGTCTTTTATCACGCCATTTGATCGTGAGGACATCTCACGCCTGGCCCTGCTTATGGATGAGATTGCAGACGGTATTGAGAGCGTTTCCGCTCACCTCAGCATGTATGACATTAAAGAGATGCGTCCAGAGGCTGTTCAGGTAGCTCATCTCATTCTGTTTGCTTCAGAGGAGCTGCAGAAGGCTTTTGATCGTCTCCCTGATTATCACAAGGATGACTCGGTTATTCGTCACACACGCTCTGCAAATGAATACGAGGATCAGGGCGATGTTGTGTATCGTAACGCTCTGAGCTCTATCTTTAGGAATGTTGATGATCCAATTGAGGTTCTTAAGTGGAAGAGCCTTCTGGATAGACTTGAGTCAACCCTTGACGCTTGCAAGCATGTTGCAAACGCTGTTCAGAATGTCATCGTGAAAAATGGCTAGCATCTTGCTTATTGCGGTACTTGTTTCCGCTCTGATATTTGAGTTCATTAACGGCTTCCATGACACCGCAAATGCTATTGCTACCACGGTGTATACCAAGGCTTTGCCTCTACGCACAGCAATTATCATGTCGGCTATCATGAACTTTATCGGCGCGCTTATGAGCGAGAAGGTCGCTATGACCATCGCGTCTGGCCTAGTTGACATTCAGCTCCAGCTCTACGTAATTTTTGCTGCGTTGATGGGCGCTATTATTTGGGACCTCTTTACCTGGTGGTTCTCAATCCCAAGCTCCTCATCACACGCACTTATCGGCAGCCTTATTGGCGCAACCATCGTATTTACCGGCAGCACGGGCCATATTCTGTGGGCGGGTGTCATCGAGAAGGTTGTTATCCCTCTATTTACCTCGCCACTTATTGGCATGGCTCTGGGCTACTTCATTATGAAGCTGGTATTTGAGATCTTTGCTGATTGGCCACCTAAAAAGGCAAACGGTCTCTTCCATCGTCTTCAGGTGCTCTCAGCTGCGTTTATGGCATACAGCCACGGCAATAATGACGCTCAGAAGACCATGGGAATCATCACGTTGGCCCTGGTAACCGCAGGTCTACACGACCCTTCCATGGGCATTCCTCTGTGGGTCAAGCTGCTTTGCGCAACTACTATGGCGCTGGGCACCTCTATTGGCGGCGGTCGTATTATGCGGACCGTTGGCGATGGTGTTACTAAGCTCACGCCAGTTATTGGCTTTGTCGCCGAAACAAGTTCTACCGTTGCAATTGAGATCATGACTGCACTTGGAGCACCAGTTTCCACTACACAGGTCATCACCACATCTATCATGGGTGCAGGATCTGCTCGTCGTCGCAGCTCCGTGCGCTGGGGCGTTGCGCGCAAGATTATTGCCGCTTGGTTTGTGACGCTGCCAGCCACCATGGCGCTCGGCGGACTTATTGCATTCCTGACCAGCTTTGTTCTGGCATAACCAATGCTCAACATTGTACTGGTAGAGCCCGAGATTCCCGCAAATACGGGAAACATTGGCCGCACCTGCGTAGTGAGCGGGACTCATCTGCACTTAGTGGGCCCATTGGGTTTCTCGCTTGATGACAAAAGCCTCAAGCGAGCGGGTATGGCCTACTGGCAAAGCCTTAACGTTTCTGTTTACGATAACTGGGATCAATTTCTGGAGAAGAACGGTCTAGCTCAAACGTCTGGTGCACTTGCTGCGGACGCTGCACACGACGCTGTTTCCGCAGCTGACGGCTCTTCCAACAGCACTTTTACGGTCGGCAGGTCTCCGCTACACTTCCTTACCAAGAAAGCTAAGAAGACCTATACTCAGGCAACGTATCGCGATGGGGATTACCTTATCTTTGGCAAAGAAAGCTTGGGATTATCCGAGGAACTCCTGGCCCAGCATGCTGACGAGTGCGAGAGAATCCCAATGTTGCAAGACTCCGCAAGCCTGGTTAATCGTGAGGACTGGAGTCAAAAGCACGATGCACTTGACGGTGATGACCAATACGCTCATCCAGCGCTTTTGCGGCAGGATATCTGCGGAAACTTCATTGACCCTAACGAGTTCTCGGTCAGTGCGCTTAACGTTTCAAACGCTGCCGCCATTGTGCTGTATGAGGCGCTGCGACAGATTGGCTTTCCGGGGATGAGTGTCTAAGAACTAGCTTATTGAGTTTGTTTATGATGCAGAATGAGAAAAGCGCCAAGAATGGCGACAGAGGTAAGACGCATGTTAATTAAAATCCGACAGCACCATTAGATGCTGTCGGATTTCTAAATTAAACTTGCTGCTTAATCACTATAAAGCAGTAAGGAACGTCAAACCGCCCAAAATTACACCAGCAGTATTTGGGATAATAAGAATCCAGTCCTTTTTGGGCTCTTTAGTCCAACCATAGATGACCCAAATGAGACAAGAAACTGCTGCAAATAGCGGCTGAAAAGGTTGAGCCTTTACGCCCTGTAGATTTGCAATAATTTGTGGAATATAAGCGATAAAAACAAATACTCCGATAAAAGCTCCGATAGAGCCTACAAATAGATTGATTTGTTTCTTTGACATAAAACACCTCCTCCTTCGTTATTTTAATTATAAGGATGAGGCAACGAGAAAATCAAACTACCTGTGAAATTAGAATTTAACGTTATTGCTTTAGTTATGAAGATTGGTTTGCAGATTTATGGCTAGAGCTGCGCCTGCCTGCGGCTACTTTAAGAATACGCAAACAAAAACCCGAGTGCCAAAGCGCTCGGGTTTTACGTTTGCCTTACTACTTCCTGTTACTCTTCGTCATGCTTCCTACGGCGCAAAACAAGGGATGTTCCCAGCGCAGCCACGGAGGTCAGAGCTGTGCCGACAAGAACTACGCTTGAAGCATCGCCAGTCTCGGGCAGAGCGCTTTTACGCTTTGCTGGGGCCTGAGGAACTGCAGGAGTCTCAGGGTTCTTTATGTAGTAGAACGTGTACTCAAGCTGGTCTGCAGAAACATATCCAGTGCTATCGCCCTGAAGTGTGTAACCGTCAATCTCACGAGCAGAAACATTCTGCAGGTTGAGCGTCTGGCTGCCAATAATATCGTCGGAATGAATTTGTTCGCCAGTCTGTGCGTCAACGTAATGGATGGTATAGCTGTAGCGAGCTTCCTTACTATATGTGAAGGTCAAGACGTTATTCTCGACATTCTCATCAAGGACCATAGAGCGAGAAGACACATCTACATAGGCATAATCTCCGCGATCAGCGGCGTCGAGAGCCCACTTGCTGACAAGAGAACCGATTGGAGCAGTCTCAGTTGTGGTTGAAAGAATCTGGCCGTCATCTGTCTGGTGAATGACCGTGTAGGAGACGGAGGAGTCATTCTTTTTCCACAGTGCGTGTAGGGTGATGTCACCTGTAACTGCTGCGGAGAAGCTGTATACAGAGGGGTTTCCGTTGGTATAGAGAATCCAGCCAGCAAAGGTGTAGCCCTCTCGTACGGGATCAGCGGGTTTGGTGGCTGCGTCTCCGTAGGTGAGCTCCTGCGAGTTGACTGGTGAACCACCCTCAGAGTCAAAGGTAACGGTAGCAGTCAGAGGCGCCCACTTGGCATACAGCACCGTATTAGTTGCTGGCATAGTGGTGTCGGTAACAGGGGTGCCCACGGTCTCTGAGTTGTCGTACCAGCCCTTGAAAACATAACCAGGACGTGGAGAAGTTAAAGAGGCGCCAGGAACATCAGTGCTGGCATTAAACGGCTCTCCGAAGAGGTGAGAGTGCGTAGCAACAGTTGTGCCGGAGCTTACGTAGGTAACGGTATAGGTATTGCGCTTATAGCGGTGCTCAATCAAGTTGGAATTGTAATTAGTGGTGAGGTAGTCGTAGTTGTATGGCTGCCAACTGGTCCAACCAAGTGCATCGTAATTGGTTCCATCAAAATGGTCAATGCTCATGCGGTAGCCGTCATACGAAAAACCAGGATGTCTATTCTCGCTCTCAAGATAGTGATCAACATCATTTCTTGCAATCTCTGTAATCATGCCAGGTCGAGAAAGCGTGTGGTCTCCGCCCATATCGTAAGTACCATCAAGATTTTGATAGTAGTAGAAGCGGTAGCGTGGACCAAGAGCAGTGGAATTGGTATAGCGGCCGTAAATTTCAAACACATTATCCGCGGTAATCTTGGAGCCTGGGTCAGTTGTTTTTGCTTGGAAGGTGGTTGCGGTGCCGCCGACACCAGGGATTATGCCGTACCAATAGTAGGTTCTAGAAGGGTCGTCTGCACGCATGGCGGCAAGCATGTCGTCGCTGTACTTGTTGCCGGTATTGGGGTTAATGGAATAAGGGTTAAACGTATCACCATAACGAAGCGTAAGCGTTGCAAGAATGGAGCCATCTCTCTTTGGACGCACGTTAACGGTGATTGTTGCAAGGTTGTAGTAAACGTTAATAGTGGTAGATCCATCTGCTGCAATAGGGGTTGGATCGCTCTCGTGGCTGTACGTTTCAAAGCGGAACACGCCGGTATTAGGCTGAACAGGGGCAGTTGCGGTCATTGTTCCAACGGTTCCAGAAGCAGCGGTAGTTGTAACGTAGTTGTAGTTAGAAGGGTTATTTGGGTCCTGAATAAAATAGGCGTAGTGATACGTTGCTGTTGCTGGAGTCCAAAGTGCCTTTGCAGTAACTGGCTCTTGAGGCATGGTGGTGGGCAGCGAATCTGCAATACCATCGTCATTAAGGTCCCAGCCAGCAAAGGTATAGCCAGTTCGTGTTGGGTTAGGGATAGCAGGAACAGGATCTCCAGGATTTCCAATTACAGGAGATAGCTCACTGCCAGAAGTTGAGAAGTAGATTGCGCTGCGAGGATTGCGATCGTAGTAGATGTACTTTACAGCCTTACCATCTGCGGTAACCTTGAGCGAAAGGTCTGCAGTTGTGCGCACAAAACCTGGATAAGAAACATCGGTAACAGTAACCATTGAATCAGGCACAGCGTAGTTTTCTTCAGAAGACACTTCAACATAATTGCCGGTAGTCATTTCCTTCATGCGTTTAACGGTGTAGGTAACATAACCAGGCATGTAATAGACGGTCTGCTTAATGTAGTGGTCTGAACCAGAGGCAACGCCAGTAACGGTTGTTTGAGCAGGATCTTCCAGGTCATAACCGGTAACTGTTGGAGAGGTAACAGACCAGGATTCTCCCTCATTTACAACTTGCTTAGAAGGCGCATGAATCTCTTCGTCGGTAAGTACATTAACGTACGAGACAACAACTGAGTATTTACCTGCGTCTTCAATAGACTCTGCAATAGCGGATGCTGGAAGGCTGCTCAAAACAAGAGCAAGAGCAAATAAAATACTCAAAACTTTCTTTGCGCGCATAATTTCTCCTCAAACAGCAACAAGATAGGTAAATCATAATAAATAGCGAGAAGAACTTGCTGTTCAAGCTGTAAATTGACCGTATATACACAATCCACTTCTCCTTAAGGTGCAGGAGAAGTGGACGAGAAGGTCAAACTTTCTGTGAAACTCAGCGTAGTATGAAATTTATAGATCTGTACCTACGGCCTCAGCGGGTTTCTTTTCAAAGAGCTTGCCAGATTTCCTGAGATGATAGGCAAGAATCAGGATGCTTGCCAGCATAACAAGCGTGCAAATGATGGAACCTTCTGCGCCAAAGCTACCGTCGGTAAGCCAATCCTGGCCACTGCCAGGAGAAAAATAGAAATCCGGTGGCATTTTTCATGTCACCAGATTTCTAATGTAAAGTTGCTGTTTAGCTGTTATAAAGCAGTAAGGAACGTCAAACCGCCCAAAATTACACCAGCAGTATTTGGGATAATAAGAATCCAGTCCTTTTTGGGCTCTTTAGTCCAACCATAGATGACCCAAATGAGACAAGAAACTGCTGCAAATAGCGGCTGAAAAGGTTGAGCCTTTACGCCCTGTAGATTTGCAATAATTTGTGGAATATAAGCGATAAAAACAAATACTCCGATAAAAGCTCCGATAGAGCCTACAAATAGATTGATTTGTTTCTTTGACATAAAACACCTCCTCCTTTGTTATTTTAATTATAAGGAGGAGGTGACGAAAAAGTTACCCTATCCGTGAAATTAGAATTTAATAAAATTGGGTTAGTTATGAAGATTGGTTTACAGATTTAATCCAGAGCAAAGAAGTTCATTAGGCTTTTCTGATTGGATGTCTGATGACGGTCTTTAGTTTATCTGGAGCTATTTTACGTACATCGCTCAGATAAACTTCATGATGCATGCGTTCAGCAGTGATGTCTAAAACGTATCCCTGGCTCTCCATGTATTCATGCATGAGTGAAACAGTTTCAGGCTCGTTATTGTAAGGTCCAATATGCATGCATTGCACACAGAGGCCTTCTTCATAGGTAAAGAATTCTACCTTAGAAAAATCTAGCTTCTTTTTCTTAGTTGCTTCAGCAATGGCCCAATCAAAATCTTCTTTGGTAACAAAGTCGGGTAGGCGAATAACTGAAATCCACTTAAAGTTTTCTTTATGTGCGTAATCAACGCCATGAGTGTCTTCTTGCCACCAGAATCCCTCTAATGGAGGAACAACAAAATCAAAATATCCTTCAATATGACGTGTACTCTTTTTACTCATTTTGATGGCATAAGCAACGCCGTAAAGCAGACCTATTGACTGTTTGTATTCACCATCTTCTACGTTGGGATCTCCAGACCCTCTTACTGCAAGATAATTAATAGACGGAACAATTATTATGCCTGGCTTATTTTTTGGCGCATAGAGCTCTTTAAATTCCTTTTTAAAATCAAATGCCACCATTTTTGCCCCCCTACGACAGCTTGTTAAAAATCCTATCGTTTCTGGCTATTTTGTAGATGATAGCACCTTAGCAAGTTCAAGTAAGAGCTTTGACTTCAGTGTCTCTAATTCCTCTGGAGAAGGACAGGTTGAGTTGTCATACATCTTTTCCATGGGGTACCACCAGACAGGACCTTTGCCATTATGACCGTATTCACCTAGGTCACCTGAAACCCTAGGGAATAAATGCCAGTGAAGATGGGAATCTCCGTTGCCAAGTAGCTCGTAGTTCATTTTCTCGCAAGGGAATGCGTGCGATACCGCTTCCCCAACAAGGGACATCTCTTTAAGGAACTTCAATTTAAAGTCAGCATCCAGCTCGTGTAGTTCTGATGCATGTTGCTTACATAGAAAAATGGTATATCCCTTAAAGTACTGGTTATCACCTAGGACAGCGTATCCCGTTTCCAATTCTTTGACAAAATAAGGATTATTTCCTTCTTTAATCATTTGAATTCTGTCGCAAATCAGGCACATTCTTTAGTTCTTTCTTTAGAGGGTAGATATTGAAATTCATCAAAATATAAAGTTATAAATTGTTGCTTTCGGCCTCAGCGGGTTTCTCGGTAGGCTTCTTTGTAAAGAGCTTGCCAGATTTCCTGAGCTGATAGGCAAGAATCAGGGTAGTTACCAGTATAACAAGCGTGCAAACGATGGAACCTTCTGCGCCAAAGCTACCGCCGGTAAGCCAATCTGGCCCATTGCCGGGAGCAAACTGCAGCAAAGAACTGCCTGTAGTGCTACCGCTTACCAGAACGCCAAAGAGATTGCCCTGAGCAAAGTTCCAGGCTCCGTGAATGCCAGCAGCTCCCCAGAGATTGTCTGTTTTGATGATGTAGAACGTCTCTAAGATGCCAAAAAGAATCAGGTCGATCAGGGATTGCATAGTAAAGCCGCTGTTAAACATGTGCAGAAGACCAAATAGGCTGCTTGAAACCACGATTGCAATAATTTTGTTGGATTTCTCCGCCATGACAGGAAGAAGCCATCCTCTAGTGATAAGTTCTTCTGTTCCACCCTGAATGAGCCAAAACGGAATGGTGAGAAGAACAAAACCGAAGGCATAAGGCGTAAAAGTAGTGCCAACTAATTGATAAGATCCGGTCAAAATGAGAATCAGCATCACAATAGAGAAGAGAAGAATTCCTAGACCAAAGCCCTTGAGCAGCTCTTTCTTCCAGTTATCTTTGTAAAATCCCAGAGTAACAATCGGACGTTTTTCAAAGAGTTTTACCCATAGGAAAAAGAGGCCTGCAATAAAGACAAAGGAAAGAAGCGTTATCAGAAGATAGTAGTCTCCAAAAATCTCTCTCAGATTGAGGGAATCAGAAAGACGATCTGGAAGATCTGGGTGCGCCATGTAGTAAGGGGCAATAATAAGAGCTGCTGAAATGGTCATTACAATAGCACCAATAATTTGTCCAACGACCAACAAGAAAACGGCTAAAAAGGGACTAAGCCAAGCTGGAGTTAGTCTCTTTGCCAGCTTAATGTCGGAAAACATACGATTTTCTTGCATAAAAACCTCCTGGTAGACGTGTTTAAAGCACGTCATGTAGATGACAAAATTTTAGCGATGGTGCAGGTAAACAGCGCCTACCTGCGATTAGTTCTCTTTATACTCTAAGAGAAAATCGCAGCAATCGCCACCATGGCCTATGGTTTTTGTACGTCCCCAGATAAGCTGCGGATGCAAGTTACCATATCCCGCATCGTCACTGTCGCAGTATGCAGCGGTTATTTCGGGGCAACCGTATCTTTTAGTTATCTCATAGTAGGGACAGCTCACAATATTGAGGCGAGCTTCGTTACCATGACTTTCTGGATATTCAAAGGCAAATCCCGCGCTTGATGTGCAGCTTTTCTCGATACCTGATTTAAAGAGACGAGGAAACTTGCGCGCAAGACCAAACGTTTTGATGGCCCATTGGAAGAGTGGGACTCGTTTGGCAGCAAATCGCTGGAAATACTCGCGAATATACCAGACGGCCTTTTCTTGTGGGATGCCCTCTGTGCACAGAGCTTCATATACTGCAATACCAGGATAAATACGCTTGTAGGAGTGAGCACGGAGCTCTTTAGAATCGGACGCGTTTTCTGCACAGAGCGCCTCGAATCGCGTTTGAGCTGCCTGTGCAATCTGATCTGCTTTTGCTTTGCCGAGGTCCTCGGAGACTATCGCGCACGTTTCTTTGATGAGCTGCTGAACTTTCATATGAGCCTCACTATTTGTAGAAATGCCCTGATGAAAAGCAAGTAGAACGTACTAATAATTGTACGCTTAAACTTTTTGAATCAACTGCAATTACTTTCTTGCATCCACGGCTAACCAGTATGTTCATAACCTGTATGGGCGAAGCAGATCCAGTAGGGGATTGAACTAAACAGATTTTCTCGCCATGTGAAATAAATAATACATCTGTTTTTTGATTGACAACGTATACCATTTGTATCAAAATCACCTAAAAAAGGAGCTGATACTATGGCAACAAGTCCTACTCAAATTCGCATCGATAGTAATGTCAAAACAGAAGCAAATGAACTGTTTAAAGAACTCGGCATCGATATGTCAAGCGCCGTAAACATCTTCTTACGCCAGTGCGTTTTGCACGGTGGCCTTCCTTTTAAAGTGGAAATCCCAAAGTTTAATGCTGAAACACTGGCTGCTATGGAAGAAGCGCGCGATATCATGTCAGGTAAAATTCAAGCAACATCCTACAACACCACAGATGAGCTGTTTAAAGATATGTAGCAAATCATGTCTAGGAGTTCTTTTGTATACTCTTCGGGATGATTGATGGAATACTCGCCGTGATATAAGCCTTTCTTTATTTCAAGAACGCTACCAGGCAGTGCCTTATGCAATTGCTCTGCTGAACGGATCATCTTTTTCTGTTCTTTTTCTCCGACAAGTATACGGACTTTGGCGTGGACATTTTGAAGGTTGGGTTTTATCTCATAGGATGTATTTGCTTCCAAGAATGCAATCATGTTTTCTTTTGAGATTTGTGACGTGTCCCGATAATAGTCTTCAAATAAATCTTTACGAATATGAAGATAGTCAAATTGCATTTGAGCAAAGCACTTCTTTTTCACTAAGCCATAACTTAGAGAAAACATTGGTTTAATTAGGGCATTTGTCAGCTTGGACGGAATGACAGATGCACTTTCAATGACAGCGTTTTGACAAATTGAGTTTCGTTGCGTCAGCATTTCTACTAAAATCTGTGCGCCAAGGGACAGCCCTCCAATAAGGAGAACTGAGCCTCCAAATTCTTTATCGATAAAAGAAATGAGCCGACTTGCGTTTTTCTCAATACTTATAAAATCATTGTCGCTGCCTGCATGTCCGTCAAGGATTGGCAGCACAACGTGATATTGATTCTTTAATAGTTCAGCCTCAGCTTTATAGTTCCACCAAGATAAACCGCCACCATGAAGCAGCATGATTACGTCGTTATTTTGTTTTCCAAACTCTACCGTTTTCATAGCTGCTCGATTCAGTTTGCGACTTTAATCTAAGTCCGAGAAAGAACTACAACACACTCAACGTGCTTGGTGTGAGGGAACATGTCCACAGGTGTCACGCGCTCAATGGCAAACCCGCTGTCGAGAAGAACTTTGAGGTCCCTAGCCTGCGTCACAACGTTGCAGCTCACGTACACGATTTTCTTTTGGGCTAGCTGGGCAGTTGCCTTGAGGAAGGTGGGCGTGGAACCAGCGCGAGGCGGGTCAAGAATAATAACGTCAAAGTTCTGACCGTCTTTTGCCAGAGCTTGCATGTAGCGAGTGGCATCGTCGCAGATAAACTCAGCTTCAAGCTTATTGTTCCGAGCGTTTCTGCGAGCCATTTGAATGTTGTTTTCAACCTGGTCAACGCCAGTGAGCAGAAGGTTGACGCCTTGAGCTTCGGCGGCGTGTGCCAAGCAAAGTCCAATGGTTCCTGTGCCGCAGTATGCGTCAAGGACTCGCAGCTTGCTGGCTTGCGCGGCGTCGGCGGACTCGGATCCAGCAAGCTCGGAGCCAGCCAGTGCGCCGTCGATAGCTAGCTGATAGAGCACCTCGGTTTGCTGAGGGTTGGTCTGGTAGAAACTGGTTGGGCCAATCTCAAACGTGCAGTCCAGAAGCTTGTCGCTCATAGACGTTGAGCCCCAAAGCAGACGGGTTTCTCGCCCCAAGATTGCGTTGGTGCGCTTCTGGTTGACGTTCAAGAAAATGCTGGTTAGCTCGGGGTGCGCCTTGCGAAGCGCGGCAACAAACTCCTGCTCGTGAGGCAGATGCTGGCCGTTGACCACCAGCACCAGCATGACGTCATCGGTGGCATATCCGCAGCGCACTACGCCGTGACGAAGCGCTCCCTTGCCGCGATCCTCCTGGTAGGCATGGATGTTGAACTGGCCAGCAAGATACGCCACGTCGTTGAGGATAGCGCGAGCTCGACCGTCTTCTACCAGGCATTCCTTTGAGGCAATAATCTTGTGCGTTCCACTTGCGTAGAAACCAGAGCGAACCGTGCGACCTTTGCCCGGCGCAAATGGCGTTGCTGCCTTATGACGATACGCCAGAGGCTCGTCCATTCCACGGATGGGCTCGACAGTTACGTTATTGATGCTTGCCAGCGGGACGAGAAGTTCCTCTACCTGCGCTTGCTTGCGCTTAAGTTGGATAGGATAGGGGACCGAAAGCCATTCACAGCCTCCGCAGCTACGCGCAATAGAGCATGTTGGTGTCTTGTATCCCATAGTTCCTCTCCAAATCTTGGGTTACTACTATACCGTTTGCGGGCTTAAATGGCACGTTGAGGGGATTGTTGTGTCTAATATGTTTCATTTTTTGTATCGTTTCCCGTTTATCTAAAAAACCGTTAAGCTAACAGGCACAGTATTTTGGCGAGACAAAAGAGGTGGACTATGGCTCTCATCAGCAAAATTGGTATTATCGGCGCTAATCACGTAGGCGCACATGTTGCAAACGCCCTGCTTTACCAGGGACTTGCTACTGAGCTCTACATTAGCGACACAAATGAGGTCCTCTGCAAGGCTCAGGTAAACGACCTGCTGGACGCAATGCCATTTTATCCACACCCTGCTCGAGTTTTTGAGCTTGACGACCGCTATGAGGAGCTTGCTGGCTGCGACATTATTGTCAACGCTGCAGGTCACGTAGCTGCTGCTGCAGGCAACCGCGATGGTGAGCTCTTCGTCACTACTGACGAGGCCAAGAAGTTTGCAAAGCGCATTGCAGACGCTGGCTTTGATGGCGTTTGGGTCAACATCGCAAACCCCTGCGACGTTGTTACCACCGAGCTCCAGTATCTGACCGGCGCTGATCCTTACAAGGTTATCGGCTCCGGCACCACGCTGGACTCCGCTCGACTCCGCCACGCGCTTTCCGGCGCAACCGGCTATCCAGCATCTTGCATCAACGCTTGGATGCTTGGTGAGCACGGCAACGGCATGTTTGCTTGCTGGTCGCACGTTTCCATTGGCTGCCTCACCCTCGACGAAGTTGCAGCTCAGACGGGCAAGACCTTTGACCTTCCAGAGCTTGAGCAGGCAGGACGCATGGGCGGTTACGTCACTTACAGCGGCAAGCAGTGTACCGAGTACTCCATTGCTAACGGTGCCGTCGAGGTCATCAAGGCTATCGTCCACGACACCAAGCTGATCACGCCAGTCTCTACGCTGCTCACCGACGTGTATGGCGTTTCTGGCTTCTACTCTTCACTTCCTGCGGTTATCGGCGCCAATGGTGTCGAGAAGGTCTTTGTGCCCGAGCTCTCCGACTCCGAGATTGAGGCATGGCGCAAGTCTTGCGAGCACGTCAAGGGCAACATCGACCAGCTCGGTTGGCTTGAGGTAGACGCTCGTATCGACTAGTGCGGCGCACGCCGTACCGGCTGTAGCCGCGAGTCACATCGCGCTGCGGGCTCTGCGACGGGCGCGAGCTGCGGCGGACGCGAGGCTGCGACGGACGCGACCAGGTAATAGTGCACACCGAACGCACCTTGGGGCTTCTCCCGAGGTGTGTTTTTGTGCGATTAAGCTGTTTCTCCCCATTTTTTGATTGGCTCTGATTGCGAGCCTGAAAAGCTCACCATGTCTGAGTAAATTTACTCAGACATGGTGAGAAAAACCGGCAAATAGCTCAGACTTAGTACACTTTTCCGGCAAATCGTTCAGACTTGGCGAGAAAATCGGGCTCCAAGAGAGTGCTCATGAACCACACACCTGAATCCAAAAGGTACGTCACGAAAGGCCCGCCTAAAAAGTGCAAAGAATCTGTATTTGAGCCACCGATTCTTTTGCAAAATCAGGCAAATCCACAGAATCTTTGATGCATTTAGGCAAAATCCACAGATTCTTTGCAGAAATCAGGCGCGCTTAGTCCAAGCCGTACAGGTCGGTTGCTTTTCCTGAAGAGACGATCTTCTCGCCACGCGCGTCGATCTTCTTGCTGCACGCGCGACCAAGCGCGCACGTCTGTGTCGCGCTGCACTCCGAAAACCACCGTCTCACCTGCAATTTTTGAACAATATTTAATTAAAAATTTCTATTGACTTGCAATCAATGTGATATCACAATGATGCCAACAGAAGGCTCATTGTCACAAAGGAGATCTTATGAGCACCGAGAAAATCATTAAGTCCAAGAGTGGTTGGCTGTTCCTGCTGATTACCATTGCTCTTTTTGCAGTTGCAGCCCTGTTTTTGGCTAATTTTGTACTCAGCGCTATCGCTGCAGACAGAAATCCTCGCCTGGATCCGTCATTCCCAAGCATCATTGGCGCGCTGGTATTTTTCTTTGCCGGCCTGTTTGTTTCAAGTGGCCTGTTCAGCCTTCAGCCTGGTCAAGCAAAGGTTTGCGTGCTGTTTGGTAAGTACATCGGCACCGTTAAGGACGAGGGTCTGCGCTGGGCAAATCCTTACTACGCCAAGACTCTTTCTACAAACGTGGGTGACCTCTCTTCTCTCGCTGCAGGCGTTACTCCCAGTGTAAACGTGCACACCTCTATCATTTCCACTCGTGCCCGCACGCTGAACGGCGATGTCCTCAAGGTCAACGACCGCATGGGCAACCCAATCGAGATCGCCGAGGTTGTTGTTTGGCGCGTCAGCGATACCGCAAAGGCCCTCTTTGACGTCGACGACTACGACAGCTACGTTGCTATGCAGGCAGAGACCGCACTCAGGCACGTCGCTAGCATCTACAGCTACGACCACATGGAGGACGAGTCCGAGTCCAACACCGCAATTACCCTGCGCTCCAACATCGAGGAAGTCTCCGAGGCGCTTCAGTCCGAGCTGAGCCGCAACCTTTCCGTCGCTGGTATCACCGTTGACGACGCTCGCCTCACGCACCTGTCCTACGCCCCAGAAATCGCGCAGGCAATGCTCCGCCGCCAGCAGGCAGAGGCAATCATCGCTGCACGTAAGAAGATCGTCGAGGGCGCCGTTTCCATGGTTGACATGGCCCTCACCCAGCTCTCCGAGAATGGCGTCGTTGAGTTCGACGAGGATCGCAAGGCCGTCATGGCATCCAACCTCATGGTTGTTCTCTGCGGCGAGTCCGAGGCTCAGCCTGTGCTTAACACCGGTTCCTTGCAGCAGTAAAGCTTGGCGAGAAACCCATGGCACCTCGCAAACAATATCCACTTCGTGTAGCTCCAGAAGTCTGGGAGGCGGTTGAACGCTGGGCGCAAGACGACATGCGTTCAACCAACGCTCAGGTAGAATGGATACTTCGCGATGCCCTAAGAAGAGCAAAGCGATCTCCAAAAGCTCAAGACACTCGTGTGAACAAGATAGATAAATTGGAAGAAGGAAACTAACATGGCCGACAACATCCCACAGCCACCTGTTCCTAACGCTCCCGTACCTCCAGCGGCGCCAGCTGCACCAACTGCACCTGCAGCTCCCGCAGCGCCCGCGGCTCCCGTCGCACCCGCAGCGCCTGCAGCCCCCGCGGCAGCCGCAGCTCCAGCACCAACTCCAGCAGCCCCAGCTCCAGCGGCACCTGGCGAGGTCGTTCCTGTGCTGAGCGTCCAGCACTTCACCAAGAAGTACGGATCCAAGGTTGCTGTTTCTGATCTTTCGCTTGACGTTATGCCTGGTGACATCTACGGTTTTATCGGCCACAACGGCGCAGGTAAAACTACGCTTATCAAGTCCATCGTTGGTGCTCAGCCATTTGAGGGCGGCGTCATCTTCGTGGACTCCAAGAACGTGCTGGTCGACCCTGTTGGCACTAAGCAGGTCATTGCTTACGTTCCTGATAACCCAGACATTTATGAGTTCATGAGCGGCATCAAGTATCTCAACTACGTCTGCGACATTTTTGGCGTTCCTGCGGAGAACCGCGTCGAGCGCATTACAACCCTGGCCAATCGCCTGGGCATCACCGATTCCCTGGCAAATGCCATTGGCAGCTACTCTCACGGTATGAAGCAGAAGCTGGTTCTGATTTCCGCCCTGCTCCACGAGCCAAAGCTCATCATTTTGGACGAGCCATTTGTTGGCTTGGACCCAGCAGCAAGCTTCGAGCTCAAGAAGATGCTGCACGAGCTTGCTGACCGCGGATCTGCCGTGTTCTTCTCGTCACACGTTCTTGAGGTTGTCGAGAAACTCTGCAATAAAATTGCAATTATTCGTCAGGGCAAGCTTCTTGCCGCAGGTAAAACGGACGAGATTCGCGGCAACGCCTCGCTTGAGGAAGTCTTCCTTGGCCTTGAGGCAGGCGCTCCTGGCGTTTCTGCCGAGATTGCTCAGGATATGGCCACCACAAAGGACGGCGCAGCTGTTCAGCCAGTCATTCCTGGTGCGCCTGTAGCCGCAACACCCGCAGCACCTGCTGCACCAGCAGCGCCTGCAGTTCCAGCAGCACCTGCGGCCCCCGCAGCTCCAGCAGCCCCTGCAGCCCCTGCAGCACCTGCAGTACCCGCACCTGCAGCGCCTGCCGCACCTGCAGCACCCGCGGCACCAGCAGCACCTGCAGCACCAACCGTGCCTGGTGCACCAGTGCCTCCAGGCGCTCCAGTTCCTCCTTCCTTCCCTAAGGAGAACTAGTCATGGCAAATAACGTTCCACAGGCTCCTCAGCGCCCCGATGTGCCTGAGCAGAACCTGCAACTTTCAGGAGATGTCTTTATTCCAGCTCAAGTAAGCGCTGGTCAAGTTCCTGTTCTTGATCGCTCTGAGCTCAAATTGCCTTCTGACCTCAAAGTGTTCTGGATGCTGCTTAAGGTTCAGATCACCATGATTTGGACTACGCAGGTTATAGGTGCTCGAAAGAATTTTGAGAGAAAAGTTGGCGCGAATGCTCTGCCTATTGTCGGCGGTGTTTTTGCAGTTGTTGGCGCACTCTTTATGATGGTCTACATCTACGGCGTTTCAACAACTTTAGCCATTGCCGGCTTCACAAGGCTGCTGCCTCTCGCAGGAATTCTAGCTGGCGCTTTACCTGGTGTTATCCTGACATTTGTAAAGGCCAATGGCGTGCTTTTTGCGTACAAGGATTACGACTTTATCATGTCGCTTCCAATCAAAAAGAGCACCATTATTTATTCTCGCGTAGCAGCTCTGTATGCTGCAGAGGGTATCTGGTCTATCACCATTATGCTGCCAGTCTTTTTGGCTTACTTTAGCTTTGAGGCAGTCACGCTTCCACGTTTGATTGGCGCTTTGTTTGCGCTTCTTCTTGGACCTAACCTTGCAGTTTCTGCTGCTATTCTCTTGGCCTTTGCGGTTGCAGCCCTTGCTGCAAAACTGCACTTCAAGAACTTGGGAATGGTCATCGGAGGCGTTTTTGGCCTTTTCTTTATGGTCGCCTATCTGTTCTTTATCTTTACGGTATCTTTCAATGCAGATAAGTTTGTCCCAGGAGTGGTGGATAATTTCCGTGACACCGTCTTTAACGTTGCAAGTTCAGTTGGCGTAGTTTATCTTCCATCGCTATGGATTGCCGATTTCTTTAACTCCGGCTCCATTGTCAGCTTCTTGCTGTTTGCACTGGTCTCCGTTGGAGCTCCTGCGGCAATCGTGGCAATTATTTCTCGCTTCAACGACCGCATTAATGCGCTGGTAAGTGAGGACAAGGTTCAGAAGAAATTCACCACCAAACAGATTTCCACCAAGTCTGCGACGCCATTTGTTGCCCTGATCAGAAAAGAAATTCTGACCATCACAGGCTATCCAGCAGTCTTTATAAACATGCTTTTTGGCTGCTTGTTGATGGTTATTCTCGCCTTTATTTCTATGTTCTTTAGCACGTCGTCTATCGTGGCCTATTTTGTGCCTGCATCCGAGGTCCCGCGCTATCTACCTCTGGCAAGAACCATCCTTGGCATGATAACCACCTGGTTTGGCACCTCGATGTTCTGTGCCGCCAACTCTGCCGCCATTTCGTACTCGCTGGAAGGCCGCTCAAACTGGCTGATGGCAACCATGCCGGTTTCCCCAAAGCAGATTTTTGGCGCAAAGATTGCCGTTAACATGATCTACGTGCTCATCTTCAGCGTGCTGACCCAGATTTTCTTCCTGATCCCTGGTCACATCACCCTTGAAACGGCGCTGAGAAACGTTATCCTGCCGCTTTGCATTGTGTTCCTGGTGTCTAACGTGGGCCTGGCCATTGATATTCGCCGACCAAACTTTGACTGGACTTCCGTTGTCGACATCACCAAGAGAAGCCTTTCGGTTACGGTGTCTTCACTTGTGGGTACGCTGGGCTCCATGTTTGTTATCGGCGGCACGTTCATGATGATGATTATTCCGGTTATGGACTCGTTTAGCTCTTCAGCAGGCGTGGTCAACGAGACGCTTCCCAACATTATCTTTGTCACGCTGTCGCTGGTGAACGCAATTATCGGCTACCTGATCTTTAACAACACCGTTCACCGAGGAGTTCGAATCTAACTTTTGTGATGCACGCGGGTGACGTTCTGCGATTTCACATCATCTACCTGCGGCAACATCACAAATTCTTCTGTCGAGAAGAAACTTTGAGGCACCCACCACATGTCGTTTATCGAATGGTGGGTGTCTCTTTTTACGCTTTGCGGTACGGTAGGGTGGCTAGAGGTTTTCTTGTTCGGTAAGTAGCAGGAAGGGCCGAGGCATATCGCGCTAGACTCGGGCGCGTACTATCGGTTGACCTTCTCGGCTGCTTGCCGCAGTCAGAGGAGGCATCATGGCCGAAAAAAATGTTTCTAAGGTAAAGAATGTGGTCCTGGTGGGCCAAGGTGGCGTGGGCAAAACCATGCTTGCCGAGGCAATGCTGCATCTGACGGGTGCAACCACTCGTTTAGGCGGCCACGCAGGCACAAAGCCCACGCTTGATTACGATTCACAAGAGTCAGAGCGCGGATTCTCTATCTCTACTACTATCGCACCAATTACCTGGGAAAATACACGCATTAACGTGCTTGACGCACCATGCTATCCTGACTTTGTGGGTGACGCCTATTCGGCAATGAGCGCTGTCGAGACTGCGCTGTTTGTCGTTGATGCAGCTAGTGGACCTGGCACTATTACCACCAGGCTTTGGTTTGCCGCCGAGGACCTGTCTCTCTGCCGTGCACTGTTTATCAACCGCCTGGATCGCCCTGATGCAGACTACGAGACCGCGATGGCTATGCTCCAGGACCGTTTTGGCTCCTCGCTTGGTGCAGTGACCATTCCAATGGGCTCCGGCGAGGCATTCTCCGGCATCATTGACGTTGTCCATCAGAAGGCTCGTAAGCTGGTAGACGGCAAGCCTGAGGTCACCGATATTCCTGCCGAGTTCCAAGCAGAGGCAGAGGCTGCCCGCGCTGCTCTGACTGAACTGGTTGTTGAGGCAGACGATGAGCTGATGATGCGCTACCTTGAGGGCGGAGAGATTACGCAGGAAGAGCTTGAGGGTCTGCTGGGCAAGGCTCTTATGGAGCGCATTTTTGTTCCTGTCTTCTCCGGTTCTTGCGTCCGCGAAGAGGGCGTTATCTCCCTGCTTGACGCCGTTGACGGCTGGTTCCCAACTATGTCTGACTTTGGCCGCATTCCACTGGTCAACGGCGAGCAGCTTGATATTTCACCTGATGACGAGCGCCCTGTTGCGTTTGCCTTCAAGTCGCTGCAGGATCCACAGAACGGTAAGCTTACCTTTGTAAAGGTGCTTGCAGGTACTGTTTCTGCAGGTTCCGAGCTTATCAACGCTCGCACCCGCAAGCCCGAGCGCCTTTCTCACCTGTATCGCATGTGCGGTAAAGAAACGGCTGATGTGAGCACCGCCGCAGCCGGCGACATCGTAGTAGTTCCAAAGCTCGAGGCCATGACGGGCGATACGCTCTCCGTTACCGGTAAGGTTGAGGCTGCCGCGTTTAGGTTCCCCAACTCCCTGTATCGCACGGCTATTGAGCCTGATGAGCGCGGTACCGAGGGCAAGCTCTTTGCGTTCCTGGAGAAGGCCGCCGACGCCGATCCAACTCTTAAGGTTGAGCGTGACGAGGACACCGGCCAGACCATTGTTTCTGCAATCGGCGAGGCACAAGTAGCCGTTCTTCTCGAGCGTCTTGAGCAGCGAGCCGGCGTTTCCGCACATAAAGTTGCGCTTCGCATTCCATATCGCGAGACGATCCGTCGAGTTGCAAGCGCTCAGGGTAGGCACAAGAAGCAGACCGGCGGCTCTGGCCAGTACGGCGACTGCTGGCTGCGCATTGAGCCGAACCCAGACGCAGGTTACGAGTTTGTGGACGAAATCGTAGGCGGCCACATTCCACGCGGTTTTATCCCCGCTATCGATAAGGGCGTCCAGGAGACCATGCGTGAAGGCGTTTTGGCTGGTTATCCTATGATTGACGTTAAAGTTGCTGTTTACGAGGGCTCTTACCACCCAGTCGACTCCAATGAGATGGCATTCAAGACCGCTGCTCGTATTGGTTTCCAGAAGGCTGTTGAACAGGCCGAACCTGTTCTGTTGGAGCCTATGGCTCACCTGGAGATTACGATTCCAGACAGTTACGCAGGCTCTGTCATGGGCGACGTTTCCGCTTCCCGCGGTCGCGTTGAGGGAATGTCTTCCGGCACCGGCGTTTCCGCTGGTGAAACCACTATTAAGGCAACGATTCCATACGCTGAGGTTACCGATTACGCTACAAGGCTGAGGTCCCTCTCGCGCGGAACGGGCGAGTATACCGTTGAGCTGGCAGGATATGAGCAGGTGCCACACGACATCCAGACTCGTCTTGCTGCTGAGTACGCCGAACGTCGCGCCGCTGGCGAGCGCTAAGCCGCAGGTCAGACACACTCTGCGAGTGCGGCAGGCGCTGCGAGCGTGAAGTCGCAGGTAGATAAAGCATTTCAAGCAAGAACCCTCGCATCTTTCAGGTGCGAGGGTTCTTTTACGTTCCTGCAATGCAGTTGAGCGCCGACTTCTTAAGCTTGGCGTACAAAATGGTGCAGCTTAGCCGCGCCTCGCTGAAGAACTGTCATGTTTCTAGTCAAGATAATCGGACGACTGGGGCTTATTGTGTGACAATTAAAGAGTACCAATGCCTGATATACATTTCTATGCATAAACTTCATCTAATATGCTGGAAAATGAATAGAGAAATATAAAAAATCTAACTATAGGTAAATTTCACTTCTAAGCAACACACCTATGTCGGATAATCTGCTTAATTGCGGGCATATTACACACCTAATGATGATAATCTGCACGCCTTAGCTATTTTCGGCGTCATGTATACGTCTTTTTGACAGATTATCCGACTTAGGTGTGTTTTGCCATCAGCAAAACAGTACAAGCAACTAATGATGTTGCCCGTACGGTATGGTTGATCGTGGGCGGAAGCTTCTAGAACTTACTTACTCATGTGGCTTATTTTCTTGCCTGTCGGTATTGCGTGGCGGCTATCTGGGTACGTATTTCAGACAAACAGCGTTGAGATGGCGATGTTATTCGTGACAGTAGTTTAAATCCAAGAAAGGCCGCACATGTATATAGAGCATATCAATGGACCGGAAGACGTAAAGAAGCTGGACGCGGAGGCTCGTGCAGTACTTGCGCAGGAGATTCGCGACAACTTGCTGGTCATGGAGTCAAAGCATGGCGGCCACTTTGGTCCAAACTTTGGTATCGTCGAGGCAACTATCGCGCTCCACACTGTGTTCAACTCGCCCGTTGACCATATCGTTTACGACGTCTCGCACCAGACATATCCGCACAAGATGCTCACCGGCCGCAAGCAGGCATACATGGATTCTGCGCTTTACGACTCGGTGTCTCCTTACACTGATCCCGCCGAGACCCCGCATGACCTCTTCAAAATCGGCCACACTTCCACGTCCATCAGCTTGGCGCTTGGTCTGGCAAAAGCTCGCGACATCATGGGCGGCAAGGAGAACATCATCGCAGTTATCGGCGACGGCTCCATGTCCGGCGGCGAGGCGCTTGAGGGTTTGAACGTTGCCGGCGAGCTGAACAGCAACTTTATCATCGTCTTCAACGACAACCAGATGTCCATCGCCGAGAACCACGGCGGCATGTACGACCAGTTCGCTGAGCTGCGCCGCACTAACGGAGCTGCCGAGAATAACCTCTTCAAATCGATGGGTCTGGACTACCTATATGTCAATGACGGCAACGACATCGAGGCTCTTATCGCCGCATTTGAGCAGGTAAAAGACTCGACCCATCCGGTCGTGGTTCACATCAACACGCTCAAGGGCAAGGGCTACGCTCCCGCGGAGGCAAACAAGGAGAAGTGGCACTGGCACATGCCGTTTGACATCCAGACTGGCCAGAGCCCTGCATCCGGTTCGTCCGAATCGTACGCCAGCATCTTCGCAGAGTATGCGCTCAAGCGCACAAAAACTGACCCGAAGTTCCTGGTGCTTATGTCGGCTGTTCCTGGCCTGCTTGGTCTTACACATGAACGTCGAGAAGAGCTTGGAAAGCACTACCTTGACGTGGGCATTGCCGAGGAAACCGCAGTTGCAATGGCTTCCGGCGCAGCTCACGCGGGCGCGCACGTGGTTTGGGGCTCAAGCGCAACCTTCATCCAGCGCACCTACGACCAGCTGACCCAGGACCTGGCGCTCAACCAGAATCCTGCGGTTATCGTGGGCTCCGGCTCCATTAGGGGCTTGATGGCCGCCACCCACCAGGGCCTTAGCAGCATTTCCATGATTGCAAACATCCCTAACATGGTGTACCTCGCGCCGTCCAACGCCGAGGAGTACGTTGCCATGCTCAACTGGGCACTTGACCAGGACAAACACCCTGTCTACATCGCAATTCCTTCCGGTCCCGTGGTCCACGCCGAGGGTCCCGTCCGCACAAATTTCGACGACCTCAACACCTACGAGGTCACGCGCCAGGGCTCCAAGGTGGCCGTTCTTGCCTTGGGCGATTTCTACGACCTTGGCGAGAAAACCGTCGAGGCCCTTAGCTCTACTCTGGGAATTGAAGCCACGCTGGTCAAGCCATACTTTGCCTCTGGCATCGACCAGAATCTGCTCGACAACCTGGTAAAAGACCACGACGTCATCGTGACCATTGAGGACGGCATTATTGAGGGCAGCTGGGGACAAAATATAGCTAGCTACCTGGGAACTTCTTCCGCACGCGTGCTGAACTACGGCGTCAAGAAGGCTTTCTACGACCGCGTCAACATCGCGGACCTTATGCGAGAAAGTCATCTGGAGCCTGAGCTTATTGCTGAGGACGTTAAGCAGGTCTTGGGCCTGTAGGTGATGCGTCGCTGTCCCGGTGCAAGCCGTTCCTGCACTTCTCGCAACACATCAAAACTGCAACAAAAAAGAGGGGTCACATCATTTGCGGTCCCTCTTCTGTATCAAGTGAATGCGCTGTTGCGGTGCGCTATTGCGACCTGCCGCCAGGCGTGTCGTCGCGTCGCAACCTGCAGCTAAAACCTTAAGCCTTAAGAGCGCGGCCCATAGCGTCAGCCTGAACGATAGCTGCATAGAGCTCGTCAGGAGTGACGTCGCCAGCAAGGTTGTGGATGGTCTCGCCAGGAACGCAAGCAGCCTCAGCGATCTTCTTGATCTGCTCGTCAGTGGTGATGCCAACCTCCTCGAGGGTAGTTGGAAGACCAACCTCAAGGCAGAAGTCCTGAACCTCGTCGAACTCCTCCTGAGGAACGCCCTCAAGAACAAGCTGGACCAGGGTACCAAAAGCAACGCAGTTGCCGTGAGGTGCGCTGTGGCCACCAAGGGAGGTGAGGCCGTTGTAGAAAGAGTGAGCTGCTGCGCAGTTAACGTTGTCAGCGCCGACACCACTCATGTAGACGGTTGCCTCGCAGATAGCCTCAAGAGCTGGGGTTACGACGTTGTTCTCGCAAGCCTTAATTGCCTGTGAACCGTAATCGCGAAGAGTGAGGTAGCACTCCTTAGCAATTGCCATACCAACGCGGGTAATGCCGGTTCCCTCGAGGGAAGGAGACTCGGTGCGGATGGATGCGCGGCCCTCAAAGTAGGTGCCCAGTGCGTCGCCCATGCCTGCTACCAGGAAGGAAACAGGTGCGTTTGCGATGATCTGGGTGTCGACCATAACTGCATCTGGGTTCTGTGGGTAGAAGAGGTACTTGTCAAAGGAACCGTCATCGTTGTAAATAACGGAGAGGCCGGTGCATGGAGCGTCGGTAGCTGCAACGGTAGGAAGAATAACGATGCGCTTGCCAGCGTAATATGCGGTTGCCTTTGCGGTGTCAACAGCGCTGCCGCCGCCGATAGCGACGACTACGTCAATGTTGTCCTCCTCGACGATAGCCTTCATGCGGTTAATCTCGCCGTTGGAAGAAATGCCGCCGAAGACCTCGTAGCGACGGTAATAGTCGCCCTTGCCCTCGAAGCTCTGCTCGATCATGTCATGGGTTGCTTTGTAGCCGCTGTTAGAGCAAACAAACAGGAAGCGCTTTCCCATGTAGCCCATCTCTTTTTCGAACTCGAGACAAGCATTTTTGCCCTGAACATACTTCAGTGGCTCACGCATTGCGCGTAGCATTTTCATAGGTTCCCCTCTCCGGATACGTTTTAGACCTATGTAATTTATGTTAGCACTGTCAAAAGAACATAACAGCAAGGAAAATATTTCTGTGGGAGCAATATTTTCTGGTTTTGCTCACTAAAGCAGCAAGACAGTTGGAAATAATTCTATTTAAAAAACTTATAATATGGAGAAATAAAAATAGGGGATAGAGATGGTCTAAAGAGGAAATGAATGTTTGAAAGAAAGCTAGAAACAGCAGAAAAAAACATTCTGTTCTACAAATGGTCAAATTATATTAATTCAAGCGTTCTGATTTGGACCATCTTAACTCTCTATTATCTTTGGCGTGGTTTAAGTTATTTTGATATTGCACTAGTCCAGAGTGTTGGCGCAATAGCTACAGCAGTACTTGAGATTCCAACGGGCTGGATATCTGATCGTCACGGACATCATATTGTTCTGAAAATTGCTTCTTTTTCTAGACTTGTGGCAATAGTGACTTTAACCTTTGCAAATAGTTTTTTATTGATGGTAGTTTCTGAATTGTTCTTTTCTTTAGCAAGTGCGTCGCAGTCAGGAGCTGGAAGTGCTTTTCTTTTCGAAGCGACAAATACAAATTCTGGGATGGATAGGAAGAATGGCGCATATGCTCTAATTCTTTCAAAAATGACAGGAACTCAGTCAATCATTAGAATTACTGTTCGTTTAATAGCTCCTGTTCTTTTTAGCATCAATCCTTTGATTCCTTTTGTCATTTCAATCTTTATATATTTTCTTAGTCTATTAGTCACTTTGGAATTTAAAGAAAATGATGTAAGTCCTAATAGAAGAGACAATTGCTTACCAGAAGAAGATGAATTTATAAGTACTAGAGCTAGTAAATTGGATCTGAAAGAGTCTGTACAGACGTTTTTTCAGGAACTTATAAAGATTGTGAAAACAAATATATTTATTTCACTTTGTACAGTTTCAGCAATTTCATTAATTTTAGTTAGTAATTACAGCCAGTTTATTGCCCCAAATTTAACCAGTATGGGATTTGATATAAAGTTCTTAGGGATTGTTACTGCTGCTGCAAGTTTAGGCGAGTTTTTTGGATCAAGGCTTACGGCAAGGATAGTAAGAACATTTAAAGATTCTCATAAGAAATCTGCTGAAGATAGTATTGCGTTTTCAGGAAACGTAGAATTTCTCGTTATCTTAGGCGTACTTTCCGTAATTGCGATCTTAATGCTGTGTGCCGGGCTAGTTCCAAGCATTTATGTATGTATTTTTACTTATGTGGCGATTAATTTATTTTCAACTACTTTAAGTATTCTGATAAATAATCAGATGAATTTAATCGCTGAAGAGAATAATCGCGCAACATTACTTTCTGTATCAAATCAGATTGAAGAAATCGCATCAGTGGTTTCGGATCCATTAATTGGAATTGCCTTAGACTTTTCAGGATTTGGAACAACTTATGTTTGTTTAGGCTGTATTACTCTTGTGGTAATAGCCCTTATTTTTACTATCCATTACAGGAAATGTAGATAGTCATAACTCAACTTCTTATAATCTATTGGGTTAAAGTTATCTGGAAAGTTTACGTGAACATACATTCACTAGCCGGCAAATGATATTCTTGTAGTGTCAAATTTTCGCACTGTGGTCTTTGGAGGACACATGCTTAGTTCTGTCGAAATCAAACCCGATGTCTATTTTGTAGGCGCCCTTGACTGGAACGCTCGTGAGTTCCACGGCTACACCACTGAGCAGGGCATTACCTACAATGCATACCTTATCCTGGACGAGAAGGTCACGCTTATTGACACCGTCAAGCGCCCATTCTCCGAGGAGCTGGTCGAGCGCATCAAGAGCATCATCGATCCAGCAAAGATTGACGTTCTGATCTGTAACCACATTGAGATGGACCACTCCGGCAGCGTTCCTCGCATTCTGGAGCTCGCGCCAAACGCCGAGGTCTACGCAAGCGCACCTCAGGGCGTCAAGGAGCTTAAGGCTTTCTATGGCGAGAATATCAACGTCAACGGCGTAAAGACGGGCGATACGCTCAACATCGGTAAGCGCACCCTGACCTTTGTGCAGACCCCAATGGTCCACTGGCCAGACAACATGGTCACGTATTCCGACTACGATAAGATCCTCTTCTCCAATGACGCATTTGGTCAGCACTACGCTTCAACTACTCGCTTTGAAGATGAGTCCGACTACTGCGAGGTTATGAAGCAGGCTCGCAAATACTATGCAAACATCGTTCTCCCTTACGGTCGTCAGGCTGACTCTGCTGTTACCGCAGTTAAGGGCATTGGTCTGGAGAACATCGATATTATCGCCCCAGCTCACGGCGTTGCATGGCGTTCCCACATTGCCGATATCATCTCCAAGTACGAGGAGTGGACTACCGGCAAGCTTGAGGAGAAAGCCCTGGTTGTATACGACTCCATGTGGGGTTCAACCGACAAGATGGCTCATGCTCTCCTGGACGGTTTTCTGGCTGAAGGCATTCCTGCCCAGCTCATCGACCTTAAAGAGACTCACATCTCTAACGTCATGTATCACTTCTTGGATTCTAAGTATGTCTGCGTTGGTTCGCCTACGCTGAACTCTAAGTTCCTGCCTACCGTTTCTTCGTTCCTGACCTATATGAGCGGTCTTTCTCCAAAGAATGACCACCGTATTGGCTTTGCGTTTGGTTCTTACGGCTGGGCTCCACTTGGACCAAAGATGGTTCAGGCCGAGCTTGAGGCAGCAGAGTTCACCATGCCACTGCCTGTTCACGCTATCGGTTGGCTTCCTTCCGACGAGGACCTGGACGCCGTTCGTGCGCAGGTCAAGGACCTGGTCGAGGCTGGCAAGCAGCTCTAATCTAGCGGTATATTGAGCAAGACCCCCACATTCATGCTGAATGTGGGGGGTCTTTTGCTGTAGAGGGGGAGTTAAGCGGGTAAGAATGATGCAAATGACCCCGAAGTGACCCCGGAATGACCTCGAAGTGACCCCGAAATGACCCCAGAATGACCCCAGAATGACCCCGGAGTGGTAAAAAATCCGTTTAGTTGGAAAATACAAGTTTCTGTATATAGCGTTTGCCCAGATAAAAGTTTTTAAGGCGGTAAAAAATCGTCTTAGTTGGAGATAAATTGGCTAATTTTAAGTTTTCATTTCCAACTAAACGGGTTTTTTACCTTTTTCGGCACATAATTTTAGGCGTGAAAGTTATGTATTCATGACAATGAATTAATTGAGCAAGTTATTCAAAATTCTGCATCAAATATTGAGAACTGCTTGTTAGTCAGAATTAACGCAGAAAAATAAAGAAGTATGACATTAAAATGGCGGGCAAAACCGCAGAAAAGTGATTCGTATCGCGGGAAAAGCGGGCTGCTCGTATAGTTGACGTCATCACGCCGCGTTTCCGTCAGCCGCGCCGTGTAACTCGCACTTAGTTGACGCTATCACCTCGCGGAGTCACCCGCGCCATCGCGTCTCGAGACTGACGTTTCATGGCGAGACTGTGTCAAATTCCTGAAGACTACAAGGTAGAGCGCGTTAGAGTACAATAGTCTGTACAAAAAGTAACTTCGAAGAGGTAGGTGCCCATACACTCGATGGACATTGCGTTAAGTATTGGAATAACTCTGCTGCTTACCCTGGTAAACGGCTTTTTTTCTGCGGCCGAGATGGCCATTGTGAGCTCTCGTCGCGCGGCACTTGAGGCGGACGTAGACGAGGGCGATCCAAGAGCCCTTGCTGTCATTGACATTGCCACTGATCGCGGATATTTCCTCGCAACAATTCAGGTTGCAATTACCCTGGTAGGTTTTGCGTCCTCGGCATTTGCTGCAACAAGCCTTTCTGCGCCATTCGGCACTTGGCTTATTAGCATTGGTGTCCACGCTGACCTGGCGCTTCCTTTGGCCGTCGTGGCTATTACGCTGATTGTTTCGTTCTTTTCCGTGGTCATCGGCGAACTGGTTCCAAAGAGCATCGGCCTAGCAAACTCCGAGGCAGTGGCCAAAGCAGTCGTCGGCCCTATGAAGGCGTTCATGCAGATTGTGCGTCCACTCGTGTTCATCACGTCTGCCTCGGCAGATGCGGTTACCACGCTGATGGGCATTGACACTACCAACGACCATCAAGAGGTCACCGAGGAAGAGCTCCGCTACATCGTCAAGGATTCCGAGGACCTTTCTGAAGAAGAAAAATCCATGATCCACGAGGTCATCGAGATGGGCGACACCGTTGTCCGTGAGGTAATGGTCCCGCGCGTTGACATGACCGCCATGGAGGACACTGCAACTATCGCCGAGGTCCTGCGCGTCATGCGCCAGACGGGCTTCTCGCGCATCCCTATCTACCACGAGAATATCGACCGCATCGTGGGCATCGCTCACATCAAAGATTTGCTGGAACCAGCGCTTGACCAGCACGATAGTGACGAGAAGATCGCGCGCTTCGTACGTTCTGCTGACTACGTACCCGATACCAAAGACATCATTCCGCTACTTACCGAGATGCGGACAAGCCGCGATCAAATGGTCATCGTTGTTGACGAGTACGGCGGAACTGCGGGTGTCATTACCGTTGAGGACATCGTCGAGGAGATTGTCGGCGAGATTGAGGATGAGTTTGATCCGGACAACAAGTACCTGACGCAGCTCTCTGATAGAGAGTGGCTGGTAGATGGTCGTTTCTCGCTCAATGACGCAGCTGAACTTGGATGGCCGGTCGGGGAATCCGAGGAGTACGAGACTATCGCGGGCTTTGTGCTGGATTTGGCAAATCATCTGCCTCGTCCAGGTGAGGTTTTTGAGAAGGATGGCTACGTGTTTCGCGTGCAGTCGTTGCGTCGTCGCCGACTATCTTTGTTGCGTGTAATTGCCCCAGAACCACAGGTAGACGGTGAATCTGAGCCAGCTGGCGAAAACTCTGACATATCAGAAAATGAATAACTAAAAGAATGATTACAATAGAGTGAACCAATAGAAAGAGGTTGAAATGGCGCAGTTGATTTCTATCAAAAAAGTTGTGGTAGGACCTAAAAACTTGACCGCTACCGTTGAGTTTTCGGCTAAAGCGCCACGTTTGACCTCGGAAAATGCTGAGGCAACTGAGCGCGTGCTTGACCTTTTGCCAGGTCTTTCCGAGCACCTGTGCTTGGGTGACGCCGACGCTCGCTTTGGCCTTGTTGCCAAGGACACCGAGGTTGCGCACCTGCTTGAGCACGTAACCGTCGAGCTCCTGGCCCTGACCAACCTCGCGGGAGACGTTGCTTCTGGCAAGACTTCCCTGGTAGATTCCCGTCGTGGCCTCTACGAAATCATCCTCGCATGTCCAGATGACGTGCTGGTTGCAGCCTCGCTTTCCAGCGCTGTGTGGCTCCTTAACTGGGCATATGGCAACCAGGAGGACGCCGATCCAGACATCAATGCAATCGTCTCTGGCCTCGTTGCGCTCATCCAGAGCCTTAACGGCGAGAAGACCGATGAGCTCGCAGACTCCGCGGAACCTGAGGCGGACGCTGCACCCCAGGCAGAGAGCGTAGACGCAGAGGATTACGCTGCCGACAACTCCTCCGAGGACGTCGCTGATGCCGCAGCCGCCGATGCAGTTGAGGCTGAGGTTGCTGACGCTGAGGAGAACAACGCCGAGGTCGCAGGCATCGACGCAGCCGATGAGGTCGCACCCGCAGCCGTCGCCGAACCCGCAGCCGTCGCCGAGCCCGCACCCGAACCTGCCGAGGAGGCCATCGCAACTGAGCTTGCCGAGGCAACAGCCGCTGAGGACGCTACGGACGACTCCGAGGTCACTGACGTCCCAGACGACTGGAACATGATTAACGTTCCTCGTCCAAAGCCCGTTCGATAAACGCCCTTATTGCGGTATGATTACGTACAGCGTTTTGCTGTTTAACAGGAGGTACTTATGAGCAAGAAGTCTGCTGGTTTCTTTCTAGGCGCTATTTTTGGTGCTGCTGCTGGCGCTGTAGCTGGTCTTTTCCTGGCTCCACGTTCCGGCGAGGAGACTCGCGCTTTGGCTGCAGATGCTGTCAATGACGCATGGGATTCCGCACTTGATTCTTATGAGCGCACATCTAAGGTTGTGAGCACTAAGATTGACGAGGTCAAGCCTACTGTTGACGCAAAGACCGACGAGCTCCGCGCAAAGGTTGACCTTGCTCGCGAGCGCATGGATCAGCTCCGTGAGTCACTTTCTGACGCTGTGACCTCTGCTTCTAACACTGTCGCAGATGCTGCCGATGTTGTTGCAGACTCCTTTGTTGTTCCAGAGCCAACCGCCACAACCGCTGAGGCTCAGGCTGTTCGCATCGAGAACGTTGAATCCCACGAGCAGGAGCACGCTGGCGAGGGCTACCAGGAGGCATAAGCCTCACTTATAAGCAATGTGACGGGACGCCTTATGACGTCCCGTTTTTTATAGAGAGGTTTCACGTGAAAACAACCGAGCTCCTAGGCGCAAAGGTCCTTCTCCCCAAAAAGCCTGCTACAAAGGGCAAGCACGCGGGAGAAGAGCGGTTTTCCAAGTTAGGAAAAATCCACAACGTGGTTTTTGCACCCTTCAAACAGGGCCAGCCTTCGCAGGTAGTGGGCGTGATGGTTCAGAAGCCCGACATTGCTGGCATGATTAAGCAGGATGACGCGTTTGTCACGCTGGAGTCTCTGGAGACCATTGAGCAGGGGCTTTGCGTAAAAGATCCCGAGAATAACGTCGATAAAGCAGCAATCAAGCGCTTGAACTTGGATTTTGATACCTGCATCTTGTGGCACGGTATGGAAGCTCGCACTAAGAGCGGCAAAACCTTAGGTTACGTAAGTGGTGCAGAGTTTGACCAGGTCACTGGTGTGGTCTCGGCATTTCTTGTGGGTGATGGCGCTGGATCTGAAGCGCTGGTAGGCTCGTTTGCCATCAAGCCTGAGTGGCTGTTGGGTTACTCTAACGGCGCCATGGTTCTCTCCGACGAAGCGGCAGATGCCCAGCTCACTGGCGGTCTAGCTGCAAAGGCGGGCGAGGGTTACGCGGCAGCTGCCGCAAAGGCTTCTGAGGCTACAGCTAAAGCCGGAAAAGCTGTTGCAGAGGCCACCGAGAAGGGCGCGTTTGCCCTGGGTAAGACGCTGGCCAAGGCAAAGCGTGCGATCGAAGACGCTACCGAGCCCGACGCAGAAGACGATTCCGAGCGCCCAGCTCCCATTGCTGCAGAGGATGTTCGCCTCGAGAAGCCATCTGCGGAGGAGCAGGCCGCAGCTGACAAAGCCGCTGCTGACAAAGCCGCTGCTAGTAAGCCTGCTGCTAAGCCTACAAGCAAATCATCTACACAGGCCACCGCTAACAAGGCAGCTAAGGGTTTTGGCATGCAGCTCGGACGCATGGGCAAGATGTTCTCTGACTTCAAGGACGAGTTTGACAAGGCAAGCAAGTAATAAATAGCAGCTAAATGCATAAAACAATAGGGCGAGAAGACCGATCTTCTCGCCCTATTTTTGTGTTGCAGTTGCGTGACGTTTGCTACAAGCCCATGGCCTGCAGAATGAACATCACAATGGTCAGGATGATAACGGTGACGATGGTAAACCAGGTCAGAGCGTTCCAGATGCGGCCGTTGGCGTACTTGCCCATGATGTGTTTGTCGGCCGCAATGATAACCATAAAGACAAGCAGAATTGGCAGCAGAATACCGTTGATGACCTGGGCGGCCATCATGATACCAAAGAGGCTCATGCCTGGAATCAGAACAACCAGTGCAGAAATAACCAGCACGGTTGTAATAATGCCGTGGTAGACAGGGGCCTCCTGCCAGCTACGGTCGGCTCCGCGCTCCCAACCAAATGCCTCGCAGATAGCGCTTGCGGTAATGCCTGGTAGAACGCATGCTGCAAGGAAGGACGCGCCAACCATACCCAGCGCGAAGAGGGTACTTGCATACTGACCTGCAAGTGGTTCAAGAGCGCGAGCAGCGTCGGCAGCAGAGTCAACAGAGATTCCGCGAGGGAAGAGGACAGCGCCGGTGGTCAGCATAATGAACCAGGTGATGACCTCGGCCAGGATTGCTCCGGCAACATTGTCTGCACGCTGTGCGGGAATATCACTGATATCAAGGTTTTTCTCGACAACATTTGATGCAACCAAGAAGATCATGTACGGACTGATGGTAGTACCAATATTTGCGACCAGCAGGGAAATGTATGACGGTTCAGCGGAAGGCTGCGGAATGATGGTGACGCGCAGAGCCTCGCCCCAGTCTGGTTGAGCCAGCACGCCAGCCACCACGTATGTGACAAAAATGCAGCTAATTGCCAGCAAAATCTTCTCGATGCGGCGGTAGGATCCACCAACGGTTAGGAGCCAAACCATCAGAGCGCTGATAGGCACCGAGACGTACGTTGGGATACCAAAGAGCTCCATACTGGACGCAATACCTGCGAATTCGGAGAAGGTAACAGCAATATTGGAGAGCAGCAACGCACCCATTGCCAGCGTGGACAGACGGATACCAAAGCGCTCGCGTACCAGCGACGCAATGCCTTTACCGGTGACACAGCCCATTCGAGCTGCGGTTTCTTGAACTACGATCAGCAGGAAGCACATAAGCGGCACGGTCCACAGCTGCGAGTAGCCAAACGTAGCGCCTGCGCTGGAGTAGGTTGCAATGCCACCGGCGTCGTTACCAGCAAATGCGGCGAGAAGACCGGGACCCATTGCCATCAAGATGTACTTGAGGCTGTTTTTGTTGACCGGAGCCTTTTGCTTAGGCGCGTGTTTGCCCTGCTCGATGGCGTCCTGCATTGCAGCAGCGTCCTGCTCTACAACCGTGCTCTTTACCTCTGCGTTCTCTTGCGCCATTTACATCACGCTCACAAGCGAGAGAGCGTAAGAGAGGACGAAGAATGTCACCACCGAAAGGCTCATGGAAATCAGGGTAAGCGTGAGACCTGAAGTTTCCTGGTTTTTCTCCTCACGATGGCGAAGTACAGCCAAGAAAATTGGGGTCAGCAGGAAGGAAATAAGCGTAGAGCCAGCTGCAGCGCCAAAGATCTGGATAATGGTCTGGTCAAAGAGCGCGGCGTAGAATGCGCCTGCATTTGGATCGTACGGATGGAACAGAGCCTCTAGCAGGGCGTGAGCTGCGGCACCAAGGATGCAAATGAGTCCGCTGACCAGAAGACCCAGTAGAAGCGAGCGGAAGGCAAAGCCTAAGATAGAAGGAGACTTCTCGCTGCCAGGATCGTCTGTGAGGAAGAAGTTTGTCACGTAGTTGACGGTATTCTCGCTCAAGTTCAGCGAGATTGGCATCGTAATGGTGCAAAGAGCTGCGAAAATACCCATGATTGGATTAGATGTTGCGGCTGTTCCTACAAAGGCAGCAATCACAACGGAAGCAACCCAGAACAAAAGCCAGAGGTTGCGGTGGAGGAACCAAATAATATTGCGACCACGGTCACCAGAATCGGAATCGCTCCTACCGCCACCAACGATCTGCAGGTCCTCGGCGTGCTCCTCTTCAAGAACATCAAGAGCGTCGTCGACGGTAACAATACCCAGCAGGCGGTTATCGTCAGAAACAACAGGCATAGCCAGCAGGTTGTATTTTGCAATGTTACGAGCAACGTCCTCCTGGTCGTCCTCTGGTGAGGCGGTGACCAGGTTCTTATTAGCAATCTCCTCCAGACGAGTTTCTGGCTCGGAGACAATCAGGCGGTTCAGCGTAACGGTTCCAGACAGGCGACCGTCCTCGTCAGTAAGGTAGAGATAGCGGACGGTCTCAAAGTCTTCGTCCAGGTTGCGCAGGCGATCAAAGGCGTATGCAACGGTCTGGTCCTCAGGAACAGAAAGCGCCTCAGACGTCATAATACGGCCGGCGGTGTACTCACGGTATCCCAGCAGCTGCCTAATGGCGCGCTGCTCCTTAACGCCCATCAAGCGCAGAAGTTTCTCGGCACGGTCATAGCTCAGCTCGGAGACAAGCTCGGCTGCGTCGTCTGGGTCCATCTCGGACAGGATGCGAGATGCTTCTTTTTCGTTCAGGCCACCGATGAGCTCAACTGCCATGGCGTCGTCGTTGAACTCTGCCATTGCGCCGGCTCGCTGCTCGTCATCAAGCTGGGCAAACACCTGGCTACGCAGGCGGGAGTCTAGGCGTTCAATAATGTCAGCAACATCAGCAGGGTGCAGCTCGTCCAGCGTTTTGTGGGAGACGGAGAGCTTAACGTTGGAGAGGTCGCGCTCAACCAGGTCCATGTAACTCCACGCAATGATGCGCTCCTGCATGGGGTGACCCATGGCGCGCGCAATGCGGGTAACCAAGTGCTCTAGCTGGGGAGAAAGGCTGCGCAGCAGACCGCGTGCGCCAACCTCTGCGCCCAGAAGACGCAGCTGCGTTGAGCTGGTATCGGAAAGCTTGAGGTCGTTTACGCGGACAACACGAATGCCACGCGTATCAACGATCTGCTTGTTCAGAATATCTCGGGCCAGAAGAACTTCGTTAGGCTGCAGGTATGAGAAGCGAATCTCAGTTGAAGGCACCTTGAGCCTGATGACGTCCTCATCGTAGGTATCAACATACTTGCGCCAAGAAATCATCATTGGCGTGCGGCCAGGGCCCATAAAAGCAAGGGAAGTGATGCGAGGAAAAACTTCTCCGGTAGCAATTCCTAGGTCAGAGACAGAACCGATCTTCTCGCCTTCTGAATCTAGAACCGGATTACCCATTAACTGGGAAAGATAAATCATGTGTGCTCCTTACATGCGTCCGAAGACTAAAGCGTGGCTTTGGCGAGAAACTCTGCGTAATTGCCACGGGGACTGCATTGCGATTTCACCCCTCACGGTGCAAATCGGCACACCGCAAGAGGTCAGCGACTGTGAGGTCGAGGTTTCATGCTGACCTTTCTCTTCATCCAATAGAACGTGAATTGTGCTTGCGAGGACAATTCACAGATGTAACTATTTTAACGATTTTCCTGCAAGGCTGTAAAGACTCTTCACATAATCTAGCTGCTCGGATTTGGTTGTGGCCGGCGTACGAACAGCGCGTGTACAGTGCGCGGCCAGCGAACATCCAGCTCAACCCGCGAGGCAACGTGGCGCACAAAAAACCCGGTACCTGCGGGAATGCAGATACCGGGCTGTACTGGTACAAAGTGTAAACGAAACAGCTCTTAGAACTGTACGTTTGGTGCCTGACGAGCGGACTCGTCGGTAACCTGGAAGCTTGTACGTGGGGAACGTCCACCAGCAAGAAGGTTGTTTGGGAAAACAGCGATGATGTTGTTGTAGTTCATGACAACATCGTTGTAGCTCAAGCGAGCATAGCTGAGGCGGTTCTCGGTGTCAGTAAGCTCTGCCTGGAGCTCCAGGAAGTTCTGGTTAGCCTTGAGCTCTGGGTAGTTCTCAACAACAGCAAACAGGTTGGTCAGAGCATTGGAAAGAGTGCCGGAAGCCTGCATCTTCTCTTCAGGAGTGCGAGCGTTTGCGACTGCAGCGCGAGCAGAAGTAACTGCCTCAAAAGTCTTAGACTCGTGAGTTGCGTAACCCTTAACAGTGTTGACCAGGTTAGGGATCAAATCGTTACGACGCTGAAGCTGCGTATCGATAGCTGCCCAAGCGTTATCGCACCTGTTGCTTGCGCGAATGATGTTGTTGTGAATGCTAATGGCCCAGAAAACCAGAAGGACAATAACTACAACTGCGGCAATAATCATGCAAAATCCTTTCAATCACTGACAATCCTGTGTCAGCCATCCATTTGGACAGGTTCATTATACCCAAAACTAAAAATCTAAGGCGTTTTTAATTAAAGCTTTTAACTTGCTAACGAGTCTTTTGGTAAACGGAATGCTCGTCCACACACTGACGAGAAGAACGTTGAGCTAGAAATGACGTGGAATGGAATGTAAGTTCTTAAAAACGCCGTAGTAAAACTAAAAATACTTGAAAACAAAACGTGAAGTTGAGAGCCGCCAAAAATGGCGGAGAGGGAGGGATTCGAACCCTCGGAACGGGGACACCGCTCAACGGTTTTCAAGACCGCCGCATTCAACCACTCTGCCACCTCTCCAAAGCGGTAATATCCTACCGCATAATTCAGTTTTTTGCGAGTAGGGGATTTAGCAAGTTAGGTTTTGCTTCATAATTAAGTGAAGATAAACAAGCGTCAGGTTCGTGACGGATTTGCGTCAGAATGTGAAAGATAAGCGTCAGGTTCGTGACGGATTTGCGTCAGAACTGCGTAAGAATTACGACAGCAACTAGACAAGTGAGGAGCAGCTATGAGCGACGAAGCGCAAGAGCCTTTGACCCCACAGGCTGCTCTTGATCAAAAGTACATGAAACTTGCTCTTGAACAGGCAGAGCTTGCAGCTCAGATAGGAGAAGTGCCTATCGGCGCAGTTATAGTGTGCGATGGAGAGGTTATTGCCGTTGCACACAATCGCCGTGAGATAGATAATGACCCTTCTGCACACGCTGAGTTTCTCGCTATGCAAGAGGCTTCAAAAAAGCTTGGCCGCTGGAGGCTTTCGGGCTGTACGGTTTACGTGACGCTGGAACCTTGCTTGATGTGCGCAGGGCTGATGGTCAATGCTCGTATTGATCGCTGCGTGTTTGGTGCATTTGACCCCAAGGGCGGCGCAACGGGCACGTTGTTTGACGTGAGCGGTGATCCAAGACTCAATCACGAGTTTGCGGTCTCAGGTGGAGTATTAGCAGACGAGGCATCTGCCCAGCTTAAAGCCTTCTTTAAAGAGCGTCGTAAAAGCAAAAGTTTGGAAAAATAAGAAGTCTGGAAGAACTATTTAAAAGATATTTTGATTCCAGCAGCGTTTATCAGCAAAGCTTCCAGACCAATGAAGATTATTACAAGAATGAGCTTTATAGCCATTGAGATACTGAATACAAAAGATAGAGACGCGCTTACTAATAGAAATAATGCAAATACAGAGAGTGTAATCAAAATCAATTTGTCATTACTTTCAGCGTCTTGAGCCTGAACTGCGTCTCCTTGGATATTTTGAACAGTCACATTCTTATTAAAGACTATGGAAAGTGTGATAAAAGAATTTATAAGCACGAGGAGAGCATAGAGATACCAATAGTTGTAAGAAACGAGAAAATAAAGAAAGCAGCCAGATAATGCAGTCCTAAAAAATGAAACCTTACCTGTTCTATAAAATGAATGAAGACCTGCAAAACCGCCAATAAAAGCTAATAACCCATAGGTTAAGTAGGACTGGTGTTTGCTCAAGGTTGGTTGTTTAGATGAATTACTGACATCCGTCTCAGCCATAAGAGCCTCCAAAGTATGCCGTAAATACTCTTATAAATTCATAAAAAATTTTATAAGAGTATTATATCACAATATGGAATAAATTTCATAAAGTGTTCTTTGGAGAATGGAATTGTAGTTTTAGATCACCTGGAAAATAAAGAAATCAAGGTAATGGCTCTCGGGAACACCCCAAAGAATTGGGTGGTCAGGAGCTTGCTGTCGCTCTTCAATTTGCTTGAGCTGCACGTTGGTATGGTGAGCTGCCTCGGCAATTGCCTGGGCGAGAAGATCTCTGGTCATGAAGTGTGAGCAGGAACAGGTTGCCAGGTAGCCACCTCGAGGTAGCAGCTTCATGGCTGCAGCGTTGATTTCCTTATAGCCGCGCATGGCGCTGCGAACCTTGTCGCGCGTCTTGGTAAATGCAGGCGGATCCAGAATGATGAGGTCAAATGGACCTCCCTCTGCCTTGAGTTGACTGCGGTCACCAGCTAATTCTGGCAGGTATTCAAGGACGTTTGCACAGGTAAAGTCCATGCAATCTGCTAAGCCGTTGAGCTCCGCATTTTGGCGCGCAAGGTCAATGGCGGTCTGGCTGACATCTACGCAGCGGACAAAATCAGCTCCTCCTGCTGCAGCGTTAAGGCCAAACGGACCAACGTGACAGAAACAATCCAGCACACGACGACCTTGTGCAAGCTGGCGAACTGCTCGGCGGTTATATTTTTGATCCAAGAAAAAGCCGGTTTTCTGGCTGTTTTCCAGGTCAAGATTGAATTTGAGTCCGTTTTCTGTTGCAAGAACGTGAGTTGATGGCAGAGCAAGGGAGCTTTCTGCAAGCAGGTCATTCTCGTCAGAAGAACCACTTGTCCACCAGCCCTTATATTGTGGAAGTCCTTCTTTAAGGCGCGAAGGAGAGTCATTTCTCTCGTAAATACCATCAATTGCCTGGCCGTCTGCAGACAAAACCTCAAGCAGCAGCGGATAGATAACGTTGCGCAGACGCTCCATGCCTACGGTTCCTACCTGCGCAACAAGTACGTTCTCGTAGCGGTCTACGATCAAGCCAGGAAAACCATCGGCCTCCGAGAAGATAACGCGGCAGCAATTGGTATCGGGCTCAGTGTCTGGTAGAGCGCGGTTTCCCATAGTGGTTTTGCGGTGTTCCCACGCCCAGCTAATCTTGCGACTCCAAAACGCTTCATTGAGCCTATCGTTGGCGTTTCTTGTCACAATTCTGACGCGAATCTTGCTCATTTCTGACAGAAGACCGGTTCCCTGGTAGGTGCCGTTCTCTTCAAAAACATCAACAATGCAACCATTTTGAGCACACTCGCCGCTTTCTGGAGACGGCTCTACGCGGATGACCTCGCCCTCAAAGACCCAAGGATGTCCGCCCGCAAGCGCGCGAGCTGCTTTCTTGGTGACAATAACCTGTGGATAAGAGCGAAGTTGCTTCATGATGTTCCTTCTCGCGAGAAGCGCTTACAAAAGGCTGGGCGCTTGTATGTACCTAGCGACGATGTTTAATAGTTACAGAATCAAATTGCAAAGAGCCATAATGGGGAATATTGCCTGCTTGATGGCTGCAGAGCGTTTGTCGGGAGAAGTTACATAGAGAAGAATTGCGGCAAATGCCATTGAAGATACGGCAAAGGTGACAAGCGCTTTACCTGCTGGGTTTCTGGTAGCCATCAAAAAGACGCCCACGAATACCTCAATGGCAAGAAAGAGATTGTAAAATCCCTGGTTAAAAGCCATTTTTTCGGTGCTTTCTGCCTCTTCTTTTGTCATGTTAAAGGCCTTGAGTGCGCCGTCAGAAGTCCAGGCAAATGACTCAAGATAAAAAATAACCACATGAAGAGCTGCTGCTCCAAGCGCAAAAATTAAACCAACGCCATTAAAAGGGCCCATGTTTGATTCCTTTACTGTATTGGCTGACTGCGTCTGATTATAGATTACGTGTGTCGGCCATATCTGCCGCCAAATCCAAATCCTTTGCTCCTTGACCTTGAGCCCGAGAACATCGAGCGCGTGGTCTTGGTGGTAGAGCGGGAATCCTGGAGCATAATGCGTCCCTCATCGTAAGAAAAGCCAGGTAGATCCCACGAAGGAATTAACGCCTTTGTGAAATATTCAATTTCTCTAAGCGGTGTGACTTCGTCTGGTCCCATAAACGTATAGGCCTGACCTGCGGCTCCGGCGCGACCTGTTCGGCCAATGCGATGAACGTAATCCTCGGGATCAAGTGGTACGTCAAAGTTAATGACGGCGTCAATGCCCTGGATATCAATACCGCGGCTCATGACGTCGGTTGCAACAAGAACCTGAATAGCGCCGCTGCGGAATCGCTCCAGCGCTCTTGCGCGAGCCTTTTGCGGACGGTCCGCATGCATAACATCAACCTTGAGACCTGCGGCTTTAAGGTTTTTGTAAATACTGTCAACGCGTGACTTTGTCCTGCAGAACACCAACACACGCTCTGGCGCAGGATCAAACGAGTCGATAAGAGCCTTTAAGAGCTGCGGTTTTTGTCCCTGAGTGACCGAGCATAAATGTTGCTCGATTGTTGCCGCAGTCTGTCCAGTTCTTGCAATCTCAATGCGCTCTGGATCTTTAAGCAGCGCGTCTATAGTCGATGTAATTGACGCGGGGAGCGTTGCCGAGAAAAGCAACGTTTGATGCGCTTTGGGCAGCTGCTCCATAATGCGGCGAACGCTTGGCCAAAATCCCATGTCAAGCATACGATCCGCCTCGTCGAGCACCAGTACCTGGATGTTCTCAAGGCTTGTATGCTTCTTGTCGAGAAGATCTATCAGGCGGCCAGGTGTTGCCACTAGCACATCGCAACCTTTTTGTAGCGCGGTTATCTGGTGTTTGTAGCGAGCGCCACCGGTAACAATGACGGCCTGCTGACCGGTGGATGCGCAAACGCTCTTGGCAACGGCATCAATTTGAGCAGCTAGCTCTCGCGTTGGCGTGATGATGAGCGCGCGGGGATATGCGCTGCGTTTGGTGTCGCCTCGCTTGGCGTTGCGCTTGGCGCCGCGCCCGGCGCTCGCGTTGGGTTTGGCGCTCGCGTTAGGCTCCTTGTCGTCGGGCTTCTCGGCCCCACCGGGTTTCTCGCCAGCAATGCGCTGCAGCGTAGGTAACATAAATGCTGCAGTTTTACCCGTTCCCGTTTGCGCTGACGCAACAACGTCCTTGCCCGCCAGGACGGCGGGAATTGCCGCGGCCTGCACGGGAGTAGGTGCGTTGAACCCAAGCGTTGCTACGCCTGCCAGAATTTGCTCGTTTAGCCCGAGCTCGGCAAAAGTTATTTCCATACAAACAAGTATACTTATGTGCAACGATTAGCTAAAGGAAGTTAGCATGCCTATTAATATTCCAGATGGTTTACCAGCTAAGAAGACACTGCAAGAGGAGCGTATTTTTGCGCTTGAGGAAGAAGTTGCAGAACACCAGGAGATTCGCCCGCTGCGCCTGGCAATTTTGAATTTAATGCCTAAGAAAATTCAGACAGAAACGCAGATTCTCCGTCTGATTTCAAAGTCTCCTATTCAGGTTACGTGTGACTTTATGCGCATCTCTTCGCACGAATCTAAAAATACTGCCGCCGACCACCTGGTAACGTTTTATTCAACTTTTGACGACTTCAAAGATAAAAATTATGATGGTCTGATTGTTACCGGCGCTCCTATCGAGGATCTTAAATACGAGGACGTTGACTACTGGGATGAGTTTTGTCGCATTGTTGATTGGTCTCAGGAGCATGTCTTTTCTACCATGTACCTGTGTTGGGGCGCATTAGCTGGCCTGTATTATCTGCACGATATTCCTAAGAAGATGCTGGGTGCTAAGCTCTTTGGTATTTTCCCACAGCGTTTATGCGATGAGTATTGCTTCCTCACCAATGGATTTGACGAGGTACATTACATGCCACATTCTCGTCATGCTGCGATTGAGACATCAGCTCTGGTGGATCATCCTGAACTTGCGGTGCTTTCTGAGGGCTTTACCAGCGGTCCTGCACTTCTCGCCACAAGAGATTTCCACGAGATTTTTGTAACCGGTCATTTTGAATATGATCGCGACACACTTGCAGAGGAGTATTGGCGCGACTTCCATAAGGGTCTGCCTATTCGTCTGCCGGAGAATTACTTCCCTGATAATGATCCAGAAAAACAGCCGCTGTTTACCTGGCGCGCACATGCCAACTTGCTGTATCGCAACTGGATTAACTGGGTGTACCAGATGACGCCGTACAACACAGACGAGATACCTGCGGCTATTGCAGATCTTCGTCAACGTGTTTCCGAGGCTGATCCTGACGCAAGGATGACCGGTAGGTTCTAAGCAGGCATTTGCACGGTGACCGATTTGCCAGCGCTTGTAACTGGTTAGACGCCATCAATACCATAAAATAATTGATTAATACACGCGTATGAAGCTACGTGTAGAAACACGTATAGAGAGGATACGTTGATGAAGGTTGTCATTGCTTCAGATATTCACGGCGCTGCCGACTATTGCGAGAAGCTCATGCAGGTCATAGAGGAGGAGCAGCCAAAGTACGTTTTGCTTCTGGGAGATCTGCTCTATCACGGCCCTCGCAACGATCTTCCTGCAGACTACGCACCAAAGCGCGTTATTGAGATGTTGAACAGCATTTCCGATAAGGTCATTGCGGTCCGCGGAAATTGCGAGGCAGAGGTAGACCAGATGGTTCTGGACTTCCCTTGCATGGCTGATTACAACATCTTGTTTGATAAAGATCCAAAGACGGGCAAGCAGTTCACTATTTTCTTTACTCACGGTCACGTCTTTGGCCCTGGCATTCACAACAGCGTTGATAAATGGCCTCAGACGCCAAGTATGGACGCGTTTGTGTACGGCCACACTCACAGAAAAGTGAACATGCAAAGCGCTGACCACCCAGAGGTCACCGTGTTTAACCCAGGTTCTGTGGGCATTCCAAAGGACGGCACTCATAGCTGCGGAATCTACGAAGACGGCGAGTTTAGACACGTCATCCTTGGCGAGTAAGTCTGTGTTGTCCACACGCAAAAAAATGGCGAGAAGATCAATCGGTCTTCTCGCCATATTTGTGTTGCTGTGTCAGGGGTTTAGTGCATAGAAATAGTCATGAACTCATAGCCATGTGCATGGCGCGCAACAGAATATTCAAACGCACGACCGTCGTCGATATAGCCGATTTGCTCAACCTCTAAGAGGGGGTCGCCCGTGCTAATTTCTAGCCTTGAAGCCTCTACCTCAGTAGGCATGACTGCCCTAATAACACGGTGAGCGTTGGCAATTCTAAGTCCAATTTCACTTTCAATATAGTTGTAAATCGAGTGCTCTAGATGGGTCATTTTAAGATTGGGAATTAGGCTAATGGGCATGTAGGTATACTCGATGACCTGCGCAATCCCTTCAACAAGCCTGACGCGCACAATTCTGTATACAAAATCTTCGGTAGTAATATCAAGAGCTTTAGCAATGTATTCAGAGGGACGCTCAACTTCAAAGGTATAGACCTTTGATTTAACGCGCTCGCCTCGGGCGGTGTGTTCAGCCATGAAACCTTCCATTTGACCGGAGATTTCTTTACTTGGCTTAATTTGTGTTCCTTCTTCCAGCTTTTTGACAAAAGTGCCGGAGCCTTTTCGTCTAAAGATAAGTCCTTGCTGCTCAAGAACTTCTAGTGCCTTATTAATGGTAATTTTGCTCACTTCATAGTGTTCGCAGAGCTGAGCAACAGAAGGCAGGCGAGAATAAGCAGGATATGTGCCTATAGTAATATCAGTTTTAAGATCCTGAACAATCAAGTCGTACTTATTCATGACACCTCCTCAGGTAGCAAAATTTTTTACTTTGCATTCTATCTGATTTGCATTAGTATACTACATAGAAAACCTAACATATCTATTTCATAAAGTTGACATGTCAGGTTTAGATACTTTTGAGAAAGGATAGGCATGTCGTATCAGTTGCCTGAGAATTTCTTCTTTGGTGGGGCAATGTCTGGTCCACAGACCGAGGGTAAATGGCAAGACGGCGGAAAGCTGCCAAACCTTTGGGACACCTGGTCTAACCTGGACATTCATGCATTCCACAACCGCGTTGGTTCCTACGCTGGAAATGACTTTACAGAAAGAATGGAAGACGATCTTCAGCTTCTCAAGTCTCTTGGCTTGGATTCCATTCGCACTTCTATTCAGTGGAGCCGTTTGTTGGACATTAACGGCAACCTTAATCCAGAGGGCGAGAAGTACTATCACCACCTTTTTGCTGTTGCTAAGAAGATTGGTATTGAGATTTTTGTAAACCTCTACCATTTTGACATGCCTGAATACCTCTTCAATCGTGGTGGCTGGGAGTCTCGTGAGGTTGTTGAGGCATACGCGCATTACGCACGTATTGCGTTTGAAACGTTTGGAAAAGAGATTCGTTATTGGTTTACCTTTAACGAGCCAATTGTTGAGCCAGAGGTCCGCTACACACTTGGTGGCTGGTACCCCTTTGTTAAGAATTATTCGCGTGCTCGTGCAGTTCAGTACAACATTTCACTTGCTCATGCACTTGGCGTGCGCGAGTATCGCCGTGCAAAAGCAGCAGGGTTTATGCTTGAGGACTCTCGCATTGGCCTCATCAACTGCTTTGCACCACCATATACCAAAGAGAATCCATCTGAGGCAGATCTTGAGGCGCTACGCATGACCGACGGCGTCAACATTCGCTGGTGGCTTGACCTGGTAACTAAGGGAGAGCTTCCGCAGGATGTCATCGATACGCTGCAGACCCGTGGTGTTGACCTGCCTATTCGCCCTGAGGACAAGCTTATTCTTGCCGACGGCGTTGTGGATTGGCTAGGCTGCAATTATTACCACCCAGAGCGCATCCAGGCTCCTGCAAAAGATACTGACGAGAATGGCATTCCAAACTTTGCCGATCCATATATCTGGCCAGAAGCAGAGATGAATGTATCCCGTGGCTGGGAGATTTACCCACAGGGTCTTTACGACTTTGCCATGAAGGTTCGCGATGAGTATCCAGAGCTTGAGTGGTTTGTTTCCGAGAATGGCATGGGTGTAGAGCGAGAAGATCTTAAGAAAGACGAAAACGGCGTAATTCAAGACGATTATCGTGTTGATTTTGTCCGTCGTCATCTTGAGTGGATTGCTCGTGCAATTCAGGACGGCGCAAAATGCCGTGGTTATCACTACTGGGCCATCATCGATAACTGGTCCTGGGCAAATGCCTTCAAGAACCGTTACGGCTTTGTTGAGGTTGACCTGGAAGATAACTACAACCGCCGTCTTAAGAAATCAGCTGAGTGGCTTAAGCAAGTTGCCACTACACATATAGTTGACTAGAAACTCGTGAAAGGAGTTTGCTCATGGCAAAAGATAATGGCCAAGCATCGTTTCTAGATAAATTTGCAGAAGTTTCTGCAAAAGTAGGTAATCAAGTTCATTTGAGGAGCCTGCGCGATGCATTTGCAACTGTCAGCCCAATTTACATTTTGGCTGGTATTGCAGTACTGATCAACAACGTTCTGTTCCCACTCATCTTTGCAAATGATCCAGTTACCTTGGCTAATTTCAAGGTATGGGGCGCAGCAATTGCTCAGGGCACTCTGAGTTTCTCGGCAGTTATTCTTGCAGGCATTATTGGTTATTGCCTCGCTCGTAACAAACGTTTTGAAAACGCAATCTCTTGCGTTGTTATTGGTATTGCTGCACTTATTATCATGATGCCTCAGAGCATTGTTGCCACTGCAGGTGCTGTTCTTCATGCAGCAAACGCCGCTGATGCAGCAGCTGCAGGAGTTGCACTTCCTGTAGCTGATGTTGCTAAGCTTCTGCCAACCGGCTATGCAGTTACCGGCGTTGATGTAACTGGTGCTTTCTCTACTTCCTTCACCGGTACTAACGGCCTCTTTGGTGCAATCATCATTGGCCTGCTTTCTACCACCATCTTCATTAAGCTCTCCAGCGTTAAGCAGCTGAAGGTCAGCCTTGGTGAGGGCGTTCCACCAGCGGTTGCAGATTCTTTTAACACCATGATTCCTATGATGTTGACCCTGACTGTCTTTGGTATTGCTTCTGCTCTTCTTGCAGTTTGCGCTGGTACTGACCTTATGACCATCATTGCAACAAGCATTTCCGCCCCACTGAAGGGCCTCATGAATGCTGGTCCATTTGCAGTTATCATCATCTACACCTTTGCAAACCTGCTCTTCTGCCTTGGCATTCACCAGTCCACCATCTCTGGTGTTCTGATTGAGCCAATCCTGACCATGCTTATTGTTGATAACATGGCAACCTTTGCAGCTGGTCAGCCAATTCCTCAGGACCACTACATGAACATGCAGATCATCAACACCTTTGCTCTGATCGGTGGTTCTGGTTGTACTCTGATGCTGCTTCTTGACACCTTTGTCTTCTCCAAGAACAAGGCTTCTAAAGATGTTGCAGCACTTTCTCTTCTCCCAGGTATCTTCAACATCAACGAGCCAGTTATTTACGGTTACCCAATCGTCTTTAACCTTCCTCTGATGATTCCATTTGTTCTTGTTCCAGATTTGTTCATCGGTCTGACCTACCTGCTTACCAACCTTGGTTGGATTAGCCCTTGCGTTGCAATGGTTCCTTGGACCACCCCAGTCTTCCTGAGTGGTTGGCTGGCAACCGGCGGCGACGTTCGTGCTGTCATTTGGCAGGTCATCGAGGTTCTTCTCGCCATGGCAATTTATCTGCCATTTATGAAGATTTCCGAGCGTGCACAGGCCAAGCAGGCTGAGGCTCTTGCAGAGAACGCTCAGGATGCAGAGTAGTTTGTAAGCTTATAATCTGAGTATCACTTGAAGCCAGCCATCGTATTCGGTGGCTGGCTCATCAAAAGGAGATCACATGAAAATCTTACTTGCTTGCAACGCTGGAATGTCCACGAGCCTGCTTGTTCAGAAGCTCCAGAAAGAGGCTGCTTCTCGTGGTTTGGATGCAGAAATTATTGCAAATCCTCTTAATAAGGCACTTGAGCTTATCGATGGCGCAGACGTCTTTTTGCTTGGACCTCAGATTGCGTATGCAAAGGCAGACGTTGAGGCCGCAGCAGGATCTACTCCTGTAGCTGTTATTCCTATGGTTGATTACGGCAGGATGAACGCTGCAAAAATCCTTGACGACGCACTGGAGCTTATTAAATAAGCGGTAAAAGATTTTCTGAGCTCCCAGGTGCTCAAGAAAAGAGTATGGGGTAAAAATGGATTTAGATGACGGCATGACTGCTACGCAAGAAGCAGCCTTTGAGATTATTGCTACCGTTGGAACGGCAAAGTCAATGTACATTGGCGCCATCCAGAAGGCAAAAACAGGCGATATTGAAGGCGCGCGTGCAGATATTATTGCTGGTACAGAGATCTTTAATGAGGGTCACAGCACACACCTGAATATGCTGCAGCAGTCCGCAATTGATAACAGCAACGTTGAGTTCTCGCTCATCTTGCTCCATGCAGAGGATCAGCTTATGCAGGCTGAGTCTTTCCGCATCATTGCTGAGGACTTCATTGACGTGTACGAGAAGCTCCTTAACAAGTAGCTGGCGAGAGAAACATGGGTGCAGAGACGCTTCTTGGCGCGTAAGCGGCCGGCACGAAGATCGTGGCGTGTAGAGTGTCAGCCGCGTAGAACAACGCTCCTATCACAAACAATAAGGCGAGAAGATCGGTTGGTCTTCTCGCCTTATTTTGTGACTTGCGACGTGCAGTTTTTCTAGTATGTCTTACTTTCTAGAAAGTGTGTCAGTGTTCCAAGTGCTGCTCTGAGAGCTAATGGTAACGGTTCTGCCGCCGTTGGTGGAGGAGAGAGTAAACGGCTCGCTCTTGCCGCTGACCTGGCCATTGAAGCTAAGCTTAAGATTGTTCTCGTCACCAGTCCAAGTGCCGCGGACCTCAGGCTGGCCGCCGATGCGCCAAAGAACTGTGCCGTCTTTCTGGATGACAACCTCCATTGGCTTGCCGTCAGTGCCGGTGCCGCTGTAGGTACCAACCCACTTTTGGGCCTTCTTGCGGTCTTCCTCGGACTTCTTGTCTTTATCCTTTTGTTCTTGCTCTTTTTTGTTCTTCTCGGTAACGCCAGATTTGAGGCTTTCACCCTTCTTTATCTGGTCAGAAACGCGAGAATGATATGAATCATACGTTGAATTAGCGCCAGTATCATTGCCCCAGATTTCCTTCTCGTGTTCTATGTCGCCGAGAAGAGCCTGCAGCTCAACAAGCCTATTTGAAACGGACTTGAGATCAAGCGTGGTTGCAGAGTCGGTATCGTTAAAGCTGTTTGCAGCAAGCCTGCGCTTGTAATCGGCCTCAAACCAGTCGCGGATGCGCTTCTGCCCATCCGAAATTGAGCTGTTTAGGATGTTAACGCCCGAGTCATCGGTGCCGTTAGGAAGACGGAACTGTCCGTTTTTCTGGTCACCGGTGATTTGCTCTTCAATTTGATCGAGCTTCTCGTACTGGTTGAGAAGTTCAACGCGGCTGCTATCGCTGCTTGGATTGACGCCAACGCTTTCAATCTGCTCTTGATAGCTGGCAATACGCTGTTGAACGGCACTGCGCTTGGCCGCGTCGTTTTGATGGGATTGGAAAACCCAGGCAACGGCTAATGCGCCTACAACCAGGACAGCGGCAAGCAGGCCAAATGCAACTTTGCGGAGCGCATCTGAACCGTCCTTGGATTGCTTGCGCTCGACGGAGCTGGGTCCGCTTGAAACAACAGTGAACTGCGAAGGATCAAAGTGCGAAATTGCAGTTGAATCGAGGTCATCGGTGGTAAAGACGTTGATACGGTCAGGGTCGTTGATGAAGGTTGTGGGCTCCTCGGCGTCTGCGATGTTGGAGTCGGCGATGACGGTAGGGTCAGCGTCTGCGACGGCGTCCGGGTCAACGACAGCGGTTGGATCGAGTTCAGCGGCAGCGGCAGCGTCGGCGACAACGGTAGGCGCCTCATCTGGGGAGATGTAGGAGTCGTCAGCGGTAGCCTCTAGGAGCGAGGTTTCTGCAGCGGCTGCGTCATCGTCACCTGCTGGATACTCTGCGAGGACAGTTGCGTCTGGATCAGTTACGTCTGAATCATTGACGGTATCAGCTGGTTCGTCGGCCTCTGCTGGTGCGATAAGCTCAGTAGCTGCGATGGAGTTGTCGGGTGCGGTTTCTGGTGCGGGTTCTGTGGACTCGGCGAGCGCATCGGGTTTCTCGACGTTTGCAGTGTCTGCAACGTCTGCGACGTCCGCGACGTCAGAAAGCTTCTGTCCGCAGTTGGAACAGAACTTTGCGTGCTTGCTAATTTCAGCTCCGCAGTTGGGGCAATTCATAGAGTCGCTCCTTAAATCGCCAGTTAGACTCAGTGGCTTTTAATTACACTGGGTTACTATTGTAGCGTTAACAGGAGAAACGCCAAAATGTTTTTAGTTTTGAGGGCGGCTACGCGCGTTTAGTGACACGCGATGTAGATCCGCTTCGCGTGTTCAGGCCCGCTGCTTAGAGCAGAGAAACGCCTGCTTCTGCGCAGCGATCTTCGGTCTGCTTGTCCCAGATAGATGCCTGCACCTCTCCGACGTGCGCTTTTTCCAGCAGCAGCATGCAAAGACGGCTTTGGCCAATGCCGCCACCAATGGTAAAGGGCAGCTCACCATCAATGAGCATCTTGTGGAACGGCAGTTCAAGGCGGTCTTCACATCCAGCGATTGCCAGCTGCGACTTAAGCGCCTCGGCGTCAACGCGAATGCCCATGCTGCTGATTTCTACCGCGCAGTCCAGGGTCTCATCCCAGAACAGCAGATCACCATTGAGTGACCAGTCGTCGTAGTCGGGAGATCTAAAGTCATGAGGCTGTCCGGAGTTTAGAGCGCCGCCAATACCCACGATAAACGTAGTTGGATGCTCGCGAACAAACAGATCTTCTCGCTGCTTAGGCGTTTGAGTGGGGTAGAGATCCTCCAGCTCCTGCGAGGTTACGAAGGTAACTTCGCGGCTGAGCTGCGTGTTGAGCTGCGGATAGTGCCACTTGAGCTCGTCGAGTGTGCCACAGATTGCCTCAACAATGCGACAAACGGCGTCTTCCAGCGTATCGGTATTGCGCTCGTCCTGCGTGATGATGCGTTCCCAGTCCCACTGGTCCACGTAAATGGAGTGCAGGTTATCGGGCTGTTCGTCGCGACGGATAGCGTTCATGTCGCAGACCAGGCCGCGACCAACGGCAAAGTTATAGCGCCAGAGTGCATAGCGCTTCCACTTTGCGAGCGACTGAACTACCTCGGCGTTCTTGCCAACGTTTGGCAGGTCAAAGGCAACCGGATGCTCGACACCATTGAGGTTGTCATTCATGCCAGTAAGCGGGTCAACAATCAGCGGAGCAGTGACGCGCGACAGCTTCAGCGCAGCGCACAGCTTGGTCAGAAACACGTTCTTGACCTGCTCAATTGCTTTCTGAGTATCGTAAAGCGAAAGGCTTGAACGGTAGCCTTCTGGAATCTTGGTCATGTGGTCTCCTTGGAAGAGAGCGCTAAAAATTTGATTGCGCTGATTTTGCCTTCTTTCCACAACCCTTTGGCGAGAAACCCGTGTGATTTAACCGTTTTGTCAAAAAGAGATCAAATTGCATTTGGCGTCATATCAGTGTTTTAAGAGACATTTTATGTTTATAAATTTGTTCATCTAAATACACAGCAGCTAGACATACTTATTTTTAATCTAAACAAATATGTGGATTAAGTGAATACATATATACTCCATATTAAATACGTGATTATCAGCAAAAATAGCCTTGAGATATGTAATGAACTTGCAAATTGATATTTATTTGTAATCGTTTGCTAGATGAGCAAGCTATGAAAAGCAGGTAAGAGTAATAAATTTGCTCTCAATGAAAGAAATGGGTATGTCAAAGTTTTTTCACGAAGAAACAAAAAGGCGCATTCTTGTTTGTGTAACAGCAGCAACTATTGCGACGTCATCACTTGTTGCTGGAGTAACCCCTGTATTTGCTGAAACTTCATCAAATACAGATGCTACTGCCTTAACATCAGTAGCATCAATTCCAACTGAAACTTCTTTTACCTTTACACAGGGCAATATTCCTCCAGTACGACAGGATGTTCCTGATGACGAAATGGCAGTTCAGTTTATATCTGACGTATCTCTTCAAGGCTACAAGTTTACTGGAGATTTTGAAGGACATCTATACGCACCTTCTGGCCTAACTGATCCAGACGGTCATACAATTCTTAAATGGGTAGCAGAAGACGGTACTGTGATGCAACCTGGCGAGCTGGCGGAACTCCAGTATATTAACGGACTGACCTTCCATGCTGTATGGCAAACCGAGAACCCAGCTACTCCAGCTAACCCATCTACTCCAGCTAACCCATCAACCCCTGCAGACCCATCAACCCCTGCAGACCCATCAACCCCTGCAGATTCCGAGACTCAGAGTCAGAATGCACATGAGCAATCAAATAGCGCTGCTCAGGAACAGACTCCTTCTGGACGTCGCTCAAAAAAATCCGTACTTCCAGAAACTGGCGACGCTGCGTCTGCTACTGGTCTTCTAGCAAGCGCGGGATCTATTCTTGCTACTGCAGGTTTCATGCGTAGGCGTAAGCACTAATAGAGTTTCTTTTATATGGTGCAAACGACCCTTCTGATATAGGTCAGAGGGGTCGTTTTTTGTCGCAACATAACGGCCGACAAGAAACCTCTAAAAAAATTTTTGAGAAAGTCAGTATAGGCTAACTTATATTGGGAACATAACAATTATCTAGTAATCATTACTATTTAAGCGAATGATGTATTTAAAAGAAAGGTGTTAACTATGCTAAACGATAAGCTCAACGTTCTTCTCGCTAACTACGCTGTTGAGGCTCACAAGATTCATAACTTCCATTGGTATGTCAGCGGTCCTTCTTTCTACAACGTGCACACTGACCTCGACGAGGTTTACGGTGCAATGTATGACCAGCTTGACGAGGTTGCCGAGCTCATCCTGATGAACGATGGCTCTCCACTTGGCTCCATGGATTCCTTCCTCAAGAACGCAACTCTTTCCGAGACTGCAGAGGGATTCAAGAATCCTCATGAGATTTACCAGGCTATTCTTGCTGACTACGAGGCAATTCGCGCCTTCGCAGCAGAGATCAAGAAGGATGCAGATGCTGAGGACAACTTCCTTGTTTCCGCAGCAATGGACGAGCACATCGCTCTTCTCTCCAAGACCATCTGGATGATTAAGCAGTCCAACAAGTAAGTTTGGCAAATACCCAGCCGGTTCAAACGGCCAGTTAAACCTTGTGTTTCTTTCTTTCCCATATGATCTGAAAATGCCGCTGGGCTTCCGGCGGCATTTTTTTGGTCCATTTGATTCAAAACCGATGCAATTATGCGCCTCAGGCTGCCTACTATAGATTTTTGGATCAATCGACCCTGAAAAAAATCTACGAAGAAGGCTTTCGCGTGCTGTTTAAGCGTGTAGTTCCTCTGATTTCAAGACACTGCATTAAGACATCGCGCTGTGTAAAGACCAACAACTAGGCCAACTGTCCAATATGATGGACACATGACCGTAAGCCAATAACTACTATCTGTACTGTAGTAAGT
>JABZHR010000040.1:0-664 GCA_015258715.1 Atopobium sp.
GCCGGGTTCCCCCATTCGGAAATCTACGGGTCAAAGGTTGCTTGCACCTCTCCGTAGCTTATCGCAGCTTACCGCGTCCTTCTTCGGCTGATATCGCCAAGGCATCCACCGTACGCCCTTAAAATCTTTACTTAGATTTTATGACATGCATTAGATACATTGTCGTTTATTTTGTAGCCGTACATTTTCATGTACGTCACCAATAAGTCAGAGAATTATTTCCTATGTGCTCGGGTCAACCTACTTAGAAATTCTAAGAGATGACCTTACAAATATATATAATAATTATCTTCTATGCAGTTTTCAAAGAACAAAACTCCTTATGGAGTTGTTTGAGAGTCTTTACAGATCTCTCAAAACCGAACAATGTAGGTTGTAAGTACAGCTAGCGCATATGCTACGTCTACTTACTGGCCAAAGTGTCGACCTAAGTGACATCCAAGCTCTTGGCTCGGTGTATGTCTCCCTAGAAAGGAGGTGATCCAGCCGCACCTTCCGATACGGCTACCTTGTTACGACTTCACCCCAATCATCGACTTTACCTTAGACGGCTGGCTCCCGAAGGTTACCCCACCGGCTTTGGGCACTTCCGACTTTCGTGGTGTGACGGGCGGTGTGTACAAGGCCCGGGAACGTATTCACCGCAGTATGCTGACCTGCGATT
>JABZHR010000040.1:672-911 GCA_015258715.1 Atopobium sp.
GGGCATGATGATTTGACGTCATCCCCGCCTTCCTCCGCATTGTCTGCGGCAGTCTCTCATGAGTTCCCACCCGAAGTGCTGGCAACATAAGATAGGGGTTGCGCTCGTTGCGGGACTTAACCCAACATCTCACGACACGAGCTGACGACAACCGTGCACCACCTGTTTTCTGGCTTCCGAAGAAGAGGAACTATCTCTAGTTCTGTCCATCAATGTCAAGACCTGGTAAGGTTCTTCGC
>JABZHR010000041.1 GCA_015258715.1 Atopobium sp.
ATTCAGGCTCGCTTTCACTGCGGCTTGGGGACTAATGGCCCTTAACCTTGCTGGTGATGGTAACTCGTAGGTTCATTATGCAAAAGGCACGCCGTCACTGCACGAAGCAGCTCCGACCGCTTGTAGGCGTATGGTTTCAGGAACTATTTCACTCTTCTTATCGAAGTGCTTTTCACCTTTCCCTCACGGTACTGGTTCACTATCGGTCTCACAGGAGTATTTAGCCTTACCGGATGGTCCCGGCGGATTCGCGCAGAATTCCTCGTGTTCCGCGTTACTCAGGATACCGCTATGTTGCAATTAGCTTCGCATACTGGACTTTCACCATCTGCGGTTCTTCTTTCCAGAAGATTCTGCTCACTGCATGCATACAATGTCGCGGTCCTACTACCCCGCGGCTGCGTTGCCACAGTCACGGTTTGGGCTGTTCCCCGTTCGCTCGCCACTACTAAGGGAATCATTATTTATTTTCTCTTCCTACAGGTACTAAGATGTTTCAGTTCCCTGCGTTAGCTCTCACGCTTAGCGTGAGTGACCGTCCTTCAGACGGCCGGGTTGTCCCATTCGGAAATCTTCGGATCAAAGGTTATTTGCACCTACCCGAAGCTTATCGCAGCTTATCACGTCCTTCATCGCCTCTGTGAGCCTAGGCATCCACCATACGCCCTTTCTTACTTTCTTCTTATAAAGGATAAAGCAAGAATACATAAAGCAACATCAATTGCTCTTTATTCTTACTGCTTCACCTTTTGAAGCTCATACTTTCAGCTGTCAAGTGAAATCATATCTTGCGATTTGATTTCTAAGATTGAACTTAGTTTACTTTACAGTTTTTGCTTGTGTCAATATGTCAAAGATCGTCTGGACAATCAAAAGGCTTAAAGCCTTCTCTTGTCACTTGTGT
>JABZHR010000042.1 GCA_015258715.1 Atopobium sp.
GGGATAGATGATTGGGGTGAAGTCGTAACAAGGTAGCCGTATCGGAAGGTGCGGCTGGATCACCTCCTTTCTAAGGATAAGGAACTGCGCATTGGTCTTGTTTAGTCTTGAGAGGTCTTGTGGGGCCTTAGCTCAGCTGGGAGAGCGCCTGCTTTGCACGCAGGAGGTCAGCGGTTCGATCCCGCTAGGCTCCATTGGTGAGAGATCACCAAGTAATGCACATTGAAAATTGAATATCTATATCAAATAGTAACAAGAAAATAAACCGAAACGCTGTAAATATTTAATGAGTTTAGGTCGAAAGACCAAAAATAAGGTTAAGTTAATAAGGGCGCACGGTGGATGCCTTGGCACTAGAAGCCGATGAAGGACGTGACTAACGACGAAATGCTTTGGGGAGCTGTAAGTAAGCAATGATCCAGAGATGTCCGAATGGGGGAACCCAGCAGGTAATGCCTGTCACTCATTACTGTTAAGGTAATGTAGAGGAAGACGCAGTGAACTGAAACATCTAAGTAGCTGCAGGAAGAGAAAGCAAAAGCGATTGCCTTAGTAGCGGCGAGCGAAACGGCAAGAGGGCAAACCGAAGAGTTTACTCTTCGGGGTTGTAGGACTGCAACGTGGACTTAAAGATTATAGAAGAACTACCTGGGAAGGTAGGCCAAAGAGAGTAATAGCCTCGTATTCGAAATAGTCTTTATACCTAGCAGTATCCTGAGTACGGCGGGACACGAGAAATCCCGTCGGAATCTGGGAGGACCATCTCCCAACCCTAAATACTCTCTAGTGACCGATAGTGAACCAGTACCGTGAGGGAAAGGTGAAAAGCACCCCGGGAGGGGAG
>JABZHR010000043.1 GCA_015258715.1 Atopobium sp.
CACCATTTAAAGAGTGCGTAATAGCTCACTGGTCGAGAGACTCTGCGCCGAAAATGTCCGGGGCTAAAGTGTAAAACCGAAGTCGTGTCATATACAGCAATGTATATGGGTAGGGGAGCGTTCTCATCGGGCTGAAGCAGTACCGTAAGGAGTTGTGGACTGATGAGAAGTGAGAATGTCGGTATGAGTAGCGAAAAGAATGGTGAGAATCCATTCCACCGAAAGCCTAAGGGTTCCTGAGCAACGATCGTCGTCTCAGGGTAAGTCGGGACCTAAGCCGAGGCGGAAAAGCGTAGGCGATGGACAACAGGTTGAAATTCCTGTACCGGTGTGAATCGTTTGATCGAAGGAGTGACACAGTAAGGTAGGTCAGCACGCGATTGGAAGTGCGTGTTTAAGCATGTAGGTTGAGTTATAGGCAAATCCGTAACTCTAAAAGCTGAGATGTGATGACGAGCTGTTTACAGCGAAGTGATTGATCCTACACTGTCGAGAAAAGCTTCTAGGTAGAGACACATCGCCCGTACCAAAACCGACACAGGTAGGCGGGGAGAGAATCCTAAGGTGCGCGGGAAAACCCTCGTTAAGGAACTCGGCAAAATGTCTCCGTAACTTCGGGAAAAGGATAACCCAGAGTACGTGAAGGAAAGAAACATCCGGAGCGGGAATGGGTGGCACAAGAG
>JABZHR010000044.1 GCA_015258715.1 Atopobium sp.
CTAATTCACTATCGGTCTCACGGGAGTATTTAGCCTTACCGGATGGTCCCGGCAGATTCATGCAGAATTACTCGTGCTCCGCACTACTCAGGGATTCACTACGCCTCATCAAGCTTCGGATACAGGATTATCACCTTATATTATTGAACTTTCCAGAACATTCTCCTCACTTTCAAAGTACGATATCGTGACCCTACTACCCCTATCACGCATTACTACGTCATAGGTTTGGGCTATTCCCCGTTCGCTCGCCACTACTAGGGGAATCATTAAATTATTTTCTTTTCCTACAGGTACTAAGATGTTTCAGTTCCCTGCGTTTGCTCCCATAATTAAATATGGGTGACTATCATTCAGACAGTCAGGTTGTCCCATTCGGAAATCCTCGGATCAAAGATTATTTGCATCTACCCGAGGCTTATCGCAGCTTATCACGTCCTTCATCGCCTCCGTGAGCCTAGGCATCCGCCATACGCCCTTAATTACTTTCTATTCATTTTATATACTACCAAACTAATAATAATAGTGGTAGCATATTCATGCTCATACTTTCAGCTGTATTTTGAAATCTAATTCGAATCCTTCTTGTATAAACAAAAAGAATTACTTTACTTTACAGTCTTGCTTG
>JABZHR010000045.1 GCA_015258715.1 Atopobium sp.
CCACATATGTAATGTGCTACTCACCTCAGCGCATTATTTTGGGCGGAGGCGTCATGGAGCAGAAGCAACTGTTCCCGCTCATTCAGCAGAAACTTGTTGCGTATCTCAACGGCTACATCAACACTCCAGAGATAGAGGACATACAGAATTATGTTGTTCCTGGAGGTTGCGAGGGAAACCAGGGCATTCTAGGTGCTTTGGTGCTTGGACAGCGCGCGCTCGGTGCGTAATTACTTGGCAAGAAGAACGACTACCGTTTAGAACAGCGTTCACTTTGTAAAGAAATGGCGAGAAGATCTATCGGTCTTCTCGCCATATTTGTGTCTTGTGACGTGCGGTTTTCTAGTCAGCGTTACTTCCTAGAAAGTGTGTCAGTATTCCAAGTACTGCTCTGAGAGCTGATGGTTACGGTTCTTCCGCCGTTGGTGGAAGAGAGGGTGAAGGGCTCGCTTCTGCCACTGACCTGGCCGTTGAAGTCAAGTTCAAGCTTTGACTCATCACCGGTCCAGGTGCCACGAACCTCAGGCTGACCACCAGTGCGCCAAATGACCGTGCCGTCCTTCTGAATGACAACCTCCATCGGCTTGCCGTCGGTGCCGGTACCGCTATAG
>JABZHR010000046.1:0-297 GCA_015258715.1 Atopobium sp.
AATGGTGGCTGCTTCTAAGCCAACATCCTGGTTGTTTTGGAAATTCCACATCCTTCGCCACTTAGTATGACATTGGGGACCTTAGTCGGTGTTCTGGGCTGTTTCCCTCTTGACAATGGACCTTATCATTCACTGTCTGACTCCCGAGTATAAGTATAGCCATTCGTAGTTTGACTAGGTTCGGTAACCGGTATGGCCCCTAGCCCGATCAGTGCTCTACCGCCTATACTCTCAACCTCGAGGCTAGCCCTAAAGCTATTTCGGGGAGACCCAGCTATCTCCGTGTTCGATTGGCAT
>JABZHR010000046.1:307-592 GCA_015258715.1 Atopobium sp.
ATCCACAACTCATCCCAAAGCTTTTCAACGCTCACGAGTTCGGTCCTCCACACAATTTTACCTGTGCTTCAACCTGGCCATGGATAGATCACTACGGTTTCGGGTCTACTATCACTAACTGAACGCCCTGTTCAGACTCGCTTTCGCTGCGGCTCCATGTTTTCCACTTAACCTCGCTAGCAACAGTAACTCGTCGGTTCATTCTTCAATAGGCACGCCGTCGTCCTGATATATATACAGACTTCGACTGTTTGTAGACATACGGTTTCAGGTTCTCTTTCACTC
>JABZHR010000047.1 GCA_015258715.1 Atopobium sp.
CTACTAAGGGAATCATTATTTATTTTCTCTTCCTCGGGGTACTAAGATGTTTCAGTTCCCCCGGTTAGCTCTCTGCACAAGGCAGAGTAGACATGCTTCACATGTCTGGGTTGTCCCATTCGGAAATCAACGGATCAAGGGTTATTTGCACCTACCCGTCGCTTATCGCAGCTTATCACGTCCTTCATCGCCTGAATGAGCCTAGGCATCCACCATTCGCCCTTTCTTACTTTCTCTGATAACCCGCATCTGTCTTTAAAACGGCTTCCCAAAAGGGAATGCCCAAAAGAACAAATACGGACGCTCATACTTTCAGCTGTATTGTCTTGTGAATAAAAAAATTTATTCACGAAAGTCTTTCTGTTTTGAACTTTGTTACTTTACAGTTTTGCTTGTGTCAATATGTCAAAGAACGGTGAAAGATAACAGAGCAGAAGAATTAAAAGCATTAACCTGAAACTCTTGACTCCATTGCTTTCTGAGTGGAGAAACAAGATCACGAATCTTGAGTGGCCCGAAGCCGAAATCTCCTGAAGTATCTTTTATCCAAATATTATCAGTATATTCCAATAAAAATACC
>JABZHR010000048.1 GCA_015258715.1 Atopobium sp.
CTCTGGAACTCTTCAAGCCCTTCGTCATGAAGCGCCTGGTTGAGAAGAACTTCGCCCAGAATGTGAAGGCTGCAAAGCGCAAGGTTGAACGCCAGCGCCCCGAGGTGTGGGACGTCCTCGACGACGTCATCCGCGAGCACCCCGTGCTGCTGAACCGTGCACCTACGCTGCACCGCCTGGGTATTCAGGCCTTCGAGCCCCAGCTCATTGAAGGTAAGGCAATCCAGCTGCACCCGCTGGCTTGTGGCGCCTTCAACGCAGACTTCGACGGTGACCAGATGGCAGTTCACCTGCCCCTTGGCGCAGAGGCACAGGCCGAGGCCCGTATCCTCATGCTGTCGACCAACAACATTCTGAAGCCCTCTGATGGACGCCCCGTTGCCATGCCTTCGCAGGACATGATCATCGGCCTGTTCCACCTGACTTCGGATCCCGATCCGTCGCTTCCGGGCGCTCGTGATGAGAACGGCGAGGAAATCATCCCCGTCTACTCAACGGTTGCTGAAGCACGCATGGCCTTCGACAACGGTGATCTTCACCTGAACCAGCGCGCACGTATCCGCTTTGCGGG
>JABZHR010000049.1 GCA_015258715.1 Atopobium sp.
CCGATAAATCTTTCGTTTTCATTAGATGTCTGCAGAAAACCTCATAAGGTATTAGTCTGCCTTTCGGCAGGTTATCCCTTAGTCATGGGAAGGTTGGATACGCGTTACTCACCCGTGCGCCGGTCGACGTCCAAAAAGTGCAAGCTTAATGCCGTTTCCCCTCGACTTGCATGTGTTAAGCCTGTAGCTAGCGTTCATCCTGAGCCAGGATCAAACTCTCCATTGTAAAATATGGTTTGGTGATAAGTGATGGATGATAAGTGATAATAAATACCATCAACCAAAACACTTCACCGAATAATCTCTGTTTCAGAACGCTTATCCTAAATAATATCAAGTAAAAAGCACCTTTATCTTTAATCCATACTTCGTAGTAATACTACCAAAGTACAGACAATGAATTGATCGGTTCGTTTCTTTTACCCATCTATCTGATATAAAATCAAACAGACGCTTCTTGTACTACTTCTCTGTTTATGTAAATCCTTTCAAAGAACGCTTCTTCTAAGTGGCCAGAGCCTTTTGCAAGACCCCTGCCTTGCTCCTGGAATGCATAATCAATATTC
>JABZHR010000004.1 GCA_015258715.1 Atopobium sp.
CGTTGTCGTAAGCGCCATTGTAGACCCATGGGTCACTACCTTCTCTTTTGTTGTTGCACTAGCAATGAAAATTCAAGACTCATAAATTTTCTCCTAAATTCCAATTTGTCACTTTGTCTATGCTACAACTTATATCAAACCGGTTTTTAATAAACTACTTCTATAGTTGCATGAAAAGGTTATAACGATAAAGCGATAAAAAAAGAACCCTGCTCGGCCTCGGATATTAACCGGGGTGGCGCGGGTTCTTTGACTAATATACCACATATAAAGAAAAGCCAATATTTTACGGCTTCGAGAAATTCTGGTCGGGTGGACTGGATTTGAACCAGCGACCCCTTGACCCCCAGTCAAGTGCGCTACCAAGCTGCGCCACCACCCGTTTGCTTTTGATACGATAGCATTCCAACATAAAATGAGCAAGCAATTCCCGGTAATCGTGAAGATAGAATGGGCTAGACATGGACAACTTCTTTCAGCGCGCATTTTCAGTGGTCAGGCAGATTCCTGAAGGTAGAGTCAGCACATATGGGCAGATAGCTCGCATGATAGGGGAGCCAAGAAAGGCTCGCTATGTGGGATTTGCCATGCATCAAAGTCCTGGCGTTGCTGGCGGTGTGCCCTGTCATCGAGTAGTCTTTAAAGACGGCTCGCTGGCTCCCGGTTTTGCCTTTGGTGGACCAGACGCTCAGCGAGAGCTTCTTGAGGCAGAAGGTGTGCAGTTTCTTGATGACGGCAGGATAGACATGAAGCACTTTCTGTGGGAAGTATAAAAAGATGAAACAATATTTTATGTTGTGAAATATTCTCCCAGCTAAGAAGTGCTGTTTGCTGGGTACAATCGCAGTGAGTTCCTGGTAGTTGACACGTTCCGTTTAATGGAGGTCAAATGAAGCGTAGCTCTAGCATGAGCAAGTTCTTTACTGCAATTTTTGTACTACTGGTAACGTCAGCCTTGAGTGTGGGCATTTTGTCTGGCTGCTCACAAACAGAAAACAAACAAGACCAGACACAATCCACCACATCAGAGAAAAAAGAAGAAAAGAAAGACGAGAAAAAAGAGGATTCTTCAAGCTCCTCTAGCTCCTCATCAAACAATTCCAACGCAACTGGCTATGGCACCTATCAGATTCCTGATGGATTCAGCTTTGATAACAGTCTGTATCCAGATCTTCAAATTACCACACAGATTGATAAAGACAGCCTTTGGCCTATTATCATTCGCATTGAGGGTACGGCAGATCAGTTTGATTTGATGAGAAAAGCAACAATCGATGCAGCTCAGAGAGCTCAGGTGCTTGAGTCTGCAGAAGAGATTGGCAACACCGTTGACCAGGCTCTTGCTCACCCAACAAACTACAATCTGACCGACTGCGCAATTCTTACCTCTGCACCAGAGTCCTACCGCAAGACCTACGTTATTACGTTTACTGTCAAGAGCCACTACGAGGTCAAGAAGTAGTTTGAACTGTACTGCTTATTAGCTTAGCTGCAACAAACATTGAACCAAAAAGGCGCCTGCACAATAAACTGCCTCCCATTTCTTGGACATAAGAAATGGGAGGCAGTTCATATGCGGGTGATTATGATTCTGCAGCGTGTTAGTGTTGGCTTTTAGGCCTGGCGCACAAAATAGCGCAGCTTTGGTAGGTTCTGCCGAAGAATCGACATGTTCCTAATCAAGATAGTTAGGCAGCTAGGCGGTCGTACTACCTGATATGCATCTCTATGCATAAACTTCATCTAATATGCTTAAACATGAATAGACTAATATAAGAAATTTAACTATCGATAAATTTAGTATCTACGGAACACACCTAAGTCAGATATTCTGCTCAATTGCGGGCATTTTACACACCTAATGAAGATAATCTGCACGTTTGTGGTAATTTCTGCGTCATGTATACGTCTTTTTAACAGATTATCTGACTTAGGTGTGCTTTGAACTGCCTCCTATTTCTCGTGTCCAAGAAATGGGAGGCAGTTCACAAGCGAGTGCCTTTCTTGTAAACGTGAACTGAACTGTTTAGGAGAGCGACTTACGCAAGTGGCTTATATGCATCATCAACATTGATGTGGCAATAGCCACCAGGATTCTTCTTCAGGTAGTCCTGATGATATTCCTCAGCAAGCACGTAGTTATCCAGTGGCTCAACCTCAACGGCAAGCTTCTGACCAAACAGAGATTCCTGCACAGACATAATGCGGTCAATAACAGGCAAATCCGCGTCGTTTGTGTAATAGATGCCGGTGCGATACTGCCTACCAACGTCGTTGCCCTGTTTATTGACCGAGAGGGGATCGATAACCCTAAAGTAGTAACGCAGGATGTCATAGAGGCTTACAACGCTCTGGTCATAGGTTACATGCACTGTTTCTGCATGATCTGTGGCCTTAACCTCCTGATAGTTGGTATCCAAGGTCTTTCCATTTGCATAGCCAACAGTGGTTGCGGTAACGCCCTTAATTCTGGAGAAGTACTCTTCAAGACCCCAGAAACATCCACCTGCTAGATAAATCTCTGCCATAAAAGCCTCCTAAGGCTGAATTACTGTTATAAAAGTTTGAAGTGACTTCGCTTTACTTCAAAGACGCCTTCTTTACTCAAAGAAGATATTACCGCGCTTAAGGCGCTTCTATCTACACCAAGATAATCAGCAAGCTGTTGGCGATTGTAGGGGATATCAAACTCCGCAGAGCCTGTTGCTTGAGAGCGTGTATTCAAGTACGCCATCAGCTTGCCGCGAATACTTTTTGGAGCAGCATCTTGAATACGACGGCTCAGCATGATGTTTTTCTGCGCAATGGAAGCCATAAGGTTTCTGGTAATAATATCCACGCCGCCGCAAATGTCACACGTTCTGGTAGTAATCTGTCGCAGGTCAAGCAGCAGAATCGCAGACGTCTCCGTGGCAACCACCGAGGTCAAGAGCGGTACGTTTCCAAGAGCTGCATATGCCTCTCCAAACGTCTCTCCCGTATGGAAGGCTCCCATAACAGAAATATTGCCCTGTGCGTCTGATCCCTCAACATGAATAGCGCCGGAGACTACAATGCCAAACTGATGAGCTTTATCACCAGCGCATAGAATAATCTCTCCAGGCTTATACGTACGTACCACCGCACGTAGATGCTTCAGCAAAGCTTCAAGCTGCTCTGGCTTTACACCTTTAAACACCACCGTATTGAGCAAAAACGAAGGCTTAATATCTTGCAAGTTCATTGACGCTCCAAAAATTCCTCAACAAAAATCGTTTTGTTGTAATTACAACATACCTTATTCCACATTCCTGTAATCATGAAACCCAGAAGAGCAAATCTCTTCTCGCTATATGGTTTTTATGGAGAGGAAAAATAGTGGATAACAAGATGTTCTGTTTCCAGTGTGAGCAGACTGCTGCTTGTACTGCATGTACCGGTGCTGCTGGCGTTTGTGGCAAGCCTTTTGACGTCGCGTTTGCTCAGGACGAGCTCACCGGCGCTCTGGTTGGTCTTTCTCGCGCTGAGCTTGCTGCTGGCAAGCGTTCTAACCGCGCTGACCAGCTGATTGTTGACGGCCTGTTTACCTGCATCACCAACGTCAACTTTGACAAGGGTGCTGTTGACGCAATTATCGCTCAGGTTCGTGACGAGAAGAATCGTCTGGCTGCAGAGGCTGGCGTAGAGCCTGTTGAGGATCTTCCTCTTGGCGGCGTTTGGTCCGACAACGAGGACATTAGGTCCCTCAAGTCCCTCATTCTCTTTGGTATCCGTGGTATGGCTGCTTATGCTTATCACGCTCGCGTTCTTGGCAAGACCGACGACGCAGTTGACGCTTTCTTTGTAAAGGCACTTGCTGCTCTTGCTACTGAGTCTTCCGTTGACGTTTTGCTGCCTCTTACCCTTGAGGTAGGCGAGGTCAACCTCAAGTGCATGGCTCTTCTCGACAGCGCAAATACCGGCGCTTATGGCACCCCAGTTCCAACTGAGGTTCCTCTGACTATTGAGCCAGGTCCTTTCATTGTTGTCTCTGGTCACGACCTTCTTGACCTCCAGATGATCCTTGAGCAGACCGAGGGAACCGGCGTTAACGTTTACACTCACGGCGAGATGCTCCCAGCTCACGGTTACCCAGAGCTCAAGAAGTATCCACAGCTCAAAGGCAACTTTGGTACCGCATGGCAGAACCAGCAGAAGGAGTTCAAGGACATTCCAGCACCTGTTGTCTTCACCACTAACTGCCTCATGCCACCTCGTCCTAGCTACAAGGACCGCGTCTACACTACCGAGCTTGTTGCCTTCCCAGAGCTCGTTCACATTGACGAGGACGCTAACGGCAAGAAAGACTTCAGTGCTGTTATCAAACAGGCTCAGGAGCTTGGCGGATACGCTGAGGCTCAGGAGCTCACCGGTATCAACGGTGGCCACAAGGTAACCACCGGCTTTAGCCATGGTGCCGTTCTTGGCATTGCCGATAAGATCATCGATGCTGTTAAGCAGGGCGCTATTAAGCACTTCTTTGTTGTTGGCGGCTGCGACGGCGCTCGCCCTGGTCGTAACTACTACACCGAGTTTGTTGAGCAGACTCCTGCAGACTCCGTTGTCCTCACCGTTGCTTGCGGTAAGTTCCGCTTCAACGACCTTGACCTGGGCACTATTGGTGGCATCCCTCGTATTCTTGACGTTGGTCAGTGCAATGACGCTTACGGCGCTGTTCAGATTGCGACCGCTCTTGCAAATGCATTCGACTGCGGCGTTAACGACCTGCCACTGAGCTTTGTTCTGTCTTGGTATGAGCAGAAGGCAGTGTGCGTCCTTCTGACTCTGCTACACCTTGGCATCAAGAACATCAAGCTTGGACCAACTCTTCCTGCATTTGTCAGCCCTAACGTCCTTAACATTCTTGTTGAGAACTACGGTATTGGCCCAATCGGCGATGCTTCCGAGGATCTTGCTCAGATGCTTGCCTAATTGGCGAGAAATCCCTCTAGTCCTTTCCTTAAAATGCCTCCTAGCTACGCGCCGGGAGGCGTTTTTTGATCGTGGATTTTGTGGATCTAGTCAGGTCGTCAAAATAACTCAAAGATAGATCGGTATTCTTCATTTCATTACGGAAGGAAAAATATGAGAATACTTACAGTTAATGACTTAAAGAATCTTGCTGAATTAATTGATCCAAATATACAAATTGATAAAACTATGATTGAGTGTTTTGCTCAGATCTGTGATCACTACAATAGGGTCCCTTTAACTGAAATTGAATGTCCTACTATTAACTGGAATGCTTTTGCTTATACATTTTATATCGTCAATTTAAGGCCACTCAGAAATCAAAATGAATTATTAGCGGCGGTCGCAATATACTCTTTTTTAAATGTAAACGGCTATGACTTTGATCCCTCATTACAAGATTTGATGGCTCATATTAATCTATTAAAGTCAGACCAATACTTTGCCCACGAATTTTGCTCATGGGTTGAACTAGAAATCATGTAATTAAGCCTTATATTAAAATTTCTGTTTCAGCCATGAATTGATCAAAATGTCTTTCTAGCTGTTTTTCATTTGGATAAGCATCAAGATAAACGGGCATGTGTAGCTGCTTTTTATTGAAATCAAAATATTCAGTTTTATCAAGCAGTTTGGATAATCTAATACGCTTACTATCAGGTTCAACTGATAGTAAATGTGCGTCAAAAAGAAGATGCAAATCAGACCTTAGAAGAATTCCATTGGTAACTATTTGCGTTTTAGGTCCACGATATTGACCAATATGAGCTGCCTGTAAAACCTGAGGGACATCGTTTCCAGAGATAGCACATCTATTTGCATACGCTTTTAACAAGTCATTTCTAAACTGAGCCTGACCTTGTCTGCGCACGGATTCTCTGAATTCTTTAATTCGCTCATCAGTATCATCTATTTGCTCAAGTTGATTTTGAATCTCTGGCTTGAGTTCATCAAAACCTGCTGAAATAAAAGATGAATTTTTAACTGTTTTGGCGTTAACCGGTCCATGGAGAGTAAACATTCCAGTAGCACTGTTATAACGCTCTACAAACGCTAATCCCATCACTTTATATTTCTTATTTTTATCCTTAATAAATAAACCAATGGGGAGACCGTCATTTAGGCAATTCATTAAAAGTGCGTTGTACAACTTTGACTGTACTTGGTTTCCTTGTGTCTTAATATGCTCACTGTACTCAATTGACCAGGTATCATCAGAATAGTAAATTGGCTCTCCATCTTCATACAGACCATTACCATTTGAAGTATGAACTGAGAGCGCGTACTGCTTTAATCCATAAGAAACTTTGCTTTTAGACGGACTATAAATTCCGGAATCCCTAGAAATAGGAATTCCACCAACGGTAAATCCTTTTTCTAGACGATGGGGGAGTTTATCAATCTCACTATTTTCATGATCGATAAACCATTGATATGCAGAGACAAATTCTTTAGGAGCAACTTTAAATGCTCTTTCAAGAGTTGGATTAAAGATCGTGCATTCTGTAATGATCTGATCAAACATCCCAGTCTCCTCATTATCGACCTGTACAAACACTAAGTTTTTCTCGCCACTGTGTAAAGATCTACAACCAAATTGCTTCACGAACCCCAAATATTCGATTTATTAAAGAACGTTCAAGAATGACGCTCTTCTCGATAACAGAATGTGGCATAATGCCACTGTCAAAGTAACAATTAATGTTAGTCATTAGTAGCATTTAACAGAGGGGTTTCTATGGCTAAAGTTGCAGTTATCGGTTGTACCCACGCAGGCGTTTTTGCCACTTCTTCAATCCTGGGTGCACACCCAGATTGGGAGGTCCACGTCTTTGAGCGCAATGACACGGTTTCCTTCCTGTCTTGCGGCATTGCTCTTTGGGTAGGTGACCACGTAAGCGATCCTAACAAGATGTTCTACAGCTCTCCAGAAGCCCTTGAAGAGGCTGGCGCTCACGTTCACATGACCACCAACGTCACTTCCGCAGATGTTAAGACCAAGCACGTTTCTTGGGAGGATCTCAAGACGGGCGAGACTTTTGAGGACGACTTCGACTATCTTGTAGTCACTACCGGCTCTAAGCCAATCGTTCCTCCACTGCCTGGCATCGACGGACCTCGCGTTCTTCAGTGCAAAAACTGGGCTGACGGCCGTCGCATTCACGACACTATGGCAGAGTCCAAGTCCGCTATTGTCATCGGCGCTGGCTACATTGGTGCCGAGCTTGCAGAGCAGCTCTCTGAGCGTCAGAAGGCAGTCACTCTCATCGACATGCTTCCTCGCGTTCTGGCAAAGAACTTTGACAAGGCAATTACCGATCAGGTTGAGGCTGCATACAAGGAGCACGGCGTCACCCTTGCACTTGGCGAGAAGGTCATGAGCTTTGAGGACAATGGCGATTCCGTCACCGTTGTTACCGATAAGGGCTCCTACACCGCAGATTACGCAATTCTGGGCATTGGCTTCCTGCCTCGCACTGACCTCTTTGACGGCCAGCTTGATATGCTGCCTAACGGCGCTATCAAGGTTGACGAGTACATGCGCACCAGCGAGCCTGGCGTCTTTGCAGCTGGCGACTCTGCTTCCATCATTTTCAACGTCACTGGTAAAGAGGACTACATTCCTCTGGCAACCAACGCTGTCCGTCAGGGTCTGCACGTTGGTCCTAACATGCTTGAGCCAACTGCTGCTTATGCAGGTACTCAGGCTTCCAGTGCAGTTCAGCTCTACAACTACTCCATGGCAGCAGCAGGCCTCACCGTTGAGGGTGGCAAGGTTCGTGGCTACGAGTACGATTCCGTTTCCATCACCGAGAACTACCGTCCTGAGTTCATGCTGACCACCGAGCCAGTTACCGCTACACTCGTCTGGGATCCAGAGACTCGCCTCATCAAGGGCGCACAGTTCTTCTCGACACATGACGATGTTGCTCAGGCAGCAAACGTTGTCTCCGTGGCCATTGCCGCTGGTATGACCATCGACAACCTTGCAGCTGTTGACCTTCTGTTCCAGCCAAACTTCACCAACCCAGTCAACTACATTGGCTCCGTTGCTATGGCTGCCTGCGCAAAGGCCAAATAAGCTCCGCGTATAACACGCAATAAAAGAGAAGGAAGCTGGTATTTCTGCCGGCTTCCTTTTTTGCTATCGAGCCCGAGCCTAGCTCGATTAATGCCTGTTTTGGACGACCGTGCATCAATCTTGAGACGACGCCCTGCTTGAATCGACGCCTATTTTGAAGCGGTGGCTATCTTGGCTTTCTGCTTACTACGGCAATGTAGTTGAGGTCGTCAGCATGATCGTTGAAGAACGTAAACATGCTAGTAAACATCTTGGTATTCTCGGGTTTGAGACCGTTTCTGATAACCCTCAGGGCGCCGTCAGCGCCCTCGTCAGCAATAAGTCCTGCTGGATTCATGAGCGTCATCTTGCCGTTCTTAGTTTCTGGGCAGAAACCTGCTGACTCAAAGAGGTTCTTCCAACCTACAAGAGTCAGAGGCTTTACGTTGACGTTAATGGTTCTTGAGAGCTCATGGACTAGCTCGTCGTCTTCTTTGAGCAGAAGAACGTCATGAGTAAGCAATACGCCACCGGGCTTAAGTACGCGTGCGTACTCTTTTACGGCTGCCTCTTTCTGCTGATCAGAGAGCATAGTGAGCATAGCCTCGTTAATTACAACATCAAAGCTGTTATCAGGGTAGGAGAGGTTTGTAGCGTCTCCTTGTTCCACTGTCACGTACTCCTCGATATTGTTTCTCGCGATATTTTCTTTTGTTTTAGGGAGCACATCTGCATTAAGGTCAATTGCCGTTACATGGCAGTGGAAACGTTTTACCAACTCAACCGTAGTAGTTCCAATATTGCAAGCAACCTCAAGAATCTGAGTTTCTGGCGTAATTTCTACGGAATTAAGTAGCCAATTGGTTGCTTCAATACCTCCGGGGCGCAGTCTTGTCTTGCCCATACGGAGTAAAAACTCGTGACCAGCTTCCATACTAAGACTCCCTTCATACTATGAAAGAATAAAGTTAGCTTAATCTAACTGATACAAGTTAAGCACATCGTTACCTGCAAAAAAAAGCCAAATTAATTGCTATTTTTGAAACAATTTAGCAGGTAGATTGCGACAAAAAATAACCTATATGTCCAATCGTTCTTTTTGTGCATTTTCTTTAGCAGTTTATAAGTTTATAGTGGACGCAAGGTAAGGGCGACTTACTAATTTCCGCAGGTAATTGATGCGGAGTACTAAGGAGGAAGTTATGTACTACTCTGCTGGAACGTATGAATCGTTCGCTAAACCAGAAAAGCCCAAAGATGCCGACAAAAAATCAGCCTATATCATTGGAACAGGACTTGCAGGTCTAGCTGCTGCGTTTTATCTTGTCCGCGATGGCCAGGTAAAGGGTACAAGGATTCACCTGCTCGAGAAGCTTGAGCTTGCGGGCGGAAGCTGCGATGGCCGCAAAGATGTAAGCAAGGGTTTCTACATGCGTGGTGGCCGCGAGATGGACAACCACTTTGAGTGCATGTGGGATATGTTTAGAGATGTTCCATCCATTGAAACACCTGGCGTCTCGGTACTTGATGAGTACTATTGGCTCAACAAACACGATCCTAACTACTCGCTCTGTAGAGCTTCCGAGAAGTGCGGCAAAGATGCCCACACAGATAAAAAGTTCAAGCTTGATAAAGAGTCTTCACTTGCGCTTGCCAAGCTGTTTATGACTCCCGAGAAGGACCTTGAGGGCAAGAAAATTAGTGACGTACTTCCTGATTCTTTCTGGAACACTAACTTCTGGCTTTATTGGCAGACCATGTTTGCGTTCCAAAGGTGGTCCTCTGCTCTTGAGATGAAGCGCTATCTTTGCAGATTCTGTCACCATATTGACGGTCTGCCTGACTTTACTGCGCTGCGTTTTACCAAGTACAACCAGTATGAGAGCATGATTTTGCCACTGGTCAGGTATCTTGAGAATCACGGCGTAAGCGTTGACTATGGTATGGATGTCAAGAACGTCATCATCAATGACACCAATGGTAAAAAAGTAGCTACTCAAATTGTTTACGAGAAGAACGGCTCACAGCAAACCATTGATCTAACCGAAGACGATTTGGTGTTTATCACCAATGGCTGCTGCACCGATACCTCTTGCTATGGCGATCAAAATACTGCTCCTGACATCAGTAACGTCAGAAATGGCGTAGGGGAGTCCTGGGATTTGTGGAAGAACATTGCCGCTCAGGCCAAGCATGGTGAGTACGGCAATCCTGATAATTTCTGTAGTGACTTTGAGGCAACTAACTGGATGAGCGCCACCATCCAGACAAAAGACGAAGAGATTATCAAGAAGATTATTGGCGTCTGCAAGAGAGATCCAAGAGAAGGTAAGGTCACAACCGGCGGTATTGTAACCGTCAAAGATAGTACCGATAACTGGTATCTCTCGTGGACCATCAACCGTCAGCCACAGTTCAGAGCACAGGACAAGGACACCGTACTTATCTGGGTCTATGCATTGAGCACTAACAAGCCTGGTAATTTTGTTAAGAAAGCCATGCGTAATTGCACTGGTGAAGAAGTATGCCAGGAATGGCTCTATCACATTGGTGTTCCAGCTAAGAAGATTGAAGACTGGGCAAAGAACCGCTGCAACACTACAACGTGCTTCATGCCTTACATCAACGCATTCTTCCAGCCAAGAAAGGCTGAGGACAGGCCTCTGGTTGTCCCTGAGGGATCTGTTAACTTTGCCTTTATTGGACAGTTTGCTGAAACTCCTCGAGACACCATCTTTACTACGGAATATTCAATCCGTACCGGCATGGAATCTGTCTACACGTTGATGGATGTTGATAGAGGCGTACCAGAGGTTTGGGGTTCTCAGTACGACATCAGAGAGCTTCTAAGGGCAACCTACTATGCTCTGGACAAGAAAACGCTTGATAAGGCGCCACTCTCGTTCAAGGAGAAGATGCTCTTAAAGGTAGCTCTCAAGGCTGTCAAGGGCACTGATATTGAGCTGCTGCTAAGGAACAGCGGTCTGATCAAGTAGAAGTGCGGAGAAACCCACAGAGACGCGGAGAAACCCGCAGAGCTCAAAACGATTGACTACACGCGATTAGACACGCGCAAGTAACACAAAAGTGGCTGCAGATGATTCGTCAATTGCAGCCACTTTTAGTTAAAAATGCATGTGGTACAAACAGCGAGAAAACAAATTATAATTTTTAGCGGTAAGAAAAATGTAATGGTTCTGCATCCAACTTAAATCAGAATACAACACTATTTTGAGGAGATTATAAGATGAATGACTACTTAAAATTAAATCAAGATAGATGGAATAAGGTAAACAATGACTATACCGAACCTCTAACGCATGAAGAATTAGAAAAAGCGAGAAATAATCCAATTTCTGTTGCATTAACAGTTGGGAAAAAAGTTCCAACAGAATGGTTTGAAAAGGCCAACGGAAAAAAGATATTGGGCTTAGCTTGCGGTGGTGGACAACAGGGTCCCATTTTTGCTGCTAAAGGTTATGACGTAACCATAATGGATTTTTCTACATCTCAATTACAAAAAGATGAGATGGTTGCTAAAAGAGAAGGCCTAAAAATCAATACCGTTCAAGCTGATATGACAAAACCATTTCCTTTTGAAGATGAAACTTTCGATATTATTTTTAATCCGGTTTCGAATGTATACATTGAAGACTTAGAAAACATGTATAAAGAAGCCGCTCGCGTATTAAAAAAGGGCGGCCTGTTAATGGTCGGCTTCATGAATCCTTGGACGTACATGTATGACGCTGACGTTGTATGGGACCATCCCGATGAAGAATTACTTTTAAAGTATTCGATTCCCTTTAATTCAAGAAAGCTTGAAGAGCAAGGCAAAATAACCATAGATCCAGCATATGGATATGAATTTAGCCATACCTTAGAAACTCAGATTAGAGGACAGCTCAAAAACGGTCTTGCGATGATCGATTTTTATGAGTCGTGTGACAAAAGGAATCGATTATCACAGTATGGAAATGACTATATCGCCACGCTCTGCATCAAGCTCTAATTCTATAGAGTTCTCTTCAGGACAGCTTGGACAACCTCAGAATCAAAGTCTCCCTGAGCCTCTGTAAGCGCCTCTAAGAGCTGAGCTACACCTTCCTCATACACGCTAGGCAACAGATACTTCGAGACAGCCTTAGCCTCGTCAGTTCCGTTTTCCATGCAGCATGAGTGATGAGCAATCTTAAGAAGATCAAGATCGTTTTCGGAATCGCCGCACACAATAACTTCTTCTGGCTTAAGACCTATAGTCTCAATGAGCTTCTCGAATCCCTGTGCCTTATTCCAACCACGATAATTGATGTCAAACCAACCAATATAGGGAGAAACCAACTCAACCTCTGGAACTGCACTGGTAACAGCCTCATAGATTTCTTGCGCGCGCTTTTCATCTTGGGGTAAGAGAAGACCTCCCGCATACATAGGGATATCTTTTGGAACGGACTGCGGACCAAGCCCTGGCACAAAAGTGTTAAACGAGGCTGCAAGATGATCTACTACCTCTTGAGTGGTATCAACTATTTTCCAACAAGAGGTAAATGACGTGTCAAGAGGCTGCTCAAGCGGACCTTCTTGATAATACGTAAGCAAACAATCATCCATTGGAGAAATAACCTCGTAGATCTTCTCCATCATCTCGTACGTAAATTGTTTTGTGAAAATAAGCTTCCCGTTGAAGTAGAGAATCTTTCCACTAGAAAACACGCCAGTGTCTGTCAGGGAAACGTCAGATTTTAGATAAGAAAGAGCATCATAAACTGGCCTTCCGGTGGAAAGACCAAATGCAATACCTGCGGCTTTAAGATTGTTAATTGCCTGATGAGTTCTTTCTGAAATAGCTGGAGTGTCAGCGGGTTTTAACGTTTGGTCCATATCGGAAAGAACAAGCTTAATCATCAGGGCTCCCAAGATACGTGTGCTAAGTGAGTGTTTTGTTAATTCTACCAGCAAGAGTAGGGAAACGTATAAAAATTGCCGTTATTATTACGTTGTTAACTTAAAACTACGAGATTAGTAGAGGTCCATGAATATTTACGACCACTTTGCTCACGAGGATGAATATCCAGAGCTCAACATAGAGGCAATGTCTGAGAGACTTGCAAAGGCGCTGTCTTTTAAGACGGTATATACCGATGCAGAAACAACCGATTGGTCTCAGTTTGACGGTCTTCAACAGCACATTGTTGATAGCTTCCCGTATGTTATGACCGCAGCCTCTAACGTTGAAGTGGTTGGTCACTCGCTCCTCATTGAGATTCCAGGATCTAAACCTAAGCTTCCAGCTCTTATGCTTATTGCTCATCAGGACGTTGTTCCTGTTGTGCCTGGTACAGAAGACACATGGACGCACGATCCCTTTGGTGGAGATGTCGACGACACGTACATTTGGGGACGTGGCGCGCTTGATATCAAAGACATGCTTATGGGCGAGCTTGAGGCACTTGAGTATCTGCTTTCACAGGGTTTCTCGCCAAGGCGCTCTATCTACCTGGCATTTGGCGAGGACGAGGAGGTCTTGAGCCACGGCGCCACTAAGCTTGCAGAGGTAATGGCCTCGCGAGAAATGCGTGCAGCCTGCCTCCTGGACGAGGGAACCACCACGTTTTTTGATGGCTGTGCATACGGTGCGCCTGAGGCTACCGTGGCCGACATCTGCATCTCGCAAAAGGGCTTCTTGAACGTTAAGCTTACTGCGACTGGTCACGGCGGACATTCCTCTAATCCGTTTGGTGGAACTTCACTTGAGCATTTGAGCTGCGCACTTGCCGCTCTCTCTAAGGCTAAACCTCAACCTGAGCTTAATGACATTGTCAAAGAAACCTTCAAGGTTCTTGCGCCAGAAATCACCGAAGAGCCTTTTGCTTCGCTGGTACATGACGTAGATACCAACGCAGATAAGATTGCTCTTGCCGCAGCTCAGATCAAGGAACTTTATCCGTTTGTAACCACCACGTACGCTTTCAACATGCTCGAGGGTTCAAGTAGTGCGGCTAACGTTATGCCTGGTAATGTCAGTGCAACCATCAACATTAGGCTGCTCCCTGGGGTAAGTGTTGAAAAAACCGTTGAGCACATAAAACAGGTGGTAGCCCAGGTTGACCCTTCCATTGAGGTTGAGACTTTGCATTCAACTCCTGCGGGAAGAATCGATTCTCCATCTGGCGCTGGCTATCAAGAGCTCAAAGCCATTATGGAGCACTACCATCCAGGCGTTACCTTTGTTCCGTCCTTTGTGTGTGGTGGCACCGATTCTGTCCGCTACGAGGGAATCTGTGATTCTATTCTGCGCATTTGTCCTTTTAGGCCAACACCAGAAGATGAGGCAAACGGCGTTCATGGCATTGATGAGCGTATCGAGAAACGCGTGTATGCTCAGGGCGTCCGCGTTCTTGTGTCCTTTGTTAAACAAATGTGCGAATAATTTGCTATCGCGCAACTTACGTTAAAATAGACGCATGTTATGTTCTACAAAAAGGGGAGAGAAACGTTGCAAACTAGGCAGCAGCTAGCTAATCAAGTAGCATCCCAAATTAAAGAAGCAGCAGACGCCGATGCAGCAAAGGCGCAGGCAGAGGGAACTATTACTGATCCAGTTGGTAGTTCTAACAACCCTTCCAACGCTATTTTTACTGTTGCAAACGTCATTACTTTTTGCAGATTGATTCTTACGATTATCTTTCTTGTGCTCTTCTCAACAGGTGGAAATCGTTGGGTAGCACTTGGCTGTTATGTAACTGCAGCTGTCACTGACTTTCTTGATGGTCAGATAGCGCGTAGAACGCAAACCGTTAGCTGGCTGGGCAAAATCATGGATCCCATCATGGACCGAGTTCTTCTTATTACAGGCGTTCTTGGTCTCTTGATTATTGGTGAGCTTCCTCTCTGGATCCCACTCTTTGTTATTGGACGAGATATTTACCTTACTCTTGGCGCTCTTGCGGTTCGCAAATTCCGCAGACGTCCTATTGATGTTGTCTTTGTTGGCAAAACAGCAACTGCATTTTTGATGACTGGTTTTAGTCTCTTACTTTTGGGCATCCCAGTTGTATCTGGTCTTGGTCTGGTAAACGTCAATTGGCTTCCAGGACTTAATTCACAGAGTTCTGCTGTCGGTATCTTCTTTGTGTATATAGGAATTGTTTTCTCGGCAATTACCGCCATTGTTTATACTGTTGAAGCGGCTAAAATAGTTAAAGATAGTAAAAACACTCAAGCATAAGTTAGGTTGTTTATGACTTTCCTTCAGCACAACCATGTATCTTTGCGCCAGCTCTCTGATAAGATGCTGGCTTTTCTTGTAAGCGTGCTGCTTGTATTTGTTCTAGCTGCTCCTTTTGCTCCTGCAACTACGGCTCTGGCAGAAAATACCTCTTCTAACAAGTCTTCTGTAACCGATGAGCCAAAACTTACTGAGGCAACTACCGCCATTGTTACTGATGCTCAAGGAAACGTTCTCTGGGGCAAAAATCCAGATCAAGAGCTTCCTATGGCATCCATTACCAAGGTTATGACCGCAATTGTTGCGCTTGATTCGGGAGTTAATCTTGATGAGCCCTGCAAGATCTCCGTTCCAGATCTTGAAGAAGGCTCTCAGGTTGCAGGTTTGACCTCAGACGATACTCCAACACTTAGACAGCTCATTATGATGATGCTGGTGTATTCGGCAAACGATGCGGCTTATAACATTGCCATCAACGTATCTGGCTCTCAGCAGGCCTTTGTTGATCAAATGAACAAGAAAGCCGCTGAAATTGGCATGACTCACACGCAATTTCAGAATCCACATGGCCTCGATGCTGATGGTCACTATTCAACGGCGCGAGACCTTGCTCTGATGGGCCGCTATGCACGCGAGCACTATCCACTTATCGCAAGCGCTGTACATACCAGGTCATACACTACAACGGTAGGAGGGGAGCAGCGTACGTTCCACTCAACCGATGACCTTATGGACTCCTACCGCGGTCTTCTCGGCATTAAAACAGGTGCAGAGGACTCTGGTACTGCCTTCTTAGGAGCTTCCATGCGCGGAAACATTACGTTGTATACCTGCGTACTTGGTTGCGAGACTACACAAGGTCGTTTTGACGATACAGCCATTCTGATGAACTGGGCTTATCGAAATTACATTCGCGTTAGTATTCAACGTGCTGACCAAATTGTTCAGATCCGTACGAGCGAGGACAACTTCTTGCTTTCTGCAGTAGTTAAGCCATCAACTTCTACCACGTATATGGCTTGGCCAGGATCTAAAGACTTTACCTACCAGACGTCCATGCTTTCACCTAACTATCCTGTAGCCAACAACCAGCTGGTTTCTTCAACTAACTGGTCTCAGGATTCCGCACAGGTAGGCACCACCATGACGCAGGCACACCTTACGCTTTGGACTATTCCTGCCTACAACCTCTTTGACCTGTATTCGGTTGCTCCGTATCTCTTTGGGAGAAACTAATGTCTGAGCAGAAACGCTCTATCCTTCATACCGAGCTTGAGTATCTTGGAGCACAATTCTCAACCTCAACTGAAGGCTTCAACTTAGCCCAATCTTTCTATGGTGAGAAACCCGTTGAAGAGGCCCTGAAAGACTGTGCTCTTGTTGACCTGAGCGGTATCAGCTACACGCTTGTCAGTGGAGCGGTTGCTCAAAATTTTGTTGAAGCCGTCTTTGCAGGTAAACAGCTTGAGGTGGGAGAGACCTCGTTTGAGTGCGCTCTCACAGGAGATGGATCTTTGTCTTCCATTGGTCTTCTCGCCAGATCTGGACAAAACGAGTACGTGGTACTTGACGCCTCTGAGCGCTCACTTGTCCTGGAAGAGTGGCTTTCTATCATTGCATCTGTCGAGCAAAACGGCGTAGCCCCTTATGCTGAGGTGTCGTTAGACGATGCAACTCCGCTACTCACGCCACTTCTTCTTGCTGGTAAAAAGGCAAAAAAGGTGCTCATGGATTATCTGGGTGAACAAGAACTCCCAGAAGACTCTAAACTACGCAATCTTATGTTTGACCAGACAATCCCAGCTCTTGTAGTCAATGTTTCAACCAAAAAAGTTCCTGCATATCTGGTTATGGTTCCACCAGTACATACGGTAATTCTATTTAGAAGCTTGCTTTCTTTTGAGATGGTTCATCCTCTTGGACATAAGCAGCTCATTGAAGGACTTACAACATATCTTCCATGGTTTTCAGAACTTGCAGCTAACACTAAAGTAGTATTAGCTAAAGATAAACTTGAAGGTTGGGGTTTGCTTAGAACCTCTGCTGATTTCATTGGTGCAAGGGGAGATCTTCTATGAAATATGCAATCAATGCAGTAGGTGTTCCAGCTCCTATGGGACCATACTCGCAGGGTACTACCGCGGGAAGATTAGTCTTTGTAACTGGTCAAATTGCAGTTTCTGCAGAAGACCCAAAGAAACTTATTGACGGTGGAATTGAAGAGCAAACCACCCGTGTCATCCATCTTGCTCAGTCAATTCTGGCAGAGGCAGGCTGCACCCTTTCTGATGTTGCTCAAACAACTATCTACCTTGCTGATATCAATGATTTACCTAAGGTAAATGAGATTTATAGGCAGTACTTTGTTCTTCCTGCACCTGGTCGAGCAGTTGTTGAAGTTTCTGCGTTGCCACTTGGTGCGCTCATCGAAATGGACTGCATTGCGTGTCGTTAAGCGTTATTATTATGATGTAACCAAATTAAGGAGAAACCATGTCAACTGACGACATCAAACAGCAGTCACCAGACTCAACAGAGATTTTCCGCATGCCATCAGCTGACGCTACGGTTCCAGACCTTATGGCTCAACAAAAGCCAGCTCATCCTGTCCTTACTATTGTTAAGGGACCACAGACTGGTCAAACTTTTGAGCTTAATCTTCCACAGATTTCTCTTGGAAGAGACCCAAAGAGCAGCGTTTTCTTGAATGACATGACAGTTTCTAGAAATCATGCAACTATTGATCTTTCAAATCTTGCGCTTGGTTACGCAACTATTGAGGACCTTGATTCTCTCAATGGTACCTGGGTTGATGGCGCCATCATTAACAAAGCTACACTGCGTGATGGTTCAACCATTCAGATTGGCACCTTCCGCATGGTCTTTCACACCAGTAGAGTTTCAGCTTAAGGTTAAAGGATAGCTTTATGGCTGATTCAGGCTTTCTTACCATTGGTAAAGTAGTCAAGAAATTACAGACCCTCTATCCTGACTTGAGTGTTTCTAAAGTTAGATATCTGCAGGATGAGGGCTTACTTACTCCTACCAGAACCGCTGGTGGCTATCGTCTGTATTCCCAGAAAGATGTTAAACGTCTTGAGACTATTCTGTATCTGCAGAAAAGCCGTTTTATGCCGCTCTCAGTTATTAAAGAAGAGCTTGATAGGCAAGATAAAACCCCTGAAGCTGAACAACAGGTCCAGAGTCAGACTGACGAAGCTAGCGTATCTGATGCTCAGGCTACACCTGAAGCTCAAAGTTCTTCTCGCCAGGCTCAACCACAGCTTGATGGAAAGCAAGTATCTCAGGCAATTCTTGGCGCAACGCATGCTGATGCCATTGTGGTGCCTGTAGATGATCCTGAGGTTGTTCAGAAATATCACGCTATTGATCGCATCCCAGAAATTGTGGGATGTTCTGTAGGCTTTGTGCGTCAGCTTTCCGAAGCAGGCGTTATTGCTTTAAAGCGCTCTCCACATGGTAGAGATCTTGTAGATGGCAAGGACCTTACGCTCATCCGTCTTTGTAGCGAGCTTCGTCACTTTGGTTTTGAGCCCAAAAACCTGCGTCAATACGTTATGGCCGCAAACCGAGAGTCTAGTATGTTTGCCAAGTCGCTTGTCGTATACGCTAAAAAGGGCGGGGGAGTTGAAGTTGACCATACTGACGAGACTCGTCAGAAGTTTATGGCTGCTCTGACCCGCATGTTAGGCCTTACTAATGCGGTTAGAAATGAACTTATCACTAAATTAGTTCGTGAATCTTTTAAGGATATGCATCTAGACGAGTAATCTAGGTATATATAACTATTCATTGATTTTGATATTGAATGTGAGGACATTGTGTCTACGTATGATTATGAGAGTCATATCATTAGCATTCCTGATTATCCAGAGCCAGGCGTTATCTTTAAAGATGTAACTCCACTTTTTAAAGATCCTGAGTGCTTCCACGCAGTTGTTGATGACATTGCAGAGCACTTTGCTGATGCAGGAATCACCAAGGTTATTGGTGCTGAGGCTCGTGGTTTTCTTGTTGGAACCCCTGTAGCCTACAAGCTTGGTGCAGGCTTTGTTCCAGCTCGTAAGCCAGGTAAGCTGCCTCGCGAGGTATATGCTCAGGCATATGACCTTGAGTACGGCACCAGCGAGCTTCAGATTCACACCGATGCACTTACCCCAGACGACGTGGTTCTTATTGCTGATGACCTTGTCGCTACTGGTGGCACCTGCGTTGCTTGTGCTCAGCTTGCCGAGAAGGCCGGTGCAAAAGTAGCTGGTTTTGCGTTTGCGCTTGAGCTTTGCTACCTTCACCCAAGAGAGATTATTGGCAAGTGCTTTGATCAAGAGGTCTACACCCTTATTAAGGTTCAATAAGCCTCATCACTTACATCAGTCCTTCTTTAAGCTGATAATTTTGGCTGACAAGACTACGTGCTTGTCAGCCATTTGTCTTATTTACCTAAGCAATTTGTTAATCAACGTAAACTTGTTTGCAATACATAGAATTTCTCCATAATTGCAGGTCAAGTATAAATTTATGCAATGATATTTACCTATTCCACATCAAATAGCTGCATAAATGTTCTTTGAAATTTGTATGAGATGACATTTTCGGGGTAAACTATTCAAATACTCAATAGGGTAGCTTCCTGTTTACACGGGTTTCTCGCCAAGAAATCGGCGAGTTGACTTTGATTTTTTATCAAATGAGCTATCCTAGATGGCAAAGCAAAGCAACACGTTGCCCAATTGATTTCGTGCTTTGCGGAAGGAGCTTATATGTCACAGCGCCGATCTTTCACAAGACGAGACGCTCTCTTATTTGCAGGTCTTGGTGTAGCTGCTACGCTGCTTACCCCAGCTAGGCTATTCGCAGACCCACAAAGCGATCTTGAGGCCGCATCTGCCCAGCTAGACTCACTTGGTGCAGCTCTTGCAGAGGCCATGGATAATCTTAACGAGAAAACCTATGCACTTGACGCTACCAACAACAAGATTGGTGAGGTTCAGGAGCAGATTGCAGAGACTACAGACCAGCTCAACAAGCAGCGTCTTGTCCTTTCTGCAGCAATGAAGAGTGCTTATAAGGCGGGTCCACAGGAGACTTTGGACTTCCTCCTTGGAGCATCCAGCCCAGAGGACTTTGTCAGCCGTGTCTACTATATGGACCGCACCAGCAAGCAGGAGGCTGACTCCATCAATACCGTCAAGGCTCTTGGCGATCAGCTTCAGGCACAGCAGCTTGAGCTCCAGGCTGAGCAGGAGAACCTCCAGGCTCAGGTCGCTGAGATGAAGACAACTGCAGATAGTCTTCAGAGCCAGGTTGCAGAGGCTAAGGCTTACTATGACTCCCTCGATGCAGAGGTAAAGGCGCAGCTTGCTGCTCAGGAGGCTGCATCAGCTAACAACAACGTTGCTTATGCAATTGAGACTGTTACTCGTGAGACTCCTTCTAACAGCTCTGAGTCTAACGATAGCTCTTCCAATGATTCTAGCTCCAGCTCTTCAAGCTCTAGCTCCTCAAGCTCCTCTAGCTCTAGTAGCTCTAGCAGCTCCAGCAGCAGTTCTAATTCTGGCGGCGGATCATCTTACTCTGGCGGTGGCGGTGGCTATCCAGCTGCAGGCGGTGGCGTTGCTACAGCTTATGCTTGCATTGGCTACCCATACGTTTGGGGCGGAGCTTCCCCTGCTACAGGCTTTGACTGTGGCGGCCTGATCTACTACTGCTTCCTCGGCTACCGTGCAGGTACTGCAGGAACCATTGGCCGTGCTATTCGCGCTGCTGGTAACTGGCATGATTCCCTAGACGAGCTCAACTATGGCGATATTGTCTTTACCCGTGCAGGCTATGAGCACGTTGGAATCTACATCGGTGGTGGCCGTATGATTCACGCAGCTAACGAGTCCGTTGGTGTTATCGAGGGTCCTGTTTATGCTTGCTATGGTGGAGGACCATTCTCCGGCTAATCAATAGCCAGGGACACCAGGTGCACTCGCTACGTACAATTTCTGTACAAAGTTTTAACTCACGCACGTAAAGTCGTACAATATCCAAGTACGCTTTACGTGCTTTTTTATTAGCCATAGACTGCTAGGGGAGATTGTGGCGTTTCATCTCAAACATAAAACAAACATTATTGAGCGTCACTTTTCTCGTAGATTTCAGGTAGCCCTTATTGGAGAAGGCCTGCTTGTTGGCCTTCTGGGTGGTGGCGTAGTCACACTGTATCGCCTTTGTCTTTCTTTTGCAGAAGCTCAAATGCGCTCCATTACTCAATCAATCGCAGGTAATTGGCCGTATATGGCTCTCTGGTTTGGTGTTCTGATTATTCTTATGGCGGCCGTTTGTCTACTCATGAAGTTTGAACCCTACACCGCTGGCTCTGGAATCCCTCAGACCAACGCTGAGGTCATGGGATCTGCCGATATGCCTTGGTATCGAGTTCTTCCTGTTAAGTTTATCCAGGGCGTTCTAGTTGCCTTTGGTGGCCTTTCTATGGGACGAGAAGGCCCAGCAGTCCAGTTAGGCGCTGTTTCTGGTAAAGCGGTCTCAAAATTCCTTAAACGCAAAAGGGGAGAAGAACGTCTTCTGGTAACCTGTGGCGCTGCTGCGGGTATGTCAGCCGCTTTTCATGCCCCTCTTACGGGCACACTTTTTGCTATTGAAGAGATCCAAAAGGAGTTTCATGCTCCACTGATCATCTCGGCAATGACCGCATCAGTAGGCGCTGACTTCCTGGTTTCTAACGTCCTTGGCATGAAGCCTGTCCTTCAGCTTCCATACGTGGCACCATTACCTCATGTCGACTTTGCATTTGTTCTTATCGTCGGTTTTACCTGCGGTTTATTAGGAGCGCTCCACAATAAAGGAATGTTCTTTGCCCAGGGGCTGTACAAAAGGATAACTAAGTTTGCGCCTTTCTCGAGGCTCATTATTCCATTCATGCTAGCTGGAATTATGGCTTTTACCTGGCCAGATCTTCTTTGTGGTGGCGATGCCATTATCGAGAAAATCAAAGAGCCAGCAACGCTCACTGAACTCATGGTTATAGCGCTTTTACTGGGTAAATACTTCTTTACCACAACATGTTTTGCTGCTGGAACGCCTGGCGGAACTCTCTTTCCAATGGTTGTCATGGGAACACTTGTTGGAACACTGTTTGCCCTGGTAGCAACCCATGTTTTTGGCATACCTATGGCATATGCACCAAACTTTATTGCTATGGGCGTTGCAGGCATTTTTGCCGGAGCAGTAAGAGCGCCAGTCACCGGAGTAGTGCTTATATTTGAACTCACAGGTTCTCTTGAGGCTCTTATGGCTATGTCTGCAGTTGCAATTGTGTCCTACGTAACCGCAAATATCCTGCGTGTTGACCCGTTCTACGAGCACTTACTTGCAGAATTTTTGGCTTCTCAGCAAGGGGAGCCTAAACCAACACTTGATTCTGGCGAGAAAATCCTTCATGAGTTCACTATTGGTCAAGGAAGTCCCGTTGAGGGCAAATTGCTCCAAGATATCCCATGGCCTGACAAAGTGAGGGTTGTAACTATTGATCGTGCGGGCTTGGAGATTATTCCAACCGGTCAAACTGAACTGATGGCACTTGATAAGATTCTTGTCATTTTTGATGAGATGTACGAGAGCGACGTCATGATTAAATTAAATGTCATGACTGACTCATCGGTGTAGCGTGCATTGCAAACGTACTAACAACACAAAGGAGAGGGGTTCAAAATCCTTCTCCTTTTTCTCTAATTCATTAGTTTACATAATATCGATTATCAGACTTTTACATACTATTATATAAATAGTATCGACTGCAATAGTATACAGAGTTTCAATCACATTATTATTACCCAGAAAATGAGCCTCTGAGAGCCTTTCTAAGCCACGATATTAATTACTTATGAGTAATTACACCTACAGCTCTATAAACTATATTTGATGACATGATAAATTTGATGATTATTCAATTTGATAAGTTGGCGACAATACTGAATCTTTTATTTATAAAATGACTTTCTTTGTATCTCTCTCTAAAACTAATTTTTAGAACTGAACGTTTTTATAGTTATACATATTGATAAATCATCTTGGAATAATTTAATAACAGAGCTTTATATAATCAATGTATTGATGATACAAAATTACACCGCATCATACTTCATTGTATGCTTTTGACCTTTTACTCCCCTTTTATAAAAAATAAGCAATCTACCTGCATAAATACAATAAATATGCAGGTAGATTAGGTAAAAATCCTTCTATACAGTCAAACGATATATAATAATTGCACATCCGAAAATCACGGTCTTAAGGAAACATACTATGGAAAAACAAGCACTTCTCGCCCAATGGCTTCATGAACAAGAAATTGCTCATATCAAGGGATGGGATTTCTCCCATATTAGGAACAGATATAAAGAAGAGGATGATCTTCCATGGGACTTTGGAAGTATCATCAAATCCTATCTACACGATACTGATTATCTATTAGATATGGAAACGGGTGGTGGAGAATTTCTTTTGTCTTTTCTCACCAATCCTAAACAGACTGCAGCAATTGAAGGTTATGCTCCAAACATCAAACTGTGTGAAGAGAGACTCCTTCCTTTAGGGATAGACTTTAAGGCAGCTGACGGAGGAGATGAGCTTCCGTTTGAAGATGATTACTTTGATCTTGTTACCAACAGACACGGTAAATACAACATACAAGAACTAAAAAGAATTCTTAAAAGTGGAGGTATGTTTCTTACGCAACAGGTTGGCGCTGAGAATGACAGGGACCTGGTAGAGCTTCTACTAGGAGATATCGAACTTCCCTTTCCTAAAGCTTATTTAAGTATTGCCAGACAAGAATTAATAAATAATGGATTTGACATTATTGAGGAAGCTGAAGCCTATAGGCCAATAGAATTTTATGATGTAGGTGCTCTTGTTTGGTTTGCAAGAATCATTGACTGGGAATTCCCATACTTTGAAGTCAAAAAATACCAAGAGAACCTCTTTAAAGCTCAGAAAATTATTGAGCAAGATGGCGTAATCAAGGGAAAAATTCATCGATACTACTTTGTGGCGAGGAAAAAGTAATATATCAACGCAATTGACACTATGATTCCAATTAGAGACAGTATTGATTTGTTCTTCTCGACGTATTTAGAAGATGGGCTACAAAAAAAGTATCAGGCAACTATAGATTTTCGGAGACAGCCATGAGAATTGAACATATCGCACTGTATGTAAACGATTTAGAGAGTGCTCGACGGTTTTTTGTAAAGCACTTTGGAGCAACATCCAACGATGGCTATCATAATCCTCAAACGGATTTTCGCTCGTACTTCCTCTCCTTCGATAAAGGCGCACGACTCGAAATCATGAACAAACCTAACGTGTCGGATCTACCAAAAGAGATAAACCGCACGGGATATGCTCATATCGCGTTTAGCGTAGGAAGCAAAGAAACGGTAGATACCCTCACTGCAGAGTTGAAAGCAGACGGCTATGAAGTCATCAGCGGACCAAGAACAACCGGAGATGGCTATTATGAAAGTTGCATTATTGCCCTTGAAGACAATCAAATTGAAATTACGGTTTAACTAAAAATTTAATTAACTCAAGGAGTTACATGAAGATCGCTCTTATTAAGCCAAGCGAGGAAAATAAAGCCAAGCTCATAGAGATGCTTGATGAGTGGAAACATGATATCGAGACAAATCATACAAATCCATCTCCAAGACGCATTTTTAGATTTGATCACCATGACTTTACAAACTATCTAGAACAACTAGACGAAAAGGAACCAGCTCCAGCTGGTCGAGTGCCTACAACAACCCTCTTTTGCTATGACTATGATAAAAATATTTTTGTTGGAGCAGTAAATATTCGCCATAGTCTTACTGAAGAGCTTTTACATAGTGGTGGACACATCGGTGATGGGATTCGACCAAGTGAGAGAAGAAAAGGATATGCAACAGCAATGATTGCGCTTGCACTCAAAGAGTGTAAGAAACTTGGTATTGAGCGTGTTCTCATGTGCTGTCGTAAAGATAATATCGGATCGGCAAAGTCTATTATCAATAACGGCGGAGTACTCGAGAATGAAGTTCTAGATGAGGACGATGTACTCACACAAAGATATTGGATTGACCTTTAGTAGTTCTTCTCGCCAAAGAAATAATAAGGGGACCGTAATTGTTTGCGGTCCCCTTTTGGTATCAAACTTTAAAGCTTCTTATCGAGAAACTCTTAGCCTTCGACAGGCTGTCCAAGATAAGATGCAACAGAAGTTGCAGCAATGGCACCGTCTGCTGCTGCGGTAATAATCTGACGCAGTGGCTTCTTGTTGAGGTCTCCTGCGGTAAAGAGGCCAGGAGTTTTAGTAGCCATACGCTCGTCAGCAAGGACATATCCCTGCTCATCAAGGTCTACAAGGTCTGTCAGAAGCTCAGTAGAAGGTACGCGACCTACCAAGACAAAGACACCAAAGCTGCCCTCATCAAAGGTTTCTGTGTGCTCTTCTCCCGTCTGGTTATTACGGAACGTAATAGAGGTAAGCAAATCATTACCATCAACTGCAGTAATGCTGGTCAGATAGCGAATCTCTGTCTTAGGATTCTCCTCAAACTGCTTAATTGCAGTTGCGTTAGCTCTGAGGTGATCCTTGCGGACAATAAGAGTTACTTTGTCAGCAAAACGAGCCAGGAACTGAGACTCCTCTACAGCGGTGTTGCCGCCGCCGATAACAAATACCTGCTTACCGCGATAGAACATTCCATCGCAGGTAGCGCAATAAGAAACACCCTTGCCAGTGAATTTCTCTTCGTTGGTAAAGCCAGCATGACGAGGGTTAGCGCCGCCAGAAACAATGACAGCCTTTGCGTGATATGTTCCCTCAGAAGTCTCCAACACAAAGAGGTTAGTCTCTGGATCCTTAACAATAGAAAGGACATTGGCCATGACAATCTCTGCGCCCAGATCTGTAGCCTGCTTCTGAAGAGTATCGGTAATAGTGAAGCCATCAGTGTTTGGCATACCAGGGTAATTCTCAACCTCAGTAGTGGTGATGACCTGGCCACCTACCGCCTGTTTCTCTAAAACAACAGTATCGAGAAGAGCGCGCTTTGCATAAATTGCTGCTGAAAGTCCTGCAGGACCACCACCAACAATTATAAGGTCTTTAGTAATAACGTCTGCCATGATTGGCTCCAATCGTATAAATCGTAACTGGCTTTGTTATACCCTACTGATGACAATCATTATCAGTTATCTCTAAAAAATAGATTGCACACAATCTATTCACAAATAAAAAAGAAGCGCGTCAAGACCTCCATCTTGAACGCGCTCCCCTAATACTAAAAACTAGTTAGCAATGATGAAGTAAGCAACAAACGCAAGAGTTGCAACCCACATCAGAGGCTTAACCTTCTTAACGTTACCAGTTACAAGAGCAACAACAACATAGAAGATGAAGCCAAAACCAATGCCGTCAGAGATTGAATAGGTCATTGGAATACCAGCGATAACCATGAATGCTGGGAAGCCCTCAAGAAGATCGTTCCAATCAATCTCGGTGACCTCAGACATCATCAGGAAGCCAACAAGGACCAGTGCGCCACAAGTTGCTGCAGAGCTGACGATAGAAATGAGAGGTGCAATAAATGCTGCTGCAATAAAGAGCAGACCGGTGAAAATAGAAGAAAGACCAGTACGACCGCCGTCAGCAGCGCCGGATGCGGACTCGATGAATGTGGTAATGGAAGAAGCACCAAAGAAACCACCTGCAGCTGCAGCAGCAGAGTCAACAATAAGGATCTGCTTGATGTCCTTGACGTTGCCGTCCTCAGTGAGGAAGTCTCCCTGCTTAGCAATAGCCATAGCAGAGCCCATGGTGTCAAAGAAGTCAGACATCATCAAAGAGAATGCAAAGACGAGAAGAACTGGCGTTGTCAAAGCCTTAACAATACCCATAACACCAGCACTATCGGTCAAGAATGGTGCACCAAAAGTGGAGAAATCAAGACCAGAAACAATGCCAGTAGGACTTGCGGTAACGCCAAGTGGAATACCAGCAAGTACGGCAAGGATAATGCCGATAAGCAGGGAGCCCTTAACACGAGCAGAGTAAAGAACAACTGTTGCAACAATGGAAATTACACCAACGATAAAGGTTGGAGAGAAAATATCGCCAAGAGCAACAAGGGTGGATTCATTAGCAACGATAATTCCGCTGTTCTTGAGACCAATCATGGCAATAAAAAGACCTAGGCCAACAGAGATTGCGTGGCGTAGGTTTACAGGAATTGCATCCATAATTGCTTCACGAAGGCCGCAGAGCACTAAAAGAAGAATAGCAATTCCTTCAATGAAGATAACTGCCATTGATGCGTGCCAATCTCCACCAGTAATTGGAGTAAGAGAGAAGGCTACAACAGCGTTTACACCCATACCAGATGCGCAAGCAAGTGGACGGTTAGAGAACAGACCCATCAAAATGGTCATGATGCCGCCACCAAGACAGGTAGCAGTAATAGCTGCCGAAATTGGAACTCCTGCAGCAGCGAGAAGAGCTGGGTTTACTGCAATGATGTATGCCATTGCGAGGAATGTTGTAATTCCAGCCCTAAATTCTTGAGCAGGATTACTGCCACGCTCAGCTACCTTAAAGAACTTCTCCATTAAGCTCTTCCTTCCTAAAGAGGCTTTTCCTTTATGCAAGCGCTGAAGCGCTTATCACCAAAATAAAAAATTATTGAACGCCGCTTGAACCAAAACCGCCTGTACCGCGATCAGTCTGATCAAGCTCATCAACTTCAACAAGCTGTACAACAGGGACCTGTTGAATCACAAGCTGCGCAATACGCTCACCGCGCTCAATATGAATAGTTTCTTTGCTATCAAGGTTAATGGCACAAACCTTAAGCTCACCGCGATAATGAGCATCAATAAGGCCTGGAGTATTTGCCATAGAAAGGCCCTTTTTAAGGGCAAGACCGCTTCTAGGCTGAACAAATCCTGCGTATCCATCAGGGATTGCAATAGCTAAACCAGTGGAAATAAGTTTGCGCTCAAAAGGAGCAAGATCAACATCTTCAGCACTTCTAAGATCTAATCCAGCGTCTCCTGTATAGGCGTACGAAGGTAGCTCAACAGTAGGATCAAGGCGTTTAATAGGTAGCTGGATGTCAAAATTGCTCATTAATTCAGGCTCCTTAATTCTGCGCTAAATTCATCAACATCTTTGAAGTCTCTATAGACAGAAGCAAACCTAATGTATGCAACTTTATCGAGCATAACTAGGTTTTTAAGCACAATGCTTCCAAGATCTTCAGATTTAATCTCGTATTGACCCTTATCTCTAATCTGAGACTCAATACCATCAATAAAATGATCAAGAGAAGCAACAGAGATATCTCTCTTTACTGTTGCAGCAACAAGACCTCTCATAAGCTTCTGTCTATCAAAAGGCTCCTTGTGACCGTCTTTCTTAACAACGGTGATAGGAATCTCTTCTAAGCGCTCATAGGTTGTAAAACGAAACTTACAGGACATGCACTCGCGACGCCTTCTAATGGCATCGTTATTCTCAGATGAGCGAGAATCAATAACCTTTGACTCTTCGTGACCGCATTTTGGACAACGCATGGAATCCCCTTTTTTCGTATAAAAGGAAGATACCATTTTACGCAGGTATTGACTGCTATCAACACAGAATTCTGAGAGAAATTTACATAAATATTTACTATTTAGATACAGAAGGAATCTCTAAGGTTTGTCCAGCTCTTAAAAGAGAAGAATCGAGATTATTTCTTTCTCTAATCCAACTTACTTGCTGCTCTGTAGAGACGCCCTCAATTGGGTTGCTCTCTGCAATTGACCACAGCGTATCATTGCTCTGAACGGTAATTGTTTGTGAAGCGCTATCCATTACAGATGTTGCAAATGAATTAAGAGCAGTTGTACGAAGAAAAGAAATCGCAAACATCAGAATAAATGATGCGGTAACAATAAGACCTGCAATAAAAGCCTCTTTGTTAGTCAGCGTCTTTACGTAAGAGACTTCCTCAAGCTGAGGTGCAACGGAACCCTTCTTTGCGCCGCCTTCAATAACCTTGAATGCAGGCTTATAAGAAGCAAGTGCTGAAGTGCCATTAACCTGATACATCTTTGACTGATACATACGCCTCATATCATTTCCTTCCGTAATAGTTTTTACGGAACTAGTTATATCTAATACACCGGACAAAAAGTCATGTCCGAACGTTTGTACTAATAATATGTAGTACATTTGTTCGTGTCAAGAAAAAATAGAACATTCGTTTGATTAATTTTTAGAACACGTGTATTATTACTAAAAAGAAAAAGGAGGCTCATATGCCAAAGGGCAAACTCAGCAAGCGTCAGGCAGCAATTTATGAATACATCTGTTCATACACAGATCAACACGGCTATCCCCCTTCAGTAAGAGAGATTGGTGCTGCTGTTAATCTTGCGTCTCCTTCAACTGTCCATATGCATCTAAAGGTCCTGGAGCAGTTTGGCCTTATTGATAGAGACCCAAAGAAGCCTCGTACTATGAAGATTGTTCCCCAGGCTTCAAACACTTCTGACGCAGCAAAGCTTGCTCCCGTTACTCAAGACGTAGCTAATAATGTCATTAGTCTTCCTCTTGTAGGACGTGTTGCTGCAGGCACACCTATTCTTGCTGAGCAAAACGTTGAGGAATCTCTATCTCTTCCAACAAGCATTGTTGGAGATTCAAGCTCTTTCATTCTTCGCGTACGTGGAGAATCAATGATTAACGCTGGTATTTTTGATGGCGATTATATTGTTGTAAAAGAGCAGCAAGATGCCCATGACGGAGAAATCGTTGTTGCTCTCATTGATGACTCTGCAACTGTTAAGACATTCTATAGAGAAAATGATCGTATTCGTCTTCAGCCAGAAAACGATTTTATGGAGCCAATCTACGTACAGAATCCTGTTATTTTAGGTAGGGTTACTGCACTTATTAGATCAATTTCATAGTCATACTATGGGTGTGGAATTAGAACAATCCAAAGGTAGAGTAACTTTCTTTGATACTATTCGAGGAATCTCAGTAGTATCAATGATACTGTTTCACTTTACCTATGATTTGTTTTTTATCTCTCATATTAAGCTTACGTGGTTTACTCCTTTAGTCATGCAAATTTGGGTGCCTTCAATTTCGTATCCTTTCATTTTTATTGCTGGCTGCATGTGTGCTTTTTCAAAAAATTCTTTTAAGCGAGCAGGAGTTTACGGTCTTGTTGCTCTTGCAATATTCGCAGCTACCACCTTTGCGAATATTGATACTCCTATTAACTTTGGAATCTTCTTCTGTATGGCTTCATGCACCTTTGTAGAAGCCCTTATTTCACGTTTCGCTATTCCGCCCAAAGGGTATGCAGCGGCAATTCTTTTTCTTTTGTTATTTGTTATCTGTATTCCAATTTCTGCTGGTCACATCGGTGTAGGTAACACGATTTTCTCGTTACCAAAAGAGTTGTATCAAACACCGTATTTAGCCTGGGCGGGATTTCCTTCTCCATCTTTTTCATCTGGAGATTACTATCCATTGCTCCCCTATTTGTTCTTGTATCTAAGTGGAGCAGCATTTAATAGACAGTTCAAGGCAGAAGGCTATCCTAACTGGATGAAAACATTTTCCCTTCCCCTTATAACAGAGATGGGAAAACATTCACTTATCGTTTATATTTTGCACCAACCAATTTTGCTGCTCATTGCCTTATTCGTCAGTCAGAATATCGTCCTCTGACACCACATAAGGCTCTAAAAGTGCCTGCATATAGGTGTCGGCCTTAACTGAAAGTAAAAGGCCTTCAGCAACGTATTGCTCGTGCAAAAGCTGGCATCTCTCGTGAACAGACTTAACAAGAGCACCTTTATTGAACGGAATAAGTGCACTAATCACTTTGTCGCCAGCGCTAGCTATTTCTTGAATCTTGTGGAGAAGACCGTTAATGCCCGTGCCTTCCTGTGCAGAAATAAATACAGCGTCTGGGTAGAGCGCTTTTAGCATTTGAAGTTCTTGCTCAGAAAGTAAATCAACCTTGTTAAGGACAAGAATTTGATCGCTTTTATCGGCCTCAATATCTTTCAAAATACTACGAACAACTGCAATTTCTTTAGAAAGATTCTTGTCAGTTGCATCAGCTACCAGCAGCAGAAGATCAGCTTCTTGAGCTTCAACCAGCGTAGATTTAAACGACTCAATCAGATTTGTAGGAAGCTTTTGAATAAATCCAACAGTATCGGTCAGAACAATCTTTCTTCCTTCATCAAGAGAAAGTGCTCTGGTAGTTGGATCAAGAGTTGCAAAGAGCTCATCTTTTGCATATACATCTGCGCCTGTGAGTTGATTCAGGAGTGTTGACTTACCGGCATTGGTATAGCCAACCAGAGAGACACTGAACGTTCCAGAATTCCATCTGGACTTAGACTGAACTTCTCGCCTTTGACCAAGCTGTTTGAGCTCATTTTTAAGAGTTGAAATACGCTTTCTAATAAGACGACGGTCAACCTCAAGCTGGCTCTCACCCTGACCAAAACGGCTACCAATACCACCGCGAGTTTGCTCGCCCACCAGGTGACTCCACATACCACGAAGCCTTGGAAGTACGTACTGAAGCTGTGCGAGCTGTACCTGAAGGCGACCCTCTTTGGTACGCGCGTGAATACCAAAAATATCAAGAATCAGCGCTGTGCGGTCAATGACTTTAACAGGCTCTCCAAGCAATTTTTCTAGATTTGATTGCTGAGACGGCGTAAGCTCATCATCAAAGATGACCACGTCAGTATTGGTGTTTCTAACCAGAGAAACAAGCTCTTCCGTCTTACCTTTGCCAATAAACGTTTTTGGAATGGGTGAGTCAAGTTTCTGCGTTAAACGCATGAAGACTTCAGCGCCATCGGTTTGTGTGAGGCGCTCAAGCTCGTCCATTGATTCTTCAAGCGACCAATCGCTTTTACCGCAATCAACGCCTACAAGAATTGCTCGTTCAACTTTAGGAGCGGTAGAAAATGGAACAAAACGACCCATAAACTCCCCATCTAAGACAAGGTAAATACGTTAGTTTTTGATATGTCCTACTGGCATTGTACGTCAGAATGCTGAGAAAGAATTAGCTCGAGGGCTTCCTCAGGCGAAAGCTGGTCCATATCAAGCCACCTGACTCGGCCATCTCGTTTAAGCCAAGAAATCTGCCGCTTAGCATACTGCCTGGTGTGCTGCTTAATAAGCTCACATGTTTGCTCCAGCGATTGCTCGCCAGCAAAATACGCAAAGAACTCTTTGTAGCCAATAGCCTGACCAGCTGTACAATTCTCAAAAAGTCCCGACTCAATAAGCGACTGAACTTCTTCAACAAGCCCCTGCTCAAACATAAGATCTACTCGCTGGTTAATTCGCTCATACAGACGCTGGCGATCCATCGTAAGACCCCATATCTGGGCATCAAAGTACGGCGTATGAGCCTTTAAGCCCTCATGATGAGTTGCATACGACTTGCCTTCTTCCAAGAGCTCTAAAGCCCTTACAACGCGTCGCACGTTATTTGGATGGATAAGTTCTGCACTTGCTGCATCTTTAGTGGCGAGAAACTCGTGTAAGCCCTCAGGCCCTAGCTCTTCTGCAAGCTTTTCATAACGGCTTCGTACAGGAGACTCGATTGAGCCTGAAGGAAACTCCATCTGGTCAATAATCGAATCAAGATAGAGACCTGTGCCACCACAAAAGACAGGCGTTTTACCTGCATCTAGGAGCATATGAGCTTCTGCGCGTGCCGCAGTCTGGAACATCTGGACAGAATATTCTTCTGAAATGTTGGCACAATCTACCATGAGAAGAGGAACTTCTCGCTCCTCAACAGGAGTTTTAGCAGTGCCAATATCCATGCCACGGTAGACCTGCATTGCATCAACAGAAATGACAGAAGTCTCAAGCTTCTTGGCTACCAGCTCAGACAAGGAGCTTTTGCCCGAAGCCGTGGGACCTACAATACAGATTACCGAGTCATGAGAGCTCATCGTGGATCAGACTCCATGGTTCCGCGCAAATACCAGGTACGAGCCTCATCAATATGAACATCAACAATTTTGCCGATAAGATCTTCTGGCGTGTAATCTTCTGGCAGATTGAAGTGAACTGTTTGGTTCTTCTCGCTATGTCCAACCATGACAGTATCGTCACGCTTGGAAGTGCCTTCAACAAGAACTGCCTGAGTAGTATTCAAATCTACCTGGTTAGCGTCATGTGCCTGCTGAGCCACAAGCTCGGCAAGTCTGTCAAAGCGCTCCTGAATGACCTCGTGAGGCGTGTTGTCCTCGTACTTTGCCGCAGGAGTTCCTGGACGCTTAGAGTAAATAAAGGTGTACGCAGAAGAGTAACCAGCCTCTTTGACCAAAGAAAGCGTATCTTCAAAGTCTTCCTCGGTCTCTCCTGGGAAGCCCACAATAATGTCAGTTGAAAGCGCCAAACCTGGAATGGCCGCACGAAGGCGAGAAACCACGTCTAAGTACTCTTCTCGTGTATAGCTGCGGTTCATCTTCTTGAGAATGCGTGTAGATCCGCTTTGAACCGCAAGATGAAGGTGAGGCATGACAGCTGGAGTTTCTTTCATAGCTGCAATAGTCTCATCAGTAAGATCTTTTGGATTTGACGAGGTAAAACGAATGCGCTCAACACCTGTCTGACCAACCGCACGTAAAAGCTCCGCAAAACGAGGCTTACCGTAAAGGTCGCGACCATACGAGTTAACGTTTTGTCCAAGCAGAGTAATCTCGCGAACACCATCTGCAACAAGACGCTCGCACTCACCAATAACAGCCTCAAAGGTACGACTGCGCTCTCGACCGCGAACGTAAGGAACAATGCAATAGGTGCAGAAATTGTTGCAGCCAGTCATGATAGGCACCCAAGCGTGATACTGCTGAGCGCGGTTACTTGGCAGGTCTGTGGAGAAGCCCTTGCCTTCCTCAGAGGTGTCTACGGCTACGCGGTCATTCTCGCCCCTAAATGCGCTGGTGAGAAGCGCCGGCAGGCTTGCGAGCGCGCTGGTACCAAACACAACATCAACGGCTGGAACCTTTTCACGGAGCTTCTCGCCATCACGTTGTGCAATGCAGCCGCCAATAGCAACAACACGCTTTCCAGATGGAGGCGTTGGAGCGCTGACCATCGCAGAAGCCTGACCATAAAGACGCTGATCAGCGTTCTCGCGAACGCTACAGGTCATGAAGATGACAATATCCGCGTCATCGGTATCTGAAACCTCATTGCAGCCACAAGCCTCAAGCAGACCAGAGACACGCTCTGTATCGTGCAAGTTCATTTGGCAGCCAAAAGTTTTGATGTGATATGTTTTTCCTACGAGCTCGGAATTTTCAATCATGCTTAAAGTACCTCGTTATACTCAGTGGGACTAACAGCTGGAGTCTGCGCATCAGGAGCAGACAATGTGTGGACATAAATGGCAATTTTTATTGCAGTTCTACTCTCCCCTGCAATTTCAATATCAGAAAACGTTGGAGCGCAGGTAATATCCAGACCACACGGAATCAAGAATCCGCGTGCAATGGCAACAGCCTTGATGCCCTGGTTGACAGCACCCGCACCAATGCACTGGAGCATAACAGGCTCGTTATCTTTAACCAGTCCTGCAATAGCTCCTGCTACAGAAGCTGGTGAAGACTTACTTGAAACTTTAAGCAAACCCATGAGTGCTCCAATTATTGTGCGTTTGTTCTACTCTTGCGACTCAATATCAAAAGTCACAACAATCTTGTTTTTACTTACACGAACACGAGGCTCAGTCGTCAAAGAAACGTAGTATTTCTCGGACAACTCAGCAAAGCTCTGCTCCATTTTTCGAGAAAAACTGCTGACATCAGCTTTGCTCATCCTGAGACCTCGATGATCTTTCATCAAATCAACTTCGCGAGAAACCCCATCAGTCTCAACAGAATGACTAACTTGTGCATACACACTGCGTAAAGGCTTAATCTGCTCAGCAATAATTCTATGAGCGGTTCTATCTGACACTGAAAGACCAAGAGTCTTACAAACCTCAGAAAGTTCTATTGCATCTGCTGCAGCCCTAAAGCGCTCAAGAACAGGAACATTTTCAAAACCTTCAACAAATAGCAGGTCAGCAATATCAAGGGTTTGAGCAATTCTGCGACGAGCAGTAGCTGCAATCTCTGCAGCGGAGCCCAGCATTACCTCGCACGAGCCTTTAACCTCAAGAGCAAAGTCGCAGCAGGTACGAATAATATTGTGAGGACCCTTAACGGTTGTTTTAAGTCCGTCTTCATTCAAACCACAGGTTGGCCAAGTAGATTGGTCTACTCGCTCGGAAATTTTAGTGGTATCCACCACAACTTGAATAGCAGAACCAAGTCCCGGAGCCGAAGCTACAACCTGAGCTGATTCACAGTTTTCTTTGATGGAATAAAGGGCCATGCCTCGGCCGTGGATTCCCCAACGGTCCATGTGCATGCTCTCAAGCTTAGAGGTAACACGAGCTTCAAAAATCTTCTCTTGCATGTCTTTTGGAATACCCTGACCATCATCAAGAATAGTGATAGTTCTTAGTGCACCCTCTTTTGAGGTTGCCACATAAATATGACGAGCGCCAGCATCGCGAGAATTTCTCAAGAGCTCGATAACAATATCTTCTACTGAACGAATATCATGCTTTGCCTGCCTACGCTCAGCTTCTGCTACGCGTAAACGAACGTACCCCGCGCCGAGGGATTCCTCGACACGGAGTGCGCGCTCACCTCCCATAGAGGCGACAAAACCTGTTAAGTCAGTAGAAGTGGCTGCCATAGATTACTTAGCAACATCCACAGCACGAGACTCGCGAATAACAACAACGCGAACCTGTCCTGGGTATTCCATCTCATCCTCAATTTGCTTAGCAATATCGTGAGCAAGAACAGTTGCCTCGGAATCGCTAATCATCTGAGGCTCAACCATAACGTGAAGCTCACGGCCAGCCTGCATTGCATATGTACGCTCAACGCCCTCATGTGCGTTAGAAATAGCCTCAAGCTTCTCAAGGCGCTTAATGTAGTTCTCAGCGGACTCACGACGAGCGCCAGGACGTGCAGCAGAAATAGCGTCTGCAGCCATAACAAGCATGTCAAGAACAGTATTTGGCTCAATATCTGCATGGTGAGCCTCAATGGCGTGAACAATCTCTGGACGCTCACCATAACGACGAGCAAGATCTGCACCAATTACAGCGTGTGGACCCTCAACCTCGTGGTCAATTGCCTTGCCGAGGTCATGGAGAAGACCTGCGCGCTTTGCTGGAGCAGGCTCAAGACCAAGCTCTTCAGCCATAATGCCGCAAAGTACTGCAACCTGGACAGAGTGTGCAAGAACATTTTGACCGTAAGAAGTGCGGTAACGGAGCTTACCAAGAGTTTTAACAATCTCTGGATGAAGATCGTGAATACCACAATCAAATGCAGCCTGTTCGCCAGCCTCAAGAACGCGCTCATTTACAAGGGCCTCTGCCTTCTTGTAGAGCTCCTCAATACGTGCTGGATGAATACGACCATCTGCAATGAGGTTCTCAAGTGCAACGCGAGCAGTCTCACGACGAACAGGATCAAAACTTGAGAGAACTACAGTCTCTGGAGTGTCATCAATAACAAGAGAAACGCCAGATACCTGTTCAAACGTACGAATGTTACGACCCTCACGTCCAATAATCCTACCCTTTAGGTCATCGGATGGGATATGAACGGAAGTAACGGTAATCTCAGAAGCTTGATCTGCAGCAACACGCTGAATAGCGGTAGAAATAATCTCACGGGCGGTTTTATCAGCCTGTGCACGAACGCGCTGCTCAGACTCACGAAGAATCATAGCCTCATCGCGAACGCTTTCTGAACGAACACGAGCCAAAAGCTCATCATGAGCCTCATCTTTTGTAAGAGCTGCAATGCGCTCAAGCTCTTGAGACTGCTGAGAAACAAGAGAATCCAAATCATTCTTACGACGATCAAGCTGACCCTGAAGACTGGAGAGCTGATGCTCACGCTTCTCTAGTGCATCAGTGCGGTGGTCGAGGGACTCTTCACGCTGAAGAATACGATTCTCCATGCTACGGAGTTCGCTCTTACGCTTTTTCTCTTCTGCCTCTGCTGCCTGCTTGAGCTGAAGAACTTCTTCTTTAGCCTCAAGAACAGCCTCTTTTTTAACAGTTTCTGCCTGACGAGCTGCTTCAGAAGCAATGCGATCTGCATTAGTTTGAGCATCTTTTAACTGCTGCTCTGCAGTTTTAATCTTTGAATTACTAATGTTAGAGAGCACGCCGTATGCAAGGCCTACTCCCACAAGAAGGCAAATAATGCCTACTGCTGCTAATTCCATACCTACTCCTCAAATGGCGATTACAAAAGTGTTCAGGAGACTTTAAACACAACAGTGTCTAAAGAACCCGCCATGAGCAGGGTTCATTGGCTGGTCATGCCACATGCAGAGATAGATCAAGTGTATGAGATACCTACTGTATACGTGACGCTGGTTGCCCAGCGGAAATGAGCCTATTCACGGCATATTTATCGTATAGAGCATTGTAACTTTTGTCAATAAATAGCAGGTAGGAAAAGTAAAACACACCAATACAACAGACTTATAAGCTAAGCAAATGTAATCACTCAGATGGAGCGTTCTCGTCTAAAATCTTTTTAGCAACTGATGAAGCTATAGAAAATGAGTATCCCTTAGTTGCCAGAAACCTCACCAGTTTCTCATAATCATTTTTTCCGGATAGATGTTTTCTTTGAGCTAAAGAATACGCAACTTCAAATTCATCTACATCAGAAAAATATGCATCAGGCCATCCAGAAAGCGTCTCGACCTCAATTCCCTTTTTAGAAATCTCAGTTTTAATTTTAAGAGGGCCCCAACCTTGAGAGATTTTAGATCGTATATAGACATCTGCGAAGTGACTGTCATTAACTAAGCCAACTTCAACAGCTCTCTGCACTGCAGCATCTCTGACGTTCTTCTGATAACCATCGAGCATGAGTTTTTTCTGAAGCTCCGCTGTAGAGTAATCCCTTTTTACAATCAAAGTCTCAATGCGAGCTTTAATGCATTGCGTTGAAATCTCTTTAACCTCATACAAAAACTCATTGCGAGAAGAAGGTGTAAAAACACCATCTTTCTCTTTGTTCTGAAGAGCTCGAGCTACTGTTGGAGGAACAAAGAATTCCTCTGTTCCTCCAACTTCAGTTTCTAAAATAATCTTTGCCTTGGGCTTTGCTTGACCAAGAACTGCTTGTTTCTTTTGTGGAAGCTCAATTGTCCAAGAAATCTCTGACATTATTCAGCAGAATCTTCCGTTGCAACTGGAGTGCCAACTTCAGAATCTTCATCAAATACAAGACCACAAGCAACTCGTACTTTGTGATCAATCTCTTCCATAAGGTCTGGATTGGCCGTAAGGAAAGCTTTAGCTGCTTCTCTACCCTGACCAAGACGCTCGCCCTCATAGGTGAACCATGCGCCAGACTTGTTGACAATCTCAAAGTCAACAGCCATATCAAGAATGGAGCCTTCTTTAGAGATGCCCTGGCCATACATAATGTCAAACTCAGCAACCTTAAAAGGTGGAGCAACCTTGTTCTTTACAACCTTAACGCGAACGCGGTTACCAACGTTTTCACCGTTAACCTTAATACTGTCAACGCGACGAATGTCCATGCGGACAGTGGAGAAGAACTTAAGAGCCCTACCACCAGAAGTGGTCTCTGGGCTACCAAACATAACACCAATCTTCTCTCTCAGTTGGTTAATGAAAATACAGAGGGTATTTGACTTGGCAAGAGATCCTGCAAGCTTACGGAGAGCCTGACTCATAAGACGAGCCTGAAGACCAACACTAGAATCGCCGATTTCTCCCTCAATCTCTGCACGAGGAACAAGAGCAGCAACGGAGTCTACAACCACAACGTCAATTGCACCTGAGCGAACAAGCATGTCACAAATCTCTAGAGCCTGCTCACCAGTATCTGGCTGAGAAATAAGAACATCGTCAATATCAACACCAATACGAGCCGCATAGCCTGGGTCCAGTGCGTGCTCTGCATCAATAAAAGCTACAACGCCACCCAGTGCCTGAGCTTCTGCAAGAATTTCTAGTGAAAGAGTTGTCTTACCAGAAGACTCTGGACCATAGATCTCTACGATACGACCGCGAGGAACGCCGCCAATACCCAATGCGGCATCAAGAGCAAGTGAGCCAGTTGGGATAGCCTGAATATCAAAGGCAGGACCACCCTCACCCAAACGCATAATTGCGCCTGCGCCAAATTTCTTCTCGATTTCTGCTGTAGTTGAAGAGATGACCTCATCCCTCTCATCACCAGTAGTACGAGCCTTAATCTCTTTTGAAACGGACTTTTTAGCCATGGAAACTCCTTGCTCTTTTTGTTACTAGAATAATATAAGAACAGACGTTCTATGTCAACGTCAAACATATACTCTATAGAGGTAATTTGTCAGAATTCTTACCTCTGTTTTTCCACTCTTGAGCAGCAAATTTCTTCTGAATTACAAATTTGTCTGTATAAGTCCTGCAAAGCCGCATAAAAAAGAAGTCCAAAACTGATTTGTTTTGGACTTCCCTATTAAAATCAGATTTCAAGCCTTCACAATTGCTTCATGAATTAATTGCAAAGCTTGTAAAACTGCAGCTTCTCGCACCTGTTCTCTAGTGCCAGAAAAATGTTTACAGACCGTATGGGTAAAGTTATTACTGGTAATACCAAACCAAACCGTTCCAACTGGTTTACCAGGCTCTTCTCCTGTTGGACCAGCTATTCCGGTAACGGAAACTGCAATGTCAGAACCAATAACTTTTCTAACGCCTGAAGCCATCTGAGCAGCACAGGGTTCAGAAACAGCACCAAGGGACGGCTCTTCAAAAATATCCTTTGAGACACCCAATACCTTCTGCTTAATCTCAATGGTATAGCTCACAACAGAGCCTTTAAGCACGCTCGATGATCCAGAAATGGCGGTAAGTGCACCTGCAACAAGTCCTCCCGTACAAGACTCGGCAGAAGCAACGGTAAGACCAGCCTCAAGAGCCTCTGAAACAACTTGTTGAGCTTCTGAAAGCACTTCAGATGAAAACATATGAATCACAACTTTTCGGTCCGCATGCAAACGTTTGGTATGAAAACATACCTATCGTATATACGTATGGCGCCTCAGAGAGACGCCATCTTGTTAAACTTCAGCAATGTATTGCCAAGACTTTACAAAGTAGTCAATTCCTGACCAGGCCGTAAGAACTACTGCAACCCACATAGATACGTTAAAGATAAAGAGCAAAACGTCCTGAATCATTCCTCCGGGGATGCTCGGTAAGAAAAGCAAGCCACAGATAGCAACCATAGTTGTTGCAGTCTTCCATTTGCCCAAGTCAGATGCGGCAATAACAACGCCCTTTGATGCGACAACCATTCTCAGGCCCGACACCAAAAACTCTCGTGCAACAATCACTAAAAGCACCCAAGGAGAAACCATATGCCACTCAAGGAGCACAAAAAGGGCCACAACAACAGCGAGTTTATCGGCAATTGGATCTAAGAACTTACCAAACGTAGTAACTTCATTTCTACTGCGGGCAAGATAACCATCAAGCTTATCGGTCAAAGAAATGACAACATAGCCAATAAAGACAAGAAAGGCTCCGAGGTTAAAACCAGGTGTTGCTAGAGAATCGGCCAGAGATACGCCTAAAAGCTGTGCAAGGAGAAGCCAAAAGGGTACCAGCACCACTCGAGCGCAGGTAACAATATTTGCAGGTGTCCAAATTGTCTTCGATGACATGACCTATCCCCAACTAAACGGTTTTCTCGCCAGACTGCGTGTCTGTAGCGTCTACAATCTCGCCAATCATTTCATAACAGAAAGAATCTACCAGGTCACAAAGGACAATATCTCCGACTGCGGCCTCTCCCTCTGCAATGTGAACAGCGCCATCGCAGTCAGGAGCCTGGAACCACGTATGGCCGATAAGCTCAGTGCCCTCGTCAGATTCTTCAATTCCGTCGATAATAACCTCGCAGCGCTCGCCAACGTGACGAGCGGTGGCAGCAAAACCGAGCTGCTCTACAAGGTCAAGCAGGCGCTGCGTGCGCTCAATCTTTACCTCGTCAGGAACCTGATCAGACATCTTTGCGCCCAGAGTTCCCTCTTCAGGCGAATAGGTAAAGACGGATGTGTAATCAAACTCCTGCTCCTGAATAAAGTCATAGAGCTCATCTGATTCATCATCAGTCTCGCCTGGAAAGCCGCACATTCCCGTAGTTCGAAGAACCATGCCAGGAATCTCTGTTCTGAGGCGATCAAAAAGCTCACGAAGCTCCTGTGTAGAGCCAGAACGACCCATACGCTTAAGAATACGCTCGTTGCAGTGCTGAATTGGAATATCAATGTAAGGTAAAACCTCAGGTGTATCGCGAATCGTGCTGATGAGCTCATCGGTCATACCTTCTGGCTGCAGATACAAAACGCGAATCCATCCCTTATAAGGACGAACTACCTCAGCAACCTGCTGCATAAGCTTAGCAAGCGTTGGAGTCTGACCATCTGCTGTATCAGGCATATCCGAGCCCCAGATACCGGTGTCCTGGCCAATCAAAATGACCTCACGAACACCACCTTCCATCAGCTCATGTACCTCTTGAAGAATCTCTTCAGCGGCCCTTGAGTGATAGTGGCCACGAATATACGGAATAGCGCAGAAAGCGCAGAATCTGTCACAGCCCTCAGAAATCTTTACAAACGCACTAGCGCCATCAATGGTGCGCAGCATGCCGTGAGCAGCAACAATAGACTGCGTTGGTTCAGGAATATTCAGGACGTCCGCAACAACGCTGACAATGCCGTCCTCTTGATCTGCGGGAACAAAGGCAGCAACCTCAGGAAGCTGCTCATTAAGTTCTGCACCGTAACGAGAAGGCACGCAGCCACACATAATAATGGGCAGCTTACGCACTCCCTCAGAAGCGCCTTCGGCAATCTCAAGGGTAGTCTCAATAGACTCTTCTGTTGCAGAAGCCAAGAACGAGCAGGTATTGATAATTGCAACGTCTGCTGACTCTGGGTCTGCAACTTCACCAAAACCAGAGGCCAAAAGACGCGCACGCATGCGATCTGTATCAACCTCGTTTTTAGCGCATCCTAACGTGATGTATAGGACGTTATAGCCCCTATCGATAGTTGTTGAACTGGAGGGGCTGGCCATAGTCTTTCTCCTTAAGGCTTGCAATCACAGACTGAAGAACATCGCGAGAAGCGCTAGAAACACGCAGCTTATCGCCCTCAACGGTTGCCTTAGCCTTAACTTTCATATCACGAATATCTTTAGCAATCTTCTTGGCAGTTTCCTGGTCAATACCAGAAACAATGGAGCCAATCTGACGAACGGTAGAGCCTGCTGCAGGAATAGGGTCTCCCCAACGAATAGCAGTAAGATCAATTCCGCGCTTTACCAGCTTGGAGCCAAGAACATCCCTAACCTGAGATGCAACAAAATCTGCAGGCGCCTCAATAGTGAACTTTCCCTCTTTCTTAGAGAGCTCAAGTGTTGCGCCAGAATCTTTTAGATCGTAGCGTTGGGTAAGCTCACGAGCTGCCTGCTGAAATGCATTATCAACTTCCATCATGTCGACTTCAGACACAACGTCAAAGCTTGATTCTTTAGCCATTTCCCCTCCGTATTACCTGGGCGAGAAGTTCTTCTCGCCCCATGGCGTTTAGTTATTGTTTGAATTGCTGTTGGAATTCTGGTTGTTAGTGGTGCCAGAAGTTCCACCGGTAGTAGTTGTTGACGTGCTGTTTGTTTGAGTTCCAGAAGCATTTGCTGCAGTACCGTCAGCAGGCTTAGTACCCTGAATGGTCAAGGTGCCAATACCAGAAGCGTTTGCATCAAATGGCTTAGCAGTACCATTAACGGTTACCGCAACAGCACCAGGAGTACCTGCAAGAACGGTCATGGAATCAGTGACAGTGTATGTCTGAGACCATGGGCCGGTAATGGCGTCAGCCTCAACACTCTTGCCGTCAACGGTAATCTCAACCCAGCTGGTCTGACCATCTGCAACAGTAACCACTACGGTAGTCTGCTTAGGAGTCTCTTCCTTCTTTGGCTCAGTTGTAGTGGTGCTCTTTGAAGCGTCAGTAGAATCCTTCTTAGAAGTGTCCGTGTTGCTATTGGTAGTAGTGGAATTCTTAGAAGAATCAGATGTTGAGTTGTTAACGCTTACCGTCTTTGTTGTAGTAGGCGTGGTTCGTGCGGTCATGCAAGAACGAACACTGAACAGCAAAACGGCAGTAATAATCACAACAACAAGAGCAAATACGGTAGCAATGGTGCGGCCCGTGTCAGAGAAATAATTCTGAAGTGCTCCCATAACGCCTGGTCTTTGAGGAGCGCGACGTTGCTGAGCAGCAGTGCTAGATGGCTGGCGACGGCGAACATTAGGCCTATCTACCTGCGCAATATTTCTAGAGCCACGGCGACCGGAAATAGTAGATGCGCGCTCATAAGGATCAGTTACATTGTCATAGCGAAGGTCATCGGTGTAATCGCTTGGAGCAACAGTTCTTCTGGTTACATCGTCTTTATAAGCTGGCATGCTAACGCCCGCAATACCTACACGTCTGCGCTGAACGCCACCACGTGTACGACTTGCCATGGTCTTCTGGCGAGAAGCCTCTTCAATACCAGCGTTATACGCATGACCTGTGGCGTAGCGAGAATATGAGTAGCCGCCAGCGTCCTCTTCAGATGCCTGAGCACCCAGAGGCACACCGGTTTGCCTGGAGCGTACACCAGAGGTAGTTGCAAATGCGCCCATATCACCAGCTGGTCCTCCCGATGTGGGGAGAAGACCGTGGTACTGTACGTATGCCTTTGGCCTACTACCAGACTCGTTTACGACGTCATAACCAGCAATACCGCGGCCAGACTGGGTATCGCGCGTACGACGACGTAGCTCATGAGAATAGGTGCCGTTTTCAAACTCGTAGCTCTCTTCCTGGAAGAGGTCTACGATCTCGCGCGGATTAAGTCCCAGGTAGCGAGCATACGAAGAAAGCATGCCCTGAGCATAACCACTCTGAGGCATATTCGTAAAATCGCCTTCCTCAAAAGCAATAAGTGCCTGCTCCTTGAGGCGAAGAATCTTTGATGCTTGAGTGATAGAAAGCCCGAGCTGACGTCTACGTTCTACGAGCATCTCACTAAAACGAGGGCGTGGCATGCTTACTCTACCTCCCTATAGGCAGCGTCTTGAACTTTGAGCTCTTCAAGAGCTTCTTTATCAATAAGAACTTCTCGAGGCTTTGATCCGTTAGCTGGGCCAACAACACCTTTTGCCTCAAGCATATCCATAATTCTACCAGCACGAGCATACCCAACAGAGAGTGCTCTTTGCAAACTAGATGTAGAACCTAGCTGAGAATCCACAATAATGCGTGCAGCTTCCCAAATCAGTGGATCGTCTGCCTGTGCCATACCACCAACTCCCCCAACGCCATCAGCCTGTGTTGGAGTTGCAACGGTCAAAATGTTGTCGTGATATTCTGCGGTACGCTGAGTACGGATGTACTTAACGGTCTCCTCGATTTCCTCGTCAGAGACCCAGCAACCCTGAGCGCGATTAGGCTTCTTACCACGAAGCTTAACCAGCATATCGCCTTTACCCAGCAGCTGCTCTGCGCCCTTTTGGTCCAGAATAATGCGGGAGTTCAAAGAGTTGTCAACAGAGAGTGCAACACGGTTATCAATGTTTGCGCGGATCAGACCAGTTACAACGTCTGCAGAAGGACGCTGCGTTGCAACAATCAGGTGAATACCTGCAGCACGACCAAGCTGAGCGATACGGACAATGGAAGACTCAACGTCTTTGCCCGCAACCATCATAAGGTCAGCAAGCTCGTCGATGACAATAACAAAGTATGGCATGTGCTTTGGAGGGTTCTCCATATCAGCGTATTTATCGCCATCAACGTTTCTGTTGTACGTCTTAATGTCACGAACCTTGTAGTGCTCAAATACCTTCAGGCGGCGCTCCATCTCGGTGACGCCCCACTGAAGTGCACTTGCTGCCTGCCTTGGCTCAGTAACAACTGGGACATACAGATGAGGAAGGCCGGCGTAACCGGTAAACTCAACGCGCTTTGGGTCGACCATAATAAGGCGGACCTGCTCAGGAGTTGCGCGCATGAGCATAGACATGACAATAGCATTGAGCAGGACAGACTTACCAGAACCAGTAGTACCCGCTACCAGCAAGTGAGGAAGGCTGGCAAGGTCAACAACAATTGGCTTGCCCTCTGAATCGCGACCAAAGGCACACTCAAGAGGACCACCCTTTGCAAAAGGCAAAACATCAGCCAAATTGACTGCCTGGGCTTTCTCGTTAGGGATCTCAATACCAACCAAAGAAGTACCAGGGATTGGCGCAAAAATACGAACAGACTTTGCAGCAAGTGAAAGTGCAATATCATCCTCAAGATTGGTGATCTTGTTGACGCGCTCGCCCTCGCCCATCGAAATCTTAAACGTAGTAACAGAAGGTCCGGCGGTCCAGCCAACTACCTGGCTAGAGAGGCCAAACTCCTCAAGCGTGGCCTGGAGCCTCTGTGCGGTAGCTTCAAGCTCGTCATCGCTTACGGCAGAAGTGGCCGAGTTCTTGTTTGACTTCAGGATGCTAAATGGTGGTAGCTCATACGACTCATCGTCATCGCCAGGCCTTTTGAGCTGGTCTGGTGTGGCGAGAAAATCGGGCGTAGTTTTAGCCTTACTCTTAGGTTTAGACTGTTTTGTAGTAGGAGCAACCTCGGCTACAGCACCATCGTTTTTCTCGACAACTGCATCATCTGGCTGGTCATTCTTCTTAGGACGCAGCTTGTTCTTAGCCTTATCGATGAGCGTAGTAGGAGCATCGCCTGCGTCCTCTTGCGCCTCTTCTTCCTCGTAAAGACGGGCGTCACGCTTGATGACAGAAGTCTTACGATTGCCCAGATATGTAGTCTCCCCTTCACCGGTCTCGTCAAAGAGAGAAGACTGGTTGTTAGAGCCGCGTCTACCCTGCTTCTTTGCAGGTTGTGGAGCATTAGCGGCAAAGAGTGCCTCTTCTTTAGCAAGAGCGCGCTCTTCTTTACGGTAGCGATGATTCTCGCGCGCCTCATCCAGGCGGAAGCTAACGCGCTCAACCATGTCAGAGATGGAGAAGCCGCAGATAACAACGCCGGCAATGATAAAGCCAACCAAAAGGACATTGCCCACTACGCGGCCAACAAAGCGCAGCAAAACCCAAGCAATACCGCCACCTACATAGCCACCAGCAGCCTCAAGGACTTTTGTGCCTAAAAGCATATCTGGAGCAGACTCAGCTCCTGGGAAGTTGAGCGAGATAAGCGCAAGTGCAGCAAGAACGTCCAGTGTTAGACCAATAGCAATACGCGTAGAAATTCCCTGATCATCACGCATAAAGAAGGTCATAGCAAAGACAAATACTGCAATGGGAAAAAGAAGTGCTCCTGTACCAAAGCAAAGTTTGAGTCCATGGCCCATTGCGCTGGTAATAACAGCGTTAGATGGGACGATAATAGACAAAAACATGGCAATAGCAACCACTGCAAGAACAACACCAATGATGTCGTTCTGCAACGGGCTTAAGCCTACTGCCTGGGGAGAAGCGGCGTTTCTAGAGTTTCTTTTTGCTGCGTTTGAAGTGCGTTTAGAGGGCATTGGGCCTATACCTCCATAATGACCGGAATAACCATTGGTCGAGTACGAGTTTTGCTCCAAAGGAAGTTAGAAAGGGCGTTGCGAACACTCTTTCTCATTGCTTCAATGTTTGCGCCTTCGGACTTAGAGGCCTTCTCGATTGAATTTCTCACAAGATTCTGTGCGTCATTCATAAGCTCGTCATCGTCGGCAAATGAAACACCACGGCCAGAAATCTCAACAACACCTGGCTTAAGGTTGCGACCAACAAGGGTTACCACAGCGGTAACAATGCCGTCCTGAGAAAGGCGCTGACGGTCACGAAGAACAACAGGGTTAGCGTCGGTAACAGAGAGGCCGTCAACGTACACAACGCCAGACTCAACCGTCTTACCACGAGTAACCTTGCCGTTTCTCATCTCAAGCGTGTCGCCGTTATCAAGAATGAAAATGCGATTAGCAGGAACACCCATCTGCTGAGCAAGCTCTGCATGTGCACGCAGGTGAACAGCCTCACCATGAACAGGCATGAAGTTCTTTGGACGAGCCATACCAAGCATAAGCTTGAGCTCTTCCTGGCTACCATGGCCAGAAACGTGGACAAGTGCCTTTGACTTGTCATAAATCTCGCAACCAATCTTAGAGAGCGCGTTGATGATGGACTGAACGCTCTTCTCGTTACCTGGAACAGGAGTTGCAGAGATGATTACGGTGTCCTGAGGACGAATGGAAAGCGACTTGTGCTCTCCGTTTGCCATGCGTGCCAAAGCACTCAGAGGCTCTCCCTGGGAACCGGTGCACAGAACAACAATGCGATCATCTGCTAGTTTATCAACATCGTACGCATCAATGATGTCTTTATCGGCAATGTTGAGGTAACCAAGCTCACGCGCAACCTTTGTGTTGGTAATCATAGAGCGACCGGTAACAACAACCTTACGCTTTACCGCAACAGAGGCATCGCACACCTGCTGCAGGCGGTGAATGTGGCTTGAGAACGACGCAACAAAGACGCGACCAGTTGCATTCTTAATGATGTGACGAAGCGCCGCACCAACAGAAGCCTCGGATGGGGTCATACCAGGGCGATTAGCGTTGGTTGAGTCAGACAGCAGCAGGTCAAGGCCCTCGGAGCCAAACTTGGTGATAGCCGCATAGTTTGGACGAACGCCATCAATTGGAGTCTGATCAAGCTTAAAGTCACCAGAGTGAATAAGGGTTCCTGCAGGGGTCTTCATATGAATACCAAAAGCCGCAGGAATAGAGTGAGTCATCGAGAAGAACGTGATGTCAAAAGCGCCAAGCTGGACCTTTGAACCATCAGTAACCTCACGAAGCTTAGTACCCACAATCTTGTGCTCAGCAAGCTTGCCTTCAATAAAGCCAAGCGAGAGCTTACTGGAATAGATTGGCACCTTACGAGTAAGGTCCATAAGCAGGTACGGAAGAGCACCAATGTGATCCTCGTGACCGTGGGTAATCAAAATACCACGAAGCTTATCTTCATTTTCAAGTACATAGGTGTAGTCTGGCAAAACTAGGTCAATACCAGGCTGTTCGTCATCTGGGAACATCAAACCAGCATCAACAAGCACCATATCATTACCGTATTCAAAAACGGTCATGTTCTTGCCAATGCCATCAAGTCCGCCCATAGGAATGACTTTAAGAGCTGGGTCTTTCTTAGGCATTAAAACGGTTTCCTTTCAAAAACTTTCTATGACAGACGCAACCCAAAGGGCCGTCTATAAGACTTTTTGCAAAATCTACATGTTGTTTAATTATATAAAAAATCTGCACGTATTACGCTATATATTCCCAAAGAATCAAAATCTCAACAGAATAACAAGAGAGCTCCGACATGCATCGAAGCTCTCTTCAATACCTCATGTTTTATAAGACCTCGCGTGGCGAGAAACCCATTGAGTTTGAGCGTGCCTTATGCGTCGTGGTGACGACGTGGCTGCCTGCGCTCAGAGTTGCCGTTGTCGTTCTGACGACGTGGGCGACGCTCCTCACGGTCCTTCTTTGGAGCACCCTGTGGTGCCTCTGGCTTATCGAGACGGTCAAGAGAAATCTTGCCCTTCTCGTCTACCTCAAGGACCTGAACCTTAACCTCGTCGCCAACAGCCAGGACATCCTCGATCTTCTCGACACGTCCCTGTGCAACGCGGGAAATATGAAGCAGACCGTCCTTGCCAGGAAGGAGCTCAACAAAGGCGCCGAATGGCTGAAGACCAACAACGCGACCAGTGTACTCCTCGCCTACCTCTGGAACCTTAACAATAGCCTTGATGCGCTCTGCAGCAGCCTCGGCAGCACCGTTAGTACCAGCGATAAAGACGGTGCCATCCTCCTGGATGTCAACGGTTGCGCCCGTATCCTCCTGGATACCGCGGATAACCTTGCCACCAGAGCCAATGACGTCGCGAATCTTATCGGTTGGGATAGAAAGCGAGATGATCTGTGGAGCGGTCTCTTTGGTCTCAGTACGAGGTGAAGGAATCTGCTCGAGCATCTTGTTCAAGATGAACATACGACCCTCTTGAGCCTGGAGAAGTGCGCTGCGCAGAATCTCTGGAGTAAGACCAGTTGCCTTGTTGTCCATCTGCATTGCAGTAATACCCTTGGTGGTACCGCAGACCTTGAAGTCCATGTCGCCAAGGAAGTCCTCAAGACCCTGGATATCAGTAAGAACAACAGTCTTGCCGTTCTCCTGGATAAGACCCATTGCAACACCAGAAACAGGACGCTTCAGAGGAACGCCTGCATCCATAAGGGAAAGCGTAGAACCGCAGGTAGAAGCCATGGAAGAAGAACCGTTGGACTCCATTACCTCAGAAACAACGCGGATGGTATAAGGGAACTCTTCCTCAGAAGGAATAACAGGCAGAAGTGCGCGCTCTGCAAGAGCTCCGTGACCAATCTCACGGCGCTTTGGGCTGCCCATACGGCCAGTCTCACCGGTGCAGAACGGTGGGAAGTTGTAGTGGTGAATGTAGCGCTTGCCGTCCATTGGCTCAATGGTGTCAAGACGCTGCCACTCGTTAAGCATGCCAAGCGTACAAATGGAGAGAACCTGGGTCTGACCACGCTGGAAAAGACCAGAACCGTGAACAAGTGGCAGGTAGTCAGGCTTAACCATGATTGGACGAATCTCGTTAGCCACACGGCCGTCAACACGCTCACCGGTCTCAACAACCATGACGCGCATAGCGTGCTTCTCAAGGGCCTTGAGCTCAACCGCAATAGCGCGGCTCCAAAGCTCCTGCTCCTCCTCGGTGAACTGAGCCTTAATCTCGTCCATCAAGTCAGCAACCTTCTGCATACGGGACTGCTTGTCAGCATCCTTAAGAGCAGCGCTCATCTGGTCGTAGTAAGCAAAGATGCGGTCGTGAACCTCAGCGATTGGCTCGTCAAGGATGTACTCGCGCTTAACGATAGGGCCGTTAACCTCTTCCCACTTAGCAATGAACTTCTTCTGCTCCTCGCAGAATGCTGCAATTGCCTCCTGGCCAAATGCCATAGCAGAGAGCATGTCCTCTTCGGAAATCTCGTCTGCGCCGGCCTCAAGCATAGAAATGAAGGTTGAAGAGCCACCAAGCTCAAGGTCAAGATCAGAGTGATCGCGCTCTTCGTAGGTTGGGTTAACCAGGAACTCACCGGTATCAGCGTTGCGACCAATACGGACGCACGCAAGTGGTCCCTCAAAAGGAACGCCACCAACAGCCAGAGCAGCAGATGCACCCATGACGGAGATGGTATCAACAGCGTTTACCTGATCAGCAACAAGAGAAGTTGCAACAATCTGAACCTCATTGCGGAAACCTTCTGGGAAGGAAGGACGCAGAGGACGGTCAATCATACGAGCAGTAAGGGTTGCCTTCTCGGATGGACGAGCCTCACGCTTGAGGTAGCCACCAGGAACACGACCAACTGCGTACATTTTCTCAATAAAATCAACAGTCAGTGGGAAGAAGTCGTAATCCTTACGCTCCTTGGAAACCACTGCAGTGAGAAGTACGGTGGAATCGCCGCACTTAACGATACAGGCACCGGTTGCCTGCTTTGCGAGCTCACCAGCCTCAAGGGTGTAGTGCTTACCGTAGAGGTCAAATTCGTGAGTTACTTTAGTCATTTCTTTCCTCTTCTATCTCCGTTTGCCCCATTGCAAACGGGCCTCAAACATAAAGGGCGCCAGACGGCGCCCTAAAAAGCCAACTTACTGGATGTTGTCGCGGATACCCAGGGAAGCAATAAGAGTACGGTACTCTTCAATGTCGTTCGACTTGATGTAAGAAAGAAGACGACGACGCTTACCAACGAGCATCAGAAGACCACGACGAGTGTGGAAGTCCTTCTGGTGGGACTTCATGTGGTCGGTGAGCTGACGAATACGCTCAGTAAGAAGAGCAACCTGAACCTGTGCGGAACCAGAGTCCTTCTCGTCCTTGCCGTACTGCTTGATGAGCTCAGCCTTACGATCCTTAGTTACTGCCATAATAAACCGCCTTTCGCGTTGAATACTCCTTGTACTGAGAAGGTAGCCGGCAGTGACTAGCCCCTAAGAACAAGGAAATAACCTACAAGAGGATACCAGTTACTGGTGAACTTTGCTAGTAAAAATACACTTCAGCTAGATACTGAGCAAAAATTCAAATGCCTTCAGACGTGCTTCAAGGTGTGTAGCCGCCCAAATATGCGCGCTGGTAAGCAAAAAGAGTGCAGTTTCTGGAGCAATCTCAGCAACAACAAGCTGGTCAAAGGTAAGTTTTAAAAGCGATGACAACCACGAGAGCTCAAGTGGAGTTACCTCAATGGCACCCTCAATCTCATGCGCACAACTTCCACACAATGCACCACCAGCAGCTGGCGAGAAGTACGTCAGGGCTTCATCTCCACAGGCGATGCATGATTCCAGCTCTGGGCGCCAGCCTTCGTGTGCCAAAACCTTAAACACATAAGCAGCAACAACAAGATCTAGGTGTTTCTCGTCATCTACTTCTTCGCAGGCTCTGAGAGCACGAGAAAGCAGCGGATAGAGAAACGCGTCCTCAATGCCGTCAATACACGAAAGTCGGGCAACTTCACAGATGGCTGACGCAGCCGCTACCTTAGAGAGATCTCCGCGAAGTGTGGCATGCGGCTCAAGCAAGGTTGCCTCGGACAGGATGTCAAGCGAGCGACCTTCTGCCAGCAGCACGTCTAACTCGCAAAAAAGTTCAACACGAGCGGCAAAGCGACCGCCTGGCTTTCTGGCGCCCTTTGCAACAGCTCGTCGTTCTTCTCCCGAATCAGAAAGCATAGTTAAGATGAGATCTTGCTCGGCAAGTTTTGTTCTATCAAGCACAATAGCTTTAAGACGAGTGGTCTTTCTACCAGGCACAACTAGTCCTCAGTTGAGTAGCCTAGGCGCTTAATCTCGTTGGCGTCACGCCTCCAGAGAGGCTGAACACGAACCTGAAGGTCAAGGTAAACCTTGCGACCAAAAAGCTTCTCCAGATCTTTTCTAGCCTCAACGCCAACGCGCTTAATCATGGAGCCGCCCTGGCCAACTACGATGCCCTTTTGTCCTTCTCGCTCAACCAAAATGGTGGCAGAAATGGATAAATGACCATCTGTTGCCACCTCATACGAATCGCAGACAACGGCAACAGAATGAGGAACTTCCTGACGAAGGTTGAGCAGTAGCTTCTCGCGAACAAACTCTGCTACCAGGTCTTCTGGCAAGGCGTCAGTCTCCATATCCTCTGGGAACCACATAGGACCCTCGGGAAGATGCTCGGAAACAAGCGCAATAAATGCCTGAATATTGAAGTCTTCTGACGCGGAAACAACTAGTACGTCATCAAAGTGAGCAAGAGCTTGTGCAGCCTCAAGCTGCTCCGCCACCTGCTCTGGCGTTGCAATATCTGCCTTGGTAATAACCAGCAGCTTAAAGGCGGCGTGTGCCTGCTCAACATGATTGGCAACCCACTCATCACCACGGCCAACGGGCTTAGTGGCGTCAATCAAAAAGGCAATGACATCAGCGTCGTTGAGTTCTCCCAGCGCAGCCTTATTGAGCTCTTTTCCAAGAGCATCTTTAGGCTTGTGAAGGCCTGGAGTATCTACAATGACAAGCTGGGAGTTATCTCCGTTTACCACTGCTCTAAAGCGACGACGCGTAGTCTGGGCAACAGGGCTTGCGATAGCCACTTTCTGACCCATACAAGCGTTCAAAAGCGTGGATTTACCAACACTTGGACGACCAACTAAAGCAACAAAACCGCTCCTAAATGGAGTGGTCTCAGATGAAGTATTTTCAGAAACTGAATTGGCGGTCATACGTCCTCCAACTTACCAATGAAAAATTGCACGCGAGAAAATCAAAAGTCCTATAAGAGCTGCGGTAATGCTAATACAGCATGAAGCTGCCGCAGCAATATCTTTGGCTTTACCAGCCATAGGATGAAACTCAGGAGAAACCAGGTCTACCACAGTTTCTATTGCCGTGTTGATGAGCTCTGTAGTTAAAACTGCACCAATACACGCAAGGACAAGTGCCCAGCTCACGGCATCTAAGCCAACAAACAATCCCGCAATCACGGTCAATACAGCAGTTACTGACATACGACGCAGGTTTGCCTCTTGAGCAAACGCTTGACGTGCGCCCTGTAGCGCAAAAAGAAGACCGCGCTTAAAGCTTGGATGTCTGCCCTTAGATCCCGGAATCATTACTCGTCAATCCCCTCACGGTGGCGAGTCAACACAACTGGCTCAATAGTTCTATCCGTTGAAAGCAGAGCAACAAGGGTGTCTTCACGAGCCTCCATAACCTCTGCCTCATCGTCTTCAATGTGGTCATATCCAAGCAGGTGAAGCATGGCGTGAACAAGCATGAGCCTAAACTCATCTGCCTCCGTAGTGCCATACTCTTTTGCCTGACGTGCAATAAAGTTAGGAGCCAGAATAATATCGCCCAGCTCACACATCTCACCAGGAGCCAGATCTGGATCATCAGGTCGCTCTACCTCAAGTGAAATAACGTCGGTGGGCGCATTTTTTTCTCGCCACTCAAGATTTACCTGCTGAATCTCTTCATCGCTGACAATGGAAATGGACACAGTACAAGGGCGCTCTACACCCTCTTCAGAGAGTACAAGGTTGCAATCGGCTTCAATCTCTTCCACAGAAATTGGGCACGCGACGCCTTCTTCGATCACAATGTCGTACTCGTTAACCACGTTACTCCCCTAGCTGTTTCTTCTCATACGCAGTGTATGCATCAACTATCTTACCAACCAACGTGTGGCGAACAATATCATTTCTATCTAAATCAACAAAAGCAACGTCTTCAAGGTTACCCAACACCTGTCGAGCAACGTCCAAACCACTTCTTCCCACAAGGTCTCGCTGCGTTGCATCACCGGTAATAACAAATTTTGACGAGAAACCCAGGCGAGTCAGAAACATTTTCATCTGCTCTGGCGTGGTATTTTGAGCCTCATCCAAAATGACAAATGCATCGTTCATGGTACGACCACGCATAAATGCAAGCGGAGCAATCTCAACAATTCCCTGTTCAATAAGGTTATTTGCGTACTCCATGGAGGTCATATCAAAGAGCGCGTCATAGAGCGGCCTGATGTAGGGATCAAGCTTTTCTTGAAGTGTTCCCGGGAGAAAACCAAGAGACTCTCCCGCTTCTACAACAGGTCTTACCAGCACAATTCTGCTAATTTGCTGAGATGTTAAAGCAGCAAGTGCCATAGCCACCGCTAGATATGTTTTACCAGTTCCCGCAGGACCAATGCCAAAGGTAATGGAGTTGTTTGCTATTGCCTTTGTATACTCAATTTGACCTTGTGTTTTAGGCTGAATTGCTTTGCCTTTATGAGTTACAAACAGTGTTCGTGTGCCTGTTTGCTCTAAGCTGGCATTTCTTTTTGTGCTATCTAGTAGAAGCTTTACATCTTCAAGCGTTGGCCTAGATCCTGATTCAACCATTTGAATCAGGCGAGAAAAAATAAGTGTTAGCTGCTCAATTTCTTGAGAAGTGCCTGACAAAAAGATTGCTTTACCTCTGATTGAAATAAGAGCTGCACATGACGATTCGATTTCTCTGAGCAAACTATCAGCTGGACCCGTCAGATACAAAGGGTCTACTGAATCAGGAATAGTTAAGCGAATCTGTGTTGGCTCCATGTTCCCCCAATTTACAAACGAGTGGCTTTTAGCGTTCCATTAGGTAAAACTTCGTCAAAGCGCATAGCAATAAGCTCATCAAGCTCAATAGTAGGATCAACCTGAACATCAAAAAGACCGCCAGAAATTCCCCTACCAGGATACTGTACCACCACATTATCGCAGGTACCAACAAGCTTCTTAGCAGCATCAAAGCGCATGGCATTACCCAGATCACGCATTTTCTTGGCGCGTTCAGCCATCACCTTTGGATCTACCTGATTTGGAGCGGTAGCCGCAGGAGTTCCAGGTCGCTTGGAGTACCTAAATACGTGCATCTTTGAAAAGCCCATCTGACGACAAAACTCAAACGACTCTTCAAATTCTTTATCAGTTTCTCCAGGGAAACCAACAATAAGGTCCGTTCCTAACGCAATAGTTGGCAGTACCGAGCGAGCTTCCTCAACAGCGTTGCGATAAAGTTCTGTCCTATACACCCTGCCCATACGTGCAAGCGTAGCGTCACATCCGGATTGAAGGCAGATGTGCAAAAAAGGTGCAATTCTTCCGTTGGAAGCAGCAATAACCTCTACTAAACGAGCATTTACATCAGGTGGCTCAAGAGAAGAAAGCCTGAGGCGGCCTACCTCTGTTTTTTCAAGCACATACTCGAGAAGGTCTGGGAGCCTGAGGGTCTTCTTGCCCTCATCCTCAAGTTGAGCTTTATAGCTACCAAGATTAATTCCCGTAAGAACAACCTCTTGAGCTCCTCTGCTCATAGCATCTTTTACCTGCGAAACAACCTCACGAGGATCAAGGGATTTTCCCGCACCGCGCGCCTTCCAGACAATGCAGAAGGTACAACGATTATCGCAACCGTCTTGAATCTTGATACCAGGGCGTGTGCGACCTGTTGGAGTTGGCTTGGAGATGACAAGACCGTCGTCACTTACGGATTCTGGAGCAAAGCCTAGCTCTTCAAGAACTCTATCTGCAACTTTGTCCTTCTCGGCTTCTACCACAACGTTAGGAGCAAGAGAGGCAAGCTCGTCAGCAAAAAGACTTGCAACACAACCCGTTGCAACTACAAGAGGAGCTCCTGGCATAAGCGCTGCTTTACGCACGGCTTTTCTCGTCTTAGCCTCGGCTTCTGCGGTGACAGCACAGGTGTTGATAACAATTGCCTGAGCTTCATCCTCTTCAACAATGCGACACCCCATACGAAGCAGAGAGTCTGCCATTAAATCAAGCTCAACGCGATTTACCCTGCATCCAAGATTTATGAGCGCAATTCCATGAGCCATTAGCGCCTCTTCTTGGAAGCCTTTTTGGCTTTCTTGTCATTATGATTAGAGGAATCTGCTGCTGCAGAATGCTGATCATGCTGCTCATCTTGAGTTTCTTGAGCGCCACTTTGTTTGCGCTCATCAATAAGGCAGGTAAGCGTCTCTAACTGATCTTTAGTCAGTCCAGTTGAAGTCTCAATGTGAACCAGAACGTAAAGGTTGCCACGGGCCTTAGTGTGCAAACGAGGCATACCTTTACCAGCGACGCTCAGTTGCTGGCCGTACTTACAGCCCGCTGGAATAGCAATCTCAATAGTTTCATCTTTGATGATACCGTCAATAGTCACGCTAGTACCAACAATTGCCTCAAGAGAATCAACGCTCACTGAGGTAAAGAGATCGTCTCCTCTGCGCTCAAAATCTTTATGCTGGGAAACCTCAATGGTTACGATAAGGTCACCAGAGGTATCACCTCTGACACCCGCCTCACCTTTACCGGCAATAGAAATTGACTGGCCAGAATGAACACCTGCAGGAATTTCTACAGAAACACGCTCGTGATCAGGAGTTCTTCCCTGACCTCCACAGGTCTCGCAGGCATGCTCAACCTTCTTGCCTGTTCCTTGGCACTCTGGACACACGGTCTGAGACTGCATCTGACCAAAGACAGTATTTTGGACCTGAACTACCGTGCCCGTACCGTGACAGCGTGGACAGTCTTCAATTTTTCCACCCTCACCAAGGCCGGTGCCATTACAGTCATCACAGGTAGAAAGCCTGTTATACGAGATAGTTTTTGTGACACCCGCAGCAGCCTCTTCCAAAGTGATAGAGAGTCTAATTCCCATATCACTGCCACGAGTACGCTGAGCAGCGCCACGACCACCATGGCCGCCGCCAAAGAAGGAATCAAAGATATCTCCAAAGCCACCAAAACCGCCACCAAAGATATCTGACATATCCACATAGCCGCCACCAAAACCGGACGGACCATTAGGGTCACCGTAACGGTCATAGTTGGCACGCTTTTGCTCATCTGACAGCACAGAATAAGCTTCGTTTACCTCTTTAAACTTCTCTTCTGCATGAGGATCATCAGAAACATCAGGGTGCAGCTTTCTTGCCAGCTTTAGAAAAGCTCGCTTGATTGTTTTTTGGTCTGCATCACGAGCAACACCTAAGAGCTCGTAGAAGTCTTTCTTCTCTGCCACGCTTACTAACTCTCCCCTTATAAAACCTAAAACTTAAATTCCCATATAGCCGACATGGCCTAATCCGGCCGTACAAGCATACAAAGTCATAATAATAATTGAGTAGAAGGCACCGTTGATAATTCCCGAAACAAAGGCATTTGCAAAACTTCTCCACCAGCCAGCGTTCATCTTGACGCCATCTGCAAGAACGTTTCTCACGCCAAATATCAAAAGCGGAATCAACACAATGGCAAATAGTGGTGATTGTAAATTAAGTGCCACAAATACAAGAAGCATTGCAGTTATACCTGTGATACGAGCTCCCGCGCGTTGGCGGAACGTCAACTGCTCTGAAGGAACCTTAATATTTACGATAAAATCACCAGTTGCAGAACAATTAGTTCCTGCATTTCCCATTTTAGGTACTCTGATCTGGTCACCATCATGTGAATTAGCTGGTACATCAACCATAATTTCGCTTGCAGACAAAACACGTCCAGAACCACCACAAACGTCGCATGGATCCTGTACAACGTGTCCAGCGCCTTCACACTCTGGACAGTCAACTCTAAACTTGCCAACTCCAAAAATGGAAGAAAGATCAATGTCAATATGGCCCGTTCCATGGCAGGTAGGACAGGTAGTTGCCTCAGCTTTATGCTGAGATCCCTTACCAGCACAAGCATCACAAGTAACAAAGCGCTGATACGTGATGCCTTTCTTAACGCCATTTTTAGCGTCTGTATCATTCAGCGTTAAGTCGTAGACAATATCTGCGCCAGTCTGAGGCTTGTATGCACGAGAGCGCTTTTGAGATCCAGTGGTCCAATTATTAAAGTTGATATCACCAAACGGGAAGCCACCCTCAAAAGGAGAACCTCCATAGGCAGATCCGCCAGGATAACCAGAAGGACCATAGCCGCCACCATAGAAAGAGCCACTTCTCATTGCGTCATAACGACGGCGTTTCTCGGCATCTGACAGAACAGCATAGGCCTCAGAAACCTCTTTAAAACGTTCTTCAGCATCGGGCTCTTTATTGATGTCTGGATGAAGCTTACGAGCTTTAGTTTGAAAAGCTTTTCTAATTTCTTCAGCTGTTGCGGACTCAGAAACACCAAGGATGGCGTAGTAGTCCTTTTCATTCATAGCAGCCATGAAAATCTCTCCGATTCAACCCATAAAAAATCTGCATCACGAGAACGTTTGAAAGTGTACCCACTTGTTTTGAACTTAATGCAACCAAATCCCATTAAGAATATTCGTTAACTACATACATGAAAAATCGACATACTATCGAATGTGTTCATGACTTTTCAAACTGCAAATGAAGAAAATTATCAAATGTTTACTTATGATATTCCCGTATTTTAAATGCATACTTAGTTAATAAATCTTTCGAATAGATTTTTTTACCTTTTGAATCTCTAACTTCTTTCCAAAGAACAGAAGCCACCTTTAATTTATTAGAATAGTTATAGCTATTTTCATCTGCACAAAAATCTTTTAAAAATTGATTCCACTGACAAGCCGAATTATCGTATTTCGCATAATCTAAATCACCATAATATACATTTAACAAATCCCTGATTGTAAATGCACTATTGTTCTCTCTCTTAACTTTTCTCCAAGCAGCAGCCATATCAGCAGTAAATTTAAATGGTGAAACTTTTGTTAAAGAAGAAAAATATTCTCTAAACTTTGAATTAAATGAGAAGCCACACTCAAGCAATGACGAATTTAAAGTAACAATTTTTTTATTGACTTTTTTATTCTTTGTAAGTCTATTCTTAATCAAATTACCTTTAAAATACTGCTCAATAATATTATTGAGCTCTTGTTTTGTACCTCTATATTCCAAACCTAAAGACTTACATATTTGCATAAGTTCTTCACGATACCAGTAATACTTAATAAACTCATCAAAAGATGTAATATCATCAAAATTAGGTCTTTTTTCTCCCATTCTTCAATCCTTTTCTTATTTTTCAATTATTTTGAAACATCAAGTAAATACTAACCACATCAAATAAATTTTTCTAACATTATCTTAAATCCCAAAGACGTCCATAGAGCTCGTTTCCAAGCAGCCAGCCCTTCTCGGTAGGCCTGTACGTAGTTTTATCCTTAGAATCTTCGTTATTGACGCATTCTAGCAGCTCATCATGCAAACAGGAGTCAAGCACTTTTTGCATCGATGGCGCTCCAAATACTCGTTCAGACTCATTCAATAGCGCAGGCGAAATTGGTTCCATAAGGCGAGCATGCAGCATCAAATCTTCTGCCACAGTTTCTCTATGAGTCAAAAATTCAACATCAAACTCTGTCGAGAAGAGCGATACACCTTCAGCAATTTTTCTTGGAGGATCAAGGACCACCAATCGTGCGCGAGCAGCGTCTTGTGGACGCGCAGGTAAGAAAGTATTTTGCTCCGCAAGCATATCGTACTCAGGCGCGGTGAGCATGCTTGCAGCGCTGGTACCAAGACCAAGGTACGACTCCCCTGTCCAGTACATCTTATTGTGCTTACAGCTCTTCTGATTGCGAGCATAACTTGCCACCTCGTAGCGAACAAATCCCGCCGCTTGAAGCGTCTTTGAAGCAGCTTGCATTCGATCTGCCTGCACGTCATAGGTGTTCCATAGAGTGTCTTTATCCTGGGTTTGCTTAGCCAGCGCCGTGCCTTCTTCAATAGTTAGCGGATAGACGCTCACATGATTTACGCCAAGCGAGATAAATCTTGAGAGCGAAAACTCCCAAGAACTCTCTGTTTGCTCAGGAATTGCACACATAAGATCAACCGACACGTCATAACCACGCTCTTTTGCAGCAAGTACTTTCTCGTAAGCCAGGTCGGCAGAGTGAATTCTGCCCAACTTTTTGAGCTCGTTATCGTTAAAGCTTTGAACTCCCAAAGAAATTCGTGTTACCCCGCCCGTAGTAAGACTGGCGAGAAGATCATCAGATAGTGAGTCTGGATTTGCTTCAATACTGAACTCATCAGGATTTACAATCGCTGAAGTGTGCTGCGCCAAATCCACTGCATCTTGACCCAGCAAGCTGGGCGTTCCACCGCCCATATAAACTGTTTTAGTGACTGATAACAAACCAAGTTGAGCGGCTTCGTCTAGCTGATGTTTTAGAGCTTTAACGTAATTACTCATGCGACTGTCATCTTGTCTTGTAGACCAAGAAGAGAAATCACAATAGAAGCATTTTTGAGAACAAAACGGAATATGCAGATAAAGTGCAGAGGTAGCCGTTTGATTGTATTTAGACTGCCAAGAATCCACAACAGACCACTAGCTTATAGATGGATTGTGCTCAGGGGATTCCTGCTCACCTTCAAGTTGCTTGACGGTTTCTTTAATCTCTAGCGCCAGATCAATAAAATCTTGAGCAGTAACACACCTTACTGACTTACCACGCCAATAGGCCGCGTTTGGAATACCCCTAAAATACCAGGTAGAAAGGCTTCTTGCGCGAGCAATATGAATGTGAGCTGCGTCAAGTAAGCGTACATGCATCATAAAAGATGCAAGCATCTGATTAAGTGTTGGAACAAGTGGAGATTGACCTTCAACTAAAGCTTGAGTGTTCTTAAAAATCCAAGGATTACCATAGGTTCCACGAGCAATCATTACAGCTGTCACACCCGTCTCTGTAAGAGCATGAGCTGCTGCTTCAGCAGAGAGTATGTCACCAGAGCCTATAACAGGAATTGAAACAGCATCGCAAACTCTATTAACGGTCTCCCACTCTGCCTGGCCTCGATACATCTGGGTGGCAAAGCGACCATGAATAGCAACAGCAGACGCTCCCGCAGCTTCCATGGCGCGAGCAAACTCAGGAGCTACTTCCTCATCCTGACGTCTACCTCGTCTAATCTTCACGGTAACAGGCACCGCGACCTCAGAAAGACAAGCTTTAACCAGATCTGCAGCAAGCTCTGGGGTATCGAGAAGGGCTGAGCCCTCCCCTTTTTTGACAACCTTTGGAACAGGACAAGCCATATTAATATCGATAAGCGCAAGCTTATTTCCTAGGTGCTCACTGATCTGAGCTGCCGCTTCTTTAAACTGCTCTGGCTTTGAACCAAAGAGTTGAACAGCAATATCGGGCTCAGTTGAAAGAGGTTCTACAAGCTCCCAGGTTTTCTCGCCACCATAATGAATTCCTGCAACAGAAACCATTTCTGAATACGCAAGACCTGCTCCGCCCGCTCGAGCCATAGTGCGATACACACCATCACTGACGCCAGCCATAGGTGCCATAAGCACAGGATTAGCGGACAGGCGCTCCTTGAGTGAAGCTCCTGACGCAAAAGGAACAATATGTGAAGAAAGACCTGCTTGAGATGCGCAGGTTGAAATGATTGTTTGAAGCGACTCCACAAATACCTTCTACTCGTCGTCAACCTTGAGAACAGCCAAGAACGCCTCTTGAGGTACTTCGACTGAGCCAATCTGCTTCATGCGCTTCTTACCCTCTTTTTGCTTTTCAAGCAGTTTGCGCTTTCTGGAAATATCGCCGCCGTAGCATTTAGCCAAGACGTCCTTTCTACGTGCGCGAACAGTAGAGCGAGAAATGATTTTATTGCCAATAGCACCTTGAATAGGAACCTCAAAGAGCTGCTGAGGAATGATGCCTTTTAGTCTGTCGCAAAGACCACGAGCAAGATCATATGCCTTGTCTTTGTGAACAATAAACGAAAGCGCATCAACGACGTCTCCAGCAAGCAGGATATCAAGCTTAACCAGGTCAGAAGTGCGATACGAATCAAACTCATAGTCAAGTGAAGCATAACCTTTAGTTCTACTCTTAAGCTGGTCAAAGAAGTCCAGGATAAGCTCGGCCAAAGGAATGCTAAAGATCATCTCGACGGACCTATCAGACAGATACACCATGTCTTCAGATACACCACGATGATCAACAACAAGCTGCATAACCGTACCAACAAACTCAGGAGGCACAATAATCTTTGCCTTTAGGTATGGCTCATCAATGCGGTCAATCTTGGTGACCTCTGGAAGATCTTGAGGACTGGTAATCTCAATCATAGTTCCATCGGTCTTATAGACGTGATAGTCAACAGATGGACTGGTCGCAATCAAGTCAAGATCAAACTCACGCTCAAGACGCTCTTTAACAACTTCCATGTGGAGAAGGCCCAAAAATCCTACTCTGAAGCCAAATCCCAAAGCCACAGAAGTCTCTGGTGACCACGTAAGTGATGGATCGTTAACGTGCAGCTTATCAAGTGCATCACGGAGGTTCTCATACTGCTTGTTATCTACAGGGAACAGACCAGTAAATACCATCGGTTTTGCTTCGCGGTAACCCGGCAGTGGCTCTGCGCATGGATTTTGCTTATAGGTAAGCGTGTCTCCAACACGAACAGCTTCAGGGTCTTTGAGGCCAGTTACCACATAGCCAACTTCACCAACAGAAAGCTGGTCAACAGCCATCTCAAGAGGTCTCTTGGCGCCAACTTCCTCAACAAGAAAAGGCATAGAGCCCTGCATCATAAGCAGCTGGTCGCCGGCTTTGATTGAGCCATCAAAAACACGTACTGTAGCTACAACACCTCTGAACTGGTCAAAGTACGAGTCAAGAATAAGCGCCTTAAGAGGTGCCGTAGAATCTCCCTTTGGAGGAGAAACCAAGTACACCAAAGCCTCAAGAAGCTCATGGATACCCTCGCCCGTCTTGCCGGAAACGCATACGGCATCATCAGCTGGGATTGCAAGAACATCCTCGATTTCTGCTCGGACCTCTTCAGGACGAGCAGACGGAAGATCAATCTTGTTGATTGCAGGAACAATATCCAGGTTAGCGTTCATGGCAAGCATGGCGTTTGAGACTGTTTGAGCCTCCACACCTTGCGTTGCATCAACAACCAGCACCGCTCCTTCGCAGGCAGCCAAAGACCTTGAAACCTCATAGGTAAAGTCGACGTGGCCTGGAGTGTCAATCAGATTGAACTGATAGCGCTCTCCATCATCTGCGTCATACATGACGCGGACGGCGTTTGATTTGATGGTAATTCCACGCTCACGTTCAATGTCCATAGTGTCCAAGAGCTGTGACTCCATATCGCGTTCTTCAACGGTATGAGTAAGCTCCAAAATACGGTCACTGATGGTAGATTTACCGTGATCGATGTGCGCAACAATAGAGAAGTTGCGAATATGTGAAGTATCCTGTGTATTCATAAGGAAAATAATAGCGTAAAGTACCCCCTTCGTGCTATACTTCTAAAGCTGCCTCAAACGTGTCTCAGCGAAGAGGCCTCACATAGTAAACACCGAAAGGAACCGCACGTGGCTAACATCAAGTCTCAGAAGAAGCGTATTCTCACCGCTGAGAAGGCACGCCAGCGCAACAAGGCTGTTCGTTCCGAGCTTAAGACTGCTATTAAGGCAGTTCGCACTGCTGTTGAGGCAGGCCAGCTTGAGGACGCACAGGTTGCAGCTAACAAGGCATCCCGTCTTCTTGACAAGGCTGCTTCTAAGGGCATCGTACACAAGAATCAGGCTGCTCAGCGTAAGAGCGGCGTTCAGAAGCTTGTTAACACCCTTAAGTAGTTCTTATCTACTTTTAACTTTTTAAAACGGACTCCTTGGAGTCCGTTTTTTCTTACCTTAATTCTTTGAAACTACACATTTGAGACGCCGCACAGAGCAAAGATAAGCTTGGTCATTGTGGTTGTTTTATCTTCTCCACTCTTAAGACCACGTTCTGCATCTGCACAGAGACTCAAAATATGCTCAAGTTCGCCATCAGCAAATTGGCGCGCCCATCGTGCATAATTTCTTACTTGCCAGTCCTGCTTACCTAAAACTGGACCAATTTCCCGCTCTGTACCACGCTTAACCATAGACCTAGCACAAATGAGTTCTCTTACACGTCCAGTCATAAGCGACAAATTGCCAATAGCCCCCGACTCATCCATCTGACTGTAAAGCTCCAAAGCTTTTGAAGCATTTCTCGCTGATAAACTGTCGATAAAATCCCATGGCTTGACTTCCACTACTCGTGCAACATGAGTTTCTACAAACTGAACGTCAATTGCACCAGGACGACCCAGCAGAGCTGCTAAAGATTTAACTTGAGAATCAAGCATGGTGGTATTATCACCAACACGACTTATAAGCTCATTGGCCACATTAATTGGGATTTGTAGTCCGTACTTTCTTCCAAGATCCCCAATGTATTTAGGCAAATCTTTTCTAGAAATTGCACCACAATTAATAACTGCAAGCTTACCTAACGCATCTACTGCTTTATAAAGCCTTGTAGTTTTTGCTAGCGTCTGTGCAGAAAGCATCAGTGTAGTAGTTGGATTAGGATTTTTTAGATACTCCACAAGAGCTTCTGATACAGACTTAGGCAATTTACCAGCATCATCAATAACAACAATTCGCCTAAAATCACCCATAGGAAGTGTTTGAGCAGAAGACAAAACAGATTCTGGAGTCAGCTCAGCACTTACGGAAATCTCATCAAGGTTAAAGGTAATAAAGCTCTGGTTAAGACGGCTTTTAAGCTTATCAATAGCCCTTGCACGCTTCATCTCATCAGGGCCAACAGCCAAATATGCAGCTAGTAACTTAGCCTGCTCCGCCATCATTTTCCTCCTCTAATTCTGTATCTACTTTAGCATGTTGCACGCTCACCCTAGGTCCATGTTCTCCAGGAAATACCGTGACGTCTCCATAATCTTTTGTGCAATAGAATCTTGCGCCAACACCCTCTAAGATATCCACCGCTTCCTGTTTAGGATGTCCATAACGATTATTCTTTCCAGCACTTGCAACCGCTACCTCAGGTTTTAGCGCGCGAGCAGTTTCTGGATAGAGTGACTTTGCCGCTCCATGATGGCCGACTTTTAAGAAATCGATATCGCCAACATCACCCGATGTCACCGTCTCTTTTGTTTGATCTCTTTCAGCATCTCCCGTTAAAAGCGTAGTTAAAGTATTTTGCCCATCGTTATACGTCACATAGAGCTCAACCGACGCATTATTAGCTTCTTTAGCTTTATATCCCCTATGTGGCCACACTACCCGGACATGAAAGCGACCAACATCAAATTCATCACCATATAAAACTTCATAAGAATCACTACCAGAAATCCTCTGAATGGCTTTTTGTAACTCAGACTTTTCTTGTTTTGTTATTCCTTCTCCAACTAATACCCGTCCTGTCTTTACCGAACCAACCATATACCTCACGCCGCCGGCATGGTCCTCATCAAGATGTGTAAGCAAAATTGCATCCAAATATGAAATGTGTTGTCGCTCCAGAGCGTCATTAACCACATCTCCCACGCTTGTATCTACAAGCAGAGAGTGCGCGCCATCACTCAGCAATATGGCATCTCCCTGGCCAATATCCATCACACAAATCCTTGTGGGCGAGAAAAACCTCCAGTAGATGCTTAAACCCAAGATAAGCATAACTGCCATTGAACATATGCCAACTAAAACTGCTCTTTTTCCCTTAGGCCAAAACACGTAAAGAGCCACCATTGCTGCAAACACAAGCAATGAAACTATCCAACTCATGTCAGTTAACGACACACTTGCAAAAGATCTTTCAGATATAAAAGAAGCAAGCGTCTCTATAAACTGACCAAGAGAATCCACTAGAAAAAGAGCAATTTCTTGAACTGGCTTGAAGCCACTAAAAACTATTACCCCAATTCCAAATAGGCTCAGAAGAGAAAACAAGCTTGTAATTAAGGCACTTGAGAGAGGTGCAAGTAACGAAAAGTGGCCAAAGTACATACATGAGATTGGAAGACATGAGAGTTGAGCGACTGTTGTTGCACACATGGTGTTTCGTACATGAGAAAACGGTTTTCTTAGAACATTCTGTACTTTTCCATAGCCAGATAAGTGAAAGGCAATTTTTGCATAGTACTGAGCAAGACCACCGTATATATTCATTCCAAAAATACAAGCTAGTGACAAGGTAAAAGCAATGTTTACGCTCAGCTGTGGATCAACACAGAGCATGAGTAGAGCCAGAGTAGAAACAGCAGATAGCGTGTGTTGTTTCCTGCCAACACATTGCATAACGTATTTTTGTTCAACAAGAAGTATTGCCCTTATTGCAGACGCAGGTAATCCACAGAAAAGCGCGTAACTACTGAGTAGAATTAAATTTACTACTCCTCTCAAAAGTGGTTTTAACGTCAACCTTTTGAGCAAAGCATCAATAAAAGTAGAGAGAATTACTATGTGACAACTAGATATTGCTATAAGGTGCATGAGACCACAGCGCATAAATATCCGAGGAATATTAAAGCTATACAAGCTAGGCCTATAGGCACAAAGGCCACACGCAGCTAATGCTCGACCAAAGCTCACCTCTGGCTGAAGTTGAGAAATGCACCTTTCTCTAAATTGAGCAACTTCTCCAATAACTCCCTCTTCATAAGATGTGGAATTTACCGTGGTTATCTGAATTGAACCAAGCACTCCCCTCTTAAATTGTTCGTCTGAAAACTCCTTATCTTTATACCGAGTAAACCTACCTTCGCAGCACAGATGCGTTTCTCGTAAGAATGGTTCTTTAGCATGTATGCCAACAGATCCAATACAACTACCTTGGTACAGAACAGACGCCTGACCAGTCCATGCATGATTTTTGTAGACTAAATCTCTTGATACAACGAGTTCAAAATCATGTACGGAAGTTGACTCTAAAAGATTCACTGACGCCATTTGACTGTCGTATATAAAGGAAGACCTGCTAAGGATAATTACAAGTAAAAGTAAAACTACCCCAACAGTCATAAGGCTGGTATGCGCATGCTGCACATACCAAAATCCCAAAGCAGCCACCGCACAGATTCCTAGAATATGAATCAGAACTGTATCGAGCGTCACGCTTCTTGCAATAAAAACTTGAAGCCATAAACATACAAAAAGCAGGACGCATAGGCTATATGGAATAAAAGGACGAGAGGGCTGCTCCATCGTCTTAGACACGAATATTATCCTTAAGCTGATCAAACTTTTTCTGACCAATACCAGAAACGCGCATCAAATCTTCAGTAGTCTTAAATGGTCCATTCTTTTGTCTATCTGCAACAATTCGTTTAGCCAAGCCTTCTCCAACGCCTTTAAGCTTAGTAAATTCTTCTACAGTTGCTCGATTAATATCTACAACTGTCTTTTTGTCACTCTTCTTATCCATTTGCTTGTTGCTTGTGGCTTTATTTTGATCTGGCTGCGAAATCTCTGGCGGAGCCTCTTCTCCCTTTCGAGGAATATAAATTTTTTGACCATCTTCTATAGGAGACGCTAGATTTATGCCTTGACTGTTGGCATCTTCAGTCAAGCCTCCTGCTATTTGAATTGCGTCGTTTACACGTGGATTTACCATCTGAAGTGCATACAGACCGGGTGATTTAACGGCTCCATCAACATGAACCATCATTTGAGGAGATGCTTCTTTAATCTTATGGTCATCTCCTGGCTGCTCTGTAGACTTATCCTCTTGGGAGTGCTGTGGATTTTCCGCAACAATCGCGCTCTGTGTAGAGTTTGCCTGATTATGCGATCTGTCAAAAGACTCTGATGTTCCAGCGTTAATCATCCCAATAAATACAACTACTGAAACAATACCTAGGATAACCACAGCAATAACCGCTAAAAGTTGCTGCTTAGAGAGGTTAAACCTTCTCATCAATTTATTAATAATTTGAGTGCGGTTATTTGAAATCTGAGCCATACAATCACCTCAGATTTATATTCAACTATTAGGCTTATAAGAAACACGACTTTTAAATATTTATCTAGTGATCTTGTCATAAAACTGCTGGTAATCTGACACAGTTGTAAACAATTTGCAGATAAGTAAAGCAAACTGGAATCAACAGAATTACCCTAAATAAGATTATCAATTCACTCAAATAAAAAATCCGTCCTTTCACAGGACGGATTCTAAAAATGTATCTATGCAAAGCCATCAAAGCCTTTGAACTGCAGAAATATTCTAGTCAGTAATAAACTCTGCAGGAGCAAGCTCTTTATGACGAGCGGCAAGTGTTTTTGGTGGCTTATATGAAGGACACTGACTAAAGTCAATGTACTCAATATGCTGCATAAGGTCATCAATCATGGATTCATGATCAAAAGAATTCCATGCCTCAAGAACTTCTCGCATTCTTGCGTGAGTCTCGGGTCTGCGAGGCATAAACAATGTGCAGCAATCAGGAGCCGTCTGCGTTGAGATATCAAACGTATTGATATCTTGGGCACGACGGATGATTTCTTGCTTGTCGGAGCCAATCAGAGGCCTCAAAACAGGTATGGTAACTGCCTCGTTGACAGCAGCAATATTATCAAGTGTCTGAGAAGCAACTTGGCCAAGTGACTCGCCAGTTACCAGCGCTTTAGCGCCCTCAAGCTCTGCGATTTTCTGTGCAATGATGTACATCACACGACGATACATAATGACACGAAGAGCCTGTGGAACGGCAAGAGAAATCTCACGCTGATGCTCGCCAAAAGGCACAACATACATTCTGCCAATAAGACCAGCAGGCTCAAGTGCCTCAATAATATCTTGACACAGATATTCGCTGGTATCGGAAGTCATAGGGCGGCCAGAGAAGTGAACGGGAATAACCGTAGCACCTCTGCGACCAACCATCCATGTTGCAACAGGAGAATCAATACCACTTGAAAGAAGCGATACTACTTTGCCCGCAGTACCAACAGGAAGACCGCCAACACCATGAATAGATGCAGCGTAAACATATACGTTGCCCTGAACAACATGCACATAGACCGTCATATCCGGATTATGCATCTGAACTTTTTTATCAGGGAAATTCTCACAAAGCACAGCGCCTACAAGCTGGTTAATCTCAATGGAATGCTTTGGATAAACCGTTGAGGAACGACGAGCATGCACTTTGAATGTAGTAAAGTCACCGGACTCCCCCAGTGCCTTCACGGCAGCGTTACAAAACTCCTGCTCATCTAAGCCACAGCGATACGCCAAAGAAGCGCGAGCAACACCGGGAACCTGGGCCACGGCATGTTGCAGCTCTTCAGTTGCTTGTTTATCAGTGGTTTCTACAAGAAGGTAGCCAGAAATGCGAGAAACCCCCGCCACTGGAAAGTGTCGGAGGGCTCGTCGCAAATTTGTTACCAACTGATTTTCAAAAGTGGATCGGTTCTTACCCTTTAAACCAATTTCGTGGTAGTGAACCAGACATACTCTTTCAGTCATAACTCTTAGTAAACGATGGTGTTCTCGCCCTTAATTGCCTCGTCAAAAGACTCTTTAACAAAGCCAAGGGTACCGTCGTTAATCTCTTTCATAGCAATAGAGACAGAATCTTTACCACTTGCAACAGTAGTAATGTCATCAAAATCCTGAACAGCAGTTACACGCAGGTGCTGACCGTGAAGCATATTGTTAATATCGCAAGCACGCTTAGAAGCAAGAGAGCAAAGCAAGAATGGATTCTGCTCAGTCTTCTGAAGCAGGCTGTCAATCTCAGGCTTAATAACAGACATTAAAGCTGACCTCCGTCTGATTCATAGTCATCAAAAACTTCCTCGAGCTTGCTGAGAGCAGTCTCAAGGTTGTCGTTCACAATGCAAACAGTATAGTCGTTTGCATACTCCATTTCACGTGACGCATTAGAAAGTCTCGTAGAAATGGTCTCCTCATCTTCTGTGCCACGACCTCTAAGGCGCTGTTCAAGCTCTTCAAATGAAGGTGGCTTAATAAAGACGAGAATGGCGTTGGGATATTGTTTGTGGACCATAAGTCCACCCTGAACGTCAATCTCTAGAACAACAGACTGACCTGCAGAAATCAGGCGATCAACCTCGGATTTGAGCGTGCCATAGCAATGGCCATGAACATGAGCCCATTCAAGGAATTCACCAGCATCAACGCGCTTTTTAAATTCTTCATCGGAGAGAAAATGATACGCAACTCCATCGACTTCTCCTGGTCGTGGAGAACGTGTAGTAGCCGAAACCGTCAGGCCTAGGTTTGGGCGCTTGTCCCTCAACAGAGAGACAAGCGTTCCTTTTCCTACACCTGACGGTCCAGATACTACAAAAAGTTTGGCTGAACGAGCCACTACTTGGTCAGTGCCTCGAGGAGCTGCTCACGCTGACGAGCGCCAAGGCCCTTAACGCGGCGAGTTGCGGAAATTCCGAGCTCGTCCATAATCTTTGCTGCCTTTGCCTTGCCATAGCCAGGAAGGGACTCGATAAGAGCGGAAACCTTCATACGCTCAGCAATAGGATCGGTAGAATCAAGGACCTCTTTAAGGGAGACCTTACCAGTCTTAACCTTCTCGCGAAGCTCTGCACGAGCGTGACGAGCCTGAGCTGCCTTCTCAAGTGCTGCCTTGCGCTGCTCATCGGTAAGTGTAGGTAGAGCCATTGTTCCTCCAAACATCGTTTTCGTACTTCATATACGAAACTCAATTTAATGTGCCTTTTGCACTTCAGCAAAATAGTTTGCCACATAAGGCGCGATTTACAAGGGGTTTTTTAATATTTACGCATTAAAAACCACCTGTTCACCATAATTCCAAAAACTTTTGTTAATTTTTAAGCTCAGAAATGATGGCTTCAAATGCTTCGACTGGATCGTTTGCGCAGGTAATTGGCCTACCAACTACCAATTTGCTTGCTCCGGCCTTAATTGCTGCAGAAGGTGTGGAGATTCTGACTTGATCGCCCTTCTCGGCACCCTCTGGACGTACTCCGGGAGTCACGATGAGCGCATTTGGTCCCAAAAGCTCTCTCATCTCCTGTGCTTCCTGAGGCGAGCAGACAATTCCATCGGCGCCAGCGCTGTAAGAAAGAGACGCCAAACGAGCAACCTCGTCCTTAATAGATCCGTCTACGCCAATGGAGTGAAGCGCATCCTCATCCATGCTGGTAAGCACAGAGATAGCCACCAGCTTGGTGCGACCGGACTCATCAACGCCACGCTCTGCTGCAGCCTCTTCTGCACCTTCGCGACCAGCAGAGATCATCTGAGCAGTTCCCAGGCCATGGATAGATAAGATGTCTGCACCAGAAAGCGATGCAGAGTGGACAGCGCCTTTGACCTGGAATGGAATGTCGTGCACTTTAAGGTCAAGAAACACCTTGAAGCCACGTGCGTGCATCTCATCTACCATCGAGGGTCCGTAGCGATAAAAAAGCGTCATGCCAACCTTAACCCAGCGCGCATGGCCGGCGAGAAGATCGGTGAGCTCCAGAGCTCTTTCTCTTGTGCAATCAAGCGCAACAATAACGGCGTCGCGTGCCTGCTCGTCTGTTAGCATTCAACAGCTCCAATCAGCTCGTGGATGTCAGATACTCCCTGAGACTTTGCCCAGTCAGTAAGCTCGTTCAGAATACGTGGAGCGCACATCGGGTCGTAAAGGTTTGCAGAACCCACCGAGACAGCCGTAGCGCCCGCAAGAATAAACTCTGCAGCATCTTCGCCTGTTTCTACGCCGCCAACGCCGCAGATAGGAATGGAGACCGCTTGTGCACACTCCCAAACCATACGAACTGCAGCGTTATGGCAGAGAGGACCACTGAGGCCGCCAGTTGGCTTAGAGAGCCTGCTCTTTCTGGTGTGGACATTAATTGACATGCCTGGAATAGAGTTGATTAACGTAAGACCATCAGCGCCTGCGGCCTCAAAAGCCTTACCAATCTCGGCAACATTGACGGGGGCCATCTTAACCAGAATGGGCAGCTTTGTCAGAGGACGAACTGCTTTCATAATCTCTGTAGCCTGCTCTGGAGTACCACCGAGGGGCTTACCGCCCTTCTCGAGATTTGGACAACTCACGTTAAGTTCAATGCCCGAGACGTGTGGGTGTAGCTCTTCAAGACGCTCGACAACTTCGATCATCTCCTGAACGGAGTGTGCCGCCATCTGCATAATGACGCGCGTACCGCGGCCCTCAAGGTCCTTCATGTAGTCATCGGTATGGGCGATAAAATCGTCCACGCCAGGGTTAGCAAGGCCAACGCTGTTCATCATGCCGCCGTTGAGCTCGCACATACGAGGGGCTGGGTTTCCTTCCCAAGGAACGCGAGCAACGCCCTTCATGGTAATTGCGCCAAGCAGAGAAACGTCGTAGAAGCCCTCAAACTGCCAACCGTAGCCAAAGGTACCCGCAGCAGTATTGATAGGGTTTTTCATCTGGATGCCGCCAAGATTGACGGCCATTTTTACCTGATCTACCATGCGATCTCCTTTGCCTCAAAGACAGGTCCAACCATGCAAGCAGACGCATAGCCGCCCTTAGCAAGTGGGACATTGCAGGTATTACATGCACCAAAGGCGCAGCTCATCATACGCTCCATAGAAACCTGGCAGGCAACGTTGTTGGCAATTGCAAGCTTGGCCACGCTTTTCATCATAGGCTCTGGACCGCAGGTATATATAGCGTCCCAAGCACCTTGGCTCAAAGGTTCCTCCAAAGCTGCTGTTACAAAACCCTTGGTACCCTTAGAACCATCATCTGTTGTGACGTACACGTTCTGTGCGCCTAGCGCGAGAAGATCTTCTTCTCCAAAGAGTTTCTCGGCAGTCTGTGCACCAATAACCGCGTCAAACTCAACACCAAGCTCAGTAAGCTTGCGCGCTGCAGCGATGATTGGCGTGATGCCCACACCGCCTGCTACCAGCACACTTCTCTTGCTTGAAGCGTTGAGTCGCCAGGGACGACCGCACGGAGCTGTCATGTCGCTGGTATCCCCTGGCTTCATCTGTGAAAGCCTGCGTGTGCCCTCGCCCACTGTTGCGTAAATAAGCTCAAGCGTATCAGTTGCTTTATCAGCAAGCGAGAAGGACAGTGGGATGCGAAGAATATGGCGCTTATCGCCTGGGACATTGACGTTTACAAACTGGCCAGGCTCCAAGGACTTACAAAGACCTGGTACCTCAAGCTGAGCTCTATACAGATTCTGGGCAACCTGGGTATTGCTCAGAACTGTAAAGTCAAATACCTGTACATTTCCACGTAGTGGCATTACTTTTCCCCTCCAGGAACAACTACCTCATTGGCAAGAACACGCTTGCCGTCAACAAACACATCAGTTGCAACGCCATAAAGCTCTGCGCCAATAAAGGCCGAGTTCTTAGACTTGCTCTCAAAATACTCTGATGTAATCTGAACCTTCTTTTCTGGGTCAAAAAGGGTCAGATCAGCCTTATAGCCAGCAGCAATCTTAACTGGCTCAAGGCGCAGAATACGACGAGGATTCACGGCCATTGCGCGAACAAGACCAGTGTAGGACAGCTTGTTGGTGCGCACCATATTAGTGATCATCAGAGGCAGCGAGGTCTCAAGACCAATGCAGCCAAAGTAAGAGATTTCCCACTCACAGTCCTTCTCGTGAGCTGCATGAGGTGCATGGTCGGTAACAATGCAATCAACCGTACCATCTGCAACAGCAGCCTGAAGTGCAAGCGCATCCTCAGCGGTTCTGAGCGGCGGATTCATCTTAAGGTTGGTGTTATAGGTATCGGTGATGTCATCCTCGGACAAGAAAAGATGGTGAGGGCAAACCTCTGCGGTAACAGGCAGACCTTCCTTCTTAGCTGCGCGCACCAGCTCTGCTCCCCTGCCCGTTGAAATGTGGCAGATGTGCAGTGGACAGCCGGTAAGGCGGCAAAGATCAATGTCTCTGGAAATCTCCAGCTCCTCGCCAAGTGCTGGCCAACCAAACATACCTAGACGCGTGCTTGCGCGGCCCTCGTTAACAACGCCGCCAGCACTGATGGACTCAATCTCGCAGTGAGCGGCAACAACGCGGTCAAACTGGGAAACGTACTCCATAACGGTGCGCATCATACCAGCGCTTTGGACACCGTGGCCGTCATCAGAGAATGCGGATGCTCCCTCGTCAACCATGTTGCCAATCTCAGCAAGCTCTTGTCCCTTAGAGCCCTTGGTAAGGGCACCCATAGGACGAACATGAATCAAGCCGACCTCATTGCCGCGATCAATCTGGAAGCGAACAGCTGGTCCATTATCGGTAACAGGATTGGTGTTTGGCATAGTAGCAACATCAGTAAAGCCACCGTGAACCGCAGCTCTAGAGCCCGACTCAATAGTCTCTTTGTACTCAAAGCCAGGGTCTCTAAAGTGGACGTGCATATCAACAAGGCCAGGTGCTAGTACCTTACCTTTTGCATCAATAACGGTATCGCCCTCTTGAGGTGCAACAGTTGCTGCAACTTCAGCAATAGTTTCTCCCTCAATACGAACGTCCATTACGGCATCAAGGTTAAGCTGTGGGTCTACAACACGTGCGCCCTTAAGCAGAAATGCCATCAGAGTCTCCTCCCAAAAGCAGGTACATTGCGGCCATGCGCGTCAAAACGCCTGCATTGACCTGGTCAAGAATACGAGAGCGAGCGCAATCGGCCACCTCGCTGTTAATCTCCATACCGCGATTCATTGGTCCTGGGTGGCAGATAATTGCCTCAGGCTTCATCAGCTTGCTGCGTCGCTCGTCAAGGCCCCAAAGCCTGTTGTACTCACGGCGAGAAGGAATAGGAGCTCCTTCCATACGCTCCAGCTGCACGCGAAGCATGTACACGACATCTACATCACCAATGACTTCATCAAAGTGTGAGGTCTGAGAGCAACCAAACCAACTTGGATCGTCTACGTGGAATGTTGGAGGACCAACCAGAACAACCTCTGCGCCCATAGTCTTAAGTGCTGGCACCAAAGAACCAACAACGCGACTGTGAGAAAGGTCGCCAACAATGGCAACCTTAAGGCCGTCTAAGTGTCCAAAGTTCTTGCGAATGGTATAGAGGTCAAGCATTGCCTGCGTTGGGTGCTGATGCTTACCGTCACCAGCATTGATGACAACGGCATCAGTGTGCTCGATAATCTTTTGTGGCGTACCTGCAAGTCTTGCGCGGCAGATAAACATGTCAACGTTCATGGCGTCGATAGTTTGAATGGTGTCTGCCAGCGACTCTCCCTTAACAACAGACGAGGTTGAACCTCCCATGTTCAGAGCATCAGCAGAGAGGCGTTTCTCGGCAAGCTCAAATGAAGAGCGAGTCCTGGTAGAAGGCTCCAAAAACAGATTGACAATGGTGCGGCCGCGAAGTGCTGGGACCTTTTTAATGTCTCTGTTATTTACCGCTTCAAACGACTGAGCAGTATCAAGAATCTGCTGAATGTCGTCACGAGTCAAACTGTTTGTATCAATCAAATGTTTAACCGAAAGCATTAGTTTCCTCCCTCAATAAAGGGGTCAGAAAAGTCAGCTTCATACAGCAAGACGCAGTCCTGACCATCAATTTCTTTAACATTTAAGCTGACTACCTGGCTCTTTGATGAAGGAACGTTCTTTCCCACATAGTCAGGTCTAATAGGAAGCTCTCGGTGACCGCGATCAACTACTACGGCCAACTGAACACGCTCAGGGCGGCCGTAATCAATGAGGGCGTCAAGCGCTGCTCTGATAGTTCTTCCGGTCTGAAGAACGTCATCTACCAGCACAACACTTGTGCCCGTAATATCAAAATCGATATTAGTTGCATGAAGTACCGGTGCAGTGTTTCTTCTAAAATCATCGCGATAAAAACTGATATCAAGTGAGCCAACTTTTGGCTTACATCCGGTAAAGCTCAAAATCTTTTCCGCAAGGCGAGAAGCCAAAACTTCTCCACGGCGAATAATGCCTACGAGAGCAACGTTTTCAATTGAATCGTTATTCTCGACAATTTCGTGAGCAATTCGTGTAAGCATGCGGTCAAGGGACTGCTCGTCCACAATGAGAGAGTGCGAACCTTCTTGAGCCATAGCGCCTCCAATAAAAAAGATACCTCACCTGACCAGGCACAAGGTATCCAAAAGGCAAAACTATGACTATGAGCCTTACGGGTATCTCGTACCACATTTAAAGACACACATATTGTACTCGTATGTAACCTAACTTTTGGTTAGGAATTTAAATTATCTCTTGAGGTGCTCGTAAGCTTCACAAACTTCATCCACAGGACCAAGCATGCGCTGCTTGCCCTTCTCAATCCAAATGGCACGGTCACAAATGCGCTGGACCAGGTCAATGGAGTGAGAAACCAGAAGAACCGTAACATTATTAGAAGCAACCAGCTCTTTGATGCGGTTCTCGCACTTTTGCTGGAAGAGGAAGTCTCCTACCGAGAGTGTCTCATCAACAATGAGCAGGTCAGGCTCTGTAACGGTGGCAATTGCAAAGGCAATACGTGCCACCATACCAGACGAGTAGTTCTTGAGTGGCATGTCCATAAAGCCCTCAAGCTCAGCAAACTCTACAATCTGGTCAAAGTGCGAGTCAATAAACTCCTTCTTGTAACCAAGAAGAGCGCCATTGAGGTAGATGTTCTCTTTAGCAGTCAGTTCCATGTCAAAGCCAGCACCAAGCTCAATAAGAGGCGCAATAGTACCTTTAACCTCACAAGTTCCCTTAGAAGGCTCCAGTACGCCCGCAATGATTTTGAGCATGGTAGACTTACCGGAACCGTTGGTGCCCACCAGGCCAAAAGCCTCGCCACGCTTTACCTCAAACGAGATGTCATCAAGAGCCTTGAACTCCTTAAAGGCTACCTCGCCGCGTGCAAAAGCAATAAAGTACTCTTTCAGCGAGTTGAACTGCTCAGAGGCAATGTTAAAAATCTCTGAAACACCGTTTACCGCAACAACGGTCTCTGCGTCTTCAGAGGGAAGCGGTGGACGCATAAAATCGTCATCGCCAGCAACAACTACCCAGGCAGTAACTGTCTGAGGGTTGTTGTGTGTGTCAAATGCATCAATGTAGAGATGATAGCGACCAGGCTCTGGGAAGGTATATGTCCACGACGTATTAGGAATTGAATCACCAAATTGATGCTCTGTGGTATCCCAAAAACCCTCATCCCAACGGTCGTTCAAACTCCACACATAGTGGAATTTAAAGCCCTCAGGGTCTGCACCAATAATCTTAGGAGTAGCAGTTACAGTCTCTCCTGCACGAATCTCGTGCGTATCCAAGGAAACCTGAACTGACCAGCCTAACTCTTTATTTGGTGACTCAGACATACAACTCCTCTAATCAACTATTGCCTGAACAGTATAGCTGATTATGGCGAGAAACCCGACTTTTTAAGAGACTTCTCTACTTCTGTGGTGCCGCTGTGGTGGTACGAACAATAAGCTGTGGAGCAATTCTAATTGCTTCAGGCTCATACCCCGCCTCAGATGCACGTATTGCATGCTCAAGTGCCACACGACCGCGCTCTAGGAGATTAAAGCGTACGGTGGTCAAAGAGAAGTTTGGCAGATAGTCTTCAAGAGAGTCGTCAACACCAACAACGCTCACGTCTTCCGGCACGCTCAGTCCCACTTCTTCAAATGCCGCAATGATACCTAGCGCCATCTGGTCGTTTGCTGCATAGACCGCAGTAAAATCACGAGTTTCTCGCAGTTTTTTACCAATTTCATAGCCGCTGTTAGCAGTCCAATCGCCAGCAAGTGGCTCAACAATTTCCAGACCATACTCAGACATGGCATCTCGCCAGCCCTTCTCGCGAAATTGTGAGTCAATGGAGTATGAAGGGCCTGCTACAAAACGGATTTTGCGATGACCAAGCTCGTAGAGGTGGTCAATAACAAGCTTTGAACAACCATACTGATCTGAGTCAACAGTTGTGCAATAAGGATGCTCATGCATAGTAAGAAGAACAGTTCCAAGGCCTGGCTGCGGCACAAATGATTCAAAGTCTGATGCCATAAGGCTCATGCTAATAATCATGCCGTCAACGGGAAGATTGGACATACGATGAGAAATGTCCTGCAGGCACAAGCCGTCGTCGGAGCCTTTCTCAATCATCGTAATTGCATATTCGTGCTCACGAGCTGCAGAAACAATGCCATCAAGCGTGGCTAAGTTACCAAACTCGCGAATGTCGTACAAGCAAAGTCCCACCGATTGATACGAGCCAGATCTCAACGATCTACCCGCAAAGCTTGGCCTAAAGCCCATAGACTCCATTGCTGCCTGGACTTTTTCTCGCGTAGCCTTGCTGACGTTCTGGGCGCCATTAGCAACACGAGATACGGTCTGCTGAGAAACACCAGCAACTTGCGCAACATCAGCCATTGAAACAGAGCGCTTATTTAAGCTAGAACTATGCGAGCGAGTCACGAATTCCTCCGATTATCTGCTTGTTTACGTACTCATACTAACAGGCAGATTGACATAACGCGATAAAATTGCATATTTATCAGCAAATTAAACGCTCACGGTAAAAAAAGAACCGTTCGGCGAGAAGGACTTTTGACCTGCGCTCTAACCGTTTGCCCCCGCAAAAATACCACTGACTGAAAACTTAATAATTTCCTGTTAGTTCGTTATGAGTACGTTAACATAGTAGGGGTAATGCACTATGAGTGGTATCTCGGAGGTATCCGATGATTGATGTTCGACCTTTTGATAGTTTTGTTAACTCCCCTGCTGCGCTTACCTATACTATTCGCGGCGCTCATTCAGCAGTTAAATTGAGCAATTTTGGTGCAACCATTCTTGGCATTTCTGTACCAGATATCTATGGCACACAAGCAGATGTCGTTCTTGGCTATGGCTTGTTTGACTTGTATTTAGATAACCCAGCTTGTTTTGGCGCTTCCATTGGACCTTCTGCTAATCGAGCAGATAAAGCAGAGATTCCGCTTAATGGAGTTGTCTATCACCTTCCTAAAAACAACGGTCCAGACAATCAAAATAACCTGCACACTGATCTTGTTGCTGGTATCCATAAGCGCATTTGGCAGGCAGAAATCGATGAAGCGCGTAATACGGTAACCTTTAGCATTGACCTGGTAGATGGAGAATATGGACTGCCAGGAAACCGTCATATTACTGCGGCCTATACGCTTGTTGAAGAAGCCTCACAGTCAACGCTAAATCTTACGTATACCTGCACAACTGATGCTGCAACTTTTGTAAACATAACCAACCATGTCTACTTTAACCTCAACGGTCATGATTCTGGTGATGTTCTTGGTCACCAACTTACTATCCATGCAGACTCATACCTGCCTCTACGAGATGACTCGGTTTCTGTAGGAACCATAGATTCTGTCACAGGAACTCCTTTTGATTTCCGCACACCTAAGACCATTGGCAAAGATCTTGACGCAGATAATGAGCAGCTCAAAATTGCTCGCGGCTATGATCACTGCTTTGCCATTACTAACTATGAAAACGGGCAGCTACGCCCCGCCCTTCTCGCCACATCAGAAAGCGGACGCTCACTAGAAATTCAAATTACCGCTCCTGGCGCCCATCTGTATACCGGTAACTGGATTGATGAGGCACGTGCAAAAGACGGCGCTATTTATAAGCCCCAGGCTGGTTTTGCATTTGAGAGCGAGTTTTATCCAGATTGTGCTCACCATGCAGAGTGGCCTCAGCCTACCTGCACGCCTGAGCAGCCATACAGCTCACAGATTGTTTATCGATTCTTTTAAGGTTCACGTAGCTTCACAAGCATCACAGGGAAAGGAACACCATGGCTCACACGTTTGACGAGAAAACCACAGCTCAGCTCAATCGCGCAAAAGAGCACTTTGAGCAAATGTTCGGAAAAGCTGACCGCTATCTTGCAGTACATGCGCCTGGTCGCTCCGAGATTGCTGGTAATCACACTGATCACGAGGGTGGTCATGTTATTGCCGGCGCCCTAGATGTTGCTATTGACGCTATTTGCGCACCTAATAACCTGGGCGTTATTCGTGTTGCCAGCGTTGGATACGATCCTTTTGAGGTAGATTTCACAAATCTGGAACCCTCAGAGGATGAGTTCCTTACCACTAAGGCCATTGTTCGCGGCATGGCTGCAAACCTGGTCAAACTTGGCTTTGAGCCAACTAGTTTTGACATGGCAGTAGTAAGCGACGTACCTGGTGGCGGTGGGCTTTCTTCCTCTGCTGCTTTTGAGGCTGCAGCAGGTCGCGCAATGGAAGCACTCTGGGAAGGCGGCAGTGAGATTTCCGCCGTTAAGCTTGCTCAGATGAGCCAGAACACAGAAAACGTTTACTTTGGCAAGCCGTGCGGTCTTATGGATCAGCTCGCTGTTTGCCTTGGCGGCCTTGCCTTCATGAACTTTGAAGATCCTGCAGAGCCCAGGGCAGAAAAGCTGGACCTCAACTTTGAGGATTACGGCTATGCACTCTGCCTTGTTGATGTTGGTTGTGATCACGTTGCCTTCACCGATGAGTATGCCGCTGTTCCTGTTGAGATGCAGAAAGTTGCCGCGGCCTTTGGCAAGACTCGCCTCTCTGAGGTTCCCGTTGAAGACTTCCAAGCTCGCGTCAATGAACTGCGAGCAGATCTTGGAGACCGCGCTCTTCTCCGTGCTATTCACTACTGGTACGAGAATGACCTGGTAGATAAGAGGTGGGCAGATCTTCAGAACTCTGATATTGAGTCCTTTATTGCACTCACCAACGCTTCCGGCGCAAGTTCCGGTATGTACCTGCAGAACGTTTCTACTTCTGGCTCGTATCAGCCGGCCATGCTTGCCCTTGGCTTAGCCGAGAGCATCTTGAAAGGTTCTGGCGCCGTTCGCATTCACGGTGGCGGTTTTGGTGGCTCCATCCAGTGCTTTGTTCCTCTCGCCCTAGTCGAGACCTTTATTGCGCAAATGAATCAGTGGTTTGGCGAAGGTGCCTGCCGCCACTACGCCATCTCTGACCAGGGAGCTTGTGCACAATGGCTGTAGCAGACAATGAAAGCGCGCTTTGCATTCAGCAGCTTGTCGCGTATGCATGCGAGCGCGGACTTATTCAAACTGAGGATCTGACCTGGTGCTATAACGCGCTGTTGGACATGCTTTCGTACGAGGGACCCGCTCCTGTTAAGCCTTGGGAGAAGATTGACCTGGAGTCGTTTGATCTTGACCGGACACTTGCCGAGCTTGTCCGTCTGGCTGTTGCTCATGGTCTGGCCGAGAACACCCAGAGCGGCGAAGACTCTTTTGCCATGCGCGTCATGGGCCTTCTGCTGCCAAAGCCTTCCGAGGTGGCGCGCCATTTCAATGAGCTGTACGTTGCCGAGGGACCTCGCGCCGCAACCGACTGGTTCTACACGCTCTGCTGCGACGCAGGCTATGTCAGAAGAAGCGCCATTGCCAGGAATATCACGTGGACTACCCCAACTACCTGGGGAGACTTAGAGATTACTATCAATCTCTCCAAGCCAGAAAAAGACCCTCGCGAGATTGCCGCAGCTAAAACAGCTCAAAACACTTCTGGCGAGAAGTACCCCGCATGCCAGCTCTGCCTTGATAATGAGGGCTATTCTGGACGCGGCGCTTCATCTGGTGCAGGTGCTCATCCTGCCAGGCAGAATCTGCGCATCATCCCCATTGAGCTCAACCAGCATCGTTGGGGATTCCAGTACAGTCCATACGCGTACTTCAACGAGCACTGCATTGCCATGAACTCGGATCACGTTCCTATGCACATTGATCACGAGGCGCTGGTCAACCTCTTTGACTTTGTGGACAAGTTCCCCCACTACTTCATTGGCTCAAATGCCGATTTACCTATTGTGGGTGGATCGATCCTCTCGCACGATCACTACCAGGGCGGACGTTACGAGTTCCCTATGATGCGTGCAGAGGTGGCAGAAGAGTTTGAACTCAGGCAGTTCCCCGAGGTAGCGGGCGCAATTCTTAAGTGGCCACTCTCTGTCCTCCGCCTCTCCTCCACCAGTCGAGAAGAAGCACTCAAGGCTGCGGAGTTTATCATCACTGCATGGCGCGGCTATACCGACGAATCCGTCTCTGTTTACGCGCAAACTGATGACGAGCTCCACAACACGGTTACTCCTGTTGTTCGCAAGCTTGAGAGCGGCAGCTACGAGGTCTTTCTTGCGCTGCGCTGCAATGTTACCAGCGAAAAGCATCCGCTTGGCATCTTCCATCCACATGCCGAGTATCACCACATCAAGAAAGAGAATATCGGCCTCATCGAGGTTATGGGCCTTGCTGTACTTCCTCCTCGCCTTGTGCCAGAGCTTAACAAGGTGCAGTCTGTTATGGAGCAGTGCCTGGCAAATGGCAAGAAAGCTAACGCAGTCTACGGACAGCTGACTACGGACTCCACCACCATCTCCCACGCTGATTGGGCTCGCCAGATCTACGCCAAGCTGCTTGAACAGGGCGACGGATCCAGCAAGGGCAACGCTTCCCTCTCGTCCGAGCAGCTCAAGAAGTACATCTACGACGAGGTTGGTATTGTCTTCTCGCACGTCCTTGAAGACGCCGGCGTATTCAAGTGGGACGAAGAAGGACGAGTCGCGCAACATCGCTTCCTCGAGTCTCTGTAGTCGCTGCTATCCAAAGGTTCACACGCAGCTCACAGCGAACCATGAACTTCAGCTTACCGCAAGCTACAGCGTATTTCGAATCGCATAAATCACCCAGCAAGAGGGCCGAGAAGATCGGCTCTCTTGTTTTTTACCGCCAAACCAGCAGCCTGCGACAGTTAAAAAACGTATAAGCACCGTAGAGACGGAAATTCTGTTGGATGTGGAATCTGGTTAACTCTTCTAGCACACCTATGTCGGATAATCTGTCGGAAATAGCTCCGTTCAATGCTCTGACCACACCTATAACTGATAATCTGCATGTATCGAGAAACCCGAGCACACCAAAGTCAAATAATCTGTCGATAGTTAACATATTTTCTGACATAGGTGTGTTATTTCTCTCAAAATCTGCAGAATATCAGCCTTAGGTGTGCTTTTCTCGCCGATTTTTGCAGATTATCTGTCATAGGTGTGGTGCGAAAATCGTAAAAAGACATATGTCCGAAGAGATACCTCAGTTTACCAGCTGCTTTACAATTTTCCCGTAAAGCCACTTTTCCTTAACGTGCATGCCTCGTTTTTCGCCAAAAAAAGAGGCGTCTACGTAAGTAGACGCCTCGAAACTTGTACGTAGTAGTGTGCTACTTCTTCTGGACGTACTTCAAGCAGTCAAGGGTGACAGCGGTCAGAATAATGACGCCCGAGAAGACAAACTGCAGGTTGGTGTCGATGCCAAGAATGGTCAGTGCGTAAGTCAGTGCAGTGAAGATAAGAACACCCACGGTAACACCGGAGATCTTACCAATACCACCGGTGAACGAGACGCCACCAACAACGCAGGCTGCGATTGCATCCATGTCCCAACCCTGGCCGTAAGCTGCGGAACCAGAGCCGACCATACGCATGCACTCGAGCCATGAACCAAATCCATAGAGGATACCAGCCATAACAAAAGCGCCAACCATAACCCTAAAGACAGAGATACCTGAAACAGCTGCTGCCTCGGGGTTTCCACCTACTGCGTAGAGGTTCTTACCAAAGGTGGTCTTGTTCCAGATGAACCAAACAATAGCAATAGCTGCGATTGCCCACAAAATAATTGATGGGAATTTACCAATTCGTGGAATGACCATGTCTGGAATAGATGGCTCGATAGCACCAAAAGAAACACCCTTTGTTGCATAAGTAACAATACCAAAGATAATCAGCATGTTAGCCATGGTCGAGATGAATGGGTGCATCTTAAACTTAGCAGTAAAGAAGCCAGCGATACTGGTAAAGCAGGTACAGAGAACAATACAGGTAACCAGAGCCATGATGATTCTGACAGGAATTGGAATACCAGTAAGGTCAAACGTGATACCAAAGACCTGACCAGTATTGATGCCCTGGTGCATGATGATGGTTGAAGCGGTCATGCCCATACCAACCATACGACCAATGGAAAGGTCAGTACCAGTAAGCAGAATCAATCCAGCTACACCAAGAGCCAAGAACATTCGAGGCGATGCCTGCTGAAGAATGTTGATGACGTTGGAGTATGTCAAAAGCTGAGTGCCCTTGACTGCTGGGGTAATGATACAGAGGGCAATAAATACCAGGAGAATAACAATGTACAGACCGTTCTGAAGCAAGAATGAACGGGTGTTGAAGGTGTACTTGTAGTTCTCCCACTTCTGAGCCTGAGACTCCAGTGGAGTGAACTTAGACATCCTGAGAAGGTCGATGAGGTGATACTCATGACTAAACGCATTGTGAGCGCGATCTTTGATGCGCTGAAGATCCTTCTGATAGTTGACCTTAGCATCAAACTGGCGGTTCTTATAGACGTACTTCTCGTCCTTGATTTCCTGAGCATCAGAAGTCTTGCTGACAGCCTCTTCGTGCTCCTTCTTGAGGCGCTCAAGAGCAGCAGCGTAATTCTGCTTAGCCTGCTCCTTCTCTACGGCACAGCTTGCCTTAACTGGCTCAAGATACTCGCTCTTGTAGTGCTCCTTGAGATACGCTTCAGCCTCTGCAATAAGCTTGGAGACCTGAGCGCTGTTCTCGGACTCAACCTTCTTTGCAAGCTCCAGCTCAGCCTTGTAGCCCTCAATAAGCGTGTTGCGCTCTTCAGCCGAGATAGACTTATCGCGCTTTGTTGACTCAATAGCGCTCAGTGTTGAAATTACTTTGTTGGTACCATTTGCGCGAAGCTCATCAATTTGAGCCTGAATGGAACCAATCTTCTGATCAATAGGCTTTAGCAGCTCTTTTTCCTGCTCGGCCGTCAGAACAGATCCACCTGTTTTTGGCATTTGTATCATCCTCTCCTACAGGTACTTTGCGCTGAGGCGCAGGAGTTCTTCTTGATTTGTCTCGTTGGTATTTACGATGCCCGAGAGTCTGCCGTTGGACATAACGCCAATACGGTTAGTAATTCCCAAAATCTCTGGCATCTCCGAAGAGACTACGATAATAGTGGTACCGCTCTTAGCCATATCAATAATGAGCTGGTAGATCTCATATTTAGCACCAACATCAATACCACGAGTAGGCTCGTCCATCAGGAAAACCTGAGGATAGCGCTCGAGCCACTTACCAAAAATGACCTTCTGCTGATTGCCACCAGAAAGACTTGAAATCAAGTCTGATGGACCTTGAGCCTTGGTATTCATAACCTTGAGCTCGTTGACGGTAGCCTTAGTCATCTTAGGATCAGAAAGGATTGGACCAGACTTGTACTGGTTCAAGTTTGCAATGGTTGTGTTAAACGTCAGGTCGCCCTTAAGGAATAGGCCGTTTGCTTTACGCTCCTCGGTAATCATGGCAAAGCCGTGATCCATTGCCTCTGCGGCTGTCGAGAAGTTCATAAGGTGCCCGTTGACGTAGACACGACCTGCAGCTCTGGTTCTTACACCAAAGATTGTCTCAAGAAGCTCTGTTCTACCGGCGCCGACAAGACCATACAGACCAAAGATCTCGCCCTTCCTTACGTCAAAAGTGACGTCCTGAAGGTATGGCTCGTATTTAGTTGAAAGATGCTGAATAGAAAGATACGTCTTACCAGGTGTGTTAGTAACATCTGGGAAGCGATTCTCAAGTGAGCGGCCGACCATTGCAGAGATAAGTTCGTTCATGTTGGTCTCATCAGAGCGCTTGGTCATAACAAGCTTACCGTCACGAAGAACTGAAATGTCGTCGCAAATCTCAAAGATCTCATCCATCTTGTGAGAGATGTAGACCAGTGAAATTCCCTGCTCTTTGAGCATACGAATCATCTCAAAGAGTTTCTCGACCTCTTGAGTCATAAGCGAAGAAGTAGGCTCATCAAGAACAATAATCTTAGCGTTGTAAGAAATTGCCTTTGCAATCTCGCACATCTGACGCTGAGATACTGACATGTTCTTCATAGGCTGTGTCAGATCTACAGTCATACCAAGACGCCTGAAGAGCTCATTAGCTTCTTTTTTCATGCGTCCCTCGTCGACAACACCCATTGCATTAACAGGATAGCGACCAAGGAACAAGTTATCTACAACATTTCTATCGAGGCACTGGTTAAGCTCCTGGTGAACCATTGCGACACCATTCTCAAGTGCGTCTTTTGGTCCGGAGAAATTAACCTCTTTGCCGTCAAGAAATATCTTGCCTTCATCTTTTTGATACGTACCAAACAGGCACTTCATCATGGTAGATTTGCCTGCGCCGTTCTCTCCCATAAGACCCATAACGGTTCCACGGCGTACGTTCATTGAAATATGATCCAGAACACGGTTACGTCCAAAGGACTTGCTCATTCCATCAATAGTTAGAACAATATCGTTTTCTGTATCTGCCATGTAATCACCCCTTATCTCGCTAAGTTATTGCGCTTATTCGCGAGAACACCGGAGGAGAGCAGGTGTCTCCCCTCCGGTATTGTTTCGTGCTATCGACTACTTAATTACTTAAGCAGCTGGGTATAGGAAGAACCGTTGTCGGTCTTAACCATGTTGAATGCAAATGCATCGTACTCGTCAGGGTTGCCAAGACGGTTGGTAATGTTGGACTCAGTCTGGCCATCGCCTGCGATGTACTCAACGTTGAGGTTGAGCAGTGGAGCATACTTCTTGAGCAGTGGAACATAGGTTGAACCAAGGAAGTTGTCGCCAGAGTTGTAGGTATTGAGCCAAACCTTCTTCTCTGGGTGCTTGTCTGCGCTCAGCTGAGCAGAAGCATCCTTGTAAGGAGTGGTTGCGTCAAGGTTGTCCTTGTAGTTCTCAGCGGTAACTGCAAGGTTGAGAGCGTAGTAAGAACGCTGATCTGCAACATACTTGTAGTCCTTGGAGTCAATCTTGTCGCCAGCCTCGTCTGCAGTCTCAATGCCGGTGTTGATGTCAACACCATCAAGAGCGTTGCGGAGCAGACGGAGTGTCAGGTAAGCCTGGACATCTGGGTGCTGGGAAATGGTGCCTGCATAGCCGTCAGCAATAGCTGCAACTGCGTCAGAGTTAGCGTCGTAACCAAAGGTTGGGACCTTCTGAGCCTTTGACCATGCGTTGAAGATGGACATGCCCATACCGTCGTTGTTGGAAACAACAACATCAATCTGATCGCCGAAGGAAGAAGACCAAGCAGCAATTGCGTTACCAGCGGTTGCAGCATCCCATGTTGCGCCAGCGGTGTTCTTCATCTCCTGAGAAGCAAGCTCACGGATGGTGTAGGACTTGCCGCCAACCTCAAGCTTACCGTCCTGAACAACAGAAGCGGAGCCGTCAGTGTTGGTGCCTACTGGATCAGAAATAATCTTGCCGTCCTTCTCGATGCCAGTACCAAGTGCCTTACGGACACCACGAGTACGAGCGATAGAGTCGTTGTGACCGATGTCACCAATTGCAAGAACGTAACCAATGATGCCATCCTTGTTACGATCAAGCTCAGCTGCGTGAGCCTTGATGTAATCAAGAACCATCTGGCCCTGGAGCTCTGCGCCCTGAACTGCATCAAAGCCAACGTAATAGGTGTCCTTGTTGAAGTTAAGGGTGTTGGTATCAAGCTCACCGGTTGAGCTGTTAGAAGGCTGACGGTTGAAGAAGACAACAGGCTTATCCTTGTTCTCTACCTTTGCACCTTTAGCGCCTTCCTCTTTTTTCTCGCTAGGAGCGCAAGCTGCAAGAACGCTAGATCCACCAACGCTAAGAACGCCTAGACCACAGAACTTTAGAAAACTGCGACGAGACACATCCATAGTAGTGACCTTTCTCATTTGTTATGCCTTTTGCATAACACTGACCTTAATGAGTACGTTAACAAATCTCATCACAGCTCTTTGTGAGATGTCGCTCAACGGTTGTAGAAATACCGTAAGCGTTATGTTTTGTACCTTTTACGGTATCAATTTTGAAGTTTTTGAGGATAAATAAAGAAAAAGCGGTCAAATGGCCAAATTAACGAGAAATTCATCGACTCTGAATCTGTGAATAAAAATCTGCTGCTAATACGAGAAAAGCAGGACAGCACTTCACACAAAAAAGACCAGGCATTGCCTGGTCTTGAAAATTCTGGCTCCCCGAGCAGGATTTGAACCTGCGACACGCTGATTAACAGTCAGCTGCGCTACCGCTGCGCCATCGGGGAATATGTGTGCTTCTCAGCGGTGTTTAAGTATAGAGAGACATTCCAAACCATGCAAGCATTTTTTAGAAAAAATTTAGTCAAATTCTTCTTGCACAATCTCTTGCATACCTAAACCAAGAAGCTACTCCTCCATATAGTCCTTAAGACGGCCGGACCTAGAAGGATGACGAAGCTTTGCCAAGGTCTTGGACTCAATCTGGCGAATACGCTCACGCGTAACTCCAAACTCCTTGCCCACCTCTTCAAGCGTGCGAGGGTGGCCATCCTCAAGACCAAAGCGGAACTTAATAACCTTACGCTCACGATCAGCAAGACCGTCAAGAACCTGCTCCAGCTGCTCACGAAGCATTGAATCAGAAGCTGCATCTGGTGGAGCAACAGCTGAAGAGTCCTCAATAAAGTCTCCAAGCTGTGAATCTTCTTCTTCACCAATTGGCGTCTCAAGAGAGACAGGCTCCTGGCTAATCTTCTGGATCTCGCGAACGCGATCAGGAGACATACCCATTTCTGCGCCAATCTCTTCTGGGGTAGGATCTCTACCAAGATCTTGCAGAAGCTGACGCTGAACACGGATGAGCTTGTTGATAGTCTCTACCATGTGGACAGGAATACGAATGGTACGTGCCTGGTCTGCAATAGCGCGGGTAATTGCCTGACGAATCCACCAGGTAGCATACGTTGAGAACTTAAAGCCCTTGGTGTAATCGAACTTCTCGACAGCACGAATAAGGCCAAGGTTACCTTCCTGGATAAGGTCAAGGAACAGCATACCGCGGCCAACATAGCGCTTTGCAATTGAGACAACAAGACGAAGGTTTGCAGAAATAAGCTGCTGCTTAGCATCAAGTCCTACAGACTCAATACGCATGAGGCGGCGCTGCTCTGCGCGGTTAAGCTCGATGAGGCCATCTTCAAAGTCCTCCAGCTTCTGAGAAGCTGCAGTACCTGCCTCAATCTTCATAGCAAGGTGAACCTCTTCTGATGCAGTAAGCAGGTCAACCTTACCAATCTCTTTAAGATACATGCGGACAGGATCGCCGGTAAGCATAACCGTAGTGGTGTCTGAACGGCGAGCACGAGCGCGAGAAGAACGTTTTGGCTTGGAGACTTTTGCCTTAGAAACAGAGCGGAGAGCCTCTTTGACCTCGCGAGCCTCATTTACGGCATCAAAATCTTCATCATCTTCATCATCAAAATCGGATGAGTCATCCAAGTCATCATCGGATGAAAAATCGTCCTCTACGGCGTCATCTTCAATGGCGAAAGAAACGGTTGCTTCAGATGCGGTAGTAATCTCAACACCTTTAACGCGCAGCGAATCATACAGGTCAGAAAGCTCATCATCGTTAACGTCAACGTCACGAATGGCAACCTGAATATCGTCTTCGCTGATACTACCGTTAGACTTTGAAGAACTTACCAGATCATCAACAATTTTAGTAAGCTCATCTGAGAGTTTGACCTCGTCATTTGCCTTTTTTGCAGCCACAAATATCCTTTCGATAGATTAGCGCAAATCTTTATACCCAAAAGTTTCTCTACCTAATCAAACTACTCATTTTAATTTATAAAAAATTAGATGAGTAGCATCCTCATAAAATGAGTATTTTTATTGCCCTGAAGTAAGCCTCTTACCTAACTCCAACGCTCGTGTCTGAAGTGCTTGTGCGGCGGCAAGCTGCTCTTCTGCCAGAGTTCCGTCAGAAGACTCCCCTGCATAAGAACTGGAACGCAAATTAGAACGAATTTCTCGCAATTTACGCTGCACTGAGTAGTAGTCAACAGTGTCCACAATAAACTCAAGTGAGCGACGCGTATCAGAGTTGCCCTCAGATATCACGCGACCAGACGAAAGAATAGCTGCCGCATTTGGCTCAACAGCTGCAGCTGCAGCAACTACCTGCGCTGGTGTAGCGCCCTCTGGAGTAGCAAGCATTGCCCATGCCATCGTTTGATGGCGAGCATCAGCCCATACAAAGTCTGCAATACGATCTTGATACTCTCGCACCAAGGACAGATTTGTTGCCATAGCGCTTAAAAGCTCAAGTTCTGAGTTGACCTGTCTGCGGTCTTCTGCGGAGAGACCCTGTGAGCCTCGTGGCTCATACGTATCAGCAGAAACGCCATACGATGATGAATCGTCATATGGCGGAACCTCATCATACGGTGGAACATCATCGTATGAAGAACCCTCGGCATAAGCTGGAGTTTTAGCAGCAGGGTTGTAAGAAGAATTATACGAAGAGGGGTGAGCACTCTTCTGAGGCTGTTTGCGCGCCATCTTAGAAGTTCGTGAATCAGCAGCATCATCTTGAATAGGCGCGGCCTTAATTGCGCGCTTTGCTTCCTGGACATCAATATGAAGCAAATCGGACACACGAAGTGCATACTCGCTCAGCAGCACCGATGTCTTGAGCGGGGCCAACAGAGACGCTAAAGCCTCAAGCGCTTTGACTCGACCACCGGGTACAGATAAGTCAAACTGAGCTGTTGTAGCATCAAAGACAAAGTCCATAAGCGGACGAGCTGCATCTAAGATAGGACGTAGCTTATCTGCACCTGATTCGGCGAGAAACTCCATGGGGTCCTGGTTATTTGGCAAAACAACACAAAGAAACGCAGCGGTTGTTTTATCGATAAATTTAATAGCACGCGCGGCAGCGTGTTGGCCTGCGGCGTCACCATCAAACATGCAAATAATCTTGCGCGCACGCTGGCGATCAATAAGCTTGACATGCTCAGACGTAAATGCGGTGCCAAGAGCTGCCACGGTATTAGTAAAGCCAGCCTCGTGCATGGCAATAACATCTGTGTAGCCCTCACAAATTATGGCCTCAGACTGAGCTGCAATAGTCTCTTTTGCCACGTCGTAGGCAAAGAGGTGCTTGCCTTTATTAAAGACGGAAGTGTCCCTGGTATTTAGATACTTGGGAGCATTTTCTACCTTTTTAGTGATTCGGCCACCAAAAGCAATGGTTCTGCCCTGCTCGTCGTGGATAGGGAACATCACTCGATCATAGAACCAGTCGCTGATGCGACCATTGCGTTCAACAGCAAGGTTGGCAGCAATCATCTCTTGCGTGGTAAAGCCACATTTGCGCAAGTGTGCCACAAGTGCGCCTCTACCAGGCGCGTATCCCAGCTTCCAGCGCTTACAGACAGCTGCTCCAAATCCACGACCAGAGAGATAGCTACGAGCTGCTTCAGGACCTTCTCCCCTTCCGCGCATAAGCATGGAGTGGAAGTAATTCTCGGCTTCTGTAAGGCACTCAATCAAACGATTCTTGCGAGGTCCTTTAGAAACATGAGCCTCTTCCGAAAGCGTAATGCCTGCTTTATCAGCAAGATATCTAATAGCGTCGGGAAAATCCAGGTTTTCTCGCTTCATGACATAACTGAAGACGTCTCCACCTTCGGAGCAAGCGCCAAAGCAGTGCCAAAGACCCGTGGAGGGGTTTATCTTAAATGAGGGGCTTTTTTCTTGGTGGAAGGGGCAACACCCCCAATAGTCCTGACCTCGGGGTTTAAGCTCAACTGTCTCTGACACAAGCGTGACAAAGTCCGTTGCCTGTCGTACACGCTCTTTATCTTCATCAGTTATCATCTTCCACCTCCCCACTTTCTAAGTTATATGAAGTCGTACCCAGATTCTGGGCTACCCAATCTATATTTCCACGAACGGCTTGCTTGAGGTCTTCCAGCGAATCAAATTTTTTGGATTCCCTCAGTCTCTTCACAAATACCGTCTGAACCTCTGAATCATATAAGTTACCGCTAAAACCTAGAAGATTAGCCTCAAGCAAAGGCCCTGTTTGAGACTCAAATGAAGGAGCTTTTCCTACATTAACCGCAGCAGGCCAAGCTGTTGCGCCGTGGACCACATAGCACGCATACACGCCGTCTTGAGGAATGCAATCATGCAGGTCAAGCGCGACGTTTGCCGTAGGAAAACCAAAGCCAGTGCCCTGACCACGACCATGCTTGACCACACCGCTTAAAAAGTGCCAGCGGCCGAGCAGGCTTGCTGCCTCCTCAACTTTGCCCTGCTCAAGCAAGCCCCTAATACGAGTGGCAGAGATTTTCTGTCCACCCGAACAAAAAAGCTCGTGAGCATGAACTTCAAAACCGTGTTTGTGTCCAAGCGAGGTGAGCAAGGCGCTTCCTTCAGCGCCTTGAGCTCCCAAACCAAAGTCAGAACCCACATGAACGGACACGGCCGAGACGCTTGGAAGCAACTGATCCTCAACGTATTGCGTGGCGCTCAATGCCGCAAACTCGCGGGTAAAGTGATGCACCAGAATGCCATCCACTCCCCATGCAGCAAGTGCGCGGAGCCTGTCTTCTCCCGAGAGCAATCGCCGAGGAGATCCATCAAACAGCACCTCAACAGGGTCTGGTAGAAACGTCACAGCCACAAGTGGTACATTGCGAGCATCGGCGTCTTTCTTTGCGCTGGCGAGAAGCCCCTGGTGGCCCTCATGAAGACCGTCAAAGACACCAAGCACGCACACGCAAGGCTGCCTGTAGCAGTCAGAACGCAGTGTATAAAAGTCAGCGTCACCAAGCTCAAACGGAGCCGGCAGATGACTTCCATACAAAACGGATTCTCTTATGCGTTCTACCTTGTTCACGTACGTCCTTACTTACACAAAATACCTTGAGAGAAGTTAGTCTGGCAGACTAGGCAGGAACCTTGCCTTGTCCAAATTCCCACAAGAGCATCGTTCCACACAAGGCTGACCAGCGAGTTATTGGCAACTTCAGAAAGATCTTCTGGAATACCAAAACGCTTTCCAACCTCAACACATTTGTATTCTGCTCCAGTCAACCTGTGCACAGGATAACCAAGAACCTCAGTTGGATTGAGGCGTTTGGCTTCAAGCACTTGAGCTGGGTTTTGTTCAAGCTCTTCTAATAAAGCGCAGCTACCAAGCGTAATAGGGCCAGAGAATGTCCTTCTTAGTCCACTAATGTGGGCTTCTGTTCTAAGAGATTGACCCAGGTCACGAGCAATACTTCTGATATAGGTGCCTTTAGAAACATCAAAAGCAACCGTCCACACCAGTGAGTCATCCTCAGCAGAAGGCGCATGCACCGCTAAAAGCGTAGCGTCGTAAATAGAGACTCTACGTGCTGTTAGTTCTGGCATTTTACCTTCACGAACAAGTTGATAGGCACGTTTGCCATCAACAGAGATTGCTGAAACAGCTGGTGGCAGCTGATTTATGGTGCCCACCAACTTTGCGCAGGCCCCACGAGCAAACTTTTCCTCACGCAACTCTGCAGGTACAGGAGCTGTGGCCACAACCTCACCGTCTGCATCATCTGTTGAGGTGCGAGCTCCAAACGAAATGTCGGCTACATACCCCTTGCGGTCAAGCGTCAGAAGGCCCAACAGCTTTGTGGCAAGGCCAATGCCCACTACCAGCACGCCGCTTGCATTAGGATCCAAGGTGCCTGCGTGTCCCACGCGTTTCTCGCCAAATGCACGTCGAACACGAGAAACCACGTCATGGCTGGTTAAGCCAAGCGGCTTATCAACTGCAATAAGTGCGTTAATTCCACTTGCTCCTCGCTTCACCTATGACTCCTTGTCAAGCGCGAGAAGATCAATAAGCAGAGGAACTATCTGGGTAAATACGTCGTCAATGGTGCCTTCAGCGGTAAAGCCTGCAGCAGCAGTGTGACCGCCGCCACCCATTTGACGTGCAACACCAGAGATATCAAGCTGAGATTTGGAGCGCAGGTTGCCACGAACTTTTCCGCCGTCAACCTCTTTGAGGAAGAGGGCAATTTCTGTTCCCTCAACGCAGCGTACAATGTCTACCAGGCCATCCATCTCGGCAAGAGGAACGCCTGATGCAGAAAGATCTGCCGTAGTGACATAGCTGTAGGCAACACGACCCTCACCAAAAGTGCGGATGCGGCCCATAACCTTTGCGGCAAGGTGAAGGTAAGCCAAGCGATCACTCTGATAGACATGAAGTGCAATCTGAGATGGAGAAGCGCCTGCTTCTACCAGCAAACTTGCAACCTCAAAAGCCTCGCCGTCAGCGTTTTGGTACTGGAAACGACCAGTATCAGTTACCAGGGCGCACATAAGGCATTGTGCCTCTGAGGGAACAAGCTCTGCACCCAAATGACAGGCAAACTCGGTGATAATGACACCGGTTGCTGCTGCATCAGGACGCACAAGACCTGCATTCCAATACACGTTGTTGTATGGGTGATGGTCAAGCACTGCTACCGTCTTAGAACGGCTCATCAGTGCTTCTGCATCAGCCAAACGTCCTGCAGTAGATAGGTCTACGCAGATAAAAAGGTCTGGAGTACCCTCGTACTTATTTGCAGGCACAAAGCTGTCAGTACCATCAAGAAACTTGTAAATACGTGGTACTTCCCCATCAGCATCTGCCAAAAGATTAGTGACAGTTTTGCTAGGCCATCTTCTCTGAATAATGGAAGAAAGTGCTAATCCAGAGCCAATAGCATCTCCGTCAGGAGATGTATGTGCGCAAACAACGATTGACGAGGCCTGCTCTATCAGAGCTATAACCTCGTCAAACTCTGGACGACTGACTTTTGTATTCAGTGACGTCACTTACTTACGCCTCCTCGTCAGAATTCTCTTCATCAGAAGCTAGAGGGTATCCAAACTCGTCTTTCTCGACACCAAGAGTTGGTGGAACCACCTCAAGCGCCTGAGCAATGCGCTCAGCCTCATCAGTAGTGGTGTCAATCTTAAAATCAAGCTCAGGGGTTACACGCCAGTTCAACGCATGACCCAAAAGCGAGCGAATCCTACCCTTTGCACGTTTGAGAGCTGCAAGGACCTTCTCGTAGCGATCAGGCTCACAACTTACATACGCGCGCATAAAGGACTTATCAACCGAGACCTCACAGCTTGTGATAGTCACAAGCTGGAGATCAGGGTCAGAAATTTCAAACAAAAGGATCCAGCTGAGCTTTTCTCGAGCAATCTCATTGGTACGACGAGAAAACTGATTCTGTTTCATGCTGTCCCTTCTTACTCGGTACGAGCCACCTGCTCAATGCGATAGCCCTCAAGCTGGTCGCCAGGCTTGATATCCTGGAAGTTCTCAAGGCCAATACCACATTCATAGCCGGATTTAACGCTTTTAACGTCGTCTTTGAAGCGCCTGAGCGATGCAATCTTTCCGTCATAGACAACAAAGCCGTCACGAATGAGGCGGATGTTATCGTCGCGAGAAATCTCGCCCTCAGAAATCATGCAGCCTGCAGCAATACCAACCTTAGGAACCTTGAAGGTATCGCGGACCTCAGCAACGCCAGTCTGAACTTCCTGCTCAGTTGGCTTAAGCATACCAATACGAGCAGCATCAATCTCTTCGATTGCCTTGTAGATGACGCTATAGGTTCTAATCTCAACGCCTACGCGCTCTGCAGCAAGCTTAGCCTTTGCATCTGGACGGACACCAAAGCCAATGATAATTGCGTTGGATGCATCGGCGAGAACAACGTCGGTCTCGGTGATTCCACCAACAGCAGAGTGGATGGTGCTGATGCGAACCTCGGACTGGTCCATCTTGTCCAGGGAATCCTGGAGAGCCTCGATGGAGCCCTGAACATCAGCTTTGATGATGAGGTTGAGTTCCTTGACGTCACGGTCAGCCATGGTGTCAAAGAGGTTCTCGAGGGTAACGTGCTTAACACGGTTCTGCTCTTCAATACGAGCCTTAAGAGCACGCTGGTCAGCAAGCTCTCGAGCGTCGCGCTCCTCCTGGAAGACACGGAACTCGTCGCCTGCGCCAGGAACGGTCTGCAGACCAAGAATCTCAACTGCGTCAGAAGGACCTGCGGTAGTAACTGCGTTGCCCTTAGGATCAAGCATTGCACGGACGCGGCCAAAGGCCATACCAGCAACAAGAGCATCGCCGATGTGGAGTGTACCGCGTGTAACCAAAACAGTAGCAACAGAACCGCGACCACGGTCAAGCTTAGCCTCAAGAACGTTACCAGAAGCAAAGGTGTCTGGGTTTGCCTTCAGCTCAAGGACATCTGCCTGCAAAAGAATGGTCTCGAGAAGATCGTCGATGCCCAAATTCTGCTTAGCGGAGATGTCAACAAACATGTTCTGTCCGCCCCACTCCTCAGGAATAACACCATACTCGGTGAGCTCCTGACGAACGCGGGTAGGATCTGCGCCTGGCTTATCAATCTTGTTGACAGCAACAACAATTGGAACGCCAGCTGCTTTTGCGTGGTTAATAGACTCAATGGTCTGAGGCATAACGCCGTCGTCTGCAGCAACAATCAGAATGACAATATCGGTAACCTTTGCACCACGAGCACGCATAGCGGTAAAGGTCTCGTGACCTGGGGTATCGATGAAGGTAATCTCACGGCCGTTAATGGTGACCTGAGATGCACCAATTGCCTGTGTAATGCCGCCAGCCTCGCCAGCTGCAACGCCAGTGTGACGGATTGCGTCCAAAAGCGAGGTCTTACCGTGGTCAACGTGACCCATGACGGTAACTACTGGAGGACGTGGTTTCAAGTCCTTAGGATCATCGTAGAAGGTGAAGGAATTCTCCTCCTCCTTGGACATAATCTTAATCTGGCGACCAAGGTCATCAGCAACAATCTCAATAAGCTCATCGGACATGGTCTCGGTAAGCGTCAGAGGGTTGCCAAGCAGGAACAGACGCTTAATGATGTCATTTGCAGGAACACCAAGAAGCTCAGCAAGCTCAGAGACAGTAGAGCCCTGAGGAACCTTTACGGTATCAAGCTGGGAAATATCCTGGTCATTTGCAAGTGCTTCCTCAATACGCTGCTCCATAGCAGCCTCTGCAGCCTGCTTCTGACGACGCTCTTTGCGCTTTTTACGGCGACCAGTGGATTCACGGCTTGCCTCTTCAATAGCAACGCGAGCCTCATCTAAAACGCGGCTTCTGTTGTAAGCTTCAGCCTCACGCGCCATACGGCTATAACGGTCTTCTCCGTCATCTCCGCCACGACGGTTCTTCTTGCGCTTACCATTTGGACGCTCATCAGACATGGAGGCGTCATCGCGCTCATTCTTGAAGTTATGACGAGAAGGAGCACCACTTGCCTCGCTTGCATTAGCGCGAGCGTGATTTCTTGGTCCCTTCTCGGCCTTCTTCTGAGCAGCAGACTCAGCAGCCTGCTGTTTCAAAACCTCTTCCTGCTGAGCAATCTGATCAAGCAGGTTGTTGAAGGAAGGAGCAGCCTTAGGAGCAGTGTCCTTTACGCGATTACGCTCAGCCTCTTCGGCCTCAAGACGCTTCTTCTCTTCCTCAGCGCGGCGGCGCTCCTCTTCTTTCTTACGAGCAGCCTCTTCCTTTGCGCGCTTCTTCTCTTCTTCAGCACGCTCAGCTTCACGCCTTGCCTCTGCAGCAAGACGCTCGGCCTCTGCTGCCTCTGCAGCAGCCTTAGCCTCTTTGGCAGCAGCCTCTTCCTCGGCAGCCTTCTGAGCTGCGATTTCAGCGGCACGAGCCTCCATAATAGGCTGGAGTTTCTTACGAACAATAGAAATATATGCATCTTCAAGCGTAGAAGAAGCAGACTTTGCAGGAATCTTCATGTCCGCAAGGTGCTCGAGCAATTCTTTGCTCTGCATACCATATTCTTTGGCAAGGTCATGTACACGCATTTTTGCCATATATGAAACCTTCCGGTTGACGGGATAGTTACAGGTAGTTGCCTAGATCAGTGAGTCTGGATCGGAAGAAATCTCTGCATTCTCCATGTCATCATGAATGCCGCAGAAATCAGAGCCAGGTCTTGCCATATTGCGGCAAGGAGTTCCGTTAGGGCTCACATACTTGCAACGATGAGCAATCTCTTCCTCGTCAACAGTCTCTTCAACTACCTCAGGAAGGTTGTTCAAAATGCTTGCAGCAAGGGACTCGTTCTTGATGTCAATGTGAAGACCTGTCAGACGAGCAGCAAGACGAGCGTTCTGGCCCTCTTTACCAATAGCCAAAGACAGCTGGTCATCAGGAACAATAACGGTTGCGTGCCCCGTAGCGCCATCAACAATAACGCGAGAAACACGTGCAGGTGAAAGTGCAGATGCAACGCAACGAGCAGCATCGTCAAACCAAGGCACAACGTCAACGCGCTCTCCACGAAGCTCAGAAACTACGGTACGAACACGGCTGCCCTTAGGACCAACGCAAGCACCAACTGGATCAAGACGCTCATCAACGGAAGAGACAGCAATCTTAGAACGGACGCCAGCCTCGCGAGCAATGGAGCGAATGCTTACAACACCGTCATAAACTTCTGGAACCTCAAGCTCAAAGAGGCGACGGATAAGATCTGGATGAGTACGAGAAACAACAATTGGTGGACGCTGACGCTCACCACGAACTGCTGGCTGAGTTGCATTTGGATCGCGGACGTCAACGATAATTGCCTTGATGCGCTGGTTGTGAAGGTAACGCTCGCCTGCTGGACGCTCATCGCGCTCATCAGGGAAACGGCGCTGGTCAAAGTGTGGAAGCTCTGCCTCAACACCCTCACGAATCTTAATGATAGTGAAATCAGGAGTGGACTGAAGAACAGTACCAGTGATGATGTCACCAATACGACCGCGGAACTCATCATAAATCTGTGCACGAGCAGCGTTGCGAACAAGCGTCTTGATCTCTGCCTTAGCATGCTGAGCGGCAATACGGCTGGTGTCTGGAGGAGTTACGTCTACCTCATCAAACTCTGTGTACTCACCAGTCTCCTCGTCTGGCTCACCCTTAGGAACAAGCTCATAGACGTAGACGCGGCCAGTTGCCCTATCAATGGTGACACGAGCGCCAAAATCAAGATGGAGGACGTCAGCATAGCTTTTTGCCAGAGACTGCTCCAAACGATCCAGCAGATACAACTCATCGATGTGCTTCTCCTGACAAAGCAACATCAAAGCTTCCATCATTTCAGATGCCATGAATAATCCTCTCTATCTACTTCTTGGCTGAGGCCGAGAAATCAAAAACTGGTTTAATAACGCACTTCTTTAACTCAGATAAATCAACAGTACAGACCTCATCTTCTGTCTGAATTGAGATAGTTGTACCCTCAATACCCAAGAGCTTGCCAGTAAATTTACGGCGTCCCTCTGTGGCGGTAGTCTGAAGCTGAATCTCTTCTCCCGCAAAGCGCTCAAAGTCTTTTGCACGACGAAGTGGACGTGCCATTCCTGGAGAAGAAACCTCCAAGGTAAATGATGCTGGGAAAGGATCAAGCTCATCGATGGTATCTGAGATCCATGATGTTTCTTGAGCAACTTCATCAAGAGAAATGGTCTCTGCTGTCTCATCATCATGGTCAATTCTTACTCTGACCACAGGATTCTTAGAAGAACCAACAATCTCAACATCAACAATATCAATGTGGTGATTGAGTGCAGCCTGCTCTAGTGCGGACAAGATTTTCTTTGTTGCACCTTCGTTTTGCATTTGACCTCCTCATCTACATACAGAAAGGAAGCGGGGTCAAAACTCAACCCCACTTCCAACTAATAACAACTACGTTTAGAAATATCTTACGAGATAAAGGGCTTCTCGTCAAGTGTTTTTGCTGTTAGGCAACGATATTCACAAGTCGGCCCTTAACAACAATGACTTTTCTAATCTCTTTACCCTCAAGCTGATCGGCAATTGCCTCAGTTGCGGCTGCAGTGAGCTCTTCCTCAGAAGCATCGGCAGCAACCTCAATGCGAGCGCGGACCTTGCCCTTGAGCTGAACAGCAATTTCAACGGTATTGCTCTTTGCCTGCTCTGGGTCAAACTCTGGCCAAGGCTGGTGATAGACAGGTGTGTCTTTACCCAGAGCCTCGTGGCTGAGTTCCTCAGCCCAGTGAGGAATGATTGGAGCCAGCATGGCAACAACATCATTTGCAACCTTGTAGCAAAGTGCAGCATCTCTAGACTCTGCAGGAACCTCGTTGATATAGGCGCTTGCTGCATTAACCAGCTCCATGACTGCAGAAATAGCAGTGTTGAACTGACCCTTGTCAAACTCGGTGGTGCAGCGGATTCCCATAGCGTTGAGGACGCGGTTGAGCTCAAGCGACTTTGCATCCAAAGCTGTGTGGTCGAGTACGGCAGAAGCATCAGCAGTACGAGAAAGCTCCCATACCACACGCCATGCGCGCTTGATAAAGCGGTTTGCACCTGCAACGACTTTCTCGTCCCAGTCAAAATCCTTCTCTGGTGGAGCAACAAAGAGAATAGCAAGGCGCATAGTATCTGCACCATAAGGCTCAATGACAGAGCTTGGAGGTACCACGTTACCCTTTGACTTTGACATAGTGTCGCCGTGCTCATCCTTGACCATGCCCTGAGTCATGAGGTTCTTAAATGGCTCGTCGATGTCAATCATACCCAGGTCACGGAGGACCTTAGTAAAGAAGCGAGAATACAAAAGGTGCAGAATTGCGTGCTCGATGCCACCAATGTAGTTATCTACCGGCATCCAACGGTCCACAGACTCTTTGGAGAAAGGAAGCTCGGTGTTGTGTGGATCGCAATAGCGCAGATAATACCAGCTAGAGCAGGTGAAAGTGTCCATGGTATCAGTGATGCGCTTTGCAGGCTTTCCGCACTGAGGACAGGTGGTCTCTACAAACTCCTTGCACTCAGCAAGAGTGTCTCCTGCTGCCAGATCAAGATTATCTGGAAGCATGACAGGAAGCTGATCATAAGGAACAGGAACGTCACCGCAGCAATCGCAGTGAATCATAGGAATTGGATTGCCCCAATAGCGTTGCCTGGAAATGAGCCAGTCACGAAGACGGAACTGGACAGTTCTACGACCAACGTTGTGCTCAGTCAGATAAGCAACAACAGCCTCTTCTGCCTCGGAATGTTTACCGCCACGAAGACCGGTAAAAGGACCGGACTGGACGAGAATACCTACGGTATCCATTGGTCCGTCCCAGTCAACAGAGGTTACCTTGTAATCAGAAACTCCCTTGAGCTCCTCATAGATATCAGTTCCCTCTTCACAAATGATAGGAACAATAGGCAGGTCGTACTTCTTAGCAAAGTCAAAGTCGCGTTTATCGCCTGATGGAACACCCATAACAGCGCCAGTACCATAGTCGAGAAGGACGTAGTCAGCAACCCAAATTGGTACGGTCTGTCCGGTAACAGGATTAATTGCGTAACGGCCTGTGAATACACCGTGTTTCTCGCGATCGGTACCCTGGCGATCAATGGAAGAAACCTTTACGGCTTCCTCATGAAGAACGTCAAAAGCAGCCTTGTACTCTGAATCCCCTACCAGCTCAGCGGCAAGCTTAGACTCTGGTGGAAGTAGCATAAAGGTGCAGCCGTAAATGGTATCTGCACGAGTGGTAAAGACAGTCATCTTGGTATCAGTTGGTGTGACACCATCAGTATCTGCCAAGGTAAAGTCAATCTCTGCGCCCTCAGAGCGACCAATCCAGTTTGCCTGCATAGCGCGAACACGCTCTGGCCAACCCTCAAGCTGATCAAGATCATCAAGGAGCTCCTGAGCGTAATCAGTGATGCGCAGGTACCACTGGGAAAGCTCACGTTTCTCTGGAACCGCGCCACAGCGCCAGCACTTACCGTTAACTACCTGCTCGTTTGCAAGAACAGTCTTATCGTTAGGACACCAGTTAACAGGACTTGTTGCACGATATACCAGGCCCTTCTCAAGCATCTTGAGGAAGATCCACTGACCCCACTTGTAGTACTCAGGGTCACAGGTGTTAAACATGCGGTCTTTATCGTAGGCAAAGCCCATACGGAACATGGTTTTTACAGCCTGGTCAATATTCTTATGGGTCCACACAGAAGGCTGAGTATTGTGCTTAATAGCAGCATTTTCTGCAGGAAGACCAAAAGCATCAAAGCCCATTGGATGCAAGACATCAAAGCCGCGCATACGGGCCTGACGAGCCATAGCATCGCCAATGGTGTAGTTACGAGCATGACCCATGTGAAGATCGCCCGAAGGATAAGGGAACATCTCTAGAACGTATTTTTTAGGCCTTGAGCTGTCTTCTTCTGTCTTGTAAAGATTCTGCTCTTCCCAGACACGCTGCCACTTAGTTTCAATAGCCTCAGCATCGTAGGCAGGAAAATCACCTGTATCGGATACGTTCTGTACTTCCTCGTTTTCCACGAGTTCCCCTTTCTTATAGCGATGCGTCACCAAGCAAAATACTTGGTGACGCCAGTAGTCCATAAATCCTGTGAGCTACGAACGGAAATTGTAACTGACCTGCTGGTTTGAGTCTTTCAGCAAGACGTCGTGTGCGCCACCCTCAACAATTGAAGTTGAAGAGACAAGCGTAATCTTTGCCTTATCGCGAAGCTCAGGGATGTCAAGAGCACCGCAGTTGCACATGGTGGATTTGACCTTCAGAAGCGAAGCCTCGACGCCGTCCTTCAGAGGACCTGCGTATGGAACGTACGAGTCAACTCCCTCAACAAAGGAAAGGCCGCGCTTGTTGCCGCCAAGGTCATAGCGCTGCCAGTTACGAGCACGAGCAGAGCCTTCGCCCCAGTACTCCTTCATGTAGGAGCCGTTGACAATCACGCGGTCTGATGGGCTCTCATCAAAACGAGCAAAGTAACGACCAAGCATCATAAAGTCAGAGCCCATAGCAAGCGCAAGGGTCATGTGGTAATCGTAGACAATTCCGCCGTCAGAGCAGATTGGAATATAGACGCCAGTCTCCTCAAAGTACTGATCACGAGCGCGAGCAACATCAATAACAGAGGTAGCCTGACCGCGGCCAATACCCTTCTGCTCACGAGTAATACAGATAGAACCGCCGCCGATACCAATCTTGATAAAGTCAGCGCCAGCCTCTGCCAGGAAGCGGAAGCCCTCAGCGTCTACAACGTTGCCAGCACCAATCTTGACGGAATCACCGTAGGTCGCACGAACCCACTCAAGCGTGCGCTTCTGCCACTCGGAGTAACCCTCAGATGAGTCGATGCACAAAACATCAGCACCTGCCTCAACAAGCAGAGGAACACGAGTCTCATAGTCACGAGTATTAATACCAGCGCCAACCATGTAACGCTTAGAGTCATCAAGAAGCTCATCTGGAGCAGACTTGTGGGAATCATAATCCTTGCGGAATACAAGGCTAACCAGGTGGCCGTTCTTATCGACAACAGGAAGGGTGTTGAGCTTGTTGTCCCAGATAATGTCATTTGCCTCTTTAAGGGTCGTATCCTCAGCTGCGGTAATAAGCTTATCAGCTGGGGTCATAAACTCAGAAACAAGCTTAGAGCGATCATCGCGAGAAGGACGATAATCACGAGAGGTAACAATACCTACGAGCTTACCGCGAGAAGTGCCGTCATCTGTGACAGGCATGGTGGAGTGACCAGTCTTCTCTTTAAGATCAAGCACGTCACCAAGGGTCATCTCTGGAGTAAGGGTGGAGTCAGAAACAACAAAGCCTGCCTTGTAGCTCTTAACCTCGCGAACCATCTGAGCCTCATCCTCAGCAGACTGAGAGCCATAAATAAAGGCAATGCCACCCTGCTGGGCCAAGGCAATTGCCAGACGAGGACCAGAAACTGACTGCATTACTGCAGACACCATAGGAATGTTGAGCTCAATTGCGCTTTTCTCGCCACGCTTAAACTTTACCAGAGGAGTCTTCAAAGAAACATTTGCAGGGATGTTCTCGGCTGATGAATAGCCAGGAACCAAAAGATACTCAGAAAAGGTATGCGATTCGCCTTCGAAGAACTTTGCCATTGTTTTTGGCTCCCTCCTGACCTACCGGTCATGCTCAACGTGTTTTGGCATTGTACCACCAGTGGAGTTAATTATTTAATTTGAACTCCCACTTGAAGCAATAACATCCTCAAAGTTAACAGCAATGTCATGTTTTGTAGGAACCCACTCAACCTTTTTAAACAAAGCTGCAACGGTAATTGGGATATACGTCATCATAAAAATAGGGAACGTGAAGAGATTGGTAAAAATACGCCATTTCTTCTTTACATGGAAATGCTTGTACTCCGAGATGGTGGTAATAAGCGCCAGAATAAAGAAGACCACATACATCGAGAAGACCGTCATGACCAAAGATCCCACACTCATAGCAATCTCTGCGTCAGTAGCAACGAAGCCGTGGCTCAAATAGCCAACTAGCATGTAAGTACCATTAATAAAGGCTGAAAGCAGTGTCAAAATCATGCCTGGCGCAATGGTCATGAGCATATCGTATGAAGCAAACTGACCCTTAAAAATACCCTTAATAAGATCAAAACCATACGAGAAGAACACCTGGTAAAAGCCTTTTGTCCAACGCATACGCTGTGTCCACGATGCCTTGAAGGTCAAAGGCTGCTCATCGAAGAATTCTGCAGGTGCATAGCCAATTTGAATATTGTGAGCACTGCAGAACGTGGAGAATTGAATATCCTCGGTGAGGGTATGAAAATCCCATCCATGCATGCCTTTAATAATGCGAGAAGAAACCATCCAGCCGGAACCAGAAACAGCGCAGCTGGTACCCATCATCATACGGGCATTATTCAAGAACTTTGCCTCGCGCATAAACCAGGTTGCGTATGCAGAGCTTACCCAGCTGGAATCAAAATTCTTTGAGTTTCTGTAGCTGGTACAGACAAGATATCCTGCATCAAAAGCCTGATTCATAATTTTTAAGTAGCTTGGAGAAACCAGGTTATCGGCGTCCATAATAATGAATGCCTCGTATTTGTCGCCGTACTCATTAAGGATGCGATCAAAGCCGTAATCCATAACCCAGCTCTTACCTTTACGAGCAAGGTCATTACGCTCCCATGTAATTGCTCCAGCTTTTCTCGCCTCTTCAGCTGTTTTATCGGTACAAGCATCTGCAACAACAAAGACATCCATCAGCTCTCGAGGATAATCCTGAGAAAGAATGGACCTGACAAGGTTGCCAATAACTGGCTCTTCATTGTGGGCAGCAATAAAGAAGGCATAGCGGTGCTGCTTTTTTGCCTCTGGAAGTTTTACCTCGCCTTTAACTAAGACACGAAGAATGTACACAATCTGATAAAAGTATGCGAGTGTAAAGAAAAGCCAGATAATAAAGTTAAAAACAACAATTGGTGTGATACCGAGTCTGTTAAATTGCAATGGCATATAACATCCCTAAGCTCATATCAACAGCCAAAACTCAAGCTGCACCTACAACAAAAAGTAAAACTTACTAAGGTATTAGTTTAGCCGAAATAGACCTGAACGTGAAATTAAGCTTTGAACAATTGAGGACAAATCTCTTCTCCTACAGAAGTCCTTCCCATAGACATAGTGCTCTGAGAGAGTAGGGCTTCTTGCAGGTCTTTTGGTAGCGTGTCTGCTACCACGATATTCTCGCCCGTAAAAGGGTGCTCAAACTGAACATGCCAGGAGTGTAAAAACTGTCTGTTAAGCCCAAGGTTAAGGCTTGTATCTTTTTTACCGTAGAGCTGATCGCCAACAACAGGATGACCAATGTGGCGCATGTGAACTCTAATCTGGTGTGTGCGACCTGTATAGAGATGGCACTCAAGAAGCGAGTAACCCTCGCCTTTTCTGCCCGCTTCAAAGCGCTCAAGCGTTCTAAAGGTGGTAATGGCCTCTCGTGCGCCAGGCGCGTCTGATACGGTCATTTTGAGACGGTCTCGTGTTGAGCGAGCAATGCCCGTTTCAATGGTGCCAGAATCGTGGGCAACATAGCCTTGCACCAGCACAATGTAGCGTCGGTCAAGCACGCGCAGCCTAATGAGGTCTTGAAGAGCCTTTTGCGCCTCGTCTGACTTTGCTGCCAGCATAAGACCAGACGTATCCATATCAAGACGATGCACAATACCAGGACGTTCTTCTCCCTGAAGCATTCCTAGGTGCTCGTAGCCACAGTGTGCTACCAGCGCATTTGCCAGGGTGTCATCAACGTGACCAGGAGATGGATGGCAGACAAGGCCAATCTGCTTAGAGAGCACTATGAGGTACTGGTCCTCAAAGCGAATATCAAGGGGAATATCTGGGTTTGGACGTAAAAGTCCCGTTTGAGGCTGTGCGTCTGGAAGAGACACTAAGAGCCTATCGCCCAACATAAGTTTTTCTGACTTGGAGGTAGCTAGCGTAGCGTTGATGGTTACTCTTCCCTCTTCTACCAGCTTTGCGCAAGCACTTCTTGAAGGGAGTGTATCTTGGGCAGAAAGGAACGCATCTAATCTGACGCCGTCCCCTTCTGGTCCAACTAGTATGTCAACGATACGCTCATTCATTGCCACTACCCTGCTGTTGCTTTTTGTCCCAGATTATCCAGTACACAAAAGCAATAAGGATGCCGCAGGTCACAAAGATATCTGCCACATTAAACACGGCAAAATTAATAAACGTTGTAGCAAAGAAATCAGTAACCTGACCATACAAAACACGGTCAATAGCGTTACCAATTCCGCCACCCGCAACGCCTCCCAAAAGCGCAATAAGCGGCAGCGGGAGGTTCTTCTCGCGAACTACAAAGCCCACAAGAGCGGCAATGACCACGGCAGTGAGACCCACAAAAAAGAGGGCGTTTCCAGAGCCCACAGAAAACGCTGCACCGGTGTTACTCACATGGAAGAGCTCCATAACACCGGGGATAAAAGGTACTGCGGTTCCCTCTGGAATTGAGGTTCGTACCCAGAGCTTGGTTACCTGGTCAAGCACACAGGCAACAGCGCCCGCCCCGCAGAGAACTGCAAGGCGGGTCACTAGTGTGTGAGTTGTATGTTGCTGCTGGTCAGTGTTCATTTACGCAACAACGTCGTGACAGCGGTGGCAGAGATGATCCTCGCCAAGCTCGCGATAATTCCAGCAGCGGTCACAGCGCTCGCCGTTTGCAGGATAGACGCTTACGCTCAGCTCAGAGCCCTCGGAAACAGTAACCTCAGAGCAGACAAATGCCTCAGCAAAGTCAAGACCGGCGTGAGAAATAGATGCAGCCTGCTCAGCGGTAAGCGTAACCTCTGCACGTGTAGCCTGCGTGGTCTTCTCGGTAACTACGCCCGCCTCAAGAGCTGTCTCGTATGCCTTGGTATAGGCAGCGCGAGCATCAACCAGTACCTGATATGCAGGAAGCAGCGCAGTGTACTCTTCGGTGGTCATAGGAGCCTTATACCAGTCGAGAAGTGCGGCGTACTTCTGGCCGTCACGCATAAACTCTGGCAGGAACTGCATAGCCTCGTCGATGGTGTAAACCAGAATTGGCTGCAGGTCATGAACAAGCATGGAGAGAATCTCTGCCCAAACAGTCTGAGCGCTTCTGCGTGTTGCAGAGTCTGCAGCATCGCAGTACATACGGTCCTTAGTTGCGTTCAAATAACCGTTGGAAAGCTCAATGATGTAATCATAGAGGGTACGGAAGACGTTATTAAAGCGATATCCCTCGTAAGCCTCAGTGACTGCAGCATGAACCTCGCACATACGTGCAAGAACAAGACGGTCATACTCTTCAAGGTCCGCTACAGCAACTGCATCGGTAGCAGGATCAAACTGGCCCTCAAGCTCGCCAAGAAGGAAACGCAGGGTGTTTCTGAACCTACGGTATGCATCGCCCACCTGGGAAAGAATGGCGTCATCGCAAGGAACGTCAGTTGAAGTGTCAACGGAAGCAACCCAAAGGCGTAGGACATCTGCGCCACGCTCAGCACAAACGGCATTTGGATCAATGACATTGCCCAGAGACTTACTCATCTTGCGTCCCTGGCCATCAAGCGTAAAGCCCTGTGAGACAACAGACTTGTAAGGAGCAACTCCGTAGGCTCCAACAGAAGTCATGAGAGAACTCATGAACCAACCACGGTGCTGGTCGGAGCCCTCAAGATACATATCAGCTGGGAACTTAAGGTTTGGACGGTGTTTGCAAACAGCAGTGTGAGAAACACCAGAATCCCACCAAACGTCCAGAATGTCCTTATTTGCCTTGAGATTGTGGCCGCCACACTTAGGACAGACGCAAGCGTCACCTAAATAGGTCTTAGGATCGTCGGTAAACCAAGCATCAGAGCCCTTCTCGCGGAAAAGCTTGATGACAGCGTCAAGTGTCTGGTCATTGATAACGGTTTCGCCGCAATCCTCGCAGGTGAAAGCAGGGATTGGAACACCCCAGTTGCGCTGCCTGGAAATGCACCAGTCAGGACGGCCTTCAACCATGGAGCCAATACGCTTTACCGCGTTTGCAGGATAGAACTTAACCTTTGTAAGCTCCTCTGCTGCCTGCTGACGCAGACCAGTCTTATCCATGGAAACAAACCACTGGCTTGTTGCACGGAAGATAACGGGCTCTTTACAACGCCAGCAGTGTGGATAGCTGTGGGTAATCTCTTCTGCAAGAATGAGCGTTCCACGGTCTTTGAGCCACTGAACAATGACAGGGTTAGCCTCATTGACCTCCATACCTGAGAAGGGGCCACCAGTGCCCTGACCGTCACCCTTGAAGAAGTGGCCGTCATCATCAACAGGCATGGTCTGAGGGATATCAAAACGAACACCAGCGTTATAGTCGTCTACACCGTGACCAGGCGCGGAGTGAACAACACCAGTACCGTCGTCAAGGGTGACATACTCAGCGTAGATAAACTTACCAGTGTTACCAAGATCGCCAAAGATTGGCTGCTTGTACTCATTGCCGGCAAGCTCAACACCAGTCTTCTTCCAGGTGTTGCCTTCTGCATCCTGAGCCAGCTTCCAATCGGTATAGCCAAACTTGGTAGCAGCCTTCTCTGCAAGAGCCTCAGCAACAATCTCTATGTGTCCATCAGGAAGCTCAAGAGCAACATAGTTAGCCTCAGGGTGCAGAATAACTGCCTCGTCAGCAGGCATTGTCCATGGAGTTGTAGTCCAGATGTCTACCCAAGTCTTACCTGCGTAAGCCTCAAGACCCTCAGGAATCGTAGTTAGCTCAAAGCGAACAAAGATTGCAGTAGAGGTGACATCGTGATACTCAATCTCAGCCTCAGAGAGAGCAGTGTGGTCATGAGTACACCAGTGAACAGGTTTGGTTCCTCTATACACAGAACCCTTGTCGTAGATTGCCTTGAAGATCTCAACATCAGTTGCATCGTAATCGTTGACGTAAGTGAGATAAGGGTTATCCCACTCGCCCAAAACACCAAGGCGCTTAAAGCCCTGACGCTGGGTATCTACTTGCTCAACCGCCATCTTGCGGCAGAGCTCGCGGATCTTCTCGGTAGATAACTGATTGAACTTCTCAGTGCCAAGCATCTGCTCAACCTTGTGCTCGATTGGCTGACCATGGCAGTCCCAACCAGGAACGTAAGGAGTCTGGAAGCCCTGCATAGCCTTATAGCGGTTGATGATGTCCTTGGAAATCTTATTCTGTGCGTGACCCAGGTGAATTGGACCGTTTGCATAAGGAGGTCCATCATGAAGGACAAACTTGTCATGTCCCTCATTCTTCTTCATCAGGAGCTCATAGACGTTGTTTTGGTCCCAATCAGCCAAACGCTGAGGCTCGTTCTGCGCAAGTGATGCGCGCATAGGAAAGCCTGTGTTTGGCAGGTTGGTGGTCTTTTTGTACTCGTTTGCCATCAAGCACAACCTTTCTGGGCACAAATAAAGCGCCCGTCCCTCACAGCTGGGACGAAGCGCCACAATACACTTCGTTGTAACCACCCAGCGACGGATATGTCCGTTTACTCGGCTGGCCTGTCACGGCGACCATTTCCGGCAGCATCTACTAGTACAAAAACCTGTACGTTTGAACTGCAGCTCCGAGGTGATGTTCACACGGACGCAAATGCGGACTTCCACCAACTCCGCTCGCTTGAGATTTGCGCTACCCAGCTACTGTCCTCATCATAGCTTGTGTAAGTAATACTACCACGTCTTGCACTCATTGAACTAAGTAATACACACGCTTAAACCGTTTTTAACAAATTATGCGAAATCCAAATTTTAAATTTTTTTAGAAATAAAAAAAGAAGAGTGGGTACAACAAACCTAATATCTAAGTGAGCTCATATCATATTTGAGCCAAACAGGTAAAGGGACGTGTATGGCAGATAACAATAACAAGCACCGTAGATCTATGTCGATGCTACTCTATATTGCAGTAGCCATCTTTGTATATCTCCTGCTTAGCAACACATTATTACCAGGACTTCTGCGTCAACAGGTACAAACTGTCTCGTACAGTGAGTTCCTTAACAAGATTGACAACAATGAAGTTACCAAGGTAGACCTTAATACGGGCAGCAGAAACATTAGATTCACAACTGGCTCTGGAGATTCCGAGAAGGTCTTTGAGACTACGCAGTTCCCTAATGATTCAACGCTGGTTCAGACGCTTAGAGATCACAAAGTTGATTTCTCGGCTTCTATTCCTGACAACTCTACAAATATGCTGCTCTATGCCCTTATTCAGTATGGAATCCCTCTTGTCATCTTCTTGGGCATTGGCTACTTTATCAACCGATCCCTTAAACGCGCCATGGGTGACGATGGTCCTTCCATGAACTTTGGTGGCGGCTTTGGAGGTCTTGGCGGCAATCTTGGTCGCTCAAGTGCTAAAGAAATTAAGGGAGAAGACACAGGCATTACGTTTAAAGACGTAGCTGGTCAAGAAGAGGCTAAAGAGTCTATGCAAGAGATTGTTAGCTTCCTTAAGACTCCTGATAAGTACAAAGAGATTGGTGCTCGCTGCCCTCGTGGCGCCTTGCTTGTAGGCCCTCCAGGTACTGGTAAGACCCTCATTGCTAAGGCAGTTGCTGGTGAGGCTGGCGTTCCTTTCTTCCAGATTGCTGGCTCTGAGTTTGTTGAGATGTTTGTTGGACGCGGTGCTGCAAAAGTCCGCGACCTCTTCAAGCAAGCAAATGAAAAGGCTCCTTGCATCATCTTTATTGACGAGATTGATGCGGTTGGTAAGCGCCGTGATGCTTCTCTTAACTCCAACGATGAGCGTGAGCAAACCTTAAACCAGCTGCTCTCTGAGATGGACGGCTTTGATAACCACAAGGGTATTGTTGTTCTTGCAGCAACTAACCGCCCTGAGACCTTGGACAAGGCACTTCTGCGTCCTGGCCGTTTTGACCGCCGTATTCCTGTTGAGCTTCCAGACCTTAAGGGTCGTGAGGCAGTTCTTCAGATTCACGCCAATGATGTAAAGATGGAGCCAGGCGTTGACCTCTCTATTATTGCTAAATCCACACCAGGCGCATCCGGTGCAGACCTTGCAAACATCATCAACGAGGCGGCTCTTCGTGCTGTTCGCTTTGGTCGTCGTCGTGTTACCACCGAAGACCTTGCTGAGTCCGTTGACGTTGTTATTGCCGGCGCAAAGAAGAAGAACACTGTTCTTTCTGAGCACGAGAAGGACGTTGTGGCTTATCACGAGACCGGCCATGCAATTGTTGGTGCCATCCAGAAAAACGATGCTCCTGTTACCAAGATCACCATTGTTCCTCGTACTGGCGGAGCTCTTGGCTTTACCATGCAGGTTGAGGATGATGAGCGTTATCTCATGAGCAAAAGCCAGGCAATGGATGAGATTGCTGTTCTCTGTGGTGGACGCGCAGCTGAAGAACTTATCTTTGGCGAGATGACCAATGGCGCTTCCAACGATATTGAGCGTGCAACAGCAATTGCTCGCGCTATGGTTACGCAGTACGGCATGTCTGACAAACTTGGCATGGTTACCCTCAGCCAGCAGCAAAGCCGTTATCTTGGTGGCGGCTCTTCCCTCACCTGCTCTGAGGCAACCGCTGAAGAGATCGATGCTGAAGTTAGACGCATTGTTGAAGAGGGCCACCAGCGTGCACTCCAGACGCTTAAAGAGAACCGCTTTAAGCTGCATGAAATTGCTCACTACCTGCAGAAGAAGGAGACTATTACCGGCGAGGAGTTCATGAATATCCTCAAGCGCGAGAATACCTTTGCACCAGTAGTTGAGAACACCAATGAGGAAGGCTCCTCTACTTCTTCAGCAGAGTAATTTTGTCTCATAAGTAAAATTAAACAGCCGCCTATTCTGAACTGCCTCCCATTTCTTGGACATAAGAAATGGGAGGCAGTTTATATGCGGGTGATTATGATTCTGCAGCGTGTTAGCGTCGGCTTTTAGACCTGGCGCACAAAATAGCGCAGCTTTGGTAGGTTCTGCTGAAGAATCGACATGTTCCTAATCAAGATAGCCAGGCAGCTAGGCGGTTACTACTTGATATGCATCTCTATGCATAAACTTCATCTAATATGCTTAAACATGAATAGGCTAATATAAGAAATTTAACTATCGATAAATTTAGTATCTACGAAACACACCTAAGTCAGATATTCTGTTCAATTGCGGGCATTTTACACACCTAATGACGATAATCTGCATGATTGGGGTATTTTCAGCGTAATGTATACGTCTTTTTGACAGATTATCCGACTTAGGTGTGTTTTGAACTGACTCATATTTCTCGTGTCCAAGAAATGGGAGGCAGTTCACTCTTGTAGGTGGCCGTTTTTTGTACCAGATGCAAAGATATTCCGTCCAGGCTATCGAGCAAAAAGTTCCCAAAAAGCAACAGCAGATGACGCAGCAACATTAAGTGAATCTACCTGATGAGACATGGGGATGATGGTGGTAATGTCACAAGCCTTAATGGTTTTCATATCAAGTCCATAGCCTTCACTGCCAAAGAATAGTGCAGCTTTTTTGCCTTTTACCAGCTCTTTATTAAGAGGTACTGCAGAATCTGTGAGTGCAAGGGCACACGTAGTAAAAGAATGAGCCTTGAGCTTTTCTATAAAATCCAGTGAAGTTGTCTCTTCATCCAAACGAGTCCAAGGTACCTTAAGAACCGTTCCCATAGAAACCCGCAGGACACGCCTTGAGAGGTTGTCGGCGCACTTGGCAGTCAAGATAACAGCATCTACATTGAGGGCCGCAGCTGACCTAAAGACAGCGCCAACGTTGTTAACGTCTACTAAATCTTCTAGTACGGCAATATGCTTTGACGTGCTTAGAATCTCTTCTAGCGATGCACCTTGAGGTCTCCTCATGGCACAGAGCACTCCTCTATTCATCTTGTAGCCAATAAGCTGTGTAAGCTGCTCATCTGGAAGAATGAAAATAGGAACGTCATCTGACAAAGGATGGAACTTCTCGACAATTTGCAAAATATTATCTGTATGAGAAGTATTTGCAAGAAATGAAAGCGGCTTGCAGCCTGCGGCAAGCGCAGTCTCAATCACAAAATGTGACTCACAAATCATGACGCCGCGAGTTGGGTCAAGACGATTACGAAGCTGGTTATCAGTCAATCGAGCATACACATCAAGGCGGCTGTCGTCAGATGAATCTATGTGAATAACTGGATGTGTTGACATAAATAACGTACCTCTCGCCTCTTGATAGACAGTATTCTCTCACTCTTGAGGCAAGAGTAACGTCATATATTCCTAGATTACTTCTGTAGCAGCTTTCTCTTGAGGAAGAAGCTCAGAGAAACCAGTGAGACAGAGGAAAAGACAAGTGTGCCTTGAAGCGCAATCTGAGAATAATCTGCAGTATCAGGAAGCTGTGACTTCTTCTGAGCTTGCTGAGGCTCCTCAGGAGTGTGCGTCTCAGGTGTTTCTGGCGTAGTCTCAGGCTGCTTCACGTATACGTGAGTCCAATTTGCAGTAATGGCTGGCTGAGAAGTATCACTTGTGCCAATAACAAGATTGACTTTTAAATGCTGGTACGAATCAAAGTTATCTGGATCTGCAGATGTTGGGGTAAGCAGATATTCAATTCGATACTGACCAACAGGCAAGGTGTCATCTTGATATGAAGAATAAACAACATCCTTAAAGTGATTAGAGAAATAAATAGCATTGCCGTCGGCATCAACGACACGAGGTGTGCCATCTGGCATATAAGTCATATCGATAGTAAATTGACCATTCTCAAACAACTGAACATCGTAGGTATCATATCCAGGAGTCCTACTGATAACAATATCGCCATTGTGCGTAGCAGCACTAACAGGGAAAAGCTGTGTAATATCTTGCGATTGAATCTCTGCCATAAGACGAGCTGTTACGGCATCAATGTCCAGCACTCGCCTTGTTCCTGCATCAACCGTGTGGTCATAGTTGTAAGAAGAGATGGTAGCAGGAGCATTCTGAAGACCAGCGTCAATAGGTTTTAAGGTAGTTCCATTATCAGAGACATATGCGGTGTGCGCGAGGGTGTAGTAATACGTAATATGTGTTACATACGTAGTTGGACGAGCAACATTACCATCACCATCATAACCAGCAGAAATCGTATAAGAATCCACTTCTTTATGGTCAAGAATGTCATTACCCACTACCTCTGGAGCCAGGAACAGACCTTGTTTTTCAGTCTTATTTCCGTTGCTATCAACAAACGTTGTGAGGTTACGATCAATATTAGATACACCCACGTGCATGGTGTAAATGTAATAGAAGCCATGCTCTTGATCATACGAGAGCGTTTTTTCCAGCTTATACTGACCCATAGGCAAACTGGTATCAATAACAGCGGTATTATCCTGACCAACCGACCCTTGTGCCAGCTGACCATGAGCAATATAAGAATTAACTCTGTCTCTGTGAGTCTGAATATCATTGTCTGAATCAAATTCAAACACTGGAAGCAAAATTCTACGATCAGTCACACCAGCAAGCTCCGGGTGAGTCTGAATGTATGCATCTACAGCTGCATCATCTGTTGTATATCTCAGAGAATCATCTGGCGAGAAAAGCGACAAGTCAAACTGATCTCTATCTAAATAAACAAAATCACTTACCTTGCTATAGTTTGGATGAGAATCAGTGTTAACTGCCTCATAAGGCTTAACTTGCTCAAGGTTATCAAACGATGTTGAATCATTGCCAACAAGCGAAGCAAAATCAGAAGGAAGAAGCTCATACGATTTGACATCAGTATGCAGTAACAACTGATTAGTAGAATGAGAATTTGATTGGCTAGTTGAAGCAGTAGCTACAGCAATTTTAGGAAAAGCTGAAATGCATAAAAGAAGTACGGCAAGAGCAGTACAAACACATCTAATATTTTGCGTAGTACTATTGACTCTAGTTGATGACATACGCTATTACTCCCCCTGCAATTGAAAAATAATTATTTCTAAATGTCGTATATATTACTCCAGTTTTGTTCATCTCCTATAGAAAATAATTCCACGTAAGTTCCATAAAATATGTGGTGAATATGCACTACACTAAATGAATGTGTCTTTGACTCATTTGCAGAAAGTCTGTTTGTCAAAACACACTGATTTTTGCTATGTAACTTCGTTTTTATAAGGAGTGCTCCTTGGCTAAGCACTTTGCAAAAAGCTCTGCTTCTCATACCGCTAACCTACAACCTCTTTCTTCAGAGGAAGCTACAGAGAAAGCGCCTTCTCTTAAAGACTCAGTACCAAGCCTTGGCGATACTGATATGTACGTTGCTCTCAATGAAGAGCAGGTAAAAGCCAATCAGCTTAATGATTCTTCACAATCAGCGGAAGCGCCAGAAGAGCAGGCAGATGATCTAACTGTCATTACTCCCCTTGATAGCGCAGAGCTTGGAGAAAAAGAAGAGACTCCCGTTGTTCACAAGAAACATCAGTGGTGGAAGATACCTGTTGTACTCGTTGGTGTTCTCGCCCTTGTGTATGTGGGTGGAGCAATCTTCTTTAACTTCTTCTTTATGCCTCAAACCAGCATTTATGGTAAGGACTACTCCTTGAAACCTGCTTCAGATTTACAAGCTTCTAGAGCAAACGAGGCCTCAAATTACTCCGTCCAAGTCTCTGGAAACGGCGTAGATTTAACCATCAAGGCATCTGACATTGATTTGACGTACGACGCCGCTGGATATGCTCACGATGCTATTAGCCAGCAGAATCCTTGGATGTGGCCACTGGAAATTACTCGTAGCAGGTCCTTGAGCCCACATGCAACCGCTTCGTATGATACAAGCAAGGCAGACGCACTCTTTAATCAAAGAATTGAGCAGGCAAAAGAATCTGCTCAAACTCTAGAGAACAATGGTATTACCTACGATAGCTCGGCTAAAAAGTTTATTTTTGCTGACGACGCTATTGCTACAAGACTATCTCTTGAGGGTGTCCATAAAGACTTGCAAACCGCTTTTGATAATCTAAGCACTACCGTACAGCTTGGCCCAGAAAGCCTCATGAGCGCAGAAGATCTTGATGCTGCCTTAAAGACAGCTAATTCCTACGTTGCCTCTGCGGTTGATTTGATGTTGGGTGACTCTGTTGCATATCAGCTTGATCAAGACACCATTGCTAGCTGGATTAAGTTTGATGAGAATCTCTCTATTTCATTTGATACAGACGCTATTACCAAATGGGTCAACGAGACCCTTGCTCCTGCAGTAGATACTCGTGGAACTTCAAGAACGTATAAGCGCTGGGATGGAAAAGAATTCACTACAAAGGCCGCTGGTGCATACGGTTGGGTTATTGATAATGATGCTGCTGTAAAAGCTATCTCTGACGGTCTGTCCGCTGGTCAGGCAACAAAGATTGAACTGCCTACAAAACAGTCGGCCGGTACATTTACTAAACAGGGCGAGCAGGACTGGGGCGGTCGTTATATTGACGTTGACCTTACCACTCAGCATGCTGTTCTTTATGGTGATGATGGCACAATTCTTTGGGAAGCCGATGTAGTAACAGGAATCCCAGACGGACATCACAACACTCCAGAAGGAGTCTGGTATATTACCAGCCACATTAGAGATGCACGCCTTTTAGGACCAAACGATGAGTCCGGTCGTCCAGGATGGGATACAAAGGTTGATTTCTGGCTTGGCGTAAAAGGTCAAGAAGTTGGCTTCCACAACGCTCCATGGAGAAGTGCATTTGGTGGAAATATCTATAAAACTGGTGGTAGCCATGGCTGCATTAACCTAAGCTATGAAAACGCTCAGAAACTTTTTGATGTTGCCAAAGACGGAGATCCGATTATCATTCACTACTAGATTTTCTTTGAGAATAAGAATTATGCGCGCTTTAGAAAACAATTCTGAAGCGCGCATTTTTTTATGTCTTACAGAAGATCTACAACACGCTCTTTGTTTGCCATAAAATCAAGATACTCTGAACCTAAGCGAGAAGTGATTAATGAACTGGCAGAAGAAAAATCAGAATCACATTGCTTAATACCAATATTAGTAATATTGGTATATGCATACGAACATAACAGTCCGTCGTTTGGTTTATAACAAGTCATATCAGAAACACTCGCCTTCTTGGTTCAAATGACGAAAGCGGCAAACCAGGTTGGGACGCACGAGTTGACTTCTGAATGGGCGTGAAAAGTCAGGAAGTTGGCTTCCACAATGCTCCGTAGAGTGGAGCATTAGGTGGAGATATTTATCGCTATAGCGGTAGCCATGGTTGTGTTAATTTGAGTTACAGCAATGCAGAAAAACTCTTTAACATCTCAAACGATGGTGACCCAATTATCATCCGCTACTAATGTCATTTAGCCTGCTCATTGTTAAACGTATTATGAAGTGGCTTCACTGCGAATATACTCTTGGTAATAGGTACCCCAGTCACAAAGTTCTTTCAAAATAGGGTTCATCGTTTTACCTAATTCGGTCAGCGTATATTCCACCTTCGGTGGAGTCTCGGGATATACAACTCTTCTTACTATGTCCTGTTCCTCAAGCTCACGAAGTTGTGACGTCAAAGTTTTAGTTGTTATATTTCCCAATAGCCTTTGCAGTTGATTAAACCTCACTGGACCTTTTGAAAGAAACCAGATAATACGGAGCTTCCACTTTCCCGCTAGTATATTTAATCCAATCTGCATTGGACATTGATCTGTTATTGACATTGTTTTTGCCATAGCAAACCCCTCTTTTATATCGTATCAAAAAGGATAGTACGTATTAAAAAAGTACGTTCTTGTTTGAAGATCCAAAGAAGTTATAGCCTAACTATGGTAATAAAACAACAGAGAGGATTCTTCACATGATTATTGATAGCCATGAACATGTCATGCTCCCTACCACCATGCAGATACAAAAACTAGATGAGGCAGAAGTAGATAAAGCAATTTTATTTACTACTACTCCACACATAGAAAAAGCAAAATCATCCACATTGGAAGATATCAACAATGAAATGCAAATTTTATACAAAGTTTTGGGAGGGGGTTTCACACCACAGAAACGAATAGATAAGATGAAAGACACAATTGCTGAATTACAACGAGCAATAGCTGCAGCACCCAATAGATTCTATGGCTTTGGTCCTGTTCCACTTGGACTTTCAGTAAAAGAGACATCGAACTGGATTGAAACATATGTTATTAATAATTCTTTTAAGGGAATTGGCGAATTTACACCTGGTTCTGAAAATCAAGTTGAACAGTTGGACACCATATTCCACGCTTCGTCAAATTACACAAATCTTCCTGTATGGGTGCACACCTTCCATCCAGTAACACGAACAGGAATCAAAATATTAATGAATCTATGTAAAAAATATCCTTCAGTCCCCGTCATCTTTGGACACTTAGGTGGCTCAAACTGGATGGACGTAATTGCTTTTGCAAAAGAACACAAAAATGCGTATCTAGATTTGTCGGCAGCATTTACTCCTCTCTCAGTAAAGACCGCCCTAACTGAACTACCAGAAAAATGCTTCTTCAGCTCAGATGCGCCATTTGGTGAACCTACTTTATCCAAAGGACTTATCGAATTTGTAAGCCCATCTAAAGAAGTAACCAACATGGCTTTAGGCGAGAACATCGCAAATTTATTAAATTTGTAGCCGTTTAATAATCCATATATAAACAACGTAATAACAACATAAGACAATATCTCTTGAGAGGTTAGAAACGAGGCATTTGACCTCCGCCAAAGCCCATATTTTTCATCATAGATTCCATCGCACGGCGACCCTTCTTTGCATTACCGCCCTGAGTCATAGCCTTCATCTTGCCCATCATCTTATTCATCTCTCCCCACTGGCGAATGAGTTGATTGACTTCCTGAACACTACGACCAGATCCCATGGAAATACGACGACGACGCTGACCATTAATAATCTTTGGACGTGCACGCTCTTCTTTAGTCATGGAATGAATGATAGCTTCAATCTTTCCCATAGAGCTATCATCCACACCACCCTGCTGGGCCATCATGCGGTCGCCACCAGGTAGAGCGCCAATAAGCTTCGCAAGACCACCCATCTTGCGGATCTGATTCATCTGATTAAGCAGGTCATCCATAGTAAAGCCTTCACGCAACATACGCTCAGCATCTTCAACCTGCTTCTCATCTGCTGCCTGTTGGGCCTTCTCGACAATAGAGATAACGTCGCCCATGCCAAGGATGCGCTTAGCCATACGATCTGGGTGGAAAACCTCAAGTGAATCGGGTTTCTCGCCCATGGAAACAAACTTGATAGGCTTGCCGGTAACCTCACGTACGGAAAGAGCACCACCACCACGAGCATCGCCATCAAGCTTGGACATGATAACGCCGTCAAAGTCTACGCGCTCGGCGAAGGTGCTAACAACATTGACGATATCCTGGCCGGTCATGGCATCGACAACCATAAGAATCTGATCTGGCTTGACGGCACGCTTGATAGCAACGGCCTCTTCCATCATTTCTTCGTCAATTTGGAGACGGCCAGCGGTATCGACAATTACCAGGTCATTGAGATGGTCAACAGCTTCCTGAATAGCCTGAGACGCAATAGCAACGGCGTCTTTGCCATCTCCACGATAGACTGACACGCCAATCTCAGAGCCAAGCGTTTCAAGCTGATCTGCTGCAGCAGGACGGTGAACGTCGCAGGCGGCAAGCAGAGGATTCTTTCCCTGGGACTTAAGCAAGTAGGCAAGCTTTGCAGCTGCGGTTGTCTTACCGGAACCCTGAAGACCAACGAGCATAATGACGTTTGGAATGCGGTTCTGTGCCAGCGTAAGCTTGGACTCGGTTGAACCAAGCAGTGCCGTGAGCTCATCCAGAACAATGCGGACAACGTTTTGAGCTGGAGACAGAGACTCTAGCACGTCAGCGGTCATGCACTGCTCTTTGCAGCGGCTAACAAACGCTTTAACTACCTTGTAGTTAACGTCAGCCTCGAGAAGAGCCATGCGAATTTCTCGCATTGCTGAATTGATGTCGTCCTCAGTGAGACGGCCCTTTCCGCGCAGAGCGGAAAATGTATTTTGCAGTCTATCTTGCAGGCTGTTAAACATTACTGAACTCCCTCACCAACAAGTGCTTCACAGAATGAACGAGCATCAAACGTCTGAAGATCATCAATTGACTCGCCCACACCAATACGATAAATAGGCAGGTTAAGCTGGTTAGAAATTGCCAGAGCAATTCCTCCCTTTGCGGTGCCATCAAGCTTAGTGACAATAAGACCGTCTAGAGACAGTGCGTCGTTAAACTCTTTTGCCTGATTAAGGCCGTTTTGGCCAGTAGTCGCATCAATAACCAAGACAACACTTACGGGAATATCCCATGCGCGCTTTCTGGTAACCGAAACAACTTTAGCAAGCTCACGCATAAGATCGGATGAAGTGTGCAGACGTCCGGCAGTATCAATAAGCACCAGCTCAGTGCCTTGTTTTTCTGCCGTTTCAACAACCTCAAAACAAACGCTTGCAGGGTCAGCGCCACGCTCTTTGGTTACTACCTCAATACCAGAGCGCTCTCCCCATACCTGCAGCTGCTCAATTGCGGCCGCGCGGAAGGTGTCAGCACCGCCAATCAAAGTCTTTACGCCATTAGCATGTGCGCGGCCAGCAATCTTACCAACGGTGGTAGTTTTACCAGCACCGTTAATGCCCACAAACAAGACAATAGAGGGCGTATCCGTAAATGGGTCTCTTTCTGCAACAGGAAACTCTGCCGTAAGGCGCTCTACAAGAGCGCGACGAAGCTGATCGGAGCGCATAAGGTTTTCTCGCGCAGCACGTTCACGCAGGTCGTCGGTGACGCGCATAGCCACCTCAGCACCCATGTCTCCCATAACCAACGTATCTTCAAGGTCATCCCAAAAGTCTTCGGTGACCTCTCCACCCATATAAAAGATTTCGCTTAAGGTCTCACGGGAACGCTCAAGACCGCGGCGAAGATTGTCCATAAAGCCCATTAGATATCAACTACCTTTCCGGTTGTCTTATCAAGCCTCTGAGAGACAACATGGCTGACACCATCTGCCTGCATGGATACACCATACAGTACATCTGCCTGCTCCATGGTGCGCCTTTGGTGAGAAATTACAATCAGCTGAGTGGTCTCTTTGAGCTGCTCAATGGCATCAAGCAGCTTGGAGAGGTTGGCGTCGTCGAGCGCAGCCTCAACCTCATCAAAGACGTAGAACGGAACAGTACGCGTTCTGTATACAGCAAAGAGCAATGCCAGGGCGGTGAGGCTCTTCTCGCCACCTGACATGAGCATCATCTTGGTAATGCGCTTACCGCGCGGCTGAGCCACAATCTCAATGCCTGTCTCGGAGAGATGGTCAGGGTCAGTGAGCTCAATGTGGGCGTGGCCACCAGGGAACAGCATCGAGAAGATCTCGGAGAAGTTCTGGTTTACGCGGTCAAAGACAACAAGGAAGCGGCTACGCATCTTGCGATCAATGGCTGAGATGATCTTCTTCAGCGAGGTCCGAGCAGCCTCTAAGTCTGCTACCTGCTCGTTAATGTAGTCAGCGCGCTCTTTGAGACGCTCGTACTCATCCATGGCAACAGCATTGACGGGACCCAACGCCTCAAGCTGGCTCTTGAGCGACGCAGCAAGGCGCTCTGCCTGCTCTCTGTCTTCTGGCTCAGGAAGCGTCAAAGCCTCGTCCAGCGAAGCGCCTGTGGCAAGAATGGCCTCGATGGCGTTTTGAACCTGAACCTCAAGCTTGCCAATCTCAACGCTAATCTGGTTAGCGGCATCTTTCTCTTTTTCTACCGCAAGCGCAGCTTCAGAAGCAGCGTCTTTTGCCTCAGAGATGGTCTCTCGCAGCGTCTCGGAGTCTGCCTCCGCCAACGACGCGCGATCCTTGAGCCTAGACGCCCACTCGAGCGCCTTCTGGTGCAGAGCATCGTAGCGCTTGTACAGCGGGTCTACGCGAAGCCTGATTACCTCAAGCGCGTGCGTTGCCTGCTTAGCAGCAGCAAGTTGCTCATCCAGCTGAGACAGACGCCTCTCAAGCTCTGCCTGGCGAGAAGCCATACTAGTTGCGCGCTCTTTTGCAACAGTCAGGTCTGTCTTTGCATCCGAAAGCTCTCGGTTGGCCCTACCCTGTGCGCGAATGGCATCCTCATGCTGATCCTGCAGCTCTTTGAGCTCAGAAGCTAGCGACTCCATGCGAGTCTTAGCCTCTTCAGCCGCACGCTTGTGCTCATCAATGTGCGCACGAGCCTCTTGAGCGCGCTCTTTTGCCTGCTCTCGAGAAGTGCTCACCTGCTTCAGCTCAGCCTGAGAAGACGCAACCTGTCCCTCAAGACGGCCTCGCTCCGCTGCAATAGAGGTAAGCTCACCGTTGAGGCGAGCAACCTCACCCTTGGACTGCGCGCTTTTCTCGCGAACTGAAGCCAGCTCATTCTCGCAGTTGGTAACTGCAGAGCGAGCAGCCTCAAGATGGCGTTTGAGGGAAGGAAGCGCACCCTCAAGCTCACGGATACGACGCTTGCGCTCAAGAGAGCCGTCCTCAGCCTGAGATGTGTGTCCCAGGACCAGACGACCGTCTGGATAGAGCAACGTGCCGTCAGGGAGCGCATAAAGCCCGCGAGGCTCAACGTTGCGAGCAGCGTAGGCATCATCAAGACTCTGAGCAACAAAAACGTGACCAAAAAGCGCCTGCACAAGAGCTTCGGCACCCTTCTGAGCAGATACGTGCTCAAGCAAAGACGTTGTATGTGCAGGCGCAGCAAGAGCTGGAGTTGTGTCAGAAAGAGCAACCAACGTAGCCTTGCCGTCCTCAGAAAGCGTCTGAACGCGCTCAAAGAGCGTCTGAATGTTTTGCTGCTTATCAACAACAAGCGCGGAAAGATCTTCTCCCAAAAGCTGTTCAACAAGGGCCTCAAACTCTGGCTGAACCTCAAGGTAATCAGCAAGTCTGCCAGAAACAAGAGAAGCGGTTGCTGCATCCGCAACAAGCTTTTCTGCCAGAGGACTTCCCTTTTGGACTTCCACATCAAGCGCACGAAGTGCCTCAAGCGTAGCTTCACTGCTTGAGAGCTCCTGGCGAGCAGTACGCTCTGCCTCGCGAGCCGCCTCAAGTGCAGAAGCACGCTCAGAAATCTCAGCGACAAACGCCTCGGACTCCTGACGAGCTTTCTCAAGAGCCGCGGTGAGCTCTGCTTCTTTAGCGCCACTATCTTCTAGAGCAGCACGAGCAATCTCAAGCGCTTCCGTAATCTGAGTCAACCTAGACTCAAACATCTTGTCTTCTACCTGCGCATGAGCAATCTGCTCTTCAAGCTTTACATACGCAAGCGTTTCTTTATCAGCGGTATTACGCGCACTTCGCTCAGACGCAGTGCAGTCAGAAATCTTTACATCAAGAGCACGACGCTCGGCAATTGCCTGGTTAGCCGCCTCTTGGAGCGCGTTCACGCTCTCCGTCAGATCCGCAACCTTTGCACGAATTGTTGCCAGCTGACCAGAAAGCTCTTCGTTCTCTTTTGCGGCGTCTGCCTTCTGTTTATCCATCACAGAAAGCTGCATACGCGTGTCAGAAAGGCGAGAAACCATGTTCTTGCCCTTCTCCTCCAAAAGACGCATGTCAGATCCCATACGACCAAGAATCTCTTGCATGCGACGGCGCTGCTCACCCAAGTCTCCAACAAAGAGACCCTTTTGCTCAAGAAGTGACTGGAGCTTTTCAAGCTCACGGTTTTTCTCGCCCGCGCGATACTGAGCAAGCTCAATAGCAGCCTCTGCCTCTTTAGCGCGAGCCTCCAACTTTCCATGCGTAAACTGCAGCTGACGAAGATCATCAACCGCAAGCTGAACCGTCAAATCTTTGAGCTGAGCAGACAGATCTTTAGCGCGAGAAGCCTTGTCTACCTGCCTTTCAAGCGGTTTAAGCTGGCGGGTAATCTCGCGAGAAACCACTTTGGCTCGCGTGAGATTCTCATCCATGGAAGAAATCTTGCGCTCCGCACGCTCTTTGCGGCGGCGATGCTTAGAGATATCTGCTGCCTCTTCAATAAGCTCACGACGCTGCTCAGGACGGCTAGACAAGATGGAATCGAGCTTGCCCTGAGAAATAATGGAATGGGTATCTTTACCCAGACCAGAGTCATGCAAGATGTCCTGGATATCCATGAGTCTTGAAGGAGCACCGTTAATCAGGTACTCAGACTCTCCAGAGCGATACATGCGCCGTGTGATACCAATTTCAGAGAAATCAATAGGAATGGTGTGGTCGGAGTTATCCAGAACCAGCGTTACCTCAGCAACGCCCACCGCTCCCCTTGCTGATGAGCCAGAGAAGATGATGTCTTCCATAGCCTGGCCACGGAGCATCTTTGCGCTCTGCTCGCCTAATACCCAGAGAATTGCGTCAGAGACATTGGACTTACCCGAGCCATTAGGACCAACGACAACGGTAAGACCGGGGTCAAAAACCATCTGAGTTTTATCAGCGAATGACTTAAAACCCTTAAGTGTCAGCGATTTTAGATACACGGGTACAGGGTACCTTTCTACCTTAGGTGCATTTCTGCATCAGCATCAAGCGGAGTATCATCCACACCAAGACGTACCAGTGCGTCTTGAGCGGCTTCTGACTCTGCGGCTTTCTTTGATGGTCCCTGTCCACGACCCACCTTAAGGCCGTCGACAAATACCACAGCGGTAAACGTTGGTGTATGAGCAGGTCCACTCTCGCCAATAAGCTTATATTCAGGGGTAGCCTTGCCTTTAGCCTGTACCGCTTCTTGCAAACGAGATTTAGGGCTTACCGAACGAACTGCCAGCGCTGGAGAAATGTGAGGTCCAAGCGTACGAATAACAAAATCGTGCGTTGGATCAAAACCCGCATCAAGGTAGAGCGCGCCAACAATGGACTCGTAGACGTTCTCCAGAGCAGACTTCATGCCACGCTTTCCCGTGCCCTTCTCGGAAATTCCCATAACAATTAAGGGAGAAATTCCTAGAGCATCAGAGACAATGGAAAGCGTGTGGCCGGATACTAGAGAGATTTTCAACCTAGTAAGCTGGCCTTCATCCATATCTGGATAACGCTCAAACAGCTCCGTTGCAATAATGGCACCAAGAATTGAGTCACCCAGAAACTCCAGGCGCTCATACGAAGCAGAAACAGGCTTACCCTCCACCGCCGAAGGGTGTGTGAGGGCAGCCTCGATAAGTTCTTTATTGGTAAATGTGTGACCGCAAATAGCTTCTGCAGCAGCTACTCGTTCGTGCAATTTCACGTATAAAACCTACTTAAGCAGCAAGAATAGCATCTACTGCGTCACCAACGGTAGCAATCTCATCGATGTTTTCTGCATCAAAGGTCATATCAAACTCTTGCTCAAGGTCTGTGACAAGCTGCAAAAGATCAAATGAGTCTGCACCAAGATCTTTAAATGAGGTACCCTCTGTGAGCTCAACGGAATCGTCAAGGTCCAGTGTCTCTCTAACAACGTCAATTACCTTTTCAAGTGTTTCTGTGCGATCCATACATCCTCCTTGCACACAACAATGACGCTAGTAATTTTACCCCGTGATGGGTGTCTGTATGATGACATTACTAAAGCTGAAACAAACAATCTTAAAAAAAGTAAAGCCCACAGAATTGTCCATGGGCTCCACCATAACTTATAAAATTTCTTATGTACAGACGCTTTTACTACAGCTGAATTGACGAGGAAATTTTCTCGATGAGGTTGGCGCGTACTGCATTTGCTGCAGAAAGTGTTCCTGCGCACACAGCAGAAGAGCTGGTAGCACCATGTCCTTTAAGTACAGGTGCAGAAACACCTAGCAAGAAGGCGCCGCCAACAGAATCTCCTGAAAGTTCCGCTGCTGTAGCCTTCAGAGCATCCTTCAAAAGAAGTGCACCAAACGCAGCCTTCTTGGAGGAATTAATTGCGTCTTTGAGGCTAGCCATAATAAACTTACCTGTGCTCTCAATGGATTTTAAGGCCACATTTCCTGTAAAGCCGTCTGTCACAATAACATCAAAGCGGCTTCCTAAAATATCAGTTCCCTCAGCATTTCCACCAAAATTGATAGCCGCTTCTGCAAGAGCCGCATGATATGAAAGAGCAAGCTCAGAACCCTTGGTCTCTTCAGAACCATTGCAGAGAAGTCCTATGGTTGGGTTTTCAATTCCAAGCGATGCGTTGGCAAAAGCCTTGCCCATTTGCGCAAATTGCACCAAAACTTCTGGGCGCACATCAGCGTTAGCACCAGTATCCAAAAAGACTGTTTTATGACCACCAAGTCCAGGAAGAATCAGGGTAAGTGCAGGGCGCTTTACGCCCTTAATGCGACCAATACCAAAGGTAGCTGCCGTAAGCACTGCTCCTGTAGAGCCTGCCGAAAAAAGACCGTCAGCCTCTCCAGCCTTGACTGCCTGCGCAGCCCTTACAATACTGGCATCTTTCTTCTGCCTAACCGCATTGGCGGGGTGTTCGCTCATGGCAATAACTTCAGTGGTTACCAAAGCCTTTGCGCGCTCATGCTTGCTTGCAAAAGGAGTAACAAACTCATCAGCTCCGGCGAGAAGAACCTCTAGCTCTTTGTCCTTCTCAAGAGCCATACGAACTCCCTCAAGAACAACCTCAGGACTTTGGTCAGATCCCATAACGTCTACACAAATAACGGGCATGATAACTCCTTAGTGCTATAAAAAAGAAGGCTGGCCCCTAAAGAACCAGCCTTCTTGGCCATACGATGTATGAGTGTTACTCAGTAACAACAACCTCACGGTCCTTGTAGAAGCCACAGTTAGGGCATACGTGGTGAGGAAGCTTTGGAGCGCCGCACTGTGGGCATACAGAGCGAGCTGCTGCGTTAAGCTTGCTGTTTGCCGAACGACGGGTGTGGGTTGCGCCGCGGCCCTTCTTTTGTTTAGGTACTGCCATCTTAAACCTCTTTTGCTCTTGCTAGCGCCCCTAAAACATATGAGGGCGCGACCCATTCACATAATGCGTTGGATACTATACCACGTACTGACACATTTTGTACGTAGATACAGCATTTCTTCACCATTTAGGAGAAGAAATTTTATTTTACTCTTCCGAATCCGGCTCAATCACAAGATTTTTGAGAGCCGCAAACGGGTTTGAAGCAAGCTTTTCTTCTTCTCGCTTCTGCTCAATCTGAGCTGCATGACCGCAATCCTCTTCATTCAGATTGCAACCGCATACTGGGCAAAGTCCCTTGCAGTCGGACTTGCACAGTACAACATAAGGCGTCTCCATAACAAGCGAAGGCAAAAGAGCCTCTGCAAGATCGATGGTTTTATCGGCATTTACTAAAACGTAATCTGCCTCATCTTCATCATCTGCAGAAATTACAGGCTCTTCAAAGAGATAATACTCATCTACCTCTGCGTTTAAAGAGAGATGTGCGTCCTCAAGACAACGGTCACACGTACCAACTGCGTCAGCACGAAGCATTCCGGTAACCAAAATGCCCTCACCCGCGTTGGTAAGCACTAGATCAAAATCAATTCCCATAGGGAGAGAAAATTCATGCTCCCCTAGCTCATACGAGTCTTCATTAAGATGACCCGCATAAGAAACGGTATCGCCTGCATTTGCAAGACGATCATCTAGTGCATAAAGAACTGGTTGCATTGGAATTACCAGGCAACGTTATTGCTGGTGTTACGAGGACCAGAGTTCTCATCAAGTGTCTGACGAACACGAGAGACTGAGTTTGTCAGGCTCTTGAGGTTCTCCTCAAGGTGAGCAAGAACGGTATCTGCATACTCCTCAGCGTTGTAGCGAGTATCACGCTCATACTGCTCTGCCTGGTCACGAATGCCATCTGCCTGCTGCTGAGCAAGGCGGACAACCTCCTGGTCACCAGCAAGAATCATAGCCTGCTGCTGTGCGTCAGCAATGATGGATTCTGCCTGAGCACGCGCGCGCTCAAGGGTCTCATCCTCTTCCTTGATGATGCGACGAGCGGTTGCAAACTCTTCTGGGAAGACACGACGAATCTCGTCAAGCAGCTCGTAGAAGTCCTGGGCATCAATAATCTTCTTGTTACCGCCATCCATAAAAGGTGACTTAGCCTCAGTTACCATCTGCTCAATCTCAGATACAAGGCTCTCAATTTCCTCGCCTGGCTGCATCCAGGGCTCCTTTCAATCCAATACATAAGCTGTGTTATATGCAGTTTTAGCCCTTATGAGCACGACGCATAAAACACCTTTTTAAGAATGTTAGCAGAATATAATGAAAATGCAGGGCAAATATACTTAATTACCGCAATTATGCAGAGCATCAAGCTTTTTAATGACGTTCTTTGGTACCAAAAATGATACATCTGCGCCCATAGCTGAAATTTCTCTCACAATTGAGGAAGAAATATAGCCGTACTCTGGACTAGACATAACAAAGACGCTCTCCAGCTCAGGAGCCATATGAGCGTTAAGATCTGCCTGCTGCAGCTCATACTCAAAGTCTGTCATAGCTCTTAGGCCCTTAACAACACCACCTGCGCCGCGAGCATTGCAGAAATCAACCAGAAGACCTTCCATGGGCTCTACAGAAACGTCCACAAGTCCTTCATCTACCAGAGCGTCTTTAAGCATCTGTACACGCTCTTCAAGAGAAAACGTAGTTCCCGTGCCGTGTTTGCGCTTGGAAGCTGCAACAGCTACCGTAACATTTTCAAAAAGGCGAGAAGCTCGTTTGATTACATCAAGGTGTCCGTTTGTGACGGGATCAAAAGTACCTGGTACAACTACGTGAGTGATGCTGTTCAACGTATCTCCTATCCCTCACAACGAACAAGTAAATCAACTTGAGCAATACCATAACGCTTACTCTTAGAAAGCTCAAAATTATCAAGAGAAACTGAATCAGATTTATGGCTATGCTCATAGACTACTACAGCGTCTTTTGTCAGACTTCCCGCCTGAGTCAAGTCTTTGAGCAGCTTGGATACTACCTCTGCCTCAACGGCATAAGGAGGGTCCAAAAATACCACGTCAAAAGGACCTCCAAACAGCTGGGATGACTCAGCTAAGCGCGCTGTATCACCACAGATAACACTCATCTCAGAGGTGCTTACGCCAAGAGATTTAGCCGTACGCTTAATGCGATCGCACGTCTTTCTATCTTTATCAACAAAAGCAGCGTACAGCGCTCCTCTAGAAAGAAGCTCAAAACCCATAGCGCCTGAACCTGCAAAAGCATCAAGTACTCTGGACTCACTGAGGTCAAGACCGCGAGAAGCCAAGATGGAGCTTGCAATAGCCTCACGCGTACGATCAGTGGTTGGTCGCGTAGTCCCCTTGCCATCAGGGGCCTCAATTGCACGACCTTTCCATTTTCCGCCAACAATCCTCATGGGTTTCTCGCCACCAAACCTATCTTGTACTGCAGTTTACCTGCGGGTTATTACTTATAGCCAAGCTCTTCAAAGTAGATGCCAAAGCGATCTTTTGCCTCAATTCCCAGCGTAGCATAGGCGTCGCTGGTAAGATTTGGGTCCTGTGCAGTAATAGCTAGGGCGTCCATGTGAGCCGCCTCAATCAGGTCCGCATCCGCGTAAAGATCAGAAATCTTGAGCGTGGTGCCGCCCGACTGACGGTATCCCAGGGTTTCTCCCTCGTGCCTGAGCTCAAGGTCAAGCTCTGCCAGGCGCGCACCGTCGGAGGTTTGCTCAAGGGCGGCAAGGCGCTTTCTTGCGGTAGAGCCTCGCTTGGCATTGCTTGCAAGATACACAGTTCCTGGAAAATCGCCTCGACCAACACGGCCTCTGAGCTGGTGAAGTGTAGCCAGACCAAAACGGTCAGCATTAAAGACAATCATGACCGTAGCGTTAGGAACGTCAACGCCAACTTCAATAACGGTAGTGGAGACCAGAATCTGCGTCTTATTTGCGCGGAACTTTTCCATTACCTGATCTTTTTGTGTCTCAGGCAGTCTGCCAGTCAAAAGATCACAGGTAAAGTCCTTAAAAACGGTCTTTGAGAGCTCCTCATATACGCGAGTTGCACTGTAGAGCTTACCGTTTGTGCGAGCGGCCTCAGGAACATCCTCAAGCTCATCTTCAGAATCGCTTGGGTCAATTAAAGGGCAGACCAAATACGCCTGATGTCCCGCTTGAACAGCTTCGGCGACAGCGGCATATGCTTGGTCAAGGTTTTCTGGCACACATAACTTGGTGGTAACGCCAGCGCCTGCCTTTGGTCTTTTGGTAATGCGAGACGTATCAACATCTCCATATAAAGAAAGTGCCAGCGTACGCGGAATAGGCGTTGCGCTCATGGCGAGAAGATCTACGCCTTGTCCTTTTTTGCGCAACGCTGTTCTTTGATCAACGCCAAAACGATGCTGCTCGTCTACAACAGCAAGGGTGAGCTGCTTAAATACCACACGGTCAGAAAGAAGCGCCGTAGTACCAAAGACAACGGACAAAGAGCCGTCAGCTAGGCAAAGTTCAATCTGTTGTCTCTCTTCTTCTGAGGTAGAACCCGTAATAAGAGCCCACGTAATTCCCGCAAGTGAAAGCAAAGGCCCAATCTTTTGAGCGTACTGCTGAGCAAGAACTGAGGTAGGAGCCATCACAGCTGCCTGAGTTGAAGAATCTGCTGCTGCAGCTAAAGCAACAGCGGCAACAGCTGTTTTACCAGTACCAACATCACCCAAAAGCAGACGATTCATAATGCGTGCTGCAGCCATATCAGAAAGAATCTCCTGAGCTGCGTGATTCTGCTCGTCAGTTAGGGCAAAAGGCAAAGCCTCAATCAGAGCCTTAACTTTAGGCCCATCTATAACGTGCTCAAAAGGCTTATGACCTGCAAGCTCCAAGTTTCTTCTTGCCATAAGGGCAAGCTGTAAGCTAAGAAGCTCATCAAAAGCAAGACGGCGGCGCGCCTGCTCAGCTGCGTCCAAGCTTGTTGGAAAATGGACCTCACGAAGCGCCGATGAGAGTGACATAAGGCGGTGCTTGGAGACAAGCTCTGAAGGCAGCCAATCACACACGCTTCCCGTGTCCGCCAAAGCCGCTGACATAATGCGACGCATCCATGCAGGACTCACGCCCTCGGTAGCTGGGTGAACAGGAAGAATTGCAGCTTTTGAAGGTGTCTCTTTGGAGCGTGCTTCATCGTTTGAATCAGATTTTGCCGTGCTCAGAACTTCGTAGAACGGTGACTTCATCTGGCGGTAACCGTAGGCAAAGAGAACCTTACCGCTTAGTGCCACCTCATCGTCGACGTGGATTTGCTCAGCTATCCAAGGCTGCCTAAAAAACGAAGCTGTGAGCACGCCCGTATCATCCACAACCTCAATCTCTACAATGACCATTTTGGGGCGTGGGCGTTTTGTCTTTACCGAAGCAACGCGGCCCGTAATGGTAGCGTCCTCGCCTATCTGAGCAAAAGCAATCTGCACACGATGGGAAAAATCGAGGTAGCGATGAGGCACGTTGAGCAAAAGGTCTCGAACACGCAGAATGCCGAGACGCTCAAGCGCCTCGGCACGATTTGCATTGACATACCTTAACCTGGTCACGCTATCAACAAGCGAGCAGGTATGAGCCACTCGCTCTGATGCGGGAGCGATGCTTACCTTGGACTCAGACATTTCCTACTCAATAGAGAAGATGACTGGATAGAGTGGCTGCTCACCGCGCTGAGCGTCAACCTCAAGGTCTGGATAGGCGTCCTCAACTCTGCTGGCGAGAAGATCGAGCTGCTCGTCAGAGAAGTCTTCACCTGCAAGAATGGTGAGGTTGTCGCCCTCTTCCTCCTCTTGCATCTTGGCAATAAGGTCAAGCGTGACCTTCATGACATCAGAGCCGACAACATCAATGGAGCCGCCCTGGATACCCATGACATCACCATCGTGGATAGGAGTGCCGTCAGCTGCAGAAGAATCGCGGACTGCAGTGGTTACCTCGCCGTAGCGAACGCCAGAGATAGCGTCAGTCATCTCTTCTACAAGCTCTTCAAAGGGAGCGCCATCTGCAACAACAAACATTGCGGCAAATGCCTGAAGAACAGACTTGGTTGGAATAACGGCAACCTTAACATCCTCGCATGCGCTTGCAGCAGCCTCTGCTGCCATACGAATGTTGGAGTTGTTTGGCATAACAATGACCTGGTCTGCATTGGCCTCTTCAATTGCAGCAAGAATATCTGCAGTTGAAGGGTTCATAGTCTGACCACCAGAAACAACAACATCCACACCAAGAGACTTCAAGATTGATGCAGCGCCAGAACCAGCAGTTACCGCAACAAAGCCAAGCTCCTTTTTAGGTGCAGCTGCAGCCTTCTTATCTTCAGCGATCTTCTCGGTACGCTCCTTAGCCTCAAGGTCCATGTTATGGATGAAGACCTCAAAAATCTGGCCATACTGAAGCATGTACTCAAGAACCTTGTTTGGAGTATTTGAGTGAACGTGAATCTTGTAGTCTGGGTTTGCACCAACAAGAAGCTCGCAATCACCCATAGTTGCCAGGAAGTTCAGAGCTGCATCCTCGTCAAAGTCAGGACTATCTGCCTTAAAGAGGAACTCATTGCAGTAGCGATACTCAGAACCCTCCCAGTCATCGTTGAGCTCAATCTCAACCTTAGCGCTGGTAGCAGCCTTAGCGTCAGAAACAGAAACGGTTGTCTGGAAATCAGTAGTCTCAGTCTTGCCTGTAACAGCATTTACAAAGCCCTCAAGGAAGGTTGCAAAACCAAACGCACCAGAGTCAACAACGCCATTCTCTTTAAGAACGGGAAGAAGCTCAGGAGTGCGAGCAACGGACTCATATGCTTCAACAACCAGGGCATCCAAAACCTCAACTGGAGTAAGCTGAGACTTCTCAAGGGAGTCTGCCTTAGCAGAAACGTCTTTAAGGACGGTAAGAATAGTGCCCTCAACAGGCTTTCTAACAGCCTTAAACGCAACTTCCTTACCACGGCGGAATGCGTGAGCGATATCCTTTGGAGTTACTGCCTCAGGATTTTTAACGTCACACAGACCCTCGGCAATACCACGAAGAATCTGAGACGTAATAACGCCAGAGTTACCACGAGCTCCCATCAAAGAGCCGTGAGTGATTGCCTTTGCAATATCCTGCATGCTTGCATCTTGAGGAAGATCTTGAACCTCACGAACAACGGTGCCCAGGGTAAGGGACATGTTAGTGCCGGTGTCTCCATCTGGTACAGGAAAAACGTTGAGCTTGTTGATCTCTTCTGCTTTGTCTGCAACGGCAAGGGCTGCTACAGGGAAGCATGTACGAATGACATTTGAAATCACGTTAGACCTCAGTTCCTACTCATTTGAAGCAAAAAGCTTAGCGAGAATTACGCATGGCCTCGATATGTACAGTTACATCAACACATGAAAGCTCTGCAATTTGCTTAAGCAAAAACTTTACTGAGCTCTCAAGATTGTCGACTACAGACGCCATGTTAACGCCCTGCTCAACAACAATGTGAAGGTCAACCTGAACTCCCTTAGGAGTTGGGGTCACATCAATACCCTTACGAAGTCGGTAGGTTGGAAGAAGACGAGCAACACCTGCTGCCTCATCAATCTCTGCCATGCCAACAACGCCATAACATTCCATAGCTGCATAGCCCGCCAGGTCAGCAAGGCAATCATTAGAAACTCTTAGTGTTCCGGGAACAGCGGTAGTCATTACATAACTCCTCTCGCAAGAACCAGGGTTAGTCATTGTTATTTAGTATACCGCAGAGCACATTTATTATTAAAGCGGCTTATATATACAAGTTGATAACCTTGCAATTGACAAATCTTTTTCTTGTTATTTAATCTTGGTGTAATAAATGAAAAACATTCAAAAGCTGTCTAAAAGCTATCTAATTGTGAATGTTATATTCATGCTTTGACAACACAATATATTGTGCTATATTTATTCGGCTATTTGGAAATTTTAGGCGCAGAGGGCGCCTATCCTATGGAGGTCTTACTCATGTCGAAGGTCTGTGATTTCTGCGGTAAGCACGCCGTTGCCGGTCGCTCCATCTCCCACTCTCACCGTACTGTGGCCCGCACCTTTAAGCCAAACATCCAGCGTGTTACTGTCGTTGTCGATGGCCAGCGCAAGAAGATGAATGTTTGCTCCCGTTGCCTCAAGTCCGGCAAGATTGCTCGCAACTAAGCAACTTAGCTCGTCTTACCTCAAATTTAAAAAGGTCGCTTCGGCGACCTTTTTTCTTAGCTCGATTATCTGACAGCAACATCTAATACTTCTTGCTGGACTTACAGCCGCTCGTTGGGGCTTTGTTTCTCAAACGCAGCGCAGACGCGACTCAATAAACGTTTTAGTTCCAAAGCTGCACCAAAAGACAGCCCTTCTCGCACCTTACCCAGGCATTGTCTGATTCAATGATATTTGAAATACCGTCGTCTCCCAGCAAGGTGAACTTCTGGTGATCAAGATTCCACTTCATGCCGGCCTCAGAAACCTCGCACTCCTCTGACAAAGCCACAAGAGAAATTTTCTTGCCCGCATTAGTTGCGCTCAGCTGCCAAGAATTAACCTGATCTGCAGCTAAAAAGCGCATCTCAAAGTCATTCTCAATAACTCGAACGTTTGCCCTGCCCGTCTTTGCCCACGTAGCGAGAAGACCAAGCACTACAAGCTGGTGATCAAGGTGTCCGCCAGATGTGGAGACAACCGTGAGAGAGAGCTTGCTATTTCTACGAATTGCCTCGTACTCGGCGGACTTTAGAGCAAGAGCCAGGTCGGTATCGTACTTGTCCGCATTAAACTTCATGCAAGGTACCTGCTGCTCTTTAAGCCAGGCCAGAGTTTCTGGTGTAGCCGAGTCAAAGTCTCCAAGCGCAAGTTGTGGAATCACGCCGGCAGCGTGACAGGCGTCTGCACCATGGTCGACCGCTATCAGGTAGTCAGCGCTCTGGGCGCAGGTAGACAGCGCCGTGTGCGAAACCGCCTCTGGGGATCCGCCCACAACAAGGACCTCAAGGGGTTTCTCGCCAGAAGGCGCTGCGGTCAGAGGGCGCTCGTAGTCACGAAGGCGCAGAAGTGACATCTCGCCGTAGGTGTGGGCAAAGATGTTTGAGTGCTCGCGCATAAAGACGGGGTCTCGGCCGTCGTGGTCGTTGTAGAGCGCCACCACAGGAAAGCCTGCATTTTGAGCCGTCTGAGCGCCAAATGGAGCGTCCTCAAAGACCCAGGTAGTTGCTTTATCGGTGCCAAGGCGGCGGAGTGCCTCAAGGTACACATCAGGCTCAACCTTGTCCACTCCCCCTACATCTTCTGTAGAAACCACCGTTTTAAAGAGGTGCTCAATACCTTGAGCCGCGAGGGCCGCACGCACTTCTCGCACGGGAGTTGATGATGCAACGGCCATAGGAATACCCGCATCGTAAAGCTCCTGCAAGAACTCTTTTGCACCAGAAATAATGGAGACATGATGCTGATATTGCTCTGTTACATACGCACAGAATTCTTCGTACAAAGTTTCTGCAGTGACAGGCAAATCTAGATAATCAACGCAAATTTTGCAGCCATCCATAAGCGAAACAGCCTCAACGCGCTCAAAAAATTCTGAGTCAACGGTCTTGCCATATTTAGGAAGAACAGCGCCAAAAACGTTATGCCAAACGCGCATTGAATCAACAAGAGTTCCATCGCAATCAAAAATTGCACCGGTCACCTGCATAATGCCTCCGTAAACAAACTTATTAGTTGCAATCGTGAAATATCTACTCTAAGTAGGGTAAAGTATCTCACGTTTATAAATTGTTTTCATGGAGGATGCATGGCACGTTATAGCTATCATTGCACACACTGCGACAATACCTTTGAGATTGAACGCCCAATGAGCCTGAAGATTGAAGCTCCTCAGTGCCCAAAATGCGGACATGAGACTGAGCGCGTTTACAACACCTCAACCATTGTCTTTAAGGGTAGCGGTTTTTATAACACCGACAGCAAAGGAAAGTAATCCAACGCTTTTTGGCTCTCTAGACCGCTCATAAATCGTATTTGTGAAGCTCTTGTTGTGATACACAGCAAGAGCTTTTATTTGCGCTTAAGGACCGCCATAAAGTGAGCATCGCAATCAGCGGACGCAAAAGCTGTCTGCAAAAATCCCTCTGGTGTAATGCACGTATCGAGAAACTCTTGTGCTTCTATCGTTAAGTATGCACGCGTGGGGCACTCAAAAAGACTTTGCACCTCAAAGTGAGAGCCCTCTGAACTTGCAAGAAAATCGTCAATAACCTGCTGATTCTCTGAATTTGAGAGCGAACAGGTTGCATAGACTAAATA
>JABZHR010000050.1 GCA_015258715.1 Atopobium sp.
GTTCCGACCCGCACGAAAGGCGTAATGATTAGGGCACTGTCTCAACGAGAGACTCGGTGAAATTTTAGTACCTGTGAAGATGCAGGTTACCCGCGACAGGACGGAAAGACCCCATGGAGCTTTACTGCAGTTTGATATTGAGTGTCTGTGCCACATGTACAGGATAGGTAGGAGCCATTGAGATCGGGACGCCAGTTTCGATGGAGGCGTTGTTGGGATACTACCCTTGTGTTATGGCCACTCTAACCCGGATAGGTTATCCCTATCGGAGACAGTGTCTGACGGGCAGTTTGACTGGGGCGGTCGCCTCCTAAAAGGTAACGGAGGCGCCCAAAGGTTCCCTCAGAATGGTTGGAAATCATTCGCAGAGTGTAAAGGTATAAGGGAGCTTGACTGCGAGAGCTACAACTCGAGCAGGGACGAAAGTCGGGCTTAGTGATCCGGTGGTTCCGTATGGAAGGGCCATCGCTCAACGGATAAAAGGTACTCCGGGGATAACAGGCTGATTCCGCCCAAGAGTTCATATC
>JABZHR010000051.1 GCA_015258715.1 Atopobium sp.
AACTACAGCCTTCCAAGCTGTTGTCGCGAGTTCGATTCTCGTCACCCGCTTTGAACATAGGTTCTTTACCAAGTTTTTAACTTGGGCGCGTAGCTCAGCTGGTTAGAGCGCACGCCTGATAAGCGTGAGGTCGGTGGTTCGAGTCCACTCGTGCCCATTAATAGTATGGTCCGTTGGTCAAGGGGTTAAGACACCGCCTTTTCACGGCGGTAACACGGGTTCGAATCCCGTACGGACTATATATTTGGAGGATTACCCAAGTCCGGCTGAAGGGAACGGTCTTGAAAACCGTCAGGCGTGTAAAAGCGTGCGTGGGTTCGAATCCCACATCCTCCTTATAATTAACGCGGGATGGAGCAGCTCGGTAGCTCGTCGGGCTCATAACCCGAAGGTCGTAGGTTCAAATCCTGCTCCCGCAATATGGCTCGGTAGCTCAGTTGGTAGAGCAATGGATTGAAGCTCCATGTGTCGGCGGTTCGATTCCGTCTCGCGCCATATTTTGTTTTATTAAGCGGGTGTAGTTTAGT
>JABZHR010000052.1 GCA_015258715.1 Atopobium sp.
GTTTCTACCTGCACCCCGAAAGGGGAGTTACTGCGGATGTGGCTCAGTTGGTAGAGCATCACCTTGCCAAGGTGAGGGTCGCGGGTTCGAGTCCCGTCATCCGCTCGGGCGATTGGCGCAGGGGTAGCGCGCTTCCTTCACACGGAAGAGGTCACTGGTTCGATCCCAGTATCGCCCACGGAAATTTTAAAACGCTTAGACGAATGTCGATTTGTGACTGGCGTCCATGCGTGTTAAAGTTTCCAAGCCGCAAAGCTTTGGCTTTGTGAGTCACCTGCGCGGGTGGCGGAATAGGCAGACGCGCTAGCTTGAGGTGCTAGTCCTCGCATTTAGAGGGTGGGGGTTCAAGTCCCCCCTCGCGCACAGATAATCCCCGGTTCTTCGGAACCGGGGATTTTTGTATGCCCGGGAACGTGTCGGGAGCTCACGTACTCGAAAGAAGAACCCCCAAATATGCGAACCCCAAACATTTGGGCCATCGGGGAGTGTCCCGAGGCTGCGGGGCTGGTGGGAGAG
>JABZHR010000053.1 GCA_015258715.1 Atopobium sp.
TTTGTGAAGATGATTTTGTATCTTCTTAATTCCTCCACAATTTCTACACAATTCGTAGTCTTTAGTGAACTAATGCGATAGTATATCACTCTTACATTTAGTAATAAAACGTTAGGTTAGCTGCCATTAAAAAGTTGAAAATGCTACTGATACAACTTCTTAAGACATGTTTACTAACTTCAACCATTCTCACAAATTCCGGAAAGGTTGCCTCAAAAAGGGTGATCGTATTGAATCAAGCTGACAACAAGATTTACACCAATGTACCTTAAGACCCTAAAGGCGTAATTCTTGCTGTCTAAGATGCTTTGAGACTTATCTGACAATTCTTAGACATATAGTGAACTTCCTCAAGCGTGGAATTTCAAATTCAAACAAAGATGTCGAGAAAAACAAACTTATAGCCACCAAAAAGAGGACCCCACAAACGTGAGATCCTCTCGACATAAAAATGCCCCTTGTTGGTCAGCGACGTCCTGCTCTCCCACGGACTTACTCCGCAGTACCATCGGC
>JABZHR010000005.1 GCA_015258715.1 Atopobium sp.
CCGGCAATCTGACCGACAACGATAACGACTGGGTTATCGAGTCCGTTGCTCAGAAGCAGGCATGCGCAGTCAAGCAGGCTTATGATGCTCTTACCCACGGCCTTACCACTGTCGTTGAGATTGGCCGTAACGGTATTGCTATCCGCGACCTCGTTAACATGGGCATTATGCAGGGTCCTCGTATCTTTGCTACCGGCCTTGGCCTTTGCCGCGTTGCTGGTCACGGTGACTCTCACCACCTGCCACTGCAGATTTCCAAGGACGGGCACCCTTGGGGCGACCAGGTAGACGGTCCATGGGAGCTTCGTAAGGCAATTCGTCGTCGTCTCCGTGAAGAGCCTGACGGCATCAAGATCTGGGCAACCGGTGGCGGCATTTGGCGTTGGGACTCCGACCGTCTGCAGCTCTTCTGCACCGAGGAGATCAAAGCAATTGCTGACGAGTGCGCACTGGTAGGCATCCCTCTGTACGCTCACTCCTACAACAACTTTGACGCTGCATATGACTGCGTCCGCTTTGGCTGCAAGCAGCTCATTCACGGCTTTGAGCTTGACGAGCGCACCATGAAGCTTATGGCTGAGCAGGGAACATACTTCACCCCAACCATCGGCTTCCTGCCAACTTGGTACGGAACCTATCCACCAGACTGGACTCCAGAGCTTGACGCATTCCCAGGCGAGACTGTTGTCGAGAAGGGCCTTGCACGCACCTACGCTAACCTACGTAAGGCTTATGATATGGGTATCACCATTACCATCGGCTCCGACTCCTTCAGTTTTGTCACTCCTTACGGCTACGTCACCATCGATGAGATGTATGACTTTGTCGAGAAGGTTGGCATCTCCATCCTTGATACTGTTGCAGCTGCTACTTACAACGGCGCAAAGATGCTTGGCAAGGAGAACGAGTTTGGTGCTGTCAAGGAAGGCCTCTCCGCTGATATCCTCGTAGTCAAGGGCGACGTTGCTAACAACATCCGCGACCTCACGCCTGAGAACATGGACGTCATCATGAAGGAAGGCAAGATTATTGATCGCGGTAGCTTCTAAGCTTCCAGCTCGATAATTTGTAACGCGAAGGTTGGGCCCTGACTCACTTAAGCGTCAGGGCCCACTTTTACCGGTAAGAAGTTTATTCTTTGATATAAAAGTTTGACATTTGATAGGAGCTCACTATGTCTGAACCAAAGCAGGTGAAAATTGTGCTGCTTACCGGCTATTTAGGCGCAGGTAAGACCACTATTTTGAACCACATTCTTTCTAACACTGAAGGTATTCACGCAGCAGTCATTGTCAATGACATTGGCGAGATTAACGTTGATGCTGGTCTTATTAAAGACGGCGGCTATGCTAAAGAAGGCGACGTTATTCCTCTGACCAACGGTTGTCTCTGCTGCACCCTTTCTAATGACTTGGCACTTCAATTGGGTGATTTGGCCGATACCGAGGAGTTTGACTACATCATTATTGAGGCTTCAGGCATCTGCGAACCAATCCCCATTACCTATAACATTTCTGCATTCTGCAATCAGAGCCAGCATGCAACTAATCACTCTCACCTCAACCTTGATAACATCGTCGCAGTTGTTGACTGTGCTCGCATGTTTGAGGAGTTCCACAACGGCGCCGATCTTCTCGACCCAGACATCGAAGAAGATGATATTGAAAACCTGCTTATTCAGCAGATTGAGTTCTGCTCTACGTTGGTGCTCAACAAGACTGACCTGGTTACTCCAGAGCAGCTTCACGAGCTCAAGGCGCTTGTCCGCGGCCTGCAGAAAGACGCCGTTATTGTTGAGGCGGTCAACGGTGACATTCCAATGAGCGAGCTTATCAATACGGGCCGTTTTGACTTTGACAAAGCCTACGCCTCCGCTGCCTGGATGGATGCAATGGAGCACCCTGAGGAGCACGAGGACCCAGAGGTTTTGGAGTACGAGATTACCACCTTTGTGTATCGCCGTCGTCGGCCATTTGACCTGGACAAACTCAATGAGTTTGTGGCTAGCTGGCCAAAGAACATCATCCGCGTCAAGGGTAGCGTTTGGATTTCGCAAGATCCCGAGATGAGCTTTGTCTTTGAGCAGGCCGGCAAGCAGGTCCAGTTCTACGAGAACGGTATGTTCTACGCATCGCTTCCAGAGGATGAGCGAGAAACCCTTCTTGACGAGAAACCCGAGCTACGCGCAGAATGGGATGATGAATTGGGCGATCGTCAAACTAAGCTGTGCTTCATTGGCCGTCATATGAACCATGAAGAAATTGAAGCCGGTCTGGATGCATGCCTTACTGAGTATGTTCCTGACGAGTTTGACTACTAGCGTTTTCAGCGCCAAGAGCTCCGGCGCTTGAGACGAGGGACCCAGTTTATCCGGGTCCCTTTTTTAGGTTAGAGGTGCCTAATGACCAAGATTGAGCAGCTTAAAGACTGGATTCAGTCGTCAGATAACATTGTTTTCTTTGGTGGCGCAGGTGTGTCAACGGAAAGCGGTATTCCTGATTTTAGGGGTACTAACGGTCTGTATCGTCAGGGCGGCATCAAGGTAGAAAACATGACCATTGGCCTGGGCCAAGACGGCTATGACATGGGAAAAGATGCCTACGACTTAGGAAATGGCGTAACGGTTGACCCCGATAACGAGGAGTCTTTTGCCTACAGTAAGGCGCCAGACTTTACGCTTGAAGAGATCTTCTCGCTTGATGTGTTTTTAGATTACCCCGCAGCGTATTACACCTATTTTAGAAATTCTCATCATTTGGGGGAGGCTCAGCCAAACATTGCTCACAAGTGGCTGGCAGACTTGGAAGCTGCGGGAAAGTTGCGCGCGGTGGTGACGCAAAACATCGACGGATTGCATCAAGCCGCTGGTAGCAAGCGAGTATTTGAGCTTCACGGCAACGAGACGCGTTTTTACTGTCCCGAGTGCGGTCACACCTACACGCTTGATCAGATTGAAGAGCAGTCGTCTGTCGTGCCGCTTTGTCAATGCGGCGCAGTTATTAGGCCTGATATCGTTTTTTACGGAGAGGGTCTTGATATGGACACGGTCTACGGCGCGCTGAATGCTATCTCACAAGCGGAGGTTCTTGTGGTTGCAGGAAGTTCGCTGGTAGTGCAGCCTGCCGCCGGTCTTCTCGACTACTACGAGGGCAACAAAATGGCCATTATCAACGACCAACCTACGCCGTACGATGGTCGCGCCAACCTGGTGATCAGAGACAGAATAGGCGCCGTCATAGAACAGCTCCTGTAGAAAAACGCCTACCCGCAAAAGTGCAGGTAGGCGTTATCATTTCAATCAATGGCGAGAAATCCGACGCGCGAGAAACCCGAGAACCCCGTGAATTAGTTGGCTTCCTCGGCGAGCGTCTGAAGCGTTGCCATGAGAGATGGAACAACCTGCTTCTTACGGCTGACAACACCTGGAAGAACAGCAATGTTGCCATCAACCTTTACGTTAAAGGCGCGCTCGATGACATTGGCAGCATTTGCACCGTAGAAGAGCATCTCGGTGACCTGGCTCTTAACGTCGGTAAACATGTAGAAGACCATTGGAAGCTCTTCGGACTTAGCGGCAGTCTCCAAGAATGGTCCAACAAGTTCCTCTGCAGCTTTGCGGCTGGACTCGGTCATGAAGGAGCCCTGGCCAACGCCAAACTTTACGCCGCCACGGCTGAATACCTTGTAGTCACCATGGAAGACTTCTTCTGCAGTACGACCAGTGAGGTCTGCGCCAGCATCAAACATTTGCTCAGAGTAAGCGTCAATGTCTTCTCCGCAAATCTCTGCAAGCTTCTTACCAGCAACAATATCGCGCTCAGTGCAGGTAGGGGAGCGGAATGCAAGGGTGTCGGAAAGAATTGCAGAGAGCATGAGGCCAGCAATATTCTTTGGAATCTCGATGCCGTACTCGTGGTAGAGGCCATAGATGATGGTGCAGGTGCAGCCAACAGGGACGTTTCTAAAGGTAATTGGGTTGGAAGTCTCAATGGAGCCGATGCGGTGGTGGTCAACAATCTCCATAATCTCTGCCTGCTCAAGACCATCAACTGCCTGAGTGCGCTCGTTGTGGTCAACAAGAATGACGTGCTTCTTGCGAGGATTCAAAAGACCAGGACCGCTGATAAGACCAGCTAAAGTTCCGTTCTCGTTGATAACAGGGAAGAAGCGGTGCCTTGAGTTGGTCATTTCCTTACGAGCATCATCAATTGCGGTGTTGACGCTGAACTTAAGGATGTCGTCAGTGAGCATCTTCTCACGTACAGGCATAGACATGATAAGCAGGCGAGCTACCTCAAAGGTATCGCGAGGAGTGCTGATAATAGCGCAATCACGCTTTTTAGCCAGGTCAATGACGTCCTGAGCAATTGGAGCATCGCAAGAGACAATAAGGCAGGAAGCACCGTGCTCAACTGCGATAGTCTGGTTCTCATGGTTGCCAGCAACAACAATGATATCGCCAGCGTCAACAATCTCTGAAAGTGCAGAAGCGCTGGTACCAACGCGAATATTACCCTGCTTCACAACGCCCTGGGGATCACCAAGAACCATGGTGCCACCAAGCGTAGAAACAATATTTGCATAGCTTGTCTTAGCCTTAGAGAGCAGGTTTGGCTCGGAAAGGCTCATGTTTGCATTTGCAATATCTTTAACGGCAATCAGACCGGTAAGCTCTTCTTCCTCATCAGTAACGCAGAGTGTATCAAGCTTAACGTCTTGCATAAGCTGCCAAGCAGCATAAAGACTCATTCCAGCATCAACTTTTGGCTGAGTCTGAATCTCTGCATCTTTGATCTGAGGAGTAACGGTAGTAATAAGCTGCGGCTCCTCAAAACCAAAGTGGTTTAAGACAAAGGCAGTCTCACGGTTAAGAGAACCAGCGCGACGAGCTTCATAGATAGGGTTATCAATCTGATTTTTGAGATACGCATAAGAAATTGCAGCACAAATGCTGTCTGTATCTGGGTTCAAATGGCCAATGATATTTACTTTACGAATTGCTTCTGCCATCTTCGCCTCCCTGGTAATGTCGATGATGTAACTTTCTAATTAGAACACATTTTAGTAAGCACATTTTGTTTCTTTTTTAATACCACCTTGTAGTGTACCCCTCTCTCTTTTTACTTAGAACAGAAAATCGCAGAAAAACAGCGGGCGTACCTGTGAATCTGGTAAATGTGTATAGGACAAATGACAATTCAAAAGTTGAAGGAAATTAGTACAATGAAATAGTTAACAAATCGATTGAATTGGAATACCTAGTGAGTTCTCCTACGCGTTTTTCTGCTAAAAAAAGAAACGCTCGTCATATGAATAAAGCGGCGTACGCCCCTGAGCCTTCATCTGAGGCAAGGGAAGTTGCGCCTGTAGAGGCACCGAAAGCTCCTGCAGAGAAGGCTGATACTGCCACAAATCCAGCAGCTCCTCTGCAGGCTGCATCTGAGCAGCTTTCATCTGCTTTTGCGTCGTTTGCGCAGCGTAAGCCTGCGGAAGTGTCTGCTGCACAGCCTGCAGAAAAGTCTGCTATACAGCTCGCAGAAAAACCTGCAGAAAACATGCGGTCTAAAATTGCGCCAGAGAAAAAGAAGCGCCAGAAGACGCCTCTATCTGCACGCAAAAGCATTCGTGTGGAGAAGCGTCCTCGCAATCAAGCAGATCCGGAACCAGAGCAGCGTCATTCTCGCCCGGTGAGTGCGGGCAGAAGAAAGCTTGAGCTGGTAAGTGTCGTTGCAATTTTGGCGCTTGCGGTGCTCTCGATTGTTCTGGTTAACCGACCAAGCACAAAAACGCTGGTATTTGGCGACAATCAGGTGACGTATACCGGTACCACCATTCAGGGAAAGATGAATGGACAAGGTAAGATGACCTTTGAGAATGGCGATACCTACGAGGGAGAATTTGTCGACGGGTATTTCCAGGGTACGGGAACGTACACCTCAAAAGATGGCTGGACGTACGAAGGTCAGTTTGTAAAAGGCCAGGCAGATGGCCAGGGAAAGCTCACTACGCAAGACAGCATTGTGTACGAAGGAACTTTTAAGCAAGGGATTTATCAAAGTGCGAATTAAATGGTTTTCGCTTGTACGTATAACAGGACTTGTTTTAGTCCTCATATATCACTTTTTTAAGGACGCGCTTCCAGGCGGCTTCATTGGTGTCGACGTATTCTTTACGTTCTCGGGCTATCTCATCACGGCTCTTTTGATTGACGAGTTTGCTCGCTTTAGATCCATCGACGTCATTGGATTCCTGCGCAGGCGTTTCTACAGAATTGTTCCGCCGCTTGTGTTTATGGTGCTTGTGTGCACGCCGTTTCTTCTGCTTGTGCGTACCGAGTTCATTTCCGGTATTAAGTATCAGATTGCCGCAGCTCTTGGCTTTGTGACTAACTACTTTGAGATTGTTCTGGGCAACAGCTACGAGAACCAATTTGCTCCTCATGTGTATCTACATACCTGGAGTCTTGCCGTCGAGATGCACTTTTATGTGCTCTGGGGTCTGTGCGCCTGGCTGCTTGCTTGCATAAGCAAAACAATTAGAAGCTATAAGGTAAAGATTGCTGGAGCTTCCCTGGTGCTGTTCGTTGTTACTTACTTGGCGATGGCCAACGGCGCCCAAAACTCCACGAATCTTTCTATCCAGTATTTCTCGACGCAAACGCACGTGTTCCCCTTCTTTATCGGTGCGCTTTTATCGTGTGTTGCAGGAATTGCTCAGACGGGCGAGCTCTTTGACCAGCTCGAGCAGAAGCTTTCTACTCAGCTAACGCTTGTGGGCCTTGTGGCAAGCTGCGGCGTTCTTGTCTTCCTGAGCGTCTTCATGCACTTCGAGGATCTCTTCACGTACACCTTTGGTTTCCTTTTTGCCTCGCTCGCAGCAGCCGCAATGATTTTCTTTGCTCGCATGTTGCATCAAAAAACCGAGGGTATCAACGAGCCTGGCATCGTTTCTTTTGTGGCAGATACCAGCTACGGCGTGTATCTGTTCCACTGGCCTTTGTACATTATTTTTGCCGAGAAGGTCGATCCAGTCCTAGCTGCACTCCTAACCCTGGTGCTTTCGTTTGTATTTGCAAGCTGCTCGTTCTATGTACTTGAGCCAGCGCTGGCAGGGAAGTCTCCGGAGATCTTCTCGCGCATCAAGCTTGATGGTCAGAAGGTTTTGCGAGGTGCCGGCCTTGCGCTTATTCCTTTTGCTGCGGCCGTTGCCTTTATTGCGCTAACCGCTCCACAGCTTAGCGATTTCCAGAACGATCTGCTGCTCAATGCTTCGTTGCAGGAGCAGAGTACCATGACCATGACCCGCAAGCACGCGGACACCTCGCAGGCAAGTAATTACAACGTTGTTGAGGGAGTCACCTACATTGGCGATTCTGTCTCGCTTCGCGCTCGTTCTTACCTGCAGGATGCGCTGCCCGATGCTCAAATTGATGCTTCTGTTAGTAGAAACGTGGCAATGGGCGTAGATTTGCTGCAGTCTGCGATTGATAACAACACCCTCTACCAGGACGTTGTTGTTGCCCTGGGCACCAACCCTGTTGGCGGCGCCGATGCGGTTGATAAGATTGTGGACATGCTGCCGCGTGGACATCGTCTGATTTTTGTCACTCCGTATGACGGTAGAAACTCCGATCCAAATGCTGGTGCAAATGCCATCCGTGCTCATGAGCTTGAGCTCGCTCAACAGTACGACTTCATTACCATTGCGGATTGGGCTCAGATTGCTCAGGATAATCCTGACATTTGGGCAGGTACTGACTACGTTCACTTTGGCTCTGATTCAGATTCCATCAATCGTGGTGGCACCCTGTATGCGCAGATGGTCAAAGACGCCGTAGAAAAAGCAAACCAGGGCCACGTCAAACCATAGAAGCCCGGGCCACGCCGTAAAAGGCCACGTCAATTACAGAAGGCTACGTCAACCACAGTTTATTGCCATTCTTCCAGCTCGTTTGCGACGTGCGGTTGAATGGCAATTTGCATTTCGAGTGTGCTAGATGGCTTGGAAATCTGGTAACCCTCGCGACAAACCGTCTGAAGACGGCGATCTGACGCAAGCTATGATCACAATTAATGGCTTAATTCATTTTCATGTATATATAAGGTTCGATATACGTAATGATGAATAACAATAGATAAATAGTTTAACTACCACTATTTTTAAGCCTTCAACAACACACCTATGTCAGATAATCTGCTTAATCCGGGGCGAAAAACACACCTAAGTCAAATAATCTGCAAGATATAGAGGTTTTGGGTGCAATGTATATGCTTTTTAAGCAGATTATCTGACATAGGTGTGTTTTCGTGTTTTGCAACCGCTCCCGCGTGCCTCGCATCCCGCACCTGCACGCCTTGCGACGCACCCGCCCCCCTCTTTCCTGCTCCTTCTGCGGTGGAGTCCTTTCAATATTTCATTAGAATGGATATGTGAATATTTCATCTGACAGCCCCTTAAGGAGGAGCACATGGCAGAGTTTGTCTATCAGATGTACAAGGCCCGTAAAGCAGTCGGCGAGAAGGTCATTCTTGACGACGTCACTGTCGGCGTGTACCCAGGCGCAAAAATTGGCGTCGTGGGCCCAAACGGCATGGGAAAGTCTACGCTGCTCAAGGTTATCGCCGGCATGGAAGACGTCTCTAACGGTGAGGCTAAGCTCACCCCAGGTTACACCGTTGGCTTGCTTCAGCAGGAGCCCCCGCTGGATGAAACCAAAACGGTCAAGGAGAACATTGAGCTCGCCTTCGGTGACCTGCTTGCCAAGATCGCGCGCTTCAACGAGATCGGCGTTGAGATGGGCAATCCTGACGCTGATTTTGACGCGCTGATGGCAGAGATGGGCCAGCTTCAGACCGAGATTGACGCAGCTAACGGCTGGGACTTGGACAGCCAGCTCTCCCAGGCCATGGACGCGCTGCAGTGCCCGGATCCAGATTCTTCCGTCACCCATCTCTCTGGTGGCGAGAAACGCCGTGTAGCCCTATGTCGTCTGCTTCTTGAGGCACCTGACCTGCTGCTTCTTGACGAGCCCACCAACCACCTTGACGCGGAGTCGGTACTCTGGCTCGAGAAGTTCCTGCACGATTACCCCGGCGCCGTCATGGCCGTCACGCACGACCGCTACTTCCTCGACGACGTTGCCGAGTGGATCTGCGAGGTTGACCGCGGACAGCTCTATCCTTACGAGGGCAACTACTCAACCTACCTGGAGAACAAGGCCGCACGCCTTGAGGCTCAGAACCAGCAGGATGCCAAGCGCGCTAAGAAAATGCGCGCTGAGCTGGAGTGGGTTCGTTCGTCTCCTAAGGCTCGTCAGGCTAAGAACCGCGCACGTCTTGACCGCTACGAGCAGATGGAAGCAGAGGCTCGCGCGTCCAAGAAGCTCGACTTCACCGAGATCCAGATTCCTGTTGGTCCGCGCCTGGGCCAGAAGGTCCTGGAGGCCGACCACATCCACAAAGCCTTTGGCGACCGCGTTCTTATCGACGACCTCTCGTTCAGTTTGCCAAGAAACGGCATTGTTGGCGTGATTGGCCCTAACGGCGTTGGTAAGTCCACGCTGTTCAAGGCTATTGTCGGCCAGGAGGAGCTTACCTCTGGCACGCTTGAGATTGGCGAGACAGTCCAGATATCTTACGTTGACCAGCTCAGGCAGGGAATCGACCCGGACAAGACTATTTGGGAGGTTGTCTCCGACGGAAACGACTTTATCAAGGTGGGGGACACGGAGATTCCAAGTCGCGCATATGTGGCCAGCTTCGGCTTTAAAGGACCTGACCAGCAGAAACGCGCTGGCGTCCTTTCTGGTGGCGAGAGGAACCGTCTAAACCTTGCTCTTACGCTCAAGCAGGGCGGAAACCTCCTGCTTTTGGACGAGCCTACCAACGACCTCGATATTGAGACGCTGGAAAGCCTTGAGGATGCGCTTGAGCGCTTCCCGGGATGCTCGGTGGTAACCAGCCACGACCGTTGGTTCTTGGACCGCATCGCTACGCACATCCTTGCGTGGGAGGGCGACGACGAGAACCCAGGTAAATGGTTCTGGTTTGAGGGTAACTTTGAGGCTTACCAGGCCAATCGTATTGAGCGACTTGGTCAGGAGGCTGCTCGTCCTCATCGTATCCATCGCAAACTTACGCGCGACTAGCGCATAGGTGGTGCAAGAGCAGCGTACGCAAATAGAAGATAAAAATAGTAACTATTTTTATCATTAAGATTTTGTGTGACCTGTCTAAGTGACTCACAAGTGGGTATCAAAAATGAGAAGTCAAAGGGCTTCTCATTTTTTGTGGAAAAGAAATGTTATGAGGAAAGAGAAGAACATGGCACTTGATTCAAGCGTTGGCAACATTCTTAACCAGCAGATTAACAAAGAGTTCTATTCCGCTTATCTGTATCTAACCTTTGCAGACTTTTATGAGGAGCAGGGCCTTAAGGGCTTTGCAAACTGGTATGTTATCCAGTCTCAGGAGGAGCTTGCTCACGCACGTATTCTCCGTCGTTACCTGCTTGATAACGATTGGACTCCAACCATGGAGGCAATTGCAAAGCCTGACCTTACCTTTACCAAGGTAGTTGAGCCAATCAAGGCAGCATACGAGCACGAGCAGTTCATTACCGCAAGTATTAACGAGTGCTACGCCGTCGCTCAGAAGGCAAATGATTTCCGTACTATGCAACTGCTTGACTGGTACGTTAAGGAGCAGGGCGAGGAAGAGGCAAATGCTTCCGATCTTCTCAAGGCAGTCGAGCTCTTTGGTGGAGATCCAAAGAACCTGTATGACCTTGACCGCGAGAACGCTGCTCGCGTCTTTGTCGCTCCAACTATGCCAATGTAAGCAGCGGCTTGCACGCAGCTTGTACGCAACTTATACGCTAGAGCGGAGTTTCAATAGCCTCTGATTTGTTTGAAGAGGCGCCTGATAGCTCAGCAAAGATGGCACCGCCTATGATGCAGGCGGTGCCTATTATTTTGAGAAGACCAAAGGGCTCGCCAAGGATAAGTGCCGAGAAAATAACTGCAGATAGTGGCTCAAGGTAGCCAAAGACTGCCACGCGCTGAACAGGAATCTTGGTAAGTTGTGGGAAATACAAAAATGATCCAAGGCCTGTGTTAAAGAGACCGATGGTCAGAACGGCCAGCCAGTTTACCGACGCTGGATTTGCGGGCAGTTCAATGCCATGGAATACAACAGTAACCAGAGCAACAATAGCGCAGCCAATGCCCAGCTGAATGCTGGTACCTTCAATACCAGAAACATCTTTGAGTTGCCTGTTACAAATAACCATGACGGCATAAAGAACAGCAGAGAGAGCGCCTAGAAGAAGACCAACTGGCGAGAGGTTCAGTCCAACTCCATAGCCAATAATAAGAGCAGCTCCAATAACAACTACAAGAAATCCAAGTATCTTTTTAGCAGTGAGTTTCTCGCCAAATAAAAGGGGAGAGAGCGCCATTACAATAACGGGTCCGCAGTAGTACTCAAGCGTTGCAATACCAACGCCTACCAGGTGGTACGCCTCAAAAAGGAAGGTCCACTGAAGACCCAAGGCAATGCCTGATCCAATGAGCGCCTGGAAGTCCTTGGGGTAGTTTTGAATGGTAAAAGCTTCTTTATGCACAAGCTTAACCGCGAGCAAAAAGAGCGTGCCCAAAAGCATACGGAAGAAGACAATTTGGTAGCTAGGAAGATTGATAAAGCTAGCAACGATTCCGTTAGAACCGCAGATGATAAGCGCAATTAGGTAGAGCACGGTAGGTTTAAATGTGGCGTCTCTCATCGGCTACTCGCAAATTTCTGTATCCACGGACTGTGGAATTCTGTCGTTACAAATTACCTGGTAGAACAGTTTTTCTTGCTCTCGTTGATCGGAGGTCTGACCAAGCATCCACATAGTTTTTGCAACCAGGGCTTCGGTAGTCATATCGTCTCCAGAGAGAACGCCGGGCATATCTTGATAGGTTCTACCGACCTCATATACACCCAGGTCAAGACCCTCTTCAGGAACTTGTGTGGTAATAACTACAGTGCGACCAGACGTAATCCAATCGGTGATAGCTTCCTCAAAAGAGCCGTCGTATGAGGGGATGCCGCCAATACCAAAGGTTTCAAGCACAATGGCGTCGTAGTCATTCTTCAGAAGGTAGAAGATAGATGGATTAAGCTCAGGGGTCAGTTTAAGCACAATGACACGCGTATTGAGCGTTTCATAGGTTGTAAGACCGCCATCTACCTGCTCTTCATTTGGCGCACTACGAATAATCTTGTTGCCACGGATATGGGCAAGCGGTGGATAATTCATGCTCGTAAATGCATTGAAGCTCAGTGTGCGCTGTTTATGAGCGCGGGTGCCGGCAATAACCTCGTTGCCAAAAACCACCACGACTCCGGCGCTTCTGTCGTCGAGCGCGTAGAGAACGGAGTGGTAGAGGTTAAGTTTGGCGTCGGTAAACGGATTTGCCATTGGCTGTTGAGAGCCTGTGAGCACAATGGGTTTCTCGCTATTTTGAATGAGGTAGGAGAGGGCAGCGGCGGTATATGCCATGGTATCGGTGCCGTGAAGGATAATAAAGCCGTCGTAGGCATCATACGACTCAATAATGGCGTTTCTGATCTGAAGCCAGTTTTGAGGACGCATATTGGTGCTATCGATATTCATGACTTGTTTGAAATCAAATTCGCAGAGGTCATGAACAAGAGGGACGTTGGCTAAAAGCTCTTCTCCTGAAAGTGAGGGAGCCAAGCCCGATTCAGTGGAAACAGAAGCAATAGTTCCTCCTGTTGCCATCAGTAAAAGTTTCTTCACACGTCCCCCATGAACTCCAATTGTGCAGACTTTACAGAAAATAAGTCTGTATAGCGCTTTATTGTAACGGGATAGATGCTTTTCAAGGCGAGAAAAGCAAAGTCGGTGTATTCTTTTTTTGGTAAACGAATCTTTTAGCAAGGATTGTTGATGGCAGAGAACAACCTCTTTGGTTTTGGTAAGAAAAAGCGTCCAGCTCAGGTTCCACCTACTGTCTCCCGTAATGGGGAGTCTTCTACTTCGCCACGTGCGGTACGAGGTCGTCACGCAGCTGTTGGAAGCCGCGCTCAGGCGCAGCGCAGGATGACGCAAGATCGCCCAACAAATCCCGTTAACCATGCCCGTGCAGATGCCGCCCGTGCACGTGGTCGAGCAAGAACTGCTTACGGCAATCACTATGGCACGCTCAACCCCAGAGATGAAGCTCAGGCAGCATATGCGGCTAGAAGACGTCGTTCTTCTCGCATGAAGCTGGGTCGTGTGGCGCTTGCGGTATTGCTTGCAGCCATCATCTTGTGGGTAGTGTTTACGCTGGTAAGTTCATGTAGCCCAGGAGGCGCTTTTGCGCATGCTCAGGCACTTGACCCTACCGTTACCCTGACTGGCTCTGTTAAGGTCGGATAGCCTTTTGAACTGCGTCGCGTTTAGCATTTGTGGCGGGCGTGTGAGCTCTACTTTGGGCTCTTGCTTGTAGAGACGCGTGAGAAGTCTAAATTCAAATCAACTGAACCGGTAATACCTTCAACTTGTCCTGTTGAGGTGTATTGCCATATCAAAAAGTTAAAGTTTACGTCTGGTTGATCAACGTATTGTGCCAGCCAAATAGGCTCGTCAAGCGAGACCAGGTCAAAGCGATTTAGATCAACTTTGTTGCCATATACAATAACGCGGTATCCCGCTTCTTGAATAGTGGTGCAAAACGCGCGCGCAATTGCGTTAGTTTCTGCGGGGGAAAGGTTGTCGGCGCGACCGCTGTAATCGGGAGAAGGCTCCAGATCAAACGCAACAGGAAGAGCAAGCTTTGTAACTCCTGCTTCCCGTAACTGCTGCAGAACAAAAGCTGCCTCCTCGCGAGCTTCTTCCACGTTAATAGCCTGCGAGAAGAAGTACACACCTACATCAAGACCAGCGCTTTGCGCACCCTTTAGATTGGTCTCAAACAGCTCATCCGCGTGAATACTACCCTCGGTGGAGCCGCGGTAGCCAATGCGAAGCATGGCAAACTGAATGTTATCGGCAGCAACGGCCTCCCAGTCAATAAACCCCTGGTGAGAAGAGACGTCAACGCCCGTGCGTGTGAGCTCTTCTCCGTCCACCACATAATGCGCACGTCCCGTTGCATCATAGGTGAGGTTTTCCCACTCATAGGGGACTTCGTTTTTGATAATCAGGTTGTTGTCAAAAGAGAGGGAGAAAAGTCCCTGGCACGATTGCAACAATGCCAGCACAAATACAATGGCCAGCGTAATGAGTCCCCAGGTAACAACAGGATTATTCTGGGAATTTTGCTCAAGTATATGCATCGCCCGCTGCTTACGTTTTGAAGCGTTTGCAGAAGCAGGTGTATGTTTAGTTTTAGAACGAGTCGTAGAGTTTCTCGTTTTCTTGCTTTTATGTGAGCTCTTAAAAATCACTGGTGAAAGAATTGTCCTTGTTCAAAAATTGGCTCGCAACACACGTTAATGCCCAGCTTGTGATAGATGGACTCGTCATCGCTTGGAATAATTGACGAGAAATACGCGTCGCATCCATGGAGTAGTTGGGTGGCATCAACGGCTTTTCCGGCCAATGGATTGGTGATTGAGCTGATAGAGAGTGCAATAAGCATCTCGTCAGCACAGAGGCTGGTGCGAGCCAGCTTAAAGTTGTTCTCTTTTAGTGCGCAAATAGGCCTTAAAACCTCATCCGAGACAATAAACGTCTTCTTCTCAATACCAACTACGTATTTGAGGGCGTTGAGCAAAAGCGACGCTGGCGCACCTAAAAGCTCCGAAGTCTTGCCGGTAATAATGGTGCCGTCAGGCATAACCATAGCGCCCGCAAGCTTTCCTGTCTCTTCTGCTTTATGCAAACAAGCTGCATGAGCTGGCGAGAAGTTCTGGTCAACGTTAACGTCTTTCATCAAGAGATTAATCTTTGTGAGTTCACGCTCACCCATGCCCGTACGCTCGAGTTTCTCGGCAGCCCTAAACCACCTGCGTACAATCTCTGCCTTGGAAGCTTCCTGGCAAACCTCATCATCAATAATGCAGTTGCCAACCATATTGACGCCCATATCGGTTGGAGACTGATAGGGGCTTGTGCCCGCGATTTTCTCCATCATGGCCTTGAGTACTGGGAAAGCCTCAACGTCGCGGTTGTAGTTAACGGTAACTTTGCCGTGAGCTTCAAGGTGATATGGATCGATGATGTTGTTGTCGCCCAAGTCTGCTGTAGCTGCCTCGTAGGCAACGTTTACGGGGTGCTTGAGCGGAAGGTTCCAAACGGGGAACGTCTCAAACTTTGCATAACCTGCGCGGACTCCACGGGCGTTCTCGTTGTAGAGCTGCGAGAGGCAGACAGCAAGCTTGCCTGAGCCAGGACCAGGTGCTGTTACAACTACCAGAGGATGCGTAGTCTTTACGTACTCGTTTTTACCGTAGCCCTCCGCCGAGACGATCAGGTCAATATTGGAGGGGTAACCCTCAATGGGGTAGTGGCGGTACACGGCAATGCCCATGTTTTCTAGGCGCGCACGATAGGCCTTTGCCTTTGGCTGACCAGAGTACTGCGTAATGACAACGCCGCCAATGGCAAGGCCGCGAGCACGGAAGATGTCCATAAGCCTCAGCACGTCATCGGCATAGGTAACGCCAATGTCGCTTCTACGCTTGCCGTTTTCAATATCGTTTGCATTGATGGCAAAGACAACCTCTGCCTCGTGAGCAAGCTGCTGAAGCATTTGAGCTTTTGCATCTGGAGCAAATCCAGGGAGGATGCGAGAAGCGTGGTTGTCGTCGAGCAGTTTACCGCCAAACTCAAGGTAGAGCTTGCCGCCAAATTCACTGATACGCTGGTGGATTCGATCCGCCTGCATAGTGATGTACTTCTCGTTATCAAAGCCGATACGCATGCGTCCTCCTGCCAAGATTTACTGTAGAAATTGTATCATCAAGCGCAGACTTCCTATACGCTATAAGCTATACAGAAAACAAATAAACAACCAAGGAGTTGTGTATGGATAGCAAGTTTTCACAAACACCTTCTCGTGGCGAGAAGTTCAAAGAGCTGGCACTGAGTGCCTTGCGTGCATTTGGTTATGGTTGTCTTACAGCAGCTGGAATGAGTGCTGTTATCTTCGCATTTGCGTACTTTACCAGCGGTATGGATATGTTTACGGGCATCGACTGGGTGCGCCGTGTTATGTACGTCATTTCTTCTTTGGGAATTATTGCTTGCGGCGTTGGTCTGCTCTTTAGTGGAAAAGAGTACGAGGACCGTCAGATGGGCTTTACGCGCGATATTGATGACCCCATCAGCCTTAAAGAAGGAAAGCTTGATCCTCGTATTTCAAAAATCGAGACCAATCACCTTTCTTGGCAGGCAGCAATCCTTTATGCCTCAATTGGTATGTTTGTAGTTACCACTATCTTTGACGAGGTTATGAGCCACACCTTCTTGATGTAGGTATCCTCGTCTGGACAGAGACAACTTACTAGGACAGTGGTGGCTTGCTAGTACGGAGGTAGAGCGCCTAGTATAAAGGCAGCTCGCCCGTTAACGGATCAATATCTTCTGCAGCCAGTGGCTCAAATGCCAGGCAGGTAAATGTTGGTTCTCCATGGAACTCGGTAAAGCCCGCGTCCCTAATAAGGGCCACGACAAAACCACGAGCTTTTCCCTCGACAGCAAGCTCAAGCAACGCTTCTTCAGAATCAACATAGACACATACTTTTGCAACGCCAGCATCAAACCAGTTAGTGATTGCAGAGGTATCTTCGTCAGCATGGTCCAAATAGACCCAATTCTGATCATCGGTAACACGAACCTGATCAAGTCGACGCTCTTTTGCAAGTGCCATCAGCGTGGCTTCAACACATGCATGGCTTGCCTGAGCGGCAATTTTACCTTTTCGCATCTTAAGATCGCGACGAATAACAATCATTTGTTTTGATTTATATGAAGAACTTGGCATGAAAAACCTTTCTAGAAACTGACTGCTAAGTGTACCATTCACGGCTTTCCGATTTTTGTCGCAAGTAAATCTCGAAGGATCAAAAAGGCTCTCTAAAACCAAGAGCGGCGAGAAGAACGTTGAATGTTCAGCTTGTTACATCAATAAGTTAAATAACGGCACCTGAGTAGAAAGTTGATTCTTGTCTATGTTGCTATGGTTGACTGAGGAGGTGTCTATGAGAGAGTTGGTTATTTTTGTCATGTATATCTGGGCTTCAATATCGGATATGCGAAATCGCACTATTCCAAATAGAATCCCTATTTTGCTCGTTATTTTATGGCCTATTTGGCTTGCCGCAAATGAAAAACCCGCTGAGTTACTGATGAATGCATTATGGAGTGAGCTCTTTGTTATAGGTGTACTGATTACAGTAGGTATAGTTACAAAATTTATAGGTCATATGTCTTCTCTGGGAGGGGGAGATATTAAACTTATTCTCTCAACATGCCTTTATCTTGAAATAAAAGAGACATTTGTCTTTTTATTTTCGGCAAATATTTTAGGTGTTATGTTTTCTCTTCTGTTCTTTATTCGGCAAAAATTTTTAAAAAGAGAAGATAGAAATAAAGAAGAAATTACCAGTTCAGATAGTATATTTATGTATACATTTCCTTTTGCACCATTTCTTGGATTTGGTGTGGCACTTGCGCTATTTTTACGCTAAAATCGAGAAGTGTTATATGAATTTAAAAATTCTTCTAATTCCCGAATATATAAAAAGTTTTTTCTGCTATCAATAGTTTACACGTTGCGTTGAGAGATTGAGTACCCCCAACACTCAATTTCATTACTGAATGGCCCCGACTGTTCAGATCTCTCGTTATGCGAGGCAACGTATGCCATGGAGGCAGGACGACTATTAACGTGGTCGCACACATGTCGCCCTGCCTCATGGCAACCTTTAAGAGCAAGAAGCTCTGCTTCTGATATACCCATTATTTCAAGTATTTAAAAGTAAATATACAGCTACTAAGCTATTTTCCTGTGGTTTTATACGTGCCAGAAACCAGCTGCATGGATCATCCAAAATCTTAAAAGCCAGATGGCATTGAACTGCCTCTCATTTCTTATGTCCAAGAAATGGGAGGCAGTTCATATGCGGGTGATTATGATTCTGCAGCGTGTTAACGTCGGCTTTTAGGCCTGGCGTACAAAATAGCGCAGCTTTGGTAGGTTCTGCTGAAGAATCGACATGTTCCTAATCAAGATAGCTAGGCAGCTAGGTGGCCACACTGCCTGATATGCATCTTCATGTATAAACTTCATCTAATATGCTTAAACATGAATAGACTTATATAAGAAATTTAACTATTGATAAATTCTGTATCTACGGAACACACCTAAGTCGGATAATCTGCTCAGATGAGGGCATTTTACACATCTAATGACGATATTCTGCACGTTTGAGGTAATTTCTGCGTCATGTATACGTCTTTTTTGCAGATTATCCGACTTAGGTGTGTTTTGAACTGCTTTCTATTTCTCGTGTCTAAGAAATGGGAGGCAGTTCATATAGAGACTCTTTGTTATCGCAGAAAAAATGCCAATACATTATTTTGCATAGAGGAATTGATTTTTGCATATCTTTTGTATAGCCAATTAATCCCAGACAGAAAAGTCACTTACGATTTATTTACGTAACAGGTATGCAATTTTCTTTAAATTTCCGCTTGTAAAACAACATAACAAATTGTATCTGAAGATATTTTAGTGTAGTATGATACGGTAACAGCACGAGACTATGCATAAAACATACGCATGTTTTTAAGGCATCGTTTGAGCAGATGGGGCTGTGAGATGGCTAAGGCAGGTGTTACCAAAAAGACCGACCCAGGTTTGGGTAGGACAGTAGCAAGGTTGTTACAAGAAAGTGGCAAGCGCCAGGTAGACCTGTGCGAATTCTCACATTGGTCACGTGCGTATGTCTCTTATATTTGCACCGAGCGCCGTAAGTGGCCTTCATTTGATAAAGCAAAGGTTATCGCTGACTTTTTCTCCTTAAGTCTTGATCAACTCTGGGTTGAGCATCTTAAAGATCTTGTTGATGCTGGCGTGGAGCTTACAGAGATGCAGAAGAAGAATTTAGCCGAGGGTGTTAATCTTCCAAATCCTACTGTTATGCATGACGGAAATGACAATAGAGAATACCTTCAACCTGTTGTTTCCTCGGGGAACGGTTCAGATTACACGCTCCCGGAAATTCTTGGCGTCGAATAAGTATTTTTGACTATTTTTATTGTTTTCAATGCCATACTTGCTGTATACGCGTATGATTCAGCGTTGTTCAGATTGCATGGGGCTATCTGAAGAGTAGGAGATGTGCAAGATGGCTGGACTACACTGTTCAGACTGCGCTTTTAGCTCGTTCAAATTTAACGAGGACGCCCAGATGTATCAGGCGTACTGCTCGCGCGGCTATTTGCTGGCTGATCCACATATCCATGAGCTTTTCGCCATGCACTTTGCTAAGTCTCCAGAGGATTTTGTTCCCGTCAAAGATCCGTTTAATCGCGAGTATCTAAGGAAGTCATATATCTGCGGAGAATTTATTAAGCGTAAGGATAATTTGGGTTAACGGTATGTCTTAAAACCCTGTTATGTAACATAGCAGGGTTTTATTATGCCTCTGACGTGTTTCTCGTCTAATCAATATCAAAGAATTAAGTAAATATCACAAAAGTTGTTATGTAACGATTATAGATTTCTGCATAATTAGTTAACTTTCTGTTATATGTTCCCCTTAAAAAAGGTAGTATTGATTTGGGGGAATCTCCTTATTACAAGGGGATTTAAAACATTTATAAAGGAGCGACAGCAATGTCGAGGCGACCACAAACAGAAAGTTGCGACACTCGTCACAGACTTCTTAAATCCGCAGAGCAAGAGTTTGCTTTACAGGGATACGATAAAGCTTCACTTCGACAGATTTGTGCACATGCAGGCGTTACCACGGGCGCTCTTTATTTCTTCTTTGATAACAAAGAGGACCTCTTTAAGAATGTTTTGATTCCTGTCACTGAAGGCGCAATTCAGATTCTTGAGGATTACAAAGATCATCTGCTGGTCTCTGGCGAAAGAAATCTTGAAGACACTCCTTTGGGTGATAAAGAAACGCTCGAGAAATTCTTGGACCTTCTGTACGGCAATAGGTACGTGGCGCAGATTCTTGTGAATAATCGAGAAAACCCACATGTTGCCTATTTCTTTGAAGAGTTGACCGAGGTTATCTCTGCAACCATCAGAGCTATTCTTTATCCTAACGTTGCGCAGGTTAAACCCTATGATGAGTTTATTATTACCTGGCTTGCTCAAACTGAAATGACCACCATTGTCAATATTCTTAAAAATGATGAGACTCGTGAAGAGGCTGACGGTCACATTAATTCTGCAGTGATGTTTACGCAAGGTGGCATCAAGGCTTTAGTTGCAGAGCATTAAGTGTTCATCTATGCATAAAAATTGACAATATCTACTTATTTCCGTTATCCTCTTACAAGGTATAAATCACCCGAAGGAGACCTTTATGAAGTTCAATAAGCTCGGCCTCGTAGCAGCATCCGCTTCTGCCGTTCTTGCACTTGCTGGCTGCAATCTTATTCCAAATCTTGCTGATCCAGGAACCACTACTGGCGGTGGTCAGCAGCAACAGCAGCAACAGCAGACTGCACCTGATGCAAATACCGCAACCAAGCCTTCAGATACTCGTGCTGGTGACTCTGACTCTAAGGACCTCTATAACACTCTGATGGATAAGCACAACACTTCAGAGCAGGTTACCAACGTTCAGAAGTACGTTGATGATATTAAGAAGACTGGCGATAAGACTGAGGTTCTTATCGACACCGATAAGATTACCGTTACCGTTACCGGCATTGGTGTTGACTTTGAGAACTCCAACGGCTATCTGGTTGAGGTTGTTAACAAGACCGATACCAACATCTTCATTCAGACCACCGACACCGCTATTGGCAAGGATGAGCTGAGCTTGTTTGTTAACGCAGCTCCTAACGCAACTACCAAGGGCTTTGCATTCTTTGACCCAGGTGTAAAGATGGATCCATCCGCAACTGTTCGTGGTACCATCCTTGCTCTTTATGGTTCTGACTACAGCATGGATTCCTTCAACGTTATGTTCTAAGTTTCACTTAGTTCGTTGACTGCAAAGGCTCAGCTTTTAGCTGAGCCTTTTTTGTTAGCGAGAAACCCCGTCAAAAGCAGTTAAATGAGTCAGTGTTAAGTTATTAGAATCCGTTAGACTATAGAGTTGTTAGCTATTAGAAAAGCATATATGCACTGCATATAAGGAGCTACGATGCTAGATTTAGATAAAAACACAGACAGGTCATATAACGATCTTATCTTTTTAAAACCTCTTTTTCACAATAAGATTTGGGGCGGCAGAAGGCTTGCTGAAGAGTATGGCTATGACATTCCTGAAGGTGCAGTAGGAGAGTGCTGGGCAATCAGCGCACATCCTAACGGAGACTGTGAAGTTGCCTCTGGTGCCTTTGAAGGAAACACTCTTTCCGAGCTATGGGTTTCTCATCGAGAGCTTTTTGGTAATGCAGAGGGAGACCGTTTCCCACTTCTCATTAAAATTCTTGATGCAAAAGATGATCTCTCTGTTCAGGTTCATCCAGATGATACGTACGCAGCAGAACACGAGAATGGCTCTCTGGGAAAGTCTGAGTGCTGGTATATTCTTGATGCAAAAGAGAATGGTGATATTGTTGTGGGACAAAATGCCTCCTCAAAAGAAGAGTTTGCAGCCATGGTTGAGCAGGGAAAGTGGTCTGAACTGCTCAATTACGTTCCTATCAAGGCTGGAGATTTCTTTAGGATTGATCCTGGAACCGTTCACGCCATTAGAACGGGCACGCTTATTCTTGAAACTCAGCAGAGCTCCGATATTACATACCGTGTGTATGACTATGATCGTTTAGGAGACGATGGCAAGCCTCGTGACTTGCATTTAGCACAGAGTCTTGAGGTTATCGATTACGCACAGGAAGCTCCAACATCTGGAGAAATTACTGCTCCAGAAATTGACGGTAAAACTGAACTTATGAGCTGCAAGTACTTCTCGGTAGAAAAATATGAGATTCATGAGGCAAAAACTATTGCTCAGCCATGGCCGTTTATGTGCGTAAGTGTCATTGAGGGAGAAGGTACGGTTTGCGCTGACGGTGGCAACGGAGTAGAGCATAGGATTTGCAAGGGCTCGCATTTTATTGCTCCTGCATCTTCTGGTAGTTTGCACTTCTCGGGCAATATGACATTGATTACCTCTCATCTTCCTCATACAAAGTAGGATGATAAATGAGTCGAATGCAGCTTAATTTGTAACATTTGATGCGTTTGAAGTAGAATATAAAAAGTTGAGCCTTTCATACGCTTATAGGAGGAACGTATGAACAAAGAGATGATTACTCGCCGTGCTTTTGCGGGATTGGCTGCAGGTGGTGCTGCTAGTACGCTTGCCGCATGTAATAGTGATGTTCTTCAGGCAATCTTGAATCCTGATTCCGTTCTTGGTGGAGCTGGTCAAGATTCTCAGAATGGCGATCAGGGCGGTACTGGCGATGCGACTTCTCAGTCAAATCTGGTTAAGCTTGAAGAGACTCCAGATAATCCAACGCTAACCGGAGACCTTTCCAAGATTATTACTGGCGTTTGGTGTGTTGACGATGGTGTTGGAACTAAAGGTGGATCAAAGGAAGGCAAAACCTTTGACCATGGTGGCATGCTTAATCAGGGCTATAACGATGGAACCGTTCTTTACTATTCTTTCAAAGAAGACGGCACTTTCTTCATGCATAATTTTAAAGGCGTGAAGAATAATGGTAAGTGGGAAGCAAAAGGAACTGTTGCCATTCAATGTAATTATGATGATAGCGATAGTGTGCCAATGCTTTTTGATAAGGACGACAACAACTATCTGAAGTACAGTGATGCCAAGAGCGAAATTACATTTAATTTCAAAAAACTTTCTGACAATCCAGACGATACTTCACAGATAGCTTATATTGAGGGACAGGTAGTCAATTTTGCTGCCACCATTCCTGGTACGTATTATCTCTTTGGCTTGCACTATGCAGATGGTTCTAAAGAAGATTTGACCAGTGATCAGATTGAGTCTATGAATAAGGGTTCTGGCGGAGCGTATACCTTCTCCGCTCATAAAGATGGTAACGCCGCACTGTTCTATCCAGACGGTAGCGTTGCTCCTATTCAGATTGTTGCAGAGGAGCCTTCAGCAGATGGTCTTTCTTTCCCTATTCTTGCTCAGGGCTTTTCAAAAGACGGACAGATAGCTAAGTCTGTTCTGTACACTACTGCGGAGGATAAGAAACTCCTTAGCATTGATACCCCTGGATATACTCTCAAGTTTGCCCTCATTAATCACCGCGAGGATAATTGGGCTAAATATGAGTATCCACCAAAGGCTCAGTTCCCTTGGCAGCCAGATGGTAAGGGCGGCTTTACGCTGGTAACTCCTAATTCTTCTGGTTCTGACAATGGTGGTAGCTCTTCAGGAAATGGCGGCAGCTCATCTGGAAATGGTGGCGGCAAGGGTGGTACTGGTAAGAAATAACCGCAGCCTTTTCTAGCATCTTTTACTAACAAAAAAGCAGGCATACGATATGCCTGCTTTTTTCTTGCATGTACTCTAGGTACGTAAAGAGCGTGCTTGCAGCTTACGTTGATGTTACGCAGCGTGTGCGCCGCCCTCAATCTCACCAGTGCAGTGTGGGCAGCGAGTTGCGCCTTCCTTAACCTCTTCAAGGCAGTGTGGGCAGTGTGGAGCTGCAACTTCTTCAACAGCCTCTTCCTCGTCCTTCTTAAGCTTGGAAGCCTTCATGAACTTGTTGAGGGCCTTAACCATGCAGAAGACAATAAATGCAATGATCAGAAAGTTGATGATTGCGCTGATGAATGCACCAAAGTCAATGCCGTTCTGGGTACCAGGAACTGGAATGGAAAGACCAGAAACCTCGGTGCCACCACCAGAAATCAGCTTAATAAATGGGTTAATGATGTCATTGACAAGGGAGGTAACAATAGCGGTAAATGCGCCGCCAATGATGATACCAATAGCCATGTCCATAACATTGCCCTGCTGGATAAACTCTTTGAACTCCTCAAAAAACTTTTTCATTTCATCCCTTTCGTTTAGTTGGTAGAGGATAGATATTTCCACTCGTGTCTATGGCTTGTGCTTATGAACTGGTTAGACCATAGATGTGAGAGTATTTGTCAGTCAGATACTTGGTGTAGTAGTGAACGTCAAAAGGCTCACCGCATGCGCCCATGATGAGCTCCTTGGAGTCCTTTGCACGACCCCAGGTCCAAATACGGCTACCTAGCCACTCTCTAATAGGAGCAAGGTCTCCAGATGCGCAGACGGCGTCAAAGTCCATGCCCTCAGCAATCATGGCGTGCTTGTACTGTGCGCCATAAGCGCTGCCAAGAGCATAGGTTGGGAAGTAGCCAAACTCGCCCCATGACCAATGAACATCCTGAAGAGCACCTTCGGTGTTGTTTGGAACCGTAACGCCCAGGTACTGCTTGTACTTCTCAGCCCAAAGAGCTGGGACATCCTTTGCAGTAATCTCGCCAGACAAAAGTGCCTGCTCCATTTCATAACGGATAAGGATGTGTAAAGGATAGGTAAGCTCGTCCGCTTCGGTACGGATGAGGCTTGGCTGTACCTTGTTAGCTGCCGAGAAGAGCTGGAAGGCAGTAACGCGATTCAGCTGGCCAGGGAAGTGTTTGCGCATAAGCTGAATAAGAGGTTCAGCAAATGCCTCAGAAAGGCCAACGTAGTTCTCAAAGAATCTGGACTGAGACTCGTGCATGCCCATAGAAGTGCCAGTGCTCAGAGAGGTAAAACGATACTCCCAGTTAATTCCCTGCTCGTAGAGTGCGTGGCCGTTCTCATGCAGCATGGAATAGACGTTGGAGAGCACGTTTTTCTCGTAAGCGTGGCTGGCAACCATGACAAAGCCGATACCAGGGCCGCCGGTGTAAGGATGCTCAGTTTTGCCAAGCCAGTAAGCGTCCTCGTCAAGGCCCTGGAGTTTTACCAGGTCTTTTGCAAGGTCCCACTGACGATTGACGTCAAACTTGCCCTCAAGAGGCTTGGTGCTTGGCTGACGCTTAGAAGCCATGCAATCGGCAACCAGAGGGACTACCACTTCTTTAACGTTATTGAAGAAGGTGTTGTAGAACTCTCTGTTGGTACCGTGCTCAAAATCGCTCAGCAACAGGTCATAGGGGTCTTTGGAAGCATCACGAGCCTGGCACATTTCTTTGCGGAGCTCAATCAAGCCGTCCAGCTTTGGTGCAAAGAGCGACCAGTCATCGCTGTTCTTTGCCTGCTCCCAGACCTCGTTAGCCTCTGTGGTAAGACGGACAAAGTTACTCTGAAGCTCAACTGGGACATCTACCAGCTGGCTTCTATCACGGCGAAGAATTTTAACCTGTGCACGATGAGTCTCATCAAGCAGAGCGCGGTTCTCGTGAAGCCTATCAAGCAGTGCGCCAACAGCAGGATCACAGAGGGTTTCCTGGACCTGTTCACCAAGGATTGCCAGGGCTTCTCCACGCTCTTCAGCAGCCTTTTTTGGATCAATGCATGGGCCAAAAGAGCCAATCTCGTTAGCTGCATAGTTAAGAGCAAAGAGTTTTTTCTCAAGTTCATCAAGTTTAGCGATATCATCGCGGGGATTTGAAAGCGCTGCGTTCAATTCAACAGTGTTATTTGCGCTGTCCATAAAAATCCTCTCTACAAAAATAGGTGTGACCAGTTGCTTTACCGGTCAACAGAAACCGTTTAGCGTATGCGCCATATTTTACCCTGTTATTTATTGTTATTTGAGCGATACTAAAAAGACTACGTCCTAAAACAATAAGCACATCTTTTCGGCACAATTTTGTCCAAAGATGGCTTGTAAGGAGTAAGAGTTCTATGGATGACAGCAGAATCTCGTTTGACGTATGGAGTGATCTTTACGCAGATCGCGTTCAAACCATGCGAAAGAGCGAAGTACGAGATTTGTTTGCGGCCCTGTCTCGTCCAGGTGTCATTGCGCTGTCTGGCGGCCTGCCGGATATTTCTTCGCTGCCGCTTGATCAGGTTGCAGAGTGCGCTCGACGCTGCGTTGCTGTTGAGGGACTTAGGTCTCTTCAGTACGGCAACTCTGATGGCCGTATTGAGTGCAGAAGGACCATCTGCAAGATTTTAGCTGCTCAGGGCGTCGAGGCTGATCCTGACGAGATGATTTTGACTTCTGGTTCCCAGCAGGCGCTTGATTTCTTGGGCCGTGTCTTTCTTAACCCAGGGGACGATATTATCTGTGAGGGTCCAAGCTATCTTGGCGCGTTCCAGGCATTTTCTGCATACGAGCCTACTGTTCACACCATTGATATGGACGAAGAAGGCATCAGAACAGACCTGCTTGAGGCAAAGCTCAAAGAGCTTGCAGACCAGGGCAGAAAGCCTAAGTTCATCTACGTTATTCCTAACTTTAACAACCCTGCCGGCATCACCATGTCTATGCCAAGGCGTCTGCGCCTTCTTGAGCTGGCGCGCCAGTACAACATACCTGTTGTTGAGGATGACCCGTATGGTCTTATCCGTTTTGAGGGAGAAGATCTAACACGCCTTAAGACGCTTGATCCAAGTGTCATTTATTTGGGAACCACGTCGAAGATTTTTGCCCCAGGACTGCGCTTAGCATGGATGGTTGCACCTCGTCATTTCCTTGAGCGCATCAACCTTGCTAAGTCTGGCTCTGACCTGTGTACCAGCCCCTTTAACATGATTCTTGCTGAGCACTATTTCAATGAGGTTGATTGGCAGGCAGCACTTGAGGTGTCTAAGTCTCGCTATAAAGAGAGAAAAGACGCCATGCTCGCAGCGCTTGCAGAGTTCTTCCCCAAAGACGTTACCTGGACTAAGCCAGAGGGCGGTTTGTTCCTGTGGGTAACCTTCCCGCCATACCTCAACACTGAGCAGTTGCTTCCTCGTGCAATTGAAGAGGGAGTTGCCTTTGTTCCAGGTGTTTATTGCTATCCTGACCAGCGTATTAGTTCAAGCATGCGCCTGTGCTACTCATTTGAGACGCCAGAGCGCATCCACGAGGCAATCCGCAGGCTGTCTTTGTGCGTCCAAGATCGCATGGCGTTGTATCGCGCATTCCTAGAGGCGGGCGCTCTTCCTGAGTCTTCTCATTCTGAATCTCAATCCTCTGCAAGGGAGTGTTAAGTATGGCTACAAAAGTTGCTGTCATTATGGGTGGAGCCTCATTTGAGAGGAACTTCTCGCTCAAAAGTGGAGCTCTTGTCTCTGAGGCTTTGGAGAAGCGTGGGTATGAGGTATTACCACTTGATGCTGACGCACACCTGGTAGACACCCTTCGTGCCGAGAAACCCGATGTTGCGTTTGTGTGCCTTCACGGCGCGGGCGGAGAAGATGGTGCAGTACCTGCGCTTTTAGAGTTCCTCAAGATTCCGTATGTGGGCTCAAGGCCTGCATCTTGTAGGGCAGCCTGGAACAAAGCTGACATGCCATTTATTGTGCGTCAGGCCTGGTCAAAGGAGGAGTCCGAGGTCATCTGGCCTCCTCAGATTGTACTAACTGCCAGCGCTTTTAAAGATCTTGGAGCCGCAGCCGCTCTTGATCTGGTTCCCGAGCGCCTTGGCGGTGGCGTTGGCTTCCCTCTAGCAGTCAAGCCCGTTCACGGCGGCTCTGCTATGGGCCTTTCTAAGGTTGACAGCGCTGACCAGCTTGGGCCAGCACTTCTCGGCGCACTTGGTTTTGACGACTCCGTCATTATCCAGCAGTGGGTTGATGGCGTTGAAGTAAGCGTTACCGTGCTCTCTGACGCAGATGGCGAGAAAACCCTGCCACCAGTAGAGATTTCAGTGACCAAGGGTATTTACGACACGGATGCTCGTCTTGATCCAGAGCGTATTCAGCACTTCTGCCCCGTTCGTCCTGAGTCTTTGGCAGCACTTGGCGCAGATCCAGCTGCTGCTCGTGAGGCTCTTGAGCGCGCAGCTCTTGAGGTGTACACCGCTTATGGCTGCAGAGATCTTGCTCGTATTGATTTTATTTGGGATGGACATCACGTATTGGTCATGGGCTTAAAGACATTCCCAGGACTCACTGAGACCTCCCTTGTTCCAATGGCTATTGAGGCTGCAGGATACGCTGTTGAAGACGTTCTTGCGCAGCTTGTTGAGGGTGCGCTTAAGCGCGGCAACTAGGGGGTTTTATGGAATACGTATTGGGCATTGATGTTGGTGGCACCACCATCAAGCTGGGACTCTTCTCTGCAGAGGGAGAGCTACTTTCTGAGCAGAAGGTCAAGACACCCGCACTTGATAACGAGGGCGGTTATCAGACGGTAACCGATGCTATTAAGCTGATTGTTCATGGCCAAAAAGCAAGCCGCAACGATGTTATTGCGTGTGGTTTGGATATTCCAGGTCCTGTTGCAGATGATGGAACCGTTGGTCTTCTCGCCAATGTAGACATTGATCCTGAGGGATTGGTGCAGGCAATCAATATGTGCCTGCCGAACGCAACCATTGCGTTTGTCAACGATGCTAACGCCGCTGCTCTGGGCGAAGCGTGGGCTGGCGTTGCCGTGGGTGTGCCGTCGTTTGTGCTGATTGCGCTGGGTACCGGGGTTGGTGCAGGTGTTGTTGTAGACGGCAAGCTTGCTGCGGGTGCTTTTGGCGCGGGCGGTGAGATTGGTCACATCATTGTTGAGCCAGAAGAGACGTTGACCTGCGGTTGTGGTCGCCACGGTTGCCTGGAGCAGTATGCTTCTGCTAAGGGTGTTGTCCGCCTGTACCTGGAGGAATGCGTTTCTCGAGGTGTTGTTCCTGTGACTATTGAGCACGAGACTGATACGGTGTCCGTGTTTAGGGCTCATGCTCAAGGCGATGAGTGCGCAACCCTTGCTATCCATAAGATGTGCCACTACCTGGGTCTTGCTATGGCGCAGGTTTCGTGCGTAGTTGATCCTGCCATGTTCTTGATTGGAGGCGGTGTTGCGGGTTCGTTTGCAACGTTTGCTACCGAGCTTCGCGAGTGTTTTGAGCAGTACGCTCTACCGGTAAGCAAGGGCGCTCGTATTGAGGCTGCGAGCTTGGGCAATCAGGCTGCAATGTATGGTTGCGCATACGAGGCGCTGCGCCTGAGGCAAGAGCGTTTTGGCCAGGAGAGCGCTGAGTAGAAGCAAGTTTTTGGCGCATGATCTTCTCGTCTGGAAAAGGGTACGTACGTGAGGGCTCTTGGCGAGAAAAACATCAAAGTTTTTGTCATAAACGCTGTACTAAATGAAAGTACGTTCAATAACATAATTTTCTGATTACAATTTATGTAAAAACGTAGTTGTCAAAGCTGCTCAGTGCTAACATTGAGCAGCTTTTTTGGTTGTGTTTGGAATAGTTCCGAGCACTAGGATGAAAGGGGAGTGCTGTGGCTGACGAGTCAAAGTATGACATCGTTGCTGCTACTGGTTGCCCAACCGGTATTGCGCACACCTTTATGGCTAAGGAGGCCCTTGAGAAGGCCGCCGCAGCTAAAGGTCTTACCATTAAGGTTGAGACGCACGGCCAGGTCGGTGTAGAGAACGAGCTCACCGCAGCTGAAATCAAGAACGCCAAGGCAGTAGTTGTTGCTGCCGATAAGGACGTTCAGGCTGAGCGTTTTGCCGGAAAACCAATGGTAATTGTTGGTGTTACTGCAGCTATTAAGGATGCAGAGGGTCTTATCGACCGCGCTCTTGTTGCTCAGCCTGAGGGCGAGCTTGCAGAGGCAGACGACGCTCCAGTCTCAAGCACTATTGAGAAGGAGTCTGTAGGCCACATCATCTACAAGCACCTCATGAACGGCGTTAGCCACATGCTGGTCTTTGTTGTTGCTGGTGGTGTTCTGACGGCTGTTTCATTCCTCTGGGGTATTACTTCCTTCAGCTCCACTGCACCTGACTACAACAGCTTTGCTGCCATGCTCAAGATCATCGGCGGCATTGCAATGGGCCTTATGGTTCCAGTTCTCTCTGCTTACATTGCAGAGTCTATTGGCAAGCGTCCTGCTCTTGTTCCTGGCTTTGTTGCAGGTATGATTGCTATCCAGGGTCTTCCAATCAACCCTAACACTGGCATGATTGATGCTGGTGGCGCTGGCGTTGGTTTTGGCTTCTTGGGTGGTATTGTTGGCGGCTTCCTTGCCGGTTATGTCATCGTTGGTCTTGAGAAGCTCCTTGCAGGTCTTCCAAAGAACCTTGATGGCCTGAAGGCAATCTTCCTGTACCCACTGCTTTCCACCACCATTGTTGGCCTGGTTATGCTGGGTATTTCTGGTCCTATGGCAGCAATCAACACCGGCATGATGAACTTCCTGCGCGGCCTTTCTGCTTCTGGTCCAATTGTCCTTGGTCTTGCAATTGGTTGCATGTGCGCATTTGACATGGGCGGCCCAGTCAACAAGGCAGCTTACGTCACCGGTACTGCTCTTCTGACCGAGGCTCTTGCTGCTGGTGTTGGTACCCCAACTTATGAGTTTGGTACCAACTTTATGGCTGCAGTTTCTGCTGCTTGTATTGTTCCTCCACTGATTACCACCTTTGCTGTTGTCGTTGGTAAGAAGTACTTCACCAAGTCCGACTTCAACGCTGGTCTGGTCAACTTCATTCTTGGCTGCACCCACATTACCGAGGGCGCTATTCCATTCATGACCAAGAACATTTGGCCTGTCATGCCTATCATGATGATCGGTTCTTCCATCGGCTCCATCCTGACGCTGCTCTTTGGTGTCCACGACCCAGCACCTCACGGTGGTTTCCTGGTTCTTCCCGTTGTCGATGGCGGCCTCAAGTGGGTTCTCGCCATTCTCATCGGCGCTGTTGTTGGCGGTATTCTCTTTGTTGCTTTCAAGGCATACGAGTACCGCAAGAACGGCAACCAGATTGTCGAGGGCTAAGCGTTACGCTTAGCACACTCGGCGGCGTTTGAGTTTTGCCCAGAATTTACGTACAGTTTGGGTGCAGACTCAGATAATCGAAGTAAAATATGGACTCGGCGATTTCGTCGAGTCCATATTTGTTTCAGAGGGAGCTTTGATGATTTACACACTTACCACTAATCCTGCAATCGACATGAACGTCAATTCGGGAGTTCCTTCTTATACACACGTCAACCGCACAACTGATGCCGTATATACACCAAACGGCAAGGGTCTGAACGTTTCATTTACGCTTGCTCACTACGGCGTTGAGTCCACTATCCTGGGATTTTTTGGCGGCTTCTCGGGCAACTATATTGTTGAAGAGGCATCTAAGATTTGCTCGGTCAAGCCTGTGTGGATTGACGGCATCACCCGCGTAAATATTTTTGTGACCACGCCAGAAGGCGAGCTTAAGTTCCCTAACGCAGGCGCTCCCGTTATTCGTTCCAAGCAAGACGAGATGCTTGAGCTGCTGCGCACTGCGCCCGACCTAGACGTGCTGGTGGTCTCCGGCTCGCTTTCTCCTGAGATGGATCCAACCTTCTACGACGAGCTTTTTGATCTGTGTCATGAGCGCGGCGCTGAGCTGGTCCTGGACATCTCACATAAACACCTTGCAGAACTTGTCGAGAAAAAACCGCTGCTCATTAAGCCAAACGACGAAGAAGTGGCAGAGATCTTTGGTGTCGACGTCCATAACGAGGCCGACGTTCTTCTCGCCCTCCACAAGATTCACGAACGCGGAGCAAAGAACATCCTGCTCACGCTTGGCGGCGAGGGTGCGTACTTCTTCAACGGTGAGCATGTCTGGCACGCAAATGCTGCGCAGGTAGAGGTGCTTTCGACGGCATGCGCGGGCGATTCGACGCTGGCAAGCTTCATGTCAATCTGGCTTGAGGATCCGTCGGCTGTCGAGAAGGCTCTTACGCGCGCGATGGCTACCGGCGGAAACGTTGCGATGAGCGCTGGCTTGGGCGACTTTGCGCTGGTCGAAAAGATCGCGGAGTCCATTCACGTTGAGCTGGTGGAGTAGAAGCGGACGTGTTGCGCGTGGAGGTGTGCGATGGTGCGCGGACTTGCGTGGAGGTGCGCAGGCTTACGAGCTCACGGGTTTCTCGGCGTCAGGCGTGCGCAAGTCTCCATATCTGCAAAATAAGTCTTTTCTCGCTTCTTGATTTCGTGTAACGTATAAGGGCTAATGTGATAATTAGGTTTTCGAACCTCTAAAGAAGGAGAGTGCAATGTCCGGACACTCTAAGTGGGCCACAACCAAGCACAAGAAAGCAGCTATCGACGCTAAGCGTTCTTCGCTGTTCTCTAAGCTTTCCCGCAACATCACTGTTGCCGCAAAGATGGGTGGCGACCCAAATCCGGACAACAACGCTAGCTTGTCTGCCGCTGTTGCCCGTGCTCGCATGGTTTCCATGCCTAACGCAAAGATTCAGGCCGCTATCGATAAGGCATTTGGCGCTGGCGCTGATGCTGCCATTTACGAGGAGATCGTTTACGAGGGATACGGTCCTGCAGGCGTCGCAGTTTACGTTGACTGCCTGACCGACAATAAGAACCGTACCGCAGCAGACGTTCGTTCCGCATTTACCCACTCTGGCGGCAATCTTGGTACCGCTGGTTCCGTTGCGTTCCAGTTTGAGCGTAAGGGCTCCATCGCAGTTGACAAGGTTATTGTCTCTGAGGAGAAGAAGGTTGCTGACCGCGAGAACGCTGTCGACGAGGACGAGTTCATGATGGCAGTTGCCGAGGCTGGCGGAAACGATTACGAGGACGCTGGCGATCAGTGGATTGTTTGGACTGCATACGACAAGATGCAGGATGTCCAAAAGGGTCTCGAGGCTCAGGGCATTGAGGTTAAGGGTTCCGAGCTTACTATGGTTCCAACCACCCCAACTGACGTTTCTGTTTCTGATGCAAAGAAGGTTCAGCGTCTTATCGATAAGCTCGACGAGCTCGATGACGTTCAGAACGTCTACAGCACCATGAACATCACCGACGAGATTGCTGCTGCTCTCGACGAGGAGTAAGCTCTCTGGTCCGCGCCGCGCGACGTGCGCGATGCACGCGACGATGCGCGACGAGCGCGACGATGCGCGACGAGCGCGACGAGCGCGACGAGCGCGACGATGCGTGAAATCGCAAAAGCGCGAGCAGCGACAAAACTGCACTTCAAAGCCCCGCCAACTGGCGGGGCTTTTCGTTTGGGTGACGATAAAGCTGTCAGAACACACCTATGTCGGATAATCTGCACGTTTTTAGAAGGTCGACCACAGCAAAGTAAGATAATCTGTATATACAGAGCCAAAAACATAACTTACAGCCCTAAAAAACACAGTAAATGATGATAATCTGCGCAAAATGAGACTTTTGAGGGGTGATTTTGCAGATTAAGTGATTTTGCTGTGTTTTCAAAATGCCAAAAATAGGCCTCTAAAAAATTTATGCATACAAATGAATTCATCCTCATGAATATCCATGAGGATGAATATTTTTGGATCATGGTAGTTAAAACTTTGATATGCGATTTGCGAAACGAGAAAACTAACAGCTCCGACAGCCCCAACAGCTGAAAGCTAACTACCGCGGCAATCCTACAGGCTTACGCGCAAAACCTTGCGAACGCCAGCGGCTTCGAGGGCTGCTACCTGCGAAAGCGACGCGGATTCGTCCGTCATAAGCACGTCGATATCGGATGGGGATCCGTACTGGAAGCTGGAATTAACTCCCAGCTTGCTCGAGTCAGCTAGGACAATGTGCTGCTCAGAGTGCTTAAGCATCAGCGAATTCACGCGCATCTCGTTTGAAACCAGTGTGGTGAGGCCGCGCTCAGCAGAAATTCCCGAGCACCCCAGGATGCACTTCGCGGCGCGAATTTGGTTGATTGAAGCAAGTGCGAAATCACCGGTCATAGACTTCTTAGCTGGGCGAACTTCTCCGCCCGTAACCAAAACGGTCATTGATGGGGGATAGTCAGCCGCCAGCACGCTACCGTTATTGGTAACCACGGTGATGTTCTCGGCGGTGATGAATTCTAGGACTTTAATAGCGGTTGAGCTGGTGTTAATGAAGACCGTGTCGCCGTCTTTGATGAGTTTAGCTGCGGCTTGGGCAAGTTTGAACTTCGCGGTGACCTGGTTAGAGCTGAGTCCCGTAGAGAGCGGGTCAAGCAGCGTGGCCATGCCATAGCTTCGAGAAATCAGGCCCTGAGCTTCAAGTTCATCGAGGTCGCGGCGAATGGTAAGCGAAGAAACTTCAAACCTATCGGCAAGATCGCTGACGGAAACCTGGCGGTATTGTTCAAGAAGACTCATGATCGAGCTTCTACGCGATGCTACAAATGAACGACTTGTGGCCATGAATCCCCCAATAGAAATCAAACTGCTGATAAACCTACGAAAATAGTTGCAAACTTTTCAAGCAACACACCTGGCGAGAAACCCGACTACTTGCAAATAGTTCGCGAGAAGATCGTAGAAAGCTCGCGAGAAGTACTTGCAAAAGAACAGTTTTCTGTGACGTTACAACTCTATTTCCACAGTTAAAAGCCTTATATTTCTGAACACTATATAAGACATTTAACTAATTCGACTCTGTGAAAAACATCGTACAAATTGATAGCATCTTTTGAACGGTCCATGAACAATTGTGTAGATGTATTTCAGCGAATCTCAGTGTATCTTACCTTATCCTATGAACGTTTTGAATACTTAAACGGATATTTTTTAACGGTCAACGGTTTTTATGACGTAAATCTCTAAAGTGAGCATAGATAAGTATTGCTTAACTTCCAACTTTAGCTATACTAACACTATCGATTCGATTGGTAAAACGTTCTAAACGTTCAACAAATAGGGAAATTTGTTATACGGCAAGTCAAATGTCATATAAATTATTTATCTAATTGTTGAAGAGTTCAGAAGATTCAAGTTTTTGTCATTAAGCGATGTGTTCTTGTGTGGTCTTGCTATAGTCCAACACAAGGAAAGATTCACAGTAGCTACTGGAGAGGAGTGAATCGCATGTTACTTCGCGATATTTACGAGCAGAACCATTATGCATTCGTAAAGACCCCTATGACGTGGGAAGAGTCTATTAGAGAGTGCTGCAAACCACTGGAGGCTGACGGAACAGTCAATCCAGAGTATGCAGACGACATTATCGAGTGCGTAAAGAAGTACGGTCCCTACATTGTTATCGTTCCAAACGTTGCAATGCCACACTCAACTGCTCGCATTGGCTCTAATGGAAAGACTGCTATTGGCTTTATGCACTCTGATGTTCCTGTCAATTTTGAGGATGGCGACGACGAGAAGCAGGTTAAGACTTTCTTCACTCTGAGCGCTACTGATCAGGATGCTCACCTCAAGAATATGCAGATGCTCGTTCAAGTTCTTATGAACGAGGAGGTTCTAGAGCGTCTTAAGAACATTCAGTCTCCTGAGGAGCTTTTGGAGATTGACAAGCTTATCTCCGAGTAAACACGCCCGTTTGGGCACGTAATTGAGGATTTCCTTTTGTAGTGTGGGCTGCAGAAGGTACGTATGTAGGACCCTTTGAAAGGGGTATCAATGGATATTGTTCTTGGTATTTGGAAATGGTTTGCGAGCAACTTCTTGACTCAGCCAGCCTATTTCATCGGTTTGATTGTTGCTATCGGCTACATTCTTCTTAAGAAGAAGTGGTACGACGTACTCGCTGGCTTCCTTAAGGCAGTCATTGGTTATCAGATCCTCCTGGTTGGTTCCGGCGGCCTGGTAACTGCATTCCGTCCAGTTCTTGTTGGACTTCAGGCTCGCTTCAACCTTTCTGCAATGGTCATTGACCCATACTTTGGCCAGAACGCAGTACAGGCAGGCATGGAGGCAGCTGACGCTCCTGCATTTATCGCAGGTCGTTCCTTCTCCTCCGTTATGCTTCTTCTGCTCTTCGCTTTCATTCTGAATATTGTTCTGGTTGCTTTTAAGAAGCAGACTAAGCTTCGCGCAATCTTTACTACTGGTCACGTCCAGGTTCAGCAGGCAGCAACTGCATTTTGGCTTATCCTCTTCTGCTTCCCACAGCTTAACGACGTTACCATCCTTGCAGTTATGACCGTTCTCCTTGGCCTTTACTGGGCAGTTGGTTCCAACCTTTGTATTGGACCTACCCAGGACCTCACTGATGGCGCTGGCCTTACTATCGCTCATCAGCAGATGTTTGGTGTCTATTGCGCATCCAAGGCTTCCGAGTGGCTCGCCAAGCACTCCAAGAAGGAGTCTAAGCGCATTGAGGACATCGAGCTTCCAGGCTTCCTTAAGATCTTCAACGAGAACCTCGTTGCAACTGCAATTCTCATGACAGCATTCTTTGGTGTCATCCTTGCTGTTCTTGGTCAGGAGTTCCTGCTTGAGAACAAGTTCATGAAGCCAGGTCAGGATTTCTTCTTCTACATCATGACCACTTCCTTCCAGTTTGCTGTTTACCTCTCCATCCTGCAGCTTGGTGTTCGTACCTTCGTTACCGAGCTTACCAACTCCTTCCAGGGTATTTCCAACAAACTCCTCAAGGGTTCCGTCCCAGGCGTTGACTGTGCAGTTACCTACGGCTTTGGTTCTCCAAACGCAGTTACCCTCGGCTTCCTCATGGGCGCAGCTGGCCAGTTCCTGGCAATCGCAGCTCTGCTGCTTCTGAAGTCCCCAGTTGTTGTTATCGCAGGCTTTGTTCCACTGTTCTTCGATAACGCTACTATCGGCGTTTACGCAAACAACAAGGGCGGTCTCCGCGCAGTTCTTATCATGCCTTTCATCTCTGGCCTTCTCCAGGTCTTCGGTTCAGCTCTTATCGCTGGCTGGGTTGGCATGGCTGCATACGGTGGATACCTTGGCATGTGGGACTGGGCAGTTGTCTGGCCAATCATGACCGGCTTCATGAAGTTCCTGTCCTACGCAGGCCTCGCAATTGTTGTTATTGCTCTTATTGCAATCCCACAGCTCCAGTACCGTGCAAACAAAGACACGTACTTCATGGAGGTTGAGGATTACCAGAAGTGCAAGGAAATCCGCGCACAGAAGGCCGCCGCAGCTAGTGCGGAAAGCAAGTAGCCCTCTTTCTTCCTACCCTGAGCAGACCCCCATCTGCTCAGGGTTATTAGTAATACTCGGCACATTGTTTGATGCGGTATTTGCTTTAAATGCGAGCATCATAGCGCCCAAATGGGTACAAACACAATGTGTCCGTAATCAGTTTGTTTGATCGAAGGAGTCAACATGAACGCAAAGATTTTGGTCGCATGTGCAAACGGTGCAGGTACCTCTCTGATGATGAAGATGACCGCTGAGCGCGTCACTCAGAAGCTCAACATGGGCGTCGATAAGATTCACCACTGTGCACTTTCCGAGGGCGTAAGCTCTGCTCGTCAGTATGACATTGTTTTTGCACCACTTAACTTCCTGAACATGTATGAAGATGCTGCTAAGGCTGGCGTTACCGTCATTGGTCTGCGTAACGTTCTTTCTGACGCAGAGATGGAAGAGAAGCTCAAGGAAACCGGCGCTGCAGAGAAGTATTCCGCATAGTTTAGGTTTCTAAAGAATCGAGCACTTTAATGACTTTTGAAAAGAAAATTCTTGCCGAGATGCCTAAGTGCTATGCACTTGGCATGTTTGAGGGAGAAGACACACCAAGCTTCTTAGCTGCTGTCGAGAAGGACGGTCCAATCCGTCGCTTTACGCTTGATGGCGAGCCTCTGGAGACTGTTGCTCCAGGCCCTGGCGGCGTCATGACCATTACACAGGTCCCTGGCAGGAAAGATCAGTTCCTTGCAACCCGCAAGTTCTTCTCGCCAAACTTTGGCGGAGACGACGCGGCAATTGCATCCTATACCAAGCAGGCAGACGGTTCTTGGTCTGAGCAGATTCTCTGCGACCTCCCTTATGTTCACCGTTTTGGCATCTTAAAGGCTGCTGACGGTCAGCTTTGGGTTCTCGCTTGCTCTATCAAGGGTGGAGCTGAGACGGGCGTCAAGGATGATTGGCGCACCCCAGGTGCTGTTTGGGCCGCTCCTTTGAGCGATAACCTTGAGCAGTACACGGCAGACAACCAGCTTAAGCTGACTTGTGTTGCTAATTATCAGGTTCAGAACCACGGTTTCTGGACTGCACCTGATAAATCGTATGCTTTGATCTCAACCGCCGCAGGCGTGTTTAGATATGTGCCACCAACCACCCCTCAAGGTGCTTGGGATGTCACCTGCCTTCTGGTCCAGCCAACAAGCGATATTGTTGCTACAGACTTTGACGGCGATGGCAAGCTGGAGATTCTTACTTTCTCCAAGTTCCACGGTGACACGCTGGCAATTTGGCATGAGGGCCAGACTCGCGATCGCTATGAGCAGGTTTGGTGCGACCCACAGAAGCGCAGCTTCCTTCACGCGCTTTGGGCAGCAGACCTTAATGGCGAGAAGTGCGCAGTCATTGGCAACCGTAAAGATGGTCGCGATTTGTTGCTTGTTAGATACGTTGACGGTGAGTACACCGTAGACGTTATCGACCACGACCTCGGACCAGCAAACTGCATGGTGTATAGGCATGACGGCAGCGATTACATTGTTGCTGCATATCGTGAGACAGACCAGCTGGCTCTCTACAAAGTAGTGGAGTAGGGCTGCGTTTTGTAGCGAGCGCTCAGGATGAGCTTCTGAGCATGCAGGCAAAGTCCTGAGCGCCGCACAATTTACCTGCATATGCATCAAAGTACTAGTCCTATGTTTTAGAAAGGAGCGCGTAATGGCAGATTTGAAAGACGTCACACGCGACAGTTGGATTATGAGCACCTTCCCTGAGTGGGGAACTTGGCTCAACGAAGAGATTGACAATGCCGTAGTAGAGCCAGGCCAGGTTGAGATGTGGTGGCTCGGCTGCGTTGGTATTTGGTTTAAGACTCCTGGTGGAGCAAACGTTGCTGTTGACTTCTGGGCAGGTAACGGTAAGCGCACCCACGGTGACGGCCTTATGAAGATTGGTCACCAGATGGCAAACATGGCTGGCGTTCGTAAGATGCAGCCAAACCTGCGTAACGTCCCCTTTGTTATTGATCCATTTGCTATCAAGAACCTTGACGCAGTTGTAGTAACTCACATTCACCAGGACCACATGTCCAAGGAGCTTGCAGCTCACGTTGTAAACAACAACATGACTACTACTGACGAGAATGGCAAAGAGATTCCTGTTCCTTTTATTGGTCCTAAGGATGCAGTTGACATTTGGGTTGGCTGGGGCGTTCCACGCGAGCAGTGCATTGTTGTTAAGCCTGGCGACCGTGTCAAGGTTAAGGACATGGAGATCGTCGCATACGATTCCTTTGACCGCACCATTATCGTTACCACTACTGATACTTCTGAGAACCGCCCAGACCTCTGGGGTAAGTGCCCAATGGACATGGACGAGAAGGCAGTTAACTACCTCTTTGTCACCCCTGGTGGAAACATCTATCACTCCGGTGACTCTCACTACTCCATTTACTTTGCTAAGCACGGCAAAGACATCGCTCAGGAGTTTGGCGGCGTAGACGTCTGCTTTGGTGCTTTTGGCTGCAACCCAATTGGTATCCAGGACAAGATGGAAGCAACCGATATGCTCCGCATGGCTGAGGCTCTTCAGTCCAAGGTTGTTATCCCAATTCACCACGATGTTTGGACTAACTTCCAGGCTGACGTCCAGGAGATCAAAGTTCTTTGGGACATGCGTAAGGATCGCCTTGACTACAAGTTCCACCCATTCTTCTGGGAGGTTGGCGGCCACTACACCTATCCACAGGACAAGGATCGCTTTGCTTACCATCACGATCGTGGTTTCCACGATTGCTTCGATTACGAGCCAAACGTTCCATTCCGTAGCGTTCTCTAAGGAGCAGGCCCTATGATGCTGAAAGAACTCCGTGAGGAAGTTTACGAAGCAAATATGGACCTGCCAAAGCATGGCCTGGTAGTTTTTACCTGGGGTAATGCTTCTGGACTTGACCGTGAGCGTGGTCTGTTTGTTATCAAGCCATCGGGCGTTTCCTATGAGGAGCTCAGCCCTGAGAACTTGGTCATCTGCGACTTGGACGGCAATGTTGTTGAGGGTGAGATGAACCCATCTTCCGATACTCCAACTCATGCATGCTTGTATCGTGCATGGGGCGATAAGATCGGCGGAATTGTTCACACTCACTCAACCCACGCTGTTTCTTGGGCACAGGCAGGACGCTCTATTCCTTGCTATGGCACCACACACGCAGATTATTTCTACGGAGACATTCCTTGCGTGCGCAGCCTTACCAAGGACGAGGTGGAAAGTGCCTATGAGCTTGAGACCGGAAACGTTATTGTTGAGGGCTTTGCTCATCTGGACCCAATTGCGGTTCCAGGAACGCTCCTTCACAACCACGGTCCTTTCTCTTGGGGTAAAGACGCAATGGCTGCTGTGTATCATGCAGTAGTTATCGAGGAGGTTGCTAAGATGGCAACACTCACCGAGCTCAATAACCCTAAGGTTCAGGAAGCACCACAGTACCTTCAGGACAAGCACTACCTGCGTAAGCATGGTCCAAATGCCTACTATGGACAGGGTAATCACTAAAGCCTGTTCAGTGAGTAGAATCTGTTTCAGTCAGGCGGTCTTGTATAAGGCCGCCTGTTTTTAAAAGGAGAAGAAATGTCCAAGTATCAGCTAGGACTTTACGAGAAGGCCACTCCAACTGATCTTTCTTGGGAAGAGCGCCTCAGCGTAGCAGGGGAGTCTGGCTTTGATTATGTTGAGATCTCCGTTGATGAGTCTGATGCTCGTCTTTCTCGCCTTGAGTGGACTGGTGAGGAGCGTGCGGCAGTCCGTCAGGCAATGGTAAACTCTGGCGTTCGCCTGGGCTCTATGTGTCTTTCTGGCCACCGTAAGTATCCTTTTGGTTCTCGCGATCAGGCAACTCGTGAGCGTAGCCTTGAGATTATGCAGAAGGCGCTTGACCTTGCAGGTGACCTGGGACTTCACACTATCCAGCTTGCTGGTTACGACGTGTACTACGAGGACGGCGCAGAGGATACGCGCAAATACTTTGAGGAGAACCTGGCAAAGGCTGTAGAAATGGCTGCTCAGGCGGGCATTGTTATGGGCTTTGAGACCATGGAGACTCCTTTTATGGATACGGTCGAGAAGGCCATGCACTATGTAAGCCTTATCAACAGCCCGTATCTTGGTGTGTATCCCGACGCTGGTAACCTGACTAATGCATCGTTTATTTACGGCAACACTGTTGCTGACGATATTGCTCTTGGTGCAGGTCACATCTTTGCAGCTCACCTTAAAGAGACTGTTGCTGGCGCGTATCGCGAGATTCCATTCTCTACCGGCACTACCGACTACGAGGGTGCTCTGTCGCAGCTTGTTCCTCAGGGCGTCAGGCGCTTTGTTGCAGAGATGTGGTACACCGGCAACGAGAACTGGAAGGAAGATCTTGTCTTTGCTTCCACCTACGTTCGCAGCAAAATTGATAAGGCGTTTGAGGGGTAAACGGCCTTTTTGCACTTGTTTTGGGTTTCTCGCCACAGACGGTACATAAGAATCTGTACAATGTGGATGAGCTCTTTCTTAGTACGACGTACGTTTCCAAACTCGTTTAGGTTTGTACAGGAAAGGATTACACATGAAGTTCTTTATTGACACGGCAGATATCGATGAGATTTCTGAGGCCCTTAGCTGGGGCTGCTTGGCAGGTGTTACTACCAACCCATCGCTGTATGCAAAGATTGGCGGAAAGCTAGCCGACTTTGAGTCTCATATGGTTAAGATTGCTCAGCTTTGCGAGGGACTCCCTGTATCTGCTGAGTCAACAGCAACAACAACTGAGGGCATGATTGAAGAGGGCCGTCACCTGGCTTCTCTTGCTCCAAACATTGTTGTTAAGCTTCCTATCTGCGCAGAGAGCCTTGCTGCTACTCATCAGCTTGCTTCTGAGGGAATCCGCGTCAACATGACGCTGATCTTCTCGGCACCTCAGGCTCTTCTTGCGGCAAATGCTGGCGCTCGTTATATCTCGCCTTTTGTTGGTCGTTTTGATGACATCGGTGAGGACGGTATTGAGCAGCTGGGAACGGTAGTTTCGTGCATTGAGAACTATGCATGGGATAAAAACGTTGATCACACCGTAGAGATTATTACGGCTTCTGTCCGCACGCCTAACCACGTGACTCAGGCAGCTCTGCTTGGTGCTGATATTGCAACCGTTCCATTTGGAGCTCTGAAGAAGTGCCTTAAGCACCCTCTGACCGATGCCGGTCTTAAGTCTTTTGAGGCAGACTGGGAAAAGGTTAAGGCTCAGCAATAATAGTGATGAAGTACGCCCAGCCTAGGTTGGGCGTACTTGTTTTGAGAGGATGAGAATGGGAACATCTGCATTACCCGAGCGCAACCTCACCGATGATGAGCTCAAGCTTGCAGCTAATACGCTGAGGCGCGATGTCATTGACATGCTCGAGAAAAGCAAATCAGGTCATCCCGGCGGCTCTCTCAGTGCGGCAGACATTGTGGCTACACTGTTCTTCTCGGGAGTTATGAAGTACAACCACAACAACCCAGAGGACCATACCGAGGATAGGTTCTTCCTGTCCAAGGGTCACGTGGCTCCTGTGCTGTATGCTGCGTACCACCTGCTTGATTGGCTCCATGACGAGGATATGGTTACCCTCCGTCAGCTTGGTAGTCGCTTGCAGGGTCACCCAGATTGCCACGCATGTCCTGGCATTGAAGTTTGCTCTGGCTCTCTTGGTCAGGGTCTCTCGGTAGCTGCAGGATGCGCTCTGGGCCTTTCTATGGACGCTCTGGCAAGCGGCGAGCGCGCCAAGAAGGTATTTGTCCTTCTGGGTGACGGTGAGCTGCAGGAGGGCTCTAACTGGGAAGCATGCATGTTTGCTGCTCACCAGAAGCTGGATAACCTTATTGCCATTGTGGACCTCAACAATCTGCAGATTGACGGCCACGTAACCGACGTGTGCTCTCTTGGTGATATTGACGAGAAGTTCCGTTCCTTTGGCTGGAACGTGCTGCGCGTTAACGGTCACGAGGTCACCGAGGTGCGCCAGGCCCTTCTCGCCGCACGAGATGGTCGCGAGGCAGGAAACACTGCTCCTACCGTGGTTATTTGCCAGACCGTCAAGGGCAAAGGCGTCTCGTTTATGGAGGACAAAGCTTCCTGGCACGGAAACGCTCCTTCGGCCGAGCAGGCTGACCTAGCGCGAGAAGAACTTGATGCAGCAAGAGAGCTTCTTTTGATTGATCTTCAGGGTGAAGGTAAGGAGGTTGCCAATGTCTAGAGCAACTCGTGAGGCATATGGTCAGACTCTTGTTGAGCTGGTAAACGAGGGTCACGATATTGTGGCCGTTGACGCAGACCTTGCCGGCTCCACTAAACTTGCCGACCTCCAGAAGGCCTTCCCACAGCGCATGGTCGACGTGGGTATTGCCGAGCAGAACATGGTAGGCGTTGCATCTGGACTGGCACTTACGGGACGCACCGTGTTTACCGGCTCGTTTGCTGTGTTTGCTACCGGACGCGCTTACGACCAGATCAGAAACACCGTTTGCGACTCTGGTCTTAACGTGAAGATTTGTCCTACGCACGCAGGCATTACGGTAGGAGAGGACGGCGCCACCCACCAGTCCCTTGAGGACATTGGCATGATGCGCGCACTGCCTCAGATGCGCGTGCTTGTTCCTGCAGATTACAACGCTACCAAGGCAGCCCTCAGGCTTGCTGCTGAGGCAGACGGTCCCTTCTACGTGCGTATGGGTCGCCACAAGGTTTCCGACATCTACGACGAGTCTTTCAAGGGCGGTCTGCCTTTTGCAAACGTCCTGCGTGAGGGTACAGACGTTACCATTGCTGCCTGCGGTGTTGAGGTTGCTCAGGCACTTGCCGCAGCAGATTTGCTGGCAGAGGAGAAGATCTCTGCCGAGGTTATTGACGTGTTCTCCGTCAAGCCTTTGGACGAGGAAGTCATTTTGGCATCTGCCGAGAAGACCCGTCATGTGGTAACCGTTGAGGAGCACAACGTGGCAACAGGCCTTGGAGCTGCAGTTGCCGAGCTTCTGGCCGAGCAGCTGCCAACGCCAATGCGCTTTGCTGGTATGCGCACCTTTGGCACTTCTGCTCCTGGTGACGTGCTGCTTTCGCACTTTGGCCTGGACGCTGAGGGCATTGCCGCGCGCGTCAGGGAGTTCTTGCTCTCGTAGCCTTTGTCATATTTTGATGGTGCAAGCGATTAAAGACGGGATGAAATTTGAAAGGGAACTCTTTAGGAGAGACTATTTATTCTCTTCGTCATAGTAAGGGATTGACGCAGGAGCAGCTTGCAGAGGGTATCTGCTCCCCGGTTTCTCTTTCAAGAATTGAAAATGGCCGCCAGATGCCCTCCAAAGTAATTCTCGACGCATTGTTGAGCAGACTTGGGGCGAGTACCTATCAACTTTGTGACGTTTTTTATCAAAGTGATTGCCAACGTAGCTTTAATGAGATTACAAGACGAGCAAGTCTGCTTATAGAAGCAGGTAAAATCCAACAAGGCCTATCCTTGCTGGAGGGCTTGAGTGAAAATGATGCATCTCATGCATTGGAGCGGCAGTCAGTTTTACTTATACAGGCAGCCGCACAACTCAAGCAGAACAAGGATCCTGAAGATTCATACGTCAAGTTACGTGAGGCTTTGGAGCTTACAAAGCCTCATATTGACCTATCTGATTTTCGACATGAACTTTTATCTCCTATTGAAGCTGAAATAATCGGTTTGATGGTTGTGGCACTTCAGCAAAAGGAAGCTCGTATTGAGGCTATTCGAGTGGGAGAAGAACTTGCAAGAAACCTTTCTGACCAACAATCAAGCAGCAATGACTTTACGATTGTCCGCATCAACCTTGAAGTTAATATATCTTCCTGCTTGGATCTTGAAGGAAGGTTTGAAGAAGCTGCTCAGCATGCGTATCTGGCAAGAGATTTGAGTATTGAAAGTCATGAACAGATACTTTTACCGGTGATTTTTTATTTGATTGGTCGGTCTGAATTCCGGAGTGGAAATACTGACAAGGCGCTTTCAATAATGCAGACGATTATTCCGTATATGGAACTTATCGGCCAACATGATAATGCGGAAATGGTGCGCGCTTTTGTTGAAGAGAATCTAAGCACTCAAAATTAAACCTAGGTCTTAAAACCAAGTCTAAGCGCTCAGAGACAGTGAGCAAAGCAGCCTACATTTTTCATTACCAAAAGTTAAAATTTTTACGTGCCATGCTTATTATTTTGATACTTTGCAAGGATACTTAACATTTGAGGTAATACAAGAATTGTCACGAGATGTTATGGATAGCCTCCTCTTCTTTCGAGATGATGTATTCATCAAAGAGAGGGGGAGGCGATACATATGACCATCATTGTTATTGTAGTTAAGCACTAAAAGTGCGGGATAGATACCTCTTTTAGATTTATTAAAAGAGGTATCTATCATTTTGTGATGGTCATTTAGATGATTTTCTACGATTGGAATGGAATGAAAAATATAAAGCATCTTTTAAAGAATGCCGGCAAACGAAACGTGATTATTTTTGTACTAGTACAAATTGTAAGTTCTTGTGTCGTTGCCGGCGTGGCTCTTTTACTGAGCTCACTTCTCAATACGGTTTCTGAAGTCATTATTTCAGGAGATATTGCTCGGTTACTTACATTTATAGGCTTGTGCTGTATATATGCTATAGCAACCGGTATCCTTCTTATACTACAGGGATATGTGCGCGCCCGCCTGGTTCGCGACACCGTAATTAAGATGAGAAATTCTGCCGTGAAGGCTTATTTGCGGAGAAAAGATGCTGTAAATATGAATGAAAACAGTGCTGAGTTTTTTTCTCTTTTAAGTCAGAATATGGATACTATTGAAAAAGATTGGCTTGGCGGACTGCTTGATGCATTTGCTTCGTGCTGCGAAATTACTATTGCAAGCCTCTTACTTTTGTATATAAATCCAATAGTGGCAGTTATTTCGATACTTGTTATGGCAATTCCAACAATCATTCCCGGAGTATTTACAAAACAACTTACTCATTGCCAAGAAGAGATCGTAAAAAATACGGTGTCGTATAACGGACAGATTCGTGATATATCGCTTGGATTTGATGTCATCAGGTCATTTCATAAAGAAAACAACTTTACAAATCGTCACTTACTGGTTGCGCAGCAGTTGGAAGGTAAGAAGGCACATTTATCTGAAGTTACATCTCTTATATCTGGGTTTGTTACAGCAATCTCAGTTTCATCTCAATTCATTATTATGGGTATAACGGGTATTTTCGCAGTGCAAGGATTTGTTTCTCTTGGTAGCGTTGTGGCTGTGACCCAGCTGTCCGGTCAGGTAATTGCGCCCGCTTCAACATTTGCTTCATTGCTTGGAAAAGTTAAAGCGGCCTATCCGGTTTTGAAGGCAGTTATATGCGACGATGAAGAAACTCCGTTTGACAATAAGGAACGGCACTATGATGTAGAGCATGAAATTGAGTTAAAAAATGTTACCTATAAGTATCCTGATTCAATTTCCGGAGTGTCTAAAATATCTGCGTGCTTTAAGGCTGGGAGGAAGTATGCGATTATCGGAAAAAGCGGTAGTGGAAAGAGCACGCTTTTAAAACTGATTTCAGGCCAGATAAAACCTCAGAGTGGAGATATTCTGATTGACAGTTCAAGAGATATTTCATGTGATCCGGCAATGATTCACCAAAATGTGTATTTGTTTGACGATACGCTAAAAAATAACATTACGCTGGGAAGTTCGTATTCGAGTGAGCAAATCGGTGAAGTTATTAAAAAGTCTGGTCTCTCAGAGGTAGTTGCGGCTCTTCCAAAAGGACTCGACACTCCAGTGGAAGAGAACGGAAAGCGCTTCTCAGGAGGTGAAAGACAGAGGATTGCTATTGCGCGAGCCTTACTGTATGGAAAGAAGTTACTGCTTGTTGATGAAGCTACGTCTGCATTGGACACACGCATGGCTACTGAGGTCGAGAATAACCTGCTTGGTCTAAGCGGAGTTACGATGATTGAGGTAACTCATCATCTCAATGTTGCACAACAATCAAAGTACGATGCCGTATTTGAAATGACTCCAAGCGGGCTTGTAGAGATAAAACAATAGTAGGAGCTCAATACGTTGAGGAGTACAACGTGGCAACAGGCCTTGGAGCTGCAGTTGCCGAGCTTCTGGCTGAGCAGCTGCCCACACCCATGCGCTTTGCTGGCATGCGTACCTTTGGCACCTCCGCTCCTGGCGACGTGCTGCTTTCGCACTTTGGCCTGGATGCCGAAGGTATTGCCGCTCGCGTTAGGGAGTTTCTGCTCTCGTAGCCGCGCTCAGCTCGCTGCAACGGCAACGCCACAGGTCAGTGGCGCGTGTGGGCGTAACGACGGCAACGCCGCAGGTCAGTGGCGCGTGTGGGCGTAACGACGGCAACGCCGCAGGTCAGCGCCGTGTGCGGGCGCAGGTTGCAAGTGATTTCTACCCGGTATCCATTTCGTGTGGATGCCGGGTTTCTTGTGCGGAAACGCTGCTAGTGGACGGGGTTCTCGCTAGGTGGGCGGTGCGAGCCCGGAGTGAGCCTGCTGTGCGCCTGATTTTCTCGCCAAGTCTGAGCGATTTGCCGGAAAAGTACATCATATCTGAGCTATTTGCCAGTTTTTCTCGCCATGTCTGAGTAAATTTACTCAGACATGATGCAGCTTTCAGGCTCAAAAATTCAGGGCAACGTAGTCTATCTTTTACGCGCCTGATTTCTGCAAAGAATCTGTAAATTTTGCCTAAATATGTAAAAGAATCGGTGGATTTGCCTGATTTCTGCAAAGAATCGGTGCTGCAATTACAGATTCTTTGCACTTTTTAGGCGCGTGATGGTGAGAAGAGTGCTTGGCGAGAAACTCGAGCGCTCGGGTGTTGAACCGCGGAGTTTCTGGCCATGAAAAAGACCTGGCACCGTGTGGTACCAGGTCTTTTGTGATTGCATGTTAGCTCGGTGTGTGAGCTAAGGCCGCTTGAACTGCGAGCCAAAGCTACGCCAGCCGAAACCAGCGGATTAACCGAGGTGCTTGGTGATGGAAGCAGCTGCTACCTTACCAGCGCCCATTGCTAGAATGACGGTTGCAGCACCGGTTACGATGTCGCCACCAGCCCAGATGCGAGGATCGGAAGTACGGCCCTCTTCGTCGGCCTCAATGTAGCCCCACTTGTTGAGCTTGATGTCGCCGATCATCTTTGCGAATGGGTTGGCGTTAGTGCCGATTGCAGAAATTGCAACGTCACAAGGAATGTCCTCGATAGCACCCTCGATAGGTACTGGACGACGACGTCCGTCAGCGTCAGGCTCGCCGAGCTCCATCTTCTGGACGCGAACTGCGCAAACTGCGCCGTCCTCGCCAGCGACAAACTCGAGAGGGGAGACGAGAGGAAGAACCTCAACGCCCTCAGCCTTTGCGTGGTGCAGCTCTGCACGACGAGCAGGCATCTCATCCTCGGTACGACGGTAAGCAATGATTGCACGCTCAGCGCCAAGACGCTTAGCAGTACGGACAGCGTCCATAGCAACGTTACCGCCACCAAAAACAACGACGTTCTTGCCGTGCTTGGTTGGGGTGTCGTACTCAGGGAACTTGTTAGCCTTCATGAGGTTAACGCGGGTGAGGTACTCGTTTGCAAAGAAGACGTTAGGCAGGTTCTCGCCAGGGATGTTGAGAAGCTTTGGAAGGCCTGCGCCTGTTGCAATGTAGATTGCGTCAAAGCCCTGCTCAAAGAGCTCGTCTGCATCGGTGATACGACCGACAACAGAGTTGTACTCAAACTTAACGCCCAGCTCCTGAAGGCCGTCAATCTCACGCTTAACAACAGCCTTTGGAAGACGGAACTCAGGAATACCGTAGACCAGAACGCCGCCGCCGGTGAAGAATGCCTCAAAGACGGTAACGTCAAAGCCGTTACGAGCAAGCTCGCCAGCGCAAGCAATACCGGAAGGACCGGAGCCTACAACTGCAACCTTCTTGCCGTTCTTTGGAGCGATAGCTGGCTTGGAAGCAAGTTCAGGCTGATCGCCAAGGAAGCGCTCGAGCTGACCAATAGCAACTGGTTCGCTGCGCTTACCCATGATGCAGACGCCCTCGCACTGGTTCTCCTGTGGGCAAACACGTCCACAAACTGCAGGAAGCATGGAGGACTCACGGATGATGTCAAGACCGCGGCCAAACTCCTCTGCACGGATAGCCTCGATGAAGCGAGGAATGTTGATGTTTACAGGGCAGCCCTGAACGCACAGTGGATTCTTACAATCCAGGCAGCGGTTTGCCTCTGCAATTGCCATCTCTTTAGTGAAACCCTTGTCGACAGGGCGGAAGTCTTGTGCGCGCTCTGCAGCTGGCTCTTCGTTGTCAGCTGTACGAGGTGCCTTGACGTTTGGAATGTAGCGACCGTTTACCTGTGGCATGCGCACCTCGTCTCCTCGTAAGCCTTGATGGACTGGCCTTCCTCGGTGAGGTAGGCTGCCTGACGTGCGCGAAGGTCGTTCCAGTCAACCTTGGTTGCGTCAAAGTCAGGACCGTCAACACAAGCAAACTTGGTCTCGCCGCCAACTTCAACACGGCAGCAACCGCACATACCAGTGCCGTCGACCATGATTGGGTTCAGGGAAGCGATGATAGGTGTGTCGTACTTCTCGGCAGTAAGAGTGGAGAACTTCATCATAGGAACTGGGCCAACGCAGAATACGCGGTCGACCTGCTTGTCCTGCAGAAGACGCTCGAGAGGTGCAGTTACAACGCCCTTCTCGCCAAGAGAACCGTCATCTGTGGTGATGTGGATGTGATCGTCGTCCAGAATGGAACGGAACTGATCCTCAAGCAGCAGCAGCTCTTTGGTACGAGCGCCCATGATTGCGTGGACCTCGCGGCCGGCTGCTACGAGCTGACGAGCAACAGGGAAGGCGATAGCCAGGCCAACACCGCCGCCGATAACTGCCCATTTGCCCTCGCCCATCTCGGTAGGCTCACCCAGAGGACCAGTGACGTCCTGCAGGAAATCACCAACCTCGTAGGTAGAAAGCATCCTGGTGGTCTTGCCGATTACCATGAAGATAAACTCGACCCAACCCTCCTCAGGATTCCAATCCGCAAAGGTAAATGGAACGCGCTCGCCACACTCATTTGCGCGGACCATCAGGAACTGACCAGCATGTGCATGCTTGGCCATCTGTGGTGCCTCGATGCGGAACTTGAAGACCTTCTCGGAGAACTGAGTCTTTTCGAGGATCTTATACATTCAGCGGTACTCCTCTCCTAACACAACAAAACTGCGAGTGAGTTGACGCGCCGCACTACATCCTGCCTTCTGGCGAGAAGACAGTAGCAGGTGACGCATGTATCTCACGCATACGAGGTCTGGGTAACCCCGTATTCGCAAACAACATATCTATTGTACTATTTGCGCATGATTCAAGACATGAGTAATTCATGAATGAGCATAAATATTTCGTAGAATGTTTTGCCTGCTAACTGCGGAGGGCGAGAAACCCGGTGGGCTTGTGATGTGACGGCACGGGGCGACGACACGGGGCGAAGTGCGGCGGAGTGCGGTGACCGCTAACTGCGGAGGAACTGCTCCACCTGATCGGCCGCTGTCTGGGCGGTGACCAGAAAGTCTTCCAGGTTGTTTCCCTTGAGCTCGCGCAGAACATAGTCTGCCACCGGCATCTTTCCAGGAGGGCGACCGATGCCAAATTGCAGGCGCATAAAATCCCTGGTCTGGAGTTTGTCGGCGATGGAACGCAGACCGTTATGCGAGTTGAGTCCGCCGCCTTCTTTGAAGTTGAGTTGGCCCTCTGCGAGGTCAACTTCGTCGTGAATAACCAGGATTTGCGCAGGTTGAAGGTGGTGTGCACGAGCGAGTTTGGAGAGGGGACCACCGCTGGTGTTCATGAAGTCCTGGGGTTTGGCCAGGAGTACACGGCGTTTCTCGCCAGATGCGGCGCCGGGAGCTGAGGCTTGAGCTGCGGGAAGGGTGATCTCCGCGACCTGGCAGCCCGCCTCGCTTTTCCAATACGAAACGCCGTGGCGCTCGGCAAGGGCATCGACGACGGCAAAACCAGCATTGTGCCTGGTGCGCGCGTATTTTTCGCCAGGATTTCCCAGGCCCGCTACAAGCACAATTTTGTTACCGTGCATCGAATTTCCTTCCGTTTGAGATGTGTACGTTTATGATGGTAAGGGAAAACGACAGGTTCGACCAGCGTGAACTGAGCTCGCGGTTGGCAGTCTAGCGGCGGCGCGCGTGACGTGCAGCGATCGGCGCGCGGTGAGCAGCGTGCGGTGAGCAGCGTGCGGGGCATGCGGCGTTCAACTGAGGTGCGGAGGCAAAATGAAGAAGATTCTGGTTACCGGATTTGAGCCTTTTGGTGGCGCGAAAATCAATCCAGCTTGGGAGGCCGTGAAGGCGTTGCCCGAGACTATTGTCGGTGCCCAAGTGATAAAACTGCACGTACCTGTTGAGTTTGGCGCTGGCGCTCAGAAGGTTATCGACGCGCTTGAAGCGGAGCGTCCCGAGATTGTGCTTTGCGTGGGCCAAGCGGGTGGAAGAAGCAAGATTACGCCCGAGTTTGTGGGCATCAACTGGGCTCACGCGCGAATCCCCGACAACGCGGGCAAGCAGCCGCTCTCGCAGCGCATCATCGACGGCGCTCCCGACGCGTATTTTGCGTCACTGCCGGTAAACGCCATGGTTGCCGCCATGAACCAGGCGGAGATCCCCGCGGCGGTCTCGTACACTGCGGGAACGTACGTCTGCAACGACGTCATGTATCAGGTCCTTCACGCGCTGGCCACGAGATTCCCGGAGACTCGCGGTACGTTTCTGCACGTACCGTTCGCAACAGAGCAGGTTGTCGAGAAAAACGCTGCAGCTGCCGAGAAGGCTGCTGCCGCCGAGAAGACCCGCCAGGTTCCAAGCATGTCGCTGGAGATGATGACTCGCGGACTGCAGATTGCACTGGAAGCGGCGCTTGCGAACGATGTTGACCTTGCGGATTCCGAAAGCGGAACGACCTGCTAGAACACGTGCTGCTGAGGGCGGTTTGCGAGCGCACGGGTTTCTCGCCAGGCGCGCTTCTCGCCATCGCGCGCCTGAAAAGTGCAAAGAATCTGTATTTGCAGCACCGATTCTTTGCAGAAATCAGGCAAATCCACCGATTCTTTTATGCTTTTAGGCAAAATTTACAGATTCTTTGATGAAATCAGGCGCGTGAAAGATAGACTGTCTGGCCCTGAATTTTTGAGCCTGAAAACCTCGCCATGTCTGAGTAAAACAGCTCAGACATGGCGAGAAAAACCGGCAAAACCACTCAGACTTGGCGTGTTTTCCGGCAAATCGTTCAGACATGGCGAGAAAATCAGGCGCGCAGCAGGCGTGCACTGATCGCGCGCCAGCTCACACCGCTACCTGGCGAGAAACCCGGCCTACTCCCAGCATTTCCGCACAAGAAACCCGGTATCCACACGAAATGGATACCGGGTTGAAATCACTCGCAACCTGTGGCCGCGCGCAGCTGACCTGCGGCGTTACAGGTTAAAGTCGCCGCCGAAGATGTCGGAGACAGGGCGGTCGGTGTAGACAGCGTAAATTGCCTCGGCAATCTCGTTTGCAATGGTAATCGTTTTGATCTTAGAGCCTTCCTGGTTTGCAGCTGCGCAAGGAATTGCATCGGTAACCACGCACTCCTCGATAGGAGCGTTGTTGAGGCGCTCAATTGCAGGACCAGAGAAGACGCCGTGGGTAGCGCAGACGTAGATGTCGCCCGCACCCATTTCCTTCAGCTTAACAACAGAAGCGCAGAGGGTACCTGCGGTATCAATCATGTCGTCGTTAACAATGCAGGTTTTGCCCTTGATGTCACCGATGATGCCCATAACAGCGCTCTCGTTGTGGCGAGGACGGCTCTTGTGAGCAATAGCAAGGCCGCAGTCCAAGTAGTCGGAAAGCTTCTTAGCAGCCTTTGCGCGACCCATATCAGGGGAGACAACAACGGTATTCTCCCAGTCAAATGGCTTGCTCTTAAAGTAATCGCCCAGAAGGTAGAGAGCGGTCAGGTGAGAAACAGGAATGTCAAAGAAGCCCTGGATCTGGCCCTGGTGCAGGTCAAGGGTGATAACGCGGTCAACGCCAGCGTTCTCAAGCAAGTTTGCCATCAGACGAGCGGTAATAGGCTCGCGAGCAGCAGCTTTGCGGTCCTGACGAGCATATGCGTAGTGAGGGATAACTACGGTAAAGCTGTTAGCAGATGCGCGCTTTGCAGCGTCAGCAACAATCAGCGTTTCCATAACCAGGTCGTTGACGTTAACGCCTGCCAAAGACTGAATGAAGAAGACCTCGTCGCCGCGGACAGACTCGTCAAAACGAGCGTAAATTTCTCCGTTAGCAAACTTCTCGAGGAGAAGACCTTGTAGCTCTAGGTGAAGAATGTCTGCAACTTTACGAGCCAGTTCAGGGTTGCCTGTACCGGTGTAGAGCTTGATGTTTCTAGCAACTAATAGCGGATCACTCAGGTTCTCGAACATCTAGTCCTCTTTCTCAAGCTTGTGACGCCTCTGGGCGGCGTATCCCTCAACAATTTTCTGTTCAGAGCGCTCGAGTGCAAGCGCATCTGCTGGTACATCCTTTGTGATGCACGAACTTGCCCCCACAAGTGCGCCATCACCAATTGAGACAGGTGCCACCATCATGGTATCGGATCCAACAAAGACGTTGTTGCCAATGTTGGTCTTGAACTTGTGGTAACCGTCGTAATTGCACGTAATTGAACCTGCGCCAATATTGACGCCGGAGCCCATGGTAGTGTCACCAATGTAGGAGAGGTGAGGAACCTTGGAACCCTCGCCAATAGTTGAATTTTTGATTTCAACGTGAGTGCCTGCTTTGGCATGAGGCATAAGGTGTGTGCCTGGGCGCAGGTAAGCGCGAGGACCGCAGGTAGCAAAGTCGTCTACCTGTGCGTTGATAGCTACAGTCTCATCGACAACAGCGTCGTTGCCAACAAGCGTATCGGTCAGACGAGTGTTAGGGCCTACCACGCAATTCTCGCCAATTGAGGTCTTGCCGTAGAGCATAGTCTGCGGGAGAACCTCGGTGTCCATACCAAGCGTGACCTCGGGGCCAATCCAGACGGAGGTTGGGTCCAGCATGGTGACGCCCTGGCTCATCCAGTGCTCGTTGATGCGCTCCTGCATGATGCGGGTGGCAACGGCAAGCTCGGAGCGGGAATTGACGCCCAGCGCCTCTTTGTAGTCGTCCACGTGGACGGCAGCAACGGGCTCGCCCTGGCTGACGTAAAGGCCCACCATGTCGGTGAGGTAGTACTCGCCCTGAACGTTATCATTGCCGAGAAGATCGATGTTTGCGGTCAGTCTTCCGCCACAGAAGCAGTACACGCCAACGTTGCATTCACGCTCTTGCTCGCGCTGCTCTGACGTAGCGTCTTTGTGCTCAACAATGGCAGTTACCTGGCCATTAGAAGAAATGACGCGACCATATCCGGTTGGATCTGGGGGCGTCATTGTGAGTACCGTGCATGCGTTATGGTGAGCTTTAGTTTCTGCGACAAGGTCGAGAATAGACTGTGCGCGCAACAGAGATGCGTCACCGTTGATAACAACAACGGGTCCCTTGAAGCCACCAAGAGCATCCTTTACAACCTTGACGGCGTGGCCGGTGCCAAGACGCTCGGTCTGGGCAACATACTCAAGGTTAGGGAAGCAAGAAAGTGCAGATTTAACCTCGTCAGCGTGGTTACCAACAACCACAATGACGCGGTCAGCGCCAGCAGTAATTGCAGCGTTGACACTCCACCAAACAAGTGGTTTATCTAGTAATTTGTGCACAATCTTAGGGTGGTGGGACTTCATGCGCGTTCCCTCGCCTGCAGCGAGGACAATCGCAGTAAGTGGCATACGTAAGCCTCCAAAGTACTTCGTATTACTCGATACGAGTGCGTCCCTACACAAAAGTTGCGTAAAAATGGCTGGGGTAGTAGGATTCGAACCCACATTCCAGGCACCAAAAACCCGTGTCCTAACCGTTGGACGATACCCCAATGTAATCACTACGTTGGTTTTGTCCGCAACTCTATTAAGTGTATCAGCTTAGCGAGGCAAATGCTCCACAAATTGCATCAAGAACAAGAACTGCTAAAGTCTGCGCATCTGCGGTAGTAAATGAACCGTCAACGTTTGTTCCTTCGGGCAGCACAATCTTGATAGGGGAGCCCGTTGCATCAGCAGACTCTATAGCAGTGCGAAGTCTTGCTGGCAGCGTCTCGTTTTCTTCCATAGAAACAGAGCCAATACCAACCTGTCCGCGGGCGGGCATGCTTGGGGCATAGGCTGTGGTCAGAACCAAAATAGTAGCTGCATCGGTAGGGGAATCGGCGCGATCAATCATGGTCATGCCGCTTGCCTCGGTAGTTGCCTTAGAAAGGTTATAGACGCGAGCAGCTACGTTTCTAGAGATAGGATCTTCTCCCGTAATTGCAATGCAGGTGGTTTCAAGAACGTTTGCTGCACGAGCAAAGCCCATAGGACCCTGTGGGTGAGGGCCTTTTGCCTGCTTACCAGACCAAACGTGGCGCAGACGCTCAATAGCGTCGAGGGTATCCTGGAATGCCATACCGTCAGCAAGCTCGCCGACGCTTTCCTGGAAGAGCTTAACGGCGGCTTCGGTGTGAACACCGTAATGGCCATCAACTTTTCCGCACGAGAAACCCAAGATGTTGAGGCGCTCTTGCAGCTGACGCACGTCATTGCCGTGGAAGTTAGGAAGACGCAGGTAGAGGGTTCTGTCTCCAAGCTCATAGCCCTCATCGACCATGATTGCCCAGGTAGAGGCATCTACTTCTTCTCCAAGAGAAAGGTCATGGTCAAGCCTAAAGCGCGCAACGGCGCGAGCAGTTGACTTGCCAAAGGTGTGACTCTGGCGCTCATCGTCTTCGATGGTGTAGCCAAGCTTTACGAGGCGTTCCTGAATGTCTTCAACGGCAGCACCGGTGCTACCAGGAGTAATAGGATCCATAATTACCTTTCTCGGTTCACAAAGAAGTCTGCCATAGACAAAAGTGTGTCGCGAGCGTCTTCAGTAAGTATCATGTTTTCAAGCACGTGCTTTGCCTCATCGACTAAGGCAAGAGCGTGCGCGCGGACAAATTTTATCGCATTAGCGCTTTCCATAAGCTCCACAGCGCGCTGAAGCTTCAAAGTATCGCCTGTATGCGCAGAAAGTATGGAGACAAGCTCTGCTTTTTCTGTCTCGGTGAGGTGCTCAAGCGCGTAGACCACCGCGAGCGTGCGCTTGCCTTCAGTGATGTCCGACCTAAAGTCTTTGCCTTGTACCTCGGCGTTTCCTACCAGGTTGAGAAGATCGTCTTGCAGCTGGAAGGCAAGGCCTACCTTGAGGCCAAAATCCTTGAGTGCATCAAGCGTCTTCTGGTCGGCACCGCCAATGAGCGCGCCCAGTACCAGGGGATATGCTGCAGAGTAGTAGGCGGTCTTGGAGAGCGCCATAAAAAGATACTGCTCAGAAGAAACATCCCAGCGCTCGTTTTGAGCCCAGCCAAGGTCAAGCGCCTGACCCTCAAGGGTGTGCTCTTGCATGGCGAGAAGGGCGTCGATAACGCGAACTTTAAGCTGGTCAGAGAGGTGGTCGGCTACGGTAACGCGTCTGACAACATTGACCAGGGCAGAATCACCAACGTTGATGGCAAGTCCGGTACCAAGTGTCTTGTAGAGGCACTTCTCGCCACGGCGCAGCTCTGACTTGTCCGCGATGTCGTCATGGATAAGGGCTGCTGACTGGAAGTCCTCGATGGAGCAGGCCACAGGCAGAGCGGCTTCTGCTGAGCCGCCGACAGCTTCAGCGCCCAGGCAGCAGAGAACCGGACGCACGCGCTTGCCGCCGCCCGCGCTAAAGTGAGCGAGTGGCTGGTAGAGGTAGGTGTTCAGGTCCGCGCGGGTACGCTCCGAGGGCGCCGCCGCGGACGCCGCTGCCGCGAGCGTGGCCGCGGGGAGTCCGCGCATGATCTCTGCCTCGACGGCGGGGAGCTTTTGTGTGAGGTAGTCGGTAAAGTTCACGGAAGTCCTAGCCGCGATAACCGTCTGGATTCATCGACTGCCACTTCCAGGAGTCGCGACACATGTCAGCGAGGTCGTACTGAGCCTTCCAACCAAGCATGTCGGCAGCTTTCTGGCAGTCAGCGTAGTTGGTTGCAACGTCACCTGCGCGACGAGGCTCAATAACGTAAGGAATCTCTTTGCCACAAGCCTTTGAGAATGCCTTGATAACGTCAAGTACCGAGCTACCAGTGCCGGTACCCAGGTTGAAGATTTCAACGCCCGCGCGATCAGCCATCCATTTAAGTGCAGCAACGTGGCCAGAACCAAGGTCGCAGACGTGGATGTAGTCGCGAACGCCCGTGCCATCAGGGGTGTTGTAGTCGTCGCCAAAGACGTGAACAGCCTCGCGCTTGCCCACGGCAACCTGAGCCACGTAAGGGACCAGGTTGTTTGGAATGCCTGCAGGATCTTCTCCGATAAGGCCGGACTGGTGAGCACCAATAGGATTGAAGTATCTAAGCAGGACAACGTTCCACTCTGGATCTGCGGTGTGAACATCGGTGAGGATCTGCTCAATCATCCACTTAGTCCAGCCATAAGGGTTGGTTGCGTTCTTCTTGGGGCTTTGCTCGGTTAGAGGAAGGCTATCTGGATCTCCATAAACGGTTGCAGAGCTCGAGAAAATAATTGACTTGCAGCCATGGTTTCTCATGACATCAAGAAGGGTGAGGGTGTTACCCAGGTTGTTTGTGTAGTACTCGATAGGCTTGGTAACGGACTCACCGACGGCCTTGAAGCCAGCAAAGTGGATGACAAAGTTAATAGCGTGCTCGTCAAAGATGCGGTTCAGTGCATCTTTGTCGTTGACGTCTGCCTCGTAGAACGAAAGGCGCTTGGCGTTTTCTTCTCCCACAATGGTTTTGATGCGATCGATAACCTTTACCGAAGCATTGGAGAGGTCGTCAACAATGACAGCCTCGTAGCCGGAATTGAGCAGCTCAACAACGGTATGGCTGCCAATAAAGCCCGCGCCGCCGGTAACAAGTACGCAGGAATTTTGTGGGATTAAAGCGTCAGTCATATCAATCCTTTCGTGGACTTATATCGTCATAAGTATACGGCTTTTCCGCGAAACGTTGGGCGTTGCAAGCGCACGGGTTTCTCGTCAGGTGCGCCTGCGGGCGCACGGGTTTCTCGTCGCACAAGTCCTTCTGCTATTGCGAGCCTAACTTTCACTATGCGCGCCTGAAAAGTGCAAAGAATCTGTATTTGAGGCACCGATTCTTTGACAAAATCAGGCAAATCCACAGATTCTTTTACGTATTTAGGCAGAAGTTACAGATTCTTTGAAGAAATCAGGCACGTTCTAACTGGGGTGCTGTCTCCAAATTTTGCGAGCCTGAAACCCCCACCATGTCTGAGTAAAACAGCTCAGACTTGGCGAGAAAAACCGGCAAATAGCTCAGACTAGGCGTGTTTTTCAGGCAAATCGTTCAGACTTGGCGAGAAAATCAGGCTCCATGAGAGCGTCCATAAAACCAACCTTGAAACCAGAGTTACGTCTAGAAAAGTCCGCCTGAAAAGTGCAAAGAATCTGTATTTGAGGCACCGATTCTTTTACAAAATCAGGCAAATCCACAGATTCTTTTACTTATATAGGCAGAAGTTACAGATTCTTTGCAGAAATCAGGCGCGCGGCGGGCATACCCAAGCGTACACCTAGCGCGCGGCGGGCGGGCGCTGATTGCGCGCCAGCTCGCGCCAGCTCGTGCCGCCCGCCTGGCGAGAAACCCGTCCACTTCCAGCATATGCGCACAAGAAACCCGGCATCCACACGAAATGGATACCGGGTTGAAATCGCTTGCAATCTGCGCTCGCACCTTACTTGAAGTACTCGACGCCACCCTCGATGAGAGGCTGGAACTGGTCGCCGGCGGTAAGCTCGGGGATGTTCTTGTAGAGGCCTGCACCGGAGCGCTCCGTGTGACCCATCTTGCCCAGGACGCGACCATCGGGGCTGGTAATGCCCTCGATAGCTAGGACGGAGCCGTTAGGATTAACGGAGAAGTCCATGCTTGGAGTACCCGTTGCGTCAACGTACTGCGTTGCGATCTGGCCGTTAGCCTTGAGCGTTTCAAGAAGCTCGTTGGAAGCAACAAAGCGACCTTCTCCGTGGCTGATTGCGATGGTGTGGATGTCGCCAAGCGTGCACTTGGAGAGCCATGGCGACATCGTGGATGCAACGCTGGTACGAACAAGCTGGCTTTGGTGGCGGCCGATGGTGTTGAACGTCAGTGTTGGGCAGGTGTCGTCCATGGGTCGGATGTCGCCGTAAGGAACAAGGCCCAGCTTGATGAGTGCCTGGAAGCCATTGCAGATGCCCAGCATAAGGCCATCGCGCTGCTGCAGAAGCTCGCGAACAGCCTCGGTTACCTGAGGTGCGCGGAAGAGCGCGCAGATAAACTTAGCAGATCCGTCTGGCTCGTCTCCGCCGGAGAAACCGCCTGGAATCATGACAATTTGGCTCTTCTTGATGGACTCTGCCAGCGCATTTGCGGACTCAACAATGTCCTGAGGTGTCAGGTTGTTAATGACCAGCGTGGTTGGGTCAGCGCCCGCACGCTCAAAAGCACGCGCAACGTCGTACTCGCAGTTGTTACCTGGGAATACGGGGATGATGACGCGTGGGCGAGCAGGTGCGATAAGGGCTGGACCAGCATAGGAGTGTCGTGTGGATGCACCGTCGAAGCTGATTTTCTCCACAGCCTCGTCGGAGCCTCCGCGGTAGGGGAAGACCTCCTCAAGTGGACGCTCCCATGCTTCCTGAAGCTCGGAGAGGTCGATCTTCTCGCCACACGCGCTAAAGGTGTACTCGGACGTGGTGACGCCCAGAGGAGCCACGCACACGCCGTCGACGTCGTCAACGGAAACGCCATCTGCCAGCTCAACGATGAAGGCACCGTAAGTTGGCGAGAAGAGCGCGTCGGCAGAAATCTCTGGGACCAGCTCAACGCCCAGCTTGTTGCCCAGGCAACTCTTGAAGAGAGCCTCGGCCACGCCGCCGTAACCTGGTGTGGTGATGGCAAGCGCACTCTTGGACTGGACCAGGGTGCTGACCAGCTTGTATGCGGTGAGCAGGGACTCGTTATCGGGGAGAAGGCCGCTCTCGTCGTAGGACGGGACAATGGAGATAAGCCTGTGACCTGCACCCTTGAACTCGTTGGAGACAATCTTGTCTACCTTGGTAAGGCCGGTAGCAAACGAAACCAGCGTTGGTGGAACGTCCAGGTCCTCAAAGGTGCCGGACATGGAGTCCTTGCCGCCGACAGCTGCAAGACCAAGGTTGACCTGTGCCATCAGTGCGCCAAGAAGGGCCGCTGCTGGCTTGCCCCAACGGTTTGGATTCTGACCGAGCTTCTCGAAGTACTCCTGGAAGGTGAGGTAGAGGTCCTGGTACTTAAAGCCGGTAGCAACCAGCTTGGAAACGGACTCAACAACAGAGAGGTAGGCGCCGCGGAATTGGTCGGCTTCCATGAGGTAGGGGTTAAAGCCCCAAGCCATGCCCGAGACGGTGTTGGTCTGACCCATAACAGGAAGCTTAGCCACCATAGAAAGGGCAGGGGTCAGCTGGCGAGCGCCACCGAATGGCATGAGGACGGTACCTGCGCCAATGGTAGAGTCAAAGCGCTCGGAGAGACCCTTGTTGGATGCAACGTTTAGATCGCGTACCAGCGAGTGGAGTTTCTCGCCAAGAGTTGTGCCTGCCCAGGTACGCTGGTAGGCAAGAGGCTTGGCCAGGCGCACGGTGATTGATTTAGGTGCGCCGTTTGAGGCAAGAAATGCACGGCTAATATTGACAATCTTTTGACCGCGCCAGCGCATGACCAGGCGAGGGTCCTCGGTGACTGTTGCCACAATGGTTGCCTCAAGGTTTTCCTCGCGGGCGTATGCGCAGAACTGATCGACGTCTTTTGCCTCAAGCGCAACGGCCATACGCTCCTGAGACTCGGAGATTGCCAGCTCAGTGCCATCAAGGCCGTCATACTTCTTAGGGACAGCGTCCAGGTTGATGTCAAGGCCGTCGGCGAGCTCGCCAATAGCAACAGAGACACCGCCTGCACCAAAGTCGTTGCAGCGCTTAATGAGTTTGCAAGCGTCTTCACGGCGGAAGAGGCGCTGAAGCTTGCGCTCAACAGGGGCGTTGCCCTTCTGGACCTCGGCACCGTCGCGCTCAATGGAGCCAGCGTCGTGGGCCTTGGAGGAACCGGTTGCGCCGCCAATGCCGTCGCGACCAGTGCGGCCGCCGAGAAGAACGATGATATCGCCATCTTCTGGACGCTCGCGGCGAACGTGGCTTTGAGGAGTTGCGCCTACAACAGCACCAATCTCCATGCGTTTTGCAACGTACCCTGGGTGGTAGAGCTCAGAAACCTGGCCTGTAGCAAGGCCAATCTGGTTGCCGTAGCTGGAATAACCTGCCGCTGCCGTGCGCACAATGGTGCGCTGAGGAAGCTTTCCAGGAAGCGTCTGGGAAACAGGAACGGTTGGGTCTGCAGCGCCCGTGACGCGCATTGCCTGGTAGACGTAGCTGCGGCCAGAAAGAGGGTCGCGGATAGCGCCACCGATGCAGGTAGCTGCGCCACCAAAGGGCTCAATCTCGGTTGGGTGGTTGTGAGTCTCATTCTTGAAGAGGAAGAGCCAGTCTTCATCTTTACCGTCAACGTCTACCTTGACCTTTACGGTACAGGCGTTGATTTCTTCTGACTCATCAAGATTGGTGAGGACGCCCTTCTCGCGAAGGTACTTTGCACCAATAGTTGCCATGTCCCAAAGAGAGACGGCACGATCTTCTCGCCCAAGCTCTTTGCGCATGGAGAGGTACTTCTCAAACGCAGCCTTTACCAGGTCATCATCAATCTGCACGCCGGTAATTCCGGTGTTAAAGGTGGTGTGGCGGCAGTGGTCTGACCAGTAGGTATCAATGACGCGAATCTCGGTGATGGTAGGATCACGCTGCTCTGTGGTGAAGTACTGCTGGCAGAAGGTGAGGTCAGCCAGGTCCATTGCAAGGCCGTGAGAAACAATGAACTCCTTGAGGCCGTCCTGGTCAAGGGCATTAAAGCCCTCAAGAACCTCTACGTCAGCAGGCTCTGGAATGGAAATCTTGAGGGTCTCGGGCAGCTCAAGGGAAGCCTCGCGAGCCTCAACGGGGTTAATCAGGTAATTCTTGATGGCAGCAACGTCTGCCTCAGTGAGGTTTCCGGTCAGCACATAAATGCGAGCGGAGCGCACAAGTGGGCGTTCTCCCTGGCTGATGAGCTGCACACATTCAGCTGCGGAGTCTGCGCGCTGGTCAAACTGGCCAGGCAAAAACTCAACAGCAAACGTATGAACAGCCGCACCTTCAGAAGAAAACTCTGGCATGGTACGGCTGGCAAGATCGGACTGTGGCTCTGAGAAAACGGTGGGGATGCAGGACTCAAAGAGTTCCTCTGAAATTCCCTCGACATCGTAACGGTTGAGCAGGTCAATGCGTTGTAACTCGGTAATACCAAGAAGGTCTTTCACTTCTTTGAGCAGGGCTTTTGCCTCGCCCTCGAAACCAGATTTTCTTTGGACGTAGACGCGCAGGACCATGGGGCCACCTTTCAATGCAAGCCTTTTACGCTTTTACTGGCTTTATTGTACGTTACTTAGGTGGCCAAATTGGCGGTTGTCGAGAAAAGAAAAATGGGTTGTAACAGAGCGTTAAAAATACAGATTATTTAGTTAAAAGTTTTTAGGGCAGCATGATTTGCGCCGGCAAGTGCGCTCGCAAGTTCATAGCAGCAAGTTTTACGCCAGCACAAAGATAAGGGCGATAAAACAGGCGGTTATGCCTAAGGCAATTGCTTCGCGAGCTCCAAAGGTTGGTTGATGCCAACGTGTGCGAGAAGCCCCTGCTACATAGTGGCGTGCATCAAGTGCCTTAGAAAGGTTGTTGGCGTGTCTGAGTGAGCTTGCCAAAAGCGCCACCACAATGGAGAAGGTTGCGCGAAGTCTTTTAGGAAGTGATCCTGAAGCTACGTCTCCTGCACGAGCGGTTTGAGCCTCGGAAATAGACACGGCGTCGCCTGCAAGCGTTGGAATAAAGCGCAGCATAAGCGAGAAAATCATAGCAATTTCTTTACCGGGAAGGCCAATTTTTGAGAGCGGTGCGCAAGCTGCTTCAAAGGCATTGCCTAGATCAGTTTGAGTGGTGGTAAGCAGAAGTAGTGCACCCATCAAAATTGCAGCTAAAATGCGCACGGGGTAGAGAAAAGCGCTCCATGCTCCCACATCAGTGATGGTAAAGATTGACCAGGAAACAAGCACAGTTCCTTCTCGCGTAAGCAACAGGTTGAAGAGCGAGAGGAAGATGAGCAGCCAGGCAAGTGGGATGATTGACACAAGCACTTGTTTGACGGGAATTTTTGCCAGAGCTAGTAGGCAAAGTGCACCTACTACCAGCAGCGTAAGCTGTGGCGCGTTGCGGATAAAAAATGTTGCAAGCATCAGAAGGAGTGCGGCCAGGCATTTAACGTTGGGATTAAGCCTATGGATGAGCGAGTCCCCGTGATAGTACTGGCCCACAGAAATCTTAAGCGCCATAACGACCTCCTTGTGTGAGGTCGTTGGGCTGTGTGGTGCTAGGGGTGGTCGTCACCACATCTACCAGTGCGTCTACCAGCTCAGATAGGGTCAAAGGTTCTCCCAGGTTGATTCCTGTAGTGCGGGACAGGCGCTGTGCCCACGCAAGCGCATGAGGAATACCCAGTCCAAGCCCCTGGAATTCTGCCTCTGAGAAATGAGTAAATGTTTGATAAGGTGTGCCAGAGAACACCAGGTCACCCTCATGGAGCACGATAATCTGGTCAGTTTCTGCCGCATCCTCCATCGAATGTGTCAGTTCAATGACGGTGCAGCCGTCCTCAAGAACGGCGTTGATAATTTTTCTGAGTTCAGAGCAATAGTGGGGATCAAGTCCGCTGGTAGGTTCGTCGAACACAAGTACCTTTGGCTGCATGGCAATAACGCCCGCAAGTGCGCAAAGTCTCTGCTGACCACCAGAAAGCTCAAAAGGAGATACGTCTGCCTTGTGGGAAAGTCCGACAAGCTCCAGAGCAGCATTTACAGCGCTTGTTACATCGCAGGCTGAAAGGCCCAGGTTAGTGGGGCCAAATGCCACGTCTTCGGCAACCGTCTGTGCAAAAAGCTGGCGCTCTGGTCGCTGCATGACGTAGCCAACAATACCGTGAAGTTTTCTGCGGTTTTGCTTCTGTCGAGTATCCAGTCCAGCTACGCAAAGGCTTCCGGAATCAGGTGTGTCAAGTGCGCAAATCAAACGTGCGAGGGTAGACTTGCCAGACCCGGTTGAGCCAATAACGGCAACATGTGAGCCTTTCTGCACGTCAACCGAGATGTTTTTGAGTACGGGTTTCTGGTACGAGAATGTCACGTCGCGCACGGAAACCGCTGCTGCCTCGGACACGCTTCCGGTCGCGTCGCAACCCGCGGCCGCCGTGTCGCTGTAACCCGCGGCCGCCGCGTCGTCGCAACCCGCCGCAGTCGTCGCGTCGTCGCAGCTTCCAGCCGCATCCGCGTCGCCCGCACTTCTCGCGCCCTGCGCCGCTGTGGCGAGAAGCCCCGTCAGCTCGCCGAGCACGCGCTGAGCCGAAGGGGATTTGCACACGACAACTCCTCGGTTGTTGAGTGCCTGCGCTACCTGATAGGCAAAAGGCTCCTCAAGATGCAGGCATTCAACCAATTCGTGCTGCTCAAAGAGCGCTTCAGGCGTTCCTTCAAACGCAACGCGACCGTCGTCCAAGGCAATTACGTGATCAGCGGAAACCACTTCGTCCATGAAATGCGTTACGTGAACAATAGTCTTTCCAGCTGCACGGAGTTTCTCGACAAGGCCCATGACGTTATTTCTATGCACAACGTCAAGAGCTGCGGAAGGTTCATCAAGAATGAGGATTTGCGGCTTCATGACCAGCGCGCCTGAGATTGCCACGCGCTGCTGCTGACCGCCCGAAAGCATCTGTGGATTTTCTGACGCAAACTCGGTGAGAGTGCCAAGTTCAATCTGCTGTTCTACCAGCGGTGTTATCTGGTCACTGGGCACCTGAAGGTTCTCTAGACCAAAGGCAATGTCGTCTGCGACTACGCTGCAGATAATCTGATCCTCAGGATTTTGGAAGACTAGGCCCAGCTGCGGACGAATGGTTTTGTACGCCTCAAAGTCAACCTGACCATCGTTGACAACGGTGGTTCCCAGAAAGGTAACAGTTCCCTCGTCAGGAGCGGTAAGGCCAGAGAGAATTGAGGCAACGGTAGACTTGCCCGAACCGTTTGCACCAACAATACAGGTACGTTTACCTGCAGGAATAGAGAACGAGACGTGATCGAGGGCAATCACGCCTTTTGCGTGCACAAAAGTCACGTCCAAAAGCGTCGCAGCTACAGGCAGGTCCTGAGTTTGTGCGGTGCTTTCAGACGTGTATAAATCAGGAGAATTGTTGCCCAGATTACTCACCGTCTTTGATGCTCTCAAAGAGTGAGGTAGCCGAGCGCATAATCACAACAAAGATGATGCTGTTAATGGCAACCTTTACCACGTTGAAGGGGAGAAGAGCAGGGACAATCAGTCCGCTTACTGCCTCCACGCTCATACCGGTGTAGATTGGGGTAACTACAAGGTTGCCCAGAATGCAGGCGACAACGCTGACAACACTGCCCACTATCAGGGCAAGTACCAGCTGCTTGATCTTCTCGGAACGGTTATACACAATCAGTGAAACAGGCAAAACGTAGGTAAGCGTTGCCAGGATTGCCATGATGGTGCCGTAAATTCCGGACTCCGTAGTGAGGTGCAGAAGGTAGGGAAGTACCGAGACGATCGCGCCCGCAGCAGGACCAAAAGCTACGCCTGCGAGCAGGGCAAAGACGCCCGATGGATCGTACTTCAAAAACGTCACGCCTGGGATCAAGGGGAACTGAAGCACCATGGTGCTGATTGCAGCAGCTGCACAAAGCATGGCGAGAATAGCGATTCTCTTGGTAGACCAGCCGTTAGAAGATGCGGTTGTTGCGTGGGTTGAGTGGGATGAAGCCATAAAAGTCTCCGTTTCTGACATCCGGACTGTACCGTTGGTCCTGGACTTTAACCAGGTTAACCGCCTTTTGCGGGTCGCGGACTTGATGGATCTTTGAACTAGGTTGTTACAAACCTTGAAGTTCGGCCACCTTACCACCAGTAGGTAATTGCAACCATTTCTGAAACATTTCGTTAAGTACTATAGCAGAGTTAACAGCTGATAACACGTAAAACGGGATGGACATTTCTTTGACAGAATTGCAAAAGTAACCGTTTTTTGGTCCTAGTACCGTGATTTTCTCGTCCTGATGCCGTGATTTTCTCGCCCCAACGCCGTGATTTTCTCGCCCCAACGCCACGTTTTTCTCGCTTGCGATAAACTATAAAAAGTAACTTACTAAGGAGCGTGTTACATGTCTGAAAGTGGCTATGACTTACAAAGCCTGGCCGGAAAGCTTTGCTCGATTGTTGGAGAAGAGAACGTCCTGGTAGACGAGCCAATGAGCGAGCACACCACCTTTAAAGTGGGTGGACCTGCGGATCTCTATGTTATCCCTGATGATCCCGATGAGGTCAAAGAGATTCTCCTTGCGGTTAAAGATGCAGAAGCTCCTTATTTTATTCTCGGCTACGGCTCTGACCTGCTTGTTTCTGATGCAGGATATCGCGGCGTCATCATTGCCGTCGCTGACGGACTCACCGGCGTAAGCATCGACGACACCGAGATGACCTGCCAGGCCGGCGTTGGCCTTAAAGAGGCTTCCGAGATGGCCTGTGAGCTGGACCTTTCTGGACTCGAGTTTGCGTGCGGCATCCCAGGTTCTGTGGGCGGCGCATGCTTCATGAATGCAGGCGCTTACGACGGCTGCATCGCTGACGTGCTCAAATCCGTCCGCGTCCTTCTCGCCGATGGCACCTTTGCTACGCTGGACGCTTCCGAGCTTGACCTAGGTTATCGCCATAGCAGAATCGCCGATGAAGGCATGATTGTGCTTTCCGCCACGTTCAATCTTCACCGCGCGGATGGCGAGAAGATCCGTGAAAAGATGGAAGAGTTCACGCGCGCTCGCGAGGAGAAGCAGCCTCTTGAGCTGCCTTCCGCTGGTTCAACTTTTAAACGTCCCGAGGGTCACTTTGTAGGCAAGCTTGTTACTGACGCTGGTCTTAAGGGCTATCGCTTTGGTGGCGCTGGTGTTTCCGATAAGCATGCTGGTTTTGTGGTTAACTACGACAACGCTACTGCTGCTGAGGTTCATGCAGTTATCGAGCATGTTCAGGCAGAGGTCAAGCGCCAGTTTGATGTTGAACTCCACCCCGAGGTAAGGTTCCTCGGAGAGTAACGAGCTACGTACCACGGTTCGCACGCGTCCGCACGGATCGCACGTGTCTGCACGGTACTGCCGCGTCCACAACGAATCGCTACGATAACTCCGCAAGAAAACGAGGAAGTCCGTCGGTGGAAATCGGCTCCTCCATGTCCGAGACAAGAGGGCGCAGATATTTCAGAGCAGTGTCGGTAACGTTGAAGCCGTCCTCGGAGATCATTTCTCGAGGTACAAGCTTTACCTTGTTAGCAACCTCGGCGACAGGGGTGGTGCGAATCTCCGTAACGTATGGGTCATCCGAAATTCGGTGAACGCCAACCATAACGCCCGTTTTACCTTGGAGAACAGCCTCAACTCCCGCGGCGCCGAGCGCCTCTGCCTCGTCCAAGTCAACTTTACTAGCAGCGTGCGAAGCACAGCGCTGCAGCGTATTAAGCTCAATGCCGCGAGACTTTACGCCCAGCTGATTCTTAGCCAGCTGCGACAAGTATGCCGCTGTTCCAGACTGCGCTGCAAGGTGACCAAACGTGTCAATTGCAACAGATTTTGCATCAAAAAGGAAACTACCATCTGCATGATGGACACCCTCGCTGACGACTACAATCACGTTGTTTTTCTCGCGAAGTCGCTGTTCAATGGCCGAAAGTAGTGTATGCTCATCAAGAGGAATCTCTGGCAGGAGCACAAAATCCGGAGCAGTTCCGCAAATATCTTGCGCCAGCGCTCCGGCTGCCGTGAGCCAGCCAGCGTCACGACCCATGGCCTCGATAAACGTTACATTTTTGCTGTTGTAGACGCCGCCGTCGCGGGTGAGCTCGGCGGTTACGGATGCGACGAATCGCGCCGCACTACCAAAACCGGGGGTGTGATCAGTACCTTCGAGGTCGTTGTCGATGGTTTTTGGCACGCCGACAACACGAACGGAGCTTTTTACCTGGGCAAAGTAGCGAGACAGCTTGTCTGTGGTGTCCATGGAATCGTTGCCGCCGATGTACAGCACGGCGTCTACCTGGTATTTCTTGAGCTGCGCATCAATCTGCTGGTAGATTGGGGAGGTTTCCGCGGGTTCTGAGCTGGCAGCAAGTTCCGGCAGCTTAAAGCGGCAGCTGCCCAACCAGCTCGATGGCGTTTTTCTTAGGAGCTGGAGGTTCTTCTCGCCAGGATTTGTGGTAGCTTGTTCGGACGCTTCCGGTTCAGATGCTGTGAGTTCAAGCACCTCCGTCAGGTCAACAACCTTGCCCTCAAGAAACCCCTGAATTCCGTTGCGCATCCCGAGCACGCGAAGACCCTGGGCGTGAGCTGCGCGAACAACGCCCGCAAGCGACGCATTGATGGCCGCGGTTGGTCCGCCCGACTGTCCGACCAGGATTGTGCGGATTGCGTGCTCTGATGTGGTGTTCATGGGCGCCTCGGATTCTCGAGAGTTGACGTATCAAGTATACCCGCGGCAGGAGGCTACTGCGTCAGTGAGACGCCGTGAGAATAAAGTGATTTTCCTTAATAAATCGTAAGAGCTGCGGTGTTGTTATATCGGCTGATAGGGGGTTGGCAAGAATCTGCAGATAAAGTGGAGCTTGATGGATCGGATGCGTTGTGAAATGGCTTAGACAATGTGATTTGAACTCATCTGTGTTTGTTCAATTCATATTTATGCATAAGTGCTGTCTTATATACATAATTATGAATGAAGATATATCAAAGATTTAATTACCCTAAATTTCAGGGTTAAGCAAACACACCTAAGTCAGATAATCTGCAAAATCAAAGGTGAAAAACACATCTAATGAAGATATTCTGCATGAGATGAGCATTTTAGGCGGAATGTATAGGCATTTTCAGCAGATTATCTGACATAGGTGTGTTCGAGCGTTCCGAAGCCAACGCGGATGCACCTACGGAACCCGTGCGCCCGCTAAAAAACCTCCCGCGGCGAGAAACCCGCAGGTCTCGCAGCCGTTCCCTGTCTCATGCCGCGCTCGCACCCGACGCCCGCCGCACGCGCGCAACGCCCGACGCCCGCCGCACGCGCACAAAAAAGCCGCACCTCAAATGAGATGCGGCTTCGTAGCTTCTAGCAGCCTAAACAGCGTTGCACTCGGTTGGACCGGTCGCTCACCGTCTAGCGCACAACCTGCGGGTTTAGCGAAGGTTGTAGAAAGCGTCCATGCCCAGGTACTCAGCGCCGTCAGCGAGGTCATCCTCGATGCGGAGAAGCTGGTTGTACTTAGCAACACGCTCGGTACGAGCAGGTGCACCAGTCTTGATCTGACCAGCGTTGGTTGCAACAACAAGGTCAGCAATGGTGGTGTCCTCGGTCTCACCGGAACGGTGGGAGACAACTGCGGTGTAACCTGCGCGCTTAGCCATCTCGATAGCCTCGAGGGACTCGGTCAGGGTACCAATCTGGTTGACCTTGATGAGGATGGAGTTACCAGCGTGAACCTCAATGCCCTTCTTCAGGCGCTGAGTGTTGGTAACAAAGAGGTCGTCGCCGACGAGCTGGATCTTCTTGCCCAGACGCTGGGTAAGGATCTTCCAACCGTCCCAGTCCTCCTCTGCAAGGCCGTCCTCGATGGAGACGATTGGGAATTTCTCAACCATTTCCTCGTAGTAAGCAACCATTTCCTCGGAGGTAAGGGAGCGACCCTCGCCCTTGAGGTCATACTTGCCGGTCTCCTTGTTATAGAACTCAGAAGAAGCTGGGTCCATAGCAAAGCGGAAGTCCTTGCCAAGCTCAAAGCCAGCAGCCTTAACAGCCTCGGAAAGAAGCTCAAGTGGCTCCTCGTTGGACTTAAGGTCTGGAGCAAAGCCGCCCTCGTCACCAACACCGGTGTTGAGGCCCTGGGACTTCAGAGTGTCCTTGAGGGTGTGGTAAACCTGTGCGCACCAGCGAAGAGCGGTGGTGAAGTCAGGAGCACCAACAGGCATAATCATGAACTCCTGGAAGTCAACGTTGTTGTCAGCGTGGACGCCACCGTTGAGGACGTTCATCATAGGAACAGGAAGAGTGTGAGCGTTTGCGCCACCGAGGTAAGCGTAAAGTGGAAGCTCAGCAGAAGCAGCTGCAGCGTGAGCAACAGCAAGAGAAACGCCGAGAATAGCGTTTGCGCCGAGGCGACCCTTGTTTGGAGTGCCGTCAAGCTTGATCATGGCGAGGTCAAGGCCGCGCTGATCCTCTGCGTCCCAACCAATAACGAGGTCGCGGATCTCAGTGTTGACGTGCTCGACTGCCTTCAGAACGCCCTTGCCCAGGTAACGGCTCTTGTCGCCGTCGCGAAGCTCTACAGCCTCGAACTCACCAGTGGAAGCGCCGGAAGGAACGATTGCACGACCAAAGGAGCCGTCGTCAAGAACAACCTCAACCTCAACGGTTGGATTGCCACGGGAATCGAGGACCTCACGTGCGTGAACATCAAAAATCTGGCTCATAGCTCACCTTTCTTTAGGTTTAACAAATTGCTGATTGCACAGACATAACTAGTATACCCATTCTGTTATGAGGTGTGTATTGTAATTACAGATAGTATTGGGCTCGGAAGAGATAGTATTTGACCAGGCAGACGCACTGTCCACCTGGCCAAATAGAAAATACCTGCAGAATTGTTAGGTAAATATATAAATTATTTTTGCGGATACACAACAACCAGCAGCATCTTGAACTCTTCTGGAGCCTGAAGTGCATGTGGATGTCCAAGTGGCATAACAATGGATTGACCGGCTTCAAGGTTGTAAACGTCGTCATCGATGGTGATGCTTGCGCGGCCCTCAAGAATGGTGACAAATGCGTCGCCACCTGCGCGATGGCTTGCAATCTCTTCGCCCGCGCCAAAACCAAAGAGGGTGACGCTGACGGCATCGTTTTGCGCAAGAGTCTTGCTGATGACCTGGCCAGGAAGGCATGCAACCTGCTCTTTAAGAGTTACTACAGTCTTTGCGTCGATGTTCTTCATGACACCAGGAATCAATTCTTCGGACATACTAACCTCCAACGGTAAATGTTATCGATGACTAGCATTTACCCGAACCAGCCGACTTCAATCAGTAAATTTCCAAAAAATCGCAGGTAGAAATTGCTTTTTTTAAAGCAATTTGCTGAGCAGCGGAGTCATCTTTCCCTGAGAGACCACAATTACGTGATGCATCGCGCGCGACAGTGCGGTATAGAGCCTACGGCGAGAAATTCCGTCTGCCTTATACACTTCCTCTTGCGCATCGGCAACGATGACTTGATCAAACTCAAGGCCCTTTGCCAGTGCAAGGTCGAGAAGAACAACGTCCTTCGCGGGTAGGGAATCGTGGCTGGTGAGCACCTTGACCGCAGACCCTTCCAACTGCTTGGCAAGCCAGCGAACACGAGACTTCTCGGTACACACAATGGCGGTCAGTCCGTCAAACTCTTGCGCCTGCTCAACAAGGGACTTCATCGTTTGCAGGTACTCGGCACGCTCAGCATCTTTGTCGTCAGCTACCACCTCAAAGAACTCAGGCTTTTTACCGCCGCGTTGAACGGAGCTTGTCTGGCCACGCTCTTCTTCGCTCAAAAGAGAGGTAAAGAGTGCGGTAATCTCGGGAGAAGAACGATAGCTGGTCAGAAGCTTACAGGTAGAAACGGCGCCCTCGCCGTGTGTTGAGGTAAAGATTTTCTCAATCTGCTCAAATGTTGCGGTGTCTTCCCAAATTGCCTGGTTGGAGTCACCCAAAAGCAGGAAGTGCGCACGTGAGAAGTACTTTCCAAGTACCATAAGCTGCGTCTCGGTATAGTCCTGAACCTCGTCAATCATGACAAACTTGACGTTTTTCTCGCCAGCTCCTGTGATAAGAAGTCGCAGATAAACGCACTCGGCGCCGCTCAGCGCGGAGGTGTTGAGCATGCGCATGCCAATGCGATCGATGCGGAGCCAGGAAGCGGACTCGATGACCTCGTGCGCAGAGGCAAAGCGCCAGTTAAGGAACTCGCGGGTGCGCGCCAGGACTTCTTCCTCGTCGGAAGGGCTAATGGTGCGGCCAAAGACCTCAAGCTGCTGCTCAACGTCAAGGGAGAGCATCTCTTCCTGGATTTCGTCGTTGTGGGCCATCTGGCCAAGCCTGCGCTCCAGGCGGGTGTGGAGCTCGTCTTTGGCAAGTGCAATGAGGCGCGGACCCACAGGGAATTGCGAGAACTTTGCCACGGAACTAGCCACCTGAGCTGGCTTAATAAGCGTAGTTCCCTCAACAGAAATGGCCTTGAAGTCATCCTCGTAGAGCTCAAGTGTGGCAAGTTGCTCTTCAAGCTTCTTCAGAGAATCGGGGTTGTTGTGGGCGCCCGACGCGTGGTCGGCCAGACCCAAAGCCTTGAGGAAAGAATCCCAGGTAAATACCTGTGGATTGTGCTCGCCCATGCTAGGCAAAACGGTATTAATGTAGCGAGAAAACATCTCGTTGGGAGTAAACAGATACACCTGATCTGCAGTGAGCGTAGTGCGCTGCTGGTACAGAAGGTACGCGATGCGCTGCAGCAAAACGGACGTCTTACCCGAGCCTGCAATGCCGTTAACCAGCAGAACTGGGACGTCCTCGTGCCTGACCACAACGTTTTGTTCGCGTTGGATAGTTGCGGTGATGGCCTGCAGCTTCTCGGTGTGCTGACGCTTTAGGGCGGCAAGCAGCAGAGAGTCTTCGATGGCAACCGTTGTGTCAAAGTAGAGGTTCAGCTTGTCGCGCGTAATGTCAAATTGTCGGCGAAGCTCCAGTTCAACCGTTCTTTTCTTGCCGTCTACCTGGTACGACGTAGTACCCATCTCTTGGTTGTAATACGTCTCGGCAACAGGGCTGCGCCAGTCAACAATGAGCGGCGTGCGGTCTTTGTCGGTGATGCCTGCCGCGCCAATGTACACATCGCGAGAAGGACGTCCGGGTCGCATTTTGAGCGTGACCTTGGCAAAGTAAGGCTGCCTCAAGAGAATTTCGACTCGACCGAGTTTCTCGACAGTGAAATCGTGGTACTGGTTGTACGTATCAATAACGCTGTTGAGCGTCTCAATGGCCGCAAGGGTCTCGATGGTTTCGTCCGCGCCGCCAAAGTCTGGACGGATTTCTTCACTCATCTGACGTAGGTCTCTAGCTGCATCTTTTTGCGTAGTATTGAGTGTTGTGTCCAAATCCTCACGAATCTCAACAAGCTTTTGATAAACGTGGGAGAGGTGCTCTTGCTCTTGCTGGTGGATTGGATCCATGATGCTCCTAGATAGTTGCGTCTTCGATGCGTCGGCGCAACTCGTCAATGCCCAAGCCGGTCTCGGATGAGGTAATAATGGCCTGTTCAGGGGTGATGTGGAATGCCTTGCGCAGGGCGGCTGCGGCTTGGTTTTGCTTGCCGCGAGCAATCTTGTCTGCCTTGGTAAACGCAACTACAAAGGGTAGCTCAGCCTCTTGGAGAAAGTTGATCATCTGCAGATCAAGTTTTTGAGCTTCGTGTCTGATATCAACAAGACTAATAACCAGGTTAAAGCTGCGTTCTTGCTCAAAGTAGCCGCCAATGAGGTCTGCCCAGCGCTGTTTTTCTTGGCGAGAAACTCGTGCAAATCCGTATCCGGGCAAGTCTACAAATTTGACGCCATCAACGTCAAAAAAGTTGATATTAGCGGTTTTACCTGGGACGCTTGAAACTCGTGCGAGTTGCTTTCGGCCAATAAGTTTATTTAAGAGGGAAGACTTACCCACGTTTGAGCGACCCACAAAGGCCACCTCTGGGGTCTCTGGAGAAGGAAGTTGTGAGATTGCTCCGTATGATGCCTCATATCGTGCGGTTTCATACTTAAGACCCATGATGCCTCCCATTGCGCTTCAAAAACGTAAGGTATTATTTTAGCGCAAACTGGGAGGTAGCTAACAATCCATTCAACCGTAGTGGGAGGGGCGGCACAATCTGTAGTGGGAGTGGTGAAACCTGTAGCTGGAATGGTAAGAATTGCTACAAAGACACTCGAATTCGTTTTTCTACAGGCAGGCGAGAAACAAGCAAATCAAACGTTGTGTCAGTAATCGGATTTCTATAGATTTCCTCTCCTGTAAGATTTACTACATAAGGCACATGAAGAACATATGAAGTGTGCGGTTTGATGGCAATTCGCGAAGTGGTTATATTTGGCTGGACAAGCGGCCAAAGGGAATTTTCATTTCCCAAATCGCAAATGTAATAGGTGTTGTTGGCTTGTGGAATTAAAACCGTGCCGAGAAAATCTATTCCTCCTACAGGTTCAGTCTCTTCTCTATCATTTTTAAGTTCTATAGTTACATCAATCACACTTGTTTGATTGCCATGAGCATTGGGATATTGTGGCGTAATACCATGTTTTTCCAGGTAACCGTCATACGTGGTTAGGGCAATTTCAGTTATTCGTATTGAATATCCCTTTGTATTCTCAGAAGACGAATAATGAAAATTTCCGTCGAGGGGGACCCATTCTCCCATTTGATAAATCTCTTCAGGGATAGTTAGTGCATGGGTATTTACCCACCAAACTCTGTAGCCAAGAGCACAAACCAGTACAAGGCTTATGACAATTGCAAATAATGGTAGTTTGCTTTTTAGTTTCATGATGCACGTCTTTGCACGTCGATTTTCTCGACAATTTTACCGAGCTTCATTTTGTAAATTACATCGCAGACAACCTCTAAGAACTCAGCATCATGACTTGATATGAGAAGTGTTGCGCCTCTATCTCTTTGTTCAACAATGAGCTCTGTGAGCATATGGACACCGTCTTCATCAAGGGCGTTTGTTGGCTCATCAAGAATAATTAAATCAGGCTGCTCAAAAAATGCCATGGCAATTCCTAAGCGTTGCTTCATGCCAAGAGAGTATTTCCTAACAGGTCTTTTGTCTGTAGGATCAAGTCCTACTTTTTTAATTGCAGCATCAATATCTTGCTCAGACGCAATTTGTTTTATTGACGAGAGAATCTCTAGGTTCTTACGACCGCTATATGAGCTGAGAAGTGCTGGTTTTTCTAGGAGCAGGCCAACACTTGGTGGGAAATCAATATCATCCCAGAGCTTTTTGTTTTCAATAGAAACATATCCTTGGGTAGGCTTAATAAGACCACAGACCGCTCGCATAAGCATTGTTTTACCAGAGCCGTTTTGGCCTTCGAGACCAATTATCCCTCTCTTTTCCAGGGATAATGTGACATCCTTGAGAACAGTATCGTTTCCGATTTCTTTTGTTAGATGCTCAACTGAAATGTACGACATGTTTACTCACCGCCAAACTGATCAATGTTCTTAAAGCGTGAAAGAGACAGATAAAGAAAAATACCTAAGGAGCCAATACAAAAAGCTAACGTGCAGAATGGATTGACTCCGGCACAGAGGTTACCTTCAACGATCTCCCTGCTAGTTGAATCAATATAGAGAGAACTTCGAGAAAACATCATGTAGTTGCCAATAAGGATGGGATGTAATTTGAAAATCGAGGAGACTATCCAGGAAATTATTAAAAAGAGAGGAGGCCACTCTTTAATAAATAATCCTGCTGAACATTGAAGTGTTATAAGAGATAGTGAGGAAATGAACAAAGATCCCATCAATGGGACAATACTTACCGTATTTGCAGGTAATGTTGAGGCGTCAAAACCTTCAAGAATTTCTAAGCTTAATGTCGTAGTTGGTAGAATTTCTCCACCGTGAAGTAGTGTAAATAAGAGGATTACAACTCCCGCTATTATCCAATAAAGCCCAGTTGCTGTTACACAACTTACTGTTAAAAGAATTGGATAAAAGCTCTTTGAGGAAGACATAACAAGATACATATCTTTTCTTAGTGACCTAGAGACTGCCAGGAAACACATTAGATGGGGAAGTAAAACAAGTATTAACCAGGTAAAAGGAACTTTAATTTTTGGCAGAGCAGCATTTGAAGAAATGCTTTGCGATATCTGTGGCATTCCAGCAAATAGACTTGATACGTTATCTGCAAATGTTGGATTACTTGTCGCTGAGCGATTGAACACTACAAGAGATGTAGCAACGATAAGTACCATTAAGATGGTACAGATACAAAATGGACCACGTAATGAATAGATAAAAGGACCAAATGGAATTACTTTAGAGTTTCTCATAATGACCGCCAAACTCTATATTTTTAGTTCCAATGAGGCCAAAAATGTTTAAGCAAATGATTCCAACTAGAAAATATAAAGTTGTATATACAAGGCTATATCCTTCTGGATTAAAAGGAAGAAGTCTCGAAAAAGTCATTAATGTAGAGGGGAATGGAAGCTCAGGAAAAAACTCTCCTAAAACTAGTAGTGCTACGCTTAGTAATACAGCTAGTGAATTGTGAGTATAGAGTTTTATTACATTGTAAATAGAGCAAAAGAACAAGAGACCAAGATAATAAATGCCGAGAAGGGCTAATACTTCTGGGGCTGTGAGTGAAAATTCTGTACCAGTTTGAACGGTATGGTTAATGAAGATATCTACATTTAGTGTAGCAATAGTAAGGTTGTTGCCTGTACAAATAAGTAAAACAACGTATGTCATTATATAGACGGCAATCAAAACGAGACAAGATACGATTATATTTATATAGCTATAAATCCAAAATCTAGTTTTCTTCTCAAACCTCATCATGCGTTGAATAGAAAAATGTTCATTTGTGTCTGAGCTAGAAATAATGATTATGAGAAGAAAAGAGATGCAGAGCGCGGTCCACTCTACAGAGAGCGTGTGGGCAGATCCATAGAATGTTGCGATAATCAAATCACCTAAAGAAAAGGAATATCCTCCTTGTGTAATTAAGCTGAATTGTGCAAAAGAAGAAATAAATGCTGTACAAGATAGCAACATCGCAAAAAGCGCTACTAGAAGATTTTTATGCACATCAAAAAGCTGAGTGAAGTTCCTTGAAATTTGATGTTTCATAGCAGATCACTTCTACAAGTCTTTTTGTAAGAAATGAAGATTACTAGTAATAGCAAAACAAAACAGAAGCAATAAAATCCAAGTTTTGTTGGAGCATATTCGGAACTTATTAATTGAAAGAAATTCAACTTAATGAATGCATTTTGACCTACTTCTCTTAATTGAGCAGAGGAAAGAATCGCTGAAAATTGTGAACCTAAGAACGCTAATAGGTGAAGTAGAAAATAAGAAACAAAAATTGCTTGGAATGTGGTCTTAGTTAAACTGGCAAAAAGACAAACAACGCAGGAAAACAGCCCTCCAATTATGAAGGCTAATACGGATAGGGTAATGACATAAGCAAGAGGAGAGTTATAAAAAAGTCCTGAGAACAGAGAGCTCATAGGGACTGCGGTATATATCTCATCGTAAATTTTTGGTGTGGACAACGGTAAGAAACAGATTGCACCTAAAAAATTTAGGACAAGAGGCAGAGCAGAGCAAATACCTCCAGAAATAAAGCTTACATATAATTTTATCCTGATAACACTAGCTTTTCTAATTCTAAGACATTGCTGTTCCAGTACCCCTTCTTTTGAATCGTTGCTTAGTATCCAAGCAGTTGGGATGGTAGCCAAGAGTGGCCATAAGAGATAGTACAGTCCACTGTAAAAATCTCCAATTCGTGTGGGAATCCAAGCGGTGTAAGCAGAAATGACAGAAAGCAAAGTGTTATAGGAAAGATGATCTCCCTGTTGAAGAGTTGCTTCCAAGGTATTTAATTCAATTTGTATTTCAATCCAAGCGGCAAGTAGTGCAATACAGATGCCAATTGCAACACATGCCCAAAATAATGGATTATTGGTAAGCTGTCGCTTAAATTCAGACTTGAACAATGAATTCATAGCAAACACCTACTTATCACTTTTTAATGCAGACTGTATATCAACCAACTTTGCGTCTGAATAAATTCCTCCCATATCTGCCAGATGAATAGAAGTAATATCTCTCATCTCTTCTGGAGATAGTACAAAGGCAAGTTTGACGTCACATTCATCTCCTGCATTAATCCAAAAATATCCTTTTTCTTTTTCCACTTCCGAACTGCTAAATCGGGCATTTTCAGGTGTGATTTGGGACATGAAAATATCGTGTCCTTCGGCATTAATTGAGTAGCTAGAAAGTAATATAGAGCTCATCCCGTTTGGGGTGCGTTTTTGAACAGCATCTATGTTTTTAAAATGAAGCGTATAGACTAGATACAAGCTATTTGCATTTTCCGGTGCTGACGAATGGTTAAGTGCTTCAGAGGTAAATCCTGCTTCGTCTATAGAATGATAAAGGGTTACGTCTGTTACCGTTACCTCTATTGTACCAATCCATGGTAAATAAGCCCCAAAAGGAGTCTCAGCTGGATTACCTCCTTCTTGATCAAGTCCAGTTAGTTGTACAGTATCGCCAATTTTATAAGTTTCCGAGGCCTCATTTTGTCTTTGCGCCACTTGCTGCGCAAAAAGTTCTTGCTGCGCCTGTTTTTGGGCGAGACCATAAAAATAAAAAAGTCCTGTAATGACGATACAAGTAATCAACAATCCCAAAGCACAAGCTCCTTTCGGGAGCTTGTGCTTTTTCAAGTTAAAGTTTCTAAAATCACGAGATACCATAGCAAATCCTAATTAACTTCGGTAAATCCACCACGTGAGTCGGGGCTCCATGCTCCACTTACAACGCCGTTTCCATCATTGCCCCAAGCTGTCATTCTGGCGTAGCGCATACCGGCTTCATAAACATAGTTGTGGATATTAAAGTGACCTTTGTGACTAATAGTTGCGTGGTCATTCCTCGTTTTATTTACATATCCGCTCCACAGACTATAGGAACCATCAATGTAAAAACGAACGCTACTGGGATCAATGCGATCAACTCTAATATAACTCATTGAGTTAGTATCCTTTGTGCGACCTCGTGTTCCTTGAGTGTTGCTTCCGGAAAAAGTGTAATAATAAGCTGTATCATCGGAGCTAGCATAAGCAACATTTTGGACTGCTAAAATACAAAGAAAAATAGATAAGACTGTAAATAGCTTTAAAACCTTTGGGCGATTCATAAACGCCTCCTTAGTATTTAAGTTTGACTAATCTCATGATTAGACCTTAACTTGTCTTTATCATAAGTCTTGAAATGTAAAGCAGTTTATTAATTCGGTGAACGGTATATTTTTATCGGTTAAAGTAATTACGTTATTTTTGAAATTTGTTTAATAAAACTAAATTTCTATATATGTATAGATGATTGATGTGGATGTATCTAATTAAAATATGAATTAACTCGTATTATTGAATTGAGCATCCATGTTGAATGATAGTTGTAAACCCTACACCCACGTAACTGCCTGGCAACAGCGCTTGAGCGCGTCGATGTAGAGCTCGCCAAAGGGCGAGAGGCTCTTCTCGTCGTGGGTAACGTAACCAACTTCCATGTAGTCATCAACAGCCAAAGGAACTGCAACAATGTTTGGGCCGTTGAGCTCCTCGTTAATAAGGCCGGTGCTAATGGTGTAGCCGTTTAGGCCAATAATCAGGTTGAAGATAGTGGCGCGGTCTCGGACCATGATGTCCTTATCGCGATCAAGTGTTGCCAGAAGCTCCTCGGAGAAATAGAACGCATTGTGCTCGCCCTGCTCGTAAGAAAGGCGAGGGTAGGGAGCAAGATCGTTGAGCGTTACCGATGGACGTTTTGCCAGTGGATTATCTTTTCCCACAAAAACACTTGGCTTGCATTTAAACAATGGCGAGAAAACCAAGCCCTGGTCCTGCAGCGTTTTTCTAATAACGCGCTCGTTGAACGAGTTGAGGTAGAGAACGCCTACCTCACTTCTTAGCTTGGAGACGTCTTCAATAATCTCGTATGTTTGCGTCTCTCTGATACGGAAATCGTACTTTGAGCCGCCGTGCTCTTTAATCAGGTTGACAAAGGCCTCAACGGCAAAGGAATAGTGCTGGCAAGAAACGCAGAAGCGCTGTTTGGAGGGAGCGGTGCCCAGATAGCGCTCTTCGATGAGGTCAGTCTGCATGACAACTTGCCTGGCGTAACTCAAAAACTCCTCGCCATCTGCGGTAGGTTCAACACCCTTGCTGGTCCTGTTAAAAAGGGAGATTCCCAGCTCGGCTTCAAGCTCTTTAACTGCGCTACTTAGGGTAGGCTGCGAGATAAAGAGCTGTTTAGCTGCGGCGTTAATGGTGCCCGCCTTAGCAATAGCAAGAACGTATTTAAGTTGAGTCAGAGTCATAAGTCAGGTTTCTACGCAGAGGTTTTTCTCGCCTTATTTCACGCCGTACTGCTGGTAGTAGGCATCAATGGAGCTCTTCAAGGTGTCGTCGATAATAACCTTGCCGTCAACCTCATTGTTGTAGAGAGCCTCGGTAACCTCGTCCATGGAGACAATAGCTGCCGTTGGTATACCCCAACGCTCGGAGACTTCCTGAAGAGCTGCAACCTTTCCACCCTTGCCAACCTCCATGCGGTTGAGCGAGACAATCAGACCAACTACCTCGATATTTGCAATAGAGGTAATCAGAGGATAGGTCTCTTCGATAGATTTACCAGAAGTGGTGACGTCTTCAACCATGACTACTCTCTGGCCGTCTTTGAGCTCTGCTCCTAGAAGCATGCCGGCGTCGGCGCCGTGATCTTTTGCTTCTTTTCTGTTGGAGCAGTACTGAACTTGCTTGCCATAGAGTTCATTGATGCCCATTGCAGTGATAACGGAAAGTGGAATGCCCTTGTATGCAGGACCAAAGACTACGTCAAAATCCAGGCCAAAGTTGTCGTGAATGGCGCGTGCATAATAAAGACCCAGCTTGTGGAGTTGCTCGCCAGTGACATAGGCGCCGGCGTTCATGAAGAAAGGAGACTTGCGACCACTCTTGAGCGTAAAATCGCCAAATTTAAGTACGTTGCTCTGGACCATAAACTCAATAAATTCGCGCTTGTAGTCTTCCATAGTTTCTCCTTTAGCAGGCCTTTTAACGCAGCTGCACTTTGTAGGTATGTTCTACTGCACTAGTTTAGCCGAATTGCGGATAGGTGTTTTAGGGCGCGGTGTTTTATAGCGCGCCAGCTTGGCTGTGTGAGATTAACGTAATTACCGCCAGATATATAAAAGTGAACGTTTGCCATGTGGTTATGCGGTATTCTAAATAGATATTTGTTCGTCTCGCAGGATAGTCCTGCAGAGCGCAGGAAAAGCCTGCAGAGTGAGTTACAAGGAGGATATGCCCGTGGAGCGCATCACGATTTCTGCATTGTACGCAGATGCAGAGCAACTTGGTGGCCAAAAAGTTACCGTGGCCGGCTGGGTACGTTCAGTAAGGGATATGAAGAATTTTGGCTTCGTCACACTTAATGACGGTAGCTGCTTCAAAGACCTACAGGTTGTTATGAATCGTGAGAACCTTGGCAATTACGAGGAGGTTGCTTCTTGTGGCGTTGGCGCTGCTCTGATTATTGAGGGCGTCCTTGAGCTTACCCCTGATCGCCCACAGCCTATTGAGCTGCAGGCGCAGACCATTGTAATTGAGGGACCATCCAGCCCTGACTATCCAATGCAGAAGAAGCGCCAGTCTCTTGAGTACCTTCGTACGCAGCAGCATCTTCGCCCTCGTACCAACATGTTCCGTGCCGTCTTCCGCATCCGTTCTGTGGCTGCTTTTGCTATCCACCAGTTCTTCCAGGATCGCGGTTTTGTCTACGTGAACACCCCAATCATCACCGCATCTGATGCTGAGGGTGCAGGCGAGATGTTCCGTGTTACCACACTTGATTTGAACAACATTCCACGTACCGAGAAGGGCGATGTTGACTACTCAAAGGACTTCTTTGGTCAGTCTTCTCACCTCACCGTTTCTGGACAGCTTCAGGCAGAGAACTTTGCTATGGCCTTTGGTGACGTGTACACCTTTGGTCCAACGTTCCGCGCAGAGAACTCCAACACACGCCGCCACGCTGCAGAGTTCTGGATGATTGAGCCAGAGATGGCTTTCTGTGATCTTGCACAGGACATGGATGTTGCAGAAGAGATGCTCCGCTACGTTATTGCATACGTTCTTGAGCACTGCCCAGATGAGCTTGAGATGCTTAACAAGTTTGTGGATAAGGGCCTGCTTGAGCGTCTTAACCACGTTGCAACTTCCCAGTTCTCTCGTGTTTCTTACACCGAGGCAATTGAGATTCTGCAGGAGGCAGTAAAGGGTGGTCAGAAGTTTGAATACCCTGTTGAGTGGGGCATTGACCTTCAGACTGAGCACGAGCGCTACCTCACCGAGCAGCACTTTGGAAAGCCAATCTTTGTTACTGATTATCCAGCAGAAATCAAGGCCTTCTACATGCGCCTTAACGATGACGGCAAGACTGTTGCCGCAGCTGACTGCCTTGTTCCCGGCATTGGTGAGATTATTGGTGGTTCACAGCGAGAAGATCGTCTTGAGCTTCTGGAGAAGCGCATTGTTGAGCTTGGCATGAATCCCGACGATTACAAGTATTACTTGGATCTTCGTCGTTACGGCTCTTGCACACACTCTGGCTTTGGTCTTGGCTTTGAGCGCCTTGTTATGTACCTCACCGGTGTGGATAACATTCGTGACGTTATTCCTCACCCTCGTACCGTTGGAAACGCTGACTTCTAAGATTGCAGGTCACAGGTGGCGCAGGGGAACGCGATTGGCGCGCTAACCTAACCGCCACAGTTGCCAAGTCTTTCTAGTTGGATTTTTGCGTGCAGATTATGCATAGCCGTTATGCAATAAATGCATAGCAGAGATGCGAGATAAAAAGTTTTTCTCGCCATATACCGATATATTTGCCCGTTGGCAGTAAAAATAGGACGTTCGTGCAAAATTGTGCGGGCGTCCTATTACGCTATAAGAAGCAGTTTTCTGCAGATGACCAGCGGAGGTAAACATGGTAAAGACTTTGGTTCTTGTTAGACATGGTGTATCTGAACGTGGCTCTGAAGACATGAGTCGAGAGCTTACACGTGCTGGTCAGAGGGCTTTATCTGCCAATTATCCTCACATCTTTGGCCTGTTAGGGCCAGAGGGTGAAGAGGCTGAGATTTGGACAAGTCCAGCCCTTCGTGCACTTGAAACCGCGGAGATTGTGGCAGAGGCCCTGGATGCAGAGGGCTTAGAGATTCATGACTCCCTTTACGATCAAGATCTTCCTGCGCTTCAGGCAGAGCTTGAGCACGCTGATGCAGAAACGCTGATTCTTGTTGGTCATGCTCCATTTTTGGGTTATGTTGCAGAGACTTTGCTGGGATTTGAACTTCCGCTGACAAAGGGTGCTGTGTGCGCAATTGACGTACGTGGTTCACTTGGACACCAGCATGAGTGCGTCTGGAAGCAGCTTGGAGATGTTCGCGAGCCTCACGGTAAGCTTCTTTGGCTGGTCAGTGGCCCTTCCACTCAGCCCTGGGAGACACTTGACGCTTTGGATGAGGCATGCGCTCATGCGGCAACCAACTTGGAGGACGCATATGCAGAGTTCCGCGCTCATCCAGAAGACCCTGCGGTAATCGCTGCATTTAGGTTTGCCCTCAGAGGAACTCAGCTACTTACCAAGTTCTTCTCGCCACTTCTTAATGAGGAGGCAGTAGAGATTGCTGAGCCTGTTTATAGGCTGATGCTTGGTGCAACTACGCGCCTTCGTGAGATTGACGGCTTCTCTGATACCGTTGCAGATTTGATGGAGTCCGGAGAGCTTTCTCAAGGCTCCAAGCTGGTCAGTGCTGTCGAGGCAGCTCGCGAGAATGAGCGCGATCGCGTCTGTGAGGCTCTGCGCAAGAAGGCAGTTCGTCGTAGTCTACGCTGTGCTCTGGATGAGCTCTTTGAGCCTGCATGGTCAGATGCAGTGCTACAGGATGGCATCTCGTTTGAGGATGTCAGCAGCCGCTTTGATTACATGCTTGAGACTATTGATGCGCGCCTGTTTGGCCTGGATATGACCAGCTTCTCTGAGGTGCACCATGCAAGGCGAGAAGTTCGTGAAGTTGAGCACATTCTCTTCCACCTCAGTGATATGTTGGGCGAAAAACGCGCAAATTACACCCAGATTATGCAGGATATTGACTCTGAGCTCAGCACTGTTTGCACAGCTCAGCGCAATATTTCTCTGGTCAAAGAGTGGAAAGACTCCATGGACTTCAGAGATGTTACCTCAGACCTCGCAATTGTTTCAGAACATGAAAAAGTTTTGATTGAGCGTGTTATTGAGGGTAGAGAGACTAGTATCCTTAGATAATCACATAGTCCACGTTTGGAGCGCATAGACGTTTGCGCGGCGTGGATGATGATTATGAGGGAGGATGCTATGTCTGAGAGCATCGAGACTCGCTGCGTGCAGGGCGGTTATCAGCCTGGTTGCGGTGAGCCTAGGCAAGTGCCTATCATTCAATCAACCACGTTCAAATATGACGAGTCGATGCAGCTTGGAGAGTTGTTCGACCTCAAAGCTGCTGGCTATTTCTATTCTCGCGTTCAGAACCCAACGCTGGATAATGTAGCTTCAAAGATTTGCGCTCTTGAAGGCGGTACTGCTGCAATGCTGACGTCTTCTGGTCAGGCAGCAAACTTCTTTGCCGTCTTCAATATTGCTGAGGCCGGAGATCACTTTATTGCTCTTTCCACCATTTATGGCGGCACTTTTAACCTGTTTGCTATCACCCTTAAGAAGATGGGCGTGGAGTGCACGTTTATCTCGCCAGATGCAACTGACGAGGAGATTAACGCAGCATTCAGGCCAAATACCAAGTGCGTCTTTGGTGAGACTGTTGCAAACCCTGCGCTGGTTGTTCTTGATATTGAGCGCTGGGCAAAGGCTGCTCATGACCATGGCGTGCCACTGATTGTTGACAATACGTTTGCCACGCCTGTGAACTGCCGTCCTCTTGAGTGGGGAGCAGATATTGTGACCCATTCCACTACCAAGTACATGGACGGTCATGGCTCTGCTGTTGGCGGCGCTATTGTTGATGGCGGCAACTTTGACTGGGCTGCACACGCAGACAAGTTCCCAGGTCTGACACAGCCTGACCCTTCCTATCACAACCTTGTGTATGCAGATACCTTTGGTAACGGTGGCGCTTTTATTACTAAGGCAACCGTTCAGCTTATGCGTGACTTTGGTTCTATCCAGTCGCCACAGAGCGCTTTCTATCTTAACCTTGGCCTTGAGTCCCTGCATGTTCGTATGGCTCAGCATTGCAAGAATGGCCAGGCAGTTGCCGAGGCGCTTGTTAACAACCCTAAGGTTGCGCACGTAAGCTACCCTGGCCTTCCAGGAGATAAGTACTACGAGCTGGCTCAGAAGTACCTGCCAAACGGTTCCTGCGGTGTTATCACTGTTGACGTTGCTGGTGGTCGCGAGGCTGCCGAGAAGTTCTTGGGCAACCTCAAGGTCTTCTCTATTGCAACACACGTTGCAGACGCTCGTTCTTGCTGTTTGCACCCAGCTTCTTCAACACACCGTCAGCTTACTGACGAGGAGCTTGTAGCAGCAGGCATTACCCCAGGTACCGTACGCCTGAGCTGCGGTATTGAGGGCACCGAAGACCTTATCAACGACGTCGAGCAGGCACTTGCTACGCTGTAGGTAGACGTTCTATAACCGCTTATGTTTATGGCGAGAAGATCTTGGAATCAGAAGATCTTCTCGCCATGTTTTTGTGAGGAGTACGTTGTTGTGCGGAGCATGTCGGACGCACAGGCTATTGAGCTCGGGAGATGGACTCGCCGTCCAGGTGGTCTTCTGGGCCGGAGAGTTCGGAAGCTGCGAGTTCTGCCTCTGCAAGCTCTGCCTCGGTGAGCTGGGTATCCTCATCCTGGAGCTCAGGTGCTTCGTCTGCGTCATCAGGTGCATCGTCTGCGTCATCAGCGCCTACACCCCTAAAGTGCTTGCGATAGATGTGGATAAGGCAGCCAACAGAAAGCAGTGCCGAGAGTATGTTGGACACAACTGAGACGTACCAGAGCGCGTCCAGACCAAATGGCCTCAGCACCATAAGCGAGCTGATAGGGAAGATGAGTGCCATAAAGATGCTCAGAAGGTTGGAAATCTTTGTTTGCTTGAGCGCAATAGCAAGACTCTCGGTGCACATGGTAATCCAGCTAAAAATGAAGATAAATGCATGGATACGCATGGCTGGGATGGCCATATTAAGCAGCTCTTGCGTTCCTTCTGGCAGGTAGAGCTTGACCAAGAACTCCGAGAAGAAGAACGAAACACAGAACGCAAAGATGCCAATGATAATGCCTGTGGAGAAGATGTATTTCTCGATAGCAAGGACTCGATCTTTTTTCTTTGCGCCCCAGTTATAGCCAATAGCTGGCTGCATGGCGTCGGCCTGTCCATAAATGAGCGGCTGGATAAGGCCGCCAGAATAGAGGAGCACGCCGTAAGAAGCAATGGCAATATCTCCACCAAGGGTGAGCAGGGCAGCGTTCATCAGCAGGGAATAAATCCTGCTTGAGATATTCTGCATAAAGATAGGAAAGCCGTTTACAAAGATCTCTTTTATGTGCGTCCAATTAAAGTGAGGCTTCACAAATTTGAGAATCTGCTTGTTGCCAATAAAGGGCCAAACACCGTAAAGGGACGAGAAGGTAATAGAGATGCAGTAACCCAGTGCCGCATACTCAACGGATAATCCCAAAACTCCCAGGAAGTAGTATTCAAGTACGGTTCCCAAAATTGCAGAGATAAAGGCAATGCTGGTAGAACGCCTAATTTTTCCGCAGATCTTAAGGAAGTTATCAACGGCGTACGAGATGCACATAACCGGTAAGAAAAGAGTCCATACGCGCAGGTAGATAGTTCCTTGTTCGGCAATTTTTCCCTGAGCGCCCATCAGCGCCAGAACGTTTGGTGCACAAAAGAAGAAGAAAATGCCGCTGATAACGCCTGTGGTAATAAGCATGATAAATGCAATGGTAAAGATGTTATTAGCAGTCTGGTGGTTCTTCTTGCCATGTTCAACTGCAATAACCGCAGAAGCGCCAACGCCAATAAGGTCGGCAACAGCAAAGCAGAGAATGACCAGCGGAATGGCAACGGTCACTGCGCCAAAAGACTCCTGACCCAGATAGCGTCCAACAAGGATTCCATCTGCGGTGTCGTAAAGCATCGACGCAAGCATAGCAATAGCGCCTGGAAGGGCGGCTCGTATAAATAATTTAAATGGTGGTGTTTCCGCAAAAAGCTTATTCGATTCCATACTTCTCCTCGATTAGTGGTGGAACATGTCAGACAGACTCGTGGTGTGGACATGTGACACGCTCACGAGAAGATTAAAAAAGCATCGAACAAGCCTCCTTACATACTTGCAGGTACACGGACAGTTGCACATACTAACACAGCAAAGTAGCTAATGCTATGATTTATTTGAACATTTTGGACAAGTGTGAGGATTTGTTGTGCCAACGGAACAAAAGAAAGACATGGGCGCTGAGCTTACCAAGCTGGCTGAAAACTCAAGAGTAGGAGAGCTTTCTAAAAAGGTCACCGAGGCATCATCTGAGCTGGCAGAAAACGTTTCTGAAGTAGCAGAGCGTGCCGAGAAAATCCTTGTAGTTGATGAGGATCAACCACTGAACCGTCCTGCATCTGACCGAGTTAAGGCCACTGTTCCCAGAACTCCTGCTCAACATATCTTGCGCATTGTTTCAATTGTTTTGATTATTTTAGGTGCAGCAGATGTTTTGACTACGTCGGCATCTCTTTTTGCAACTGTTATGGGCTTACAGCCTGCTGTTCCTTTGGAACAGCTTGAGTTCAGTGGCGTGTATTTTACGTTCAGTAATAATGTTCTTTTGGGCTATGTGTTTGTATTGCTTATTGGCGTACTGCAGGTTGTAACCTCGGTACTTGGATTACGTGCGGCCAAAGACTCATCAAAAGTTGAACCATACAGATTTCTTTGCTATCTGATTGGCTTGATTATTCTGGTAGGAATTTTGTGGGCCTGGGGTAGAGGAGAGCTGATTATCCTGGATCCGTTTATCCAGCTCAATACCATTGTATACGTGGTAATTTGCTCTAATCTAGCGGACAAGGTTAAGAAAGAGCATGACCAAGGCGTTGTGGGAACTACGTATTGGCGCTCTCGTCACCAGCGAGTTCTTCACTTGTTTGCACTGGTATCCATTACGTTTAGTGGCATTGCTCTTTTTCTGGTACTAATCTTGCTTGGATTGCATGATTTTTCTAGGGTTGTGAATCTGCCTGCCCTGATAACCGTTAATCAATTCTTAGCTCAACAGGGAATCCTTACCATTTTCCTAGTGACGCTTGGTGCGGCATTTTCTCTTATTGCAGGCCTTTTAGCACTCAAGGGTTCAAATGATGCCCGATTTATTAGACCGTATATTCTTGCTGTTACCGTTATCGTTCTGTTTGACGTAGCAAGAATTATCTTTACGGCATTAACGCAGGGTATTCCTGCCGTAACCAGCCAAGATATCTTTGAGCTTGTTTACAACGCCTCCGGATTGTACTTGGCTATTCGTATTGAGGCAGGGCTTCCCAACAGCTATGGTTTGCGCTTGTGGAAGAAATTTACTTCCTAGGCGCAGCGTAGTGAATAATTGCTTGCAAAAAGCCTCTGTATCTGAACTGCCTCCCATTTATTGGACACGAGAAATGGAAGGCAGTTCAAAACACACCTAAGTCAGATAATCTGTTAAAAAGACGTATACATGACGTAGAAATTACCTCAATCATGCAGATTATCTTTATTAGGTGTGTAAAATGCCCGCAATTGAGCAGAATATCTGACTTAGGTGTGTTCCGTAGATACAGAATTTATTGATAGTTAAATTTCTTATATAAGTCTATTCATTTTTAAGCATATTAGATGAAGTTTATGCATAGAGATGCATATCAGGTAGTGCAACCGTCTAGCTGCCTGCTATCTTGATTAAGAACATGTCGATTCTTCAGCAGAACACCAGAAAGCTGCGCTATTTTGTGCACCAGGCCTAAAAGCTGACGCTAACACGCTGCAGAATCATAATCACCCGCATATGAACTACCTCCCATTTCTTATGTCCAAGAAATGGGAGGCAGTCAAATCAAATGGAATACAGAGGCTTTGTTTTAGCATTTCTGCTACTCGGTAGCTTTACAGGTCAAGCTGCATCAGGCGAGCAATACTGACAATGTAAATCTTAAGGGCGCGCTTGAGCCACTCCTCAGAGATTCCCTCGTCAGGACCGTGCTCCATACCAACCCACTCTGGCAGGTCTTTTGCAGCCTTGCTGTCATAAGGACCAAAGGCAACTGCGCGCTTAAAGTGACGTGCATAGGTGCCGCCACCAATAACAAACGCCTGCTCATCGCTGCCGGTGTACTCATGGAAGGTATCAAGCAGGGTAGTAATCTCAGGGGAGCTTGGGTCAATGTAGAAAGGTACAGCATCGGAGAGAACCTCAAAGGTACAACCGTGATCCTCGCCAAGTTCAGTCATGCGCTTAGTGATAGCCTCGCCAGTAGTGGAAGTAGGATAGCGAGAGTCAATGGTCTGTACGTAGACATCGCCCTTGGTGCGGATAGTACCAGAGATGCAGGTCAGAGGACCAAACTTGTCGTCTGCACTCTGGATGCCCGTACCAGTACCATCAGTAGTTGAGCAAAGCTGCTGCGAGAAGGTCAAGAAGCCGCGCTCTTCTTCTCCACAGAGGTTGTTATCAAGCAGGTAGGTTACAAGCAGTCCAATTGCGTTCACAGTGCCCTCAGGCATGGAAGCGTGTCCACCCTTACCTGTTGCGTTAATGCGAGCAAGCTTGGTGCCATCATCTTCAACGCCTGCGTTCTCAACCTTGATGGAATCAGTGTCGGCCAAAGTGGATGCGTCAGCGCGAACAAGTGCGCTTGCAAGTCCTGGAATTGCGTTAGGTACGGTACCACCATCAAGCTCAACGATCTTCTCGCTGTGTGCACCAGCAATCTTTGGAGACGTGAACTGTGCGTGGTACACGCCCTTCTCGCCGCAGATAAGTGGGAACTCAGCGTCTGGCGTAAAGCAGAATGCTGGCTCTGGATACTTGGAGAGGTAATAAGGAACATCACCCATGCCAGTCTCCTCGTTGTTACCAACGATGGCACGCAGAGTGTAAGGGAGCTTCTTGCCAGTCTTTTTGACCTGCTCAACAAAGTAGTGAGCTGCCCAGAACGAGAGTGCAAGAGGGCCCTTATCGTCAAGAACACCACGACCTAGGATGAAGCCCTCACGACGGGTAACATCAAGTGGGTCTACCGTCCAACCCTTACCCAAAGGGACAATATCGGAGTGAGCGATAGTAGCAAGGTACTTCTCGGACTCACCAGGAAGGTCGCCAAAGCCCAGGTAGCCGTCTACATCTGTAGTCTCAAGACCCAGGCGCTCTGCAATCTCAAGACCGCGTCGAAGTGCCTCATAAGACTTAGGACCCCAAGGCTTGCCAGGCTCTGCAAGAGACAGATCCTCAACGGACTCTACCTGCACAAGGTAGCGAATATCCTCAATAATCTCTTCCCAGTGCTCGTTAACAAACGCCTCAGCGCTTGCTTTGAGTTCTGCATCAGTCATGAAAAACTCCTTTAATTCAAACGTTTGACCCTGAAACATATGGAGAGCAGTGGTTTTAGCGGCATCTCGCGTATGAAATAGACAAGGTCGGGAACAAGGTACTAGTTACACTATACTTAATACCCCTTCTCAAAGGAGTTAACTATGACGAAAAAGACTTTTATTGGAAACGCATCATTTCTTGGCGTTTTAACGGTTTTGGGAATTGTGTTGATGGTTCTTAGGCAAACGCTGCCTCAAGACCCTTCTACACCGCTGTTCTATTCCTATTTTGTTGCGCCAATCATGCTGTATTTTGGCATTGCTGGCCTGGTAGGTCTGCTTATTGCACGCAATACGGGTTTCTCGTTGACTAAGACAGTGGCAGTTGTACTTCGCACGCTTGCAGCAATCCTCTTTGTACTGCCATTCTTTTTCTTCCTGATTGTGGTGCTCCCTTGGACTCTTCTCCGAGGACTTTTTGCCCTCTTGATGGTTGTCATGCTCTACGCGCCATGGTTCTGGGTGCTCTTTGGCCTGCTCTACGGCTTGAGCTGGGCTCAGCAGAAGGTTATTGAGGACGTCACTGCTGATCCATTTGCAGAGGATGCGGCAACTCAGAAAGCTACTGGCGAGAAGACCGGTGTAGCTGACACCGATGCAGCTGACGGAGATGCAATCAACTAACGGTACAGTTCCGCGCCCCACACAGTCCAACAAGAAAGAAGTAACCTGTGCTTGAGCTCAACGGTATTTCAAAGCGTTACAACACCGGTGGATTTGAACAAACCGCAATGGACCATATTTCCGTTGCTTTTAGGGATAACGAGTTTGTAGCAATCCTTGGTCCTTCAGGCTCAGGCAAGACCACTATGCTCAATGTCATTGGTGGTCTTGATCGCTTTGACTCTGGAGATTTGCTGGTAGATGGCATTTCTACCAAGAAGTTCAAAGAACGTGATTGGGATACGTACAGAAACAACCGCATTGGTTTTGTATTTCAGAGCTACAACCTTATTCCACACCAAAGTGTAGTCAGCAATGTTGAGCTTGCATTGACGCTTTCTGGTGTTCCTAAGGCAGAGCGCCACGAGCGTGCGCTTGAAGCGCTTGATAAGGTTGGTCTTAAAGCACACGCAAACAAGCGACCAAATCAGCTTTCTGGTGGACAGATGCAGCGTGTTGCTATTGCCCGCGCTCTGGTAAACGATCCAGAGATTCTGCTGGCAGATGAGCCAACAGGCGCGCTTGACTCTTCAACCTCTGTACAAGTTATGGACCTGCTCAAAGAGGTAGCACAGGACCGTCTGGTTATTATGGTTACGCATAACCCTGAGCTTGCCCATCAGTATGCAACGCGTATTGTTGAGCTGGCAGATGGTCGGGTAACTGCGGATTCAGATCCATTTGACGTTGCAAGCGTTGCTCGCCGAGAAGCTAAGCCTTCTCGCAAGACCTCTATGTCGCTTCTGACCGCACTGGGCCTCTCGTTTAACAACCTCATGACCAAAAAGGGCCGCACGCTAATGACGGCGTTTGCAGGCTCCATTGGCATTATTGGTATTGCGGCAATTCTGGCGCTGGCAAACGGCGCAAACGAGTACATCAAGAAGGTTGAGGAGGATACGCTTTCAATGTATCCACTCACCATCTCTGAGCAGTCCGTTAATATTTCTTCGTTTATTTCTGGAAGTGGTAGCAGTTCTGACTCGGCTGATTCTCAAACGCAAGATGCACAAAGTGAGATGACGCAGAATCAGAAAAACGCAGAAGCCGCAAAGCTAGAAAACCAGCCCGCTGAAGGTGCTATTCCTACCAATAATAGGTTGGGGATGCAGGCAGAGAGTATCGGATCCAATGATCTGACCAGCTTGAAGGCGTTTCTCGACAATAATGGCGGCGGCATTAACACGTATGCCAGTGCTATTACCTATGGCTATTCCGTAAGTCCTTTCATCTACCTGCCAGCAGGCGCGGACTCTGGCTCTTCTAATCCTGTTCAGGTGCAGCCAGACGTTACTTTCTCTAAGGTATCGCCTAAGATTCCGTCATATAGTCCACTGGCTTCTTTTGCAAGTACCACACTGTTTAGTGAGCTTCCGGGAAATCCTTCCATTTACGAGGACCGCTATACGGTTCGTGCTGGTAGATGGCCCACTGCTTGGAATGAGGCTGTTCTGGTACTGCGTCCAAACGGCACTATGGATGACTTTTTGGAGTATACGCTTGGCCTGCGTGATTACGCTGGCCTGCGCTCTACCGTTGATAAAATTGCAAGTGGAGAATCTGGCACTATCGAAGAGTCTCATAATACATACACCTACGACCAGCTGATGTCTCCAACCTTTAAGCTGGTTATGCCTTATCAGCGCTATGTATGGGACGGAAATCTTGGTGTTTGGACAGACAAATCCGACGATCAGTCATACATGAATGACCTCATTGCTAATGCACCCGACCTGCATATTGTTGGTGTTGTTCAGGCAAAAGACCCAACTACCACAGGAGCGCTTTCTGAGGGCGTTTACTACACGCCACAACTGACTCAGAAAATGATTTCTGATGCAGAGGCATCTCCTATTGTTCAGGATCAGATGAATCGCCCGGACGTTGACGTTTTCACTGGTAAAACCTTTGAGGACGAGAAGAACGGTCAGACTTCAGAGGGACTTTCTATCAGCTCTCTCATTTCCGTTGATTCTAATGTGCTGTCTTCGGCGTTTAACTTTAATCCACAGGCACTGAACTTCTCGTCAATTAATCTATCTGGGCTGGATATGTCCTCGCTTGACCTTTCTGACGTGCAGCTACCAGCTTTTGATCCGTCACAGCTTAATCTGTCTGACAGCAATGTACTGTCTTCCGTTACGTCTTCGCTTGACCCAGCTGCGCTGGCTGCGGCTTTCCCAGAACTCTCTGCAGCAGACATTCAGCAGATTCTTTCTGGTATTACCGTTAATTTCAAACCAGGAGGACAAGCTGCTATTTCTTCGCTCATGGGCACTATTGCTCTGGGATGGAACTCTTGGAGTGCTGCTAATCCTGGCAAGACCATGGCCGACTATCTTGCAACAGATCAGGTTCGCACGCAGATTGTGACTACCGTTTCTTCTGCGGTTGATACCGATGACCTGCAGCAACAGCTGGTTAGTGCTCTGGCAAATAAGCTGGGAACCAATCCAGACCTTCCAAGCGTCCAGGCTGAGGTTTCTCAGAGGCTTATGAGTGCTTATCAATCACAGATTGTAAGTGCTCTTTCTGCAGCTATTACGCGCGCTATGAGTGCTTACGTGCAGTCTGCGTTAACCAGCGTGATGACGCAGGTTGCTTCTAGGATGCAAAATCAGATTGCAGGAGCTCTCAATGCAGCTATGCAGGGCGTTGCGGCAAATATGTCTAATGCTATGCAGGTAGATCAGTCAATTCTGGCAAGTGCCTTCAAACTCAATGCAGATCCATCGCAGTTGGCAGCTATTGCTGCGTCAATGCTGCGCACAGCACCCGCAACATATGAGTCAAATCTTACCAAGATGGGGTATGCGGACCTTAATAAGCCCACGTCAATCAATATTTATCCTAAAGACTTTGCAAGCAAAGAGAAGATTGTTGAAATTCTTAATACGTACAACGCTGATGCAAAGGCTGCAGGTGAAGAGTCTAAGGTAGTTACGTATACCGACATTGTTGGTGCGTTGATGAGTTCTGTCACGCTGATTGTTGATATGATCTCGGCGATGCTGATTGCGTTTGTATCTATTTCGCTTGTTGTTTCCAGCATTATGATTGGAATCATTACGTTCATCTCGGTTCTTGAACGTAAAAAGGAGATTGGTATTCTGCGCTCTATTGGTGCTTCTAGGCGAGATATTGCCAACGTATTCAATGCAGAGACGTTTATTGAAGGCCTTATCTCCGGAGTTATGGGCATTGGCATTACGCAGCTGCTTATTTTGCCCGCAAATGCTGTGGTCAAAGCCATGTTTAACGTGGACAATTTGGTGATCTTGCCGCTAAATGGAGCACTTATTTTGATTCTGATCAGCGTTGTTCTGACGCTTCTTGCAGGTCTTATTCCAGCAGGTAGAGCGGCTAAGTCCGATCCAGTTCAGGCACTGAGGAGCGAGTAAGGCGCCTGCCTGGTCGCGCTGTCTGGCGAGAAGAACGTCTAGCTTCGTGCATTGCCTCACAAGAAAAGCCCTGTCATGCGCACGCATGACAGGGCTTTTTGCGTTTTGTTGCAGCTAGCAGACCTAGTTCTCCTGGCCGCCTAAGAGGTCGACAACTTCAAGATCAAGCTCGGAGGCTTCAATGGCCTCCTTGGCGCCAAAGACAACAACCGAGAGGTCGTCATAGCTTTGAGGCATGGTGCTTCCCAGTTCTTTGATGTCTTCAACCTGGGCGTGAAGGATCTTCTCGCGAAGCTTAAGAAGGCGCTCTGGATCACGGTGGTTGAAGTACTCAATGTCTTGCCTGCGAGCAAGCATACGAGCGGGAACAGGAGCGTCAACGCCTGCTACAGAGGCAACTACGTAGCCCTCAAACTCGTCAGCGTCTGGAGTCCACTCAGAGAGCCAACTACCTGCGCCAACATAGCGGTCGAGGGTTGCGTCAAGCGCGGGGTCTCGGTAGGAGACAAAGTTTTGCAGGCCAGCGATGGAGTTTCTGAACATGACGCCATAAGCGCCACCCTTGACGCGAACCTCATTCCACAGGTAATCAAGACCCAGAACTCTGGTGGCAATGAGCCAGTTACCCTGCTGTTCATTGGTTGCATGGGCAACGTTTGGATAGGAGAGACCAACGTAGGAGACGTTTGACGGAATGATATACGCCACGTGCTGCAGCTTACCCTCAGGGACAACAAGCGTTGGTGCAGCGTTATCTGCCTGCGATTCAGTGCCATTGGTAAGGCCAAGGTCTCCTGCTGCTTGCCAGAATGCTTCGCGGCTCTGTGTGGAGCCAGTAAAGCTGACCGTAACGTTGTCTGCACGGAACATCTTGCGGGTGAGTGCATCCAGGTCTTTTGCAAGTTGAGGGGCGCGCTCATCCCAGTTGGCAAGCAGGTTCTTTAGGTACTCATAGAAGCCAACGCCTGCTAGAGCATCGTTTACGCGGTTAGCTGCAGAGTAGGCGGTCAAAGCCTTATTCTGTGCTGCAGTATGACCAGCGCCAACAAAGTACTGCTCCTGCGCAATGCGACGCTGAATCAAGATGTTCTTTAAGCGGTTCAAATCGTCAAAGCGCGTGCTGGACCAAACCTCGGAAGGAATGCTTGCGAGTCCCTGGGTTTTCTCGGCAAGAGCACTTGCGGCAACAATAAAGGCGGGGTGCGCCTGGTCAAGCGTGTCGCAGTCGTAGATATCCGTGAAGAACGAGAGGTGACCTAGGTTGCTTTCAATAAGGATATCCAGATCAGAGGCGGTGTGTGATGCTGTATCAAGCTTACCGAGTGCCTCAGCAAGAATGCCTACAAGTGGCAGCTCTTCAAAGGTAACCGCGCGGGTCAGATCAAAGTAATGGTAGACGTAGTCAATGCCGTGAGTGTCCAGCTCATGCGCAATGCACGGCAGGGGAGCCTCAACCTCAAAGCCAGCAGGACGCTCTCTACCTGCACCGATATCACTGAGCGAGAGGGACGGCAGCTTGGCTAAGTCTTCTGGAGCGTCAGGTGTTTCTTGCTCCAAACGGAGTGCCTCAACTTCTGCTCGGATCTTCTCGACATCCTCATCAGTGAGCGTAGAGCGAAGTTGCTCCAGCTCAGCAGCTTCTTCCTGGGTGTCTCCCTCATCTGTGGGGACAAGCTCAACTTGAGCTGCGTGTTTGCTGTTGCAAATGAGCTCCAGAAGCAGCTTCTCAAAGCCCTTCTGAGCTGCAAGTTCTTTGACGTAGGCAATGGCGTCCTCGTAGCGGATGTAATCCAGGGGACGAGCGTCGTCGTAGAGCCAGCTTGAGAGTGAACGCAGCGTGTACTCAATACCGTTTGAGTAAGGCTGGTCATTCTCGCGCAGGTTAAACTCTGCAAGTGCAATGGACGCGTTGAGCTTCTTTGGATCAATGCCCTCGGTAGCAATCTTCTGGCAGGTGGTCTCTACCAAGTCACGGAACTTCTGAGCTGCTCCTTCTTTGAGGCCTTTAAGCTGCAAGAAGAGCATTGGCTGAGCAAGGTCATCGGAGAGATAGTAGCTAAAGTCATCGCCCAGCTCTGCGTCAAGAATTGCACGCTTGAGCGGGGATTCATTGGAGCCCATGAGGGTGTCAAACAAGATATCTGCTGCCATCATCTTGTTGCGCTGATCAGGCGTTCCAAGCACGTAACCTAGGCCAACGCTGGAGTTGTCGGCTGTGGTGTTCATACGGACCTGGCAAGGCTCGGGCAACACGGGTGCCTGCAGGTTAAGCGGATTGGGGGCACCTGCGTCGCGTTTCTCGGCAGCTGCAAACCTCTGGGCAATAAAGGAGAGCTCACGCTCGCAATCAAGGTCGCCGTAGAGGAAGGTGTAGCTGTTAGAGAGGTCGTAGTGGCGAGCGTGGGTGTCCAGGAAGTTCTCGTAGGTGAGCTCAGGGATTGCGCGAGGCTTGCCGCCAGACTCTTTGCCGTAGGCAGTATCAGGGAAGAGGGCCTCGCTGACAGAATCGTAGAGCACGCGATCTGGGTCAGAGAGAGCGCCCTTCATCTCGTTGAAAACAACGCCGTTGTAGCTAAGATTGCCCTGCTCGTCCGCCTCTAAGTGCCAGCCTTCCTGCTCAAAGATGCGCTTGCGCTTATAGATTGCAGGATGCAAGACAGCGTCCAGGTACACGCTCATAAGGTTTTCCAAGTCAGCTACGTTAGTGCTGGCCACAGGGTACACCGTCTTGTCAGGGTAAGTCATTGCGTTCAAGAACGTCTGCATAGAGGTCTTGAGCAGGTTAACAAACGGCTCCTTAACAGGATAGGCATCGGAGCCACAGAGAACTGAGTGCTCCAGGATGTGGAAGACGCCGGTGTGATCTACAGGAGGTGTCTTAAAAGCAATGGCAAACGAGCGGTTGTCATCGTCGCAGGCAAACCACATAAGGCGGACACCTGTGGGAATGTGCTTAAAGATGTAGGCATAACCAGAAATCTCGTTAACCCACTCAGCCGAGATTACTTCAAAGCTTTTGTCTTCTGCGTGAAGCGTGCCAACAGAAAACGCGCTGTCCATCTGCGAATACTTAGACGTCATAAGCTGCCAATCTATACGAAAACTTACGTGAGCATTAATGCCGTTTTTGAGACCACCTTGCCTTAACGGGACCGTTTAGAGACCTAAGGCTCTGCGCGGAGCAGGGTAAGGTGGATTTTTGTTATTGTGATACTACCGCGTCAGAGAAAAAGTGACACTTGTATCCGTATTTTGTAATGAAAGATTTATACCCAGATGAATGATTTCATTTCTAATGAGAGCAGTGTGGAGCCTTCTAAAGACACAGATGTCGTGGAGATTTCTGCAGAAGAGGAAGCACTTGGTAGCGATGACGCAGAAATAACCCCTGATAATAAGAAGAAAATCTATCGAGGAATGTTGTTTGTCTTGATTGGTGGAGCTTCCTGGGGCGCATTTGGAACTGCCGCAAAATACCTGCTTAACGTGTATCACGTAGACCCCATGTGGCTGATTGATATTCGCGAGCTTTGTGCCTGCTGGTTATTCTTGGGAACTGCTTTTGCGTTTGATAGAAAAAATCTCACAACGGTTATCAGGAAGCCAAAAGAGCTAGCAAGGATATTTGTAGTCAGCTTGTTTGCCATTCTTTTCTCGCAAGTTGCTTACATTTACGCAGTTAATGCTACTAATTCTGGAACCGCAACCATCATGCAGTCGTTGGGCATGCTGGGTGTTTTGGCCTTTGTGTGCGTGGTTGGTAGGCGTTGGCCTCGCCGTCGCGAGATTCTTGGCATTGTTTTGGCGCTTATTGGCACGTATCTCTTGGTAACAGGAGGAAATCCCGGCACGCTTAACCTGCCAACATCAGGTATTTTCTGGGGCGTTATGTGTGCGTTTGCTCAGGCGGCCCTCTCCATTTTGCCCAAGCCTTTGATGGAGAAGTGGGGAAGCTTTACCGTAAACGGCCTTGCATTTTTGTTCTCTGGTACGCTCATTGCCGTGTTTTATCAGCCTTGGAACCACATGCCTCAACTGGATGCCTTTGGTGTCTTGCTGGTAATCATTGGTGTGCTGGTGGGAACTTTTTTGGCGTACGGACTCTACCTGCAGGGCGTTAAGGACGCAGGCTCTCTTAGAGCAGTTTTTCTGGGCACTATCGAACCCGTTATGGCAACCATCACCACCGTATTGGTGCTGGGAATCACTTTTAGCGTTGCCGACCTCATCGGCTTTGCCCTCATCCTCGCCATGGTCGTGCTCACCGCGTAGCCGCACTCGACAACAAAACCCCGCAGGTAAACTGCAGGGTTTTAACGTTCTCTAAAGGTTATGTGGCCAGAAGCTTAGATAAGCTCCATCTGCGTAAGAACTGCCGAGTACCAGCCGTTTGGATTTGCTGGGTTGTACTTTGCAGCGCCAGAAACAGAAAGCCTTCCACCGTAGCCAGCAGCAAGACCAGCTGTGTGATCCCAGATAGCCTCTTCCCAGCTACCCCAGCTAGCAGAACCCCAACCCCATGCGTTGTAGGGGAGGAAGTTATACCTACCCTTTGTGCTCTCAACTGCAGAAATAGCAGGCGAGAGACGCGGATCAACGCCGTAGGCCCATGCAGCCTCAGCAAAAGTTGAACCGTAACCAGCAAGAGGGGAGCCAGCAAGATACGCATCAATTCGGGCACCCCAGCTGCTTACAAAGTTGGTCTTATCGCTTGACCAGTCAACATTTTGAGCCGAAGGAGTTGATGGGGTAGTGACCTCAGTGGTATTACCAGAAGCGTTGGTAAAGGTAGTCTCAGTAGAAGCTTCTTTCAGAGCCTCTTCTGCAGCTGCTGCCTCTGCTGCTGCCTGCGCAGCCTGCTCTGCTTGCAACTGCTCTCTTGTTGCAATTGCTGCATTCATAGCATCCTCAGCAGCCTTCTTCTGCTCTTCTGCCTCTGCCATCTGTGCATTTAAAGATGACTGAGTCTCAGAAAGCTCTTTGCTGAGGTCAACAAGGTGGTTGATAGCATCTGAATTTTTGTTCTGGATAATCTCAAGATACTGAACAACAGCAATCAAATCATTAAAGTTATCTGCCGATAAAAGCAGATCAATAATTCCCATGGAGCCCTGCTGCATACGATACATAGCTCTAATAGACTCTGCAGCTTTTAAGCGCTGCTCTGGGAGCTGCTGTTCAATCTCTGCAATACGTGCCTCATTGTCTGCAATCTGCTTTTGCAGCTCAGCTACGCGTTGGTTAGCGGCATCGTAATCAGAATTGGTCTGCTCTACCTTGGCCTGGAGCTCTTCAAGAGTCTCTGCCTGAGCTCTTGAGACGCCAAACAAAAAGGTATTAGCAACAAGCACTACTACAAGAAGTGCTGTCATAAGGGTAGAGCATGAAGGTAAGCGTCTATGACGCATATATTTGTTCAAATCGACCTCCGCGATTGGGGCTTCCGATTAGTACGCATTTCATGCCGTCCGCTCATTACTGGCTTCAAGCGCGAGGTCAGATAACACTTGACCTCCAAAATACGCATAATCGCTTTTCTCCGCTCGTGCGAGGGTGTCAATTCTACTTGTTTTTGGCTCCAAATGCCAACTTTGCAGAAAACAAGGCACTTTTAAAGTAGTAAAGTCGTTAGATAAAACCGTGAACGGTAGAAAAAGAAAGGGCGAACGGATTGCGTACAATAGGTTCGTAATCAGTCCCCAAGGAGGTTTTAGTGGAGTCGACAATTTTGTGGATTGAAGCGCTTAAATCAGCGTTATTTGGCGTGGTTGAAGGTATTACCGAGTGGCTACCTATCTCATCAACAGGCCATATGCTGCTACTCAATCAGTTCTTACCACTCAATGTTTCTGAAGACTTCTGGAATATGTTCCTCGTTGTTATTCAGCTTGGCGCAATTCTTGCAGTATGTGTGGGATTTTTTCACAAACTCAATCCCTTCTCGCCAAAGAAATCCAAGGACGAGAAGTGCTCTACCTGGAAACTCTGGGCAAAAGTGGTGGTCAGCTGCGTTCCTGCAGCAGCAATTGGCCTTCCGCTCAACGACTTCATCGAAGAGCATCTTGGAAGCCCTTTTGTTATTGCCGCAACCCTTATTTTCTACGGCATCATTTTCATTGTGCTTGAGCTACATCGCGAGAAGGTCGCTGCAACGGTAAAGGTTGAAGCACCTCGCGGTAAACACATGCGTCCAGACGCCGCCGCATCCCTGAAGGCCCCCTCAGCCGACAACCTGGCTCGCGTGCAAGACATTGACAATCTTGACTGGAAGACCGCCCTTGGCATTGGCGTTTTCCAGGTTCTTGCAATTGTTCCAGGCACTTCAAGATCTGGCGCAACCATTCTTGGCGGCTTGGCACTTGGTTGTTCAAGGGCTGTAGCTGCTGAGTTTACGTTCTTCCTGGCAATTCCTACTATGGCCGGCGCTTCTGCTTTGAGGCTTGTGCGCTACTTTATGAAGGGCAACACCTTCACTGCTCCCGAGGCAATTATTTTGGGTGTTGGTTGTTTAGTGGCGTTTATTGTGTCGCTTGTTATGGTCCGTGCGCTTATGGGCTATGTCCGCAAGCATGATTTCAAGCCTTTTGGCGTGTACCGCATTATTCTGGGTATTGCAGTTATCGCATACTTCCTGCTTGTTAAGTAAGTTTTTAACTGACAAGCGATACAACATATGCATTCAAGCGCGGTGAGTTTCTCGCCGCGCTTTTTTTATGCCAAAACATATGGAAAATACGTGGAAAACCTATGAAAGATATATGTAATCGCTCTGGGTTCATTTACTAAGAGTTGCCTTGTCCTATATGCTCTTGCAGCTGAATTTTGGCCGTAAGAGTACGTAATTACTTGTAATAGTTTCAGGAGGTTTTATGCGCCACATTAAGACGCTTCAGAGAATTGCGTGTGCACTTGCACTTGCGTTTGTTGCAATTCTTGCAGTTTCTGCACCTAAACTTGCATTTGCAGATCCTATTGATACATCTACACCAGGTGTAAAGGTTTCTGTTTTCTCGGCTGACGGTAATGCCGATACATCCAGGGTTCTTACAGACAACCCTCAGCGTTCTGGCCACCAGACTCCTGTTCCTGGTCAGTATGGCGAGATTGTTGTTCGCGTTGGTCAGACCATTAGAGACACTGGTGCGTATTCTCATTACACCACCACTCGTCCTGGTTTTGCTCCTTTTGGCGTAACCACTACGCTGGTCACCGCAGGTGCTTATCCTGAGCTCCCTGCTACTGATTATGACTTTACCTATGCTTTCTATGGAAACAGCAATACCGTAACTAACAATGGTGGTCAGTTCTATTTTGAGTTTACCGGTCGTAAGGTAACCCCTGCTAACCAGCCTGTTACGGCATTCTTCCTTGTTACTATGCAGGGAGATTCCTCTGATCCTGCTAACGTTGGCGGTAACACCACTCACCTTATGTGGGTTGGCTATCACATCCACGTTATTCCAGCAGAGACCACCCCAACTCCTACACCTACGCCAACGCCATCTGCGGTTAACCAGCTTATTTACGATGCAAATGGTGGCACCATCTACGGCAACGCAACCTATACAGAGTCTAAGACTCCAAACAACCCTCGTACCTATGGTTTTGCTGAGTACAACATCATTGAAGACCAGCCAGTCCGCGATGGTTACAAGTTTGAGTTCTGGAAGCGTTCTTACGTTGATAACCACTTCCGCTATGTTGGTGCTTCTGCTGTTCCTGCAGATGCTAACAACAACCCAGCTGGCGATAAGCGCTATGTTTCTGAAACTACTGTCTTTAACATGAGAAGCCCTTATACCCTGACTGCTGTTTGGAACCAGGAGTATGAGCTCAGCTACGATGCAAACGGCGGTACTGGTGCTCCTGCAGCACAGAACGGTTACTTTGGTATTGATAGCAACACTGCTGACTCTCTCACCGATCCTAAGAACGAGACTGTCTCTGCTACCGTTCCAACTCGCGATGGTTACGTCTTCAAGGGCTGGAAGCTTGACGGTACTACCTACCAGGCAGGCGATCAGGTAACCCTTACCACCACCACTCCTAAGGTTGTTCTTGTTGCAGAGTGGGAGCCAGAGCCAGTTGCTCCTGTAACTCCAGAAACCCCTGCTACTCCAGAAAATCCAGGAACTCCAGAAAACCCTGGTACACCAAGCACTCCTGGTACCCCAGGGAATCCTCTTGCACCAAGTTTCCCAGGCGTTCCAAATCCTGCAGCTATCCCATACTATGGCGGCCCTGCACTTCCATACACCGGTGATGAGAACCACACACTCAGCGCTATTGTTATGGCATGTGTTGCAGGCGGCGTGATTGCTCTAGCAGTTGTTGCTCGTGCAAAGAGCCGTCAGGCAAACTCCATGAACTAAGGCAGGCGTTTGGTCTAGAAGATCTTCTCGCCATACATGTGTAGAAGTTCAATAGCAGCGTTTATGCAGATAAACCGGTCTTCTTGTGAAGGCCGGTTTTTTATTGTGGAGGCAACAGAAACAATCGCAATTAATGTCCGGTTATCGGGGTACACTTTTACTCTAAGAATGATTGACACAAGGATGGCGTAATGCAGATTGATCTTGAAGGTTTAAATCCTGCCCAGCACCAGGCAGTTATGACAACACAAGGACCTTTGCTGGTTCTTGCAGGAGCTGGCTCGGGTAAGACGCGTGTTCTGACGTTTAGAATTGCGCACATGATTGCCGATGAAGGCGTTCGTCCTTGGCAGATTCTGGCCATTACGTTTACAAACAAGGCTGCAGCAGAGATGCGTGAGCGTCTTGAGGCGCTGCTGCCAAATAATATTCGTGGTATGTGGGTTTGCACGTTCCACGCTATGTGTGTTCGTCTGCTCAGAGAAGATGGTGAGCGTCTTGGCTATGGCCCCAATTTTGCTATCTACGATGATGACGATTCAAAACGCCTGGTAAAGACCATTCTGTCTGATTTGGATATTGACGTCCGTCAGTTCCCGCTCAATTCCATTCGTTCTAAGATTTCTGCTGCTAAAAACGCCCTTTTGTATCCCGATGATGTAGAGACGCAGGCAGCAAGTCCTATGGATCACGTGGTAGCCCGCGTGTATCGTGCGCTCCAGACTCGTTTGGATAAAGCCAATGCCATGGACTTTGATGACCTTCTGGTTAAGGCGTTTGAGCTGCTCTCCAAGTATCCTGACGTGCTTGCTAAATACCAGGAGCGTTTCCGCTACATCAACGTTGACGAGTATCAGGATACTAACGGCGTTCAGTACGCTATCACCAAGCTCTTGGCATCTAAGTATCGCAACCTTATGGTCGTTGGTGATGATGACCAGTCCATTTATTCATGGCGTGGCGCAGACATCAAAAACATTTTGGCGTTTGAGAAAGACTATGAGGAAGCGGTTGTTGTAAAGCTGGAGCAAAACTACCGCTCAACAGGACATATTTTGGCGGCTGCTAACGCAGTTGTTGCGCACAACTCTCACCGCAAGCCAAAGCGCCTCTTCACCGATGAAGGAGATGGCGAGAAGATCCAGGTGTATCAGGCATCCGATGAGCGTGATGAGGGCGCCTGGATTGGCTCTGAGATAGAAAAGCTTCACGATAAGGGCACATCATATGACAATATTGCCGTGTTTTATCGTACTAATGCGCAGTCTCGTATTCTTGAAGATATGCTGCTGAGAGCAGGTGTTCCTTACAAGATTGTGGGCGGCACTCGATTCTTTGATCGTGCAGAGATCAGAGACGTTATGGCCTACCTTAAGGTTGTTGTAAACCCTGATGATGATATGGCTGCGCTGCGCGTTATCAATACGCCTCGTCGTGGTATTGGTGCAACAAGCATTCAGAAGATTCAGACGTACGCATTGTATAACGGTCTGTCGTTCTTCTCGGCATGTGAAGCATGTGTGATGGAGGAGAGCCTTCTTACCGCAAAGGTGAGAAATGCGCTGGTAGAATTCACGTCTGCTATTGAGCACGGCCGTCATATTGACGGTGAGCTTGATGAGGTAGTTGAGGCAATTATTGACCGCTCAGGTCTTATTCGTGCACTTGAGGCTGAGCATACCATTGAGGCTGATGGACGTATCGAGAACATTCGAGAGTTCTTTGGCGTTGCGGCAGAGTTTGACGAGTCTCACGACGATGTTGAAGAAACACTTGAGAGCTTGCAGCAACTAAGGGAAGCAGGAGCGCTTGACGCACAAGATGCTGCCTCGCTGAGTGCGGCAGGCTTTGATGCTGCTACCGGCGCGCTTGCTGGTGTTGCTGTTGAGCCAGATTCTGCACCTCAGGAAGAAGCTCTACATCCGCAGGTTGCTGCTGAGAAGCTTCCAGCATTTATGGAATGGCTGGCGCTTCGCTCTGACCTGGATAGCTTGGATGGTTCTACTTCTGCGGTAACGCTTATGACCATTCACGCTGCAAAGGGTCTGGAGTTCCCAGCAGTATTTGTTGCTGGCATGGAGGAGGGAATCTTCCCTCATGCAAATTACGAGGCAGAAGCAGCTCAGTTAGAAGAAGAGCGTAGGCTTGCCTATGTTGCTATTACACGTGCGCGTAAACGCCTGTATTTGACGTATGCGTCTACGAGAAGAACTTACGGCTCTGTTCAGGCTAATCCCGTATCGCGTTTTGTGGGGGAGATTCCTCAGGAGCACGTTAAAGCTATTGGTGTTGGTTCCGCGGGCTTTTCTGGTGTTGGCTGGGCAAAGCGCGGAGACCGTCATGGCACCTTTGGCTCTGGCCGTGGTTCAGAAGTCTACGGTGGAAACGTTTTTGGTTCTCGTACACGCTCTACTGGTGGCGCCTCAGCCCCACGCCCAGCTCCTATTCAAAAGGATCCAGCTCGCGCTTCTGCAAGCTTTGCTGTGGGAGATCAGGTGTCTCATAAGACCTTTGGTCCAGGTGTTGTTTTAGCAGTTCAGGGCGATACTATTGAGGTCAAGTTTACACGCACTAATAAGACAAAGAAGCTCATGAAGGGCTTTGCTCCGATAGTCAAAATTGAGGGATAGCCATGGTGTTGATGCATGACGGCTTGATTTTGGGCCTCACTCCACAAGATTTTATTTTCAGAGTAGTTACCTTTGTAGTGGTGTTCTTCATTGCGTTCTTGATTGAGCATTTTGCAATAAAGCTCTCAAGAAAGGCTTTGGATTCATCTAAACTGCCGTCGGCATCTATCTTTGTCAACATAATCCGAGGAATCATCTGGGCGTTTGCTATTCTCGCGGTGTTGCAGCCTGTTTTTGGCATTCAGCCAACGGCGTTTGTGACCGCTTTGGGAGTTACCTCCATCGCCTTGTCTTTTGGCCTGCAGGACACCATTTCTAACCTGGTAGGCGGCTTAGGCCTTATGCTGGGAGGCGTGGTTAAGCCAGGAGACCAGGTAAGCATTGGAAACATTTCTGGCGAGGTCATTGACATGAACTGGCGTTCCACCATTGTGCGTGACCGTGGCGGTAAAGTGGATATTATCCCTAACTCGGTGCTCAATAAAACCGCACTGGTACATAGAACCAGGTGGGACGTAACCGAGGTTCCTGTAACTATTGTGCTTAAACCATCAGCTGATTTAGAGGCAGTAACCCAAGAAATTATCGAGACAGTCCAAGAGAGCGTTGCATCTCAACTTGATAGAACGTTCCCCATTGAAGTTGAGGCTGCAAGCATTGCTGATGCTGGTATTACCGTTATTATTCACGCACACATTAAAGACGACGCAAATGAGATGAGTGTTCGAGACAAAATTGTACGAGCCCTGGCTGGTTCCAGTTGGCTTGCAGGAGTAGGAGCCTAACATGAAAATTGGAATTATTGGTGCCATGGAGCCCGAGGTTGCGCTGTTAAAAGAGCAGATGACCATTGAGCGCACCTATGAGCAGGCTCGCATGCAGTTTGTTGAAGGCCTTTTGGGAGAAGTTCCTGTAGTTGTTGTTCAGTCAGGAATTGGTAAGGTCAATGCCGCAGCATGCACACAGATTCTGATTGATACATTTGCGGTAACGCATGTGATTAATACTGGTATTGCAGGACTTCTTAGCCCTGAGCTGCAGGTAGGGGATATTGTTATCTCTTCTGATTTAGTTCAGCACGATATGAACGTAGGTCCTCTCAATTTTGCCGCTGGTCAAATTCCAGGTCTTCCTGTCTTCTCGTTTACAGCAGATAAGGATCTTATTGAGCACGCTCTTGCATCAGCTAAAGAAGTAGCTTCTGAGCTGCAGGTTATTTCTGGACGTGTTGCTTCAGGAGATCAGTTTGTGAGCTCATCAGAGCTCGCGGATCATATTTACACAACATTTGGTGCTGATTGTTGCGAGATGGAGGGCGCTTCAATTGCTCAGGTTGCTTGGCTTAACCACACGCCTTTTGTAGTAATTAGGCTTATGTCCGATAAGCCCGGTACTACTTCAAGCGTTGATTATCTAACGTTTGAGCGCGAGGCTTCTGAGCGTTCTGCTCGTATTACTGCAGCTATTATCAAAAAGCTTGCCTAGTAACCTAAGGAGCCCCTTTGAGGCAACTCTTCTGGGTTACCTGGGTAGCTCTCCTGGGACAACTGGGTAGCTCTCTTGGGCCAGCTTGTAATTTGCATAAGAGGAATATCGAGGCGTAAGAAACAACTTGCGCTGATTTAGCCATTCGAATGTTTTTAAACATAATTGAACGATATTTCGATTATCATTGTCCCGTTATGAAAGTGGTTTGAAAGGTACCGAATGATAACCCTCGGACACTTTTTTGAGATGATGGTTGCCAATCCATTTTTGGCCCTCGTCATTGTCCTTGTTTTTGGATGCATCTTTGTAAATGGTGCAACCGACGCGGCTAATGCTATTGCAGAGGCTGTTGGAACTCGTTCAATTAAAGTTAACCATGCAATTATCATGAGTGTTGTATGCAACTTTGTTGGTTTGGTGGCTATGTGCCTCATTTCAACTGCAGTTGCAGACACAATTCTGGGCATGGTTGACTTTGGTAGCAATAACCATGAGGCTCTTGTTGCTCTTGCCGCAGGCTGCGTTGGTATTGTTACCTGGGCAGTAGGAGCCTGGGCTTTAGGTATTCCAACTTCTGAGTCACATGCACTCATTGCAGGTCTCACCGGTGCAGCACTTGCAATTCATGGTGATTTTGGTGCAGTTAACTGGGGCGAGTGGAGCAAGGTTTTAATTGGTCTGCTCTTCTCAACCACATTAGGTTTTGCCGCTGGTTGGATCATTGTTAAAGCAATCAACAAGCTTTGCGTAAACGTTGATCGACAGCGCGCTGATGAAATGTTTGGTCACTTGCAGGTTGTTGGCTCGGCCTTTGTTGCAGCTATGCACGGTGCACAGGACGGTCAGAAGTTCATGTCCATTGCCATGCTTGCAATTGCGCTTTCTGCTGGTCATGGAGCTGCTGGAGCAGATGTGTTTCCACTTTGGCTGCAGGTACTGTGTGCTGCTCTTATGTCTATCGGCACCGCAATTGGCGGAAGAAAGATTATTAAAAAAGTCGGAATGGAAATGGTAAAACTTGAGCGTTATCAGGGCTTTGCCGCGTCCTTCTCGGCATCTGCATCTTTGCTACTTTCCACACTGACCGGTCTTCCTGTTTCAACAACTCATACAAAAATGACCGCCATGATGGGCGCAGGTGCTGCAAAAAATATTCGTTCAGTTAACTGGGGCGTTGCAAAAGAAATGGTTGCAGCATGGGTATTTACGTTCCCTGGCTGCGGACTTATTGGTTTTCTTTTTGCAAAACTGTTCCTGATGATTTTCTAAGTACGTATAACTGTCTTTTACGAGTTCTATTGAACCACTCAACTTTATTGGAGGATTCATGCTAGGTAAGCCAAAAGAGGACGTCTTCTACACCATGTTCCGCGAGTTTGGCGACAAAATTGTAGAAACCGCTGAAGAGTATGCGGTCATTATGGAAGGCTATCCTGAGACTGCCGCGCGTATTCCTCAGATGAAGGTTTACGAGCGCGAGTGTGACGAGAAGGTCCAGCACATTATGAAGGAGCTTTACGCTTCCTTTGTCACTCCATTTGAGCGCGAGGACATCTCCGATTTGGCTCTTCGTCTTGATGACATTGTTGACGGAATGAATTCTGTGGCAGAGCGTCTTGACCTCTTTAATGTTGACGACACTCGTAAAGAGGCTATGCAGCTTGCTGAGCTCACCCTTCGCGCATGCAAGACGGTCCAGGAGATGCTGAGCGTTCTGAGCGATTACAAAAAAGATTCTACCGTTATGGAGAAGGCCATTGCCGTTGGTCACGTTGAGGACGAGGGCGATCTTATTTATCACAACGCCCTGTCCCGCCTGTTCCGTGATGAAATGCCTGGTCGCCACACGGTTGCTTGGCTTCGTATTTTTGACCGCATGGAGACTGTCTTGGATTCTTGCGATGATGCAGCGGGAGTTGTTCGCTCCGTTGTTATGAAGAACGCTTAAGTTCGTTTTCTGCTAACGGTATATACAGACTAAAAACTGCCTTCCGCCGGGAGGCAGTTTTTATATTCTCTTTTTGTCCGGTATTGGGGTTAAACTGTTTATATAAAAGAAAGTGGAGGTGCCATGAGCGGCTTCAAGCGTTTTTGCTACATACTCTATGTTCTTGCAAGTGCATTTGTATTTTTAGCTCTTGCCTTAACGTGGTTTGGTCCTTGGACACATCAGGCAACTAACCTCTTGTTCACCAAGCCATATCTTATTGCTCTTAACGCTTGTGCGGCTATTAGCATCTTTGGTCTTGTTGTGGTGTTGTTTAGAGCTCTCTTTATTAGAAAAACAGTAAAGCTCACGGTTGCCACTGTTGAGGGCGGAACAATTTCTGTCACTAAAGATGCCATTTCTTCTCAGGCAGCACATATCATTGAAGAAGATGGAACTTGCCTTGCGCACCGTGTTAACGTGCAGATTTCTAAGAATAATTCTGTAGCTGTACAGATTGATATTCTCCCCAAAGAGCCTGTTGATGTCACTGCAAAGGGCTCTGAGTTCTATAACGCTCTTCAGTCTGGTCTTGCTATCGTGTGCGGACCTTGTGTTTCTAGCATCAATCTTTCTTTTATCAAGCCAAGTTCCTTCTCGCCAAAAGATGAAGAAAGCTTATCTTTATCCCAGGCAAAAGAGGTTGTGTCAGAGCCAGAGATTATTGAAGAGCAAACGTATGAACAGCCTTCCAATCAAGCTTCTGCGCAGCAGGCTGGTCAAGACATTCGATTGAGCATTTCAGAGCCAGACGCAAAGGAGGTCAAAGACAATGGATAAAAGCTTCTTCCAAAAGATGCAAGAACAGTGCAAAAAATATGTCGTTGGCCATCCGGGCGCTATTATTGGTGGATTTTTAGGCCTCTTGTTTGCAATTTTTTTGTTTACGTTTGGCCTTTTTAAAATGCTAGTTGTTGCATTGTTTGTACTGGTAGGAGTTGCCATTGGTCAGATCTTTGACGGAAAGGCAACAATTTTGGCAAAGATTCGTTCCTTATTTACGGACAGAAATTAGATAGGAGAGAGCTGTGGCAGAAGAGCTTACTAATTCGCAAGAGACTACCTCTGAAGAAATTGTTCCTGCAGAAGAAACAACAGATGTTCCCTCCGATGCAGATCTTGAGGATGCAGATTCTCTAACGTTTTCTGGTGGAGTTGTCGAGAAGATCGTCTCGTTGGCTCTTCGCGATGTTACCAACGTGGTGGGCGCTCGTGGAAACTGGCTTAACAGGGTTCAAGACGTTCTTGGTGCATCTGATACAGCAAAAGGTGTCACTGTTGAAGTGCAACCTGATAGTTCGCTAAATGTTACCGTTTCCGTTCTTATTAAATATGGTTCTTACGCCCCTCAGATTTTTGAAGACGTTAAGCGTACGATTGTCGAGAAAATCACTGGTATGACAGGCCTTGAAGTTTCTGGTGTTAACCTGCGAATTGAAGATGTTTTGACCGAAGAAGAATACGATCGCCTAAAACATCGCCCAGAAGAGCCTGAACAGCTAGACAAAGAAGAGTAAGGTACGCTAAAGTTGTACTGTTTTACGCTTTTATATTAATTGTTTTATTGTTTTGTTACTACAGGCTCCCGATGCGCAAGGAGTTTTGCCATGAAAAGGCTTTCACGTTGGAGCATGGCGATTGTTGCTACATTTGTGCTAGCACTTTCGCTCGTTGGAGGATTTGCAAAGCAAGCGCTTGCAGACACCACCCCTGTTACCTCAGAGGCTGAGCTGCTGGCTGCTATTGCTGCTGCTCCAGCAGATGGTTCACAGTCTATCGTTCAGGTGAACGCAGACTTTACCATTACTGCTCCAGTCCAGGTTCCAGCTAATAAGAACATTAGGCTGATGGGTACTGGAACTATTACCAGTGCCATGACCGGCTCTAATCATTTCTATATGTTCAAGATTGCTTCTGGCGGCGCAGTTACTCTTGATGGTGCCACCATTAATGGCAACAACACTGCATTTGCCGTTGAGAACCGTGGTAGCTTTACCTTGCTTCGTGGCGTTATTAAAAACGGTAAGGCAAAACCTTATCCAGGAAATAACGGCGTAGTTCTGACTACTGGTGCTGGTGCAAAGTTTGTTATGGCTGGCGGCACCATTCAGGACAGCACGGTTGCTAATGCTCTTGGTGGCGCAGTCACTGTTGCAAATGGCGCAACGGGTGAGCTTCGTGACGGTACCATTCAGAACACTACTCTTACCAATCAGTACTCTGGTAGCGTTATGGTAAGAAATGCAGATTTTACTATGACTGGCGGAACCATCACTGGTGGCGATGCTTCTTCTACCATTAATTCTTCTGGTGGTCTGATGCTTTATGCCTTGGATCCAAACGGCGAGACAACAACAGCCACTATGGGTGGTGGATATATCACTAACAATAAGGCTGTTGATGGTGCAGGCGTCCACGTTTACGCAGGTAATCCTCAGTATGGTGACTCTAAGTCAAAGGCAGACTTTACCTTCAACGGTGGCTCTATTACTAATAATGTTGCTTCTGAGTCCGGTGGCGGTATCTATGTAACTTGGAACGGCAACGTTGTTATGAACAACGGCATCATCAAGAACAACACTGCTGGCATTGCTGGCGGTGGCGTTGCTACCTACGACCAGTTTGTTGGCGTTGTTGGTGGTCAGAAGGTTCCTTACTCCAAGGTTGGTGCTCCATGGAATAACTGGCCAAACATTTATCGCGCTGGCTTCACCATGAACGGCGGCTCTATTGACGGAAACAAGGCCACCAGTAATGGCACCAACCAGCTTGGTGATAAGGGTGTTGGTGCTGGTATTTATATTGCATCTGCTAATGCAACTCTTAATGCTGGCGAAATTATCAATAACACTGCAAATGACCAGGGCGGCGCAGTTTACGTTGCATCTGTTCCGTATGTTCTTCATATCAATAACGCACTTATTAAAGACAACACTGCAACAGTTATTGGCGGCGGCGCATGGTTCTGCCCAACTGGTGATGCTGAGTTCCATTCTAAGAACGGCGTAGCATTCTTCAACAACACCGCTAACGGCGCTGGTGATGAGATTGCAACCGTTCGCGGTGCAGGTGAATCTGCCGGCGCAACCATTTCTGATTATATGCTTGGTGGCGCTTCTGCACACTGGACAAAGGATGGCGCTGTTACCATTAACCTTCCTTCCATCCTCGGTGATGCAGATCCATCTGCTGCTCGTCACACCACTGAAGAAGTAAGTAACATTGTTAATAACACCGATATGCTTGCTCTTGAGTCCAACCCTCGTCATGAGTCATTACTTGCAGCACAGAATAAGGCTAAGCTGTTTATTTATGGCAACACTGCACAGCGTGGTGGTGGCATTGGTTCTAACGGTACCGTTATTACTGGTGAAGAGGGCACACAGGATGTAACTGTTAAGAAGGTTTGGGACACTTCCGCAAATCCAGATGCAGTTATTCCAGAGAAGCTCACTGTTTATCTTGTTGCTGATGGCTATCGTGTTGACTCCGTTGAGCTTTCTGCAGCTAATAACTGGGAGCATACCTTTACCGGACTTCCTGACAATGTAACTTTGACCTTTGAGGAGTCTGCTCCAACTGGTTGGACTGCTCAGACTCCTGAGGTTAACGGTAACGTTACTACCTTGACCAACAAGGCTGATGCTCCTGTGACCCGAGATGTCCCAGTAACCAAGGTTTGGAATGGTACAAAGAAGGATTCTGTAACCGTTCACCTGCTTGCCGACGGCGTTGACACTGGTCAGACCCTTGTCCTTTCTGAGGCAAACAATTGGACCGGTTCATTTGTTGGTGTAAATCTTTACGCAGCAGATAATCACGTCATTGCTTACACCGTTTCTGAGGATGCTATTGAGGGTTACACTTCTGAGATAACTGGTGATATGGTTAATGGCTTTACCATTACCAACACCGAGACTCCAGTTACCCCAACTCCAACTCCAGAGAAGCCTGGTAAGAAGCGTAAGCACCGCACACCTGATACAGGCGATGCAAGTGTTGTAGCTATGGTTGCGTTTGCTACAGTTGGTGCTGGCTTTGTTGGTGTTGGAGCATATGCTCGCACTCGTAAAGAGCAGTAAGTAACATACCTATATCTAGTATGCAAATCCCTCGCTTTCATAGAGAGCGAGGGATTTTGTTAGGCGACTAAATTCAGGCTTTAGCTGGGAATGTTTACGTTCGCCGAATTTGCCAACCGTTTAACCAATAAGAGTGTTCTTCTCGCCAGGAGAAGTTAGAGAAGAACGACAATACTACTAGGTAGATAGTGAGTATCCGCATGAGTACCTTATTGGAGGTTGTTATGGAGCTCAAAGCTGATAAAAAGGTAATTGTCGAGCGTAATAACAAGGTTGTGTACGACAACGGAGACACAGTCGTTAAGGTGTTCAGCGGAAGTAAGCCTTCTGCTGATATTCTGAATGAGGCTTTAAACCTCACTCGTGCTGAACAGGCTGGCATCAACGTTCCAGCTCTTGCAGAGATCAGTAAGGTTGGTAATTGCTGGGCTATTTCAACCAGAAAAGTTGAAGGCAAAACAATAAGACAGCACATTGAGGAGCATCCAGAAAAAGAGGATGAGTACCTCAATAAGTTTGTTGATATTGAGCTGGCCATCCACGCTCATAAGGCGCCACTTCTGACTCGCCAAAAAGATAAGTTCACCCGAATGATTAATAGTATTCCAGACATTCTTGATGAGGCTACAAGGTATGAGCTTCTGCTTAAGCTTGACGGCATGAAGCCTCACACTAAGGTCTGCCACGGTGACTTTGTTCCTTCCAACGTTATTCTCGCCGAGGATGGCGCTCCTGTAATTCTTGACTGGGCCCACGCAACACAGGGCAACGGCGCTGCAGACTGCGCTACAACGTATCTGCACCTGCTTCTCCACGGTGATGAGGAGCTTGCTGAGAAGTACATCAATCTTTATTGCACCAAGCAGGGCTGCACACGTCAGTATGTAAACGATTGGCTTGGCATTATTGCTGCAGCAGAGCTTGCGCGCGGTCGTGTAAAAGAAACAGAGTTCCTGCTTAAGTGGGTAAATGTTTTTGATGCAATGTAGTTGGTTACAAGAACTTTAAACTAGCTGAGAAGAGCCTCGTCAGGGGCTCTTCTTTTATTACACTTCTTGTTGTTACATAAAGAAGCACAAGGAGTTGGCTATGTACGATATTGATCCAAAACAAACCACCGCAAATTCAGAAAATAAGAAATCAAAGCTTGAGCGTATGAGTGCAGGTGAGTGGTGTGGCGGTGAAGCTGATGCAGAACAAAGCGCAGCTTTTTGGCGTGCTAAGGATCTAGCCTGGGAGTTTAACCAGACTCGCCCAAGCGATAAAGAAAAGTGTCGTCAGATTTTGACCGAACTTCTCGGCGAATTGGGAGAGGGAAGTGCAGCAGTTTCTCCTTTTCATGTTGACTATGGCTTCAACATCAAGATTGGCCCGCACAGCTTTATCAACCACGGTGCATACCTAATGGATTGTGCGCCTATTACCTTTGGTGCTCATAGTTTTGTGGGGCCTCAATTTAAGGCGTATACCGTTCAGCATCCTTTAGATGCCGAGGAGAGAAACGCTTGGTATGAGCGAGCTTTGCCTATTACGGTAGGGGATAACTGCTGGTTTGGTGGAAATGTAACGGTGCTTCCTGGTGTAACTATTGGCAATAACTGCGTTATTGGTGCTAATAGCCTGGTCACTAAGGATATTCCAGACAATTCTCTTGTTGTTGGTTCTCCCGCAAAGGTCGTACGTCAAATTACTGAGGCGGATAAGCTGGGACTTAAAGACCTTCTGGGTTAGCCCTGTTAGGCTAGGAGCGCGTGGCTTCGGGGTATAGGACTTTAAAGTGCACTGTTTCGGGTTTGTTTAACTATTTATTTGATGTTAGAGACGTCCGCGCTATAATAATTAAAACGGGGAGCTGGGAAATGGCCCGGCTGAGAGGCAGCACCGTATGTTGCGACCCATTAACCTGATCTGGGTAATGCCAGCGTAGGGAGCCAATGCCGTCCTTACGCACTACAAGAAGGAGGGCATATGAAAAAACTTTCTCAGTTTACACTGCAAGCCATATCCCTTGCTTCTTTTTTAGTGCTTTGGCAGCTTGTTATTGTTGTGGGAATTATCCCAAATTACCTCGTGCCAACTCCTGTTCAGGTTGTATTTGCGCTGGTTAAAGACTTCCAGCTCCTTATGACGCATACCGGAATTACGCTTTTAGAATCCCTTGTTGGCCTGGCCATTGGAGTTTTTATTGGCTTTGCGCTTGCGGTTCTTATGGACTTCTTCAAAACGCTGGACAAGCTGCTTTCTCCACTTGTAACTATCTCACAAACTATTCCTATTGTGACCATTGCGCCGCTTTTGGTGCTTTGGTTGGGCTATGGCCTCTTGCCCAAGATTGTTCTTGTGGCTATTTCAACGTTTTTCCCTATTACCGTGGCGCTGAACTCGGCATTTAAATCGATTGACCCCGATATGGTTGATCTAATGACCACCATGGGAGCTAGTCGTTGGCAGATTTTCTGGCACGTCAAATTGGCCGCCGCTGCACCACAGTTTTTCTCGGGACTCAAAATGAGCGTGACCTACGCCGTAATTGGCGCAGTAATTGCAGAGTGGCTGGGAGGCGACGCTGGACTGGGCGTCTATATGACACGCGTCAGAAAAGCATTTGCGTACGACAGGATGTTTGCAGCAATCGTGGTGGTTTCTGCATTATCACTGGTGTTGATGAAGCTCGTAGAACTTGTCCAAAAGCGAGCGCTACCTTGGGATACCTCTCAGAAAACCAAGGAATCCGCGCGGTAATTTTGACGGAACTCAAAGAAAGAAGTGATTACACGCATGAACGCATCTAATCGCAAGGGTATAACAAGAAAAGGCTTTCTAGCTGCGATGGGTTTCTCGACAGCAGGTCTTTGCGCAGGTTGCTCGCTTGAGCAGCCTTCCGCTCCGTCTAACAGCAGCAAGGGCGGTGGGCGGAATTCCGGTGGAGCTACAGAGATTACGTTTGCTCTGGACTACACTCCAAACACCAACCACACCGGCATTTATGTAGCTCAGGAGAAAGGCTACTTTGACGAGGCTGGTCTCAAGGTAACCATTCAGCAGCCACCTGCTGACGGTGCGGACGCGCTGATTGGTGCGGGCGGCGCTCAGATGGGCGTTACCTACCAGGACTATATTGCTAACAGCCTCTCGTCTTCTAATCCGCTGCCGTATACCGCGGTGGCTGCTATCATTCAGCACAATCTTTCGGGCATTATGAGCCGTGAAGAGGATCACATTGTTCGCCCGCGAGACCTTAATAACCGCACTTACGCAACATGGAATCTCCCTGTTGAACAGGCTACTATCAGGTCTGTTATGGAGTCTGACGGTGGAGACCCCTCAACGCTTAAGATGGTACCTTACGAGGTAGACGACGAGGTATCTGGCTTAAAAGCAAAGATGTTTGATGCTGTTTGGGTATATGAGCAGTGGGCTGTTCAAAACGCTCGTGTTCAGAACTTTGCGTACAACTATTTTGCGTTTGCAGCTATTGATCAAAACTTTGACTTTTACACACCAGTTATTGCGGTAAACGATGGTTTTGCAAAAGAGAATCCAGATGCTGTTAAGGCCTTCTTGAGCGCTGCAAGAAAGGGTTACGAATTCTGCGTTTCTAATCCTGACGAGGCAGCAGAGATTCTGCTCAAAGCTGTTCCTGAACTTGACGCTGACCTGGTTAAAGCCTCTCAGAAGTTCTTGGCTGCTAAGTATATTGACGACGCCGAGAAGTGGGGCGTTATTGACTCCGCTCGTTGGCAGCGTTTCTATACCTGGCTCAATAACCAGCAGCTGCTAGAGAATAAGATTGATCCATCTGCAGGATTTACTAGTGAGTACCTTGGATAAGCAAACTACCGACATAACAGAGAGTGCAGCCGTAGAAGCTCCTGGCGAGAAGGACCTTGGAGCTGCAGCTGCATGCGAGCCGCAACAGAATGCTCTGGCGCTTGAAGCACGCAATCTTACGCTGGTCTGGGGAAATGGCCAGGTAGTTGCCAAGGACATCTCAATCGAGCTGCAGCCGGGTACAATCACCTGCCTGGTTGGTCGCTCAGGTTGCGGTAAGACTACGCTACTCCACGCGCTTGCAGGGCTTTTGCAGCCGCAAGAGGGCAAGGTGCTGCTGCATGGCTCCGACGTCACAGGACATCCGGGCCACATTGGCTACATGCTCCAGAAGGATTTGCTCATCCCAAGCAAACGAATCATCGACAACGTAGCACTTCCGCTTGAGCTGAAGGGCGTCTCGCGCGCTGAGGCGCGCACAAGGGCCCAGGAGATGTTGGAGCGCGGCGGACTTGAGCGCGTAGCACAAAGCTGGCCTCACGAGCTCTCAGGCGGCATGAGACAGCGTGTTGCGTTCCTGCGCACGGCACTCATCGGCTCAGACATCATGCTGCTGGACGAGCCCTTCTCGGCGCTTGACGCTCTCACACGGCGAGAAATGCGTGCGTGGCTTATGTCTTCCGTGAAGGAGTTTGGTCTTTCGGTATTGGTGATCACGCATGACGTTGATGAGGCTGTTGCCATGGCTTCGCGCATTTACGTAATGGCGGGCAGTCCCGCGCAGGGCGTGGTAACCAGGATTGTGGGTGTTGTTGAGCCACAGAGCTGTGCAGATACGGCATCGGTGGACTCTTGCAAAGATGCTGGTCAAGACGCTGAACTGGCTTCGTTTGACCTGAGCGAAGAGTTTTTGGCTGCCAAGCGAGAAGTGCTTTCGTTGCTGGGATAGTTGTCCTTTACGAGCGCTATGAACTGCCTCCCATTTCTTGGACATAAGAAATGGGAGGCAGTTCATATGCGGGTGATTATGATTCTGCAGCGTGTTAG
>JABZHR010000006.1 GCA_015258715.1 Atopobium sp.
AATGTATACGTCTTTTTGACAGATTATCTGACTTAGGTGTGTTTTGAACTGCCTCCTATTTCTCGTGTCCAAGAAATGGGAGGCAGTTCATTCACAGGCTCTCTTTTTGTTCAAAGCGTTTCTCGCTGTCTATTAGGCTACAAAATGAAATGCGTCACGAGGTGTTTTATCGTGTCCAACTACCTTGCCGCAATACACAAAACCAGCATGTGTAAGCGTCGTAGTCATAGCGACATTTGCTTCATGAGTATCTGCGCGAACGTTTGAATAGTTTTCGCAAATCCAATTGAATATAAAAGAGGCAATTCCGTGACCTGTATATTTAACAGCCACTCGGTGAATAACAACGTAATCCAGGCTGTTTATCCAAGCGCCTTCAGCAATATTGACGTATGCCTCGTCAGGACCGGGTAAGAGCGAAAAACAACCAATAATTTCTTCAGATGTTTCATCTTCAGCGACTACAAAAAGACCACATCTTTCATAATCAGCAACAGCGTCTTCTAAAAGAGGATAGTTCTCATTCCATTGAAACGTGTTATTTTGCTGATACATAGTCTGACGACCTATGTCGTACAAATCTGCAACAGCGCAGAGGTCTTTAGCAGCAGCTCTTCTAATGTGCATTAGAAGACCCTGATATTCAATGTTTTAGCTATACTTTGGCCAGGCTCAAGGCTTATGATACCTGGCTTGTGCTCAAAGATGCCGTCACAATCAACGGTATCTGCAATGCCACACCATGGCTCAAGAGCAACAAATGGACAACCAGGAGCAGCACTCCAAATGCCCAAATAATCAAAGCCCTCAAAATCCATTTGAATGCCATGGGCCTCAGACGAAGCTTCCACGTTAGCCGCAAGTGTAATGCGTCTATCAGGAACATCTTCAAGTGTGATGGTCTTCTCGCGATCAATAAGCTCCCAAGACAGGGGAAGCGTATCAGAGTCCACGATAAGCCTCTGTGGAGTTGTGTAATCGCAAAGACCCTCATCAGTAATAGAAGGGCCGTAGCTGGTCCAGGAGCGCGTAAACGATAGGTGATACTGGTCCAAAGAGGCCGCTTCAACGCCCGGCACAGGAATGTTGAACGCAGGATGCGCGCCAAGGGTAAACGGCAGTACAACATTTGCAGGATTGGTGACCTCATACGTTTGCGTCAGCGTATCACCAGCTACCGAGAAGATCAGCTTAAGTTCAAAGTCATAGGGGTAGGCCTTGCGAGTCTCTTCGGTACTTTTTAGCCGGAGCGTTACAGAAGAGGTGCTACGCTCGACAACCTCAAACTGGTTGAGTCGAGCAAGGCCATGACGTGCAAGAGAAACGGTGCCTTCTGCAGAATCTGCCTTGCCGTCCTTGAGGACGCCAACAATGGGGAAGAGAATGGGGGCACGTCTTGACCACCAGTTGGCATCTCCTTGCCAGAGGTATTCCGACTCACCTTTTTGCAAGCTCATGAGCTGTGCACCCATGGTGTCAATTGAAGCGGTAAGAGAGTCGTTAGAAATAGAAATAATTTCAGACATAGATGCCTCCAGCTAAAGAATAAGCCAGCCTCTTTTGAGACTGGCTTAGTATACCAAGTTAGCAGGACAGAAAGACTAGTTGTTGTCTGCCATCTGAGCCTGAACAGCAGTGATTGCAACAACACCAACAATATCGTCAGCGGAGCAACCACGGGAGAGGTCGTTAACAGGACGAGCAATGCCCTGAAGGATTGGACCGTATGCCTCAGCACCACTGAAGCGCTGAACAAGCTTGTAACCAATGTTTCCAGCCTCAAGATTAGGGAAGACCAGGATGTTTGCGTTTCCTGCTACCTTAGAGAATGGAGCCTTGAGCTTACCAACCTCAGGAACAAGAGCTGCGTCAAGCTGAAGATCGCCGTCGAGTGCTAGCTCAGCGTTCTTCTCGTGAGCAAGCTTTGTAGCCTCCTGGACCTTCTCGGCAGTTGCACCGCCAGCAGAGCCCATAGTGGAGTAGGAGAGCATGGCAATGCGAGGCTCGTCGCTCATAAATGCGCGCCAAGAATCAGCGGAGGCAAGAGCAATCTCGGAGAGCTCCTCTGCAGATGGGTCAATGTTGAGGCCACAGTCAGCAAAGAGCAGGGTGCCGTCCTCGCCAAAATCGGTTGAAGTGCTCATGATAAAGAATGCAGAAACAAGCTTGGTACCAGGAGCGGTCTTGATGATCTGCAGTGCAGGCCTTAGGGTGTTTGCGGTAGAGTGGCAAGCACCAGAAACCAGACCGTCAGCATCGCCCATCTTGACCATCATGGTTGCAAAATAGGTAGCGTCGTTCATCTGCTTGCGAGCTTCCTCAATGGTGACGCCTTTGCGAGCACGAAGTTCAGCAAACTTCTGAGCATATGCCTCATGGCGCTCGTCAGTAGCAGGGTCTACTACAGTTGCGCCTGGAACATTAATCTGCTCAGGATCGCCCAGAATAATGACCTTTGCAATACCCTCTGCAACAATCTTCTTAGCTGCATCGATGGTACGCTGGTCCTCGCCCTCTGGAAGAACAATAGTCTTTACGTCGGACTTAGCGGTTTCTTTCATACGGTCAAGAAACTTGCTCATGTGTCGTGCTCCAATCATACTTTGACATTTGTGCCTCGTTGAATTTTGCACTTCTCAGCTTGTAGTTTGTATAAAAGCTAGACACAAAAAGCCAAGAAATGCATTTTCACACCAGTTGCATATTTTACGCCTAACGGCAGAGCTTTGCGCCCCGCATGACTCACTTTATGGCCACGTGTTAAAATGAGTGAAGTTTCACATACAAATCCTGCGCACTTAGGCGCACACGGAGGTTTACATGTCTATCAATCATGGTCTTCCTGCCGGTTTTAACCCCGACAACTACGATGTTATTGTTGTTGGAGCTGGCTATGCGGGCGCAGTTGTTGCTCGCCGTATGGCAGAAAACTGCAACTCAAAGGTAGCAATCTTTGAGCGCAGAAACCACATTGCCGGTAACGCTTACGATCGCCTTGATGACGCAGGCGTTCTTGTTCACGAGTACGGTCCACACATCTATCACACCATGAGTGACCGCGTTCACCAGTTCCTCTCGCGCTTTACTGATTGGACTGACTACCAGCACAAAGTTCTAGCCAACATTAACGGCCAGCTGATGCCTGTTCCTTTTAACCACCAGTCTTTGAAGCTTGCCTTTGGAGAAGAGCGTGGCGAGAAACTCTATCAGAAGCTGGTTCTTACGTTTGGTGAGAACGTCAAAGTTCCTATCATGGAGCTTCGCGAGAAGAACGATCCAGATCTGGAAGAGATTGCCGACTACGTTTACGAGAACGTTTTTCTGCACTACACCATGAAGCAGTGGGGTAAGACTCCAGACCAGATTGACAAGTCAATCACAGGTCGCGTTCCAATCTTTGTTGGTGATGACGATCGCTATTTCCCTGGTGCAACCTATCAGGGCATGCCAAAAGAGGGCTACACCAAGCTCTTTGAAAACATGCTTGACCATGACTTGATTGATGTCTTTTTGGATGTTGATGTCCGTGACATCATGAAGCTTAGCGCTTCTAACATCAGTGTTTGCGAGAAACCATTTGTGGGCGAGGTAATCTACACCGGTCCTCTGGATGAGCTTTTCAACCTTGATCAGGGCGCTCTGCCTTATCGTACGCTTGATATGCAGTTTGAGACGCTTGATCAAGATCAGTTCCAGCCTGTTGGCACCGTTAATTACACCACCAGCGAGGACTTTACTCGTATTACTGAGTTTAAGAACATGACTGGTCAGGTTCTTCCTGGTAAAACAACCATCATGCGTGAGTACTCACACGCATATGTTCCAGAGAGTGGTCAGACCCCTTATTACGCTATTCTCGAGCCAGAAAATCAGGAGCTCTATCGTTCTTACAAGGAGCGCACTTCTGGCATTCTGAACTTCCACGCAGTTGGTCGTCTTGCTGAGTATCGTTACTACGATATGGATGGCGTAGTTGCTTCTGCACTGGAACTTTCTGACGAGCTTATTGCTCATCAGGCATAGGGAGCTTGCATGAAAAAGACAATCACTTTTGGTATTCCATGCTATAACTCTTCGGAGTACATGGATCACTGCATTGAGTCAATTCTTGAGGGCTCTGATTACGCTGATGACGTGCAGATTGTTATTGTTGATGATGGTTCTGTAAAAGATGACACTGCTGCTAAAGCTGACGCTTGGCAGGAGCGTCATCCAAACATCATCAAAGCAGTTCATCAAGAAAACGGCGGCCACGGCATTGCTGTTATGAAGGCTGTCTCGCACGCTGATGGTGTGTACTTCAAAAACATTGACTCAGATGACTGGGTAGATGGCGATGCTCTGAAGACCTTCCTTCAGCAGCTTCGCACCTTTATTGCTTCTGACAATCCCGTTGACCTGGTTCTTTCCAACTACGTCTACGAGCACGTTGAGGATAACACCCAAAACTTCGTGGATTATCGCGATGCTGTTCCTACCAATAAGATTATTGGCTGGGACGAGATTGGCCGCTTCAAGCTGTCTCAGTACCTTTTGATGCACGCAATTACCTACCGCGTTGAGGTTCTGCGCTCTGCAAACATTCAGATGCCTGAGCACACTTTCTATGTAGATAACGTCTACGCCTATGTTCCATTCCCTAAGGTAAAGACTATCTACTACGTTGACGTTGACCTGTATCGTTATTTCATTGGTCGAGACGATCAATCAGTTAACGAGAAGGTCTTAACAAGTCGCGTTGATCACTACTGGCGTGTTGCTCGTAATATGATGCACGCATATCACATCTACGATGACATCTCTTCTCCACGTCTTCAGACGTACATGATGAGTTACTTCACTATCATCATGGCAATCTGCTCTGTCTTCTCTAAGATGAGTGACCGTGAAGATGCCATGGACCAGCTTGAGGAGCTCTGGGATGAGCTTCGCGCTTACGATAAGAAGATGTATCGCAAGGCTCGCTACGGTCTTGTAGGCACCGCTACAAATCTTCCTGGCAAGATTGGCAAGACAGTCACTATTGGTGGCTATCGTGTAGCTCAGAAGGTTGTTAAGTTCAACTAAACGGTTGAGCATAGCCAAAAAGCAAAAGCCCTCGTATCCTGAACTGTCTCCCATTTCTTATGTCCAAGAAATGGGAGGCAGTTCATATGCGGGTGATTATGATTTTGCAGCATGTTAGTGTCGGCTTTTAGGCCTAGCGCACAAAATAGCGCATCTTTGGTAGGTCCCGCTGAAGAATTGACATGTTCCTAATCAAGATAGCTAGGCAGCTAGGCGGTCACACTACCTGATATGCATCTCTATGCATAAACTTCATCTAATATGCTTAAACATGAATAGACCTATATAAGAAATTTAACTATCGATAAATTTCGTATCTACGGAACACACCTAAGTCGGATAATCTGCTCAGATGCGGGCATTTTACACACCTAATGACGATAATCTGCATGTTTGAGGTATTTTCAGCGTAATGTATACGTCTTTTTGACAGATTATCTGACTTAGGTGTGTTTTGAACTGCCTCCTATTTCTCGTGTCCAAGAAATGGGAGGCAGTTCATCCACGGTGATACGAGGGTTTTCATTTATAGAAGCAGCTTTAGTGCTTACGTCCTGCTAGGGCATGCTCTAGATAATCATGATTGCCGGTAAATTTAACCAGCTCGCGAGAAAGCAAAGAAACGGGGAGTCCCACGACATTCTCGAAATCTCCTTGAATGCTCTGAACCAGATAGCGACCATTTCCCTGAATACCGTACGCACCGGCCTTGTCCATTGGCTCACCGGAGGCAACGTAGGCAGTAATCTCATCTTCGGAGAGCTCAAAAAACGTGACGTCAGTGGTCTCCACAAACGTTACGGCAACAACAGAGGGTGCTCCGTCAGGAGAAGGAGATTTGAAAGCCTTAAAGCGACGCAGGGCAACACCAGTGGATACGTGGTGAGTCTGACCAGAAAGCTTAGTAAGCATGCGTTTGGCGTCTTCAGCATTTGTAGGCTTGCCAAAAACTTGACCGTCATCTGTCCAGACAATGGTATCTGCGGCAAGCACGATTTCATTGTTGAGCTGCTCAAAGTTAGGCTGCTCCATGAGCTTATAGCAAACCGCAATGGCTTTTTCTTGCGCCAAGCGCTTTACCAGTGCAAGGGGTTTCTCGTCAACTTTTTGAGCTTCATCAATATCAGCTGGCATAACCTGTGGATCTATTCCCATAGACTGCATAAGCTCAAGGCGCCTAGGGGATTGTGATGCAAGAATCATATGTGTTCCTATCATTTGAGGTTTTGCTGATACTGTACCCAAAAAAGAAGCCTGATAGGCGAGAAACCCATCAGGCTTACATGCTAAGAAAGAAAAGCTAAGCTAAAAACTAGTCAAGCTCGATAGCGGTGACTGGGCAGCCGTCGCATGCCTCCTGTGCAGCATCCTCTGCAGCCTCAGGAACTTCCTCCTCAATAGCGTGAGCAAGACCGTCTTCGCCGATCTCGAATACCTCAGGAGCAGTGCTCTCGCAGAGACCGCAACCGATGCAATCCTCATTAACTGTTGCCTTCATAATACATTCCTCTCCGTATCTCGAGCCCCTTACTCGAGTAATACTTATCTTGCATTCAAGAGTACTTGATTGCAATGTATTTTTTACACGTTTCTTTGCTGTTATGCAACAACAAAGCTCCAGATAATTGAAAGAACATTACTTGAAGTAGTAAGTACACATCTGACCTGCATATATAAAAGGTTTAATTTTTAGTACAACCACTCCAATTAGTACAACTGTCTTATTGAGGAGCACTTTTATAGCTCTTTTTTGAGCATGATAATTTCGCTCGTTCTGTACTCTTCAACAAATCCATTCTTTAGAAACATCGTGACTGATGGATTGTCTATGGCAATATCATCATAGAGCTGCTTAATACCATTCTGTTTAGCGGCGTCACAAAGAAGGTTTAACCCAATGCTGCCATAGCCCTTTTTTCTAAAGGGAGCATAGACTATGACATCTGCCATAAAAAGATTTTGATCACTGTCGTAATGGTAGGCAATCTCTCCAACAAAAGTATCGTTACTATCCGTTAAATACCTGTAATAACGTTTATTCTCGTGTTTCACAATCCAGTAATCATGCCAGCCTTGCCACACTTCTTTTGGAAATGGAATTGTTCCTCCCCAGGCATGGTTATATGACATCGTTTCTTCGTCTGCCATCATCTTCTGGCGAAACCAAAGATCTTCTAAAGACGGCGTATAAAGGGTAATGGGGCTTTCACTTTCTTCTTTCATCAGTAGGTTCACGCGTCCTTTTCTTGTCTGTTTTTGGAACCACATTTGATGCTCTTAAATGTCTTTTTCAGCCTCTGCTTGAGTCTCCGCTTGAGTTTCTACCGTATTAATTACTGCGGACTGTTCATTTTGCACTGTGCTTGTGTAGTGAGTGCCAGACAGTCGATCAAACAAGAATCGTTTGTTCATCAGCATCAGCACAATGGTAATGATAAAGAAAAGAATTAATGCTGCAAATAAAATGGGAAAGAGTGCAAGGAATAGCATCGAGTCTGGAGTCTTATTAAACTCATTAGTCAAAAACAATAGACCGTCAGGAATTAGATAGAAATAGCTCGTAATGAACAATCCTCTAAGCATAGTGCGAGAAATTCTTTGTTTCTCGTATGAGAGCTTAAAACGCAATAAAGCGCTACCAAGCGTTTTGCCATTAAAAAGTGGGATTACAGCAAAGTAGAGAGCAATAAAGAGCGAAAAAGGGATTGTGGTGTTTGAGAGATTGTAAGGGATGGCCACAATAAATGTATCGATGAGCAATGATAGGCCAACACGGATTTGAGAAACCTGTGAGCCTGCCTCAAACGATTCTTCGTCAATTTTGTCTCTAGAAGGAAGTAGCCACACGGCTAACGCTCCAAGAGCATATCCAATGCAACCACCTGTAGTATTTTGAATAATATCGTCAATATCGGCAAGGCGATACGGTCCTGGATATAAGAAATAAAGACCAGAGAGCTGAGTTAGTTCAAAGAACAGACTGAGAAGCGCAGTAAGCAAAAGCGTCTTTTTAAAGCTGCATTTGAAATAATAACGAAGATACATACCAAAAGGAATGAGCATCAAAACGTTAAAAGCAGGAACGTAAAACGTTGGATCCTTAATTGAAAGAGCCCACGTTGCAGGCTTAGAAATCTCAAAAGGACTTTCTTTTAAGAAATCAAAAACAAAAGAAAAGGGAACCAGATTAAGCATTTGTGTGTAGGTGGTATGCACGGTATCTGGATCTGGCAGGGGCAGAACTACCAGGAAGTACATGGTAAGTAAATACAAGACAAAGGAATACAAAATCAAAGTTCTAAGCTTATTAACAGAACCGTATTTGCGATAGTTGATAATCATATAGGGCAGAGTGATGAAAAATGCCAAAACAGGAAAAACAAGCATGGCAATTTTGATGGAATTTATATATCCCATTAAACCTCCGAAGTTAAACCCGCTTTAGTAGACAAACGTTTTCCACATGAAACGAGTGAACACTAAGTATGTCAAGTAGTCCTGTCTGTATGTGGAAACATTTCTATAAACCTTTTAACGATAGTATAAGGTTATCGTTAAAGATACTACCTAGACAAACTGGGATTTGTTCATTTCATTAAATCAGCTATTTCTTTCTTCCCATACGCTTTTACATTCTGAATTACATCCTGTTTCCTCTTTATTGATTCAAGCAATGATATATCTAGTATATTTACGAATTCTTCAAACTGAACCTGTCCGATTCTTCTTATTTCTTTAAGTTTCTCGGCATCTCTTATCTTTCTCTCTGCCTCACTTTTTGGGTATCCTTGCCCAAATGGCTCTGAGAAAAGAGCTTCTATTGTTCTTTCAAGATTTTCAGTGCCTGACCATGTATAATCTTCACCTAATGGTAATGATATCGCATTTCCATTATTAATCTGAGCAAATAAATAGGCATCATTCGGTGTAGGTGCATACCCGCAAATGACATCAGGCATACTATTACAAGCAAGCATCATTCCTTGTCCGGAAGAACAGCCCGTGACAACGAAATCAATTGTCCTACTTGCCAACAAGATACCTACAAGAATAGAAATTTCTATATACGAGTATTTTTCATTTTCTTCCACCGTACAGCCAAAATTTATAACCTCAGCTTTCTTTGGAGCATACTTTACTACAGCATCATAGATTATTTGATTTTTAGTCGCTTGCGAACTTGCTTGAATAACTCCGATTCTCATATCCCCCCCTACAACTTCTAATTTAATCATTTCTTTAGAGCAGGAAGTTCCTCGTACATTACTTCCAACAGCACTCTCAGGAACTCCTTATTGTCCACATCATCCACAAGCAGCATTTCCTTCACTCTTTCAAAGGGCAAAAATGCACCCACCTAATCAGCCTTTGACATCAAACATATCGTCTCCACATGGAAGGTCTGTGGGAATAGGTCCACCGGGGTCACACTTACTGGTTTATATGAGCCAATTTCAACAAAGCGTTTAAGATCACGCGCTAGTGTTGCAGGATCACAAGATACGTAGGCAATAGCACGCGCAGACTGCTTAGAAAGTTGCTGAATAACCTCAGGAGCAAGTCCTGCACGAGGAGGATCAACAATAATCACGTCAGCATCTGTATCGGGGAATTCTCTGCCTGCGTCTCCGCCTACTGCATCAACGTTATCAAGCTTAGCCAGTTCAAGGTTGCGACGAAGATCTCTAACGGCAGGACCATAGGCTTCAACAGCAGAAACAAATCCTGCACGTTTTGCGAGGGGAAGCGTGAAGGTTCCTGCTCCACAGTAAAGATCCATAGCCTCATCGTCTGGCTGAACATCCAAGCCAGAAAGCACAAGCTCAACGAGTTTCTCGGCACCTTTAGTGTTGACCTGGAAAAATGAAGGTGCAGAAAGCTGCATCTTCTGACCATCAATAAGCTCGCTCCATGAGCCGGAGCCACTCAGGCGCTCAACTCCTACAACACGGCGTGCCTTACTTGGACCTTTGGTCATAACGCGGACAACACTTGTTGCCTTGACTGCGTCACCCAAAACGCGGGCTATTTGTGTGCGTGGGAAGCCGCTCGGAGCGGTCCAGAGCGCCACCTCAAGCTCTTTAGTGCGTCTAGACACCCTGATGCCAATACGTTCTATATCAAGCTCGTGAGAGCCCGAGAGATAGGAGAGGGCGCCGCTTACGGCACCAACTGCCTTTTGGTTGCTTTTGTCTAAAAGCGGACAGTCTTTAATACGAACAATGTCCTGTCCGTTAGGTGTATACATACCTACCAGCGTTTTATTGCCACTGCGCTTAAATGCCAGTTCAATTTTGTTGCGATAACCCCATGGCTCGCCAGGGGAAACAATGTCTTTTACCAGCTCAGAAACATCGTCGTGTGAAAAATGGCCAATGCGTTCAAGAGCAGATATCACGCCGTTACGTTTCTCGACAAGTTGCTGCTCGTAGACAATGTTGCCCCAAGGGGTGGAACCCGTGAGTGCTACAAAGGGATTAGGGCATGGCTCTCTGAACGCAGAAGCTTCCAAAACCTTTACAAGTTGCGCACGAGAAAACCTATCTGTGTCCTCGGTAATCTGTGCGCTGACGGTATCTCCAGGGACGGCGCCACCAGAGATGAAGACCGTTTTTCCTTCTTGGGTATGAGCGATGGCGTCAGGGCCATAACTCATACGTTCAACATGTAAGGTGAGTTCAGACACTTAGTAGACCATTCCCATTGCCTCGCGAACCTCGTCAAGCGTGGCGTTAGCAATAACGTTTGCGCGAGCATTTCCATCGTGGATAATATCGCGAATAAGATCTGGCTGAGCTGCAAACTCTGCACGCCTCTGACGAATTGGCTCAAAGTAGGAGTTAACGGCATCGATGACGTAAGCCTTGAGCGCTCCGCCGCCGCCCATACCAATCTCGTCAGCAATCTCTTTTGGGTCACGACCACTACAAATGCCAGCAGTGGTGAGAAGTGCAGAAACGCCAGGACGATTATCTGGATCAAAGGTAATCATGCGCTCGGAGTCAGTCTTGGACTTCTTGATGAGCTTAGCAGTTTCTTCAGCTGTCATAGAAAGTGAGATAGCGTTGCCGTAAGACTTGCTCATCTTGCGGCCATCAAGACCAGGAATCAATGGGGTAGAGGTGAGAAGACCAGAAACCTCTGGGAATACCTTTCCGTAGCGCTCGTTAAAGCGACGAGCAATCTTAGAAGTAATCTCAATGTGAGGCAGTTGGTCGCGACCAACGGGAACAACATTTCCTTTACAGAAAAGAATGTCGCATGCCTGATGCACAGGATAAGTGAGGAGAAGGCCTGTGAGAGCATGGCCAGATGCTTCCTGCTCTGCCTTAACGGTTGGATTTCTATGTAGCTCAGACTCGGTAACAAGCGAGAGGAACGGCAACATAAGCTGGTTGAGAGCTGGAACTGCAGAATGCGTGAAAATCATAGTCTTTTCTGGATCAATTCCGCAGGCCAGATAATCAATAACCATATTGTAGACATTATCTGCAATATGCTCAGTGGTGTCTCTGTCTGTAATAACCTGGTAGTCAGCAATAATAATATTGGTATGAACACCAAGGTTTTGGAGTCTTACGCGCTCAACAATAGTGCCAAAGTAATGACCAAGGTGAAGCCTTCCAGTAGGGCGGTCACCAGTAAGCATGTTGTACTTTCCTGCATGCTCAGCTAAATCCGCCTGGATTTCATCGGAACGGCGAACAGCTGCTTCATAACTGCCTTCATTTGGCATAGTTACTCCTTGTTAATCTCAAATTTTTGCTTTCATTATTTTATTTCAATAAAAGTATTTTCCTCACACAATCTTTAATTTTATCAGCCTTAATTTCTATCTGTTCTAATTTCTGTAAGCGGTATTTTTAATGCGTTTACGGAATTATATGAATTTATCATGCAGTATATATAATGAAAAATACCTATAGATTACTTAGGTAGTTTAGAGGAAATTATGAAATGGGAAAAATAGTTGGGTGGGATACCATGATCCTTGGAATGGAGTTTCCGTTAGTAGGAATTTTGCTTCAACCTGCGTTTTGGATAGTACTGTTGTTAATTGTTTTAATTGTTTTATTTGTAACTAAGAAGTCCAAGTAATGCTTCTTATATATCTAATTTGATTCGTAGGACAAGTTTTAGATTAACAGAAAAATATCCGCCGCATCGTTAAGCTATTGTATCGATCATAGGTATTTAACATCTACTGTTTACCATGCTATGGTTTAAATAATGAGTTAATAATCGCCGAAAACGATACGCCGACTTTCGCCGGCGTATCTAACAAGGGTGCTGTCAATTGAAAGCCTACGTTTTAGTTGTTTATCAATCTTCATTACTAGCCCCTTTCGTTTGACAGCATCCTTGTGTAATCAATTTGCTTCTTACAACTGCTTTATTAATCAAAGCAATAATTACAGTCATAAGCATCAAGATGAAGGTCCATAGAAGCGTTTCGAGACAAACTTCAAAATACGAAATTCTTCCAGACTTAAATACATCTGTGGTAGGGAAGATTTCTAAGGCTCCCACTATTGACTTAGTATCCAAATACGTGAGTGGTATCCATTTGATAATTGACTGTTGAAAGTCTCGAGTTAAGAAATATTTTGGATAAAACGGGATGCATAACAGGGTGAAGATTATCAGAAGAGAAATAGTTGGCTCTTTAGAAATAGTCAAGAGCAATTCATAGCAGGCGACGACTAGAATCGAAAACAAAAAAATGAGTATAAGCTGTGATGTGATTACTTGAAGCGCGGACGAATAAATAATTTCGCCACCTCTTCTGAATACCACAGGGTAATCTGATCGTCCTAAACCATTACGGACCAGTGCATATAAGAGTAATGGCGCAATAGAAATAGCGAAGGAAATCATTCCTGTGAAAAGAATAGATAGGCATTTTGATATATGAAATCTTACAAGGGTTAGCTGCCTATTTCCCAATAGCTTATTTTTATGAGTACTTTTTGCGGCGATAAATGAAAATATACCGATAGCTGCATAGATGACTAGTGGTGTTCTATTTAAAAACAGAGACGCCATCATTTCAATCAAAGGGTATTGTTGCGCGTCTTTGTAGAGTGCGCTATTTCCCAATCGCGAAAGATGCTCATAGTATAGTTGCTTAGCCTGCAAATCGTATATGGATTCTGCTGTTCGAAGCCCATTTTGCGCGTCTTCTAGTTGGTTATTTAAGAAATCTAAGTATCTTTGTATAAAATCTGAACTATCCTGACTGTTTGCCAGAGCATAGGTTATTGAGAGTTTTTTAGTTAATTGAATTAAATCATCGTTAGGAATCTGTTGTTCTATCCCGCTCTCGTATTCTCTCTTGTAATTTAAATAGGTTTCATTAAAAACCTCACGCAAATTCCAGTCTAAAAACCAGTTAGACGCAGATGGTTGAATAAGAATAGAAGAAAAATAAACTGTTAAGACACATATTACTAGCCATGTGAAAGGGTGTTTCATCAATAGCTTTATATTAGATGTTAGGTGCCACATATAAGCTCCTTATTTAGCTGAGCCGTCAAACAACTTGTGATATAAAGACCTCGATTCTTTGCATGTATTAACTTGCTGTAGCGTTTTGTTTTTTATGAATATAAAGGAGTTGCACACTCTATCTAATTCTTCTGGCAAGTGAGAGGAAATGATAATGCAAGCACCATGCTCTGCCAGTGTTTGAATTAGATGTGAACTGTACTCTGCATGTTGTATATCAAGTGCGTTAAGCGGTTCATCTAAGAGAATGTAAGGCGATTGCGAAACAAAGGCCATGGCAAGCTGTAGTTGCATTTTCATTCCCTGAGAGAATCTGCTGATTCTTTGAGATTTTAGATTTAATGCGTCGAGCATTTTAAGGGGAATATCAATATCAGCCTCTGATCTCCATATCTTTTTGACAAGTTCTAGGTGGAATTTTCCATTCATTGTTGGATATAAAATTGAATTATCTTCAGGTGAGTAATAGATCTTTTGAGCATAAATATCTGTATCGATAATTGATATTTCATCACAAGTTATTGCTCCTGATTTTAATAAACCGATATCCCCATTTAGAGTTTTTAGCAGGGTACTCTTTCCAAAGCCATTTGGAGCCATAAGTCCGTAGACTCTCCCTGGCTTAAATGAAAAGGTAACATTGTTCAAGATGTCCTTGTCTTTATAGCCTATCGAAACATCATTGAGATTAAGCATTTTTTATTTCACCCACTAAGTCTGCTTGTAATAATTTTCTGAGTTTATTGATTCCAATCGTTATGAAAATAATTAAAACAGCCCATAGCATGAATATGAGTAACCCATATAAAGGTTGAGGTTGAGCATAGTCAATCTTGTTTGTAAAAAATTGAACATCTCCAACAAAGCCGACTATTGCACCAATATCCAAATAACCAATAGGGAGGTACTCAATCCACCCTAATAGTAAAGGGTGTGAAGAATGGCCCATTGCAAAGATAGATGAACAAATTACAAGCAAATAGATAACTAGAGGAATAAGAAACTTACGGGTAATAGAGAATGCACAGATCAAAACTAAGGACACAAACATGTTAGTTACCGTGGTATATATAATAGACCAAACGGCACACTGGAGAGCATTTGAAGTGTAAATGGTTCCTGCCTGAACTAGAACAACAGGGTAAGAAGCTAATCCAATCCCGTTATGCATCAATTCAATGGCAAGCAGAGGTATATAAGAACAGAGACAGATGCTGGAAGCAATAATCGTAGACGCACCAATACATCCAGAAAGACGCTGTAGGTAAGGTATTTGATCTTTTCCTAGAAGTTTTTCTCGAGAAGTAATTTGGGCTAAAGCAATGAAGGTTCCAATTGCTGGCAGAAATCTCAAAACAACAGGCAATCTATTTATTGAGTATGAAATTGAATGTATAGCTGGTAATTTGCTCTCAGTCTCATATTGATTACTTAATGGAACTTGCTGCATCTTTTGAGAAAATGCTTTCTGAGCTAAATAATAAAAGTCATTATCATAGAGTCTAAGAGCTAGATTGTTTGATGACACAAATGAATAGTAGGTTAAGCTTTCTTGATAGAATTGCTCGCTTGTTGTGGCAAGCCTAACGTTTCCTAGCAGCTCTATTTGCTTTTCAAGGGTTTTAAAACTTTCCGATGAGCGCTGATCAGAGCCGTAACTTTCTGCTTGTTTGACAAGGTAATCGTATTCATCGCTTACAACACCATTGCGAGCAAAATTTATGCTATATACATCTAGATTTGTAAAAACTGGAATTAGTAAAAGAGCCGCAAAAATACAGGTAGCAAGCCATAATAAAGGTTGCCTAATAGCTGTTTTGATAAGACTCCTGCAATACCACATATCTCCTCCTCAGATGAGAAAAGATAAGTGCTACTTTGTAAGAACTTTACTCTTATTTGAAATTTTTTACAATATATATTATTTTGGTAAAAGATTATCTAAGTAGAGGTATTTTAACATCTACTGTTTTCCAAGCTTTTTACGTTCAAGGGCACGAGCAATAAGGATTTGTTTACGCAGCCCTGGAATCTTTTTTCCGTCCATGGTAGGAGTATCAGAAAGCTTGTATGGAATGCCTAGCTCTTCGTACTTTTTTACACCCATCACATGATAGGGAAGTACGTCTAGTCCAATAACATTGTCCCAATGAGCAATTATCCTACCAACACCTGCAAGTTCTTCTGCTGTATCAGTAATGCCAGGTACTACAACATGTCTGATCAGAACTTTAATACCTCTACGGTTAAGCTCATCGCCAAACGCAAGCGGTCTTTCTGAGCCAACTTCGCAAAGACTAATGTGGCCCTTTGGATCAGAATGCTTGATATCAAGGAGCACTAAATCTGTATTATCAAGAACGCGCTCAAATTTTTCTGGAGTTTCTGGATTATACGCAATGCCAGAAGAGTCAAGACAGGTATGAATGCGTCCTTGCGGGTCACTATGAGCCGCCTCAAACAGAGCGCCGATAAACTCAGGCTGAGCGAGTGGTTCGCCGCCAGTGGCTGTAATTCCACCGTTTCTATAAAAAGCTCTATTACGGTTAAAGGTGGCAAGAATTTCTTTTACCGATTTTTCTGTTCCAATACCAAATTGCCAGGTATCCGGGTTATGACAATAGGCACAACGCATGGGACACCCCTGGGTAAACACAACCAGGCGAGTTCCAGGACCATCTACAGTACCAAAGGTCTCAATAGAGTGGACCCGCCCACAAACTGTGAGCGGGTCATTGAGATCCATGTGAGTATCAGAACAAGACATGGACAAGAAATCCTTAGAGAGCGTCGTGGAAGGTACGAGAAATAACGTCGTCCTGCTGCTCTTTGGTAAGGGAGTTGAACTTAACAGCGTAACCAGAAACGCGAATGGTCAGCTGAGGATACTTCTCTGGGTGTGCCTGAGCATCAAGAAGAGTGTCCTTAGTAAATACGTTAACGTTGAGGTGATGACCGCCCTTCTCGGCATAGCCATCGATCATGTTTACTAGGTTGTCAATCTGCTCGGAAGCTACTTCGTTGGACTGCATGTGTTTCTCCTTACGAGTTTGTTGGCGAGAAGAGACGTGTAGATAGATCTTCTCGCCAGGGCTTGTTATTTACGATCCTCAGCACCTTCAGCTGCGGATGGGTCTGCCTCACAGGCGCAATCAATTTTGTTCTCAATCTGAATATCAAGATTCATATCAGAGAAGTCGATGTGCTCAAGGTCAAGCTCACTACCGTGGAAGTAGACGTCAGAGCCCTTACCAAGAGCGTTAGGAATGATTGAGAAGGTATTGGAAATACCGTCCTGTGCGTCGTTAAATGGAAGCTTAGCAACGGATGCCAGGGATGCAACGGCACCGTGAGTATCGCGGTGGTGCATTGGGTTAGCGCCAGGAGCAAAAGGAACGCCTGCGCGGCGGCCGTCAGGGGTGTTGCCGGTAGCCTTACCATATACAACGTTAGAGGTAATGGTCAGGATAGAAGTTGTTGGAACGGAATCACGGTAGGTGTGGTTCTGGCGAATCATGTTCATGAAGATCTCAACGATGTCATGAGCAATAGTGTCAACGCGGTCATCATCGTTACCGTACTTAGGGAAGTCACCCTCAGTGATGTAATCGGTGACAAGGCCAGTCTCGTCGCGGACAACTCTTACCTTTGCATACTTGATTGCGGAGAGGGAGTCGGCAACAACAGAAAGGCCCGCGATGCCTGTTGCAAACCAACGATGAACGTGCTCGTCGTGCAGAGCCATCTGGATGCGCTCGTAGCTGTACTTATCGTGCATGTAGTGGATTGCGTTAAGAGCGTTGACATAAACGCCAGCAAGCCAGCGCATCATGTCCATATACTTGGAGAAGACATCGTCGTAATCAAGGTACTCGCCCTCAACGGCACGGTACTTAGGACCAATCTGCTCGCCGGTCTTCTCGTCACGTCCGCCATTGATTGCGTAAAGCAGGCATTTAGCAAGGTTAGCACGAGCGCCAAAGAACTGCATCTCTTTACCAACGCGCATGGAGCTGACACAGCAAGCAATTGCGTAGTCATCGCCATGATAAACGCGCATAAGATCGTCGTTTTCATACTGGATAGAGCTGGTGGTAATAGAGATTTTTGCGCAGTAGCGCTTGAAGCCTACAGGAAGCTTAGTAGACCACAGAACGGTCAGGTTAGGCTCTGGGCTGGTACCCATGTTCTCAAGGGTGTGGAGCCAGCGGAAGCTGGACTTGGTAACCATAGAGCGGCCATCAACGCCAATACCACCAATGGACTCAGTGACCCACTGAGGGTCTCCCGAGAAGAGCTCGTTGTACTCAGGAGTACGAGCAAACTTGACCATACGAAGCTTCATAACCAGGTGGTCAACAATCTCCTGGATCTCTGACTCAGTGAAGGTGCCACGAGCAAGATCGCGCTCTGCATAGATGTCCAGGAAGGTGGTGTTACGACCAATGGACATTGCAGCGCCATTTTGCTCTTTAACAGCAGCAAGATAGCCCAGGTAGAGCCACTGAACAGCCTCTTTGAAGTTCTCTGCAGGACGGCTCAAATCAAAACCATAAATCTCGCCAAGTTGCTTAAGCTCCTTGAGAGCACGAATCTGCTCGGAGAGCTCCTCGCGATGACGAATGGTCTTCTCGTCCATGATGGAGCCGGTACCGTTTTTCTGATTTGTCTTATCAGTGATAAGAGCGTCAACGCCATAGAGAGCAACACGACGATAATCGCCGATGATGCGGCCACGGCCGTATGCGTCAGGCAGACCGGTAATGATGTGGGAGTGACGGCATTTACGCATGTCCTCGGTGTAGACATCAAAAACACCAGCGTTGTGAGTCTTGCGACGATAGGTGTAGAAGTCAACAATCTCTGGGTCAACTTCATAACCGTAGGCTTTGCATGCGGCCATTGCCATACGAACGCCGCCGTCTACCATCAGAGCGCGCTTGAGGGGCTTGTCAGTCTGGAGACCAACAATCTGCTCAAGTGGTTTTTCAATGTAGCCAGCCTCGTGGGAGGTGATAGTGGAAACCTTTTTGGTGTCCATATCAAGTACGCCACCGTTTGCGGTCTCTTGTGCAAAGAGATCCATAACATCCGCCCAAAGCTTTGTAGTAGCCTCAGTTGGACCAGCGAGGAAGGAATCATCACCGTCATAAGGGGTGTAATTCTTCTGAATGAAGTCTCGGACATCAACAGCTTTTTGCCAGTTGCCACCGACAAAGCCGTCCCAAGCCTCCTGTGCTGGTATTTCCTGCATAACACACTCCTTTTTACACGGACAATGTATACGTCCGCGTTCATGCTGAGCGTGTTGAGTGGAGCATGGCCGCTCAGCAGTTTACAAATAGCAATCTTGAGACTAATTTTGACAGCAGGTATGTCTTTGGACAAATGACGTCAAATATTAGTTACGACCTCTAACTTTACTCAATATGTAGTGCCAAACAAGCGACAAATACGCAATATTTTGAAAAGTTAGAAAAGGTTTACATTTGCGCAGGTCAGAAATTTGCTAAAAAGAAAGCTATATAAAAATTGTTGAGAATTAGTCACATTTATTACGACAGGTGTCCATTTCTTCTCCAAATGTCCACAAAATTTATTGGTATTCTTAGCTATAGGGGAGGCATCATGAATACTGTAGCAACAGAAAAACAACGCTTGCGAGAAGAACGTCTAGCAGCAAGAGAAACTCTTTCTGAGCAAGAGAGATGTGTGCTTGATGATTGCATTACTCAGAAACTTCTTGAGACCCCTGAATATGCAGAAGCAATTACTGTTTTAACGTATGTTTCTGTCTCATCTGAAGTTTCTACCAGGATGTTTATTGAGTGTGCTCTACGCGATGGAAAAACGGTGGCGGTGCCTCGCTGTTTACCTGGACATCGTTTAGAGTTTGTTGCCATCACTTCATTGGAACAGCTGGTAGCGGCACCATTTAACTTACTTGAACCATCAAGAGAGCTGCCTGCTTTAATTGAAGACCAGATGAGCAACGCGATTTGCATTGTTCCAGCTCTTCTTGTTGATACAAAGGGATATCGTCTGGGTTATGGTGCTGGTTTTTATGACCGATTTTTGTCAACGTATTCTGGCAAGAAAATCTGCCTTGCCTACCAGCAAAATTTGAGCCGAGAAATGCTTCCTCATACAGAATTTGACGTTCCTGTGGATATGGTAATAACTGAATCAGGCGTGCTTACGTGTGCATAAAAAATCTGCTGCAATTTTGCCGTTACAGCAGATTTGTGTTTCTCGCCAGATTGCTATAAGCGGTGACTTATGCTTCATCTTTGAGATGGGCAGCCATTAGCTGGATTGCCTCTCTGTAGCTGTCAATTCCTTTGCCAGCAACCGTCGCAAAGCATGCATCTTTTATATAAGAAATGCGTCTAAAGTCTTCTCTGGCAGAGATGTCTGTAAGGTGAACCTCAATCATGGGAATTTGCACGGCAAGCGCGGCGTCGAGCAGGGCAACTGAGGTGTGCGTATAGGCCGCGGGGTTGATGATAATGCCATCATAGCTACCCAGCGCATCCTGGATTGCATCAACAAGATCACCCTCATGGTTTGATTGATAACACACACATTCAGAGAAACCTTGAGAGAGGGCTTCTTCCTTACAAGTCTCTATAAGGGCTCTGTAGTCAGCTTTTCCGTAAATCTCTGGTTCACGAATACCTAACATGTTGATGTTTGGGCCATTAATGATGAGCAGGCGAGGGGCTTCGAGGTCATCCTCATAGTCATCTTCAAAGTCGTCTGCCTCCAACTCAGAAGCAATGCTGTCAAAGTCTTCTTCGTCTTGATCAAGGGTATTTTTTTGAGCTAGCAGAGAGATTAGCTCATCCACTTCTTCATTGTGTTGAGCTGGGTTATCTGAGCGCTTCTCGTCTAACGAACAAAAAGTCTTTTCTGGCTCACCCAAAATGCAATTAAGGGCATCGTTTACCTGGCTAACAAGATTGGGACCAAAAACTACCTCAAGGCCGTTTGATCCCTTTCCCACAATGCCAAGAACGCCAGTGGCAGTGGCTAACTGTTCATGGTCGATAAGCGTCATATCATCAATAGAAAGACGAAGTCGCGTCATGCATACTTCGTTGTGCGTTAAGTTCTTTGAACCGCCTATTGCATTAAGAATCTCGTGAGCAATAGCATTGCTGTCCATTGGATATCTCCCCAAATACGACCGAACATCAAACACTTAACTGTTTGACTGGACGTAACATCCTTGAAGTTTTCTGAATACAATCCTACGAGGATTAAGTATAGGGGCTTTAACGTGCCAAAATGATACGCCTTGTATCCGTCCGGTGAACGGTTGAAAAATAACTGTAAACGTTTCCTGTTATTTAAATGCTATGGCGAGAAGACCTTTGGCATTTGCATCCGGACTACCAAGGCAGGAAAAAGTTATATCAGCCCATGCTTCGTAGAGAGGCAACCGCTCTGCAGCAAGCTCTTGTACGCCAACGCTTTGTGAGAGTGGTCTTCCTACAATAGCCAATTGCTCAAGGGGACGAGTCAGATAGACAAACGTTCCGTTTTGACGGAGAAGCCGATAGTTTGAAGGGGTAACAACTACGCCGCCTCCGCAAGAAATAACTGCACCGCTCATGCTAGAAATCTCTTGAATTACTTCATGCTCTAGATGTCTAAACGCTGCTTCTCCGTGTGTTTGTAGATAGGTTGCCGCGTCACAATGAGCTTTCTGTTTGATGAGAAAATCAGTGTCTATCCAGGGACGATTCAGAAGCTTTGCCAGTGCTTCTCCCGTAGAAGTCTTTCCAACTCCTGGCATGCCAATAAGCACAATGTTTTCTTTTGAAGCATGGAGCTCACGCGAGATATTTTCTATCTGAGAGTCTGATACTTCCTGCCCCAAAAAGAGTGAGCTTGCTCTAGCTGCTTGAGCCACCAGCATTTTTAAACCATTTGCACTGAGTATTCCGAGGCTTTCTGCATCTAAAAGAAGCTGAGAGCGTAGCGGATTATAGATAAGATCAATCACGCATTGCAGGGACGTAAATGAAGCTAGTTCCTCTTTGGTAAGAGGGGAGATGCCAGCGTGAGGAGACATTCCCACTGGCGTTGCATTGACAAGAAGATCAGCGTCATAGTGGGATTGAAGTTGGTCATACGTAATTGCGCAGTCAACAAATGAAGAGCTTACTTGAGGGTTTCTGGAGACTCCCACAACATATGCGCCGCCTTTTTTAAGTGCATAGCAAACTGCCTGGCCAGCACCGCCAAAGGCTCCTAAAACTATCGCTTTCTTTTGGCTCAAGCTGACCTTGAGACTTTTAACTAGATACTCAAAGCCATACACATCTGTGTTGTCTGCAGTTATGATCCCATTTGTATCTTTTACCAGTGTATTTGCCGCGCCAATAGCTTGAGCATCCTCAGAAACTGAGTCCGCAAGAGCACAGGCATTCTTTTTGTAAGGGATGGTAACGTTCAGGCCACGCCAAGATTGGTTTTTGAGGAAGTCTTTTAGCTCCGAAGCAGAAAGTTCATGGAGTTGGTAGGGAAACGAGCCTAGTTTTTCATGAATTTCTGCAGACCAGCTATGAGAGAGTTTCTCGCCAATAAGCCCAAAAGGAGCAAAGGGAGCTGTAGGGTTACTTGAGGCTTGTTGCTCAGTTTTAGAGCTCATGAGATGACTCCTGAACTGCTTTCGCAGCCTTCATCAAAACCTCAAGTAACTCTAAAGCATACGGTGCAAGTTCATTTGAAACAGAGGTTTTAACCTGGTCTTTTTTGATATCTTCTCGTGAGGAATCTAGAACAGAGAGTCCGTGCTCCTTCTTATAAGCACCAATCTGTTTGGCAACTGCAAGTCTTTGCTCAAACAGGGCAAAGATTTGCGCGTCAATTGAATCTATTTCCTGGCGCAGCGTCTCTAACTGATTAGTCATTGTGATATCCGTTCTGCTCAGAGGGCCAGGAATACAAAGTATCGAGAAGGGCTAGGGCAAATGCGCTTTCAATGCAGGGCACCGCACGCAAAACTGCAGTTACGTCATGTCTGCCTTGAACCACAAGCTGCTCTGGTTCCATAGTTTGAAGGTTAACTGAATGTTGAGGAAGACCAATACTTGAGATTGGTTTTAGCGCGCATCTAAACCAAAGAGGTGCGCCTGTTGAGATGCCACCTAGAATGCCTCCCGCATGATTGGTGGTTGGTACAACGGATCCACTACGTACTTCGTAAGCATCGTTGTTTTCGGAGCCAAGTAAATTGGCAACGTCCATACCGCTACCAAACTCTATGGCTTTAACAGCAGGAACACCAAAAACTGCAGCAGAGATGGTATTTTCAAGTCCATGGAAATGAGGGCACCCAATACCTGCTGGAACGCCCGTCACCGCGCACTCTATGATGCCACCAACGGTATTTTTCTCAGAGCGCAATTGTGTAAGGAGTACACGGGTTTTCTCGCCAGCTTGTGCATCAAGGAAGGGAAGCGCTTGAGGATCAGCTTGTAGTAGCTGATCCATTTGGAGAGCAAGCTGTTTATTGGCCTCAAGAGAGTTGTCTACGAGCTCAAGGGGAGTATCGTTGATGTCCTTTATTTTGAGCACATGAGCTGCAATGGAGATTCCCTGAGCACGTAAAATCTGGAGCGCTATGCCTCCCGCAATGCAAAGAGGAGCTGTTAAGCGAGCAGAAAAATGTCCTCCACCCGTTTGTGTATAGGAGTCTCCCCATTTTGCCCAGGCAGAAAAATCAGCATGTCCTGGACGAGGGACAAGCTTTGTATCTGCGTAATCTTGTGGTCGAACGTTTGCGTTAGGCAGTTCTGCCGTGAGCGGAGAACCATCTAGAATGCCCTCTGCAGAAATTCCAGAGATAAATTGTGGATAGTCAACTTCTTTACGCGGAGTATCCCACGGATGTGACGAAGATCTTCTTTGAAGAAATGTCTTAAGCTCATTTAAGTCAACCGTAAAACCAGCAGGTAAACCTTCAATGGTGCAGCCGATTTTTGGAGCATGGGACTCGCCAAAAATAGAGACTTTTACTGTTGTTCCAAAAGTTGAGGTCATCATTTATGACTCCATACTGTGACAGATGCCACCAAGCTGTTTAAAGTGCTCAAAGAAAAGCGGATACGACTTATTGATTGCCTCGGCATGGGTGATGACAACAGGACCCGTTGCATACGAAGCCAAGATAGTTGCCATCATGACAATACGATGATCATTGCATGAGTCTACGATGCAGCTTGTGGGCTGTTTTCCTCCGGTGATGACCAGCTCCGTTTGATCTTCAGAGAGGGTGGCGTCCACGCCAAATGCCCTCAGTGTGCTGCAGATGCTTTGGACGCGGTCGGACTCTTTAAGGCGCAGGCGCTGAATATCGGTAAGCTTGCTAGTCCCAGGAATAAACGCAGCTAGTGCAGCAAGTACGGGAGCAAGGTCGCATACCTCTGAGACAGAAATAGTAAACGGACGTAGGCGATCCATCATACAAGCTGCGCCTTTTTGCTGGCGAGAAACTCGAGCACCCACAAGCGATAACGCAGCCAAGATAGCTCTGTCGCCCTGAGCACTTTGCATGGAGAGCCCTGTGACCTCTATGCCTTGACCAATGGCTCCTGCGGCAAGCCATGGAGCGGCGTTTGACCAATCTCCCTCAATTGAATAAACGCCTGGACAGACGTAGTGTTGCGGTTCAATGGTATAGATGGCGTTCTGCGCATCAAATGTAGCGGTAATGCCAAAATCTTGCATGACCTGTTCGGTTATAGCCAAATAGTCTTTTGACTGGATGGGTCCAGTAATCTGTATTGTTGAAGATTCACTCAACAAAGGTAATGACAGCAAAAGACCAGATATAAATTGAGAAGAAATGTCTCCTGGCAGCTCAAACGAACCACTCGTAAGCTGGCCTGAAACTTCAAGGAACTTCTCGCTCTGCCAGGTAAAAGACATGCCATGAGCAGAAAGCTCTGAAATAAGCGGATCAAGAGGTCGTGAGAAGAGCCTTCCTTCTGCAGAAATTGTGGCGTTTACGTGCAGAGCGCCCAGAAGGGGGAGTAAAAACCTGAGCGTGGTGCCAGATTCTTTGCAGTTGAGCTTTACGCTTTGAGGGCGATTTTGCTCTTTTGCAGGAACAACTCTAAATCCCTGTTTGGTTCTAGCGATGGTTGTACCCAAAGCTTTAAGACAATCAACGGTTACTTGAATGTCCTCTGAGATGTAAGGACAGGTAATGTTTGTAGTACCGTTTGCAAATGAAGCGCAGATAAGCGCGCGATGAGCGCATGATTTGGACGGGATTGCCTCTACCGTTCCAAATAAATCATGAGGTGTTATTGAAACATCCATACTATGTACGCTCCGTATCTACTTGCTTGATGTAAGAATACCGCAGTTGAGTGTTGTAGAAGGATATGGTTAAAATGTTTGAAGATTAAAGGAGGAAACAAGTGAATAAGCCTTTTAGTGCTGTAACTCAGGTTTTACGTGGTTATACATACAATCAGGTTAAAGCTGTAGTTGAGATTCTTGTTGATTCTCCTGTACATAATGTTGAAGTAACTATGAACACGCCAAAAGCTGCTGTGTTGATTCAGAAACTATCAAGTGAATATAGCTCTGATATTAATATTGGCGCTGGTACGGTGCTTACCCTTGAAGATCTGCGGACAGCTCATAAAGCGGGTGCTACGTTTGTTTTAGCTCCAACACTGCTCACTGAAGAGATGTTTGACTACTGCAAAGAGCATGAGATCTTGAGCGTTCCGGGAGCGTTTACGCCAACAGAGATTGCTCATGCATTTGCCCTTGGTGCTGACATTGTTAAGGTATTCCCAGCAAATGAGGTTAGCTATGGGTATGCTAAAAAAGTATGTGAGCCTCTAGGAAACTTGCCTCTTATGGCAGTTGGCGGTGTTACAACAGACAATATTGCTGAAGTATTTGCTGGTGGATACTCCTATGTAGGAACTGCTAATGGCATCTTCAACAAAAATGACATCTTAGCTGAAGATAAAACCGCTCTAAAACAGTCAGTACGCAAGCTTGCAGAAGAGTTAGAGCGTCTTGGGCGTTAGTTTTCTTTTGCTAGCTCAATCAGCTGTTTAAGTTCTGCAAATGACTTGCGCTCAATGCGTACATCACCAATACCGTAGATAAGTGCCACATCAATAGAATCCGCATGGCTTTTCTTGTCATGAAGTGCCGCAGAATAAAGCTCCTCTACTTCAAATGAGGTGCTGGTAGGAAGGTTATAAGCTTGTGTGAGTGTGGTGATGCTCTCTGCGTCTTCAACAGAACAAAGACCAAGTTTAGAACAGGCTTTTGCCATCATGGCCGTTCCAGCAGCAACACAGGAACCGTGTCCAAGTTCAAAGTTGCTAAGCGTCTCAATGGCATGGCCAAGCGTATGCCCAAGGTTGAGTAGTTTTCTTGATCCTGCTTCTTTAAAGTCTGCTTCAACAACCGATTTCTTTATTTCAATGCACGCTTGAATGAGCTCTTGTCTACGCGATACATCGATGACCTGCACGGGGTTTCTCGCCAAAGAGATTTTATTGAAGAGCTCATGTCCAGAAAGAACGCCATATTTAATAAGCTCTCCGCAGCTATCTTGCAAGAGGGGAGTCGGAATAGAGTTCAGCAGCTCAAGGTCAACAATAACTGCCCTGGGGTTATAGAAGGCTCCAACTAGATTTTTTCCAAAGGGTAGGTCAATGGCAGTTTTTCCACCAATCGAGGAGTCAATCATTGCCAAAAGCGAGGTGGGAATGTGGATGAGCGTGCAGCCGCGCATGTAGGTAGCTGCAGCAAATCCCGCAAGGTCTCCGATGACTCCGCCGCCAAGGGCGACCACAATGTCTTCTCGCGTAAAACGGTTTTCTGCAAGGACGCTTACCAGCTTTTGATACGACTCAAATGATTTTGCGTGCTCACCTGCGGGTACTGAAGCAGTTGTGACAGAAAAGCCAGCTGACTCTAACGAGGCGAGAAGTTCTGCGGCATAGAGCTCATTCAAATCTGGATGAGTGACCAAAAGAATCTTTGAACCTGAGGTGTGCGAGCGAATAAGCTTACCGGCTTGTGCAAGCAAGTGATGTCCTACATAGATTTGATATGAGTCAGATGTTAGGTCAACAGAAATAGTATTCATGAGCTCCTCAATTGCTGGTTAGCTTCATTTTAGCATGGGAAAATACCAGAAGAAAATTACGCAAACCGTTACAAAAGGCAGTAAGTAGGCTGAGGTATACTTATGCACCATGACTCCGTAGCTCAGTGGATTAGAGCGTTTGCCTCCGGAGCAAAAGGTCGTGGGTTCGAAACCCACCGGGGTCACCACATGCAAAATACCGGCCATCACTGACTGGAGATTGTTTATATGTCATTGCAGGGTACTGAAGGCAGGAAAAGCGTGCGTTTAGAAGAAACGTATGAAGGTCTGACATCAAAAGAAGTTGCAGAAAGAGTTTCTGCAGGTAAAGTTAACACTAATACAGACGTTAAAACTAAATCTATTGCTCAGATCATTGCAGAGCACAGCCTTACGCTCTTTAACATAGTTAATGTTTTGATGGCACTACTTGTTATTGTAACGGGACAGTACAGAAATGCACTGTTCATGACCGTAGTTCTTGCAAACTTGGTCATTGGTATTGTGCAAGAGATTCGTGCAAAACGCATGATTGACCGCCTGTCTCTTATGACAGCTCAGAGTGTTTGTGTAATTCGAGACGGAAAAGATACCTTTATCAAACCAGACGAGCTTGTCATCGATGATTTTGTGCGCTTGAAGACGGGCGATCAAATTCCTGCTGACAGTATTCTTGTGTCAGAGCACGTAAGCGTTGACGAAAGCCTTCTAACTGGTGAGGCGGAGCCCGTGCAAAAGACCACAGGAGACGAGCTTCTCTCTGGTAGTTTTGTCGAGAGGGGCAGTCTTGTTGGTAGAGTATGCCGTGTAGGTCAGGAAGGTTATGCTGCGCGTATTAACGCAGAAGCTAAGTTTGTAAAAGAGATCAACTCAGAGATTCTTACCACCATTAAGTCGATTATTCGCGCAGGTTCCATTGCATTGATTCCGCTGGGTATAGGTCTTTTTGTCCGTACCTATTTCATTGGTAACGCCGATTTAAATGAAGCGCTTCTTTCGATGATTGCTGCCGTTATTGGCATGATTCCTCAAGGACTCGTTCTTCTCACCAGCTCGGTTCTTGCTATTGCAACTATTAGGCTTGGCCAGAAGAATGTTTTGGTTCAGCAGCAATACTGCATCGAAACGCTGGCACGCGTAGATACCCTTTGTTTGGACAAGACGGGTACTATCACCACGGGAAACATGGAAGTTGCTCGTGTTCTGGATGCTTCGTTTAAGCCAATTACTGAGGCTGCGGGTGCTCTGCAAGCGGCTGTAAATGTTGTCGGCGCAAATAAAGATGATGCCAACGATACGGCTACAGCAATTCTTGCGTACGCGTCCAAGCAGGGGATCCAAAGCAAGCGTCCTTCTCGCGTTGTGGCGTTTTCTTCCAAGCGAAAGTACTCCGGCTGTGTGACTGAGGACGGAGAGGCTTTTGTTATTGGTGCAGCTCAGTTTGTACTTGGTCCTGAGGCGGCAGATGTAATTGCAGGCTCTGATGCGTTTGCATCCATTGAGCGCGTGCTGGTTGCCTGCCGCGTTGATGGCTTTGATCAAAACGACGCTTTGCAGGGAACGCCTCAGCTCCTGGGTTATGTGGTGCTCAGGGACCAGATTAGAGAGACCGCTCCACAAACCATTGCATACTTCCTTGAGCAAGGCGTTGACCTGCGTGTTATTTCGGGTGACGACCCTCGTACTGTCTCCGCTATTGCTGAGCGCGCTGGAGTCCCTCATGCCGACGGTTGGGTAGACGCTACTACGCTGCACTCAGAAGCAGATATTGCTGTGGCTGTCGAGAAGTACCACGTATTTGGTCGCGTTACGCCAGAGCAGAAGCGTGAGCTTGTTATTGCACTCCAGAATCTTGGCCACACCGTTGCCATGACCGGCGACGGCGTAAACGACATCCTGGCTCTGAGGCAGTCGGACTGCTCTATCTCTGTTGCTTCAGGTTCTGCAGCGGCTAGAAACGTTGCGGAGATTGTCCTGGCAGATAATGACTTTGCGCACATGCCAGAAGTTGTTGCCGAAGGCAGACGCTCTATCAATAACCTTCAGCGCTCTGCTGCGCTCATTCTTGTTAAGACGGTTTACACTGCAGCACTTGCGCTCTATTGCATTATTGCGCCGCCATATCCTTTTATTCCTGTTCAGATGTCACTTTTGTCATTTGCAACCGTTGGCCTGCCATCGTTTGTGTTGGCGCTTGAGCCAAATCATGACCGCGTAAAAGGTAACTTCTTGGTCAACATTTTGCGCAAGTCACTTCCAGCTTCTATTGCAGTTACCATCATGCTTGCGCTCCTTATGACTGCAGGTCATCTGTTTAAGCTCAACTTGTCTCAGGTATCTACGATGGCGCTTATCACTACCGCAACAGTTGGTTTTGCGCTGCTCAGAAGGATTTCTTTGCCGCTCACCAAGCTCCGCATTGCGCTTCTTGTTGTATGCATTGCCATTGTTGTTGGCGGATGTACGGTGGCACAGGACTTCTTCCGTATTGCACCGCTCACCCCACGTATCTTGCCATACTTGGCACTTTGTCTGGTGATTTCCGTTATCATCTTCAACAGAATTTCCGAGCGTTACATTCACAACTATGCAAAGGATCGATTCTTTGACCTGGTTGTGAGATTAATGGGAGGAAAGTCAACTTATAGCTCTTCTGCTGATACAAACGATTAAACTGAAGCACAAGCAAAGAGTTGTGGAGGGTGTATGCGTTGTCCAAACTGTGGATCTGAGGTCGATGAAGGGGCTTTAACCTGCCCTCATTGTCAGATTGATCTAAGTTTGACCCAAAGGATTCCTGTTACTCAAGCTCACTGGTGCCCTCATTGCGGCGCCTTGGTGCCTGCTGCCGCAGAAAGCTGCCCAAAGTGCGGTCTCCCTCTGCCACAAGCGGTACCCGCTGCTCGTCCCGCGCGAGCCATCAGACCTACGCGTAACATCAAGCTTCCAGAGATTGATACCGCTTCAGCACCTGGCGAGAAACCCGATCCACTCGCAGATGCAGACCCTCATGCAGCGTCTTCTTCTGCAGCAGATCCCACTGTTTTGCAGCAAATGCCAGCCGACAACGCTGACCCAGATGCTACCAGCGCGTTTGCCTCAGTAAGTCGCAGACCAGCTCCTCGTTTTGAGTCTGCAATTCCTTCCGAGCCTTCAAAAGAGAACCTCCCTGAGGCAGAAGGAATCCCTCGCACGCGCGTTATTCTGCTCTCAGCACTTCTTGTCACAACGCTGGTAGTAGCTGCAATCTTTATCATTACGCACCCGTGGGACCCACAGGCAACCGATAATCGTGCAAAGGTTGAGGCTCCAGTCTCATCTACTCCTACTACTACTCCTGTTACGCATCTAACGGGACAAGACACTAGCGCAACTCAGCAGAACACAAGTTCAGATGCTGTTTTTGATGCACTTGATAGTGATTATCAGAAGCTGGGAGATCTCTCAAAGCGCCTTGATGATAACGAGAAAACCTTTGATCAGCTTGCCATTACCGGCTCTGATCAAGAGCGTGCTGATGCTCAGCAGGAAGCAGAGCAGATATCGCTGGATATCAGTAATGTTATCTCTGACCTTTCTAGTCTTGATGACTCCAACGGAAACTATCGTCAGACTATTGAAAATCTCACTAAACTGGGCAACTGGCTTCGTAATCGCTCTGACGCTTTGAGTGAGGGATGGAAGCGCTCTGTGGCTTCTTCTAATCCTTCTCAGGACAAAGAGCACATCTTGGCGCCAGTCGATAACATCAGAGACTCAAGTGGTTCCAGCTCATACCAGAAACTTTTTGATGAAAATTACGTGAATTGGAAGCCACAAAAGCAGTAAAAATCTACCGTTCAGCTGCTTTAATTTCAAAAATCTCATCATACTGGTAAAATAATTAGGTTAGAAAAGAAGTTCTTTATTACTAAGGGTTTCTCGCGTTTTCTTCTTCTCTTAGATGTAAAGAAGCTTGGAGGAATTATGTTTGGACTTGATCCATTGTATACACCAGAGCGTCAGGTCACTGGTACTGAGGTAGCAGTCTTTGATACCAACAAAGGAATCATTAAGGTTCAGCTTGACGGTAAGGGCGCACCTATTCATGTAGCAAACTTCTGCGAGCTTGCAGAGTCTGGCTTTTATGACGATACCAAGTTCCACCGTCTGGTCCCAGGTTTTGTTCTTCAGGGCGGAGATCCAAATACTCGTGAGATGAGTGTTGAGGATGTCATTTTTGGTAACCCTGGTCCTGATGGAATCCCTGGTACCGGTGGTCCTGGTTATCGCATCAAAGAGGAGTTCACCACCAATCCTAATAACTCCCACGTCGATGGTGCACTTGCTATGGCTCGTTCTCAAGATCCAAATTCTGCGGGTTCTCAGTTCTATTTCTGTCTTGGTCCACAGCATGGCTTGGATTCCGGTTACACCGTATTTGGCACAACTATCGAGGGAATGGACGTCATTTCCCAGTTAAAGGTTGGCGATATCGTCAATTCCATTAGAATTGAAAACGCTTAAAGCCAAGTCGCACAGACTCTTGGAGGATATTGTGAATCAACAGGCATTTGAGTTAGGTAAATCTGCATATGATCAGGGCGACTGGTTTGTAGCTATCAGTCAGTTTGATGTGGCTAAAGAGCCAGGCGAGGTAAACGGTCAGATTGACCACCTTCTTGGTAACGCATATATGAAGCTTGGACAGTTTGATTCTGCCGCTTCTGCCTATAAGTCAGCACTTGCTGATACGTCATATGGCAAGGTTGGCGCACTCTCCACAAACCAGGGTCGCGCTCTTCTGGCTGCTGGTAGGGTACAGGAGGCAATTGCCGCCCTTACTAACGCTGTCCAGGACGTCTCTTACGCAACTCCTTATAAGGCACAGCTTGCCCTTGGTTCTGCTTACGAGAAAATCGGCGATATTCGCAACGCCGGTATTGCTTACAGAAACGCTGCAGTGGACGAGAAGAACCCTAATCCTTCATCTGCACTCTGCAGTCTTGGTGCATGCTTTATGGGTCTGAATAGACCTGTTGATGCAGTTGAGGCATATCGCACTGCACTTGATTTTGCTAATCCTTTGGAGAACTCCAATAAGATTTATGCAGATCTTGGCCTTGCGTACGTTGCAGCTAATCGCATGTCTGAGGCAGTTGATGCCTTTACTCACGCAACCGCAGATGGCAGCTTTGTCCTGTCTAATCAGCAGCAGTCTGCTTTTGATGCTGCTCGTAAGGCAATTACCGCAATGACTTCTGGCAAGCCATCTGAGACCGATGCCTTCCTTCAGGCAGCTGGTTATGGTGCCTACGACCCACTTGATCCTACAGGTATGTCTGGCGAGCTCATTCCTTCTGCAGAAGATACTGGTTTCTTCCAGATTACTGAGCAGGAGATTATTGAGCAGGACAAGAAGGACAAGAAGATTAGGCGTAAGCATCGCCACACCGGTCTTAAGGTATTTATTACCATTCTTATCTTGCTAATCTTGGCTGTTGGTGGTGCTGGTTATGCTTATTACCGTGGCTATGGATGGCCAACCCAGCAGTCTGTTGTTCAGGACATTTTCAACGCTAAGGCACAGGGCACCGATATTGGTCGCTATGTCTCTAGCTCTGTCTCTAGCACGACGCTTCAGCAGATTTCCAACAGCCTGCCAACAAGCTCCGCTGTTACCATCAACGGTGTTGACCAGAGCATGACTCACTCAACAGTAAACGCTTCTGTCAGCCTTTCTAACGGCGGAAACGTTGACTACACCATTGAGCTTGTTCGTGATGGTATTGGCTGGAAGGTGGCAAGCGTTACCACTTCGTACGTTAGCCAGAATAACCAGAACTCTGGTACAACTTCCGGTACCAACGGTTCTAACTCGGGAACTACCTCTGGAACTAATGGATCTAACTCCTCAAATTCCTCTAATAGTTCTTCCAGCTCTTCAAAGTCTGGTAACTAGTACTAAACTGTTTTAACTGTTCTTTCTGCAGGATTATTACGCACACGCGTAGCACGTTTGATTGGATATCATGTCTATCTTCGATTCGCTCTTCGGAGAATATGGCGGAGACCTAGCCATCGATTTGGGAACTGCAAACACTCTTGTTGCAGTTCGTGGTCAGGGTATTGTCATCAATGAGCCATCGGTTGTTGCAATCGATAAAAGCGAGAGCCGTGTTTTGGCCGTTGGCGCTGACGCAAAGCGCATGATTGGTCGTACTCCTGGCTCCATCATTGCTGAGCGCCCTCTTAAAGACGGCGTCATTGCAGACTTTGATGTTACTGAGGTTATGCTTCGTTACTTCATCGAGAAGGCACGTGAGCGTAAATATCCTTGGTCACCACGTCCACGCGTAGTTGTTTGTGTTCCTTCTGGCGTTACATCTGTCGAGAAACGCGCTGTTTTTGAGGCAACTATTCAGGCAGGTGCACGTCAGGCATTCTTGATTGAGGAGCCTATGGCTGCAGCCATTGGTGCAGATCTGCCAATTGAGGATCCAACAGGCTCCATGGTTGTTGATATTGGTGGCGGTACTACTGAGGTCGCCGTTATTTCCATGGGCGGTATTGTTGTCTCGCAGTCCATTAGAACTGCAGGTGACGAGTTTGACCAGACTATTCTTGAGCATGTTCGCGATGCCTATAACCTCTCTATTGGTGAGCGCACCGCAGAAGATATTAAGATCAAAGTTGGCTCAGCTGCTCCTCTTGCAGAAGAGCTTGACGTTGAGGTAAATGGTCGTGACGTCATGAGTGGTCTTCCAAAGACTGTTCGTATTGAATCAGAAGAGATTCGTCGTGCCCTTGATCGTCCTCTTGATGAGGTTACCAAGGCTGTTAAAGATGCTCTTGATGTAACTCCACCAGATCTTGCATCTGATCTTATGTACTACGGTATTTTGCTTACTGGTGGCGGCGGAATGCTTCGCGGTCTTGACCAGAGACTTCGTGAAGAGACTGGCGTGCCTGTTAACGTAAGCCCAACCGCTCTAGAAAATGTTGTTACCGGTTGTGCAAAGGTTCTTGAGGCTAACGCATTGTCCGGTGGATTTGTTCAGAGTGCAGGCCAATAAATATGCCATTGTCTAATCAGATCCAGGGTGCTTCATCAGGCCTTGGATCTAACAATAATAAGCATACGGGCGGCCGTAGTTTTATTATTCTTTCGCTGCTTTCAATTGTGTTATTGACGGTTAGCGCTCGTATGGGTGCAGGGGGACCGCTCGAGATGGTTCGAGGCGGCTTCTCTACTATTACCATGCCTTTTAGAATGGCAGGTTCTGCTATCGCTATGCCTTTCCAGGGCATTGGTAACATTTTTAGTAACTTAACAGCGGACCAGCAAACGCTTTCTGACCTTAAGGCAGAAAACGAGCAACTGCGTTCAAGAAACGCAGAGCTCGAAGAGACAAACCAGTCTACGCAGCGCCTGCAGGGTCTTCTCGACCTCAAAAATACCTATAACCTGCAGTCTACGGGTGCCCGTGTCATCTCTGGCTCTACTGACTCGTTCAATAACACCATTGTGATTGACAAGGGAACTTCATCCGGACTGGCTGTTGGCATGCCAGTTGTTGATAGCGGCGGCGTTATTGGCCAGATTATTGAGTGCGGTCCTACAACTTCTACCGTTCGTCTTATCACTGACGAGAAGAGCGGTGTGGCTGCTATGGTTCAAAGCAGCCGAGCTCAGGGTATGCTTATGGGTTCTGCTTCAAGGCAGATTACCCTTAACCTGATCAACACCAACCAGAAGGTTGCTGTAGGCGATACGGTAGTTACCAGTGGCCTTGGCGGTGTATTCCCTAAGGGACTTCCTCTAGGCAAGGTTACCAGCGTTGAAGCAGCGCCAGGATCGCTCTACTACACCATTGTTATTGAGCCTTTTGGAAATGTCAGCACTAATGAAGAGGTAATGGTTATTACGTCTCTTTCTGAGGAGCAAAAAGCTACCGCAGATGATATTGCAGAGGCAGATAAGCAAAACACTCCAACAGCAACTAATTCTGACAGTAAGGATAAAGACTCCAAAGACGGATCTTCGGGTTCTTCATCAAACAACTCTTCTGGCAACGGCTCTACAAGCAACACAACAAATTCCCAACAGAATGCAACGGTTGCTGCTCCAACGGGTAACACACAACATAACAGCGGAAGAACAGATTAAGGGGGATGTATGCAGGTTTCTGATAGAAATAAAAACACACGCAGCATCGCCGTTCTTGCTGTTGTTTGCTTCATTTTGCAGATTATGCTTACACCACAGGTTGCTTTTGGTGGGGGAGTTATCAATTTTGCACTGATTTTCTCGGCAGCTATTGCGCTGAGATATGGTGGCAAAACTGGCGTAATAAGCGGCTTTATTGCAGGTCTAATCTATGATCTGACTTCTGCCAACCCCATTGGTCTCATGGCACTCTTGCTTGTGGTGAGCTCTTATTTCATGGGCCAAGAGGTAAGAGACAGAATTTCTGGTAATTTTGGTACCTCTATGGGTTTTGTGGCACTTCAAACCTTTGGTGTCACCTTTATGTACCAGCTCATCAACTCTTTGATTGGCTCTGGCGGCAACTTCTTTGAGGGGCTGCTGTTTAAGTCTTTCCCCACTATGTTGTTCACTCTTTTGGCAGCGCTTCCTGTTTTCTATGTGCTTTCGCATTCCCAAAGATCTCACTCTTCTTTGGGTGGAACAACGCTCTATCGCGGATCTCACCGAGCTCCACAGCGCCTTAAATAAGGGGATAGTATGAATTTCACCCTTGTTATCCTTGCTTGTTGCGCTGTCGCAGCAATTGGTTTGATTATCGTATACCTGACCTTTGGTAGAAAAGATTCGCCATTTACCTTTGATATTGGCGGTGGCGCGCCTAAGGCTTCCGGCGGCTCTGATGGCTCTGCCGAGAAAACCCTCTCGTCCAGACTTATCGGTTTTGCAATTGCCGTCGGTGGTATGTTTGCCGTGCTTATTGGTCGTCTTTGGACTATGCAGCTCTTATCGTCAGCTGACTATACTGAGCAAGCAGAGAGAAACCGTACGCGAACAGTTACTACCGCAGCGCCTCGTGGCCGTATTCTGGACAGAAATGGCGTGGAGATTGTTACCAACAGGCCAAGTCCAACGGTAGTAGCTCGAGCAGATGTCGCTGAAGACTACGTTAAACTGCAGATTCTTGCCAACCTCTTGGGCATGCCCATGCTGGCGGTGCGCAGAAAAATTATGGATACTTCAGACGGTGCTCAGGCGCTTCGTACTGTTTCTGTAGATGTATCCAGGCGCGTCGTTGCCTACATTTACGCTCACGGTGCTTTGCTTGACGGCGTTTCAATTGAGGAGCGTACGCAGCGCGCCTATCCAAATGGTTCCCTTGCAGCTCATGTTGTTGGCTATACTGGTACCGTTACGCAAGAGCAGCTTGAAAGCAGTAAAACTGCAGATGGCGGCTTTGTGTATGCCCACGGCGATATCGTGGGTCAAACAGGTGTGGAGTATCAGTATGAGTCCGCTCTTCAGGGCGTTCGTGGAGAGCAGACGGTTTACGTTGACGCTGCAGGTAACGTATTGTCGCACTCAACGTCCATTGCCCCCCAGAGTGGCTCAGACGTTGTTTTAACCATTGACGCTAACATTCAAAAAGCTGCAGAAGCATCGCTTGTCAGTGTCATCAACACGGTTAGATCCCAAGACTTCCAGGGCCGTAGTGCAAGCGTAGTTGCGCTTGATTGTACTAACGGCGAAGTCATTGCTATGGCAAGTTATCCAACGTATTCTCCTTCAATGTTTGTTGGTGGTATTGCCAGCTCTGACTGGGACACGCTTTCTTCTGAAGAGGCAAACTACCCGCTGATGAACCGCGCTATTGCTGGACAATATCCAACTGGTTCTACCATCAAGGCGCTTACTACCTTTGCTGGACTCAAGTACGGTATTTGCGATGGAAATTCCAGCTGGTATTGCACGGGCTTTTGGACAGGATTTGGCGAGCAGTACGGTATGCATTGCTGGCTGCTTTCTGGACACGGCACCGTTAACCTTATTACCGGTATCACCAACTCGTGCGACATTGTTTTTTATGAGATTGGTAAGGGCTTCTTCTACAACAACGATCATCCCGAGGGTATGCAGGAGACATTCCGTGCCTTTGGACTTGGAGCTCTTTCTGGTATTGACCTTCCAGAAGAGGCGTCTGGTCGTGTTCCAGATGCTGAGTGGAAGTGGAATTACTTTACCAGCTCTCCTGATGATGCTCGTAAGTGGCAGGGTGGTGACAACTGTAACCTTGCTATTGGCCAGGGCGACCTGCTGGTAACCTGTCTTCAGATGGCAAATGCGTACTGTGGCATCGCAAACAGAGGCCCAATTTATAAGCCACATGTCCTGAAGAGCATTAACGCCAGAAACGGTAACGGCTCTGTTATTGAGTACAAAAACGAGGTCATTCTGTCGCCAGAAGAAAAAGAAGAACACCGAGACATTGTTGCTCGCGGTCTTTACGGCGTTGTCTATGAGGAGTCCGCTTCTCAGACTATCCACTGGACCAACCTTGATGTCACGGTTAATGGTAAGACGGGTACTGCTGAGCAGCAGTCTATTGGCGAGCCAGTTGGTTGGTTTGTTGGTTATGCGCCCGCTGATAAGCCTCAGTACGTTGTTGCTGCCAATCTTGACTGTGCACCTTCTGGCGCAGGTTCTGGTATGTATATTGTTCGAGACGTCTTTGGCGCAATTTATAATCAGCCAGACAACGTTGGTAGGTAAGGAGGCGAGAAACCCATGGCACTTGATTCATCTGCAGTTACAAAACAGAGAATGAACTCTCCCTTTAGAAGGCGTGGAGGTATTCCTTCAGGCGGTCTTGCTAAGAAAGAGAGACTTACTGGTAAGAATGTCTTGAACAATCTTTATCTAGCGCAGCTTGTTCCCGCGGCTCTTCTCGTCCTCATTGGTATTGTGGTTATTTGGACCGCATCAATGAACATTGCCGAAGCCAGTTTTCCTAGGCATCTTCTTGGTATTGGCTTGGGCCTTGTTTTTGCCACGCTTATGTGGCGCTATGACTATAGAGCACTAGCAAATATGACAAACGTGCTGCTTATCGGCGTTGTTGTATTGATGATTTTGCCTAAGGTTCCAGGCTTTGGTGTCTCGGTCAAGGGTATGACTGGTTGGGTTAATATCCCGTTTGTTGGCTTTAGATTTCAGCCGTCTGAGCTGGGAAAGATTGTCACAATCTTCCTTATGGCTTCGGTGTGTGCTCAGTATAACGGCAAGGTAGAAACACTGAGAGATTATGTAAAGCTTTGTGGAACGCTGATGGTTCCCTTTGGCTCCATTATGCTTTTGCCTGACCTGGGAACTGGTCTGATTATTTTGGTTATCGGAGCTACTATCATCATTTGCTCTGGCGCAAAACGTTCTTGGATTCTTGTGACCGTTCTGCTGCTTGTTGCTGTTGTTGCTCTTGTTGTTGTGACCTCTATGATTCCTGGTATTCCTCACATCCTTAAGGAGTACCAGATGAAGCGCCTTACCGTCTTTTTGGATCCATCCGTTGATCCGTCAGGAGATGGTTATAACCTGCAGCAGGCAAAAATTGCCGTAGGTTCAGGTGGCTTTATTGGAAAGGGACCAGGTAACGCTACGCAGGCAAGTGGTCGATTCTTGCCTGAGGCACACACAGACTTTGTTTTTGCACTCTTCTCGGAAGAGTTTGGCTTCCTTGGTGCATTCATTATGCTTTCGCTTTTTGCGTGGATGATTTTTGCAACCATTCTGTTTGCTATGAAGACCGAGAATACCTTCTCTAAGCTGGTACTTGTTGGTTGTGCAGCCATGTGGTCGTTCCAGGTTTTGCAAAACGTTGGTATGTGTATTGGCATCATGCCTATTACCGGTATTCCTCTGCCTTTTATCAGCTTTGGATCTACATCGATGATTGCCCAGCTTGTCTCTGTAGGAATTGTTCAGTCAGTTTACAGACATAGAACTAAGGCGGCATAAGCTATGGCAAAAAGAAACAGCTTAGGGAAGCTTGCAACTTCTGTACTGCAGGAATTCCGCGGCTCACTTTCATCTCTTGAGCCAACTTACACGCACATCTATGTTGATTCTCTTGCCTCTGAAGAGGCAATTCTTGCTGTTCATACGTATTTTATGCCAGAGAGAACAGATGCTACGGTACGTGTTTCTAAACTTGCCGATGGCGTCTCGTTTACCACTGGTGGCACTGGTCGTGCGGGAAAGAATGCCGCTATTCCTGATATTGCGGTGATTATTCCTACACCAACATCACAGTATGAGGATGCTCTTACTATGTTAGTAAGTCATTCAATTCCTTGTGCTGTGGTTGTTGAGTCTGCAGTTGAAGCACCAAAAATTGCTGACACGCTCTACAACACAGGGCTTATTAGCATCATTGCAGGTACTACTGAAGAAGTGCTCTTTGATCGACTCTCTTCATGGATTGCAACGGCAACAGAAAAATCAGTCTCTTTTGCGGCAGCGTATCCTCTTTGTAGAACTCAAGTGGTTAAACAGATAACAGCTGCTTGCGCTAAAGAAAATGCAGCTATTGGAGCTGTGGCGATTGTCCCTGGCTCTGATATGCCGCTGATGACTGCACGTCAGATCAGACTGGCACTTGATATTACCGCTGCTTACAACATCAATATGAGTGTTGAAACCATCGCCGAACTTCTCGGCGTTGTGGGTGCGGGCTTTGGATACCGTACGGTTGCACGCACGGTCGCAGGCACAGTTCCAGGAATTGGCTGGGCGCTTAAGGCTGGCATGGGATACGCAGGAACTCACACTACTGCTCGCGTCATTCACGCGTATGCTCGCAAAATTGCCGAGAAACGCGACGGGGTAGCAGCTGATTCTTCTACCAAAACCGGCACTTCGAGTGCTTCTACAGGCGCAAGCGCAACAGCAGATACAAATTCACAATCAAATACCGTAGAGATAGCAACCACACAGTCCCTCGCCAAAAGATAGAAAGTTGACTATCGTGCGTGTTAAACGAGAAAATCTCTTCCATCTCATTGAGCCCATGCTTCCGCATGTCGAGAAACCCTCAAGATACTTGAATCACGAGTGGGGGGCCGTAGAGGAGCAAGAAGGCCCTTTTCACGTATGTATGGTTTACGCTGACGTGTACGAGGTGGGTCAGCCTAATTTGGGCATTGCCATTCTCTATAACGCTTTGAATAAGGCGCCTCATATTTCTTGTGAGCGCGCCTATCTGCCTTGGACTGATATGGCAGCGCTTATGCGTAAACGTAACGTGCCACTGCTTTCGTTGGAGGGTGCTGCGCCTTTAGCATCTTTTGATGTAGTGGGCTTCACCCTTGCGCATGAAATGATCGCAACCAATATTATAGAAACGCTTGATTTAGCAGGCATTCCATTGCTCGCTGAAGAACGTGATGAAGAGGACCCGCTTATTTTTGGTGGCGGTCCTTCTGTTTGGAACTCAGAGCCAGTGGCCCCGCTCTTTGATGCAATTCTTTTAGGTGATGGCGAAGAAGCGCTGGTAGAGATGTGCGAGTGCGTGAGAACTTCCAAGCTTGAAGGAGTTTCTCGCCAAGAGATTTTGCAGAGATTGTCTGAGATTCAGGGCGTTTACGTGCCATCGCTCTATCAGATTGTGCATGATGACACCGCAACACGCTGGGGTTATGCGGTCCCTAAAGAGGGAAGCGGTGCGCCAAGCGTGGTCTATAAACGCTGTCTGCCAGATCTTTCGGTGACTGACCCTGTGGCTCAGCGCATTGTTCCGTATACCGAGATTGTGCAAGACAGGCTGGCGCTTGAGATTCAGCGTGGCTGTGCTCGTGGATGCAGGTTTTGTCAGGCTGGCATGACGTATCGACCTGTTCGTGAACGTCCAGCTCAGCAGATTGTCAAGGCAGGCGAAGAAGGCCTTTTGAAGAGTGGTTATGACGAGGTTTCACTTACGTCGCTCTCTACAACAGACCACTCTCAGTGCGGCTATATTCTTCGCCGTATGAATTCTGACCTGCGTAAACGTGGTGTGCGCATCTCTATTCCATCACAGCGTATGGACGCGTTTGGCGCGGAGATGGCAGACGCCGTTTCTACCTCAAGGCGCGGTGGCCTGACGTTTGCGCCAGAAGCGGGCTCACAGCGCATGCGTGATGTTATCAACAAGAACGTCACCGAGGATGATCTTGAGTCCGCAGCAAGAAATGCGTTTGAAAACGGCTGGCGCCGCATGAAGCTCTACTTTATGATGGGCCTTCCAACAGAAACCGATGAAGACATTCAAGCCATTCCCGCAGTTGCGAAGCGTATTTTAGATATCGGTCGAGAGATTGGTGGCAAGGGCGTTACGGTTTCTGCCTCTGTTGCCGTGTTTGTGCCCAAGTCCTACACGCCATTCCAGTGGGTTGGTCAGATTTCTCGCGAGGAAGCCCAGCGTAGGCAGCAGTTATTGCTGTCTTCTAACCATGATAGGGGACTCAAGATTGCCTACCATGACTCCGGCACTTCGCTGGTAGAAGGTGCGCTCTCTAAGATGGGTCGCGACGGCTTTGATCTGATTTACCAGGCGTGGAAAAATGGTTGCAAGTTTGATGCGTGGACCAGTGAGTTTAATCTTGACGCTTGGAATGCAGCTGCAGAAAGTCTGGGTTTCTCGCTGTCTGATATTGCAACAGAAACCTTTGATATCCAGGCAAAACTTCCTTGGGATCACACATCTCCTGGTGTGTCCAAGGGCTACTTACAGCGAGAATATCGTCGAGCAATGGACGAGGTCACCACACCAGACTGCACGTTTACCTCTTGTACGGGATGTGCGGTATGCCAGACCTTGAAGGTCGACAACGTTTTGATGGGGGTGCGCTCATGACGGATATGCAGCTAGAGAGCGTGGCTCCTGAGGCAGTTGAACCGGCAAAGAAAGACTGGCGTGCTGGTAGGCCACAGATTCAGCCAGAGATTATGACGGAGCGTGGAGCAGAGATTTTTAGGCTTCGCGTGGCTTACAAGAAAGACGATCGCCTTGCGTTTTTAGGACACCTTGAGCTTATTGGCACTATTGAGCGGTGTGTTCGTCGAGCTCAGCTGCCGTTTAGGGTAGGTAATGGCTTTGCAAAACGCATGGGTGTGCAGTTCTCTCAGGCGCTTCCTGTTGGCGCTTCGTCTGAGGCGGAGTACTTTGACTTGAAGCTCACAGAATATGTAGACCCGGATGAGGCGCTCGAGAGGCTGTTGTCGGCAACGCCTCCCGCGCTTGCTCCGTTTGCCGTCAGCTACGTTGATCGGTCGCTGCCAGCGCTTGAAGCATGGTTGAATGCTGCTCACTGGAGATGCGACATTTTGGGAGAGGGCCTTAAGTCCGAGGCGTTGCGTTGGGGGTTTGAGGATCTTCTCGCCAAAAAAGAGCTGACGTACATGCGCGGAGACAAGCAAAAAGTGGTCAATTTGGAGACAACGTTTGCGGGTTACAGCATCTCTGAGAGCTCATCTGATACGTGCATTTCATTTGAGCTTGATACGCTGCAAGATCCACGAGCGGCGCTTAGACCTGCGGTTTTAATCTATGAGGCACAAAGAATTGCAGCTGAGGCAGGACTCGATGGACTGCAAGGCATTGACTCGTTGAAGGTGTGCCGAGTCTCACAGGCACACGTTTCAGAAAATGGACTCCTTGTGAAGCCTCTATAACATGTAGTTTTGTCTTGGAATTTTCTGAAATATGCAGTAGACTATTTCGAGTTGTGTTTCTCGCCGAGGGACATGGGACACCGACAGTTTCCCGCGGATGCCACAGGTCACGGCGGCGAAGATCTTTGCTCGGATCTTCAGAAATGCAAAGATAGTATTAATCGTTGCAAGAATCAGCAATGAAGGGTTACACACATGTACGCAATCGTAGCAACTGGTGGCAAGCAGTATAAGGTTGCCAAGGGCGACGTAATCAGCGTCGAGAAGCTTGATGCGCAGCCTGGCGATAAGGTAAAGCTTGATGTTCTTATGCTTAACGACGGCAAGAAGGTTGTTGCTGACGCTGCCACTCTTTCCTCTAAGAAGGTTACCTGTGAGGTTCTTGAGCAGTACAAGGACAAGAAGGTCCTCGTCTTCAAGTTCCACAAGCGTAAGCGCTATCACCGCGCCAACGGTCACCGTCAGAACCTTACTAAGCTGAAGGTTACCGCGCTCCCTACCGCTCGTAAGGCTGCTGCTAAGGCATCCGACGAGTCTGCAGAGTAATTAGTCACTTCTGATATTGAGATAGGCAGGTAGCATTTATGGCACACAAGAAAGGTCTCGGCTCTTCCCGCAATGGTCGCGACTCACAAGCACAGCGCCTTGGCGTTAAGATTTACGGTGGTCAGGCAATCAAGGCTGGCCAGATTATCATCCGTCAGCGTGGTACTCACATCACTCCTGGCGTAAACGTTGGTCGCGGCAAGGATGATACTCTCTTTGCACTTTGCGATGGCGTTGTCGAGTTCAAGAAGGGTGCTAAGCACGTCGTTAACGTCGTTGCTGCTGAGGCATAAGTTTTCTTGAACATCCACAGTTCATTCAAGGGGTCCTTCGGGGCCCCTTTTTGTTTCTCGCTGTATTTTGCACTTGCTGGTGCCGTTTACAGTTTCTAATTTGTTTCTTAATGTATTTCTTGACACAATCCGGCTAAGTAATGGTATTCTTCTTACATTGCAATTTACGCTTTTGGGAGGAGGACATATCATGCGCGCTACAGGCACTCAGCAGTGGTGGTGGAACAACTTGTCTTTCTCCGGTCAGCGATGAGTTGCTTCTGCATACGCATTTAGAGGCTCTCGGGTGACCGAGAGCTTTTTTTATGCGTACGTTTCTTGCTAAATCCGGATGGCGAGAAACCCGTGTAGTTGAAAGTTTTTGTTTGTTCGTTTTGTTTTGCGTTAAAGGAGTTTGTATGTCTACAGAAAATCTTAATGTGGTCAACGCCGCAGACACAGAGACAGGATCTGCTGAGCAGGCACCACGTGTTGTTGCTGTTTCAAAGTCTGCGGGCGTTTTGGATGTAACTTCTCTTGTTCTTGTTGCCGTTCTTATTGCTGCTGGTTTTATTCTTAACCTGACCGTTGGTAAGGCAATTAGTGCTATTGGTATTGGTCCAGAGTTCATTATTGCATCGTTCTGCCTGGCTATTCTTCTTTTGAAGCCAACTGCTGTTCAGAGCCTGGTTATTGGCCTTATTGCAGCTACCGTTATTCAGCTGACCACCTCTGTTCCTGGTGCTGATTTTGTTGCAGAAGGCGTTGCTTCACTTGTTATGTTTGCCTTCACAAAGTCTGCTCTTGCAGATAAACCAGTAATGCCTGCAATTGGCTCTTTTGTAACCACGCTTATTTCTGGCCTCATCTTTGCTGCCATTGCTATTCCAGCCAAAGGTGCAACTATTGAGCTTTTCTACGTAATGCTTCCCGTCATCGTGGGAACTGCATTCTTTAATGCTATTGTTGTTCAGGTTCTTGCGGCTCCTCTTAAGAAGGTTTTGGGTCGATAAGTTCTTAAATACGCACATATTTCCTGGAGAACACTGTGTCAATTATTGAAGTTCAATCTGTGTCATACAGCTATCCTGATAGCTCAGCGCGCGCTCTTAATGAGCTGTCGCTGAGCGTTCAGGAGGGTGATTTTGTAGGTATTGTTGGCCCTTCTGGTGCAGGTAAGTCTACACTTGCTCTTGCGCTCGCTGGCGCCATTCCTCATCACTTCAGGGGTAATTTCTTTGGCAAGATTCTTGTCTCTGGAATGGATACCTGTACGGTTGCCTTAACTGATATCTCTAAGATTGTGGGATCCATTACCCAAGATATTAATGCGCAGATGGTAGCTTCAATTGTTGAGGATGAGCTTCTCTTTGGCCTTGAGAACTTTGCCGTTCCTCACGCAGAAATTCCAGAGCGAATTACCTATGCGTTAGAAACAGTTGGTATTGCCAACCTTCGCTTTAGAGAGATTGCTTCTCTTTCTGGCGGACAGAAGCAAAAGGTTGCTATTGCAGCTCTTTTGGCGCTACAGCCACAGGTTATGGTACTAGATGAGCCAACAGCAGCCTTAGATCCAACGTCGTCTGAGCTAATCTTCCAGACGCTTTCAGAGCTCAACAAAACTAAGGGCATTACGGTTGTGGTAATTGAGCAGAAAGTTGGTCTTCTCGCCAAGTATTGCTCAAAGATTGCCGTTATGGACAAGGGCACCATTTGTGCTTTTGGCAGCGGTGAGGAAGTGTTCTCACAGGTAGATCTGCTGCAAGAGGTTGGTGTTGATGTTCCTCGTTGCGTGCGCGTCTCAAAGGGCGTCCACGAGCTCTCGCATCAAGTGGAATATGCTCGTCTACTCAGTGAGGCTGACCAGACTGTCTGCGATGAAACCGCACTCTCAGTTCTGTCGGCCACCAAGCAGCTTGCGTGTTGTGTTGGAGCTTTGCAGCATCGTAATATTTCTCTTACAGAGACCGCTGAATCACCAGCTGCTGATGATGTTGAGCTAGCGGGGGAGACGTATCTTCCAAAAATAGATGGTCCTGTGGTTGCTGAATCGAGTGGACCATTTGACAGGATTGGTGTTCTTCAAGATGCAGAGCAGCCAAGCGTTCAATCTGTTCTTGACGTTATCGACGCCACCTTTAAATATCAAAATAGTACTGATGGTGTAGAGCGTGTCTCTCTCAGCTTGCATCCTGGTGAGCTTGTGGCGCTTGTCGGCCAAAACGGCGCAGGTAAAACAACTTTAACTAAACTGGTAAATGGCCTCCTGCGTCCTCGATCGGGAGACATTCATATCAAGGGCGCCTCATGCAAGGATTGGAAGACGTCGCAGATTGCTCAGCATGTCTCAACGCTGTTCCAAAATCCCGATTACCAGATCTGTAAAGAGAGCGTTCTTGAGGAGATCGTATTTGGTCTTGAGCTCAAGGGTGCGTCTGCAGAGGATGCTCGCAAGAAAGCGCTTGAAGTAATTGATCGCATGGGACTGGACGCAGAGGCATCGCCGTTCATGCTTTCTCGCGGACAGCGCCAGATGGTTGCGCTTGCATCTGTGGTTGCCTGTGAGCCAGATATTCTTGTGCTTGACGAGCCAACATCAGGCCTGGATTACAAAGAGTGTATGCAGGTCATGAATATGGTCAAATCACTGTGCGAGAAGGGCTGTGCAGTTCTTATGGTTTGCCATGACATGGAGGTTGTGCTGGACTTTGCCACAAGAATTGTCGTTATGGCACATGGTAGCGTGCTAGATGATGGGGAAGTTACACAGATCTTCTCGACAGATGAGGTTTTGAAGGAAGCATACGTTGAGGCTCCTCAGATGATTCAGCTGTCAAAGCTTGCGGGCAGGCACGTAGATCCGTCATTTGCTGGGCTTAACAGCGCTTCCGAGGTGCTTGAGGCATTGCAGCATCAGTTTGAGATTGCTCGTATTGCGGCAACGCTGAATGGTAAGGAGGCTCCTCGTGGGTAGTGTTATTGATTACACCGAAGGAACAAGCTTCCTTCATAAGGCAAATCCCGTGGCCAAGCTTGTATTTGCGCTTGAACTTTTTATAGCCGCTTTTGCTGCGCAGGGAATGCTTGAGGTACTTGCAGTGCTTGCGCTTACCATTCTTGTGGGAGTTGTTTCACAGAACGCTCAGAAGACTTTTAAGTTGGTATTTGGCTTTGCCGTTTTAGGTCTTATCTTGTGCGTGGTGCAGACGCTGGTTGCCCCTGCTGGTCAAGTGCTCTTTTTATGTATCACGGTAGGTGGTTTGGAGCGCGGCTTTAACGTTGCTCTCAAAACAATCGCGCTGGCGCTGCCGCTGCTTTCTATGCTCTCGCTTATGCGTGTAGAAGACCTTATGAATGCGCTGGTAGAAGTGGCGCATGTCCCATATCCTTATGCATTTACCATTGCAACGGTTTTGCGCTTTGTACCTGTCTTTGCTTCCGAGATGAACCATATCATGGAGGCTCAGATGGCTCGCGGCGTTGAGTTTGATACCAAAAATCCACTTAAGAAGCTCCAGCTCACCATGCCCTTGATTGTTCCTCTGCTGGTAAGCTCGGTTAAAAAAGCTGACGCCTCAGCGCTTGCAGCTGAGCAGCGAGGTTTTTATCTAAGAAACGCTTCATCTGCATTTAAACGCTATCCTTTGGCTCCATCAGACTTTGCTTTGATGATTCTTGGCGTTGCGGTAATTGTTGTTATCCTCGTGTTCTCATAAGAACTTCTCGCGTTTTCACTGTGCTTCGCTGGTAAATGCCGTAACATTAAGGTATTAGAAGGAGGACACGTGGAAACTTTCACTGATCTTTGTCATATCAACGTCAAAGGCGGAGACGGCGGCGCAGGTTGCATGTCGTTCCGTCGAGAAGCATATGTACCTAAAGGCGGCCCTGATGGTGGCGATGGTGGTCACGGCGGCAATGTTGTCATTGTTGCAGATCCGCAGCTCTCGTCTCTGATTGATTACCGCTATAAGCATCACTTTAAGGCCGAGCGCGGTACCCACGGTAAGGGTGCTCGCCGTCATGGCTCTGACGGACAGGATTTGCTGCTCAAGGTGCCTCTGGGAACCGTAGTGCGCGAGCTTGATCCAGAAACGCAAGAGCCACTCTACGAGATTGCCGATCTTACTTCTCCAGGTGAGCAGGTAGTTGTTGCTCCTGGTGGCAATGGTGGCCGCGGTAACATTCACTTTGTCACCTCTGTAAGGCGTGCACCAGCATTTGCCGAGAAGGGCGAGCCAGCCCAAGAGCATTGGATTGAGCTAGAGATGAAGCTCATGGCAGATGTGGCCTTGGTGGGTATGCCTTCTGTTGGTAAGAGCTCTCTTATTGCACGTATCAGTGCTGCTCGTCCAAAGATTGCTGACTATCCTTTTACCACCCTTGTTCCAAACTTGGGCGTTGTTCGCGCACAGAACGGTCAGTCGTTTGTCTGCGCGGACGTTCCCGGTCTTATCGAGGGTGCCTCAGAAGGTAAGGGTCTTGGTCATCAATTCCTTCGTCATATTGAGCGCACAGCGCTTATTGTCCATATGGTCGATGTTACCGGTGGCTATGAAGGCAGAGACCCAGTAGAGGACTATCACGCTATTAATGAGGAGCTCAAGGCTTACGCTTCAAAGCTCGCTGATCGTCCTCAGATTGTGGTTGCAAACAAATGCGATATGCCTGGTACAGAAGATGCTATTGAGGCTCTCAGAAAAGCCGCTGAGACTGATGGCAGGACTTTCTTTGCTATCTCTACGGTAACTGGTTTAAATCTTGATGATTTTGTTACTACTTGTGCTGCAGAAGTGGCAGAGCTCCGCAAAGAAATTGCCATTACTACGCCAACGGTTGACCGCAGTGAGGCTTGGGAGCATCAGCGTCTTCGTCGTGATAATAAACTTCGCATTGAGCGAGAAGAGCGTCATGCGTGGCGTGTCTCTGGCGGCCAGATTGAGCGTATGGTTATTCAGACCGATTGGGACAATGATGAGGCCGTGGCATATCTACAGCGTCGTCTTGATCGTATGGGTCTTGAAGTACAGCTGGCAAAGGCTGGTGCAGTTGACGGCGATGAGATTCGCATTCTTGAGCTCACCTTTACCTATGAGGATCCAAATAAACCAAATACAGATGGCATAGAGATTCCTGACGAGGACGCTTCAGATCAGCAATTTGAAGATGTTGAGTTTGAAGAGGCTCCATCTGATCCGTCTCATGTGGCTGAGACTTCTTCAGAAACTGAGTAGAGTATGGCAGCCGACGTCTTAAATAACATGCACCCTGGCCTGCCTCGTTTGGGACAGGATAAAAACCGCACCTATCGTCTGGGAATCATGGGTGGAACCTTTGACCCCATTCATAATGGCCACCTGGTAGCCGCTGAGCAGGCATATGATGACCTTGATCTTGATGTTGTTGTCTTTATGCCTGCTGGTCGCCCTGCGTTCAAACAAAATACGGGAGTTACCAGGGGAGAAGACCGTTATTCAATGACGCTTCTGGCAACCTCAGATAATCCTCATTTTGTTGCTTCTCGTTTTGAGGTGGATTATGAGGGCATCACCTACACCGCTGATACGCTCAGAAGATTGCGTAAGGTATATCCCTCTAACGTTGAGTTTTTCTTTATTACTGGTGCAGATGCAATTGCTGATATTGTCGCCTGGAAAGATGCACAGACAGTAGCTGAGCTTGCTCACTTTGTTGCTGCAACGCGTCCTGGTTATGAGCTGAGTCGTGCTCAAAAGGTTATTGCAGACTCACCGTATGACTTCAAGGTAACCTATCTTGAGGTTCCCGCACTAGCAATCTCATCAAGCTATTTGCGCAGTAGAGTTCAAAAAGGTCAGAGCCTTAGATATCTGACTCCCGATTCAGTTACAGGCTATATTCATAAGCATGGCCTTTACGGCGCTGATACAACACCGCTCAATTAAGTAGTTAAGGCTCAAGAAACCTGCTGCTCAGAGATTTATACGCTAGCAGCAAGGCAGTGTCATACAGATACATATGTGGCTTGATTCAAAACTTTGTAGGACATAATGGAAAGAACACTTATAGCAAAAGATATTGTCTACACCTCAGAACAACAGGCGCTCATTGATCAGCTTGAGTCTGATCTAAAGTCTCATATGCACCACAAGAACCCTAAGCGTTTTGCACACTCTATTTCTGTAGGACATTGTGCAGAAACCCTCGCGCAGGTCTATGGCGTAGATATGTTTAGCGCTCGTGTAGCAGGCATTTTGCATGATTGGGAGAAACTTCTTCCTGATGCAAAAACCATTGAACTGGCAGAGCATTTTCGTATCCAGACAGCAGCTCCGTATCAGAAAATCGTAGGACTCTTGCACGGTCCTCTCGCCGCAAAAACCCTGCCAGCAATCTATCCTTGGCTCTCTGATCAGATTCTCAGTGCTATTCAAAAGCACACTGCAGGGGACTATCAGATGAGCAATCTTGACAAAATCTTATACGTAGCTGACCTTATTGAGCCCTTGCGACCAAGTTTCAAGTCAGTTGAAGAGGCGCGCGAGGTATATTTACGCGGCGGTTCTCTTGATGAGCTTTATGAGACGGCGTTTTGTGGCGTTATGATGTATGTAATTTCTACTAGAAGTTATTTGTATCCAAACTCAATTGCCCTATACAATGAGATGATTGAGAAGACATCTAAGTAGCCTGGCTACATGAGAAAACGGAGAAATTCATGGCTGTAACTTCACTTGAGCTTGCAAAGACTGCTGCAATTGCTGCAGATCAAAAGAAAGCTGAAGATATTCTTGTGCTTGACCTCACTGGTCTCAGCGACGTCTGCGATTACTTTGTTATCTGCACCGGCGGAAATGCTCGTTTGGCTGATGCTATTGTTGATGAAGTTCGCGAGAAGGTCACGGCAAATTGTGGTGTTCGTCCAATTTCTACTGAAGGCCGTGATGGCCTTAATTGGATTCTGATCGATTACGGCTCAGTTGTAGTTCACGTATTCCAGCCTGAGGTAAGGTCTTACTATCGTCTTGAGCGACTTTGGGCAGATGCTCCTCGTGTAGAGCTGGATATTGAGGGCGCTATGACTTCTGAGATTCCTTACGCTGACCTTCCAGAGGATGCTTTGGCTCCAGCTTTTGAGCTTTCTGAGGATGACCTGGTAGATAATCTTCCAGAATCTGCTGACCCAACTGAGTAGGTTTAGCATCTTAGATCTGCTCGTTTTTGCCGGTAGGCATGGTGTCTGAAACGCGATGCTCAAAGCGTAGGTCTCTACCATACTGCACAGCATCTGCGCCAAATTTATCTTTGAGTTTATCGGTTACCTCGGAGAGATGACGTAAGTCACTCCGAGGTTTCTTTTTTGTTGCGGGTCCAGAGGCTGCTGCATCAAACGTGTCTTCAAATTGATCAAAAAGAGAGGTTTGAACAGGCTTACTCTGTGTCTCGTCTGTAAATGAGCTAATGCCAACACCAAGAAGTCTTACTGGTTGGCCTTCTTTCCAAATGGTAGGAAGCAGACCAACAGCAATTTCTGCAAAGAGATGTTCATCATCAGTTGGAGTAGACATTCTTTTTTGAGCGGTATGAGACTCTGTTGCAGAAGCTTTTACCTTAAGCGTTACGGTATAACCTTGTAGCTGTTTGCGGCGGAGACGTCTGCCTACAACACCAGAGATGTGTCTGATGGCTTCTTCTATTTCTTGTTTATCAAACAAATCTGTTTCAAAGGTTCTCTCGTTAGAAACAGACTTAACATCGCGAGGTTGAGCAGCTTCATGAACCTCTGAAATTTCTTTTCCCTGCGCGCGCAAAATCATCTTTGAGGCAGTATTGCCTACAAGGGAAGTGAGATACGTTGCATCTGCTCTTGAGAGTTCTCCAAGCGTTTTGATTCCTTGCTGATGAAGCGTCTTTGCCATAGCAGGACCAATGCCGCTCATTGCCTCAATGGGCAGTGGTGCTAGAAAGCGGCCCTCTGTACCAGGAAAGACCGCAGTAAGACCTCGAGGCTTTTCTTGTTCAGAAGCAATCTTGGCAATTGTTTTATTTGTTCCCAGACCAATGGAGCAGGTAACACCTAGTGCTGCAACTTTCTTTTGTATGCGCTTACAAATTTCTACAGGATTTTCTTTAGAAAATCTTCCAGAAGTAATGTCAAAAAATGCTTCATCAATAGAAACTTGTTCAACAAGGGGAGTCTCATCTTTGAGAAAACCCATAACAAGAGCACTCATTTCTGAGTATCTGTCATAACGTCCTGAAGTCCAAATTGCATGAGGACAAAGCCTTACCGCAGTAGCTGAAGGCATGGCAGAATGAACACCATACTTTCTTGCTTCATAAGATGCGGTTGAAACAACTCCTCGTTTTTGAGGAGAACCTCCTACGATTACTGGTTTTTCACGCCACTCAGGATGATCAAGTTGTTCTACAGACGCAAAGAACGCATCTAGGTCAAGAAGGCCAATAGCCTTACCATGCCATTCAAAATCACACGATTTACGTGCGGTTTTATCCGATATGTTCTTTGACGTTTCCATAGATTTAGTGTATACTTTTTGCGTAAATAGAACAAGTGTTTCATACATAAATTACGAGTACTTTTTGAAGAGAGCAAATTTATACTTTTCGAGGTTAACGCGTTGTTGTACACTTGTAACCCGATTTGTGGCTTTGCGGTGCAGCCCATCTAACATCCGAGGCACCGCTCGTATGGAGGAGTTTTCATTGGCAGTTAAGATTCGTCTGGCCCGTCACGGTGCCAAGAAGCGTCCGTACTATCGCGTAGTTGTCGCTGATGGTCGTATGCCTCGCGATGGTCGTTACATTGAAGAAGTCGGTCGTTATAACCCACTGACTAGCCCAAAGACGATTGATATCAACCTCGAGAAGGTTGACGAGTGGGTAGCAAAGGGCGCTCAGCCAACAAGCGCAGTTTCTCACCTCATTGAGATCGCTCGTACTGGTGCTCCAGTTGCAGAGAAGAAGACCAAGCTCTCCAAGAAGGCACAGGCAAAGGCTGCTGCAGCTGCAGAGGCTGCTGCTGAGGCTGCTGCCGCAGCTGCTGAGGAGTCCGAGGCTCCAGAGGCTGAGTAAATCGTGTCTGAATTCACAGAGCCCACTGAGGTAGACGCTGTCGATCAAGATATTCAGGAGATGCCTTCTGACAAGGTAGCTGACCTTGTTGAGTACATCGTTTGTGGTCTTGTCGATAATGAAGACGCTGTTGCACTCGACGTCACCGATCGCGAGGATGGAGCCTTAATTGAGGTTTCTTGCTCTGAGGAAGACGCTGGACGTGTCATCGGCCGCAAGGGTAGAACCATTAAGGCTATTCGTACTTTGGCTCGTGCTCTTGGCCAGCGTGTTGGCACCTCTGTTGATGTCGAGGTTGTAGGCTAATTTTGCGTAAACACTGGCGAGCAATTGCTCAAATTGTTAAAACGCATGGTAAAAGAGGGGAGGTTGTGACGGTTCCCGTTCACAGCCTTCCTTCTCTTATAGCTGAAGGCATGACGGTTGTTCCTGTTCCGCCTGCACTTAAAGGCCCAAGGAAGTTCTTGGTTGTCTCTGTTGAGTCAGATGACAGAGAAGGTAGTCTTGTAACTTTTGAAGACGTAACTACCATCTCTGACGCAGAAGAGCTTGTGGGTAAAACGCTTCTGGTAGAAGAAGATTGTCTTCCAGAAAACTTTGGTCTGGTTAACGTTTCTCTGCTTGTTGGTAGAGAAGTCCTTGATATAGAACATGGTTCTCTGGGTGAAATTTCAGAGGTTCTTGTTGGACCTACACAAAATGTGTGGGTAATTGAGGGGTCTTTTGGCCAGGTAATGATGCCTGCCGTTGATGAATTTATCAAAGAGGCTCCAGTTGAGGGTCCCATTACCGTCTCAATTCCTCAGGGTCTTCTTAGGTTAGGTGAGTAGTATGCGTCTAGAAACGCTCTCAGTATTTCCTGAGATCTTCTCGCCCTATTTACATGCTTCTATTATGGGTAGAGCTCAAAAGGCAAACATTTTTGAGTTCTATGCGCATGATTTACGTGACTGGACACATGATAGACACCGTACGGTAGATGACGCGCCTTTTGGTGGCGGGCAAGGCATGCTTATGAAGCCTGCTCCTATTTTTGAGGCAGTTCGAGAGATTTCTGATCAGGCAGATGTCAAGCCTCACGTGGTGTTTTTCTCGCCAGTTGGTAGGCCGTATACTCAGGCTATTGCTCAAGAATTTGCTCAAAAAGAGCGCATTTTATTTGTTTGCGGCCGTTACGAGGGCATGGATGAGCGCGTCTATGAGCTGGCAGATGACGTTATTTCTATGGGAGATTACGTTCTGACGGGCGGAGAGTTGCCTGCGCTTACCGTGATTGACTCGGTTGTGCGCCTGCTTCCCGGTGCGCTTGGCGATGAGATGAGCTCGCAGGATGAGTCTTTCTCTGACGATGGACTTCTCGAGTATGCTCAGTACACGCGACCAGCAAACTTTGAGGGGCGAGAAGTTCCGTCTGTGCTTTTGTCAGGAGACCACGGTGCGGTAGCAATCTGGAGACGACAATCCGCACTTGCTCGCACACGTGCGTGGCGTCCAGACCTCTTAGAGAGCGCTCAGCTCACTGAGAAGGACAGAGCGTATTTAGCAGAGCTTGATCAGCAATCTGGTGATAACAATGAGTAGTGGACACTCTAAAGTACTTGAAATTTTTGAATACCTGGTAATTGTTGCTATTGCCGTTGCGCTGGCATTTTTTATCAGGACTTTTGTTGCTGAGGTGTATGAGGTTCCAACAGGCTCCATGCTCAATACCATTCAGCTGGGAGACCGTTTGGTAGGAGAGAAACTTACCTATCGCTTTGGCGGTACTCCTCAAGTAGGCGATGTGGTTACCTTTACCAGCCCTCAAAACCCCGATACGCTTTTAGTAAAGCGCGTCATTGCCACTGCAGGTCAAACGGTTGATTTGCGTGACGGCGCTGTGTATGTTGACGGTCAGCTTATCGACGAGCCTTATACTGAAGGCAAGCCAACCTATTCTCTTGCGGATCGCACGGGTGCTGTAATTCAGAATTATCCGTATACTGTTCCTGCAGGTCATATTTTTGTTATGGGGGATAACAGAACAAACTCGTTGGATTCCAGATATTTTGGAGCTGTTGCGGTTTCTACCGTGACCTCTAAGGCAATGTTTATTTTCTGGCCCTTTGACCATGCTCGCGGGCTATAGTACTTACGTCGGACATTTGAGAGAAAGAACATCATGGGCGCAACACCACTTACGTTTCAAGATATGATTTTGACCCTTGAACACTATTGGGCAGAAAAAGGTTGCACGGTCATGCAACCATACGACTCTGAGGTAGGCGCTGGTACCTTCCATACCGCAACTATCCTGCGCTCACTTGGCCCTGACGCCTGGCGTACCTGCTATCCACAGCCATGCCGTCGTCCTGCTGATGGACGCTATGGCGAGAACCCCAATCGTTTGCAGCACTACTATCAGTTCCAGGTCTTGCTCAAGCCATCTCCCGCAGATTCCCAAGATCTCTATCTTGGTTCACTTGCTGCTATTGGCCTTGATCCAAAAGACCACGACGTTCGTTTTGTTGAGGACGACTGGGAGAGTCCAACACTTGGCGCTTGGGGTCTTGGCTGGGAGGTCTGGCTCAATGGCATGGAGGTTACTCAGTTCACGTACTTCCAGCAGGTAGGTGGCATTGAGGTAGATCCTGTTCCTGTTGAGATTACCTATGGTCTTGAGCGTATTGCTATGTATGCTCAGGGTGTTGATTCCGTCTATGACCTGGTCTGGAGCTACCTACCAGACGGCACTCCAATGACGTATGGCCAGGTGTTCCTTGAGAACGAGCGCGAGTTCTCAACTTACAACTTTGAGGTCGCTAATATTGAGCTTATGCGCGAGAAGTTCGACGAGTATGAGGCAGAGTGTCATAGCTGCCTTGAGCGCAAGCTTCCACTTCCTGCATATGACTGCGTTATGAAGTGCAGCCACGCTTTTAACTTGCTTGACTCTCGTGGTGCTCTTTCTGCTGTTGAAAGAGCTAACTATATTCTTCGCGTTCGTACCGTTGCTAAGGCATGCTGCGAATCGTATTTGGAGGAGGTTGCTTCTAAGAAAGCACCTGCATCAACTACTCAGGAGGAGGTGGCTTAAATGGCTGAGGTTAGAGACTTCCTTTTTGAGATTGGTTCTGAAGAGATGCCTTCTGCTCCCTTGCAGAAAGCTATTGCTCAGTTCAATAAGCTCGTAGTTTCCGGACTTAAAGACTCTGGTCTGTCATTTGGAGAGGTTAAGATCCTCTCGACACCTCGTCGTTTAACCGCCTACGTTAAGGACGTTGCTGAGGCAACAGAAGAGATTTCTGAGGTCAAGCGTGGTCCTAAGGCAGAAATTGCTTTTGATGCAGAGGGCAGGCCAACCAAGGCTGCTGAAGGATTTGCTCGTAAGTGCGGTGTAAGTGCTGATGCGCTGACCAGTCGTGTAGATACCGATGGTCACGAGTACGTTTTTGCGGAGCTCAACATTCCTTCAGTTCCTGCTACAAAGATCCTCTCCGAGCTGGCAACTTCTTGGATTTCTGCTCTTGACTGGCCTCGCAGCCAGCGCTGGGGCTCTTTCCACGAGCGCTATGTTCGCCCTGTTCGTTGGCTTTGCGTCCTCTTTGGTTCAGAGATTGTTCCTGTTACGTACGCTGATGTAACTAGCTCAAACACCACTCAGGGCCACCGCGTTCTTGGACCTGGTTACCATGAGGTAGCTACTCCAGCTGACTATGAGCAGGTTCTCAAAAACGCTGGTGTTTTGCTACAGGAGCAGCGCAAAGACGTTATTCTCGCCGGCATTAAAGAGGTTGAGGCTGCTCGTCCAGGATCTCACGTTGATATGCCAGAGAAGGTCTTTGAGGAGGTCATCAACCTTACCGAGTGGCCTCAGGTTCTTGTAGGCACCTTTGACGAGGAATTCCTTAACGTTCCTTCAGAGATCATTACTGAATCCATGCTCTCTAACCAGCGTTATTTTCCAATCTATGACGCTCATGGCAAGCTGACTCGAGAGTTTATTGTGGTTTCAAATGCAGATCCATCTTGCGCAGAGCGCGTCATTGACGGCAACGAGCGTGTTGTTCGTGCTCGTCTCGACGACGCTAAGTTCTTCTTTGAGGAGGACTTGAAGCATACGCTTGATGAGTTTGCTCAGCGCCTTGAGACTGTTGTCTTCCAGGAGAAGCTCGGAACCGTTTTGCAGAAGACTCAGCGTATGGAGGCTCTTGCTGCAGAGATTGCGCTTGACGAGACTTCCAACAAAGAAGAGGCTGAGCTTGCTGCTCGCGCCGCTCACCTTGCAAAGGCAGACCTTGTCAGCCAGGCGGTTGTCGAGTTCACCAGCCAGCAGGGTGTCATGGGTGGCTACTACGCAGATGCTGCTGGCGAGAAGAGCGATGTAGCTGCAGCAATTCGCGAGCACTATCGTCCTCGCTTTGCCGGCGACGAGCTCCCAAGTGGTCAGATTGGTCGTTTTGTAGCCATTGCTGACAAGCTTGATACCATCTGCGGCATCTTTGCTATCAACGAGCCACCAACCGGCTCTTCCGATCCTTACGCTGTTCGTCGTGCAGCTATTGGTGTTATTGCACTGGTCCGCTCAACGGCACACCTTGACCTCAAGAAGCTTATTGCAAGCTCTCTGGAGCTCTACCGCCAGCAGGGTCTTGTTGTTGACGAGTCTGTTCAGTCTCAGGTTGAGCAGTACTTTATTGGCCGCCTTGCATCTATTGCAAAGGACGAGAAGATCTCTGCAGATGCTATTGAGGCTGTCAGTGCAATTGGCGTTATTAATCCTGATGAGTTCCTTCAGCGTGCTCGTGCACTTGATGAGGCACGTCAGAACGAGCCTGAGCTCTTTGAGGACCTTGCTACTGCTTATGCACGTGCAGCCCACCTCAGCGATGCTTCACTTGGCACAGAAGTTGATACAGAGCTTCTTACTGAGCCAGAGAAGTCGTTGCTTTCTGCTTGTGAAGAGGGCCAGAAGCAGGTGGCTTCCGCTCTTGCTGGTTCAGACTATGCTGCTGCTGTTTCTGCACTGTCACAACTGCGTGAGCCAATTGACATTTTCTTCGATAAAGTGCTTGTCATGGATGAAAACGATACCGTTCGCCGAAATCGTTTACGTCTTTTGAACAAGTTTGCCCAGGTATTTAGTAATGTCGCCGATATTAGTGTGCTTTCTCGTAAGAAGTAGAGTACGCTTAGGTTAGGTAAATGTTTGTATCTTTCTGAATACTTGACTGAAAGGGTTACAGCATGAGCACACTTGATATTGACAACAACACTCTTGGTGACGGTCTGCCTATCGTCTATGTTTTGTCAGACTCTCGCGGAGAGACTGGTGCTGCAGTAGTTAAGGCTGCTGCTGCTCAGTTTGGCGATGATTCCGTAGAGATTGTAAGGGTTCCAAATATTCATAACGTTGAAGACGTTCGCGCGTATTTCAATGAGCATGAAGATGAGGATCGCCCTCGTGCAGTCTTCCACACCTTTGCAGATGGCTCTCTCAGAAGAGAGATTCGTCGTGAGCTTGATCAGCGCCTCATCCCATCTATTGACCTTCTGGGACCAGCAGTAAACGTTATTTCTACGCTTACGGGTGAAGAGCCAAGTCATGCAATTGGCGCATTCTTTGAGGGAGTTACGCGCTAAGAGAGTGCTGATGCCTCAAAATATCAAAAAGTTAAATGAGCATCCATTTGGGGTGCTCATTTTCTTTATGGAGAATTTCACAATTTGCAATCATAAGTTTACAAATAATTCTGTGAACGGTCGATATTGACCGCTCACCGTTATTTTGTTCAGATGAATCGCGTAGGTTGGTAACATACTATGAATGTGAGGATAGAACCAACTTTGTTTGGTTTGATGTCTTTACGTTCAATCGTGTTGGTGCACGCTTTGCGTGTGACAGTTTGAGAGTTTGGAGTGTTATGTCCGAGAAGCACGTTTACAGCTTCGGAAAGGACCACGCCGGTAACGATGTTACTGAGGTCGCTGGCGCATCCGTAGAAGAGGCAAAGTGGATTGTTGGTGGCAAGGGAGCAAACCTTGCAGAGATGTCTAAGATTGGCCTGCCTGTACCTCCAGGATTCTCAATTACTTGCCAAACTTGCGTTGCTTATTCCAACAACGGCAACGTCTGGCCTGAGGGCGTCACTGATGAGATTGACGCAGCTATGGCTACCCTTGAGGAGCGCATGGGCAAGAAGCTCGGCGATGCAGAAGATCCACTGCTTGTCTCCGTCCGTTCTGGTGCACCATTCTCCATGCCTGGCATGATGGACACTGTTCTTAACCTTGGTCTTAACGATGAGTCCGTTCAGGGCCTCATTAAGCAGACTGGTAACGAGCGCTTTGCTTGGGACTCTTACCGTCGTTTTGTTCAGATGTTCTCTGGCGTTGTTATGGGCGTCTCTGGACAGCTCTTTGAGGATGCAATTGCTGCTAAGAAGGCCGAGAAGGGCGTTAAGCTTGATACAGAGCTGGACGCAAATGACCTTCGTGACCTTGTAACTTGGTTCAAGGGCATCTTTGCTGCAAACGTTGACGTTAAGGAGCACCCAGAGGTCTCCAAGAACGGCTACGCTGTCTTTCCATCTGATCCTTACCTCCAGCTCCGCCTTGCTGAGCAGGCAGTCTTTGGTTCTTGGATGAATGACCGCGCAATCCTTTACCGCAAGCAGAACAAGATTCCTGATGAGCTTGGTACTGCAGTTAACGTTCAGGTCATGGTCTTTGGTAACAAGGGTGAGACTTCTGCAACTGGCGTTGCATTTACTCGTAACCCTGCAGATGGTACCAACGAGCGCTACGGTGACTTCCTGATCAATGCTCAGGGCGAGGACGTTGTTGCTGGTATTCGTAACACTGAGCCTATTGCAGACCTTGTTAAGGTTCCTGCACTCAAGGAGGCAGGCGAGGAGCTCTTCCACGTCTTTGAGATTCTTGAGGATCACTACGCAGACATGATGGACATCGAGTTCACCATTGAGAATGGTAAGCTCTGGATGCTTCAGACTCGTGTTGGTAAGCGTACTGCTCTCTCTGCACTTAAGGTTGCAATTCAGATGTACGAAGAGGGTCGTATTACTAAGGAGCAGGCTGTTTCTCGCGTTGCTCCTGAGCAGCTCGATCAGCTTCTGCACCCACAGTTTGATCCTAACGCTGAGTACGAGACCATTGCTAAGGGTCTTAACGCTTCTCCTGGTGCAGCTGTTGGTGCTGCAGTCTTCTCTTCTGCAGACGCTGAGGCTTTTGCAGAGGCAGGCAAGCCTTGTATTCTTGTCCGTTGGGAGACCACTCCAGATGACCTCCACGGCATGGTTGCTGCAGAGGGCATCCTAACTTCCCACGGCGGCAAGACCAGCCACGCAGCTGTTATTGCTCGTGGTATGGGCGCTCCTTGCGTCTGCGGTGTTGATACACTTCGTATTGACGCTGCTAACAAGCGCTTCACCGTTGCTGATTCCGGCCTTGTTGTTAACGAGGGCGATGTTATCTCCATCGACGGTACCACTGGTGACGTCATCCTTGGTGCTGTTGAGCTTGTCCAGCCAGAGCTTTCTGGTGACCTCCAGACCATCCTTGCATGGGCAGATGAGGTCCGCCTTGACGAGTCCCGTGGTCGCGTCATTGGTGTACGTGCAAACGCTGATAACCCAGCAGATGCTCAGACTTCCGTTGATAACGGCGCTGAGGCAATTGGTCTTGACCGTACAGAGCACATGTTCCTTGGTGAGCGTAAGCACCTCATTCAGGACTTCATTCTTGCAGACTCTGAGGACGTTAAGCAGCTTGCTATTGAGCAGCTTGGTCGTGCTCAGAAGGGTGACTTCCTTGGTATGTTCAAGGTAATGGACGGCAAAGACGTTGTTGTCCGTCTTCTTGACCCACCACTGCATGAGTTCCTTGATTCCCCACGTGAGCTTGACGTTGAGATTGCTCATGATGAGGAGCAGGGTAAGGACGCCGCTGCAAAGCGTGCTCTTCTCGCTAAGTTTGACGCCTTCCAGGAGGCAAACCCAATGCTCGGCCTCCGTGGCTGCCGCCTTGGCCTTGTCTACCCAGAGCTCAACGTTATGCAGGTTCGTGCTATCGCAAGCGCAGCTGCAGAGCTCAAGCGCGTTGGTCTTGACCCTCGCCCAGAGATCATGGTTCCTCTGGTTGGCTTCGAAGAGGAGCTCATCCAGGTCCGTGAAGAGGTTGAGGAGACCATCAAGCAGGTTGCTGATGAGTACGGTGTTGAGCTCAACATCCCAGTTGGTACCATGATCGAGCTCCCACGTGCAGCTATCATGTCTGAGGAGATTGCTAAGCACGCAGACTTCTTCTCCTTCGGTACTAACGACCTCACCCAGACTTGCCTTGGCTTCTCTCGTGACGACGTTGAGTCTGCATTCATGCCTCTCTATCTTGAGCGCAAGATTGTTAAGACCAACCCATTTGCAACCCTTGATAAGGGTGTCGCAGAGCTTGTCCGTATGGGCGTTGAGGGTGGCCGTAAGGGTAATCCTAACCTCACCATTGGTGTCTGCGGTGAGACTGGTGGCGATCCAGAGTCCATCCACATGTACTACAACCTTGGTCTTGACTATGTCTCCTGCTCACCATATCGTGTACCAATTGCACGTCTTGCTGCAGCACAGGCTAAGATTCAGGCTAACGGTGGTCCACAGAAGATTGCTACTAAGTAGGTTTTCTTCTAGACACACTGCAACAAACTCTAGAGGGCGGCTTCGGTCGCCCTCTTTTGCTAGACAGTAATATCCTGCTATTATGAGGTAAAGATGCAGGTACAAGGAGGTTCTATGTTATCCATTAGACGAGAAGATCTTGAAGCTCGCGAGCATCAAATCTTATCTCCTGAAGCGGCTTTTTCTGATCAAAGTAAAGGTCGTGCGATTGCAGAGGAACCTGACCAGTACCGTACCTGTTATCAGTGTGATAGAGACCGTATTTTGCATAGTAAGAGTTTCAGAAGACTTGCTCACAAGACACAGGTTTTTCTCGCCCCAGAAGGGGACCACTATAGGACTCGTCTTATTCATACGCTTGAGGTTTCGCAGATTGCACGCTCAATTGCGCGTCCTCTTGGCTTAAACGAAGACCTGACTGAGGCAATTGCACTTGGACATGATTTAGGCCATACGCCGTTTGGCCATATTGGCGAGAAGGCGCTTTCGCACGCCATTAGCCTGTATAGGGGAATGGACCCCGATGCTCCAGAAAATGAGTATATTTTTGCCCATAATCAGCAGAGTGCCCGCATTGTTGAGTATCTGGAGAAAGACGGACAAGGTCTTAATCTTTCTCATGAAGTTATAGATGGTATTAGATGCCATTCAGGTAATCTACGTGCAGAAACAGCAGAAGGAAGAATTGTTGCTATTTCGGACCGCATTGCGTATGTAACGCACGATATTGATGACGCAAAACGAGCAGGACTTCTTTCGGAGGAATATCTTCCAACCGAAGCTCGAGAGGTTCTTGGTAATAGCTCACCTGAGCGCATTGAAAACATGGTTCACGATATTGTCTCTGAGAGCTCTCGCGTAGGCGACATTAAAATGACCGACTCCATGTGGGGCGCCATGATGACCATGAGAGCATTCCTGTTTGCTAATCTGTACGCATCAGGGGACGCAAAATACGAAGAACCCAAGGCATATGACCTCATCATTGAGCTGTTTGATTACTTTGTTAACCATTTAGATGAGGTTCCTGCAGAATACAAGTGTCATGACTTTGATCATCCAGAAATCCAAGTAGCAGATTACGTGTCTGGTATGACCGATAGATATGCAACCAGAGTGTTTGAAGATCTTCGCCTTCCTCGTTCCTGGGGTAAAAGGAGATATGTAAAGTAAGTTTTATCCAAACTAACCCTTGTACAGTGGAAAGTATTCACGTATACTTTCCGTCTGTGTGTTAACTATGTGTCGTTCGCAAGGGCGTCGGCACCTCTAGAGATGAGGAAACAATGGACTACATTCGCGCTATTGAGCGTCAGCAGATCCGCGAGGACATTCCTGAGGTCCGCGTTGGTGACAACGTAAAGGTTCACTATCGTATTGTCGAGGGTGACCGTACTCGTGAGCAGGTCTTCCAGGGTGACATCATTCGTCTTTCCGGCGAGGGTTCCCGTGAGACTTTTACCGTTCGTAAGATCAGCTTTGGCATTGGTGTTGAGCGTACTTTCCCACTTCACTCACCAAAGATTGCTAAGCTTGAGGTTCTTCGCCACGGTGTTGTTCACCGCGCTAAGCTCTACTTCCTGCGCGATCGTGTTGGTAAGGCTGCTCGTCTTCGCGAGAAGCGCTAATCAACTTCATATGCTCTTTAAAGCCGCCTCCGGGCGGCTTTTTTAGTACCATAGTCGTGTGGTTTGGAGAAAACATGGCTGATTCTGCTAAAGATATACTTGCTCGTTTAAGCGATGCCCCAGAGACTGAGGTATATGAACTCATAGCTCGTTATAGCGAGGACCCCCGTAAACAGGTTATCAAGGCTTTAGAATCAGCTAAAAAGCGCATTGAAAAAGAACATGCCGAGAAGACCCGTGTAGAAGAAATGTATCGCTTTCAGAAGGAGCTTTCTGGGGGCGGACTTGTTGTTGGTGTTGATGAGGTGGGCAGAGGTTCTGTAGCTGGTCCTTTAACGGTTTGTGCGGTTTGTTTGCCAGAAGACCCTATCATCTATGGACTCAATGATTCCAAAAAATTAACCGCAACAAAGCGAGAGATTCTAGCGGCACAAATTCAAGAAGTTGCTACAGCAATTGGCATTGCTCATATTTCACCTCAAAGAATTGATGAAGTTGGCATGGCACAGTGTTTAAGAGACGCCATGCTTCAGGCTGTCAAAAACACAGGTATTGAGCCTGACTGCGTCTTGATTGATGGAAATCCCATGCACATCCATCCTAAAGAAAAGACTCTTGTTAAAGGTGATGCGCGCATTGCATCTATCGCTGCTGCTTCAATTGTGGCAAAGGTAACAAGAGATGCTCTTATGGTGGCCTATGACGAGGAGTACCCCGGCTACCACCTGGCAGAATGTAAAGGATATGCCTCTGCTGAACACATTGAAGCTATTGGTGAGATGGGACTTTCTCCCATACATCGTGCGTCGTTTTGTGGAAACTTTGTTAAGACGCAAAGACTGTTTTAATACATCCAATTTACGTAATCTGATTAACTTTCAGACGCAAACAGGGACCCGTTCATTCTAAGAGGATTGAACGGGCTTTTTCTTTAGCCGCAAGCCCGTAATATCAAATTTTTTACTTTCGTCAGAATCATTACGCTGTTTAGACAGGCAGCAGTCAAGTTAGTGTCAAAGTGCTCCTGCAAACTGAACTCTCCCACAATGAAAGGAGAGTTATGAGCAAGAAAGACACAAGCAAGTATCCAAATTCTTTGCCTAATGAGGTAGAGGATAAACCCTCACCACAGGAGGAGCCAAAAGATCAAGGCAAGGTTTCTGAAGAGGATGACGCACAAGAGGAAAGAATTCCGCTAGAAGAGATGTCTTCTCGCCAAATTGGTGAGAAAGGCGAGGAGATTACAGCAAAATACCTCATCAAAAGAGGCTACAAAATTATCCAAACTAACTGGACGTGTCAGATTGGTGAGGTTGATATTGTTGCTCAAGATGGCGATAACGTTGTGCTTGTTGAGGTAAAGACAAGACGTATTTTGAACAAAGACGATAGCATTATGCCTGAGCTGGCTGTAAATAGGGCAAAGCAGGAAAAATACAGAACGCTTGCGCTTATGTATGCAGCGCTTCATCCAGCACTTACCTCTATTAGATTTGATGTTGTTGCTATTAATCTGGTAGCTCCGAGCACAGCAAGCCTAAGGCATTTAATTGGAGCATTTAGCTGGGACGAGCAATGAGTCAAGCAACCATTTGCGTTCATACCGCAACTCTTAGAGGAATTGAAGCAATACCTGTTGATGTAGAAGTGGGTATTTCAGGCGGCATTCCTGGAATAACCATTGTAGGAATGCCTGACAGCTCCATTATGGAATCTCGTTCTCGTGTGCGCTGCTCACTAAAAGCTGCTGGTTTTACCATCCCTCGATTGCTGGTAACAATCAATTTGACGCCTGCTGATATAAAGAAGACGGGTACTGGATTTGATTTGCCTATAGCCGTTGCTATTCTTGCAGCTACTGGACAGATTCCTCAAGAGATTGTGCATAACAGGCTGTTTGTTGGAGAACTCTCATTAAACGGCAAGATCTCTTCAGTTAGAGGTATGGCAGCGTATGCAATGCTTGCTAAAAAACTGGGAATGAAACTCATCTCCTCTTCAGATTGCAATTTGTTTGGTTCTGACTGGAGTCACGTCATAGGAATTCAATCATTGCTCAACTTGAGTTTAAGAGACCAATCATTCTGTAAGCCATTGGTTCAGCGTAAGCATTCTGTTGAAACAGCAATGCTCAGCGAGAATTTAGACTTTGAAGAGGTGATTGACCAGGAACTAGTCAAGCGAGCTATCGTAATCGCAGCCACAGGAAACCTGGGGATGCTCATGATTGGCCCGCCAGGTGCAGGTAAAACCATGCTTGCTAAAAGAATTCCAACTATCCTCCCAGAGCTCTCTAAAGAAGAGCGTGATGAGGTATTGCTCATACATTCTGTAGCGGGGTGTGAAACAGATTCTATTCAAGCAGGTGTACGACCCTTTAGATCTCCTCATCATTCAGCTTCTGTAGCAGGCATGATTGGAGGTGGCAGACCTGTCATCCCAGGCGAAATTTCTCTTGCCCATAAAGGCGTGCTCTTTTTAGATGAGCTGCCCGAGTTTGCTTCTAATACGCTGCAGGTTTTACGTCAGCCAATCGAAGATGGATATGTGCGTCTTGCGCGAGTGGATGGCATCTATAAGTTTCCTTCTCAGTTCCAGCTCATCGCTGCAGCTAATCCCTGTCCTTGCGGATACTTTGGAGATAAAACTCACACCTGTAAGTGCTCTCCAGGAAAGATTTCTACGTATCAATCAAAAATTGGAGGTCCTTTAATGGATCGAATAGATATTGTGTGTGATGTAGCCCGACCTTCTTCTGATCGAGTAATTCAAGGTGAGCTCGGATTCACTTCAGCAGGTATGCGCTCACTTGTTGTCTCTGGCAGAGACTTTGCTTCTTGGCGAGAAACCCGTGGAGTAGATAGCACTTCTCGCCAAAAGTACGTGGAGAGCTTTGATGAATCAGCATTGCAACTACTTCATAGATTTGCTCGTGGACTTCATTTAGGAGGTAGAGCAATAACGCGTACCTGCAGAGTTGCAAGGACTATCGCAGACATTGCTCACCATGAAAAAGTGACAAAAGACGACGTATCTGAGGCGGTTGCCTATAGGTCTCGTTCTTTGGAGTAGCAGTGGAGAGATGGGAAATTTCATCAGAAGATGAGGACTATCCAAAAGAATTGCTACTGCTTAACCATCCGCCTGAAATTATTTATGGAATGGGGGATAGAAGCGTTTTGCAACAACCTTGTATGTCTGTAATTGGGGCTCGTAGGGCCACCCCATACGGCATGGCAATTGCAGAAATAGCTGGCAGATGCGCCGCTGATAACAATATTGTGGTGGTATCTGGCGGAGCTCTTGGCTGCGATTATAGGGCTGGTATGGCTTCTCTTAATGCTGGTGGAAAGACTGTTGTAGTGGCAGGCTGTGGTGCGGATGTGACATATCCAACTACCTCTGCAGAGCTTTTTGAAGCAGCGCGAGAAGGAAGGGGAGCAGTCATTTCTCTAGACAGGTGGGGAACGCCTCCTAGACGTTATGCCTTTCCTAGAAGAAATGCGGTCATTGCAGCATTAGGTAAAGTGCTCTTGGTAACGGAAGCGGGGCTTTGCTCAGGCACCATGAGTACTGCTGAGTTTGCTAACTCTCTTGGTAAAACTATTTATGCAATACCCGGGTCTATCTTTTCTCCTGCTTCTGCTGGTACGAATAGACTCATCTCTGAAGGGGCTCAAATTATTCCTGATGAGACATCGTTGGGCATTGCAATTTCATTAGATTTTGATTGTCTAGTTCAGGAACAAATGAAGCAAGATAAGAAGTTGACGCCACTTTTATCTGCACTTATTGCTTCTCCTTCAAGACCAGAAGAGCTTGCATGGAGGCTATCAGAAAACGTACTTACCGTGTTAAATTCTCTTACTGATTATGAAGCTCGTGGAATGGTAAAAAGATTACCGGATGGAAGGTATACTCCTTCTAAAGAGTTTTATTTGGATTCGTAGTGTGTGATAGGTGAACAATGACACAAAAAGTTACTGTAGTTGGCGCTGGTTTAGCTGGAAGCGAATGTGCTTTACAGCTTGCTTCACGTGGTGTTTCTGTAGAGCTCATTGAGCAGCGCCCTGTTGTTTCTTCTCCAGCACACCACACCGATATGTTTGCTGAGCTGGTCTGTTCCAACTCTCTGAAGTCCACTAAGGAAGATTCTGCAGCTGGAATTTTAAAGTCTGAGCTTAAAAAGATGGATAGTTTTCTGCTTCGTATTGCAGAAGAAAACTCTGTTCCTGCAGGCGGCGCGCTTGCGGTTAATAGAGAAGAGTTTTCAAAGGCTGTTACTGAGCAGATCAGAAATCATCCAAACATCTCGGTAACTCATGCAGAGGTCACGGAGTTATCTGATGAGCCAACAGTTATCGCTGCAGGCCCTCTGTGTTCTGATAGCTTGTACCAGGCTATTTCTAAGCGTGTGGGGACTGACAGAATGTCGTTTTTTGATGCAGCAGCGCCTATTGTGTCTGAAGAGTCAATCGACCGTTCAATTGCATTCTCCCAGTCTCGTTATGAGGATTTAGGAATTGGCGATTACCTTAATTGCCCCATGAATAAAGAGGAATACGACACATTTGTAGATGAATTACTCGCAGCTAAGCGTGCTATCGGACACGATTTTGAGCAATCCGATTTGTTCCAGGCATGTCAGCCTATTGAGGAAGTGGCAAGAACAGGACATGATTCCATTAGGTTTGGAGCCCTAAAACCTGTTGGACTTATTGATCCTAGAACAGGTAAACGTCCCTGGGCGGCAGTTCAGCTTCGTGCAGAAAATACAGCTAAAACAGCATTTAACCTGGTTGGTTTTCAGACAAACCTCACCTGGGGAGAGCAAAAACGCGTATTTACGCTCATCCCAGGTCTGGAGAATGCTGAGTTCGTCCGCTATGGCGTCATGCATAGAAACTCTTTTGTTGATTCCCCTCATGCGCTTGATAGGTCATTTGGAATTCCAGACACTTCTACTATTCTCGCAGGTCAAATTACAGGCACAGAAGGCTATGTCGAGGCGATTGCCTCAGGCTTGCTTGCAGCACTAAACATGTATGCTCGCTTGATAGGCAAAGAGGAAGTTAAGCTTCCTTTAACAACCTCGTTTGGTTCTCTTGTGGGCTATGCAACAAATCCAAACACCAAAGATTACCAGCCTATGCATGTTAATTTTGGAATTTTTGAGCCATTGGATGAGCATGTCAAAAGAAAAGACGAGCGCCGTCAGAAGATGGCGGAGCGCGCTCATAAAGATTTTGATGAGTATCTTGCCTCTCGCCATGAACTCTTTGATTGTGTAAAGCGTGATTAATGTGGGCATTTCTAAAGTGCAGATAAGTCACGTTGAACAATTTATTGAGTATCTAAGTAAGGTCAGGAATCTTTCTGAGAATACTTTAAGGTCGTATCAAACTGATCTTTTAGCATTTGAGCAGTGGTGTAGCAGGGAAAGTGTTGCGGTAACTCGGGTCGATCACAGAAGCCTTCGTCTCTATTTGGCCTATCTCAAACAGGCTCAATATTCAGCAAAAACACTAAATAGGCATTTATCTGCGCTTCGTGGTTTTTACAAATGGATGCAGCGAGAAAAGCTGATTGCTACAGATCCAACTCTTGCGCTCAGCAATCCTCGAGCACCACGAAATCTTCCACATACCATGGCTGATTCTGATGTAAATAGGCTTTTAGAATCATGTGATATTTCAACTGTGGTAGGTCTTAGAGATAGAGCATTTCTTGAGTTTTTGTATGCAACAGGAGCTCGTATTTCTGAGGTGGCATCTCTCAAGCTTGAACAGGTTGATTTGCAAAATGGAACAGTGCGTCTCTTTGGTAAAGGCTCTAAAGAGCGAATTGTTCCTCTCTATGAGTCTGCAATTGAGTGGCTCAAAAAGTACCTCAGGTCTTCTCGACCTACGCTTTTGCTGAAAGACAAAGCGGGTCGCGCACATTCGGCTCTCTTTATTTCCGTAAGAGGAAATAACATGAGCGCGGATTCTTTGCGCAAGGTTTTTTCGTCGTATCTAACGGCTGCAGGGCTAGACAGCTCACTCTCGCCGCATGCTATGAGACATACATACGCTACAGAACTTCTTGGTGGTGGAGCAGATCTTCGTATTGTGCAGGAGCTTTTAGGTCATGAATCACTTTCAACTACACAGGTGTATACGCATTTGTCAGTTGACAGGCTTAAAGAAGCAGCAAAGGCGGCTCATCCAAGATCAAAATAAACCGTGCATTGTTGTGGAAGATCTTGCGCAGGGAAGTTAGATGTATTTGCGCAGTATTTGAAGAGGTTATGGTCTAAATTCTTTATAGACGTAGCCCTTGTTTTCCTGCTATACTTTCAAAAGTTGTGTAGAAGCACAACATGCTGTTACCAAACAGCACAAAATCGCACGTACGACTACTTGTTTGCCGTGGTGCCTAACGCTAAGCCAGGTGTTGGGTGGTTTTAACAAGGCTTGAACTCGTACGGAGGAACAACCAATGGAGGTAAAAATGGCTGCAAAGATTACTATTCAGACTCTTCTGGATGCTGGTTGCCACTATGGTCACCAGACTCGTCGTTGGAACCCTAAGATGAAGCCATACATCTTTGGTGATCGTAACGGCATTTACATTCTTGACCTTAAGCAGACCATGCTTGGCGCAGACGCTGCTTACACTTTCCTGAAGAATGTTGCATCTAAGGGTGGCCGTGTTCTCTTCGTCGGCACCAAGAAGCAGGCTCAGGAGCCAATCGCTACTGAGGCAGCTCGTGCAAACATGCCTTACATCAACCAGCGTTGGCTTGGCGGTATGCTTACCAACTTTGTCACCATGCGTTCCCGCATTAAGCGCCTTGAGGAGCTTGAGGCAATGGTAGAGGATGGCCGTATGGCAACTCTTCCTAAGAAGGAGCAGGCTCTTAAGAACAAGGAGCTTCTGAAGCTTCAGCTTAACCTCGGTGGCGTCCGTGATATGACTTCTCTTCCACAGGCTCTCTTTGTTGTTGACTCCAAGCGTGAAGAGAACGCAATCCGTGAGGCAAACCGTCTTCACATTCCAGTTGTCTCCCTGCTTGACACCAACTCTGATCCAGATGTTGTTGATTACGGCATTCCTGCAAATGACGATGCTATTCGTTCCATTTCTCTTATGTGCCAGCTTGCTGCAGACGCAATTCTTGCAGGTAGCGGCAAGGAGCAGATTTCTGCTGAAGAGATGGGTGCTGAGTCCGAGACCCCAGCTGCTGAGTAACTCTTAGCAACGGGTTAAATAATTTAGTTATTCAGTAGATTTTTGGGAGGAAAACATGGCAGAGATTACCGCAGCACTTGTTAAGCAGCTTCGTGATATGACCAGCTCTCCTATGATGGAGTGCAAGAAGGCACTCGTCGAGGCTGAGGGCGATATTGAAAAGGCAGTAGACATCCTTCGTACTATGGGCGTTGCTAAGGCAGTTAAGCGTGCTGGCCGTGACACCAACGAGGGCACCATTGCTACTTTCATCAGCCCAGACGGCAAGACTGGCGCAATCCTCGAGCTCTCCTGCGAGACTGACTTTGTTGGTACTAACCCTCAGTTCACCGGCTTTGCTGGCGATCTTGCTGCAGTTGTCGTTGAGAGCAACCCAGCTGACGTTGAGGAGCTCAAGGCTGCTAAGCTTGGCGACGAGACTGTTGACGAGGCAATCACCGATAAGATTCACAACATCGGCGAGAACATGCGCGTTCTTCGTTTCCAGCGCGTTGAGGCTGCAAACGGTGCTCTTGCTAGCTACATCCACCTTGGTGGCAAGCTTGCTGACATTGTTACCTTTGAGTTCAACAAGCCAGAGACCGCTGAGTCTCAGGACTTCAAGAACTTTGCACACGATGTTGCAATGCAGGTAGCTGCAGCTGCTCCAGTTGCTGCTCGCCGTGAGGATGTTCCACAGGACATCGTTGATCATGAGCTCTCCATTTACAAGGCACAGGCAGCTGAGTCTGGCAAGCCTGAGGCTATTCAGGAGAAGATGGCTTATGGTCGTCTCGAGAAGTACTACAAGGAGTACGTCCTTACTGAGCAGGCATTTGTTAAGGACCCAGATATGACCATTTCTGAGTACGCAAAGCTGCTCTCCAAGAAGGTTGACGACGAGGTTAAGATTGTCAGCTTCGTACGTTTTGCTTTTGGTGAAGACTAAGACTTTTTACTTCAATTATTTTGAGCCGGTTGTCTTCAACCGGCTCTTTTTTTACCGTGATTCCTGCAAAACTTACGGTGTCGTTTGTTAAAATTATTACAACTATGGCAAACGGAGAGAGCGAGGAAGCTTTGTCTTCAGCTAAATACAAACGAGTACTTTTAAAGCTTTCTGGTGAAGCATTGATGGGTGAGCAATCCTTTGGTATTGACCCCTCAATTCCAGAGATGCTTGCTAAAGAAATCAAACCTGTTTGGGAGTCTGGTGTTCAGGTTGCCATTGTTGTTGGTGGTGGAAATATCTTTAGAGGCGTTTCTCAGGCAGCAGCTGGTATGGATCGTGCCCAGGGCGATAACATGGGCATGCTTGCAACCGTAATTAATGCTCTCTCGCTTCAGGATTGTTTTGAGCGCAACGGCATGGATTGCCGCGTTATGAGCGCAATTTCTATGGCCCAGGTTGCAGAGCCTTATATTCGCCGTCGTGCTATCAGGCACCTTGAGAAGGGCCGTATTGTTATCTTTGCGGCAGGTACTGGTAACCCTTACTTCACTACTGATACCGCTGCAGCTCTTCGCGCTTGCGAGATTGGTGCTGAGGCACTGATGAAGGCAACAAAGGTAGATGGCATTTACGACTGTGACCCTGTCACTCATGCAGATGCAGTTAAGTATGACACCGTCACTTACAAAGACGTTCTCGCCAAAGAACTTAAGGTTATGGACGCTGCAGCAATTGCGCTGTGCAAAGACAATAAGATGCCAATTCTTGTATTTGACATGCAGTCTGAAGGCGTTTTCATGAAGGCAATTTCCGGAGAAGAAGTCGGTACCACTGTCGTTGAGGAGGATTAATGAGCGTTCATTCTGATAAAGCTAAGCAGTCTATGGAGAAGTGCATCGAGGCACTTAAGAATAACTTTGGCCGCGTCCGTACTGGTCGTGCAAATCCACACGCCCTTGATCACATTAAGGTTGACTACTATGGCCAGCCAACCCCAATTTCTCAGCTTGCAGCTATCAAGGTTCCTGAGGCATCTATGCTGCTTGTAGAGCCATGGGATAAGACCGCTCTAAAGAGCATCGAGAAGGCCATTGAGACTTCTGACCTTGGTATTACTCCATCTAATGACGGCTCCGCTATTAGGCTTCCTTTCCCAATGCCAACTGAGGAGCGCCGCCGTGAGCTTGCTAAAGAGTGCTCTCAGATTGCTGAAGAGGCTCGCGTAGCTGTTCGTAACGTTCGCCGTGACGTTAACGGAAAGATTGAGCGCGATGAGGAGCTCTCTGAGGACGATCAGAAGCGCGAGAAGAACGGTATCCAGAAGTTGACCGATACCTATATTGCACAGATTGAGTCTCTTCTTAAGACCAAGACTTCCGAAATCATGGAGATTTAAGTGCAGTTTGATACAGACAAACTCGTCCAGTATTTCTCTGACGCACCAGAAGATATCAGTCTCTCTGATATCAATTTAGAAACTATTCCGTCTCACGTTTCCATCATTATGGATGGAAATGGCAGATGGGCTACAGCTCGTGGACTTGATAGAACCGAAGGTCACAAAGCCGGCGTTCTTTCTTTGCGCGAGGCTGTTACTACAAGCGTGCGCCTTGGATTGGACGTTCTGTCGGTTTATGCGTTCTCTACAGAAAACTGGAAACGCCCTCAACGTGAGGTTGACTTGCTTATGCGTCTGTTTGCAGAGACGCTGCTCAAAGAGCTTCCGCTGTTCCATCAAGAAAACGTAAAGCTGCGGTTCTTTGGTGATCTTGAGGCTTTGCCAGAGAAGACCCGCAAAACCTTCCAGCGCGGACTTGATGAGACTGCACAAAACACTGGTATGACGTTTGCGCTTGCGGTCAATTATGGCTCCCGCGCGGAGCTGACTAGAGCAGCTGTTCTTCTCGCCAACCAAATTGCTGAGGGCAGCGTGTCTGCTGACTCGGTGACTCCAGTAGACCTTGAGAAGAACCTCTATACAGCAGGACTTCCTGATCCAGACCTTTTGATTCGCACGTCAGGAGAGCTGAGGCTTTCTAACTATTTGCTATGGCAGCTGGCTTACTCGGAGCTGTATGTTACGCAAACTTACTGGCCTGACTTCTCTAAGTGGGATTTTTTGCGCGCCATTAAGGACTATCAGAGTCGCGAGAGGCGATTCGGAGGAGTGAAATAGTGGTGGACAATACGCGCGATTCCAAAAAGTCTACTTCCAGGACTGATACTGATTCTCAGTTAACTCCTGAAGAAACAGGCAGTGTTGGAATTGATAGACAGATTGAAAAGCTGGAGATTCGTCGCTCACTTAAAGAGCTTCAACGAGCCGCTGGTAACCTTATGGGCCAGCGAGTTCGTGGCGTCACCGAAAAGCTTTTGACCAGAACTCTGTCTGGCGTAGTCTATGCAGCTATTGTGCTTGCTGCTCTGTTTGTGGGAAAAGAAGCCACCATTGTTTTGATTGCTGGTATGGGATGGCTGTGCTGCTCTGAGTTCTTCCACATTTGCCGCATGGGTGGACGTATGCCAAACGAGCCTCTTGGCCTTGTTTTCTCGCTTATTTTCCCCATAATCGCGTATTTTGGTCACGTTTTTCCGCTGGCATTCTCTCTGCTTTTGATTATCCTTTGTGGCCTTTGGTATGTTTTCACGCCGCGCGCAAACCTTGCAGACGTGGCGGTTACGGCTTTTGGACCTCTGTATACGTCGCTCTCACTTTCAACGGTGGTACTGCTGAGGTCTACAGAGCCTAGTTTTTCTATTCCTTGGATCACGCTTGCCGTCATGCTCTCTGTGTGGGCTAACGATTCTTTTGCGTATTTGTTTGGATCTAAATTTGGCAAGCATAAACTGGCGCCAAGAATTTCTCCAAATAAGAGCTGGGAAGGCTTCTACGGTGGCCTTTTAGGCTCAATGCTGGTGTGGTTCTTGATTGCTGTGTTTGGCGCAATTGATATGAATCCTCTGTTTGCCCTGCTTTTTGGCGTAACTGAGGGTATTTTCTCCGTTGTGGGAGACCTCTTTGAGTCTCGTATTAAACGAGGCGTAGGACTTAAAGACTCCGGTTCAATTATGCCTGGTCATGGTGGCCTGCTTGATAGAACTGATTCGATGATTTTTGGAACTATGGCGGCGTTTCTTCTTTTCCAGCTTGCCGTGCTCTTTAGCCAGGTCAAGCTTCCTATTGCGCTGCCGTTTGGAGCATAGGTTTTGAGCATTTTTGAAGACACTGCGCCTCGTGCCGCTAGGCATGAGCCTTTACGTGTTGCTGTCCTTGGAGCTTCAGGCTCTGTGGGTATGCAGACGCTTGATGTATGTCGTCATTTTCCGCAAAAGGTGCAGGTAGTTGCTCTTGCGGTGAGGTCGTCGGCTGAGTTTGCCGTGAAGGCAGCAAATGAGTTCAACTGCAAACATGTTGCTTTTGCCGATGCAAGTGTCAAGGGCAACGTTCTTCTCGACGCACTGCCTCAAGGCTGCAAGGCAAGCTTTGGTCCCGAGGCAGTTCAGGCGCTTGCGGAGCTGGATGAGGTTGACTGCGTGGTCAACGCAGTGGTGGGAGAGGCTGGTATTTACGCTGGTCTGGCCGCTGTGAAGGCTGGCAAGGTGCTGGCATACGCCAACAAGGAGTCCATTGTTGTTGGCGGAGACCTTCTGATGCCGCAGGTTAAGCCTGGTCAGCTCATTCCCGTTGACTCCGAGCACAGCGCCATCTTCCAGTGCCTTATTGGCGAGAACCCCGCTGATATCCAGAGGATTTGGCTCACTTGTTCTGGTGGTCCGTTCTTCGGATATTCTCGTGAACAGCTCAAGCACGTCTCGGCTGACGACGCTTTGGCGCATCCAACCTGGAAGATGGGTGCCAAGATCACCATCGACTGCGCCACGCTTATGAACAAGGGTCTTGAACTCATTGAAGCGCATCATCTCTTTGACACCCCAATGGACAAGCTTGAGGTGCTGGTACATCGTCAGAGCCGCATCCACTCTATGGTTGAGTTTGTTGACGGTTCCGTAAAGGCGCAGCTAGGAGCCTCTGACATGAGGCTGCCAATTCAGTTTGCACTGAGCTATCCGCACCGCTGGCCAGCAATCGCCAAGCCGGTTGAGTGGCAAGAGACAGCTCCTCTTACAGGAGATTATGCTGACGAGAAGACCTTTGGATGCTTAGCTCTTGCTCGTCACGCGGGAACTGTTGGTGGAACGCTTCCCTGCATCATGAATGCTGCTAACGAAGTTGCTAACCACGCATTTAGGCGAGGAAGATGTTCATTTCTTGATATCGAGCGCATTGTTGCAGAGACCATGAATGCCTCTCATGTCCAAAGGGTAGAAGACCTTCAACAATTGACGCTTGTAGACGCAGAAGCACGAGCTTTAGCTCGCTCTTTTGTGGGATAGGAATTTTGTGAATTTGTTAGCTATTCTTTCACCAATTTTTTGGGGACTGCTGATTCTCTCGCTTCTTGTATTTGTTCACGAGGCTGGCCATTACGGTATGGCGCGCCTGTGTGGCGTTCGTGTCACTGAGTTTTTCTTGGGCATGCCGTTCAAGTACAAGCTTTCTCATAAGAGCAAGAAGTATGGCACCGAGGTTGGCGTAACACCGCTTCTTTTTGGTGGTTATACGCGTATCTGCGGTATGGAGGGCGAGCTTGACGAGCTGCTTCCACAGGCTCTGATGAGTGTTCAAGAAGCAGGCTCACTTGAGGTTGGCACGCTTGCCGCAAAACTCAACTGCGAGGATGATCGCGCCTACAATCTGCTGTACACCCTTGCAGACTGGGGCTCCATTGAGCTTGTCAAAGAGTCTGAGTCAAACGAGCTGACACATATTACGTTCCAGACTCTTGCACGAGACGCTGAGCTGCGCTGTGAGTATGATCGCGGTCATAACTTTGAGCTTGAAGGCTCAACGGCAGCAGGGGAGCCTCGTGTTCCAGAGATGTCTGCTCAGGACTTCTTTGCTCAAGAGAAGGCTCATACCTATGTTGGCGTAAATGTTCCCAAGCGCCTGCTTATGATTTTAGGTGGACCTTTGGTCAACATTGCGTTGGCCTTTGTGTTGGTGGTTGGCTCCTTGATGTTTGTTGGCATTCCAGCTGCTCAAAACAAAGCACAGCTTGGATCCGTTGAATCTGGTTCTCTTGCTGCTATTTCAGGCCTTACTCCCGGAGACACTATTCTTACCTTTAACAAGGTAGAGGTACATACCTGGGAAGACCTTACTACAGCCATCAAAGACGCAATGTCTGCAGGTGTAACAGATATTCCTGTCACCTATGATCGCGGCGGTATTCAGCTTCAAACTACTATTAAGCCTGCTTTACGTCCTGACGATAAGATCATTGGCGTGTCACCCGTTATGACCATGTATCACTTCTCGTTTATTGACGCGTCTGCCGCAGCTGTATCGTATGCTGCACAGGTTGGACAGTTTGCCCTAAGACTGCTCATTCCAACGCAGACTATGGAAGTCCTTAATCAGTCGTCGTCTGTTGTGGGAATTTCTGTCATGGCTTCAGAAGCTGCTGCAGAGGGTTTCTCGACCCTTATTATGCTGGTAGCAGCCATTTCTATGTCACTTGGCTTTATGAATCTTTTACCTATTCCACCGCTTGATGGCGGAAAGATTCTGATTGAGGTAATTCAGGTGATTATCAGAAAGTCTCTGTCTATCAAGGTTCAAAACATTTTGTCTTACATTGGACTGGCATTTTTCCTGTTTGTGTTTGTCGTTGCACTGAGAAACGATATTCTTCATTTACTTTTTAGGTAGTGATTTTATGTCTGAGATTGCTCGCACAAAGACGCATCCCGTTATGGTTGGATCTGTCCAGGTTGGCGGCGGCGCTCCCGTTTCTGTTCAGTCTATGTGCACTACTAAAACTGATGATCCAGACGCAACACTTCTTCAGATCAAGGGGCTTGCAGAGGCAGGGTGCGAGATTATTCGCGTGGCAATTCCAGACGCAAAGGCCCTCGATGGCTTTGAAGAGATTTGCAAATACTCTCCACTTCCTGTTGTCGCCGATATTCACTTTGACTACAAGCTTGCGCTTGAAGCTGCAAAGCGAGGTGCGGCAGCGCTCCGTATTAACCCAGGAAACATTGGTTCTATGGAGCGTGTTGATGCTGTCATTGAGGCAGCTAAAGAGGCTCATATTCCTATCAGAATCGGCGTTAACGCTGGCTCTCTTGCTAAAGAATTTGATACAAGACAAGATATGACTCTTGTCGAGAAACTCGTGGCGTCGTCAAAGTCATTTGTAGAGCATTTTTCTTCTCGCGGTTTTGACGATATTGTCTTGTCCGCAAAGGCTCACGATGTCCCCACTACGCTTGCGGTCTATCGTGCGCTTTCCAAGGAGCTTCCTCATATTCCTTTGCATGTAGGAGTTACGGAGGCTGGCGCACTGAGGCAGGGAACGGTAAAGAATTCTGCTGCGGTGGGCATTTTGCTTGAGAGCGGTATTGGCGATACCATGCGTCTGTCTTTGACGGCCGACCCTGTAGAAGAGGTTCATGTAGCATGGGAGCTTCTTGCTGCTCTTGGTATGCGTCGCATTAAGCCAGAGCTGGTAAGCTGCCCTACGTGCGGCAGGTGTGGCGTTGACATGATTCCTATTGCAGAAGAGGTTACCAAGCGTCTGGATGGCGTTCGTGCTCCAATTTCTGTGGCAGTCATGGGCTGCGTTGTAAACGGACCAGGTGAGGCCAGGGGTGTTGACCTTGGCGTTGCCTGCGGCAAAGGTCAGGCAGTTTTGTTTGAAAACGGCAATCCTATTAGAAAAGTGCCTGAAGATAAGATTGTTGATGAGCTATTCGCCGAAATTGAGAATCGTTTTGGCAAAAAATAAGTAAACTATATGTATTACTTCATATTGAAAGGAAACTACCTTGAAGCACTGGATGCGCATGTCTTCTTTGTATGCACCAACGCTCAAAGAAGACCCAGCTGAGGCTGTACTTGCAAGTCACCGCCTGCTCCTTCGTGCTGGCATGATTAGAAAGACCGCTGCTGGTCTGTACTCTTATCTGCCACTTGCATGGCGCTCTCTTTTAAAGATTGAGGCCATCATCCGCGATGAGATGGACGGTATTGGTGCTCAGGAGATTCTTGTTCCTATTATGACTCCAGCTGAGCTCTGGGAAGAGTCTGGTCGTTGGGACGTCTACGGCGACGAGCTTATGCGTATGCATGATCGCCACGACCGTCAGTTTGCTCTTGGTCCAACTCACGAGGAGACTTTTACAGACCTCATTAGAAATGAGCTCAAGAGCTATAAGCAGCTTCCTGTAACGCTTTATCAGATTCAGGATAAGTTCCGTGACGAGCGTCGTCCACGCTTTGGTCTTATGCGTGGTCGTGAGTTCATTATGAAAGACGGCTATTCCTTCTCGGCAAATCAAGAGTCGCTGCAAGAGTGCTATGACCAGGAGAAGGTTGCTTACCAGAACGTTTGTGACCGTACACGCCTTAAAGCTCTCCAGGTAGTTGCAGACTCCGGCCAGATTGGTGGAGACACCTCTGTTGAGTTTATGGCTCTGGCTGAGGCTGGCGAGGCAAGCCTGGTTTACTGCGATTGCGGCTACGCTGCAGATACCGAGGCAGCTGCTGCAAAAATCAACGTAGAAGAGCGCGAGTCTGGCAAGATGTGCGAGATTCACACTCCTGGTATTGGATCTATTGATGACGTTGCAGAGTTCCTCCACGTTTCACCTGCAGCAACTCGTAAGGCTCTAGCTCTTGTTGACGGAAACGGTAAGCCAGTTGTGTGCTTTGTTCCAGGTACTCATGAGCTCAATGAGGTTAAAGCTGAGCACGTCTTTGGTGACTATCACATGATGACTGATGAAGAGCTAGAAGAGTATGGCCTCATCAAGGGCTTCATTGGACCTGTTGGCTTGCCTGAGGGTATCCGCGTTGTTGGAGACCTTTCCCTCGAGGATACTCAGTGGTGGCTCTGCGGCGCTAACAAGGCAGACTACCACCTTGATCATGTTGAGCTTGGTCGTGACTTTGAGATTAACGAGTGGAAAGATCTTGTTACTTCTCAGGAGGGCGATATTTGTCCTGAGTGCGGTCTTCCTCTTCATGCTGCTCGTGGTATTGAGGTTGGCCAGGTATTCCAGCTTGGCACTAAGTACTCTTCGGCACTTAACGCTACCTTCACCGATGAAAACGGCGAGGATAAGCCTCTTGTTATGGGCTGCTATGGCATTGGTGTTTCCAGACTGCTTGCTGCCGTTGTTGAACAATACAATGACGAGAAGGGCATCAAGTGGCCAGTCTCTGTTGCTCCTTATGAGGTTTCTGTTCTTTGCCTCTCTGATAAAGATCCAGAGATTTGGGATGCGGCGGGCGCTGTAGCTGATGCTTGCGTTGCTGCTGGTCTTGAGACTGTTGTTGATGACCGCACAGAGCGTCCTGGCGTTAAATTTGCTGATGCAGACCTTATCGGTTTCCCATGGCAGGTAATTGTGGGCAAGAAGGGCGTTGCAAACGGCATCGCAGAAGTCAAAGAGCGCGCTACCGGTGAGCGCTTTGAGGTTGCCCTTGATGAGGTTGCCTCTTGGCTGGCTCAGAAGATCCTTCCAGAGCGCGAGCTTTAAAATATACAACCAATTAGAAAATTGTCGAGAAAAACAGAGCTTTGGTTTGCTATAGTATTTCCCGCACCACGTTCGGGGAATTAGCTCAGCTGGGAGAGCGCATGACTGGCAGTCATGAGGTCAGGGGTTCGATCCCCCTATTCTCCACCACGCATTCTGGCGGCGGCATCAGTCGCCGCTTTTTTCTTACGGGCTCATGGCGCAACGGTTAGCGCAGGGGACTCATAATCCCTGGGTTGGGGGTTCAAATCCCTCTGGGCCCACCAAATACACATGTGGCGAGAAACCCTTTGGTTTTCTCGCCATTTCTTTTACCGAAACACTCTACCGTTCAATGATTCGATTACTTAATTTATATAAAAGACGGGTACAATAGCCAAAGTGATATTTGATAGATAGGGGATATATGACTCCTGAGACTCGCAAAATGAAGCTCTTTAGTCTGGCGCTTTTGATTGGCGGACTTTTAGGTCTCGTTAATGTTGCGGTTCTTGTAATTGGTGCTGGCCCATCAATTGATTCCGCTCTACTTTTGCTTGCAAGTATGATCTCACTTCTAACTGGTGGTTATGCAGCTAGAGAGGCTAATGTACCTAATAGAGCTGCAGCTGCTTATCCCATGATTTTTGGATCATGCGTTGTATTAGCCGCTATTGTTGTTGGACAGTTGGTGCTTAAACCATCTGTTACCTTGCAGTTTATTGAGCTGTTTGCGCTATTGGCAATGGCAAGTGCTGTTGCTCGAGGATCTCATAAAGTTAAAAAGTCTCTTGAAGCCAAGTAAATTATTTTGTTGACGTCGTTTTATTGTTCTAGCTCCTCTTGTGTACGTTTTTTCTCTGTGAACTGACTTGTTGGGGGTTTGTATGGATCGTGGAACTAAGTTGATGATGGCGCTTTCCTCTATGCTTGGTGCGCTGGGCGTTGCTGGAATTGTCATCTTTGCCTTCTCAGTTGGCTATGGTCGTTTCTCTTCAAGCATGATTGTGCTTCTGTTGTGCAGCTTAATGGCAGTTTATTGCTGCTATATTCTTCAGAAATGCATCAGCTTGGCTAAAGACTTTGAGAAAACCCACGGCATTGTCCGTCTTGTTGCTGGTATTGAGCTCATTCTCTTTACCATTGAATGGGTTTTTGTCTCGCAGCTTTCATCTCAGCCTATGGTAATTACGCCACTGATTCTTCAGCTTATCTTCCTGGGAATTATTCTTGTTCAGATGAATAAAGCTGTGTCTACGTATTCACCTTCAAAAAAGTCAAAAGCTAGAAATTAGCGTCATTGTTTGTTATTATTGCAAGTCGTTCGGGCGATTGGCTCAGGGGTAGAGCACTTCCTTCACACGGAAGGGGTCGCTGGTTCAAATCCAGCATCGCCCACCATAGAAATTTAAAGGCCTAGGTAACTGGGCCTTTTTTGTTAGTACTTAGTTACAGTAATGACTAATATTTATTGCCAAGCGGAAATCTTAAAGCTTCCCTTATATACTTGAGCCCTAGGAAAGGGGAGATGTATGACAGATTCAACTAACAATTCCAGCGCTCTTAATCCAGTCGAGCAGTTTGATATGTATGTTGCTCACGTTGGCATTAACGCAAGCAATGCGGACGAGGCAGAAAAGATTGCCAACCTGTTTACCGCTCTTATGGGACTTCCAACTATTGAGCAGCCACCCTCATTTTTTGCAGGGACCCTGGTAGAGGTCATGAAACAAAATGGCCGAGGCACAAAGGGTCATATTGGCTTCCACGTTAACAACATCCCATCTGCCGAGAAGTACTTTGCAGGTCGTGGCTTTGAAATCGATGAGTCATCTAGAAGGCTTAATCCAGATGGCAGTACGTTTTTGGTCTATTTCAAAGACGAGATTGCTGGCTTTGCTATTCATCTCACCATGGATAATTAGGCTATTCCATCAATCTTATTGACGATTTTTTGGCGAGAAGATCTTTCAAGTAGAGGGGTCTTCTCGCATTTTGTGTGTGAATGGATAGGGAATAGCTGTTTATAGCTAATTCTTATTGTTGACGATATGAAAATTTAATAAATTGCAATTTAGAATGCAGTTTATATTCATTTTAATGATATTTTCTTTTATCATTTGATTTGGATATTTGTAATCCTTTATGGATTTGGAAGGTTTGAAGTGAAAAAGTTCAAGTGTGTAGCAGCGTTAATTTTAGTTGCACTATGCTGCGTAATTGTCATTGGAGTTCCAAAGTTTGCGCTTGCAGAAGCAGCAGTTCAAAATCAGCTCACGGTTAATGTTACTGATGACTATTATGGTAAACCTGTTGATGGCGTAACAATTACCGTGACTAATACAGTTACCGGTACCAACGCTGCAACTATGATTACTAACCAAAACGGTAGAGCTCAGACTAGCCTTGCTAACGGAAGTTATAAGGTTGAGCAGACAACGTTTAAAGCTGGATATGTTATTGATCACACAGCTAAAAACGTGACTTTCTCCGCTCCTGCTGGTAGTAATGGCGATCCTCAGACCATTAACTTTGAAAATGTCCATATTATGGGCCAGCTTTATGT
>JABZHR010000007.1 GCA_015258715.1 Atopobium sp.
AATGTATACGTCTTTTTGACAGATTATCTGACTTAGGTGTGTTTTGAACTGCCTCCTATTTCTCGTGTCCAAGAAATAGGAGGCAGTTCAAAAATCTTATTTCTAGAGGCGTATTTGTTACTTATTAGCTCTTTCAGTTTATTACTTCATTTTCTTGCGGAGACCAAGTGCAACAAGAGTAGTGCCAGCTGCTGCGATAACACCTGATACAGAGCTTGCGTCACCTGTATTAGGCAGAACGCTCTTCTCGCGCCTTGGTGCAGGAGTTTGGGTTGCATCAGAGGCAGGCGCAACTGGGGTGGGCTCTGGCTCTGACTGAGGCTCAGGTTCTGGTTCTGGCTCTGGCTCTGGCTCAGGATTTGGTGCCCAAAGCGGAGCAAAGTAGTAATAGTAAGTTGTTGTGTCATCACGCAGGTCATCGGTAACGGACCACGAGGTAATATCAGCAAAATTCACGTGAACAATTCCATTAGCATCAACGGTGTAAGGCATTGACTGGTCGGAAGTTGCGTTATCTCTTTGAGCATTTGAAAGCAATTCTGACGAGTAACCTACCAGCGTGTAACCATCTCGATGAATATTTCCATCAAAAGTGAAGCTCTTATGGTCGTCTGAAATCGTTGCAGGAATATAGGCATTTCCATTGTATTGAGTGCCGTATGCACCGACAACAAGGTTAATTCTAGTATTCCAACCAACTTCAGGATCATAAAAACGAACAATAGTTGCGCCATTGTCATCTGTTGAGGTGGTGCTAGCAGCAGCCTCAGTTGAAGCGACTGCTTCAGTCGCTGCGGTTGTCTCAGTTGCGGCAGTTACAGCAGTCGTCTCGGTTGTAGCAGACGACTCAGTCGAGGCAGTTGCCTCAGCTACATCGGTCGTAGCAGTAGTTGCAGTTGCTTCTGTTACCTGCGTACCTTCAGCAAGCGCAAGAGAAGAAAGTGCTGGCGAGAAAACCAATGCTCCTGCAAGAACACCAGAAAGAATAAGAAGCTTTGTGTTGTTGTGAAAATACTTAGACATAGGGATTTATTTCTACTAAGAAGCGACTATTTACTGCTGCATCTTCTTACGGAGACCAAGTGCAACAAGAGTAGTGCCAGCTGCTGCAACAACGCCTGCTACAGAGCTTGCGTCACCGGTGTTAGGTAGAACGCTTTTCTCGCGCCTTGGTGCTGGCTGCTGGACTGGATCGGAGGCAGGTGCAACTGGTGTAGGCGCTGGCTGAGGCTCAGGCTCTGGTGTTGGCTCTGGCTCTGGCTCAGGATTTGGCGCCCATAAGGTAGTTAGATGATAGAGACTCGTAATAGTGTTTGTATCAATATTGTCGGTAATGCTCCAGGCAACAATATCATCCAAATTCATATGAACATTGCCACTCTCATCGATAGTATATGGTTTCGACATATCTGGTGTTGCATTGTTCACTTCCTCTTGCGAAAAATAACCTGTTGAAAAACCTACCAGTGTGTATCCCTCACGCTGAACATTGCTGCTAAAAGAAACACTCTTAAAATCATCTGAAATAGTTGGTGGAATATAATCTTTTCCGTTATAAGTGCCGCCATCTGTTGAGACTGAAACGTGGATTTCACGCATTATGCCATCGGCACCCATATAAGATCCAACAGCCTCTGCATCACTGTCGTCATCTGTAGCTGTAGCAACAGCAGTCGTCTCAGTTGTAGTAGCCGCTTCGGTCGTAGCGGCAGCCGCCTCGGTCGTGGCAGTTGTCTCGGTCGTGGCGCTTACCTCAGCTGCCTCAGTACCCTCAGCAAGAGCCAACGCAGAAAGTACTGGCGAGAAAACCAACACGCCTGCCATAATGCCTGCAATTGCAAGCAGCTTTATGTTGTTGCGCAAATACTTTGACATTTCATATTCCTTAACTCGTGTATTTCAAGAAAAACAATTGTTTTTTTAAACATGTTTCAACGGTTTGGTAAGTATATATGAAAAGAAATCGCAGTTATACCGCCAAAACACCCAGTTATAGATATTCTTAAAATATCTATAACTGGGTGACAAAAACGTTATTTATTCAGCAATTACAGCGACTGAATAATTTCTTCTCCGCGAGCATTCTGCGGGATAAAACGAACCTCACGACGAGGCTCAGCGTCGTCAGATCCCAGCTCTTCCTCAGATAGCCTAGAAACATACACATCAAGGGTTCTCTCGCCAATCTGCTCTGCAAATTGCTCTCCCCACTCGATGATAGTTGGACCATCAGACTCAAGTGCATCGTACAGGCCGGTATCTTCAAGCTGGTCGGGATCGTTCAAGCGATACAGGTCAAAGTGGTAGAGCGGCATGAGTGTGCCCTCGTAAACCATCTCGATGGTGAACGTTGGGCTGGTCACGTCATCCGTAACGCCCATACCGGCAGCAATACCTTTAGTGAGCTGCGTCTTTCCTGCGCCCAGGTCTCCCGTGAGCACCAGTACGTCTCCCGCTTGCAGAAGTTTGCCCAGAATCTGACCAAGAGCAATAGTTTGCTCGGTGGTAGTAGAGACATACGTGTCAGCTGCGGTTTTTTCTGGCAGGTTGTTTGCAGCAGCGTCGTTCGCGGCGGTGTCGTTGTTTGCAGCGTTGTTTGCGCTGGTAGAAAGGTTAGTCACAAGAGCCTCCTCGAGGGTGTTCCTCAAGCCAATCAGCAAGAAGTCGCAGGTCATCTTTGAGGAACTGTGCCCACTCCTTGCGGTAAATAGTTGATGCGGGATGCATGGTAGGCAGCACGCTAAAGGCGCCTATCTGGTAAAACTTGCCGCGCAGCTCCGTCACGCCCTTATCGGTGTGCATGACAAACTGCGTTGCAAAATTTCCCAGGCAGACAATAACGTCCGGCTTAATAGCGCGAATCTGGTCGCGAAGGTACGGAGAGCACTCCTCCACCTCGGCTACCTTGGGGTTTCTGTTTGAAGGCGGTCGGCATTTGACCACGTTAGAGATAAAAACATCCTGGCGAGAAAGGCCAACTTCTTCTAACAGTGCGTCAAGCTTTTTGCCCGACACGCCCACGAAAGGTTGACCACTTAGATCCTCATTTTTACCAGGAGCTTCTCCCACAATCATGATGCGAGCCGTGGGATTTGGACCACCAAACACAATGTTGGTGCGCGTTTCCCAAAGCGGGCACTTCTTGCAATCAGCTATCTGTTCGCGAATCTGGTCAAGCGTTTTACCTGCTTGTTTAGAATATGCGATTTTCGCATATTCTGCGTTTGACATGCGTTTTCTTCCTAAAGCATTTTTAGGAGAAGCAGGAGTTGCTGCCATTAGATGTACACCTTATCGAGGCGAGCACCAAAGTTGCAAACTACCTCGTAGTTGATAGTCTCGCGAAGATCAGCCATCTCATCTGCGGTGATTTCTTGGTCGCCGTCTTTACCAATGAGAGTAACCACGTCACCGTAACGAATCTCGTGCGCAGGCTTATTAGCGTGTGTGCCTGCAGTATCAACAGCAATCATAAACTGGTCCATGCAGATGTTGCCCACCTGGCGGACACGGTCTCCGCGCGTCAAAACGTCCATGCGGTTAGAAAGGCTGCGTGCAAGACCGTCGGCGTAGCCAATAGGCACCGTAGCTACCTGGATGTTATTGCGAGGAACACGCCACGTCATGCCGTAGCCAACGCCATCGCCAACAGCCGGATAGACCACGCGCGTTACGCGACCGCGCACGCTCATAACGGGCTGCAGGTCAATGCGGGGAATGGTGAGCTTACTTGGGTGAAGTCCGTACAGACCAATGCCCACGCGGACCATATCAAACTGAATGTCTTTGTGCAGGACGGTGCCAGGAGTGTTGTCGGCGTGAACCAAGCCCAGCTCATAGCCTGCGTTTTTGAGCGCGGTAACCGCTTCAATAAAACGATTAACCTGCAGGTCAAAGTCCCAGTTGTCGAGCACGTCGGCTGTAGCAAAATGCGTAAACGTGCCAGCACATTCAAGACCCCTGTGGAAATCAATAGAACCGCGCACCTCGAGAAGATCTTCTCGCCTGACACCAATGCGGGTCATGCCGGTATCAATGGCCAGGTGGTAGCGACCAACCTTGTTAGCTGCGGCAGCAGCCTCGCCGTATGCGAGGGCAAAGTCAACCGTGTAAACGGACGGCATGATGTCAAAGCGCACGAGGTCTGGAATGGAAGTGACTGGCGGCTCGGAAAGCACCAGAATAGGATTATCAATGCCAGAACAGCGCAGCTCAACACCCTCGTCAACCGTTGCAACGGCAAACTGATCGGCGCCTACAGACTGCATAGCTTTAGCACACTGAGCAGCGCCATGGCCGTATGCGTCAGCCTTAACCACACACATCATTTTGACACCGCGGTTAAGCTGGGCCTTAAACGCCTTTACGTTGTGGCGGACGGCAGAAAGATCAATCTCTATCCAAGCCCATCTATCCTGGGGATATGCCGACATCAGGCTCACCTACTCCGCAGCTTCTTCAAAGTCTGCCATAGGAAATGCAATCTGCTCCTCAAGCGCATCGGAAGCAAGGCCAATAACGTCGCAGATGTCGCCAGCCATAGCTCCGCGTACACCGAACTTCTCGCCAGCTAGCTGACCTGCGTATGCGTGAACCTCACAGGCAAGCGAACAGAAGGTTGGTAGGTCATCAACTTGACCAGCAACCTGAGCTAGGCGACCAGCAATGGTACCAGCAAGAACGTCGCCAGAACCAGCGGTTGCCAGCGTAACCGGACCAGGCTTTGGCAGCACAGCTTTCTGAACACCGACGCAGCCAGTAGCGGTTCCCTTAGCAACAATGACCAGTTCAGAGCCACCGTCTGCCCAAACAATCTTGCGAGCAGCCTCAAGCTGACCCACCAGGCTTGCAGGAGGATTGTCTACCTGGTTGACCAGGCGACCAAGCTCGCGACGATGTGGGGTCATGATGAGCGGAGCGGTACGGCGAGTAAGCTCGGGAAAATCTGGGAGGTTGTTATTGGTGAGACGAGCAATGCAGTTGAGCGCGTCAGCGTCAACAATAACGGGCAGCTCAGAGTCAAGCAGGGCAGAGGTAACCTTAACGGTTCCACCAGAGACGCGCATGCCAGGGCCAACCAGCGTAACCGTACGCATGGCGGCAAGCTGCAACACCAGTGGAGCTGCTTCCTCGGTGAACACGCCCTCAGCGTCGCATGGGAGGCCAATAACAGGGACCTCTGGCAGCATCATCTGAACGCAGCTGACAATGGCCTCAGGAACTGCCAGCGTAACGTAGCCAGCACCCGCGCGAGCAGCTGCTTTAGCAGCAAAAACAGCAGCTCCAGGGAAGCGGCTTGAGCCACCAACCACCAGAACGGAGCCACGAGAGTACTTATCGCAATCGTTGAGCTGGGCAGGAACAGAAGCAAGATAATCTTCCAGGTCAACGCGCCAGGCAACAGGATCTGCTTCAACAACCAGGCGCTCGGTCTGCTCAGCCAGAGGAGCTACGACAATGGAGCCACAAACGTCGCGGCCAGCGTCAGCAATAAGGCCGGGCTTGAGCGCAATCATGGTAACGGTGACGTCAGCGACAACACACGCGCTTTCTACCTGGCCCTTCTGCGCAGAAAGACCACTTGGGACGTCAACAGAAAGCACACGAGCACCAGACTGATTGAGGCACTCAATCCAAATATCAAACGGAGCACGAACCTTGCCGTGGAAACCGGTGCCCAACATGCAATCGAGCACCACGTCAGCCGTTGCCAGCAGGTCAATCAGCTCCTGGCGAGAAGGGCCAACAAGCACGGAAACTCCCGCGCGAACGGCGCGCTGCGCCATCTGACGTGCAAGATCGCCGGAAATCTGATCAGGCTCAAGCGGAGTAACCACCTTAACGTTGCAGTTTCTAGAGCGCAGCGCTTCTGCTGCCACCCAGCCATCTCCACCGTTATTGCCAAGACCTACGAGGATGACAACGTTACTAATGTCCCCTCCCATGCCAAGGGCCTCTTGAGCAGCAGCGTAACCTGCACGGTGCATGAGCTCAGAAACGCTCACGCCCACGCGTGTCAACGCAATCTCTACGCGCTTGATGTCCTCAACATTTAGTACCGGCTGCATAACTTACTCCTCGGATTTAACAACATCATCAAAGGTTGTCTCAATTATAGGTTCTTGCACGCGCTCAAGCTCATCCAACACAGAACGAGCTTCTTTGAACGAACGTGCCAGCTCTTGGGCAGCATCTTCTTTTTGGTCTACCTTGGGTTTTACGGCATTGGTCACCGCAACCGCATTGGCCACCGCAACGTCTCTGGTGTACGAGATAGAAAGCGCAATCTCCTGCACGCCCTGCTCAGCCGCAATCTGTGCAGCTTTGCCTGCTAGACGAGCCTGTGGTCTGCCCAGCTGGTCTCGCTCAACAGACACATCCTGAAAACCAATACCAGACGAGAAACCCGTTCCTAAGGCTTTGAGCACGGCTTCTCTTGCCGCAAAGCGAGCAGCATAGTGCTCCGCAGGACGAGCAGTGCGCTCACAATACGCACGCTCGGCATCGGTGAACATACGGCGAATAAAGTGAGGGCGCTTCTCAATTGCCTGCTGCATGCGGGCAATCTCAAGCATATCTACACCTATTCCTGCCAGTGCCATCGTATCCCCTGGATCTATCTGCGCTTAAGCGCTGAGCCTATACTCCTCAAGTGCGTCAAGCACAATCTGGTTTGCCTGCTGGCAAAGCTCATCGGTTGGAGCTTCTGCAAGAACGCGCACCAGAGGCTCTGTTCCGGAAGCGCGGACCAACACGCGACCATTGCCCTCAAGGAACTTCTCGGCAGCTGCAACTGCATCGTTGACCTTAGGAGACTGCATAGCGGCCTCTTTGTCGGTGACGCGAACATTGACCAACTGCTGTGGATATAGTGTAACGGGACGAGTCAGCTCAGAGAGTTTCTCGCGCTCTGCTCGTAAGACCTCCATAATACGGAGGCTGGTCAGAATGCCGTCACCGGTCTTAGCAAGGTCACCAAAGATGATGTGACCACTCTGCTCGCCGCCCAGGCTGTACTCGTTCTCGTTCATGCAAGCGTAGACGTACTTATCGCCCACGTTGGTCTTCTCGTAAGAGAGACCAGCGTCGTCAAATGCTTTGAACAGGCCAAAGTTACTCATGACAGTAGTAACTACGGTCTGCTTAGCCAGGCGACCATACTTGTTGAGGTAGGTGCCACAGACGTAGAGAATCAGGTCTCCGTCAACCACGTGGCCGCGCTCGTCGACTGCTAGGCAGCGGTCAGCGTCGCCATCGTAGGCAAAGCCCACGTCAAGGCCGTTCTGAACAACAAAACGCTGCAGCTGGTCAATGTGGGTGGAGCCGCAATCAACGTTGATGTTGAGGCCGTTTGGAGCGTTGTTGATAACGTGGGTCTCGGCGCCCAGAGCGTCAAAAACAGGGCGAGCAACACTGGAAGCTGCGCCGTTAGCGCAATCCAGGCCAATCTTCAGGCCCTGCAGGCTAAAGCCGCAGCTCGCAATAAGGCTGGAGATGTAGCGGTTGCGGCCCTGCATGTAGTCAACCGTGCGGCCAATGGCGTCACCCGTTGCCAGAGGTACGTCAAACTCGCCGTCAATGTAAGCCTCTACCTGCTCAAGGACGTCCTCGTCCATCTTGTAGCCCTCTTTGTTGACCAGCTTGATGCCGTTATCGGTAAAGGGGTTGTGGGACGCAGTAATCATGACGCCGCAGTCAAAGGCACCGTCTACTACCTCGTAGCTAACACCAGGCGTAGGAATAACGTGCAGCATGTACGCATCAGCGCCGGAAGCAACCAGGCCCGAGACAAGTGCGGACTCAAACATGTAGCTTGACCTGCGGGTATCCTTACCGATGATGATACGAGCCTTGCGAGCCTGCTTAGCTCCGTAATACCAGCCAATAAAGCGGCCAATTTTGTATGCGTGATCGACGTTCAGACCCTCGTTTGCACGGCCTCTAAAGCCGTCGGTTCCAAAGTACTTCATAAGCGTCTCCTAGCTGCGAATGTAGTGTTGTCGGGTGGAGAGCAACGTGCGCGCGAAGCGCCAGCGAACTACTCGACAGGTGGGGCTTCTCGCCAGATGGCGAGAAGAACGTGCGGACTAAAGCGGTTGCACAAATATGCAAAATGCAACCATTTAAAAGTATACAAAAAAGAGACCTGCCGATATACAACAGGTCTCTTTGTGAGGACTTTTTTGGGTCCAGCGGCCTTAGCGCTTGGAGAACTGAGGACGCTTACGAGCCTTCTTCAGACCGTACTTCTTACGCTCGACCGCACGAGAATCGCGGGTGAGGTAGCCGGCCTTCTTAAGGTCATCACGATACTCGCCAGCCTCGAGAAGAGCGCGAGCAATGCCCAGGCGAAGAGCGCCGGACTGGCCGTTGATGCCGCCGCCATCGCAGTTTGCGAGGACGTCGAAACGACCAAGAGTATCAGTAATGCGGAGAGGTGCGGTTGCGTTGTCTACGAGCTGCTGGCGACCAAAATACTGGACTGCCTCGCGGCCGTTAACGGTAACCTTACCAGTTCCAGGAACAAGACGAACACGAGCGACGGCCTCTTTACGACGGCCGGTGCCGGTGTAAACAGCGGTGTTATCTGCCATCGTTTAGCCCTCCAGCTCAATCTTGACGGGATTCTGTGCAGCATGTGGGTGCTCAGCGCCGGCGTAAACCTTAAGCTTCATACCCTGCTTGCGACCAAGAGTGGTCTTAGGAAGCATGCCCTTGACTGCGTGCTCAACAACACGCTCTGGGTGCTTCTCCATCTCTTCCTTGAAGGAAGTGATCTTCAAGCCACCAAGGTAGCCGGAGTGACGCCAATACTCCTTGTGGTCAGCCTTAACACCAGTAAGGACAACCTTGTCTGCATTGATGATGACAACAAAGTCACCAGTATCAGCGTTTGGGGTGTACTGTGGCTTGTTCTTGCCACGAAGAATCATGGCAGCCTTTGTAGCCAGACGACCGAGCGTTGCGCCCTCAGCGTCGATGAGCACCCACTTGCGCTCGACTTCGCCAGCCTTGGCGAACTGAGTCGACTTCTTCACTTGACTCCTCCTACGAATTACGAGTTGATAACCCCTGGACGGGTCATCGATGCTTTTTCTTGTCAGAGATTACGGGGCTCTGTGGAAAAGCCTTAAAAGTATACTCCACTCTTTAGCAGTTGTACGCGGGAATTTTTGTTGCTTCACGAATGCAACAATTCGTTCAAATTTGACGGGTTTCTCCACATTGCAAAGCCGTCCACAGCACAAGAACAACCACTTGGCCTGCTGTGCGATGCATTTTGTTTCGACTTTTTATTTCATAGGGCGAGAAGTGCGGGCGTGCTCGTATGTTTACACCAAGGTCAAAGCTACAACGTCAGGAGGAAACAATGCGTGACACAGATTTTGTCGCACGTTTGCACCAAAATTTTGCGTTGCTGGGCGGCCAGCTTAAAACCCGACTTAAGAATCATGTGGTACTGGGCACCGCACTTGCCCTGTTTGCAGCACTTTTGCTGGTTCTTCCATTCTATGGTTGCTCGCCAGCCGCTTCTGAAAACACTCAGGGCAGCTCAACCGCTCAGTCTGAGGCGCAGAAGGATCAGAAAGAGGAGGCTCCCAAGGGAACGGTTAAGGCTACATCGTTCTACTCGCCAACCCTTGGCTTGGACTGGAACTATGACGTCTACCTGCCTGCAGACTACGAGTCCAATCCCGATAAGACCTATCCTGTTATTTACATGCTGCATGGTCTGTACGGCAATCATCGCAATCTGCTTGAGCGCTTTGATTCATCTGCCATGCTTGACGAGGCTATTCAAACCGCTGGTCAGGGAGCTATCGTAGTCTTTGTCGATGGCTTTAACAGCTTCTATATTGACTCCGCCGACCGCGGCCTCAAGATGGAATCTGCCATCATGAACGACCTGGTACCTTACATTGAGAGCACATATCGCGTGTCAAAGGATCGCAAGGATCACGCAATCGGCGGTATTTCCATGGGCGGTTATGGTGCGGCACGATTTGTTTTGCACCACTCCGATTACTTTAGCAAGGGCATTCTGCTCTCGCCTTCTGTTTGGACCACACTTGCTGATGACAACTTTATTTACACGTCTCAGCACGCCTTTAGCGACGGAACCACCAGCTGGTCATGGGATTTGTACAAGCAGCTGTTCCCCACTCAATATCTTGGTGAGGTTGATCCAAGCCAGGTTTCTTTCTTTGTGGCAACAACTTCCGACGACGGCGTAGTACCTGTTGCTGACGTCGACGCTTTTGTTGAGCAGCTCAAAAATGCTGGTATCAACGTTGACTACCAGCGCGACTCCGGCGACAACCACAACTGGAAGTACTGGTCCAGGGTTGCTCCAACTGCGTACGCTTGGGCGCTCAACCAGTTCAAGAGCGCTGACAGCAAGTAAGCGCTGACGGCACCCGGCGGCGCGGGTCCAGGGCGAGCCGCGAGTGCGCTGCGAGTGCGCCGGACCGGGCCGCGGGTCCAAGGCAAGCCGCGAGTGCGCCGGGTTTCTCGCCAGAAAAGACCGCGGATATGCGCGTAACAGCGCTGTCCGCGGTTACTTTTTTGCCGAAACTGAAGTATTATCAGCGTAGATAACTTGCGCCGCTTGGCGGTGCTACTCAAGCGCCGATTGCGGCGCCGCAAACCGAGGAGCGACTATGCCCAGCATCTACACCGTCACGCTCAACCCCGCTCTGGACAAGACCGTCCAGGTGCCAAATTTTGCCGTTGACCAGGTGAATCGCATCACGTGGCTCAGGCAGGACGCGGGCGGCAAGGGTATCAACGTCTCCAAGGTTATCGCTAAACTGGGCGGAGAGTCTACCGCCATCGCCGTTCTTGCAGGTCAAACCGGCAAGTGGATCGCTGACACACTTGGCGAGAATAACATCAAGGTTCAGGCGATTTCCGTTCCCGGTGAGACGCGCACCAACCTTAAGATTGTTGATACTGAGGGCGGCACCAATACCGACATCAACGAGCCTGGCCCCGAGGTCACCGACACCATGCTTGACCAGGCACTTGCTGACTTGATTGCCAAGACTTCCGCCGGCGATATTGTGGTTCTCTCCGGCAGTCTCCCCCGTGGAGCTGCCTCAGATACGTATGGCCGCTGGACTCGTGCTTTGCGCGACGCCGGGTTGAAGGTATACCTGGACGCTGACGGCGCAGCCCTCTCGGCTGGCCTTGAACAGAAGCCATACTTCACCAAGCCAAACGATCACGAGCTCTCCGCCATGCTTGGCCGTGAGCTTGCCGACGTGGACGCGATTGCCGCTGCCGCATCCGAGATTGTTGCTGGCGGCATCGACACGGTCTGCGTTTCCATGGGCGGCAATGGCGCCGTCTACGCTACGGCCGACGAGGTTTGGTATGCAGGTCCAGTAAAAGTCCAGGTAGGAAGCACTGTCGGTGCCGGTGACTCCGTTGTGGCGGCGCTTGCCTTTGCAGATGCACAGGGTCTCTCGACAGAAGACGCGCTGCGACTGGCCATGGCCACGGGCGCCGCAAACGTCATGGAGAGCGGAACTCAGGCGGCGGAGCGCTCGGTTGTGGATTCGCTCATCGAGAAAGTGCAGCTCACGCGCTTGCGCTAACGTTCGGGGTGCGCGCTGGCCGCGAGCGCACGGGTTTCTCGCCAGGCGAGCCAGTCTAGCAATATGCGCCTAAAAAGTGCAAAGAATCTGTATTTGAGACACAGATTCTTTACAGAAATCAGGCAAATCCACAGATTCTTTTGCATTTTTAGGCAAAATTTACAGATTCTTTGACAAAATCAGGCGCGTGAAAGATAGGCGCTTTGACCCTAAATTTTGAGCCTGAAAACTGCATCACGTCTGAGTAAAACAGCTCAGACATGGCGAGAAAAACCGGCAAAACCACTCAGACATGGAGCACTTTTTCGGCAAATCGTTCAGACATGGCGAGAAAATCAGGCGCGCATAGCGCCGTCGTGCGAAAACGCCCTCAATCTTTCCGCAGTTATTCAGTAGTACCCGCGGTCTTCCTGCGATTACATTCAAGCTTCCAGCCGATCATCCAGCCAACTGCAAGAACGTAATTCTCGATAGCTCCTACTAAATTTACCGACTCGTGAGCGCTCAAAAAATGAATGAAGTGATTGGTTCCAATTCCAATGCCGCCCAGAATCAGCGCGAGCAAAATTGCACGTAGATAGACCCAATCGTAGTGGAAACAAGTGGTGACCAAAATGATGAGCACCGCGAGATTCCAAAAACCAATCTCTCGCTGCCATCCGGTCGAAATGCCATAAGCGGCGTTGCTCCCCATGTACTCTGGGGCGATAATCTGCAGAATTGCCGCACCGGTCATCGCAACGATAACCAGCGCAAACATTACCTTCAAAAACTTGTTCATTGGCGTCTTCAAAACAAACTCTTTTCGTATCAATTTGTGCTTCCTGCGCAGGTCACGCGCAAGCCACCGCAGGTCACGCGAGTGCCGGTTCGCGCACCCTACTCGATAAAACTTTTAATCTCTTCGAGGCGCTCAAGTGCAACTTGGCGACCTGTCAGGTACAGAGACAGCAGGGCCTCACCGGACTTCTCGTTAACTTTAACTTCAACTGGCTCGGGAGGCTCAAGCACCAGCACTCTACCCTCTTCCTCCAGCTCAAAGAGCTGTTTGCGCTGATCCATGTAGCGCTCAGCGCGAGAAGCCAGCGCGGCTTCAAAGTACGGATATGCAGAATAGAGCTGCGAGCGAATAGCAATCTGCTCGTTGACGTCGGTTTTTACGAAGTCCCTATCCTGCGTGACAATGACCAGCGCTTTCTTTGCCGGCTTGTGGTCGGGAATGTCAACCGCACGCTCTGCCTTTCCGTCGGGCAGACCAAGCGCCGCCGCAAACGGAATTGAATCGGTGGTTCCGCCGTCCAAATAGCGATGTCCATCCAGCTCAACCATGCGAGAAACCGTTGGCATCGACGCGGACGCTCGGACCATGGTCACGTCTTCCGGGAACTTTTTTACGTGCAGATACGCCGACGTACCAAACGTAACGTCGGACGCCACCACGTACATCTGCATGGGATTTTGATTGAATGCCTCGTTATCACAAGGGTCCAGGTGGTTTTGAATCTCATCGAACATAAAATCTGCACCCGCAATGTCGCCAGTAGTAATCAGTGAGCGGAGCGAAAGAAAGCGAGGGTCGTCCCTAAAGGCCAGCATAATGCGCATGGCGCGGCCCATCTGCTTGGACCTGAAGCTTACGGCGTTGATGGCACCTGCGGAAACTCCCCACACGCTCTCAAAGTTGGTGACACCCTTCTCGCGAAGCACGTCAAGAATTCCAGCGGTAAAAATGCCTCGATAACTGCCGCCTTCTAAAACAAGCGCAGTTGAAGATAGGTGCGCGGACTCCTGGCGCGCGCCGCCGTTCTGCGAGAGTTTTTGCTGCTGATCGTCCATAACAACCTCCGAACTTTGTTATTCAGAGTGTACCCAATTTCTGCCCGGCCGCTCGCCCGGTTTTCCACACAAAAAAGCGCCTGAATATCAGGCGCTTTACATGCACGTTATATTTTTCTGGCGAGAAACCCGTCGGCTTTGCAACTCGGTCGGCGCCGCAGGCTCTTCCCCTACTTGCGGACCTTACGAGAAGCAGCAACAAAACCAAGGCCGCTTACTGCAAGAACAGAGGCTGGAACAACAACGTCCGCGACACCAGTTGCAGGAAGAGCGGACTTCTTCTCTGGTGTTGGTGCAGGAGCTGGAGTAGGCTCTGGCTCTGGTGCTGGAGCTGGAGCTGGCTCTGGATCAGGGGTTGGAGCTGGTGTTGGATCTGGGGTAGGTGCAGGAGTTGGATCTGGATTAGGCGTTGGAGCCGGAATGCGAACAAACTGAACTTCAATGACCTCGTCAAAATCAAGCGCAGGAGTCCAGTGACCCTTAACGGTAACAGTGCCATCGCCGTTGTCGACAATGACTACGCCGTCAGCGTTGCCAACCATAAATCCGTCTGGAATTGGGTTAGTAACATCAGGAAGAAAGTATGCGTCCTCAGGAGCGTATGGATTAACCGTTGGATCCATGAGCTGCTCTCTAGTTGGTGCAGGAATAGGAGTTGCGCCAGTAGTAGCAGTAGCACCGGTAGTGCTTGTAGGAGCAGGCGCTGTGCCCTCTGCCAGCGCAAATGCTGGAGCAAGTGCCAATGCGGCTACAAGAGCAGATGAAGCGATACAGACCTTTAAATTCTTCATGTGACTTTTACGCCAAAATTTATGCGCCGGGCCCAACGCCGAGAAGCACAAAATTTTTAGCGCATTCCTTTCTGATATGGATTATTTAATTTCTCCGTGAGCAGATACTATCATATACATACTGAACAAATGTCGCCTCCGGTCGACATATTCCGCGAACGTACAAAAATTTTAAATGACTTTTAAAACTATTTTTCCAAAATTTGATAACATTTCTGCAGGTAAACTATTACGCAACTCAGAGTTGACAAATTTCCAACTCAACTTGGTGGTGTGCAATCAAGGCAATTTTTAGAGTAATAGCCATCACATGTGAATCCCACCACATCACCAACAGAAAGGAACAGCCATGTTACTGAGCGAGAAAATCATGAGCCTCAGAAAGCGTAATGGTTGGTCACAAGAAGAGCTTGCACAACAGCTTGGCGTTTCGAGGCAGTCAGTTTCTAAATGGGAGTCTATGGCTTCCATGCCTGATATTCAAAAGATTATGGCCATGAGTGAGCTCTTTGGCGTTTCCACAGACTACCTGCTCAAAGACGAGCTTGAAGAGCTTCCAGCCACTGCCATCGCGGCTGATTACGCGGCCTCTTCGGTGCAGGACGGCTCTTCGGATCCCGCTGCCGCAAGCACCGCAGACAGTCCTGACGGCGGCACCGCCGGCGAATCTTCCACTGGCAACACATCTACCAGCGAAGCTATAGCGCCAAAGCTCAGCGTATCGCTTGAAACAGCTACCGAATACCTGGATGCAATCGCACGAACTTCTCGCCCCACGGCAGGCGCAATTATTCTCTTCATCCTGGGGCCCGCGCTTCTTGTCTCGCTTGCAACATACAGCGAAGACGCGCTTTACTTTGATCCGATGCGCATTTCTCCAGATGCGATGGGCATCGCAGGCATTTGCATCATGATGCTCTTCATTGCTGCGGGCGTTGGCCTGCTGATTCTCCAGGACATGAAGCTCGCGAAGTTTAAGCAGCTCAAGGAGGCCTCTCTCGAGCTCCAGTATGGTGTCGAGGCTGCCGTTCGTAGGCGCGCCGAGTCCACCGAATCGTTGCGATACGTGCAACAGGCTGCCGGCGTCTGCCTTACCATCCTGAGCGCAATCCCCTTCCTTATTGCGTCGTACTACGGGACTGGTCTCACCTTTGCTCTTGGTTTCTTTGTAGCAGCAATTCTCGTCTCTCTTGGCGTTTACCTGCTGGTTTACTCGGGAATCCTCAGGGATGGCTACAGGGTTCTTCTTCAGGAAGGCGATTTCTCTCACGACGAGAAAAGCAACAAGAGAGACTCCAAATCCGCAGCATTGAAGTACAGGCCAATTGCCAGGGCGTATTTTGGCACCATTACCTTGCTGTACGTGGGCTATAGCTTCATCACCAAGGACTGGAAAAGCTCCTGGATTATCTGGCCTGTTTCCGCGCTCCTCTACCACATCATTATCAGCATCCTGAACGCTCTGAAGAAACGATAGGCGCTTGCCGGCACGAGCCCAGCCTAGGTACAGGTCAAATACGACTCGCAAGAGCTCGGTCTTCTCGACAGACCGAGCTTTTTGTGTATAGCTCGGCGAAGGCTCTTTTGAGCCTGAAAAACGCATCATGTCTGAGTAAAACAGCTCAGACATGGCGGGGAAAACCGGCAAATTGCTCAGACTTGGTGAACTTTTCCGGCAAATCGTTCAGACATGGCGAGAAAATCAGGCTCCACGTAAACGCCCATGAAACCACGCCTGGATACAAAGTCACGTCACTAAAAGTCTGCCTGAAAAGTACAAAGAATCTGTGCTTGGGACACAGATTCTTTGACGAAATCAGGCAGAATCCACCGATTCTTTTACAATTTCAGGCAAAACCTACCGATTTTTTGCAGAAATAAAACGCAGCTACGCGATCCAGAATCAGTTGCAACATTATGCGCGACGAGATGCCTGGTACTTCTCAAAAGCAGCTTTGTATTTCTGCTCCTCTTTCTTGAAAATAGCATTGAAGACTAAAGTTGTAACCAGAAGAATGACCAGGTACAGCGCAGTAAACGACATCCAAGCCTGAGCCATATTTGGCACCCATCCGCCAATGAGTGCCATCGCAACAAGCGTTGGGAACAGGCAAACGTTAAAGCCAAGGAACCTTTGAAGGTAGCTAAGCTTGGTAATCAGGGGCTGATAGTTGAACCAAATCTGCTGGTAAATGCCCGAAAGAGCACCAGCGGCAATCAGCGTGAGGAGCGTGATGTTATTCTGCCTGTCGCCAAAATTGATTGCCAGCGCAATGACGCCATACACAAGCGAGATGCCGGTAAAACATAGTGCTCCAGAAGAAATGCCTTTGCACATAATTTGACCTACTGTTCTATTGAGTCCCTCATCAAATTCTTGCTGAGTCTCTCGCTCAATTTCTTGCCAGTTTTGTGATTCATTGCGTTCCATGATGTTCCCTTCTCTGGGATAAAACTACTGTTAAAGTGGTTGGTTCGGGTGCTGTTTGACGACAATAAATCGTGCCAGCCGAGAAAAGCCTCTATCCCCTACACAATTCCAATGCGTCGTTTGATTTCGGCAGCATACTTTCTTGAAGCAACAAGGGGTTTCTCGCCAAGCGACAGCAACATGCGGCCGGAACCTACGGGTTTGATACCTGTAACGTGATCAAAATTGATCAGTTCCTGGCGAGAAATGCGCACAAACGCCGTATCTTTCAGGGCATCCTCGAGCTCGAACAGGCGACTAGAACTTTCCAGCGTCTCGCCGTTTACCAGGTGAATCAGCGTCACGTTTCCGTCCGTTTGGATCCACACCACATCCGCGAGAAGAACGACGCGCCTGTTGATAGTACCGGGAACGTATCCGGTCATCTTTCCGTCAACCATCTGGAGCTGGCGGACAATTCCCGAAACGCGCGGGTCATCGGGGCCGCTCAAGATGGTCACTTCGATTTGCGCGCGACCTTTTTCTTCAACTACACGAATTTCCATAACACTTCCAAACAACTTACTTGACCAAACGTTTCGTTTTCTTGCTGTAGCGGAACTGCACCCCGCTTGTCTCCTTGCCTTAAGGCATCTTTAGAATAACGGTTGCAACTCTTATGTGAGACCTCATGTCACTCAAATGCACTAACTGGCTCGTAGAATGCAATCTTTGCGCTTCGAGCATCGGTTGTGCGCTTGAACGGCGCTTTACGCGCGCCGAGCACGAACGCGATCGCACACGCTCACAAGCGTGCACGCCCACGAGCGCCTACACAAAAAGCCGCCCTCAAAATGAGAGCGGCTTGAAGTTACCGTGTGCCGTACCTGCGGCTTTTGCCTATGAGCGTGTCAACCTCTCCGCAGCTTAGTTCCTAGCTGCGTGAAGCTTGAGGGTGCCCAGTGCAAAGAGAACCGCTGCGCCGCCTGCAACAGCAAACATCAGTGTGTTCTGCAGTGCGTCGTCGCCAGTGTAAGGAGTGCGGGACTTGCGAGGCTTAGGGACAACAGGGTTAGTAGTGGTGTTGGTATCTGTGTCGATAAGACCATCGCTGACGTGGGCAGTGTTTACAACTGTGACGTTTTTCTCGCCCTTGTTGACCTTGACCTGGAAGGTTACGGTGAGCGTGTCGCCCGAAGCAACATTCTGAGTCCAGGTTACGGTACGTGTAGCTGGGTCGTAGGTGCCGCCGTTATCAGCAGAACCATCAACGTAAGTTGTGTGCTCTGGGATGACATCGGTAATGGTGACATCGCGAGCAGTGTTGGTGGTATTAGTATAGGTGACGGAGTACGTAAGCACCTGACCAGCAGTTACCTTGTTGCCGTCGATGGAGTTACCCTGACCGTCCAGGACGTCCTTCTTTGGCTGAGGCAGAACTACCCAAACGCCAATGAAGTGAGCGTTCTTATGGTCAATGACCTCGGAATCGTGATCGTAACCGATGAATACCCAAGTTCCATCTGGAGTTTCAACACGAGTGACGCCGCCAAGTGGCTGATCAGGGGTAACGGTAGTGCCGTTAGGAATTCTGGTCTGCTTACCAGGAAGCAGATCCAGGACCTCCTGAGGAAGTTCCCTGTTAGGAGTGCCGCTGACAAACTCATGGGTCTTCTCGTACAGAAGCTCAGTGGTTACCTTGTTGGAGTGAGCAACGTTGCCGTCAACAACCTGTGTGAGCTCGTTATCAATGTTGGAGCCGTCAGTCTCTACCTTGCTGTTAGTAACAGTCTTGTAGGTAATAACAAACTTCTTGCCGCCGTTTGCCTTGGTAAGCAGGTGGTCCTTGATGTCAACGGTAACCTTCTGACCGTCAACAGAAACGGTATAGTCAGTGCCCTCGGTCAGGGTCTGGCCGTCAAAGCTTACGGTAAGGCTCTGGAAATCAAGGCGCTCGTCAAAGGTGTCAACCATGCTCATCGACTTAATCTTGCCGATGGTATCAATACCCTGCTTTGGCAGCGTAAAGGTGCCGGTATACGTAATGGTTTCTCCAGCCTTGGCAGGAGCCTGCTCAGGATCAACGGCCTTTACAGGAGCTGGAGTAATTGCCTCGGTGTACACACCAAAGAGGCTACCGCTGGTAGCTGCACTGGTGGACTCAAACGTCATACTGCTTGACTTGGACTTAACAGCAAAACCTGCAAGGTTCTTCTCCTGGTCAGGACCAGAGGTTCCACGAACAGGATTCCAGGTAATATTGCTGCCGCTGGTGCTCTCAACAAGAATGTTCCTGTTGTTCATAACAATGCTATCGATGGTGCTATTGGCGTTAATGAGCGAGAAGGTCTCGTTTGCGCCAGTGTCACCGACAACGTCAATATCGCTTGGCTGCATGACAAGCTTAAGGTCACAAGGGGTGCCATCGGTGTACTTAAGCTCTACTGTCACGTTTGCGCTGATTGCATAGGATCTGAACATATCGGCAGTGTAGCTGGGGTGATTTACGTCAATGTAGTCCATGATCTGGAAGGACTTAGTTCCCCAATTCTCATCAACCGTCAAGAAAGGAACGTCGGTTTTATTGGGGTTGTTGTAATCTGCGTTGGCATTCTTAAGGGTAAGGTCCAGCGAGTTAATGGTGACATAAACGTCAACGGACTTACCGTCAACAGTGCCAGCATTAGAGAACTTCAGCGAGAGAGGCTGAGCATACTGCTGGTTGGAGCCGTCCTTGGTTGGCTGAACAACAAAGGCAGTTGAAGGAAGATTGCCTGTATCAGAAGCAGGAATCTCTATGCGCTTAACGCCAGCTCCCTGCGAGAGAACAGTCATGTTGTCTCTGGTCAGCGTGAACTGGTAAATGTTGATCTGGGTAAGATCACTATCGTCTTTCTGGCGATCGAGTGCCTGAGCTGTATTAATAGACATAAACAGGCACGCCACAACCATGGTTAGAAAGACTGAGATTCTCTTAAGAAAACCCTTTTTCATGATGGCCCCTCAAAAAGATGTGCATATTACAGATACATTTTCTTACAAATTGATAGTCAAAACTTAAGAGAAATTAGTATTCACATAAAAAGTGAATTTGGCTGATGAATAGTATAGTTTGTATGGACAATACTATTTTGAAAATAGTTCAAATTTTTGTATTTGTCCCGCATCTGCTGCTGATGAACATGAATTCAGCTTAGGGCGCTTCAAGGTACTGCGTCACACGATGCCGAACCAGCCTCCGCGCGAGCCTCAGCCTCTGCTGCAATCCGCGCTTTAGTTTGCCTCGTTAGGGCGAGAAGGTCTACCCGCCTGATACTTATTTGGATCTTGAACTTTCTCTGTCCTAGAGCAAATCCACGCAACGGTATAGCCAATGCAGCCAATAAACAGGCAGGTTAAGCCCAACATAAACATTTTCTCGCCAACGCCAAAGTCAATCTCGTATTGAATCTTGAGCGCCAGCGGAGGATCCTGCAAAGGAAGCCCTGCCTTAGCGAACAGGTAGTATGCGCCCATGAGTGCACTTAAAATGCCAGAAATCAAAAAGCCCTGTGAAAGGTTCTTGATAATTTGAGCCGCTTTATTCATGTCGTATCATCTCCTTATGTTGCTATGGTAAAGCAAAATGGCGAGAAACCCAAAAAGAGAGCCAGCGTATGAACTGCCTCCCATTTCTTTGACACGAGAAATAGGAGTCAGTTCAAAACACACTTAAGTCAGATAATCTGTCAAAAAGACGTATACATTACGCTGAAAATACCTCAAACGTGCAGATTATCTTCATTTGATGTGTAATATGCCTGCAATTGTGCAGAATATCTGTCATAGGTGTGTTCCTTAGAAGCGGAATTTACCTATAGTTAGATTTTTTATATTTCTCTATTCATTTTCAAGCATATTAAGTGAAGTTTATGCATAAAGATGTATATTAGGCAGTGCGACCGCCTAGCTGCCTAGCTATCTTGATTAGGAACATGTCGATTCTTCGGCAGAACCTACCAAAGCTGCGCTATTTTGTGCGCCAGGCCTAAAAGCCAACGCTAACACGCTACAGAATCATAATCACCCGCATATGAACTGCCTCCCATTTCTTATGTTCAAGAAATAGGAGGCAGTTCAGTACTGGCTCTCTTTTGACGCGTAGGTGTTTTGTAATGGATTGAACTGCTTACTTTCCGCTTGCCATCTTAGCTGGATACCACTTTTGGAACCAAGCCGTAAACAGACCCATTCCAATAGGAACCAGGTTGTTCACGATAACCAAAATTCCACCCACTCCATTGTGAACTGCAAACCAACTCCAGATGGCAGTTAAAACGTACATAGCACCCCAACATGCAGCCAAAATATAGTTTGTCTTCATGAACAGTGGATTATTGTAGGCGCTATCTCCACCGTAGCTGTACTTTACGTAAGCAGCGCAGAGAGGTTCTTTGGTCAGGCATGAAGCCAGCCACATAAGGCCAAAAGCCAGGTAGCCCAGATTGACAATCAAATTGCTGTCGCCATTTCCGCTCATAAAAACACCCGCAGATAATGCGCCAACCAGGGCAAATGAGATTCTGTCCCAGATGGTGAACTTGAAGTTCCTCATAATAAGCGGCATCAAGGCAGTAACAAGCAGCGTAATCATCGCGCCAACCTGAGAGTCAAATGATGTTGCGGTCCAGAAGGTAATCCAAGGGAGCAGCATCGTAATCATCTGCGGATTTTTCTGTGCGTTGCCGACTTCTTTAGCCGACGCGTCCTGCGCAGCTTTAGTTGAACTACCAGGCGTTGGACCAAAATACTTGTCCCAATCAATCATGAAGGAAAAATCGCCCTCAACGGTATACAGATGCTTACCCAGTGCCTCTGGTCCGCTAATTTCTCCCCTAGAAATGGACTGCCAGACCTCAAACGGAGTGTTGAGCTTTGTGGTAGTAGTGAGACTACCGTCAGTAAAGACTTTACTGCCATCTTTACCCAGCAAAATCTGATAGCTACGACCAAGGTCGGTGTAGTTCATCTCAAGAACACGATCTTTGCCGTCGTAAGCCGTTTTGTCGTACAAAGCCGCCATCTGGGAGGTGAAGATATGGTCAAACGGTAGCTGCTCAACGGGTTTCTCGCCAGCGTTTGTGCTGTTCTGAGCGCTTGTATCGCGAGAAATTCCCCAGCTTGCATCCGCCATCTGCTCAAACATCTCTTTTGGATACAGCAAAACTTTGAGCTCGGCCCGTGTCTGGTTAGAAATGACGCCCTGCGCATACTCGGTACCAGCCTTTTTGACAAGCGCGAGGTACTGATCAGTGCGCGCAGAAAGCTCCTTTACGCGGAAGAGCTCGCCTTGACCACAGAAAATGCTCTCGTAGTTACCCTGGCCAAGAATGTGGTCAAACATCTTGGTAACGCTGTCGTAATTACCCTCTGAAGAATAGAATCCGCAGGTAGAGATTAGGACGTGCTTCTTGCCGGACACATCGTGGCGAGACTCGTGGGCGCCGCTCCCGTATCCCCTCTTTGCGTCGCTCATGAAGGGCAGACTCATGGGGAGCTGGCGGTCAATAAGGTTCTTCAGCAGTCCAGGCACGTTGAAGTAGTAGAGCGGGAAGCTCCAAATAACCAGATCGGCCCAAAGCTGCTTTTGAATGACCGTTTCTTCGTCGTCCGACATAATGCATTTACCAGGCGTGTTCTTCCAACAATGGAAGCATCCCTTGCAAGGCTTGATGTCCATGGTGGCAACGTTGAGCTGTTCAACGGTCACGTCTTCATGGGCGTGCTGCTCAGAGACGCCCTCGATGAAGCTCTTTGCAAGACGCAGAGAATTGCTGGCTTTACCCTTGGGACTGCCATTAATGAGCAGAATGTTCATGCTGCGCCTCCAGCTCCTTCATGCACTTCTCGCTCCATGCTCTAAGCATTTCCTCGTGCATCTTGCCGTACTCGATAGTAAATTTCCAGAACAACGCCTTCTCCGGGTCACCCATTTGCGCTGCGTAAGCGGCTACTGCGCCCGTTGCTAGCTCGCTTCCGCCAGGAAACGACGAGGCGTTATCTGCGATTCGTTTAAAGAACGCAAGGTTTTCCTCGTAGGAGCACTCGCCCCTAAAAAACGTCTGCATCAAAAGCGGAATGCGCAGCACCGAGGACTGAGAGTCTTCCCTCAGCCATCTGTTCAGCTCCTCTTTACCGGCTTCAGTTATCGAGAAAACCTTCTTGTCCGGCTTTCCTTTCTGAGCAACCAGCGTTGAGGTAACCCAGCCGTCTTTTTCTAGCGCCTGCAGTTCTCTATAGATTTGGCTTGTCTGAGCAGTCCAGAAGTAATTTAGCGACTGTTGAAAGATGGTTTTAATCTCGTAACCGGACATATCCCCATAATTCAAGAGACCAAGAATTCCCTGCTTAAGCAAATCTCTCATCTCCTTATATTCCACTTGTTGAATATCTTACTAAGATAGTAATTCCACTTGTGGAATATGTCAACGAGAAATTCTAAAAACTTTGATTACTTTCTATTTGCAATCACAACTACCCGCCACGGACGTGAAGATTATGGTGTCAAAAGTAGTTCACATGCGATATACTTTTGCCATGGCAATTATCGACGACATATACGCAAACGTGGACGACTTCGGACTCGTCACCTCCGCCGAGGCGAAGGAGTTCGGCATCCCCAACACCGAGCTCGTCCAGCAGGAGCGGCGCGGTAAGCTCGTGCGTGTCGCCCGGGGCGTCTACAGGATGCCCGTCTGGCCCCATCAAGAGGCCGCCCCCTACGCCATCGCGGTGAAGGCCGCGGGCGAGGGGGCCTACCTCTGGGGCGAGTCCGTCGTGGCGCTGCTGGGCCTCACCCCCACTGACCCCACCCGCATCTGGGTCGCCTCCCCAAGGAGGGTCAGGCGCGACGTCGGCCAGGGCGTCACCGTGCTGGGTATGCGCCAGGGGGAGAGCACCACGCACTACGAGGGCGTGCGCTGCCAGCGCGCGGCCGATGCCATCCGCGCCGCCGCGCCGAGACTCGGGCGCGAGCGGGCGCACGAGGCCGCGGAGACGGCCCAGCACGAGGGATACATAACCAGCGGGGAGATGGACGACCTGAGGGAGAAGCTCTCATGAACGCGAAGAGGCCGAACAGCATGCGCCACCTCGACGACGCGATCCGCAGGGAGTGCGGGGACAACCAGGCCGCCTACGTGAGGCTGCGCACGCTCATGGCCAACGCCGTCGTCGCGGGAATGCTGCCCGACGGGGTCGTGAAGGGAGGGAGCGCCATCAAGATGCGCTACGGCAACGCCCGAACGCGCTACACCACCGACCTCGACACCGCGACCGCCACCGACCCCGCCGCCTACGCCGATCTCCTCGGGGCAGCGCTCGCCCGCGGCTGGGAGGGCTTCACAGGGCGGGTCATCCCCAGGGAGCCCGCGCACCCGAAGGACGTGCCGGAGGAGTACGTCATGCGGCCTTTCGACGTAAGACTCTCCTACCTCGGCAAGCCGTGGTGCACAGTCCCGCTCGAGGTGGGACACGACGAGATAGGCGACGCCGACGCAGCGGACTGAATCGACCTCGAAGACGCGGACGCGGCGTTCGCAGCGCTCGGCCTCCCCAGCCCGGGGAGGGTGCCACTCATGCCGCTGGAGCACCAGGTGGCCCAGAAGCTGCACGCCGTCACCGGGACGGGCGACAGGGTGCGCGACCTCGTCGACCTGCAGGTCATGTTCTCGAACAGCGACATAGACCTCGCTGCGACGAAGCGCACGTGCGAGAGGCTCTTCGCCTACAGGCAGAGGCAGGCCTGGCCGCCGACGGTCGAGGCTCGCGAGGGGTGGGATGAGCAGTACCAGGCGCTCGCCGAAGGCATGGCGGTAATCCAGGACGTCGGCGAGGCGATTGAGTGGGCCAACGCGCTCGTCTCGCGGATTGCCACGGCGTAGTCCCACGGCGGCCGCAGACCCGCATCGTGAACTGCCTCCCCTTTCTTGGACATAAGAAATGGAAGGTTTTATGTTTTGCGCGCTTCCCGCACTCAACAGGCTAAGCCTCAAAAAAGACTCTGCCATTTCTGGCAGAGTCCTAACATGCGATTATCGTATGTTTTCCGTTGCTTCAGCGTTACCTATTACAGGGCAGAAGCGGCGTGCTAACTGCACTTTCACGAGTATCGTCGCGCTCATCATATGCGTCGTAAGGAGCCTTAGGGTCATGAACTTTGACAGGTTTATTGACGTTGCAGACTTCGTCAGTATGGGCGAAAACAAAGTTGATGTCATCCGCCCAACCTGTATGACCGGTGATAATCTTGGGGTTAAGTCCGCGCTGGCGCAGGATTCCCTCTAGCTTTGCAAGCGATTCAACAGCAAGTTTATTGTCTTCTGCAAGCTTGTTGATAAAGCTATAACCGCCGTCAGCGCCAAACCAAATGGTATCAGCGGAGAATACATACTCGTCATCAATCAGGTACACCACATGTCCCCAGGTATGGCCAGGGACCAGAATTGCTTCAATTTTTATGCCATCAATTTCAAATACTTCTCCATCGTGCAGAAGTGTCTTTTTATTTGGAATGATTACCTTTGGTAGCTTGAACCAGCCATTCATTACACGGCGACGAACTTCTCCTGTTAAATACCTATTTTCAACATCGCCAATATAAACCTGCGCGTGGCTAAAGAGCTGATCACTATCCGACTCAATTGCGCCAATGTGATCAGTATCCAGGTGAGTAATCAGGATATGTTTAATCTCTTGAGGGTCAATTCCTAGCCAGTCCATCTTTTCTTGCAGGCGATCATAGCTGTATCCTGCGTCAATCATGATGGTAGTGTTGCCTTTAGTGTAGAAGAAAATGTTGGCCACATACTCTCGCACACATCTCACGTGTTCATCAATAGCGCCGGTATTAAGGGGCTTAAATATCTCTTTGCCGCGGTACACCCACGACATCAATACTTTTTGAAACTTTGAAGCACTCTTTGACATTGCTTCGCCTCGATTCTATTTTCAATCCACAGTGATATATGACTTGAAAAATAATCCATTGACCCGATGGACCGCACGTGCTGAAAATGATGCCTGAACGTGCCTTTTTATGTTTGTTAGATATTACTAACTAAATATTACTCCTCTACCGCCTGCAACCTTTGACTTTCCGCTGAACGGATAAAAACAAGCGCCAACGTAAAAATAAGTCCTGAACAGCAAAAACCGCACTCCAAATACATCGGAGTGCGGCTCTTTTGCAGACGTGCAACACAATGTTGCGTTTAAAAAAGTACTCATGAATCACGGGGTTTCTCGTCATTCATGAGTAACGAATGTATGGTGGAGGTGCGGAGAATCGAACTCCGGTCCAAAGCAAATCCTAGGCAGGTGTCTCCAAGCTCAGTTACTAATTACATCTCAAGTACCGCACACTTAGTAACAGGCGTTTGGTGCTCCAGTTGGTTCAATCTTTTTGTAAGGCATACCAACTACGTCCTTACAAGCATCTCCCTAAAATGACGTCACCCTGAGAACAGGAGAAAATCCCAGTTAGACGCGCTGAACTAAATTAAGCAGCGAGAGCCATACGAGGCTCAAAAGTAAGAGTGTTGTCAATTCAATTTGACGTTACCCCTGTTTTACGTGGCGAGGAGACCACGGCTTGCTGCCCACCGCAAACTCACCTTGTCGAATCCAGTCACCCCCAAAAATGAGAGAAACTGCCACCATGCAGTTTTCAATGTTCCTGAATTGCGGGCGCGTGTGTCGCTGCCTGCAATTCAAAGTGTAGAGAGTATACCCCATGAACTGCCATTCTTTCAAAAAAGATATGACTATTTTGGGAACGGCTTTTTGCGACTTACTTTACGGCTTACTTTGCAGACTTACCGTGAACTTCTAGAACTTGTTTCTCGCGATCAATAAACATGACCAGAATAACCACGAGAAGCGCCGCAGGTGAGAGCCAAATCATGTGAGTGCCCATCAGCGGAATAAACAAGTTACCCACTACCGCACCAGCTACAAAGCAGAAAATAGTTCCAAAGTAGAGCAGCGAGGTCTCAATATGAACAGGCTCGTGCGTATGCATATATGCGGCTATTTCTTGCGTTCCACCGCGAAGATTACCAATGCACATAGTTGTGGCAAACGCGTGTCCGTGAAGCTTTCTAAACGCCTGGACTTGAATGCCACACGCAAGTGACGTCAAGCTGTTTGCCAGCAGATTCATGTCTGTTGGAAGCAGAGAAACAACGCTCAGGAGCACAATCTCTACGATAACCGCAAGTTGCCTCCAGTGCAGATGTTCTTCTCGCGCAATGGCTCGAATGGCATACGAAACCGCAATACCAATAGCAAATGCCAAAACAGGCAGAGCGTATTTGAGGCACTTTTCAAACGATCCACTGGTCAGATTTACGCCCAAAAGCAGCAAGTTTCCGGTCTGAGCGTTGGCAAAAACACCGCCGCGTACCAGGTAGGAATAGGCGTCCATAACTCCGCCCGAAAAGGCCAAAAACGCAGCAACTTCCACCGAATCTGACATTTGTAGTGCGTGCTTCAAGACTACTCCAACCAAAATGCGCACATCAGCGACACATATCACGCAGACGTATACGAAAAGCGATGCAGGTTAAATCCTACATCGCTTTTACGATTTTGTTTGGGTGATCATCAAAGAGGTTACCAACGTGCAATCTTGCACGGAAAACCTGTCTGACTAATTTGTGGGGAGTTTACTCCTCGACAAGCTCGAACATCTCAGGACCAACGCCACAAACTGGGCAAACATAGTCCTCAGGAAGCTCTGGAGTGTCAACCTCAACCTCGTAGCCACAAACGGTGCAAACAAACTTGTAAGTCTTCTCTGCCATTTTTATTCCTCTCTCCAAGCGCTTGCGCGCTTTTTCTTCTATTCGCGCATTTAACGCGGATGGCAACTAACCGTGGCCCTTATCCGCGGTTAAGTGCTCATGCAGATAGTAACAAATCTTGAGTGATTCTAAAGCATTATTCCGAAAATAGGAATGATTCTCATAAAATTCGCACGAAATTTTTTGACGAGAAGTTCGACGTGCTCCGAGCGCCATCCGCTTGCGACGGTACGCTCGCGTGCGGCAGCGACGCACTCCTAGCGGCTGCGCTCCTTGAGAGCTCGCTGAATCTCGCGGTCAGAATCACGCTTAGCTGCAGATGCGCGCTTGTCGTAGAGTTTTTTACCCTGCGAAAGCGCAATCAGCAGCTTAACGCGGTTATGCTCGTCAAAGTAAATCTCAAGCGGAACCAGTGCCAAACCTTTCTGGCGAAGCTTTCCGTCAAGATAGTCAATCTGCCTGCGATGCAGCAGCAGCTTGCGCTTTCTATCTGGATCAACGTTCCACACACCGCCGTTGGTGTACGGATGCAGGTGCATGCCGTGAATCCACGCCTCGCCGTCACGAATGAGGCAGAACGTATCGGTTAGCTGGCAGCCACGCTCGCGCAGACTTTTGACCTCAGTGCCGGTAAGCACCAAGCCGCACTCAAAGGTCTCGCCAATCTCGTACTCATGGCGAGCAGAGCGATTGCGTGCAATCGACTTCTTGCCCTGCTGTTTTCCCTGGGTCTCGGCCATGCTTACTTGCCTTCCCCGTCTGAAGTTTCTGCTGCATCGGGTTTCTCGCCAGATACGTTGCTGGATGCGTCAGCAGATACGGGATTGCCGCCTGCGGTGAAGCCCTCGGAGATTGCGGCGTCACGAACAAGCTGCAGAAGCGCAAGAGCCGCCTGCTCGCCCACAAGATCGCGAGCGCGAATGGTCATCTCAGTTGCGGTAGCTCTGTCGCCCATGGCGGCGCAATCCTGTGCGCACATCAGCAGGCAAACCGCAATCTCAGCGTTTGCGCCTGTTGGCAGACCCTCTGCCTCTAGCAGGTCGTTTGCCTCTTCGTCGGTAAGGCCGTCAGGGTCTTTAGGAGTGCCTGCAGCCTGGTCAAGCGCAGCCTCAAGAGTGCTGTCTTTAACCTCAAAACGACGAGCGGCCCTCAGGCATGCCGCAGCCTGCTCGAGCCTACCTTGAGCCTCAAACCATGCTGCAAAGTTCAAAAACGCCCTGGTCAGATGTCTTGCCTCGCTTGCTCGCTCAAAAACGCCAAAGGTCAGAGCCATGTGCTCGCGAATATCGCCAGCAATCTTAAACAGATCGGCCAGATCAAGCCTAAATCCGCAGTTCATTGGATTCCAACGAATCGCAGTCTTCAGCGCAGTCATGGCGTTTTCGTAATCGCCGGTACGTACGTAAGCCATCGCAAGGTCTCCGTACAGACGATCAAACGGCTCAGCAACATCCTCAAGCTTGCGAGGATCGTTCTCCACGCGCCTATACGCCAGGCGGTCAAAAAGCGTTGGGAACGCAAAATACTGCACCTCATCTGTGGTTTGACAGTTGCGGTCCACATATTCTTCAGCGTCTTCAGCCAAACGAAGCAGCAGCTCAAGTGCCTCTTCGTTCTGGTCCTGCATCATCATGCCTTCAGCGCGCATCAGCTCATCTGAAAGTGCCGAAAGTGCCATCTTACTCACCTATCATTCAATATCAATCATGCAATCATCTGCGCGGGCGCTTAATAAACCCGCACGTAATCTACCTGCTTATTATTCCACAAGTGCCAAATCAATCTGACCACGAGCCACATTTACGCCAGAAATCTTCACGCGTACACGTCCGCCAATTCGATACGTTTTACCTGTTGATTCCCCTATCAGCGCCAGCGTCTCCTGGTCATACACATACCATTCGTGGCCCAAGTCCCTCACGGCGAGAAGCCCGTCGGCGTAGGTACCATCCAACGTTATGAACAGGCCGAAGCGCTCGCAGCCGTCAATGGTTCCCCACGTTTCTTCTCCCAGACGGCTCTGATAGTACTCAGCCAATTTGATCTTTTGCGTAGCACGAGCTGCTGCATCTGCCTTTCGCTCCTGTTCAGAGCAGGTGCTGCAGATATCTGGAAGCGCGCTGAGCACTGCGCGAGATGCCGTCTGACCACGAAGCAAACGCTTGAGTGTGCGATGAACTATCACGTCAGGATAGCGCCTAATTGGCGAAGTAAAGTGGCAGTACGCATCTGCTCCCAGAGCAAAGTGACCCTGATTTGCTGGCAGATAGATAGCTCGTTTTTGGGCCCTGAGCAGCTGCGCATTTACCACGCGAGCATAACGTGTGCCATGCACTGACTCCAGCGCTTCTTGCAACGCAGTCTGATCGCCAAGGGCAATACGAGACGCAACGTCTGGCTCAAGCGCTCCCATAGCTACAAGCGGAGTAACCGCAAGCTTGAGCGACTCTGGCGAAGGCTGCTCATGCACTCGATATGCCGACTCAAGGTCGTGCTGGCTGAGCATGTGCGCAACACTCTCATTAGCCGCGAGCATTGCTTCCTCAATAAGCCCCGTTGCCTGAGTACGCTCTCGCACCGAGACTCCAACTGGCTTGTTATTCTCGTCAAGCACTACGCGCGTCTCCACGCTCTCAAAATCTACTGAGCCGCGTTTCTCACGAATCTCTTCTCTCAGTGCTCGGATTTGATTGAGCACGTTAATCATTTCTTTGATTGCGCCGGCGTCTTCTGCAGAAACGGCAGAGTCAAGTGCCGCATTATCTCCTTGGAGATAGCTATCTACCTGGTCGTAGCTGAGTCTTGCTCGTGAGCGAATAACAGAATTCATGGCAGTTGCGCCAAGAATCTTGCCTGAGCTGGTCAAAGTCATCTTTACCGACATGGCCAGCCTGTCTTCAGCTGGTCGCAGAGAACACACGTCGTTGCAAAGTTTCTCTGGAAGCATAGGCAGCACGCGGTCAACTAAATATGCCGAGCAAGTGCGCATACGAGCTTCCAGGTCAATGGAAGAATCCCATTTTACGTAGTGAGCCACATCTGCAATATGAACCCAGAGTTCAAAGCGACCGTCTTCAAGCTTCCGCGCACCAACGGCGTCGTCAAAATCTTTAGCATCCGCGGGGTCTACGGTGATACACAAATTTTCTCGCAAATCGTGTCTTGAAACGTCTTCCGCAAGCGCTTTATCTGCATCAACGGAGATTTTTTCGGCTTGTCTGAGCGCCTTGATAGGAAATTCTGTTGCCAGGCCATATGAAGCAATGGTTGCCTCAACGTTCATGTCCAGATCTTCGGCAGAGCCCACGCGACGCTCAATGGTGACTACAGCAGCGCTTTTACGCGTTGGATACTCCGTGATGCGCGCGACAACTACGTCGCCCTCAAAAACGTAATGACGTCCAACAGAAGGATCTTCGGGAAGCACAAAGAAATCGCGCTGGATGCGGCTATCCAGCGGCACCACAGCGCCAAGTGGACCGGCGTCGTGGTAGATGCCCAAAAACGTCTGAGTAGCTCGCGTAAGCACAAAACGCACGTTTGCCAGAGGAGTCTTTCCCTTGGCCGAGACAAGCGAAACCTGAACCTCGTCTCCGTGCATTGCCTCGTGAATACCGTGCTTGGCCAGCGCATACGTTCCCTCAGGGGTGCTTACGGTAGCAACTCCTGGGCGAGAAAGGCTCAACGTGCCCGTAAGCAGCGCTGATGGTCGCTTGGAGACTTTTGCACGTCCCTGACGACGGTTTCCTTTATGTATGCGTTTTCTAGCCAAAAATCCTCCTGTAGGTAGAAGCCAGCGCCTTTTGCGCTGACCCAATGAATCTTCTGATATGTACCCTAAAGTGCCTTGTGATAGACGATGTCCAGATAAGGCGCGAAGTTCCAGGGATCTCGACGGGTTTCTCGACGGGTTTCTCGACGGGTTTCTCGACGAACATCTCGACGGATAGACGTCGGAACCCTCGCCGGGTTTCTCGCCACTCCTGTACACACAAAAAGAGCCCCTATGCAGAGACTGCATAGGGGCTCCAGAAGGGATTGGTTTACCTCTTAGAAGGTGCCGCGAATAACCTCGCTGCCTTCCTTCATGATAACTTCCATGTTATCTGGGGTAAGGTCGCGGATGTTGGTAGCAACGTCGCCCTTGACAACCAGGAGGTCAGCAAGCTTGCCAGCCTCGAGGGAGCCAAACTCATCCTCGTGGTGAACCATCTTTGCGCCGTTAAGAGTAGCAGCCTTGATGGTCTCAAGAACGGTGACGCCAGCCTTCTCAACGAAGTCATACATCTCGTCGATGGTGACCCAGCCGTAAGGAGTTACGAAGCTGAAGGAGTCGGAGCCGATGGTGAGAGTGACGCCACGCTCGTTAGCAGCACGGAGGTTCTCGTATGTACGGTTGAGGCCCTTCTCAACAACAGTGTCGCCTGCAAATGCGTCGAGCTCTGGAGTCCACTCTGGTGGATAAGTTCCGTACCAAGTTGGCAGGAAGCCGATGGTAGGAGTGAAGAAGGTGCCCTGCTCGCACATAAGATCCATGGTCTTTGCATCAAGCTCGAAGCCGTGAATCATCTGCTCGCAGCCGCAACGGACGGAGTCATAAGCTGCGGAGAAGCTGTTGTAGGAGTGTGACCAAACAGGAATGCCAACCATTGCTGCCTCGTCGCAGACTGCCTTGATCTCCTCGTAGCAGTAGTGCTGATCGCGACCGGAGTCCCAGTGCCAAATGCCGCCACCGGTTGCCCAAATCTTGATTGCGTCTGGGTTCTCACGAAGGCGACGACGAACTGCCTTACGAAGATCCCAAGGACCGTCTACCTGATCGCCCCATGGGTGACCATTCTTGGAAATCTCCTGTGGGAGCTGGTGGCAGTCACCGTGACCAGCAACGCGGCAGAAGCCAAGGCCGGTAGCGAAGATACGTGGTCCCTCCATGACGCCCATGTTAACGAGGTCACGAATTGCGATACCATTGCGGCCAATCTCGCAGACGGTGGTAAGACCGTGAGAGAGAGCGTCCCAGGACTGCTTGACTGCGCATGCCTGCTTCTGAGCAACGGACTCGATAACCCAGTCGTTATCGTTGTCGGTCAGGTTGCCGGAGAAGTGCAGGTGAGTATCGATAAGACCTGGCATAATGGTGCGGCCCTGGATGTCACGGACCTCATAGCCCTCTGGAACCTCAGTGCGAGGACCAGCATAAGCGATCTTCTTGTCGTCTACGAGGACAAGAGAATCCTCAACAGGAGCGGCGCCAGTGCCGTCAACGAGCTTTCCGCCTACAAAAGCAATCTTACTCATTTCTTTCCCCCTCTAGTAAATGATAACTACTATCTTTTTGCGCCCACCCTTTTTGGGCGCAAAAAAATCCAAACTAAAGAAACAAATAACGTGCTTAGTTCAACGTACCGATGAAACCTTTAGAGCTTGCAAGCAACTTATGCTGCTGCCTTCTCAGACTGACGACCAAAGATCATAAAGATGGCCATACCAATGACAATCCAAGAAATGGTGATAATCCACTCAACTGGCTTCAGAGCTGCAGGGCTGAAAGGAACAACCATCAGGCCGATGATGATACTACCAGCAAGAATTGCAGCCATGATACCTGCGATACCACCGTTGACCTTGTAAGGACGAGGCAGGTCTGGCTCGGTCTGACGCAGGCGCAGGCAGGCAACGCCAGCCATGGTGCATGCAAAGATGAAGCCGAGAGAAGCAACGTTGGTCAGAGGAACGAGCATGTTGCGACCAAGGAATGGACCAACAAGGGTCAGGCCAGCCATGAACATGTTTGCGGTCAGAGGTGCGCCGGACTTAGGGTCAAGCTTTGCGAATGCCTCTGGGAGCATCTTCTTACGACCAAGAGCAAGCATCAGACGAGTTGAAGCACCAAAGAAGGAGTTCATTGGGCCCAGAGGTCCAAGTGTTGCAATGATGAGCATTGCAATGTAGAAGAACAGGTTGATGCGCTCGAGAACTGCAAGTGCAGGAACGGAAGACTTAACAAACTCGTGCCAGTTAATCATAGTTCCGAATGCATAGATGCAGATGAGATAGAAGACACCAGATGCCATAAGTGCAAGTGCAGGAATGATACCAAACTTCTTCCAGTCAAGGTCAGAAGAAGCCTCTTCTGCCTGCTGTGGAATGGTGTCAAAGCCAGCGTAGAAGAATGGAGTCATAACAAGAACTGCAATGATGCCACCAAAGAAGGTGGTAGCCTTTGTTCCCTCACCACCTGCAACCTCAGTTGCCTGGGAGAAGATTGGGAGGCCGTTGCTTGGAGAACCGGTTGCAAAGGAGATAACCATTGCAAGGATCATACCAGTCAGCAGAGCCTTAGTCAGGAAGCTCGAAAGCTTAGCTGCTGCGCCAGCGCCCTTGAAGTTAAGGAAGATGACCAGGATAGCAAAGCAAAGAGCGATAACTGTTGGCCACAGGTAAACATCTGCACCAAGAATGGTGTAGAGCTTAACGGACCTCAGCCAAGAAAGAACAGGGAATGCACCAAAACGGTCGGTGAGAAGCGTGGAAATAGCAATTGCCTCCCAAGGACATAGTGGAGCATTGCCCAGAAGAAGCATCCAGCCGGTAAAAAAGCCCATTGGGCGGCCGAATGTCCTATCGACGTACTCAATGATGCCACCAGAAATTGGAATAGCAGCAGTGAGCTCGCCAAAAACACATCCAATTGGTACAAGGAAAATTGCGCCAATTGCGAATGCGATCATCGCGGGGAATGGTCCTCCACCAAGAACCATCCAGTCGCCTACCAGGAGCACCCATCCGGTACCAATGATCGCACCAAATCCGATGGTAAAGAAGTTGAATAGACTCAACGACTTTTGCATCTCAGGTGCCTCGGCATTTTCTGCCATGTCCCACTCCTTCCCGTAATTACTCGGACGAAGAACTTGATGAGACTATGTTTGCACCCGAAGCCATTTGAAAAAAGAAGTAGCGCCCTCTGAGCGTCAGATAAACCCGTAAGCGTGAAAGCTACAACCGCGAGCGGTAGTTAAATCTTTTTACATCTTTACCAAAATCTAATAACAGTTATGCAATTTTCAAATAGTTAACGTACACAACTATGTATCAATCTTTAACCCAAATACTTTAAAAACTCTTCTGTAGTGCGCGACATCTCGCCTTTTACACGATGTGTAATAAAGACATTACGATGTACGGGAGTTTCTAGATGATGTACATCAATATCAAAATTTGTACCTTTTGTTGCCTCAAGTGGCAACAAACTTACACCAAGACCCGACTCTACCATGGACATAATGGTGAATGAATCCGATGATGCAAATGTCATACGTGCGTTTTTGAGCTGCTTCTGAAGCAGAGGAGCTGTCTCAATATCAACAATAAAGGGTTCTTCAATAAGACGCTTAACAGGAATTGTCTCAAGGTCCTTCTCGTAATGTCCCTTTTGAGAAACAACAATAACCTCATCATGATCAAATAAAGTTGAAGTAAATCCCTGCTCAGTTGCGCGAGTCATAGTAAAACTAATATCCACCTTACCCTTGCTAATAAGACGCAGGGCTTCTCCATACGTACACTCAATAACTTCAACTTTGATGTTTGGATGATCGGTCATGTACTTCTTCAAATGACCTGGCAGTGCTCGTGAAAGAAAGCTCGAAGGCGCTGCAATAACAAGATCGCCCATCTCAATGGCGCTGACGCGATTCACTTGATTGCTCAACTTGCTGTATGCCTGGCACACCTCTTCTGCAACAGGCAAAAGCGTCTTTCCCTCAGGAGTCAGACTTACATAGCCTCCATGTCTGTTAAACAAGCGGACATCCCACTCTTTTTCTAGACTTGCCACCATGCGACTAATAGACGACTGAGTGCATCCCAGCTCTTCTGCCGCCACCGTAAAGCTACTGTGATACGCCGCGGAAGTAAAAGCCTGGAATTTGTGCAGGTTGGTCTCCATACTTGGCCCCCATTCAAGTACGTGGCCTAATAATTCACCCTTAAAAATATCATCCTACCTGCAAATTGGTAAATACCGTTCAACGTAAAAAGACCCCGTGAACGGTTTTCACGAGGTCTTACCTTGCAATCTTTATGCAAAAAACTTTCTTAATTGATACTTCTCTTTAACAATTGAAGCACCAGGTTGCCTAGTTGCTATGCCTTCAGGTAGCGGCCCATAGCAATAGCAGAACCAAAGAGTCCCAGCAGCAGGCCAAGGAGCAGCAAAAGGCCGCTCATGCCCAGCATGACCGTTGTTGGAATAGCAAAGGTCAAGAAGGTCATGCTCTCTGCCATTACAGGAAGAAGCATGTGGGCTCCAACAACCAAAACAGCAATGGCGAGAAGAGCGCCGATAAGTGCCTCAAGCACACCTTCCATAAGGAATGGTCCGCGAATAAAGCCGTTAGATGCACCGACCAGACGCATGATTGCAATCTCACGACGGCGAGCATTAATAGCAAGGCGAATGGTGTTGTTAATAAAGACAAAGGCAACAAACACCAGAAGTCCAACAAGGCCGATAGCGCCGATACGAATGTATGCTGTTACGCTGAACAGACGCTCAACGGTCTCGCGACCATACTGAACATCACCAGATGGATTGCTCTTATTATCAGCAATTGCTGCAAAAGATGATGAAGAGGCAATGCGCTGGGCAACGTCTTGAACATCCTTAGGGTCCTTGAGCTTAATCACAAGAGATGCAGGAATAGGATTCTGACCATCAAGAGCAGAAACCGCATCGGAAGCATTGCGGTAGCTCATGGTAGTGCGATACTCCTCAAGAGCCTGATCTTTGCTCTTATAGGTTACGGACTCAACCGTATCCCAGCTCTGGACCTCTTGCTGGAAAGCAGTTACTGCAGACTGATCTGCATCATCAGAAAGAAATGCCTGGATAGTAACGCGATTCTCGACACTTCCTACCATGTTCTCGATAAGAGCGGAACCAAGAATAAACAGGCCGATGATAAACAGCGACAAGAAGATGGTTACGATTGCACCAAGAGCGGTAGACCAGTTCCTTCTAAAGTGGCTTCCGGCCTCACGCAGAGAGTATCCAAAATTAGAGAGCCCCATAGTAGCCATAACCTCCCTTCTCCTGGTCGCGAACAATGTGACCAGCCTCAAGTGCGATAACGCGCTTGCGCATAGAGTCAACCATCTCGCGATCGTGTGTTGCCATTACAACCGTAGTGCCCGCACGGTTAATGCGGTCAAGAAGCTTCATGATGCCCAGAGAAATTGCTGGGTCCAAGTTACCCGTAGGCTCGTCGCAGATAAGCAGTGGTGGGCGGTTAACCATTGCACGAGCAACGGAAACACGCTGCTGCTCACCGCCAGAAAGCTGGTCTGGGTAAGCGTCCATCTTCTGGCCAAGGCCTACCAGACGCAGAACCTCAGGAACCTGCACCTTAATAACAGAACGAGGCTTGCCAATGCACTCAAGTGCAAAAGAAACGTTCTCATAGACGGTCTTATCGGGCAGAAGCTTAAAGTCCTGGAAGACGGTACCAATCTGGCGACGCAGATACGGAACCTTGGAGTTACGCATACGCGTAAGATCCTGACCAGCAACAATAACCTGTCCGTGAGTTGCCTTCTGCTCGCGCGTAATAAGGCGCAAGAGAGATGACTTACCGGAACCAGAGTGTCCAACTACAAAGACAAACTCGCCTGGGTAGATATCAGCGCTGATGTTATCCAGTGCTGGGCGGTTTGGCTGTGATGGATACACAAGCGAGGCACCCTTAAAAGAGATGGTAGGAGTACCAGTGCGCTCAACCTGAGGTGCGTCTTGAGCAAGATCAGCAAAGAACTTTGCGCGATCAAGAGGCGCCTGCTCAGGGTTATTTTGCTGCTCAGCAGTTACCACGTGTACAGCTTCTGCTCCAGAAGCAAATGGATCAGATACAGTTGTTACAGGTTCAGCAGCCTGGGCCACTGGCACATCAGCAGAAAAGTCCTGGGTTTCAACTTGATCAGCCGCAACATCTTGCTGGTCAAGCTGGTTCAGATCATCCTGAGAAATTACCCCAAAACGGTCATCAAACGAGGACTCCTGTTGCTCATCAGTGCGAAAATGATTAGCCACAGTTGCTCCTTTTCTTACTCCGAAGAGACAGATACAGAATTTATTTTACCAAAAGTGCAGGTATGTTATACGTCACGCAGTTCATCCACAGAAAAACCGCCTCTTCTCTACTGAAGAGACGGTCTAAAAATCGCGAGAAAAACGCTGTTGAGCGTTAGTTATACGTCACCTGCAAGTTAGTTCTGCACCTGTTATGCGGTCTGCATCTTTGCGCGTGTCTCATCAATGATGGCACGAACCTTGGCTGCGTTAGCAGCAATCTCCTCTTTTGAACCCTTGGTAAGCAGGCTTCCCATGCCGCAGCAGTCAACGCCGCGCTCAAGCCACTCAGCAAGGTTATCAAGGTTAATGCCACCAGAAGCCATCAAAGGCATCCAAGGAGTTGGTGTCTTAAAGAGGTTGACCAGCTCAGGGCCATAGACGTTAGAGATTGGGAAGCACTTAATAAAGGCGGCTCCCATCTCAAGGCTGTGGTTAGCCTCAGTCATAGTAGTGCAGCCAGGTGCATAAGGAATCTGATACAGGTTGCACATACGAGCAACCTCGTCAGAGCCGCAGTTAGCAACAATGAACTGTGCGCCGGCCATAATAGCAAGACGAGCAGTTGTTGGCTCCATAACAGTACCTGCACCAACAATCATCTTATTACCAAGACGCTCTCTAATTGCAGCAATAACCTCGCCTGCGTTTGGCAGGGTGTAGCTGATCTCCATTGCATGAACGCCGCCTTCTGCAAGGCCCTCAGCAATTTCAATACCACGCTCAACTGTTGGGACGCGAACAACTGCAAACGCACAGGTATCTACCAGTGCCTGAGAAACAGCAGCTTTCTGCATCTTCATATACAACATCTCCTTGTAAACGTATCTCGCACTACCCTATTGAGTTGGCGAGAAATCCGTCATTTTTGATTCTTAGTTATGAGCAATTCCATAATGGTCAAGCATTGCATAGATCTTCTCGTCAACACCCTCTGCAACCTCAGTAACAGGGAAACGAGCAGGGCCGACAGGATATCCAGCAAGCTCAAGAGAGCGCTTGAGGGTCTGAGGCGTGCTTCCAAGGTGCAGGATGTCGCGGATTGGCTCAATCTCTGCCTGCAGGCGAGCTGCTTCCTCCGCATTTCCTGCCTCAAGAGCCTTCCAAAGGTCAACAACAACCTTGGTGATAAGGTTTGCAGTACCCGCAATTGTGCCCTGAGCTCCAAGAGCATGAGCCTCAGAAATCTTTCCGTCAGAGCCTACAAGCACATCAACGTCGTGACCAGCGGCAGCGTCCAGATAATCCTTAAGGTTATCAATGTTGCCGGAGCTGTCTTTAATACCCTTGATATTCTCGATGGTTACCAGCTGCTCAACAGCCTCTTTAGAGATGTTTTTGCCGGTTCCCTTAGGAATGTTATACAGAAGGACAGGAATCTTGACGCTTGCAGCAACCGTCTTGAAGTACTCAACCAGCTGCTGGTCAGAAATGCCCAGGAAGTAAGGGTTGATGACGGAAAGTGCATCGGCGCCAATTGCCGCTGCTTCACGGCTCATATAGAGAGCCTCTTTTGTTGAGCAAGCGCCGGTTCCTACGTAAACAGGAAGACGACCAGCGGTTTTCTCGATAATAAACTTGGAGAACTTGATCTTCTCGTCAGGATTACAAACGTGGAACTCACCGTTAGAACCAAACGTAAAGATACCGTCAGCGCCCTCGGAGATAAGCTTTTCTAGAAGTTGCTCAGCTGCTTCGTAGTTAATAGACTGCTCTTCGTCGCGGTTAAACGGCGTGACCATAGGGACAATAACGCCCTTAAATGTTGACATGCAAACTCCTCTGTACGTATTACAGTGTTTATCTGGGGTTATTTGCCCTCGCGAATGGACGCGCCAAGAGCTCCACCGGGATGCCACTTAACGTACTGCTCTGGGTTAAGGCCGTACTCGTTCTGGAGCAGGATGGAGAGGCACTGGAGCTCCATGATCTCTGCCAGGATAGAAGCGCGTGGAGGCTTGTTCATGGAATCGCCCTCCTGCTCAACGCCTGCAATAAGAGCAACCTCTGCCTCGTTTGCCAGCCAGGAGTTTGGATTGCCAGTCAATGCAATAATGTGCACGCCAACGTTCTTAAGGCAGGTAACTGTGGCCTTGAGCTCGCCCGTCTCGCCAGAGTTGGAAATAGCAATAACAACGTCGCCAGGACGAGTCTGACCAGCAGATCCGTGAACGCACTCGGTGCCATGAAGCTCATAAGTTGGAGTTCCGGTTGACGAGAAGAGCGATGCAGCATAACCAGAGACGTGACCTGGCTTACCAATACCGGTTACGTGCAGGCGGCCGCCCTTTGCCTCTGCGTCTAAAATAAGCTTTTTAGCTGCGGAGAGTGCGTCAAAATCAATGCTCTGTACGTACTGATGAAGCGACTTTCCCACAATGGAGAGAAACTCCTGAACCTGCTCTTTTTCAGTTGCCATTACAACTCCTTATCTGTCTGTGAGTCCAAGCTCAAAGACACTTACTGCACAATGAATTAACGCGTCTCTTTGACCTTGTGCTGAGCCATAAGCTGCTCAATCTGCTCCTGAATTTCATCAAGCGTAGAGGCCATAAAAGGACGGTTGATGTCTACAAATTCAAATCCTGAAGGATGGCTTACCCAAGCGCCTTCAAAAAGCAGACGCAGTGCTTTGCCCTGTCGGATAAGCTTGTAGCTTTTAATCTTGGTATAAGGAACGACAAGTGCTTTTCTCTTGTCGGATTTTGCAAAGATAAATACGTGTTTCTGACCAAAATCAATAACATGAATACCGCTGGCAAAACGACTAAAACGCTTTCCCATGGCACGTGATGCAAACCACGTAATGGTGAGTCCTGCAATAACGCCAACAAGACCCAAAATATTGCCGCTTACATTGGCGTAAACCCAAAAGAAAAATGTCAGAGCAAGAGCAGCAAACGCCATAAGCAAGTACAGAATTCCCTGAACCATTAAACGAGTTCTGTCTTCAAGAACTTCTAGAACTAACTGATCTTCAGGAAGCTCTGGAGCAGGCTTTTTGTCAACGCTAAGGCCAAACATATCGCCAAGCACTGACTCAGTAACACTTTTGTTGTTCTTCTCGTCTGCCATGTTTTTCCTTGTTGTGAAGCTTTTAAAAGGGCGCCCGCGGGCTTTCCACGAGCGCCCTAAGAAACCGTAGAGCTGAGTAGGTACTACAGAAATCTAGGCTTAGGCAAGACCAAAGAGTGAGCCGATGCCGTAGATGATAGAACCAACGATGTTGTAGTCAACGTTAGGGAAGGATGCCTCTGCAATTCCCAGCTGTGCGAATGCAGGATAGAGAATCAGAGGACCAGCGGTCAGGAAGATACCAACCAGGAAGGAGCCAAGAAGAGCACCGCGCCATCCACCGTAAGCGTAACCACAAACACCACAAGTACCACCAGAGAAGAAGCAGATGCCCGCTGCAGGAATCATGATGGTTGGGCTGTGGAATGCAACCATAAGTGCCATTGCAACAAGGCCGCCAAGGAAGGAGCCAATGAAGCCGATGATGACAGCGTTTGGTGCAAATGGGAAGATTGCAGGGCAGTCGACTGCAGGACGTGCATCTGGAATGAGCTTCTCGGAGATGCCGACAAACGCAGCGGTAATCTCAGCAATGAACTGACGGACGCCGTAAACAAGAACGGACATACCAGCAGCAAACTGAAGACCAGCAAGGAATGGCCAAATCCACCACACATCGTTACCAAAGTAGCTGGTGAATGGCTTGTTGTTTGCAAGGGTATCGCCAAAGTGACCGGTGACAAGACATGCAATAGTAACAACGTAGAACAGAACAATCATGAAGAGAGCAACGGAGAAGACAAAGTCCTTGAAGAGCTTGAAGAACTCTGGGAGCTCCTTAGCTTCCTTCTCGCCGTCCTCCTCGTTCTTCTTAGCAAAGAGCTTTCCAACGTAACCGGAGAATGCATAACCGATGCAGTTGAAGTGGCCGATTGCAATGGAATCTCCACCAACAAGCTTGTTGACGAATGGCTGGCACAACGAAGGCAGTGCAGCACCGCAGAAGCCGAGGATGACACCACCAAGAACAATGGTGACCCACATTGGGAGACCAAGAGCAATGAAGACCAGTGCGAGTACGCAGGAGAAGTACAGGAAGTGCTGACCAGTCAAGAAGACGGACTTGAATGGGGTAATCTTGGCAAACACAAGGTTCATGATGAAGCCAAGGACCATTACAAGAGCAACCTCAGTACCATAGGTATTCAGTGCAAGAGCGGTTGCGACCTCAACCTGGGTTACAACGCCCTTAACAGCGAATGCACGACTAAACATGTCGCTGAAGATGTTGACCTGAGCGGACATAGCGCTAGAACCAATGTTGAAGATCATGAAGCCAATAATGGTCTTTACAGTTCCGGAGAAGACGTCCACAGCGGACTTCTTCTGCAGCAAGAGGCCGACAAGAGCAATAATGCCCATGATGACGGCTGTGTCTCTAAGCTGCATGAGAATTGCATTGAGCATGCGTAATCCCTTTCAGCAAATAAACCGACGAACCTACTCAGATAAGTTCTCTCAATCAAGTGACAAGTACCTCTTGTCAAAGGTTTGGCGAGAGCTTCTCGCCGAAGGCAACCAGCGTTGCGTATGACGAGAAACTCCCGCCAATAAGATACAAAGGGGAGCTTATGCGTTGTGCTCTGCGAGCCAGGCGGTGAGCTTTTCCTTCATCTCTGCCTTATCAACAATGTTGGTGATACCAACTGCAGAAGGAACGCGATCGTCAGCGTTGAGCTCATCGGTAAGGTCAGACATGGTAATAACAAGATCGCCGTTAAAACCAATCAGAGAGTCCAGATTACCGTGCTCAGTCTCAATTGGAAGATCATTCTCTTTGATGACCTGGTCAATCTTGATCTTGAGCATCATGGAAGAACCCATACCTGCACGGCAGCAAACCAGTGCGTGGAACTTCTTATCAGCCATTACAACCTACCTTCCTTTGTGTGGACAAGGTCCACAACATCTTTTGGTGACTGAGCTTTTTCGAGCTGAGCAAAGAAATCTGGATCGCTCAGCAATTCAACAAGAGACTGAAGGGCGCTAAGGTGGCCTTCACTATCTTTTGCTGCAAGTGGGAAAAGAAACTTAACTGGATCGTTGTCTTTGCTGCCAAACTCAACAGGATCCTTGAGCACGGTAATGCCTACTGCAAGCTCAAGTGCACCGGACTCAGGACGTGCGTGTGGAAGAGCAACGTGCTCGGTAATAACAATATAAGGGCCAAGTTCATTGACACCTTTAATGATGTCATCAACATAGCCCTCAGTTACTTTGTTGTTATCGACGAGTGGTTGCGCAGACTTTCTAATTGCATCTTCCCAGTTAGAAGCTACAACATCGAGCTGCACTAGGTCTTCGGTAAGGAGATCACTTAACACAGCACCACCTTGCCTTTCTCTTAATGAGACACATTGGCTCAAAACCGTCTCATGACAAGTCTTAATAACTTGATAATATGCCATGAAACGTTCTTAACTTCAATCAATTTTACTCAAACAGTAATCAAAGTTGTTCATATTTTTTCAGCGTATCTTTTGTCCAAGTAGCTATACAAATGTTCATGTTTTTATGAACGTAATTGAAGCGCCTTCTATTATCCCATGTAAAGTTTATATGTTAAATTTTTTATAATCTAAAACATTCATATATATTCATACTATTATTTTCTGAAATATCTTGATATCCTTCTTCTAATGTTCTATTTTATTGATGAATGAACATTCAAAGAAAAAATGTTGCTCATAAAGGGAGGGCATTTATGAAAAGGAGTAAGGCTTACGTAGATTCACGTCGCGAGGCAATTACTGAGCTTCTAGAAAAAGAGGGACAAGCAAGTGTTTTAGAGCTTGCTGATCACTTTGAGGTCTCTTCTTTGACTATCAGACGTGACCTGGACTTTCTTGAGAAGCGCGGCATCCTGACTCGTCAGTATGGCATTGCTACCCTGCTTAATCCTTATGGTCGTCCTTCTGGTTCAAGGCAGATTCGCTCTAACAAAGCAATTGCACGTGAGGCTGCTCGCTACGTTGAAGATGGTGATTGCATCTTCATCAACACCAGCTCCGTTGCTCTTGGGATGCTTGAGTGGATTGATGCTCACGACGTAACCGTTGTTACAAACAACGGCAAGGCACTGTTGCTTGAAGACATCCATGACCTTTCTATCATCCTTACTGGCGGCGACATCCGTCCTCCTCGTGCTTCCATGACTGGCGATACCGCTCTTGAGTGCATCCAGCACATTACTGCTGCTAAGTGCTTCTTGGGCTGCACGGGTTTCTCGGGAGAGTTTGGTCTTACTTCTGCAACATCTCCTGAGCCAGCAATTAACGCTCAGATGCTCAAGCGCTCTAGAAAGCACTATGTTGTCGCAGATTCTTCCAAGCTGGGCACTACTTCCAACTTCCAGTTTGGCTCTGCAGAAGATATTGACCTTCTGATTACCGATACAGGTGCAACTGACGAGCAGATCAATGAGCTCAAAGCAGCAGGCCTCAAGGATGTCGTCTGCGTCACTCCTTCTATTCTTCCTGCTAAGTAAGACCAGCGCTTCATCATTTATTAAGCGAACACAAAATGGCGGCCTTTTACAGGCCGCCATTTCTTAGACACAAGAAATAGGAGGCAGTTCATCGTCGGGCGCCATTTTAATCGCAAAATTTTTGTGTATATTAGCTTTCCAAAGCTTCAAATGACTTAAAGCCTTCGCCGATTGCCTCGTGAACCTCTGAAACAAATACCAGTGCATCGGGGTCAATCTCGGAAACGATAACTTTCAGCTGAACAACCTCCGTACGACCAAGAACGCACATCAAAACAGGCTTGTGCGCACCACTCCACAGTCCGCGCGCCTGAAGCTCCGTACAGCCACGATTAAGGTTATAGAGAATCTCGTGAGCAATTGCATCGTGCTCAGAGGAAATAATGTAAACGCAGCGCTCGGACCTTGGTCCGTCGATGACAAAGTCAATCATTTTTCCTGTAACAAAGATTGCTAGAGTAGAATACAGACCGTTTTCTAACGAGAAGACCGGAATAGCCGCAATAATAATGAGAATGTCTACAATAATGATTGCAGTGCCTGATGGAATAGAAAAACGCTTGGAAACCGCCTGAGCAATGATGTCTGTACCACCGGTATTTCCACCCGCTCTAAATACAAGGCCAAGACCAAAACCACAGATAATACTGCCCCACAAAGCAGCAAGCATAAGATCATTGGCGCCAAGAGCTGGTAAAAAAGGTGCAAATAAATCGACAAAAATGCTGGAAATTAAGAAGCCTACAACACTCTTGAGCAAGTATTTTTTGTTGCCGCTTTTTGCAACAAAAGCCATCAAAATGATATTCATAGCGATTGTTTGCATACCAACTGGCAAATCAAAACCAAAAGGCAATGCAACAGCTCTGATAATCGTTGCAAAACCAGTAATACCACCAGCCGCAAGTCCGTTAGGAACTTCAAATACATCAAGGCCAACTGCAAAAATTGCACAGCCAAGGACGATAAAGAACGAATCTTTAAAGGTCTTTTGCCAAGTAGATTTTTGCACACTAATCCTTTCCGCCAACAACCCAGCGATGGTACGCAATGATGAACTGATCAAGATCGCCGTCTGAAAGAACGGACTCTACGTTTCCTGTTTCTGCACCTGTTCTTAAGTCCTTAATGAGCTGATAAGGATAAAGAACATAACTCCTAATTTGATTGCCAAACGAGATTTCTCTCTTTGGACCGCGAAGCTCATCCAGCTCAGCTTCGCGTTTCTCCTTTTCAATCTCATACAAACGACTGCGTAAGATATTCATTGCTGCAGCTTTGTTCTGAAGCTGGCTGCGTTCGTTTTGGCAGGTTACTACCGTTCCTGTTGGAATATGTGTAATACGAACTGCCGAGTCTGTAGTGTTAACTCCCTGACCTCCTGGACCAGATGCATGATAGACATCAATACGCAGGTCATTGGGGTCAATAGCAACTTCAATATCTTCAGGAAGAACGGGTAAAACTTCTACACCAGCAAATGACGTCTGCCTGCGTTTCTTATCGTCAGTAGGAGAAATTCTTACCAGACGATGCACGCCCTGTTCTGCACGAAGCATGCCATAAGCATTTTTGCCACTTACCGTAAAGGTTGCGCGGTCAAGACCAATAACCTCTGCAACAGGAGCGTCGTTGATATCAACTTTCCAACCACGACGATCGCAATATTTGAGATACATGCGAAAAAGCATCTCGCACCAGTCTTGAGACTCAAGACCACCCTGACCAGGCTTAATAGTAACAATTGCATCACCATGATCAAGTTTATCAGTAAACCAGCTTGAAAGCTCAAGCTCCGACAAGTCTTTTTCAAGAGATGCCGCAAGCGCTTGAGATTCGTCGAGTGATGCTTGGTCTCCAAGCTCTGTTCCAAGCTCAAAAGCGGCCTCAGCATCACCGAGTTTCTCTTTAGCTCTATCAATACCAGCAACATCATCGCGAAGTGATGCTAGTTGAGTCATTATTTTTTGCGCAGTTTCAGCGTCGTCCCAAAAATTGGGACGAGCACTTTCTGCCTCAAGTTCTGAAATTTGCTGACGCTTCTCAGTGAGGTGAAGATATCCTTCTACCTCAGAGAGACGCTCCGCTAAAGCTTGGAGCGAAACAACCTCTGTATCAGCCATTCTTACCTATTTCGGCCGTGGCAGTTCTTAAACTTTTTGCCACTTCCACATGGGCAAGGGTCATTACGACCAACGTTGACGTAAGGATTTGGATCGTCAGACTTACGGTAGGTTGATACAGAAGACTGGCTGGCGCCGGTTCCCTGTGGACTCTTTCCAATAGCTGCGGCATTCTTAAGCATGCTCTTGCCTTGCTTAAGTGCCTTTTGATCGCCGTCGGTCTCTTCTCCACCAGAATAGTGAGCATTCTGGAAGGCCTCTGCCTCAGTATTCTGACGTGGACGATTGACCAGCTCAAGGCGAAGAATAGTACGGAGGAAGTCCTCATACATGGTGTTTACCAGCAGCGTAAATGCCTCGTATGCCTCGGTCTTATACTCAACCAGAGGATCGCGCTGACCAAAACCACGAAGACCAATACCGGTCTTTAGGTAATCCATCTCCTGGAGGTATGCCATCCAACGAGTATCAATGACGCGAAGCATTACCTGAGCAGCAAGCTCACGCATAACTTCTTCGCCAAGCTTCTGGGTCTTCTCGTCAAAAGTCTTTTGGACAAATGCGGTGACATCCTCTTCAAGCTGCTCAAACTTGGTATCCTCGGTAAACTCTGGAAGATCAGTCTTACCAGTAAGTTCAGTGAGCCACTTCTCAAGACCCTCAAGATCCCACTCGTCAGCATCTCCGTAGCAGAACTCCTCGCAAATGCGCTGAGTAGTAGAAGCAGTAACTGTCTCGATGAGCTCCATAAGATCCTTGCCGTCAAGAATCTTGTTTCTCTCTGCGTAAATGACCTGACGCTGCTTGTTCATAACATCGTCGTAATCAAGGACGTTCTTACGCATTGCAAAGTTGACTTCCTCAACCTTGCGCTGGGCACCCTCGACAAGCTTGGTAACAATCTTTGCCTTAATTGGCATATCGTCTGGAAGCTCATAGCGCTGCATCATTGCTGCAACGCCATCCATGCGATCTCCACCAAAGCGGCGCATCAAATCATCTTCAAGAGAAAGGTAGAACTGGGTCTGACCAGGGTCTCCCTGACGACCAGAACGACCACGAAGCTGATTATCAATACGACGACTCTCATGACGCTCGGTACCAATAACGCACAAACCGCCTGCAGCGGTTACTGCCTCACGCTCAGTAGCGCAGATTTCCTTTGCTTCTTTGCGCGCAGCTTCTTTTTGCACCTGAGTAGCCTCAGCTGGCTCAATTCCCTGGTTACGAAGGATATCTTCAGCCATGACATCTGGGTTGCCACCCAAAAGAATATCGGTACCACGACCTGCCATGTTGGTTGCAATAGTAACTGCACCCTCACGACCAGCCTGAGCAATAATCTGAGCCTCGCGCTCATGGAACTTAGCGTTCAGGACGTTATGCTTAATGCCGCGCTTAGAAAGAATGCGAGAAATACGCTCGGAGTTGTCAATGGAAACGGTACCAACAAGTACTGGCTGACCATTCTGATGGCGCTCTTCAACATCTTTAACAACAGCCTCGAACTTAGCGTCAATAGTGCGGTAGACCAGGTCATCGAGGTCTTCACGCTTCACAGGGCGATTAGGTGGAATAACCTGAACAGGAACGTGATAAACCTCACGGAACTCTGCATCCTCGGTCATTGCGGTACCGGTCATACCGGAGAGCTTGTCGTACATGAGGAAGTAGTTCTGGAGGGTGATAGTTGCCAAAGTCTGGTTTTCTTCACGTACCTGAACGTTCTCTTTTGCCTCAATTGCCTGGTGAAGACCCTCAGAATAACGACGACCTTCCATGATACGACCAGTAAACTCATCAACAATCTTTACTTCGCCATCAATGACAACGTACTGCTGGTCACGATGGAACATGTACTCAGCCTTCAGCGCCTGCTGAAGGTGATTGACTAGCTGGCCAGTCTCATCGTTGTAGATATCGTCAATGTTGAGAGCGCGCTCGACCTTCTCGAGACCAATCTCTGTTGTTGCAATGGTGTGCTTTGCCTCATCCATCTCAAAGTCAACATCTGGAGTTAATCCGCGAACTGCCTTTGCAAAATCCTTATAGGTACCTGCGGATTTAGTGCCAGCACCAGAAATAATCAGAGGAGTACGAGCCTCATCAATAAGGATGGAGTCAACCTCGTCGACGATGGCGTAGTGATGTCCACGCTGAACACGCATCTCTGGGCGAGTAACCATGTTGTCGCGCAGGTAGTCAAAGCCAAACTCTGAGTTTGTACCGTAGGTAATATCTGCCTCATATGCAGGCTTTTTAAGGCTCAGTCGCATGCCGTTCTGCAGAAGGCCAACACTGATGCCCAAGAACTTGTAGATGGTGCCCATCCACTCACTGTCTCGTTTAGCCAGGTAGTCATTGACCGTAACGATGTGAACGCCTTCACCGCTCAGTGCGTTAAGGTAACCAGCAAGAGTGGAGACAAGCGTCTTACCTTCACCGGTCTTCATCTCTGCGATAGTGCCCTTATGCAGCGCGATACCACCGATGAGCTGGACGTCAAAGTGACGCTGACCAATAGTTCTTACTGACGCCTCACGTACCGTCGCAAAAGCCTCTGGGAGAAGATCGTCTAGGCTTTCTCCTTCGGCATAACGAGCCTTAAACTTCTCGGTCTGAGCCTGAAGCTCTTCATCGCTCATTTCCTGCATTGTTGGCTCAAGCGCATTGATCTTCTCGACAATACGCTGATATGCTTTGAGGTCCTTGTCAGCGCCAAAGGACAGAATCTTAGAGAGGAAATTAGGCATAGCTTTTTCCTTGACGTCGGGCATCTATCTTCGGTTGATAGACACAGTATTCAACTTATATATCATACCCCGTCTAACTGCTTGAATCACACTACATGGCGTCGTAAAATCCCAATTTCGTTATTTCTCCACCACTAGTTTCTATTGATTCTTTTCCCTTTTCTGCACCTGCAATCATCCTGAGCTGTTTAGACGGCATTTTTCTACGCTTCATTACGTATTTCTGCACGTACAAATCGTAGTAATGCTGCGCATCCTGCGCCCGGCCACATTTTCTCAGTGCCTGAATGAGCGCCATAAGTGTGTCCTCTCGCATATCATCAACAAGGTAGGCGAGCTCTGCAAAATGCACCGCAAGCGTATAGTGGGTAATTCTCAAAGCAGACGCCGAAGCCGTTACCATGGTATCTATGTATTGATCTCTCAGGGCAACACGAATGGGATCTGCAAACCTAAAGCATTCATCCTCAGGAAGATACAAATCCCCTTGGTACAGCTCTTCCGCCTGCTTAGCCAGATACACTATGTCTTCATCGCTGTTCGATGACGCCACACTCTTTGCTAATCGCGTAAAAATATCAATATCTACGGTCACCTGCTGGGGATTAAAACCAAGTGTCTTTTCAATCCGAGATGCTTCCAAAGGCTCACAATCTGTCTGAATCTCCTGGACCTCTTTGCGAATAACTCGAGTTGCTTGATACAGGCGCTCTTGCCAATGTGCCTGATCAGCCTCCGGCCAAATCTGCTGCGCAATCTGCGACCTAAAGCTCATGTGATTGTGAGCAAGCGCAAGATACACAAGTAGCGCCTTAGCCGATCGATAGGCAATTTTTCTGCCAGCAATCTCCTCTCCTTGAACCGACAAACTAAATCTGCCGAGAAGAGCGAGGTAAACTCCTGGGTGAACGTTATTTACCTTCTCTACGTGCAGGCTCTTCAGAGCTGAGTCTTCAGTCCAAGAATCCCCCGCTCCTTGCCGAGATACTCTCCATTTTGTTATGTCTCGTTTTCCTTCATTTGAACGTAGGTAATGGAGCCATTCATCTGGCGTTTCTCGTTCTAAGCACTGCTGAAATTCAGAGTCATCAGACAGAAGAGCTCTCACAAGCCACATGGCATTTTCTGGAACTCCATACTCAACCGCATCCAGCCAAACGGGAGCATGCCCGTTTACACTCTTAAAGAGAGCTTTGTATATTGTTCTACATGCAGCTTTTAGCGATGGATGGGTAATTGTCTCAAGGCTCTTCTCCGTAGGTTTAACGCCTAAGAAAAATCCCGCAATATCTTCAATGATCTTTCCGACTTGCACCACATATAGTGAATCCCATTCCCTACTCAGCAGCACCGCTCTTCTCGCCTGGAGTTGTGCTTTGGGATATGCTCTGCTTCTGAGGCTGAGAAGAGCTCCAATAAGAAGCGCGGGCACTTGAATCATACGATTACCCTGCAGTTCTGCTTGGCTGATGAGCTGCTCAGTATCGTATAAGTCTCCCACAGAAGAGCCTTTTTCAAAAAGGTAGCGAACGCATTTAAGTAGTCCTACAGACCCCTTTACGCCTCCGGCCTCACCTTCTTGTAAAAAGGAGAGCGAGCCTGAGGTGCGCGTATCAAATTCTTTTTGATATACACCCAGCAATGCGTAAAGCAATTCCACGTCAACAGCTTGAATTGACGAGGTTATTGATGCAGCTTTCTCATACTGCTGCTCAAGAAGCAGCAGCTGAAGGGCATACTTAAAATTTCCTTGCAAAGCTAAATCAATTGCGCGTTTATGTAGAGCAATTTTCTTCTCTAACGGACCCAGCTCAAGGTCTTCCTTCAAAGGTGGCAGAGGCTTTTGCAAAATCAACTTCAGTAAACTCATATATGCCATTTGCTTAAGAAATCCGTTAAATGAAGTGAGATTCTTGAGTGCCCTATCAGCATCTTTAGTATTCATCGGCCCCTTAGCACTAGACAGCGAATCCACCATTCCCTTAGCAGCTTTTTTACTTGAGTTATCGAGCGTACAGTCAGAATGCGTGGCAGTAAGTGCGTTATCTACCAGCTCAATATATCCAGCATCTGCAAATTCCGCTGCATGAGAAAGAACAATTTCCCAGATAATCTCTTCTCTAACCAGTGAGCTCACAAACGCAGCCTTAGAGAAATCTTCTCTATCGATCAGCAGGACTATAGTTTTCAGAACAAGCTTTTCATGCTTACCCGCTAGAGTCACAAGCTCCTGTTTATTAAAGTTCAACACATCAAATCTTGTAGCATGAATACACGAGAAACGTCTAGTTTCTACATGCACGCCAAAGAAAGGCGCATCTTGCTCTATCTTGGCCAAATACTCAAGATCAACTTGTCCGCATATACGACTTAAATCATCAAAAGAACCAACGCCGAGCAACATCATGCCCAGCCTGAGCCTAAGTTCCTCAATGCCTAGCGAGCTTCTGAGCATATACGATGCAACGCAAGCAAGACTAGTTAGATACGTAATTGGAACATCCGCGTCTTCATGCTCGCAAAAAGTAACTGGCAAAGAGTAAACAAGCGTTGGAATACCGCGCGTCAATCTCATATTAGTCAGAATTGATTGTTCAGAATTATCTATTCCAGGCATAAACGTGAGCAGCTCATTCTTTCCCAAAACATACACGCTAGGGACTTCCTCGATTAACTGACGAGCTTCAGGAGATAAAGAAATCGCAACAAGACAACCAGCCATACGAAGGCGTGCAATTGATTTAACCTGACGAGCAACAAAATACTCGTCAGACGGAGGAAAATCATCAATAAGAACTAACCTTTTAACCGCCTTTGATTTCTTAGCATTGCAGATAGAAGTACTTTTCTTAGTAAGAATCTGAGTTGCCTCTTTAGCCGACAGACTAGAAAGAGAAATCTCATACACAGTCCAGCCGTTTGACAGCGCATAATCCGCCAACTCACGCAAAAACATAGTCTTGCCCATGCAGGGCTCTGCACAAAGCGCGAGCGGCCTATTGGTCTTTTCCATTGTTCTGAGGAAGTGCTGCGGTGGAACTACCCTGCTATAGTCACCCATCACATGGCGAGAAGACCCACCGAGCAGCGACTCTGTTCCAGCAGTTTCTCTGTTTTCTGACTTCATAAAACCTCTCCTTACTGTTCAAACACTCAAGCGCTACACGCGCTCTAACATTTCTTGTCTCAAAATTTGGTGTGGGATAAATAATCAAGCCAAATTTGTCAGAAAGTGAGAAGGTTTAGGTGAACGGTAGGTGAAATATGGTCAGATTCGTGACAGAATAGTAACAAAATATACACAGAAATGCACAAATGTTAAAACAAGATAACATCAAATGGTAAAAATTATCTTCTGTGAACGGTATTTAATTAAGAAAATTATGTAAATATTGTGATACACAATAAATATATAATACGTAATAAATATGGATTTTTAGTAAAAATTTTTATTCTATTTTCGAATATTTTCTACCAAAAAAGAGGACCCCACAAAGGTGAGACCCTCTCGACATAAAAATGCCCCTTGTTGGTCAGCGACGTCCTGCTCTCCCACGGACTTACTCCGCAGTACCATCGGCGCTCGGGGGCTTAACTTCTGGGTTCGGAATGGGACCAGGTGTGCCTCCCCTGCCATGGTCGCTGACCAACAAGGGGTATTCTTGTTTCATGAGGGTTTTCTCACGTGCCCTGAGGGCCGCACAGTGTGACGTTAAATTCAAAGGCTTCAAAAATCACGCATCAGTTCAAAATATATTAAAGAAAAGAAGAGCTCGACCGATTAGTAATGCTCGACTGAATGCCTTACAGCACTTACATCTGCATCCTATCAACCTCGTAGTCTACAAGGGGTCTTACCGAAAGGAAAACTCATCTTGGGATGGGCTTCCCGCTTAGATGCTTTCAGCGGTTATCCCGACCGGACTCAGCTACCGGGCAATGCTATTGGTTAACAACCCGTACACCGGAGGTCCGTCCACCCCGGTCCTCTCGTACTAGGGGCAGCCTCCCTCAATTTTCCTACGCCCACAGAGGATAGGGACCGAACTGTCTCACGACGTTCTGAACCCAGCTCGCGTACCGCTTTAAATGGCGAACAGCCATACCCTTGGGACCTGCTCCAGCCCCAGGATGCGATGAGCCGACATCGAGGTGCCAAACCTTCCCGTCGATGTGGACTCTTGGGGAAGATCAGCCTGTTATCCCCGGAGTACCTTTTGTCCGTTGAGCGACGGCCATACCACTCTGAGCCGCCGGATCACTAGAACCTGGTTTCCCATCTGCTCGGCTTGTAGGCCTCGCAGTCAAGCCTGCTTATGCTCTTGCACTCAAAAGGATGGTTGCCGACCATCCTGAGCAGACCTTACGTGCGCCTCCGTTACATTTTAGGAGGCGACCGCCCCAGTCAAACTACCCACCTGACACGGTCCTCACGCCGGATAACGGTCGCAAGTTAGGATGCCAGAACGTCGAGGGTGGTATTCCAAGGGTGACTCCCCAGAGACTGGCGTCCCTGGTTCAAAGTCTCCCACCTATCCTCTACACGACGAACCGGCAGCCAATGTCAAGCTGCAGTAAAGGTTCACGGGGTCTTTCCGTCCTTCTGCGGGTAAGTCGCATCTTCACGACTAGTGCAATTTCACCGGGTCTATGGTTGAGACAGCGTCCAAATCGTTACGCCTTTCGTGCAGGTCGGAACTTACCCGACAAGGAATTTCGCTACCTTAGGACCGTTATAGTTACGGCCGCCGTTTACCGGGGCTTAGATTCGCTGCTTCGCTAATGCTAACAACTCCTCGTGACCTTCCGGCACCGGGCAGGCGTCAGACCCTATACGTCGTCTTACGACTTCAGCAGAGTCCTGTGTTTTTGATAAACAGTCGCTTGGACCTATTTACTGTGACCGATCTTAGCTCGGGGAGTAAATCCCTTCACCGAAACCGGCACCCCTTCTCCCGAAGTTACGGGGCAATTTTGCCGAGTTCCTTAACCATAGTTCTCCCGATCGCCTTGGTATGCTCTACCCACCCACCTGTGTCGGTTTGCGGTACGGGCTCCTCAGAGCTCCCTAGAGGTTTTTCTTGGAAGTATGGGCTTACTAGCTTCACTCAATTGCTTCGTCCGACACCTCAGCCACACGAGAAGCGCATTTCACTACTTCTCAGCCTACGTGCCATCACGGGGACGTCCAGAACCCCGCCTAGCTACCCTGCTCCGTCACCCCATTGGTGATAACGCTCTTTTGGAGGGACAGGAATTTCTACCTGTTGTGCATCGACTACGCCTTCCGGCCTTGCCTTAGCTCCCGCCTAACCCTGGGAGGATTAGCCTTGCCCAGGAAACCTTGGGTTTACGGCGGACATGTTTTTTACATGTCTCTCGTTACTCATGCCAGCATTCTCACTTCTGGACAGTCCACAGTTGGTTATCCAACTGCTTCAACCCGTACAGAAAGCTCTCCTACCACCAGTACAAAGTACTAATCCGCCGCTTCGGTACAATGCTTAGCCCCGTATATTGTCGGCGCATGTCCACTCGACCAGTGAGCTATTACGCACTCTTTAAATGAATGGCTGCTTCTAAGCCAACATCCTGGTTGTCTGAGCAAACGCACATCCTTTGCCACTTAGCATTGATTTTGGGACCTTAGCGGGCGGTCTGGGCTGTTTCCCTTTCGAATACACAGCTTAGCCCACATATTCTGACTCCCGGATTCTAGACCAATGGTATTCGGAGTTTGATTAATCTTGGTAGGCGGTGAAGCCCCCGCAACTATTCAGTGCTCTACCCCCATTGGTAAACATCCGAGGCTAGCCCTAAAGCTATTTCGGAGAGAACGAGATATCTCCAGGTTTGATAGGCCTTTCACTCCTATCCACAAGTCATCCCCTCAGTTTTCAACCTAAGTGGGTTCGGCCCTCCACGGGGTCTTACCCCCGCTTCAGCCTGCTCATGGATAGCTCACCTGGCTTCGCGTCTACGGTATGCGACTCACTCGCCCTATTCAGACTCGCTTTCGCTGCGGCTCGCTTTTTAGCTTAACCTTGCCACATGCCGTAACTCGCTGGCTCATTCTACAAAAGGCACGCCGTCACAGACAAAAGTCTGCTCCGACTGCTTGTAGGCAAACGGTTTCAGGTACTATTTCACTCCCCGCTAGGGGTGCTTTTCACCTTTCCCTCACGGTACTGGTTCACTATCGGTCACAAGAGAGTATTTAGGATTGGAGGGTGGACCCCCCAGGTTCCCACCGGGTTTCACGTGTCCGGCAGTACTCAGGTGCCACTCGGGAGTCTTCGCAGATTCGCGTACGGGGCTTTTACCCTGTCTCGCCAGCTTTTCCAAGCTATTCTGCTTCCACGAAGTTTTGTAACTCCACAATGAATGGTCCTACAACCCCGCCAGCGCTTGCACAACTGACGGTTTGTCCTATATCCCCGTTCGCTCGCCACTACTAGGGGAATCTCGTTTGATTTCTCTTCCTCGGGGTACTTAGATGTTTCAGTTCCCCCGGTTACCTCTATCCTGCCTATATATTCAGCAGGAAGTACCAAGAAATGACTCTTGGTGGGTTTACCCATTCGGAAATCCACGGGTCACAGGATATGTGCTCCTTACCGTGGCTTATCGCAGCTTATCACGTCCTTCATCGGCTTCTTGTGCCAAGGCATCCACCGTTTGCCCTTACCATCTTCTTTTCGATGGTTTGAACATACTTTTTGCACTTTGATAATTACTTATCAAATGCGATCAGATGCGATCTTCTTGAAGAAAATCGAATTTTTGTTTGTCACACTATGCAGCTCTCAAGGTACGCGAGGGCGAACCCTCGAGACCGAATACTGCGCACTTTCGTGCAACAAAGACATCAACGGGAAAGACGGGAACTACTCGTCAAAAAAGTTAGTGTTATCTCTTCTAAAGAGGGTATCTCCCTAGAAAGGAGGTGATCCAGCCGCACCTTCCGGTACGGCTACCTTGTTACGACTTCACCCCCCTTATCCCCCGCGCCTTCGGCGCCTCCGTCCCAAAAGGGTTCGGCCGGCGACTTCGGGTGCAGACGACTCGGGTGGTGTGACGGGCGGTGTGTACAAGGCCCGGGAACGTATTCAC
>JABZHR010000008.1 GCA_015258715.1 Atopobium sp.
GGGTGGGCCATTTTGCGGACCCTGTCCCCCCTCTTTCGAAGTTCGAAATGGCCGAAATGGACGAAAGCTCGTCAGAATTCACGTTCTACAGCTTGATAGTTTCCAGTCAAGTTGAGTTCGAGAATCTCTTCAATCGCTTCATTCGTTGCTTCGACTTGATCGGCTTCGGTGAGGTCAGTACTAGTGGTAGTGACCCGTGCTAGGTAGGCACAGGTGTGGTAACCTTGAGTAACATCAAAGTTAAACCACTCTTCGAACTCATCGAAAGGATCGTAAGGATTGTCCTCGGTAGTGAGTGCTAGGCGTAGCATGGCTCTATACACCCCGTTTCAAGGACAATGGACAGTTGACAATGGACAGAAGGCTAGCCATTCAGGTACTCCCTAACTCTAGCTGTAGAAATGCCCAATGCCTCAGCGATCTGTGCTGTGTTGGCTCCGTTAGATCGAAGAGTCTTGATCCGATCCTTCTGAGCACCAGCAAGAGGAAGCTTCTCCTTTGGCAAAGCCAGTGACTTGATGGTGTCAAGATCAGAGTTGGCTAGAATATGCTCCATCATCGAGTTAGATATAGCACCTTTCTGGATGGCTTCCCACTCACGAGGGGTGGGGACCACTCTTGTGCCTTCTCTATCGTAACCAAGACGGCGGCGGGCGGTCTTGATGGCCATGGCCTCAAGCTTAGCCCGTTCTTTCTTGGTCAAATTTGGATTTGATTCAAGCTTCTTCTGCACAACACCTTGTGCCACTAGCTGTGCCTGCCGCTCTAGGGGCTTCTGTTTGAGGGCCCGGTTTAATTTAGCGCGGAGGGTGGCAACTTCAGGGGCATAGCTCTTAGCAGCCCGGGGGTCTCGTTTGATGGCGGGGGTTGAAATGGCACGCTTCCTACAATCGTTGGCCATGGCCTTCAATTCATTGGCGTGCTGTGCGTAAATACCCTCCATCAGTGTACCAGAGGACAGCTTCCTAGCATCGGTAGCCTCAGCCATCCTGGTACTCTTGGTCTGCTTCTTGACCAGCTTGCCCTGCTTGTTAACATAGGACTCGCCAGTCTCCTCGTAGACTCTGCGACCAGTGGCTGCATCATATGGACCCCCCTTCGCTGCACTGCGTGGCTTGCGATGGGGTACATATTGAACACCCTTGGACCTGGAAATAAGAGTGGCTGCACCTTTATCGGCGCCACCCTGGTACTTCCTCTTCAATGCGGCGATGCCGTTGTCTACCTCGGACTGTTTGTAGTTGAGATTATGCTTCTCGGCATCAATAACAACCATGGAGTGACGAACAGCCCGGGACAATTCATCGGCACTGGCACCCTTGAGAGTCATGTCAGTAATAAGATTGGATACCTTACCCATCTGGGTCTGAGTATCCGACATCCTCTTCATACCAGGGTACCCAGGATATGTCCTCTTGGGGTCAAATCCCTTCAATCCCTTGAGTGGAGCGGTGGAACGAATCCGGGTCTTTCCCTTGTTGGGAATTACCAGGACGGAGTCGCCATCAAAATCAGCACCGCTAAGACGCTCAGCGACAGAAGGATGGATCCCAATAGCATCCCTAGCATTGCCAAGAATACTTCGAGACTTCTTACCTCGGTTGTTAACAGTGAGCGTAGGAATCTCGAAAGTCCCGCCATGAGGATAACGCACGAGACTAACAACGTCACCGTCCCGATAGTTAGGAGCATACACCTCGCCCTTCTTGAGATGGGGCATCGGCAATAACACCTGAGACGCTTGACCCGGGAGGGCCTTGGCCTTGAGGTGCACCGAAGCCGAATCGCAGTCATCAGCCAGGGACATGAGCATCCGCTTACGAATAACGGGATTCGTAAGACCCATGATCTCATCGAGCTGCTTCCGCTTTTCGTCACGGACAGCCTGAAGTTGGCGCTTGGCCAATTTGGGGGACTGCTTGGATAAGAACTGTGAGGCCAGGGACTGGGACCATGAGTCCCACTTGCCCTCCTCATTCACAATATTGAGTGCGCTCAGTTCCTTCTTGCCAGTCTTCGGATCCTTAAACAGTTTCTGCTTAACGACCGCACCAAATGGATTCTCGGGATCATCCTTCATGGGCTTGAGGACCGTGTGGTCCTTGGAGCCCAGCATGGGTGTCCCCTTCTTCTTGTTGGTGTTGAAGACTATGTCCTTGCCCTTCGGAATATCATCCGAGTACATGGCCATGCCCTTGAGGTAGTGCGTTCCGTCAACCGAAATACGCACCTGGGCGTAGTTGGAGCCACCGAGGCTGAGCTCTTTGACCCCACGACGGAGCAGAATAACCCCGTCCATGTCAGTACCGCCGTCTTCGGCGTACTTGATGGCGACCTTCTTCGAAGATATGGCTCTAGGAGTGCGAAGCCCGGTCGACAGCAGCCCCTTCTCGTCGATCACCACACCAGGAGTGCGGATCTTGTCCCTCTGTGCATGAATATCGGCAGCTTTGGTGCCGGGAGGGGCGAGAACCTTGAGTATGGTGTAGTTATCGCTGTTGGCCTGCTTGACCTTGACGTCGTGAGTAGTATATCCCTGAGCCTTCAGGGCCTCGACGGCGGTCTTCAAAGATGTCGACGAACACTGGAGGTTCTGCTCGACGCCGAGACCGTACTCGATGAACTTCTTCTGCTTCACCTCGTCGGCCAGAACATCCTTGACCCGGGTGATCTCGTCCTTGCGATATGACGCGTTGGGCTTGAGAAGCTCACGAACCGAGGACTCGTTAAGTCCCATACGTCGACCGATCTCTGTGTTGGGCAGACCGGCGTCCTTGAGACGAGATGCTCGAGAAATATCGCCTGCCTTCTTCTCGGCACGAGCGATGCTGTTCAGAGCACGGTACTCGGTAGTGCTCATGCCCCAGGCCTTGGCAATATCGACCTCGGACATGCCCTGAGCCTTGAGCTTGTCTCGCTCGGCGAGGAAGCCCTGGGCTGACTGATATGGGTCCTTACCGGAGCCCCACGGAAAGCGACCGGAGTGCCGCTTGGTTCCGTAGTGTTTGAGGATATCGGAGGGCATCAGTTCTCCTCGGTCTTGATCTCCTCGATGAGCTTGTCAAACCAGACGATCTTGTCCATGATATGGGCGATGTCGTCGGGCTGTGGAGTGTCGACCAGAATATCGTCGTTCTGGTAGATGCGGGTCTCGACGTTGATCTCGCCAGGCAGCTTCTCGTACTCCAGGCAGAACAGTGCTGCATAGATATGAAGCTGGACCATGTTGACGCGAGTCACGCCGGTCTTGAGGTCGTGGATGCGGAGAAGATGCTTCTTCTCGTCGAAGCCGATGGCGTCGGCGGTCCCGAATGCGTTCTCGCTGTGATATAGCACGACCTCGGGGTCAAGACCGTAGCCAATGGCGTCGTTCACGTAGGCGTTGAAGGTGGCCTTGTTCCTCGGCATTCGCATCTTTAGGCGAATATGCTCTGCGGCCAGGGCGTGAAGCCTGGTCCCCATCGCTGCCGCCTGTGCTGTCCTGAACGCCTCGCCCAGTTTCTCGTCGTCGTAGTTGACCCAACTGTGCTTGCTGGCGCTCAGAAATGCGTGCAGGCCCTCCAGCCTCGAGTGTACGTTCCAGTTCATCGAGCGTTCCTTTCTCGTTCTCTGGGTAAATGAATGATGCGAAGGACCACTCACCGAGCATGTCGATGAAATGATCCTGGTTCGGTCGGTGAGCAGCGTCGGCGCTTCTCTTGACCTCGAGTGCGGCCCACTTGGATCCGAATATGATGATCAGGTCGGGTATGCCCTGATTGTGGTTCGGATCATTCTTGAGGATGAGGCAGCCAGGAAGGCGTTCCTGGATCCTAGATATGAGTCCGCGTTGGTAGTCGCGTTCGAGCATGGGGTCTATCCTCGAATCAAGAATTATACCCACGGTTGGCCCTGGCGCCGCATGTGTCGGTACTCGTAAGTTGTTTGAGTTTACTATGCGGTGTTGAGATAGCGTAGTTCGGGCCAACCGTGGGAGGTATGTCGAAGCGAGAGGGGTCGAAAATATAGAAGGCCCATCTCCTTCATTAGGATACATGTTCGCGACGCGGTCTATTGTACATGTCGTTGAGACTTGTGACGGGGGTGTCTGGCGATGCATGTACAGCACCCACTTGCCAAATGCCAGAAAATTTCTTATACTCTCTATATATAAGAAAATTCACTCAACTCCTGGTAATCAGAACAAAACTGGCAAATTGGCAAAATGGGGGGTAGATCGTTGCAATTGCAACGAAAAGTGGTTGCCAGATCGTTTGCCACCCCCGTTTCAAAACTGGCAAATCGCCCCAAAACTGGCAAAATTTGGCGCACGTGTACAATACTGTTTTCGCCACTTGCCAGATCTGGCAGAAAACTGGCAAAAAAACTGGCAAACGCATGCGCCACTCCAGTCACACAAATAACAGAATCGTTGCCCACCCGCCGCACCAAGTGGTACAACGGGTGGTACAACAATCACCTCAGAGACTCGTAAAAACCCCTCTCATTGAAGATCTCCTTGACCCGAATCGCCCTCGAAATGGCCTGATCGATGGGCGACTGGCTCTTCAGGTAGTAGTAGTTCAAGACTGAATAAGGAGTGTTCAGTCTGTCGATTCGCCCCTCACACTGCTCCATGACCTTCCACGAGTAGTTCTGAGAGAAGAATATCATCGTATCACAAGTAGTGCAGTTCCAAGCTTCTGCACCCGCAGTGTATTGCACAAGATACACCCACCGTTCCCCTTCCGGCAAGGCCTCATGCTTGTGCCCGTTGTACTCAGTGATCGGTACTCCGAGAATATCCCCCAACGACCGCAACATGAAGAGCTCATAGTCGAAATTATAGAAGACGATGACTCGAGGATGCTCCTCACACAAGGCTCGCACAGTCTCAAGTCTCACAGGATCCTCATTTGTCACCCTCCTCAAGACATGACAGAGGCCTCCTGCGTTCTTGATGGGCTCTTCCTTGTACGGATCGAAGCGATACTTCTGGATCGTACGATATGGTTTCTCCTCGTAGGATACCGGGACGTCTATCCGCTTCTTGGTCGTCTTCTTGACGAAAGGCATGTCTACGAGCACCTTCTTCCGAAGTCGCAACAGCTTCCCCTGCCCAAGATATCGCTCAAGACGAGGATAGCCCGCCCTGTAGTTGAACTGGCAGTGCTCCCTCTCGAACTGGGTGCGGTTCTTGAAGAAGCCATTGGCCACAAATACCGGGCAGTAGTCCATCCAGTTATCACCAGGCGTACCAGACAGCATGATCCACTCGTTGTTACGAGCCATCTTGACAAATGTCTTGGCCCATTTGCCGTTTCCGATAGCTCTCTGCTCGTCGAATATGATGAAGGAGTCGCGGACGTTGCCGTAGTTACTGATGTTATTCCACGAATCAACCGTCGTGTACTCCGTCAGCCCATACATCGAGACATCCCCCTGCCAATCAAGGTCATCTCTCTTGCGAGCAGTGGTGATTATATATAACCTGGGTCCTTCGGCAAGCCGCCTCGGAAGATCGGCCGGATGCCGCACCCCCAGCACTCTCTCGACGTAGTACTGGAGGGCGACAACCGACTTCCCCGAGCCCGGCTTACCGGTTAATATGCACCCATTCCTCAGGTTCTTCACCGCTTCGACCTGATGGGGCCACAGATCAACCGGTCCCAAGGCTCACTCCCTCTTGATCTGGATGCAGACGAGTGGCGCGGACATACTCATGGATTCGATCGGAAGCTCTTCGAATATGACCTTGTCCTCGTTGGCGTCACGAATGGACACGGCGGGTCCGCCATCCTTCAGAAAAGTCCAGATATCGAATAGGCCTTCCTTCTCGTAGAGAACCTCACCCCCATTGATGACTGTCAGAAGGATCTTCTCTGCAGGTATCATGACGTCTCCTCGGCTCGGATGGTGATGTATGGCGCTTTCGTGGACATGACTTTGATCGGGAGGTCTTCGAATATGTACTCCTCTGTGGTAGTGTTCTGAATGGTCACTAGGGTTTTGCCATTCTTATTGACGGTCCAGATATCGAAGCAGCCTGGGTTCTCGTGGATGATCTTGTCTCCCTGAAGGATGATCAGAATAACGAATTCCCTCGATGGCATGTTAGTTTTCCTTCCTTTCAATATCGTACAATGACGGCCGCATCCAGATGGTCGTCAAGTGATTGACGTCATCCTTCTGCTCCCACTCTCGACTCGAGAAGGTCATGATGCCTCCGTCAACTAACCGGAAATACCAGACGGTCCAGCCGGTCTCGTCGTATACTGCCCAGCGTTCGCTGAACTCGGCCCTCCGAATGTCATTCCCGTACTCCCAGATCAGGATATACGGATCATGCCCGTCGTTGTGCGGGCTCCTGTACTCACTCACCACAGAACTCCTTGGTAGATAGTTTCCCACTTGCGTCGCTTAGCGTCCCACGCCCTCCTCATCGAGTCGCTGTGAGACTCCAGGAAGAGATTTGAGAGCCTATTATCAGTCAGGTCACCGTTCAGATGGGCAACCCTCTGTAAGGGCTCCAGAGGGCCGTTGAAGGCCTCCCAGACCAGCTTCTGGACGTATTTCGTCCGTCTAATCCCACGATCCCACAGGGTGACCTGGACATACCCGTTCGATCTGAGACAAGGCGTAAGAATCTGACCAGTCGAGATACGCCGAACCCTACCGAGATCACTGACCTCAATATCATCGACGGTGCTATCCTTGAATGTCTCAGTAGGAGCCAAGTCGGCAGTGCTGGGGGATTCCACTCTCCCTCTCTCCTTTCACTCCGTCGACCATGTGAATATAGTACTCGACCGGCATGTATTCCTTACCATCCTCCTCGATGATGGGCTTGTACTTCGGTCCGTCCTCCTTATCGCCCTTGGGCGGGAAGTAAGGGTACTCGTCACTGAGATAAAGGTTATCCAGGGCGCAGTTCCAGACGTTGCCGTCTTTGTGGCAGAGATAATGCGAGTTGACTTTCTCTCCCATGAACGTCTCCCAGACGGTGAAAGCAACCGGGAAGGTTCGGCTCTCCCCGTCGACACGGACTGAGAACATAAGGTTGGTCCTGCTCGGGGGCATCATAGGCTTGATCCGGTGCAGGGTTGTCATGTTGATCAATTCGCCGCCCTTGCTGATAGCAAAGCCCGGCCAGCGATCCAGAGGCGTGAACTCCTCGTTCAGGTCCTTCAGATACAGGTTGTCCAAGGCGCAGTTCCATGGATCGCCATCTACATACCGAACCTCATGCATGAACGGGATCTCGCCGTGGAAATGGGTCCAGATGATCTTGCTGAGGAGCTGAACCCGGTAGCGATGTCCTTTGTAGAAACGGATCTGCGGAAGACCGTACCGGGACGTCCGGATAGGTATAAGCTTGCCTGAGCGCTTCCCGTAAACAGTTCCGTCCTCTCGGATATCGTAGATGTTCGGGTCGGGCATCGGATCAGCGGTTGCCATTAGTAGCCTCCTCCACGAGACGGTATGCCGAAATCATGTCGTCAGCTACTCCGAGTAGCCCCTCCTTGCACCAGGCGATCCAGCGGTCACCGTGACGTTCTACAGTATACGCTTTCATGCCCAGTCCTCCTTGACAACTACGGTATCGTCAGTCCACTCCTCGCAGATGAATTGATCGATGGGAAGATATGTGAGGGTGTCATCCAGCTCGACGATGACCAGAGCGGCCTGGGGATCCTCGTCTCCGATGTCCCCATCACAGCATAAATCCTTGATTCGGCGCTGGGCCACGTTACCATCAAGATCCTTGAGTACCAGTTTCATTTGCGTCTCCTACACAAGTACAATACGGAAAAAATGAGTGTCAGTTCTTGTAACGAACATTGATGACTTGTTTCTTGTCATCGACCTTGAACTTGCGAATGTGCCCTGAGAGACGAATGCGATAACCATCATCTTTCAAAACCTCGAGACCGCCGTCTTCTATCCAACGTATCTTTCCTCTGACACTCCAGTTCTCGATGTAATCTGCGTTGGATTCGACATTGATGGTCCACTTGTCGGAGTCGGTCTCAGCCTTCTCCGTCTCGTCAAGCGGATGGAGCTTGAAAACGACTAGGGATTCTCCTCCGATGGTATCTATTGTGCAGTCGTCGGTGGTGGCCACCACCTCGCAAATGCCGAGTTCGTTCTGGGGGTCGACAGATACGATCCACTTGGTGAAATCCCCCTCGTCGACTCGGACTGTGCGCTTGATGTCGAAGACGTGGGTGTGGGTATCCGACAGGTGGAAATAAAGCTTCTTGAGCATGCGTTCGTTCCTTCTAGTGGGTACGGGGGCCCCAGGTCTCCCCAGGGCCCCCTTGGATATGGATGTCAGTGCAGGATCGGCTCGTAGAGGCCCCAGAGCTGACCCTCGGTCATGAGGTCGAACTTGTTGTCGCTACGACGGATAACCCACTTACCGACGGCTCCGGTGTGAAGGTGAGCCTTGATCTCCTCGTCGCTGGCGGCCCAGTTGCGGACCAGACGGAGATTGTCATTCGTGATCTTGACCGCCTCGCAGACGCTACGGCGAGGGTTGAAGAGCTTGACTTCGAGCGGCATCAGAACGGAACCTCCTCGGTGTCGGCGTCCTCGGCGTACATAGCCTCAAGCTCGTCCTCGACGATAGTGAAGAAGCCCTTGTCAAGATATGCCGAGCAGAACTCCACTCCAGCTTGAGTGCGTCCGTGGTAGGGGCGGAGGGCAATATCGGCCCGCTCTAGGTCTGCGAAATCGAGGGCGCCGACTGTCTGCTCGTTCAGGAGCGTACGAGTACGTCCGATGATCGAGACGATCTTGGGCGGACGGCCTCCGAAGTTGACCTTCACCTTGATATAGGGAAGGGGCTCCTCCGTGTCGTCCCGAGGCTTCAGGGTCTTGATGTTGAACCCTTCGGTTCGGAAGTCGTCGACGGCATCGTCAGGGAGGATGACGCAGAATGTGCGAGCCGTGTTCCCGAAGCGGTCTTTCTCGCCAGCGAAGTTGCGGAAGAGAAGTCGGGCGTTCTTGATAGTGTAAGTGTTGACGGCCATGTCGTGTTCCTTTCTATGGGGTAGTAGTCTTGGGATAGAACTTGGTCGACGAAATATGGAGGCGAATAAAGATCGTACTTCATGGCCTCCTCTCTAGGCGGATAATTCCGCGCTCTTGAAGCTTCTGTAGGAACCAGCGCGCGTCCCACTCCTCCACAAGAATATTGTAGATCTCCTTGAGCCAGTCCTCCTGCCGAGGCGTGGCCAGCTCACTGAGCTGTTCCTGGAGGAGATCGACAGTGCAGATGCATTCCCAGAGCCGGCCATCAGTGAGTTTCTCAACCTTTTCTGGCAAGGTTGTAATAAATGCCTCGACGGCTATTGGAGCACTGTGGAGGAGACGGACCGTGGCGAGTGTCATGTCCTCGGCGGCATCGTCACTCATCGGAGACCCCCTCGATGGAGTTGATTCCGACGATGAGACCCGCGTCGACGAGGCAGCGCACGAGGTCCCGGTCGTCCAGCTCGGTACGGCAGATATCGATGAGACTGTTAATTGCCCGACGACGATCGACACCATGGCGGCTATCGGCACAGAGCTCAAGCTTCTTGATGATCTCTTCGATCTCGTCGTCCTTCAGGTTCGCCACCTCGTCCCGGAGATAGCTGGTGTAACCGACAAGGATATCGTTAGCGGTCTGTCCGCCATCGTAAACAGAGGAGAGCATTGGTTCGTTCCTTTCTATCGAGAAACCTAGAACCCGGGTTGGGTTCTAAGTGCGAGGTTGGTTCAGTTGGTCTTGAATGTGTCGCAGATGTTCTTGGCCATGGCGAGCATGTCCTCTTTCGTCGCTGAGAGGTGGTGCTGGTCGCAGTAGTCGCGTGTCGCGTAGTAGGCGAACGTAGCTATGGCGAAGCCAACACCCATCTCAGCAAGGTTGGTGAGGACGTACTGGCGGGCGAGGGAGGGGCAGGACATGGCAGTACCTTTCTGGTGGGGGTCTCATTATATGCCCTGCCCGTCTCGCGATTCATACTGTTAGGAAGGTATCGACGTCCGTATACTTCTGAATTTGCCCTCGGGCAGCGTCCACGAGTTCCCTTCCATATCGATTGTCCAGCTTAGCTCGCCAGTCGTCTCCGGCGTCCTCGTAATCAAGCCAGAGATACCCCTTGCAACCTCCGACATCGCCGTACGAAATAATCTCATTACCCTCTTTGTCCACTCGATGATTCTCTCGTACAAGTCGACCGGCCCCGGGAGTGTCTGGGTTAACAGGAATGAAGCGCCCGACGCGGCCGACGAATTTGCGGTCATTCTCGCCGAATTCAAGCAGCATTCGTGTAGTAACCGATCGTGTCTGGGCGACATCTTCGAGATCCAGAGGATCTCCGGTGAAGAGAGTCTTGTAGACAACGGGTTCTTGGAATTGCTTGCCGGTTGCGTGCCATCCATCTCGGTCGTGTGCAATATACACGGCGTCGTTGACAAGTAGCATGCGATCGTAGGTCGCCTCGTGCTCGAATGTGTAACCGTACTTCTTACCAAACTCGAAGACCTCCGAAATGATGCGATCGTCGGCGTTCGGGATCTTGATCGAGTCTGTCTTGATGTGAGCAACGGTGTATCCTTTCTCCTGAACGAAATGTTTCAGGTCGACCATGAACAAAGCGCCGCGTTTGGCGACGATGTTGTCCACGTTCCGGGGGTCTCGGAGTGGGTTGTCGAATTTGGCGGCGGTGAGTCCGTACGTCGAATTCAGTGCGATCTTCAGCGCATAGGCCAGAGCGTCGAGGTTCGAGTCGTCGTCTAGATATGGAGCCAGCGCACCATTCAGGATCTTTCGAGCCTCGTCGAGTTCCTTGTGCTTGATCAAGATACGAGCCTTCTTGAGCTCGCTGTACCTCTTGGTGTATGGCCCGAACAGCTGGAGATTCTCGATCGACGTAGGATGCATCGATGCAATATCCAGCAAGGCCACGTTCTCGTGGTATCCGGGTTCGGAGGAGACGTATCCGCCCTCACCAACCTCTTCGCCACGATATGTCGACTTGCCGTACTCGTACTTGTAGCCGGGGAACATCCCCGACAGGTCTGTGTACTGCAAGTACTTCTGAGTGTCTCGCTGACCCTGGAATATGATCTGAGTGGTCAGCTTGTTGGTGCTGGAGTTGACCGGAAGGCCTGCGATCGCCGCAAGGATCTGACGTGCCTCCCAGTCCGCCTCCAGATGGTCCCACACCTTCTCCGTGGCGATGACGTCGTTGTCGCAATATGCGGCGACCTCTTCCCACTTCTCCTCCGGCACCGGTTCGTCCCAGGGAAGGCCGAGCTCCTTGTGATGGATACCCAGCTCGATCTCCCACTTCTTGAGGGACTGCTTCTTGGCAGCGAAGTCGTAGATATCGGTATAGGACAGGTTGTATGCCTCTCGGAATCCCTCCTTGATAAGGTTGTCGATGATCTTACGAGAGAGGTGATAGAGCTGGATGTTTGAGTAGCCCAGTATGCGACCGTAGAGGATATGGTTGTCGTACCGACGGTTGTTGAACCCGACAAGCCTCTTTTCACAAAGATCGGAGATCTCGTTCGGAGTCGGATTGATCATCCTCTGGATCTTGTCGGATCCCCGAACCTTCCAGTTCACAAGGAACAGGTTCGGAAATACCTCGACGTCGTAAATGATCGGGGTATCGTCGTCCGGCTCCTCGTAGGTCTCCTCATGGTCGCTCTCCGAGGAGAACGGCATCTCCCGCACCAACTTGATGCAGTAGTCGGCCTGATGGGTGGACTTCATGGCGAACGTGAGGACCTTCTGCCTCATGTCCGACACGTCGTAGTCCATCCCGGACTCCTTGGCGTCCGTCAGCACCTTCATGATGAAATCGATGCTGGGTTTCGTCCCGGGATGGAACTCCTTCCTCAGGTTCCGCTCTATGAGCTTCCGGATGGACTTCTCGTTCTGCATGACCTCCTGACGGATCAAGGGTTTCTCCTTGACGGGAAGATATCCGTCCTCAACCGTGGTAAGGCCCTGGTGGGCGGTGCACTCGGTGAGGCGTCGACGGAGGGCGGATTTGCCCGAGTAGACCTTGCACTCGACTCCTGGCCGCACCAGCCGTGAAAGTACGGAAGGATCCCCCGAATATCGATAGTGGATGTGGATTCCGCCCCCCGATCGGCTGAGTTCAGCATAGGAGGGAACCCACCTGCGAGCCTCTTCCAGACACTTGCCTCTGTCCTTGTCGAGGTCGATGTCGATGACGACGTCTTGCTCGGGTACGAGGACATAATGCTCCTTTCTAGTGTCTAAGTCCTTCAACGTGGTCGTGACGTCGTCCCAACGCTTTGCTGGGAGGCCGTTTTCATTGGCATACTGCGCCGGACGGTCCTTGTAGAGCTCGTCGAGATATGACGGTTGCTCCCTCATCTCGGTCCAGTCCGAAATCGGGCTTTCCGTCTTCTCCCCCTGGGAAAATTTGGATTTCAATAGCCCTTTATACACCTTGCGCCGGCTGGTTCCATCGACCATGATTCGATCGTGAAACTCTTCGAAGTAATCCCGGATCTCGTCCTTGAACTTGTACATAGGGTACATGGCTCCGTCCGAATATGTCTGGGAGTACTCCTTGTACATCTCGTAGATGCGCTTTAGCGCGACACCGTTCTCATCATCCAACTCGTCCTGATAGAAATCGAGGAAGTTGAAGATGGGATTGGTCTTACTCATCATGCCGATGGGCTTGTAATCGTCGTAATACGACGGGCCCTTGGACTTGTAGAGTTCCATGCAGCGATTGACGATGGATCCCCGCTCGTCCTCGAGTTGAGACATGATCTTTTTGTACCGACGAATATCGAGCTTTCGGCCAGAAGGCTCTACGTCGATGAGCCGCCTCGTCAGTCCACTCTTCGAGTCGGTGATAAGGACAGGCAGGTTGGTACCCAGGAACAGCATTGCCTCGGACTTGAACGTGTATAGGGATTTCCCCTTCTCGTTCATGACCATCGGTTCGTGAGACACGAGGCTGTTCAGGCGACTGTTGTCCTTGATTCGGGCGAGGTTACCGTCATGCTGAATAGCCACTCGAGGGTTCGACTTGAACGGCTCTAAGGCGAATTGGTCGCTAGGCCGCCCAAGGGCCGCCGCATCGAACTGCGCGATATGACCGTCCAATAGTCTTGAGATGAGGTTCAGGACCGTCGACTTGCCTGATCCAGCAGATCCATAGAGCACGAAGAACTTCTGGATCCAGGTAGAGTCCCCCGTAAATACGGAGCCGATGGCCCACTCGAGTTTCTCCCTCTCGTCCGGATCATAGAGGGTGCTCATGAGCTCCTCGTAGGCAGGGCACGGATCGCTGCTCAGAGAATATGAGAGCGTTCTGGTTGCGTAGTCCTCCCTCCTAGGAGTTTGATTAGCGAACAGTATTCTGCTATCAAGGGGCTGATGGACGTCGGGAAGCTTAGACATCCACGCCTTGTAGTCGGCATATGTCTTGGAGTCGTAGTCCCCCAGATACCGTGGCCAGACGGACCCGTCGACTCTCTTCGAGGCCTCTTGGAATCGACGGGTGACGTCGGCGTCCACGATACGCGTCAGGTCGTACTCGTCAGTACTCCAGAAATGCGTCTCGGGGTTGTACACGGCGTAGAAGGACTTCCCACGAACCATGAGATCCTTGAATCGGTGCACACGCCAGGCCGGCCGTACCTCGGTGGTGCCCGACTTCAGGGCTCGCTCCTTGATCTCGTAGAAATCCATTTGACTCCTTATATGTCGTAGTTCTCCGCGAGGTAGAGTTGCATTTGATACCAGAGCTCAAGGCGGTTCTGGTTCGGGAACTCCCCCGACTCGTAGAACTCGGGAACATACTTGAGAGGGAATATGCCTCCGCGTCCGTGGGAATCGTACTGACGACTCATCCATCGGTTGATAGCCTTCTCGACCTTTCGATCGAGCTTATCGTCCAGCATGACGTCGCAGTCCATGAAGTTGATTCCGAGGTTGTTTATCATCTCCCAGAAATAGGGAGCGGGGCCCTCGTCATCGTCCAGCTCAAACGCCATACGATCAGCCAGCCCGAGAAGAACCTCGAGAACATTAGCTGGGCGCTTGAGAAATGCGGGTGAGAGCTCGCCGCCGTAGCGGTTCCGCCACTCACGACCATCCATGTCCCGATTGCGGTCCATCATGGCGGAGTAGCGGAACTCGGTACGGTAGAGCTTCATCAGGAGGAAGTAGCTGTCAAACGTGCTCGGCAGCTGGTTTTCATCCTCCCCCAAGAATGAGACTAGGAAGTCGAAGTACTCGTCTTCCATCAGCGGGATCCTGAGTACGAGTCCTCAATGATCTCGAGGCGAATATCGTAGGGGAGATTGAAGTTGCGGATCCACTTGACGGTGATCTCGTCCGACTGTGTCTCGAGGTCGACGTTACCGAGCCACTCGCCCACGTTGTCGATAGTGACCATGTCGTCGTCACAGAGGATGCGGTCCTCCGTGAAATACATCAGCCTGACCCGATCGAAGTTGAAGATACCAATGTTGTACTCGCCCTCCGTGATTTCATGGATGGACTCGCCCTCCGCGACCTCCTCGTCTTCGTCCTCTTCCTCGAAGTCCTCCTCCATGATCTCGGAGAGGTCGTCCTCCATGGTGATGTTGAGATACTCGTCGTTGACGATCTCCTCGTATTCGTCCATCGTCGGCTCCTTCACTTCCTCCTCCGGCTCGACCGGAGTTTCTACCGCCTTCTCCTCAGGCTCCTTATTCTCGCTCTTCAAGTCCTGTACGGCAAGAAATGTCGCCGTAAGACCGACGACGAGCGCCGGTAGTAGTTTCACTTGCGTCCCTTTCGTTTAGTTGCTCGACCGATGGCGAAACCAACCAGGATCAGAAATGCTGCCTTCACCGAATTGCCACCCTGTCAATCTGGTCGTAGATAACGCCGTCGACGTTGAAGTCGAGGACGAACTTGGTGACCTCACGTCCGAGGACCGGGTCGTAGTCGCGGTAGTTGAATACCTCGAAGTTGCCGAACTCGACGATGCCGTCGCCGTCCTCGTTGTCGTAGACCCAGCCGACCACCGAACCGGCAGACGTCGGAGGCAGGCCGAGGCCCTTGTACACATCATTCAGGAGCAGATACCCACGAGTCCGCAGGATGTCGTTGGCGTAGTTCTCCTGAGCGTGGAGGATCATGAGGCTGTAGTCCTCGTTACCCTCCCAGGCTTTCGCGTTCTGGTCGAACACTACAGCATATGGCGAGACGCCGAGCTCACGCATGAACTCCTCCGGCTTGAGCTGGAACTCGCGCCCCGTCTCGTTGTAGTAGTCCATCTTCGCCTTGTCGAGGGCGTTGGCGTCAGCCTCGGCGAGAATACGCTCGGTCTCCTCCTTGCCGAAGCCCTCCTCGATGCGGTCCTTGTAGTTGCGGAAGGACTCCTCGAGGCCGGCGTAAGCCATGGACAGACCCGCAATCCGATGCGCAGAAATGCGGTGTGCCAGGATCAGAGAAATGGCGGATGCCGTACCCAGACTCAGCGGCAGAGCGTAGTGCTTGACAAGGTGCTTCGTCAGGTTGCCCCAGGCACGAGCTTTGGCGATCTGAATCTCCTTCTTGTCGAACTTCTCCTCGTCCTCGGCCGCCTTAACCGTGGACAGCTCGTTCAGGTCCTCCCAGGTGACCTCGCCAACGCTCAGTGTCTGCTTGGCCGTGAGGACTGCGGTTGCGGTGAAGCCGGCGATCCCCAGCCCCGTCAGGATAGCGGGGGCGTGCTTGGAGACGATGAGAGCGCCCTTGCCGGCGAGGCGCGAAATAACAGTAAGACTCATGATGCGAAGTACTTCCTCTCGTTAAGGCTCTTGTAGACTGCGATTACCTGACCGTCACTCATGCGGTCAACCTTGGCGACCCAAGCCGCCGATCCTCCGTATGCTGTGCGCAGCTTAGCGCGCATCTGCTCGACACTCATTTGTTCTTCCTTATGTCGTTCACGATCGCTGCGATAAGAATAGCATTGATGACCAGTAGGCCTGCGAATATGACCCAGACCGACAGGGTCCCTAGTCCGGCGAGAATGAATAGAAGAATGAAAACGGTGAGGAAGATGGACAGGAACCCGTATACGGTTGTCATTTCTTCGTCGTTCATCGGACGTCCTCCGGTTTCGGTAGATCGAGAATATATCCATTGCGGGAACGGACAGCGCGTCCGCTTCGGAGATCCCGCCATCCCCAGTTCTCATCGGTGTACGACTGGGAAATGCCGGCCATGCCGTACAGGTCTCCCACGGTCGCCACGTCGTACTGGTCGCAGATGCTGATCAAGTGATTCAGGACATCCTCGGCCTCGCTGCGAGTTGCGAATATGATGGACTCGAGATTGTGCTCCCGACGGTCCCTCTGAGTGTACGTCCGCTCGGTTGGAGTCTCACGACGTCCGTACGTCCGATTGGAATATGAGGTGTAGGTCTTGTTACTGCGAGAGCGCTGAGGACCACCGTCGCCTCCGAAGAGCAGACGGTCGATCCCAGATGTGAATATGTCGCTCACGGCGTTCTTGACGCTGGGGAGGGCAATATCCCAGAGAAGGTACTGACCCACCTCCTTGACGTCCTCGGCGAAGAACGCCTGAAGCGCCTGCTTACCGAGACTGCCCTTGTCGATTCGCGCCGGAGTCTTGACGACCCTTTCAACGGCGGGCTTGGTCTTCCGTGAGTTGGATGGGAAATCCCCACGCACGGGTACGTTATCGGTCATGTTCGCTCCTTCTGATATGCGGGGCCCCAGGTCTCCCCAGGGCCCCGCTCGGGTTTCTCAGGCCTCGATCGTCTTGAACACGTCCGGCCGCTCTTTCTTGGCCTGGTCAAGGAGGGCCTTGGGCATGACGCCGTTGAAGAACTTAATGCTCTTCTTCTCGTCCTCCAGCAAGCTCAGAACGAACTCGTCGTAGAAGATGCTGTCCTTGAACTTGGCAAGGATCTCAGGCGACTTCTGGAATCGTTTGCCGTCGGACGACCGCTCGCCGTAGGCCTTGTCGACGATGGTGCGGAAATAATCGAACAGCTTGAACTTGTCTTTCGTGGTCCAGTCCTCGGGCTTTCGGGACATGAACGCCTGAAGCGTGTCCGTGAACCCACCCGGCTCCGACTGCTGGAGGTCGATCAGGTCCACCTTGTTCATGTGGAACCAGAGGGTCTCGGTGACCATGTCGCCGTCGAAGGTCTCGGCGCTGACGTTCATCTTGATCATGGATATACCTTTCAGTCCATCGAGTTGAGAGTAGTGGCTGCGAGCGACTTGGTCTGCTTGACAATATGGTCCCACGAGGTCTTCTCGTCGAACTTGTCGCTCTTCTGGATGACGCGCTTGACTGTCTTGCCGTTCTCGGTGAGGGTAACCACCACGGCCGCCTGAAGCTCCATCGTTCGTTCCTTTCTGAAAATGAGAAACCTAGAACCCGAGTTGGGTTCTAGGGGTGAGTAGGATCAGTCGGTGGTCTCTTCGACGAGCTCAGCGTCCACGACGTCGGCGTCCGATTCGATGGCGGCGGGAGCCTCGTCATCACTGTCGCTGGAGTTAGCAAGGGCCTTCACCAGGACGAGCGCGGCGAAACCGGCTGCGGCGGGCAGCACGTAACGCGCACTCTTCTTGGCGACGGCACCGAGCTTGGTCCAGTTGACGGCGATGATGGGGGTCTCGTCTTCAACGGTCTCGGAGTGCTCGACAACGATGGGAGCGGTGTTCTCGGACATGAGAGTTCCTTTCGAGTTGATGGGGTCTCATTATAGTGCGTGCAGAATTTGCGAAAGCCTATGCCCTCTGTTGGAGGGCACGGCCGGTTACTTGGTCGAGGGGGTCTTCATGGAGTCGATGGTCTCGGCAAGATTATCGGCGTACTGTTGTCCGGCCTTGTCGCCGACGTATGAGCCGAGGACACCACTGCCAATGCCGTATATGGCGGTCAATGCCACTCCCGCTGGAGGACAGAGAGCGCCGATAATAGCACTAGCGGCGATGCTGGCGGATGTCGAGGCGACAAGGGATACGGCCTTGTATCCGGTGGTCTCTTTGAAACTCATGGTCATTCCTTTCTAGATGGGTCTCATCATAACCTATGCTCTTCTTACGACAGCTTGAACCACTTCTCCTTGGGTTCGACGACGAAGTCAACGACCACGACAGCCTTTCCGTCATCCGAGACCTGAGCGCCGTAGTGTACCTCGATCTGCCTCTGCTCATTCCAACCAAGTTGATCGCCCAAGGAAATACCCTCGAGGCCGATGCCGGCATAGAACTCATTGAGGCTGACGCACATCTCACGGAGGAGAGTGTAGTTGAGCTCGTTAACGACGCGGTCGATCTTGTTGACAGTGGACTTGAAATAACGGCCGCTGTAGGCGTCGTAGAACAGGACGTCGCCCTCACCGCAAACCACAGCAGCGTCACGAGGATATGGATCCATCTTGGACGCGGCATTCTGGGAGATCGTCTTCTCCTCCGGACCAAGGCGATCCTGTACGGAGGCGCGATAACGGTCGTACACTTGACGCGTGCCCTCGTAGGCGAGGAGCAGAGATGACTCACGCTTGACCGAGATGCTGTGGGCTCCGATGACACAAGCGCCGGTGGCCAATATGGCGATGGCTGGAGGAGCGTAGATCTTAGCGTAGATCTTGATTCGCTGCTCCTTGGTGAGGCGCTGGAAGTCGTCAATATCCCACTCCTGCATCTGGCGGTCCGCATGGACGCTCAGGGCGACCGACGCTCCGAGGCCCAGCAGCGCCAGTCCGGTGAGGATATGGTGCGAGTTGCGTACGACGAAGTCCTGGGTAGCCTTAACGAATGCGAGGTTCATTTGCTCTCCTCTCCGATCTTGATGAGTTCAGTTCGCAAGCCCTCAATAGCGACCGGGTCACTGAGAGCATTGCGGAGCATCTTCTTGGCCACCATCGGGTCGACGTCGGCGGGGACCTTGAGTGTGACCTTCCGAGTATTGGTGACCAGATCAGGTTCGTCGAATGCCATCTCGAACTCGTCCATATGCGTTCCTTTCTATCGAGAAACCTAGAACCCGGGTTGGGTTCTAGGGGTGTGTCAGAGATTGTGATCGATGTTGGTGGGATTGGTGAAATCCTGCTTCGAGATCTTGTAACGAGAAAGTACCCACTTGACGATGGCGTAAATGCCAACGCAGTAGATGACAGACTTGACAAGGTTCTCGACGAGGCGGGAGATCAGCATGATCGGTCCTTTCGGTCTATAGGTCTCATTATATGCCCTGCTGATTCTGCGAAAACCTAGAACCCGTGAAGGTTCTAGGCGTGAGAGTCACTTCTTGGTAGAGTTCTGTCGGAAGATCTTCTCGATCTCGGCCCAATCTTCTTCGAGATACTTCTCTACATCGTCGGTCTCCTGGGCGGACGGAGTCGAGGTAGCCTTAAGGAGATGCCGCTGGTGGCGGACGGTCTTCTTGAGCTCCTTGATCTGCTGGGCCTGGGAGTAGACGGTGTACAGAAACATGACGAAGGAGATGAAACCGAATGCGATGAAGAGGTTGGACATGATGCATTCCTTTCGTGAGGGGTCTCGTTATATACCTTGCAAAATCCGCGTTCCAATTTTCCCACCCGGGAATTTTTGGATTTCGAAAATCAGAAGCTTTGCGAAAAACCTAGAACCCTTGTGGGGTCCTAGGTTTTCGTGTCTCAGATGCGGATCTTGGCGACGAATCCGAGTGCCTTGGAGGCGACTGGGAAGATTTGCTCAGCCTTCACGATGGCTAGGATTCCGAGGATGGAGCCTGCGGCGCCCACCACGGCATCGGGGCTGGGGCAGAAACGACGGTGCTTTGCGTCTTGGATCTGCTCAAGCTCCTTGATGCTGCGGAGAGCTTCGCGATAGGCTTCACTGTCGGGATCCATGCCGTCGATGAAAGCATAAGCCTCTTCGAGGGCCTTCTTGGTGTTCGGCTTGTTGTCGGACATGGTATTCCTTTCAAATGAGGGGTATCATTATAGACCATGTCGATCCCGCGTGGTCAGGCGACCTCGGAGACCTTCAGAGTGGCGGTGTCTTTCTTGGTCATGTCCTCGGCAGGGGTCTCCAGAGCGGCGTAGACCTCCTGGTTCTTGTGGTCCACGTGGAGAACGCCGTCGACCTTGGGCTCGTAGCCCTTGGCCGCAAGACCGAGGAGAGCGCCCAGGAACGTGTCCAGAGCGGTGATGGTGCCAACAACAGCCTCAGGGTGCGGGAAACCCCACAGGCCCGCCAACGCTAGGTACAGGGTGGCGAGGGCAGGAAGCAGAATCTGGGCAATCCACTTCAGCGTGTTGTAGGTCTGATTCGACAGCGACATAGCGCTTGTCCTTTCTTCGGGTGTCAGGAAAATGGATCGGAAGCCTGTTCACGGCGTCCATTACCTTTTCGGCAGTCCCGTTTCCGCCGAAAGTGTGGTAGGGCTGATACAGATACTTCTGCAAGTCCTCAAACTCATCGATGGTGATGTAACCACGGGACAGATATGCGGTTCCCATAGCTACAATCTGGTTATGGGCTAGACCTAGCATCAACTGCGTCTTGGCGTCATGCCTTTCCGCACGTTTCTGGAGATATGCCCAGAGACCAGTACTAGTAAGAACGGAGCCGAATATGGTAATCACGAGCTCCACTGTATGAGACATTCAGCCTCCGATAGAAACGATTGGACGCACGCCGTACTTCTCGGTCCACTGGGCCCAAGTGACGCGACGCTGATCACCATAGTACAGGCCGAAGTAGTCCTTAGATATCTGATCCCGGAGCCAGAAAGACTCGCCCGGTGTCGGAATCGGGTTGCCGACACGGAAATACGAGAACTGACGAGAGATCGGACCGATAGTGTGTGTGTCGCCGTTGATGCGGTTGTGCACAAGATATGACCCGAACATCTCGAACTCGGACGGAATGGTGAGCTGTGGATACTCCCAGGTCCAGTCCTTCTCCGTGCGCTCCCAGGCATTCCCGGTGTTCTCGTAACCGTGCGGCTCCATAACGGGGAACGTCCGGAAGTCCGACATGGCGAAGACCTGGGTAAGCGTGGAGAAACGCACCATACCGTTGGAGTAGTCCCGTCGCATCTTGGAGCCATTCCAGCCGTATTCGCACCATCCAGACTCGCCAATATTGTCGATTCCGAGGTTCCGGTCGCTCATGACCGTGATTCGGTGCTGGTTCTCGCCATTCGGGTAGTCCAGCCAGCGGTCGAAGTCGACAATGATCCACTTGCAGGAATTATCGTTGTACTGCCAGTAGTCGCCCAGCCACAAGCCGTCAAACGTCCCGTTTCGAATGGCTGCTTTCTGTGCGGGCGTCATGACCCTGCCCAGGTTGTTGCCACGAGTGATGACTCGCTTGAGATTCGGGTCATTGTTGAAGGCGTTGAGGAAATCGTTCTTGTTGTTCAGAGCGATCTGCTTGGGCTGCATGACACTCTGAGCCCACTGAGCATACTGAGCGCCGACCCTACCGCGACAGTCCGTGACTTCGAAGTCCGTGTTCGTCTTGGCTCCCCTGGGGACCCGAATATAGGCGATGATGACTTCGAATGTATCGTTCGTCTGAGTCGGCTGCGGAACACCGCCACCAGAAGTTCCCTGAATAACACGGGTGCCGGCGGAGCGAACGCTAGGTGTCTTGTCGACTCTGAGAACTATGGCGTCATAGCGGTCTCCGTCCGTAGCACCCTCGGTGAGTGCGTAGACCTTGTTCGCGTCGTTCTCAATCCAATGCCCCTTGATCCAGGCGCGGCCAGACTGAACGACGATCTCTCGTCCAGAGCCTTTGGCTGCCTGGTACCCCCGACCCCAGTTCTGGAATATGCCGTCCGAGATGACTCCGTCGAACATGCGGCCGAAGTCGTCAGCGGAGTACTTCCGGTCCCCATTGATGGAGACGAAGAATCCTGATTTCTCTGTCATGTGATGTTCAACCCCGGTTTCGACTTCTGAATATCGGACAAGGACTCGAACGTCGGGTAGAAGACGTCCCCCTCCGAGTCTGAGGATGTACGGATATACTCGGTCACCCGAGCGATGTCCTGCTGCCCGAACTCGTTCTGGATCTGCACGAAATCACCCAAGAAGAAGTCCTCGTTGTATGTATACATAGACTGCTGTGCAGCCTCACCCGAGAACATCTCGAGGGGCATGTGGCGCCAAAGTTCGGTATTACACTGCTCGTGGATCTGACGATAAATGGATTCGGGGTCGATCGACGCTACTCCCCACTGGCCGCTCCCTTTCGAGATCATGTACCCGTTGGTGTGTTCGATCGACGGACTCTGGAAATAACCTTCCCGCAGACCAAGTCCTCTTGTGCCGACGGTGACAGAGTTGTTCTGCATCGCGGAATCCCGGTTGTCATCGAGATACTCTTTTGAGAGCTGCAACTCCAAGGGCACAGTGAATTTCACAGCGCCCGAGAATATCTTTGTTCGCGTGGACACCTTGGACTTGAAGTAGGTGGCCTTGGACAGGTTATCGTACTTCGGCGAGAACACTACAGGAGGGCGTTCGCCTTGATTGAATGTGCGGTTCACGCCGTTGTATGTGTACCCGTACCAGTAATACGGATCTTCCCCGTCAAACTCGATTGCCCATCCAGACATAGTCAAGTCCGTGAGATTCTGAACCAGTTTATACCAGGAACCCTCCATAATGTATGGATCGGTATCATCATAAGCTGCATGAGAGTAATCGGCATTCCGAGTCATGTTTCGGACAGTGCCGTTGGCATTCGCCCTGATGTTTCCGATGTCCATGGAGGAAACCGGTCGACCCTTACGAATTCCCGAAGGCAGCTCGTCGACCGAATACCAACCGAATCCCTGAACGTGGCGCTCGTGCGACGCATCAAGGGAATCTCTCTGCTTGAACAGCAAGTTGGTGTAGTGCTTGATAACGTCCTTGACTTTGCCTTTTGTTCGCTCATGCATGCATAGCCTAGTCCCTTCCCAAATCGGATAGGGGTGCATGACCCGTCGATCCAATATGGACTCGAGACTACGCCCGCTGACCGTCAATAGTGACTGCTTACTGTACTCAGTATTGAGCTCTACCTGCTCGATGATCATGAGCTTGTTCGTACCCTTAGTGTACAGATAGTAGTCAAGTTGATAGATCTGTAGGTTCTCTAGGGTTCCGGGGACTGTGAGCTTGAAATCTCCGAACCCGTGGAACCTCTCAGTCCAGATGATGGACTTGTAGTCCTCACAGATATGCTGGAGGACCATGGCTTCATCAAAAACCGCAAGATACATGTCACACCCCCTGGAATAGAACGTCGGTCGAGAAATATACGTCCGTGAGATTTGGATCGTTCATAGCGATCTGGAACTCGTTGACGCCGGGCCGCAGCTTGAGCCAGTCCGAGTTACGATCCAGTGCCGCTATGAACTTGTCTTTTCGTCCGCCTCGGTTCCGGATAATGGACTTGCGCCCAGTCCTAGAATTGACCGTGACAATATCGCCGCCCACGATAGGGTCGACCTTGTAATACGTCTTGTCGAGAAATGCTCCGGTGAGTTTGAACTGGTCACCGGAGAATGTCTCAGTTACCGTGATCGGGAGCTTGGCACCTGGGCGGAACGTGAAGACCATGGTGAACCCAGTCTCCACGTCGCCCTCGTAGTCGATCGTCGCGGACAATAGACCGCGATCCTTGCTGAATTCCAGAGATGGGGACGGCTGGTCCATGAAGTCAAACTCGAAAGAAGGGATCTCCCTGGACCATTCAAGGTTCTTATCGATGCTGGTGTCTGCGTCATGCCAGTAGGCATCAGGACATAGGATGGAGATGTTGATCTCCTGTTCCTTCGAGAATATGTCCGCCTCAACCGCCTCAACATACCCCTCGGTCTTGACCCTGCGCTTGTCCGTGTTGATGTACACAGTCATGAGCTGCTTGATCTGGAACCAGGAGTATATGCGCTGCCTGCTGGTCTCGATGTCGGGCATAGGCAACGGCGCGAGTTTGATCTTGAGGTTCCTCATTCCCGCCCTCGCGCCGTTGAATATGGCCACATCTGTAAGAGCCAGTTCAGTCGTGTTGATCGAGGCCTTCGTAGCCGACAGGCCGTCAACGGATTTGACAGCCACGCCAATCCCCCAAGGATCCCTCAGAGGAAGAACAACGCGTTGCTGTCGGTACGTAAGAAACTCGATTGACTCAATCATAGCTCGTACATGGCTCCCTTCACCTGCTCGATCTGGTTGCGAGTCTGGCGGTAGATCTCCGCCTCGGACAGCGCCTTCGGCGAGTTGTTGTACTGGTTGAACACGAGACTTGTGCCCTGGTTGTACGTCTCGCTGGCGGCGGTGTCATTCGACTTCACCGGGGTGCTAGTAACGACTCGTCCCGCGAGCTGTGCAGTCGCCGTCGTCGTGAGAGTGCCAGCGATCTCCTCCTTGGGGAGGATTTCGTCGAGACGGCCTGCCTGCTCCTCGACCTGCGATAGGTCCAGAACCGGCTTGATCGTCGGATCGGCATTCTCTCCGAATGCGTTGTTCCAAATATCCTTCGTGTTACCGAAGCCCTTGGCGAGCGCGTCGACGGTGTCAGTAGCCATGGTGGAGGCCGCTGCGATACCCTGATCGGTGTTGTCAGTGATGCCGTTAGCAAGACCCTGCATCAGGAAATCACCGATCTCGTACATCACCCTCGAAGGGGAATGAATGCCGAACGCCGATTTGACCTTACTAACAACGGTACTCCCCATGCTCGTGACCGCGCTAGCAATCGAAGAGAGCTTTTCGGTGATCGCATTCTTGAGGCCGTTGACCAGCTGAATACCAGCGTTCTTCATCTGCGCGACGCCCGTGGATACGAGTGTGCTGATACCGGTTCCGATACCCCTCGTGATGGCACTGATGAGCCGAACACCCGCCTGAGCCATCGCCTCGGAGTTGTTCTCGATCGCATCAGCAAGTCCGTTGATGAACTTGATGACGGTCTTGGCAGCGGCATCGGTGATTCGTGGCATCTCGTCGCCGAGACTGGTGATGAACGCCACGATACAGTCCGTAGCCTTCTGTCCAATCTCAGGGATCTTCTGACTCAGACCATCCAAGAACGATATGAGCACATCCGATCCTCTCTGGACCAACTGTGGCATGTTATCAATGAGAGCCTGCGACAGAGTCAGGATCAAGAATATGGCACAGTCGATCAGAGCCTGGGCGTTGTCGTATATGACCTGGATGATCGCTAGGAGGATCGTGGTCATGAGCTGAACAAACGTCGGGATGGACTCAATCATAGCCTGAGCGCCAGACGTCAGGATAAGCTTGAGGTACTCGACGATAGTGCCCGAATTGTCGATGAGGACTTGCATAAAGTTGATGAAGCCCTCGCCGAGCGCCGTACCCATCGCAGGCATTCTCTCGATGAAGCCATCGACGGCTGCAAGGAATGTCTGGACACCGTCGGCGCCCGAGGTCGACAGGTTCGCAATGGCATCGACCAATTTGGCGATACCCTCGGTCGCTAGACCGACCCCCATACCGATCATCAGGATGGCGCCGCCCAATGCTAGTAGACCGACTGCTGCGAACTCCGCAACATATCCGACGGCTACCAGAGCAGCCAGACCCAACGCCATGATGGCGATACCCTTGCCTGCCGTAGCCCAGTCCATCTCGCCCAGCATCCTCATTACAGGCGCCAGGAGAGCGAGTGCTGCTACAGTCACGAAGAGGCCCGCGGCACCGGCGAGGCTTCCGCCACCGATGGAGCTGATCCCAACGAGAACGGCCAGGGCTGCTGACATCATGACCAAGCCCTTGAGATAGTCGCCCCAAGGCATGGAGGCGAAGCTCTCAATATCGCTGGCGATGAGTTTAAGCGTCGCCGCCAGGACAAGGATTGTTAGAGCCCCGACAAGAGACTTGCCGCCGGAGAGCTTGTCACTTCCGAGCCTTTCGACGGTGAACGTCAAGGACGCCAGGCAAATATCCATTGCGATGATGCCCTTGATCGTGTCGCCCCAAGACAACTCACCGATCTCGGTTAGGACTTTCGCTATCTGTCGCATGGTAAATGCCAGCGCAAGAAATGCGAATGCCGAGGCCTTCTTGATCTTGACCGTGCCCATCTGGGACATCATGGTCATCATCTTCATGATAAGACCAAGTGCCAGAACGCCCTGTGTCAGGTCCGACAGACTCATCTCACCAAGCGGCTTGACCGCATAGGCAAGGAGCATAACACCGATGCCCAGCGGAATCGCCGTGAGAGCGAACGCCAGGATATCCTTGTTCTTCTTGGTAGTCGTATCAGCCACCATCATCAGCATCTTTATGACTGCGAAGAGCCCAAGGGTTCCCTTGAGGATATCATCCCAGTCCATGGTGCCGATGTTGTTCAGCGCCTTACCCAGTAGGAGTGCGACTCCGGCCAATACGACCAGCGCCAGCATTCGCTTAGCGAGCCCCTTCGTGTCCTTGCCTTCACCAGCGCTGGACAGCTCGTCCTCCGCCTTCTTGAGCATGTTGAACATGAAATATAGAGCTGCACCAGCGGCCACAATCTTGCCTGCCGGGATCTGGGCGACGACCCAGAGCGCAGCGGCCAGAACAAGAACGGCTCCGGCGAGAATAAGGATAGTGGTGGCCTTGACCTTGGCAGTCGTAGCCTCCATTGATTCCTTGAACCCGTCGATGACGTCCTTGACACTACCGAGGATTCCAGCGAAGTTGGACCCGGCTTTGCCCCACTCTTTGAAGGTGTTGATAACATTCCGGGCAATTGCGAGGAATGTGACCAGAGCGCCTGTCTTAAGGATGGCGTCGAATATGCCTCCATAGTCGCCATTGTCCGCCATGTTCTTGAGCTCAGCAAATGCGCCCTTGAACGGCTCGATGAGAGCCTTGGCGGCGATGACGGCGTAGTGGCCGACGGTGGACAGAACCTTGCCGATACCATGGATAAGCTTGACGAAGTTATGCCACCCGGACGTAGCCTTGTCCTTGAGCTCAAGGTTGGAGATGAACTCCTTGGTGGTGCTCCAGCCATACTTGACAGACTCGGCGTACTCGCCCATGAGTGTCTTGAGGTCGCTGAACGCCTTATGGAACGGTTTGGTGTCGAAGTCGAAGTTCAGAGTCGCCAGATTCTTGAGGACGCCCCAGACACCAGCTCCAAACGACGAAAGAATACCACCGAGGGACGACAGCCAAGCAATATCCGGTCCGTTCTGCATGGCCTCAGCCCACTCGCTGAACTTGGCGGACACCTCATCGTATAGGGCGGCTAGTCGCTCCATCTTGGGAGTCAACCAGTCGCTGACGACGATGGCCTGCTTGTTGATGCACTCGGTCAGCCAGTTGATGAAGCTGGTGAGCTTGTCAATCGCCGGAATAAGATGGTCGGCCAGGTGCTGCCCCCAGAAATATGACTTCTTGTAGGCAGACTCGAAGAGCTCGACGATCTTGTTCTTGAGCTTAGTGAACTTGGACTCGTTCGCTTCGGCAGTCTCGCCGGCCTCCTCGGTAGAATCGCTGGTGATACCGAGCGCCTGGCCGACCTCCTGAGCGCTCTCTTTGAGCTCCCGGAAGGGACCGACGATGGCTTCCTTGATCCCGGAGCCCGCAGACTTCAGAGCCTCCCACAGGTTGGCCCATGCCTCCCCAAGGCGCTTGAGGCTAGGTGTGATCTCGTCATGGAACCCCTCGGAGAAGTTGGCCCAGATACGCTTCAGACCATTACCTGTCCAGATGATGGCCTTGATAACATTCTCGGCGATGTTCAGGTTGTCATACCACTCCTGAACAGCCTTGACGTGCTCTAGGAGACTCCCCGACCAACTCTGGGTGTGACCAGTGAGGTTGGAAATAAGAGTCCCTAGTCCCTTAAGTGCTCCGTTAGCGATCCATCCGATCACCTTGGCGAAATCCGTTAGGACTAGTACACCTATTTTGACGATTCGGAAGAACGACTCGAAGTAGTTACCGATCGACTCGATAGTGGACTCGCTGGGAACCAGCTTAGCCATGAAGTTGGCGAACGCCTCGGACATTGCGTACAAACCCTCGGCGGACGGACCGCTGAAGACCTGCGAGAACGCCTGACCGATGCGCTGTAACGGATCCCACATGGCGTGGAACAGGGAAGCAAGACCCTCAAGGACCTTCTCTCTACCGCCGAGGTCTGCCCAACCCTGGAGGAGAGCGTTCCTGGCGTTACCCATCTGGGTGATGACACCACTTGGCCCCGTTAGGAACGCGCCGACCTTGGTCCACAGTTCCTTGGCCTGCTCGAAGTCGCCGAAGATGATTCGGAACGACTGAGACCAGGATGAACCAAGCTCCTCACCGATAACGCCCATCAACTGCGAGAACGTCTTGATGTCCTGAGCCGCGGACATACCGGTCTTGGCGAGTTCCTGGATCTGAGCGACCTGTTCCTCGGTGTATCCCATGGAGAGAAGCTGCTCGTCGGTGTACTCACCGGCCATCTGCTTCAGGGTCTCCATCATGATCTCCTGGGTCAGCCATCCCTCTTGGAGGGAGAGCCTGAACGACCCGTTCTTGGCGATCATTTCGTCGACGCTCTTACCGTGGACCTTGGCAGTCTGAATAAGCTGGTCCTGGAACTGCTTGGTGGCGATGCCAGCGTTCTCCAGGGACATCCAGTCCTGAAGTTTCACTGTTCCCGCGGCCATAGCCTGCGAAAGCTGGTACATAGCCCTCGAGGTGGACTCGGAGTTGGCACCGGCAACGGCTGCCCAGTTCGCCAGACCCTTAATCGACGCGACCGAGTCATCCAGCCCGATACCGGCAGCGGTGAACTTACCGATGTTGGACGTCATCTCGCCGAAGTTATAGATGGTCTGGTCTGCGTAGGTGTTCAGCTGATCCAGAGCCGCGTTCACGGTCTGGATCGTCTCGCCCTTCTGGGCGGTGTTGGCGAGAATGGTCTGAACGGAGTTGAGCTGAAGCTCGTACTCCTTCATACCGTCGATAAGGGGCTGAACCGTGAAGCTCGACAGCATCGAGGAGCCGACCTCGGCTATCTTGCCGCCGATGCTGGCTAGTGCGCCAAACGCGATCGACTGGAGAGCCGAGAATTTGCTCGTAGTCTCGGCAATACCCGCCTGGGCCTCCGAGAAATTAAGGTTCTTGGCGGCTGCCGAGACCTGATTGATCCCCTCAACGCCGCCTCGGAATGCCAATCCTTCCTCGAGCTTCTTGACTCCGTTTAGGGAGTCCTGAACCCCGTTCATGAATTGGCCGTTGTTGAACTTTAGAGCGACTACCCGCTCCTCGATTGACGCCACTAGCCTCTCACCGCGCTTTCAAGCTGCTTGACGATGCTGTCGAATATAGGCCTGAGCGCCGGATTTATATAATCCACGCCCTGGACATAGCCACCGGTCCTGGTGCCATGCCCGTATTGCAATATGACTGCGATCGGGACACCCTGCTCCACGTGGGAGTTGTTCCAGACCAGCGAGACTCGGTTTCTGCTCCGCTTGATCTCGTAGGACCAGCTGGATGCAGTGTAACCGGACCTGACCGGAGTAGCAGCAGCTAGCGCAGCCACCCCGGCCTGTCCGCAGTCGTCGAGGAAATCGAAGAAGCGGCCCTCTTTGAGTCTCTCGAGCCACTTCCCCGTGTCCATCCTCGAATCCATCTCCAGCGTGAACGCCGGGCTCATGCAGACCTCTCACAGGCGGCCGCGATACCTGATACAATGGCACCCATGGCCCCTCGAGACCACCCCGTCTTGAGCTGGTTTAGATCCGCTGGAATATGCGCAACCGTGGGGAGACCGGAGGCCTTCAAGGGGTCCCATGTGGTCTGAGGAGCGTCGAACTCCATGGATAGAATATCGCAGTTCTTCCCTGCGAGGAAGTCTGGGTACTTTTCCTTGACGATATCGGAGTTGTACGCGTAACCCCAGGTCTTGAACCCGCGCTCCCGAATCATGTCGAACGCCCACTTGGAGTCCCAGTACGACTTGATGATGACCTTCTGCTCCATGCCCTTGAACATGTCACAGACATCTTTCCAATTAGGCAACTTATACTTCGGGTCGAATACGATCACGTGACTCTTGGCGTACTTCTCGATCAACCAATCGATCGTAGCCGGAAGGTATCGGGTCTTCGAAGCCTCGGCCTTGATCTCAGCCCAGGTGTACTCGTCAGCTTTCTTGGTCAGCGCCGGAACGAGTCGCTTCAGACTCTCATCGTGGCATCCGAACCAGACGCCGTCCTTGCTTCGGGCAGCCGAGAACTCCAACGCATGAGCGTGATAGTCGACAGCCTGGGTGTAGGCGATCTCTGTGTGTTCGGGCCAGGACTGGGATCCGCCTCGATGCGCCACGATGAAGTGGGGGATCGTAAACAGCTCCGTAATCGTCTTGGCGCCCTCCGGAATTGCTCGCATCGTGCTTGTTGTGGTCTCCCGAGCTCCGTCCCATACAGTGACACGAACACCGGAACCATCCGCAAGTGAAGGGTCAAGTGAGCCCGTCTGCTCCTGAAGCTGGACGTCGACGCCGAAGAGGGCACATACTCCTTTGTCACTTGGCGGCACGTACGCCGACTGAGCGTACCCGACGACAATCGACGACCAGGGGTCTGTTAGGGACTTGCCCCAGGAGCCGTTGGTTACCGACTCGACGTTGGGCGGGAAAGTCGCCACCGGATTGGTTTTCGCATCATGCTGCACAAAGCCTGTGAGCTGAGGAAATGGGCCATCTTTCCAACCGTCGGCGCTTTCGCTCGGCACTCGGGGGACCAGGCTCTTAACCTTGGTCCCGTCGAATACCATAAGCGCCGCAACGTGCCGCCCGTTATGGTTCGGATCAGGAGACCTCCACACCACATCCCGGGTGTCGGCAGGATCCGCAACCATTTTGACAGCCACAGTGCAAGAGCGAAGCTTGGCGCTTGTGGCGTACTTACCACTCCACCCGGCCGGGGTACAATCCTGCATGGTTCCGAACTGACCACCCACTACGAGCAGCGCCCAGTCACCAACAGCCGACGGAACGCTGAGTTTCTCGTCCTGGTTCTTAGAGACCGCGATACCCTTCATGGAGGGCGCCATGATCAGACCTTTCGTACGATGACTGTGTTCGGAGGAGTACCAGCGGGCACCTGTTCCTCACGACCGAGGATCATGACGTTCCCGTTACCGCCTCCTCCGCCGCCGGCTGGACGATTAGTCTTGATGGAGACGTCGACTACACTGTCCTCAGTCAGAGTGACCGTCTTGGTGGCACTCCACCCCTGGTCATCCAGGAAGAGACGAGCGTTGGTGCTTCGGAAGAACCACACCATACCGTCGATCTTACCGTTCTCGCCGGCAGTGTCGACATAGGTGGGCCCGTCATCAGGGTCGACCGTCAGCGTGGCAAATGGAGGAATGTCTCCCTTGACGTGACAGTAAGGCACGGCGGCCTCACTTCTTCTCGTCGAGCTTCGTGTTGATCTCGTTGAGGGTCTTCAGGATCTGGTCCTCCTTGTAGGAGACGTCCTTCAGCCAACCAACGATAGGACCGTCGAAACGGCGCCCAGCGATGCCGGCACCAGTCTGGTCGGAAACCTCGACGAGGCGGTCCTTGATCTCAGAAAGCAGATCGGTGGCGTATGACACTTCGAGTTCCTCTCCGCCGTCGCTCGTGCCCTGAGACGGACGGCCTTTGTTGTACCAGTAGCGGCATGCATCGGAGAACGGCACACCGTACGCTTCATAGGACCCGTACATGGTCCCGGAGTTGTAGCGGGACCCCACTCGGCGGAGGTCCTCGTAGGAATCACCCTCGGCCTCGATAAGACCCTTGAGGATGGAGCACCCAACCTCGGCCGACTTCTGCGGATCCCACCAAGCTCGGTCGGGGTCATTGATGAAGTAGCCGTTGTAGGTGATCTGAAGCGGGCCGACCCCGTTCGAGGTGCCCCACTCAGAGACGATGGGCCAGAAGTAGTTCTTGAAGTTGTGCTCCGTGACCTCGCCCCAGCCCGAGCAGGCACCTCCGGCGTCGTGGCCGTAGATATTGGCGCCCTCCTCGCCAGTCTCAACCTTCAGGCAACCGAGAGCGGCCCACCAAGGACATCCTGTAGCATCAGCGGCGCGAAGAACGGCTTGCTGAATGGAGGTCCCGGAGGATGACTCGGCGTGTGAGGGAGCCGAGCCGCCGTGGTTGTCCCGCCGGCGAAGGCAGTGGGTCCAGGATGCGGACTGAGTATACATATGCTCGTCGTAGAGCACGGATCGGACCTCTTTGTTGGTCTGGTCCCCCATGTAACCGTCGGTGCTTCCGTCCTCAGCGATCCATGCCTCGGAAAGAATCGTTGGGTTAAGGGCGGTCACCATGGCAACGTGGCCGTTCTCGCCGGAAGGGTCCTCTTTGAGAACGATGTCGCCGATCTCGAATCCACCGTCCGGCTCGTTACCAGTCCAGGAATCTGAGATGTCGGCGAAGTTTCGCTGAAGGCACTCCTCCCGAAGGGACCCGGTCCAGGTCGACCGGGGGAAATAGCCGGCAGTGAAGGGCTCGCCCCACTCGTGATGAGCCGCGAGGTTGTAGCATCCTGCGACGAGAGCCGAACAGTCGGCGTTGGCGGGCGGATTGACGAGCCAGCCGTCCCAGTCGGACCGATCGTAGAAGGTCCAGCGATCTGGCTGCGAGTAGCCGACATCAGCGACGTCGGCGTAGTACCTGGCGCAGGATGCTGCGTATTGAGATACAGTCATTTTGACCTTTCAGACGTAAGGCCGCTTGGGGAAATTTCGACAAGCTACTTCGTGGTAAGTCCTATAGATTTGCTTCAATCCTGATAGGGAGATGGGTGAACAACCCATGAGCGCAGCCAAGCTGTAGTGCTGACCCGGATCAAGAGCCACGACCCGTTCCTCGTGGAATCCGGCGGAGTCGACCGTGACCTTGAACAAAGTTCGGTCGCTGCACTCGACTTCCCATACGGGCATCTTATCGAAAGCATACTCGGTAAACGCATGTGCTAGAAGGTCGTGCGTTACGCATTCGGCTGGAATGAAGCCGAATATCACCCGAGGATACAGCGAGGGGTCGCCCGGGATGTCGTTGAGAATCAGATCTTGGCGAATGTGGGCGTGTACGTCGTTATCCATTAGAATTCTCGATTGGAGCAGCGACGATCGGGACAATCCTGGCCCCCACGGCCTTGATGTAAAAGACTACTGTGTTATTGGGACGAACCTCAATCATGGACCCGTCGATGGACCCGTCGCCCTTGGGGAACGGGAAGCAGCTTCGGGTCTTCACCTGGAATGCCGCCGGTATATCGACAAGTTTGCGTTCAACGTTGAGGTCCCCGTTGAACGTGGCTCCTTGCCATCCGTCGCCCTTGAGTCGGATGTAGATCATCCCCGCCATGACTCGATACTGGTAGGAGCCAGCTCCTTCACCGGATGTGATCTCTTGCCAGCCAGTGTCGAAAGTCCCGTATCCAGAAGCAGCCCTGGAGTTGAACCAGACAACCTTCTCGGGCATGGACTCTTTGAGGTCGATCATCTTCTGATCCGAGGAACCATCCTTTCGGACGACCCGAACCAGGGCCTTGGATCCCTCGTAGAAGGGGACGTCCAGCTCGAAGTTGGGATCTGCGCCCAGGGTGATCGAAGCGTCGGTGACCCCATTACTGGGGGAGATGTAGACGGTACTAAACGGACTGGCCTCTCCCCGAACTTTGCCGTGGAGAAGAGGAGTGACACCAGGCATGCTAACCTCTTGAGTTGTACTTGGCCCGTCTCGCCGCGTTCAGAGCCTGATTCTGTCGAAGCGTGGCGGCGGTCGACATCTTCTTGTCGGGTTGGTTCTTGACGTTACACACTCGAATGAGTGTGAGAAGTCTATGAAGGTGCCAGTGCTGGCACTCGAACGGAATCTGGAGAGCGACCATCCAGTAGTAGACCAGCTCCGACGTAATGGTGTTTCGGCTGGGGCTAGATCCCTCGGCTTCCACGAATGTGGTGGCCGTCATCGAATCCTCGATGTACTCTCGAATCCGTTTCACGTTCTCCATGGACAAGTGCGAGTAGACGACGGGGTCGACGTCATTCAGGGTCATACACTTGATGTAGTCCAGGACCTGCTCTTCAGTGAGCTTCTCGTTGCCGATGTACGGGATGTGCCATTTGGACTCCCATTTTGACAGAGCGACGAGACTGTGCTCCAGCTCGAGGTCGCCCTCGAACCCGTTGATGAACTCGTTACGATCCTCGTCATAGAGCTCATCCCCAACGACGTGAATCGTCAGCATTCGTTCCTCCCTGGAGTCACCACGGACCCCGGAGCGCATCACGGGGTCCGTGGGAGTTATCAGCCAGCGGCCTTGACGGCAGCGATGACCTCGTCGGGGGTCGGGAGCTTGGCGTCGTTGGCGCCGTCGCCCCAGATCAGCTTCTCGATAGCGGTCATGCCGTTCTTGCCGATGACGCTGGAGTCGAGGGTGACGACACAGGTCGGCTTATGGTCGGTAACGTTCACCGGGGTACCCTTGAAGGACCACGAGAAGGTGATCGCCTCAGGGGAATCGTTGATCGTACCGTAGGACCGCTCCGAGGGGGAGGCGGCCAGACCGTACAGAAGGTGCAGCTTGTAGCCGTAGTTGTTCTTCTGCTGGTCGTTACCCTTGATGGTGCGGTATGCCAGGCCGAAGGAGGAACGCTCCTGCTGACCGATGACGACCTTGTCGACAATGGCCGAGCCGTCACACTGGAGCCACTCGTCCGGGTAGGTGTAGGCCTCGATCTTGCCCTCGAACGTCTCCGCAGAGGTCAAAGAGAGGTACTTGATGTTGTCCGCGTACAGGTCAGTCTGCTCTGCACCAGACGGGGTCTCGGTCACGTTGGTGAGACCCGACCAGGCGACACCCTTGCTGTAAGCGCCAGTAGCGGGGTTGACGGGAAAGAGGACCCCACGGTCCACACCAGTCTCATAGAACTTCTTGCCCGTCTCGTCCCATGTAAGGACTGCCATCTATACTCCTTGGTAGATGTTGAACACGTCGTGATGAAGGTTGTGCGAGACGAAGTGCCTCTCGAAGGTGCACATGGGCATGCCAGCTAGGACGTCCAGCACCGGTTCATCGGGATTCCTGCTGATGAGGGTGACCGAATAACGCGGCGTGTACATCCAGTTGGCGTTGTCCCCGAACTTCGAGTCGGCTCGACTCCGTTCGTACACGATGCACGGGTAGGTGAGCTGGACGGACTCCGGGGGTTGGAAGTAGACGTTCCTAGAGCCCAGCGCTTCGACGAGTTTGTTGTGGAACTCAAGGCGTTGGGCCATTGTACACCTCTCCGAGGTTGAGGATGAGACGGGGGCGGCGGACCTCCACGTTTGTGACGACCCAGCGCGCCCCCATCCACCTCACATACTTGATGGCGAAGAAGTTCTCCTCGGCGTAAGAGTCGGCCAAGATGGAGATCTCGTTGTTGAGTCGGAGATTCTGAAGAACCTTCGGCTCGCTGTCGTACTGCTTCTGGGAACGGTTCACGTCCCCGTAGTACTCCCTCTCCGTGATCTTGTCCTCGAACACTCCCGGCGTTGTCTCGACGGCGTGTCCGTAACCTATGCTTCCGAAGAATCTTGCCATTTTGACCGGATCAGGCCGTAGCCTTCTCGATGACGATCGCGGACTTGTACTTCGTCAGCGAGCCCGAGCAACGAGCCTCCAGCAGGTACTTCTGCTGGTTGAAGTCGATGTCGAACTGCTCGAAGAAGGAGGTCTCGCCGCCCTTGTCCGCACCCAGGGTGTAGTCCTGCATGTTGACAATGATGCCAAGCAGGTTCTGGGTCTTTCCGCCGACCTCGCGCTTGGCGCCCTCCATGACCTCAACCTCGATGACATCCGAGACGTTCAGGGCGTTGGCAACGGCCTGCTTGGTCTCGTAGATGTAACGCTGGTTAATGTCCTTGATCTCGAGCATGTCGCAGACGAAGGCGTTCGTGGTGAACAGAACCGGCATACCGGAGCCCTTGTAGAACTTCCGGGACCGACGAACGGCGTCGATGATGTCCGGAGTCTTGGCGTCCTTGTCGATCAAGACCTTGTGGGAGAACAGCTCGTCATCCTTCCAGATAGGACGGATGTTGGTCTCCTTGATCTTGTCGGGGTTAGACACCTCACGACCGTCACCGATCAGGACGGCGCGAGCGAGCTCCTCCTCGAGGGCGAGGCGCAGGTTCTGCTGCATCCAGGCGACGACATTGAACGTGGTGATGTCAAGGACATCGTCACGGTCGATCTTCGTCTTGTTGTAGACAGTCGTCGGCTCGGTCTTCCGGTTGGCGACCTCGTAGACAACGTCCTTCTTGCGGCTGGCCTTGACGTAGCCCTTGGCCCGCAGGTCGTCGGCGGTCAGGTTGGACCACTGAGTCTTGACGCGGGAGAAGGGCGAGTGCTTGGCGCCCTGGAGAACCTTGGAAACCCAAGAGTTCTCGCGCATGATGCGCTGGGGCTCCGGGTCCAGGTTGGTGGCGTCCGGGAACAGCAGCTCCGGGTTCTTGATACCGTAGTCCGCGGCGTGAGCCAGGACCGCGGTGCGGAGCGTCATGCCGGGCTGACGAGCCTCGGCGAAGATCTGCTCCTCATCGGCGTGAGAGAGGTGCGGGCCCATGTGGTTACGAGCGTCGCCCTCGAAGATGTTGGAATGCATCAGAGTATCACCCCCGGAGTCGCCGTGTTCGGCGTCCTCATCGTAGTCTTCGTCATAGTCCTCATCGAACTCTTCGTCCTCGTCGAAGTCCTCATCGCCGTCAACGTCACCGCTGATCTCCTCGATAAGGGCTGCAACTGCCAGACGCTGGTCTTCGTCGAGGGTCTCGAGGACATCGGCGACCGTGAGGTCGTCCTCGTCGTAAACCTCGTCTTCGTCCATGGATTCTGTGTCCTCCGTTGTTTCTCCGGAATCGTGCGAGAGCGTAAGGCCTGAGTAAATAACGGCCTCATCCTCGGACTCGGTCCATGAACCATCCGAGTGCTCCAGAGCAACGTTGTCGATCAAGGCGCCCGGGTTGGCCCCGGACAGGACCATGGAAACCTCTACGATGTTGCCGTGAATAACGTCAGCCCCTCGCTGGTCGAGGCGGTTGGCGTAGATCGAGAGAGCCTTGACGTCGCCGTGCTTCACGAGCTCCTTGGCGTTCTCGGCGCCGGGAGTGTCGTTAAAAGCGCAGTAGGCGTAAACACCCTCATTGCGATTCTCGAGCAGTGCGTGCCCGAGAACGTTGTCGACGGCGTTGTGCCCATGCTGCCACACAAGCGGCACGCGCTGGCCGTCATTCTCCTTGAACGCATTATGCTTGATAGTGCGCCCATCGGAGCAGGTCAGGTCGTTCTTAGTGGCCCAGCCACTGAAGTCGAACTTCATCCTTCTCCTCTGACTTGGCTCATCGGCATGCTGAGCACTGACTGAACATCCGGACCAGAGGCCGGAATATCCCCCTCGCCGTCCAGGGAGGTATCACCCATCTGAGGGTTGATGTTCGGGTTCTGCAACTGATCCGCCTGCTCGTTCGGGGACGGTGGAAGACCAATTCTCGTACGTGCCTCGTTCGGCGTGATGACCTGGTCCCTGAGCATGGTGTCCAGAGACGTGACGATCTGGCTCGGAGGAACGTTCTTGAACGGGTCGCGGATGTACTGCACGGCCTGACCCTGGGTGCGCGCGGTCTTCGTGAGGAAGGCCTTGCTCATCCCGTCGGCGAGTGCCGAGAGTACAGGCTCCACAGCCCGGTTCCAATAGTGCGTCCAGACGATCTCCGTCGCAGTGCCCTTGAAGACGTCCTCCGAAATACCCAGTCGACTCATAAGCTCGGCGGTGAGGAACTTGATCTGATCGAGCAGGTTGTTCTCTGCCGGGCGGTTCAGCTGAGTAATCTTCTCGGACCCGTCGGTGTAGGCGATCCCATGGCCGCCCTTGCCGAGCTGGTCCTCGATGGACTGAATGCGGTTCTCCGCCCGCTGTCGCATGGCCTCGGTCTTGACGACATAGGGCAGCTGGATGATGATGTCCAACTTTCCGGTGTACGTCTTCTCGTCGGCCAGGTCCAGCATGGAGAGCTTGCGACTCAGTCGCTTGAGGGTCGAGTTCGGCTTGTTCATCACCTCGTAGAGAGGATTCTCGATGATGGCGACGGTGCGCTTCGGCAGGATCACCCGCTCTTTGGTAGAGCGAGCCTGGTTGTAGACCTCAACCTCGACCTGCTCGGGGAACCACTGGGTGATTCGCCCGACTCGCAGTTGCTTGATGTCGAAGCTGTTATTGGTCCTCGGGTCCAGGTCGGACTCGACCGGAACGATCGCGATGACGCCCTCATCGAACAGGGACAACACGGCATCTTGGATGAAAGCTCGGCCGCTCTGGTCGATGTTGGGCTCCAGCATCAGGCAGTCGTTCAGGGCTGACCGCCGAACGCCAACAAACGTTCCATTTTGAGCTGTGTCGACATGTCGGATCGGCGTGGCGGACACGTCGATGGCGATCATGTTGAACAGCGACGAGATGATCGACTTGTCCGCTGTCCATCCGAGAGCGAGCCGGTCGGCCCGTACGGAGTAGGACGGACCGAGGTGCGATCGATCGATGTCCCTGCCAGTGAAGGCGTTGTAGGCGTGCTGTAGTCTGTCTCGCAGTCCTATGTCCTTCACCTCCTAGTCGAACATGTCCTTGTTGAGTTTGTAAGCGACCCAGGCGTCCATCAGGGCGGCGACTGAGTCGATCTTGTTCTCCCTTCGGGCCTTCAGGAGCTTGCGGTTACCGTTGGTGTCCTCCAGGGTGATGGCGTTCCCCATCGTGAAGGTCATCATGGATTGGTCAAAGAGGAGCTTGCGATCCTCCGCCATGTCCTTGATCTCACCAAGGGGCACAGACTCAGTCCTGGCTCCCTGGATCACCTTCTCGATGCCGAACGGCCCGTTCTCGTTCTCCCAGCGAGTCACGAACTCCTTGGCGTTGTATGGGTCGAAGCCCAAGCAGCGCACGTCGTACTCGCAGTCTGCGATGAACGCCTCGAGGTCCTCGTAGACGTTCATCATATCAAGAACCGTACCCTCGAGCACCATGAGCGAGCCCTCCTGCAGGAACTCCTCGTACTTCTGACGAGTGGCTCCAGGAAGGCGCAGCATGGTGCGCTCGGAAATGTAGCAGCGCGTCTTGACGCCAAATCTGCCCCGGCTGAGGGGGAACAAGAACGTGAAGGCGGTGAAGTCATCGCCTTGCGATAGGTCGACGCCGATGGAACAAGGCATACCCCAGAAGTCCTGACGGTTGTGCCGTAGGGTCTCCTCGTAGGTGAAGAAGTACGTGTACCCCTCCATGGGAATGCCGAACCTCTTGGCCAGAATATCGTTCCTAGCCGCAGGTACGTGCTCTGCCCGTTCGACGTCTCGCTGGTATGTCTCGTAGGAAACGGTGGCTCCAAGATTTGGCTGGGCCTTCAGCCAGGTCGACGGATCCCCGACCTCCTTGAGGTCATCGAGCCTGTAGTAGAAGATGGAAGTGTGGGGATCCGAGTACTCCCCTCGAAGAATGTTGAGGAGCTCCATCTTCATGTTGTCGCCGGCCGAGTTCCTGACAGTACCCTCCGAGGACACTGCCAGGATAAGCCAGTCGTCGACCTTAGACGCACCCTGCTCGATGGCACCAACCACGTCTTCGCGAATATCGCCCGAGAGCCATTCATCCACCGTGTTCATCTTGGTGCGGAGGCCCTGAAGCTTGTCGATCGACATGGGGCGAACCTCGAGCAGGCTGTTGGTCATGAAGTTTTCGATCCCCTTCTTGGTGGGGACGAGCTTCTGCCTAAGAGCGCGGCTGCCGGTCGTGTTCTGAAGAGACCCCTGAGTCATGAAATCGAACAGGGGGCCCTTGGCCCTTGTGATAGCGGTGCGGAAGGGTTGCATGACCTCCTCGGCCTGCTTCATCGTCGGCGCGGTCGTCACCTGGTGGGTGGTCGACGTGTCGATTGTGAGGAAGTAGGCTTGAAGGAGGGTTTCATACAGAGACTTCGCCCCGCCTCGGGCGACGATGATGTACTGCTTGTTGATGAGGCGCTGCTTCACCCGGCGTTTCTCGAAATGACCGCCGGCCGTCGTCTTGTTAGGAACGTAGACCGATCGCTCGGTGAAGATCCACCATCCGAAGATCTGTTCAGCCCAGAGTTTGAAGCTCGGTAGGAGTCGAAGATCGGACCCGTCGGTAAGAGTCATCTCCGCTTCCGCGAAGCGGATGAACCCCTCCACAGCGTCGCTATCGTAATAAAAGCCGGGATTGCGAATCCGATCATCGATCCGGTTCATCTCCATCTCGATCTCCTTGCAGATCGGAATACGACCTGCGAGGACATCATCTCTGAACTCAGCGTAATATCGCGGGGTAGCGGTATTAGAGAGCATGGTCAGCGGCGACGCTTCCTTGAACGTCCGCCCTTCTTACCGCCGGCAGCCTTTCGGTTGATAGCCGCGCCCGCTGCCGCTGCGGCAGCGTTAGCGCCTATTCCGACGCCTAGTCCGAGGGCAGCACGTTTGGCGAGCTTGTCAGCAGCGGCGCCTTTGGGTCTCACGACCTTGGTTCCGGTGGTAGCGAGCTTCCTGTAGCCGACGCCCTTACCGGGCTGGACAACATGAGTCGAAAGTGCCTTACCGGGAGCCTTAGCGGCCTGTTTGCCGAACTTAGACTTAGCCGCCCCCGCCGCCTTACCAGCCGCAGCCTTGGCCGAACGGGCTGCCATGCCGGCCGAAGACTTCGCACCGCTGACGCCACCCTCAGCCGCCTTGCGTGCCTTATTACCAACCTTCCAAGCCTGGTTCTTGGCCTTGTAGCCGGCGCCTTTGACCGCGTTACCAGTCTTGAACGCGGCTGCATTGGCGGCGAGGCGAGTGGCCTCAGCATACTTGCCCGCCTTGGTGGTCTTCAGCTTCTCAGCTGTACCCTTGGCGTTGGCTGACTGAGCTTTCGCGAACCGCTTGGCCTGGGCTTTCTTAACTCGAGCCTGAGCTCCGAGATTGCGCCCCTTGCCCTCGGCAAACTGCTTGGCAGAGGCTCCGCCCTTCTTAGCCAGAGCAGCGAGCTTCTTGCCCTTGCCAGACTTGTGCAGGTAATAGCCAGCGCCAGCGGCTGCAGCGGTCCCGAGAACGCCGGCGATAGCGGCTTTCTGCTTGCGGGAGAGCCCCTTGCGCTTCTTGGTTGATCCGGCGCCTCCGGAAGCCGCACGCTGCTTGCGAACGCCCCACTTCATACCTTTGACGCCATGGTGAGCGAGGACCTCGTCCTCGTCGATGAAGAACAGTGTGTCTGTCATGTCATAGTCCTAGCTTTTGAACCGTTTGGCGCCCTTGATGGCGGCGGATCCGCCCTGGCTAGCAGCTTTCTTCAACCCTTTCTGGATTGCGTTCTGCAAGGTGTTGAATGCAGCCTCCTCGGCCGTCTTCCCTACCTTGCTACGATAGCGCTCCATCCGGGTTTGGGTCAGCTGACGGTACTCCTTCTCCAACCGGATACGGTTATTGACCCGCCTAAGCTGATCATCGGACATGCCGTCTATTTTGGCCTGCTTAGCAGAAGTCCACTTCTTCGCACCCTTGATGCGAGACTTGCGGATTCCCCAGCGCATGCCCCTGACGCCGTAGTGAGCGAGAACATCGTCGTGCTGAACGACTCTCTTGATCTTCCGCGCACCCTTAGCGGCTTTGGTAAGCAGCTCTTTCTCGGTGGGAGCGATCCCGGCAGCCTTAGCCCCCTGATACCCCAGGTAACCGAGAGCCAGTGCGCCTCCGGCCCGGCCGACGTTCCCTGTAGCGATGTTGCCAACGCCACGAACGGTCTTGCCTGTGGCGTTGCGGGCATTCTTCCGACCACGCTGCCGTCGAGCCTGAGAAGCCCGCTTGGACATGTCTGTATTGGCAACAGCCTTGTCGAATTCGCTCTTGTAGAACGGATCCTTCGAGCGGGCCTTGACAGTTGCCTTGATCAGCTTCCGCCGATTGCCCGCACCCTCGCCGTAATACATCTTAGCCTGGGTGAATTCCTTGGCGTCACGACGAGCGCGGCGGCGAACGCCCCACTTCATGCCTTTGACGCCGTAATGCATCAGCTCCGAATGACCCATTCGCTTGTTGTGCCCCTTCTTGTAGTACCTACGAGCGGCTTCAGCGAGAGTTGCATCGGTTGCGTAGGTCTTGCCTAGCTGGCCGGTGTCGAGTTCGTTGTAATACTTCTCTCGACGCTCGGTAGCGGTGAGTTGACGATTGCGCTGGTTTCCGAGACGCCAGTCCCTGGCTGCTTTTGCTTGCGCCTTGCGCTTCTTGATGAAGGCCTCGATCGTAGCGATGTCGTGATCGCCATACTTAGCCTTGAGCTTGGCCTCGTACTTGGCGCGGCGCTCGGCATTCCGCTGCTCACGGCTCTTCCGAGCGCCCTTACGCATCCCCTTGACCCCGTAGTGCATGAGTTGGTCACTCATGGAGTCTCCTTCTGCAGGTTGATACGCCAGGCGTACTCCTGAAGCTGCTTCTCAATCGCCGTCACGACGAAAGAGTTCGCAGGCGGGTCGAATACGAGCCGCACTTGCAGATAAAGGTACGTCTTGACGGCCTCAACGTTCTTCGTGATGCCGCTGAGGTACTGATCCCAGGTCTCTGTCTTTCCGGTGATCTTGAACGAGGGGAGACCGATCTCCTCTGCGAACATGAGCGCCGTGTTTGTGTGGAGAATAATCTCCTGATCGAAAGCCGTATAGTCCTCGGTGATGCCGAGAGCCTTCTTGATGTCATTCAATATCGAATCAGCCACGGTCACCTCCAGGGTATCGTGTCGTTCGGCGTTCTCTCGACTAGAGGCTTGGGTAACAGGCTCGCGTCGCCGAAGTGAATCGCGTTATGTGTGTCGTGTCGCACGCAGACCAGGTATTCGGGGTCGAGGATGTCGGGATTAAACTCTCCCTCGAGGTCCTCGGGCCGAATCGGGTTCATATGATGAACGAGGATCTTGCCGTAGATGTCGTGACCCGGGACCCCGAGGTCGCATGCGTCGTCTCTAAGGATAACCTTCTGCCTTGCTTGACGCCATTCGGTCGAGTGGTAGAAGGATTGGTTCAGATACCGTTCGAAACCGAAGGTCTGATCTCCTGGATCCTGGTTGAGACGTAGGTACTCGTACCGTTCCTCGAAGGATTCGATGCGGGAGAGTTCACTGAAGGTCCGAATCCGACTCAAGACCCACACCTCCTCCGGCATAGGACTTGAATGCCTCGAGAACCTCCTTATAGGCCTCCTCCCCTCGTGCTGAGGCCGCCAGAGCATCGGCTTTGGCCTTGAGCATGTCGTTCTCGGCCTTGATTCGCTCCTGCTCCAACCGCTCACGGCTCGTGGCGAGCTTGAGGTAGTGCGTGATGATGGAAGGAGGAGCCGTGCCGTCCAGTAGCATCTCCTCGGCTCGCTGGACTGCGAGCGAAATGAGTTGATTCTCCTGCTGCTCCGGAGTGGCGGCCCGTCCTCTGGGTGACTTCTTGGCCCTTGCCACGGAGTTCTCTCCTATTCCGGGTTCCTTTGCTGTTTCCGAATCCGGGTTTCAGGTAGGACAGGACGACTTGCGTACCCCTCGTTGGGTAGAAAGGAACGAACGCAAGAAGACCCCAACGACACAGGTCGTCCTGTCTTATCCGAAACCCGGATTCGGTGTGCCCAAACCTACCTCCGGGGAAAATCGGCCCGCACCTCGCATTTTCCCC
>JABZHR010000009.1 GCA_015258715.1 Atopobium sp.
ACCGGATGCGTCACGTACCTCATATCCCTCTGGAACCTCTTTGCGAGGACCAGCATAGGTAATCTTGTCGTCATCGATAAGGACAAGGGAGTCCTCAACTGGAGCAGCGCCAGTACCGTCAACGAGCTTGCCGCCTACAAAAGCATACTTACTCATGTTTCCCATCCTTCCTTTGTTGTCCGCTCACTTCTTTTAAACGGACGAGGTTTACTTGCATAGTAAGCCCGGGCTAACTCCTTTGGAATAAGTTAGCCATGGTTGCCGGTAAGCGGAGCAAAAATACCCATGAACGGATGTTCAGATATCAATAATTTCATATAAACATCTAAAGTATTTGATTACTTCATATTTGCTATGACTACATTGCATAGTTGTGTCAAAACAGTTTTTGTCCGGTATCCGTGGTAAGGTTGAGAAAACAAATTAAGGAGGGGCAATGTCTCAGAATTCATCGTCGCAGTCTAGCTTTTTCGCACTTATTTCTCGCATGCGCTATATTGAGCGTTGGTCGCTTATGCGCAATTCTCGCTCAGAAAGTCTTGCTGAACACGCCCTTGACGTGGCCGTTATTTCTCACTGTCTGGCAACTATTGCAAATGTGCGCTACCACAGAAATCTTGATGCAGATCGTGCAGCCCTTATTGGTATGTATCACGATGCATCAGAGATTATCACCGGAGACATGCCCACGCCTGTAAAGTATGCTAATTCAGAGATTAGAGATGCGTATCATCAGGTAGAGGCACGTGCCGAGAAAACCATTCTCTCCACACTGCCAGAAGACCTGCAAGATGCCTATGCTCAGGTACTTACTCACAGCGCTGAGGCTTCGGAGAGTGAAGCTTATCTTAGAAAGCTTATTAAAGCTGCAGATAAGATTGCAGCACTTATTAAGTGTATTGAGGAGGCTCAGTCTGGAAACTCAGAATTTATTACCGCTGAAGCCTCAACTCGTGGAGTTGTTGAAGATTTAGCAGATTCTCTTCCAGAAGTGCGCGATTTTATGACAGAATTCCTACCTTCGTACGGAGAAACGCTTGATCAGCTTCTGTAAAGAAACGCTGATTTTGCCTGCTTTTGAGGAGTTACTTTGCGCGCACTACATGCACGTTTGCCTAAAAACTTTGTTCTGGAAGAGCGCTTAGAGGCGTATTCCAGCGTTATTGAGCCTCATCCAGAGGCTTTGAGAGGTACGTGGGCTTCTGCGTGTGCGCCAATTACTGCTGAGGGGCATGTTCCCTTCTCTGAGGTCCGTGTAGACCTTGGCTGTGGCAAGGGATCTTTTACTGCCGCTCAAGCTAAGGCAAATCCTAACGTGCTTTTTGTAGCCATTGATACAGAACCTATCTGTATTTCATATGCTGCTAAAACAATTTATGAAGCAGGAGTGCCTAACGCCATCGTAGTTCCTGGTACCGGAATGAAGATTGATGAGTACTTCTCGCCAGAAGAAGTCTCTGTTATTTACCTCAACTTCCCTGCACCATTTCCTCGAATCAGGCAGGCAAAGATGCGCCTCACTGATGCTGAGCGTCTTATGCAGTATAGAAATGTTTTGGCTAAAGAGGGTGTTGTTCGTCTTAAAACGGACAGTCAGCCACTTTTTGATTTTTCTCTTGAGCAAGTTGAAGTTGCTGGTTACAACTTTATTTGGAAAACGCGAGATGCACAGAACGATTTTCCTCACGATGTTCCTAGTGAGTACGAACAAAAACTTGGCGCCCAGGGCGCTAAGGTTCATGCCTACCTGATTGCTCCAGGTCCTGTACCAGCAGATTTCACACCCACAGAGCCTGTCAGTCTTGTTGACTACCTTCCAGAAGATTTAGAGTCACTAACCTACGTTCCTCATGGAATGGAAAGCACGGTCCGCAATCTTGCAAACCGTGCTCGTAGACTTCGTAAGAAGGCTCAGTAATTTGTAATTGGCTATGTGTAGAAACAGCCATTTGTGAAAACAACCTTTGTAGGAGCGCTCCTTTGCGAGCGCTCTTTTTTAGGCTAGCAGTCCTGACTCTTTTACTTGATCGACTTTATATTCAAAGCTCTAGTGGAATTAAGAACCGCAAGCACCATAACGCCTATGTCTCCAAAGACCGCTAGCCACATGGGAGCCAAACCAAAGGCTGCAAGGATCAAAACAGCAACCTTAACGCCAATAGCAAACACAATATTTTGCTTTGCAATACCCAAGGTATGACGAGCAATCTTTACGGCCTTTGAAAGCTTAGAAAGCTTGTCGTCCATAAGAACTACGTCGGCGGCCTCAATAGCAGCATCAGACCCCAAACCGCCCATAGCAACGCCTACATCAGCGCGTGCAAGAACAGGTGCATCATTGATGCCGTCACCGACAAAAGCAAGGGACTTACCAGCTGTCTTTTGGGCGAGAAGGCCTTCAACGGCAGAAACCTTATCCTGTGGAAGCAGTTCAGCACGAACCTCAGTAATGCCTATCTGAGCAGCAATCTCTTCTGCAACGTCGCGTTTATCGCCCGTGAGCATAACAACCTTAGAAACGCCAACGTTTTTGAGGGAAGCGATTGCTGCTGGAGCATCAGCTCGTTCGCGGTCAGAAATAACAATGTGGCCCATGTAGGTCCCATCAACAGCCACGTGAATGATGGTTCCGTGGTTCTCGCACGCTTTCCAAGAAGCTCCTACGCTCTCCATAAGTGCACAGTTGCCAACAGCAACGCTCTTACCATTCACGTTAGCGCAAATGCCCTGACCAGCAATTTCTTTGATGTCCGTGATAACACAGTCATCGTCCTCGCTTGGATAAGCAGCACGAAGAGCTGCAGCAATGGGGTGCGTGGAGTGCATCTCAACGTGAGAAGCTAGGTGCAGAAGGTCCTTCTCGCCAATGGCCTGAGGATGAACAGCAAGGACCTCAAAGACACCCTCGGTCAACGTACCGGTCTTGTCAAATGCAACGGTATCAAGGGTAGAAAGCATATCAATGTACGCAGAGCCCTTGATTAGGATGCCCTCCTTCGAAGCAGCGCCAATACCGCCAAAGAAGGCCAGTGGCACGGAAACTACCAGCGCACACGGACAAGATGCAATAAGGAAGGTAAGTGCTCTTACAATCCAGATTGATGCGTTGCCCACAAAGTCTCCCGAGAGCAGTGGTGGCAAAAATGCCAGCACAATGGCACCGTAAACAACAGCTGGAGTATATACGCGAGAAAAACGACGAATAAAACTCTCGCTCTTGGACTTGTTTTGGTTTGAGCTCTCTACCAGCTTAATGATGCGGGAAGCAGTAGAGTCTTCAAAGAGGTGAGTAACGCGGGCGCGTACCACACCAGAAAGGTTTACACAGCCTGAGATAATATTGTCTCCCACTGTTGCATCACGAGGCACACTCTCACCAGTAAGTGCAACGGTATCAAGGCTGGTAGAACCCTCGACAATCTCTGCATCCACCGGGACGCGATCGCCAGGCTTTACCACAATAATCTCTCCTAGCCCAACTTCTTCTGGAGAGATAGTGAGCAGCTGTCCGTCACGTTCAACCGTTGCGCTGTCAGGACGGATATCCATAAGCTTGGCAATAGATTTCTTGCTGTTATCGGAAGCAAGGTGTTCAAACACCTCTCCTACCTGGAAGAACAGCATGACAAAGACGGCCTCATCAAACATAGGAGAACCGTTAGGCACAAAGCCAATGAGCAAGGCGCCAACAGTAGCAATGGTCATGAGCAAGTCTTCGTTAAAGCACTCGCCCTCAGTGATGCTCTCCCATGCTTCTAGAACAACATCGTATCCCGCAACAGCGTAAGGCAACAGGTAAAGCAACAGTGCCTGCCAGAGCTGCAGGTCAAATGCGTGTTCAACCGCGTAAGCAATACCTAGCAAAACAGCAGAACAGACAATGCGAGCAATTTTCACCTTTGTCTTTGAGCTCATAGCTCCTCCTTGGGTTGTTGTTATGCCTAGTCTACTCCTTAAATTGATATATGTACATATATTCATACAACAATCTTAAGGAACTTTTCACAAGAAACTCCGCGGGCGAGAAACCCGTGGAGTCCCAGATAAACCTAGAGTTTTGGACGTAGTTTAAGCCAAACGTTCTTCTCGGCGATTAGAAAGCTAGTTGATCAGCGATGCAGGAGTTGGGATAAATCCCTCAAAGATGACGGGCGCACCTTCAAGCTCGGAGGCAATCATGTCCTCCTCGTTCCTAACGGTCCAGGTAATCAGATGTGCGCCCATGGTATTGCAAGCGAGCTTAACAAAGGGGTTCTTGCGATCTTCAAACTTGTATGAAATGAAGTCTGGACGACCAACAGAATTACCAAAGAGAGCTGTAGCGCCGGCTCGCGTAGCAATGTTCATGTGCTTAGTCTGACGATCAACCAGGAAATTCTCCGAGAGCTGGCCACGAAGCATCTCAGGACGGTTCTGACGCAGCCACTGCAAAACGCGAGGGTCAAAGCTCTCGATGCATGCACGAACGGGACGAAGATCAAGAGCCTGCATAATCTTTTCTGTCAGCTGCTCAGCGTTATTGTTGCGTGTCTTAGCCTCAATAATCAAAGGTGCAGGCAGCTCACCGGAGCCACTCCATGCATAAACCTCAAGGACTTCCTCAAACGTTGGAATCTGCTCGTCGGTAGCAAGAAGTCTCAAACCACGAAGCTCCTCCAGCGTGGACTCCTCAACAATCTTCTGTACGCCACAGAGGCGATCAAGTGCTGAATCGTGAACAACAACCAGCTTATTGTCTGCGGTCAGGTGAACATCAACCTCGGAGCCAAAGCCCTTCTCGACAGCTGCACGGAAAGCAAGCAGGGAGTTCTCTGGAATGCCAGCCTCGTTGTTGTAAAGGCCACGATGGGCATAGCGATGACGAGCAATCTCGTGCCAACGCTCCAGAAGCAGGCGATCATTTTGCTTGCGAGGAGCAATGGAATAGGCGCCGTATGCTGCTAGACCAAGAGCAGCGCCAGCCACAACGCCGCCAGCAATTGCAACGTTTCTGAGCGTCTTGCTCTTCTTGGTAGGAACAAACAAAGCGTCAGAATCCTGTCCATTTTGAGCAGTAATTCCCTCAACAGCATCTGCAACTGCAATGTCTGTAGCAGCATCTTGATGCTCAGCCAGGGTCTCCCCCATCTCTTCAAGCGACTCAGCAGTGCTTGCAAGCTGCTTTGAAAGCTTGTCCTTTGGGCGAGAAAAACGGTTCTCTAGATTAGACTGAAGCTGAGCCTGAGCAGCCAAAACAGAAGTCTGAGCTGAACGAAGCGCAGACTGGGCGCGAGCAACCGACGACTGAATAGCATCGCCACTTGGCAGTGCTGGCCTCACATGAGCATTAAAACTAGCTGTAAGCTGCTCCTTAGCGATATTGCCAGCCAAGTTGGCAGCCTTAGAAGCCGTTGTGGCAAGCAACTTTCTTCCAGCCTCGGATTGAAGTGCTGCCTTTGCGGCATACTGAGTAATTGCTAAACCTGCAGCTCTAACTGCAGCTCTCTTAATAAAACGACCAATCATGTAAGCTCCCTTCAATCTAGCTTTATTCTATCAGTCCAGTTCTCGCTTTTTCGCTACGTATTGCGACTTTCTGTGCGTAATCAGTATCTTTGTCTGTTCAAAATCGAGTAGTATGTAGTCCACTAACTACTATCTCAGGAGCATCATGGCTGTTATAAAACAAGAACACGCTCTCTACCTGTATAAACTACTCAAAGCAACCATTGGCGTCTCTAAGCAGACTCCCCTCTCTACCGTTGAGGGTGTGCTCATTGAAGACGACCTTGCACCGCAGGATTTTGGCTTTGACGACATCCGCGCTCTCATGGAGGCGCGCCCCGATTTCATTAAGATCACAGCCTTCAAAAAGGGTTACGTCTACGCAACGCTTTTGACTTTTGACATCTTTGAGGCTGCCCTTGTAGCTGGCGAGAAAAACGTCGAGTCGCAAAACAACGGCAAACCATGGAAACGCCGCCGTGGAGCAAAGTCAATTCGAGCTCTCAAGCCAAAGCACCTAGTAGTTGAGACAGAGCCTGAAGCGGAAGAACTTCCTACCCAAGAAGAGCCGACGGAGCCAGAGGAGCTACCTGTCGCGGAGAGCTCAGAGGAACTGCCAGCTGCAGAAACAGCACCAATCGCAGAGGAATCTGCTGCTGAGGCGCCTGAAGAAGACCTCCAGCAAGAATCTGCCGATGACGCTGCTCCAGAGCCTGCTGGAACCGATGATGCCGCTCCAAAACCTGTCGAAACCGAAACACAAGCTCCAGAGCCTAAAGCTGCCGAGCTGACAGTGCCCGAGCCTGTAGTTCCCGAACCTGTAGTGCCCGAGCCTACCATCTCGCTTACCGTTACCTACAACCCCTACGACGGCTCCGATGAAGAGAAAACGCTTGAAGCGGCTCCTTCAGTGTTGCAGCAAGCACTAAACACAACAGGTTCAACCTCTACTGTGGCCACCTCTGCGCCCCAGAATTCTGCGCAGTCAACCAGTCAGGAAGAGACTCCTGCTCCTATCCCAACATACCCTGCCAATTTTGAGGAAGATGTCCACGTCAACAACGAGCTTCTCGGCATTTTGTATCAGATGGCTCCCGTCGACGCCAACGTCCTCAAGCAGCTAGAAGAAGACTTCAAACTTGCAGAGTCTTCTCGCGCGCTCATTTCTAAGGGCGGTACGTTCACGTTTAACACGCGTTACAAGAAACCGCAAACAGACGAGGTTATTACCGCTACCATTCGTAAGTCTAAGCGCGGTGCTCTGCGTCCCTGGACGCTCTTGAAGCTCAGCGTTTCTGCAGATGAGCTGCAGGATCAGACAATTGATGTGCTTCACGGACTGCCCAAGTCTGGCATCGCTTCATGGGAAAAGCTTCCTGCTGCAGCAAAGCAGCTGCCCATCAACCCAGTTGACGTGGTTATGAGCGAGGCTCCTGTTTCCGACTGGAGCGCACTTTCCACCACCTATCTGAGCGACGCGCCCTCGTTACAAGCGGCACAGGCTTGCCTTTCCGCAGCATACGTCTACAGGAAGAACGAGCAGCAGCTCATGCATACCGATGCTGACTTCTCGCTACCTGTCTCAACTCGCGCTCCCCTTCTCTTTGATCCAGAGCGTGGATTTGATGACAACTCGCCTCTGGTGCAAAATGCCTTGCGAGCTGCAAAGCGCGGATGGCGTATGGCTGTTGAGCTCTACAATCCGTCCAAGCACTGCATCTACCTTGCACTTCCCACCACCGATGGCGAGAAACCCCTTGCGCTCGTATTTGACGTCTCAGCAGAAGGTCCTTATCGCGTTGTTGCAACACTGACTATTGAAGAAGCGTACCCACTCGCGCGCATCTTCTCTGATGGTCTACCTGCATGGATTATGCCGGAATAACCTCAGCTCACAGACAAGCTTCCTTCGCGAAACAGCTCGTACAACTGGTCACCAAAAAAGCCGCGTCGTGTGGACGCGGCTTTTCTTGTAGTTGGATTTCTCGACGACGGGTACACCAGGTTTCTCGTCAAGTACACCGGGTTTCTCGCCAGCAGGCAGATTACCGGACACCTAACTTAGTCGTGCCATGGTTCAACAGGCCATTCGTTGCCCGTGAGGCTCCAATTCTTCATGTCGTTGGCGTCGCCGTTAATGACAAACTCCCTGACAAAGATGTCTCGCTTGCCGTTTGAAATGGTCTCGATGTAATAGCGAGGACGAACATCTCCCTCGTGGACCTCATCAAGTGGCGTTGTGTAGTTAGAAAGTGTCTGCTGGTCAACACCCATGTCCTTCAGGGTTTGGGCCAAAATGTCATAGTGCCAGACAGGTGCGTCAGAAATCTGCATAGGCTGAGCCGCCTCTTCAGCAGTCTGACCTGCAGGCTTGTACATGATTACTGGAGCGGAAGGTGTCTGAATATCGCCGCCCGTCAAGTACCAATCACCATGGTCAGCGGTAATGATGAAAGACGTATTCTCATACACTCCCAAACGCTTGAGCTCAGCGATGTAGGCTTCAACAATTCTGTAAGCCGCGATGGTTTGCTCGTCAACGTTTTGCTTACTTGGATCTTCAGTGCGCTCAACGTTGCGATCAAGCGTGTAAGGTGGATGCGAGCCAAACAGATGAATGAAACGGAATGAACCGTTCTGACCAGTATTGTCAATCGAGAGTCCGTAGTGCTGCAGCTCCTGATAATACTTGAGATCGTCCTCGGTGTATGGCTGTGAAGAGAGATCAACTTCGTCCATGTTGACTGACTTGCGCATGCGCATATTAAGATCCTCGGTATAATACCAGAATCGAGGCTTAAACACCCAAGGCATGTCCCTGCAGAACGCCGTCTTATAGAGAATGCGCAGTGCACCAAAAACATCCAGCTGATTATCAAGTCCCCTACCAACAGGTGGATGGTAGTTAACGGAATATTTCTGAGCTGTTCCTCTATAACGGTTGTAATTGAGCTGGTCGGTGTACAGGCCAGCCTCAAATCCAGCATTCTGGATATCCCTGAGATACTGATCACTCTGTGCCCAGTTATAAACAAACTCGTTGAAATTCTCGCCAGGCTGAGGACGTGTTCCAAAAAGCAGCGATGGTACACCATATCGAGTAGGAATCATAGAACCTACAGAGTTTCTATACCACGTAAATCCTGTTAAACCGGCAAATGTCTCTGGACGTTCATCGTAGAGTCTCTGAACAAAGGCGGTGTCGGTAGTATCAAGGACAAACACCACGACGTTCTTCTTGGAGGAAACGTTGTAGAGGCCCTCGCGCGTTGCGATAACCTGCTGGTTTTCGGCATGAGCATCTATCGACGCTGCGATTGAAGGACCCCAGAGACTTGCAACGCCCACTGTCTGGACAATGATAAGAGCGGTTGCGGTTACTAGAAGACCTGTTCTAAGCTGACGTGCTTTTAGGAGCGAGAAGGCCACTGCAGCTGCAATGATTGCCAGCCAGATGAGGCCAGAGACAATCATTTGGGTTGTGAAGTCTGACCAAATAACCTCGTGACCATCTGCAAGTGGCATACCACCGTTCAAGAATACTGCCTGAACGTATGACGCCACACCGACGGCGCCTACAAATGCAACGGCAACGTTAAACACACGCTTACGCAGGAGTGATAAAAGCACTGTAAGAATGATCGTAAGGATAAGACCTGCAATAATAACGGGACCTGCAACATCGTTGAGGTTGAAAGAAAGGTCTCGCGCATTGCTTGCCACCAGCTCAAGTGGGGCTACGACCAAGATAGTAAAGACAGTAAAGAAAGAGACAAGAAATGCGACACCAATACGACCCTTAGGTTTGAGGGTTCCCTCTTTTTGTTCCTTGAGACGAACAGCTTCTGCTGCAAGGATTTCTTTCATCTGAACGTTTGCAGCTTCTGCACCTTTGGCGTCAACCTTGTGAACTTTGCCTTCGACAATCTTATTGGCGTTCTCATCAATCTTAAGCAGACGGAAGAGCACCTTACGAGAGCGCCTAAACGCAACGCCAAGGACCGCAGAGAGTGCAACTACAACTGCTGCCAGCGCCTGGATGGTGTAGGTCATGACAGATGGGTCAACGTAAGCCTGCGCTGTTGCAGGCAGAAGAGCCCACCATACAAATGTCAGTACTGCGACAAAAAACGCTCCATGAAGGAAGGACGCGCTGCTTTGAATAGCGGCGCTGCAAGAGTTTCTCATGGTAGAAGTTGTTGTTTTAGTCACGAGAAACACCGTCCTCATCAGTTGTCTTTGTGGCGTCTTTAGTGGAGCTGACGGCGTCGCTTTTCTCGGCGTCGTCTGCAGCGTCCGCAGCAGCGTTCTTCTTGGTAGTAGCGTCGCCTGCAACCTCAGCAGCGTCCTCCTCCTGGTGCGCCAAAACGCGCTCGAGGATGAACTTACCTGCGGCCTCTCCGCCGTGGCCAAGGTTGAAGATCATGTTGTTACGAATCTCTTCAATCTTGTGTGACCAGCTATCGGTCTCCTCAAGCATCTGCGCAACCGCGTCGCCCAGGCCCGAGAGGTCCTTAGGATCAAAGCTGCGGCCAATCTCATTCCTGAGCGTAATGTCGCAGGGATCCGAATGAATCTTACTCCAATCAGGGTTGTTCTCCTTCATTGCGGTGTCAATGAAAACCGACGGCTTGAGCGTGGTAAACGAGAACTCCTCAGCAACACTCGACCAGTCAGTAAAGAGCAGGTCAGCCGAGAGAACCGAAGTGTTGGAGCTGAAGTCGGTCTCAAAGGAGAGCTCCTCTGGGTCCGCGTCAGCGTAGCGAGCAAGAATCTCCTCCATACGGGCAGGATAGCGCTTCAAATACTCTGGGTGTGGGCGGACCACAATGCGCCAGCCACGGCCCATGAGCTGCTCAAGCAGGCCGTCAAGGCAGCTGTCCATCAAGTTGTCGTACTGCCACGAAGGACCAATCAGCAACAGGGGTTTCTCGCCAGGTTTGCGCTGACCCAGATTCTGCTTCTGGTAGTTCTTGATTGACCTGTCGAGAAGATCGTAGCCAATAGCAGGCTTTCTTTTAGATGGCGTACCGTAGTACTTCTCGACCAGCTCAAGATCATGCTGCTGATGAGGGCCAACGCAGAGGACGTCGTCGTAGTAGGTGTACTCGTTGCGCGTTGAGGTAACCGTCATGGAAGTCATGTGGTGGCACATATACATGTACTCAGCGTCTTTACGCACGTAGGAGCGCTTCATGTAGGAGCTCTCCAGGTCGCCGAGGGAGGTAACCACAACGTCGGCATCCAGCTTCATAAAGAGCGTGATGAGACGACGCTGACCCAAGTAATACGGAATCAGACGAGGCTGCTGTTTTGCCAGCTCAAAGACCTGGTCGTTAGGGTCAGAGGTGACGTAGTGAATACGAATGTCAGAATTTGCCAGCAGCCACTCGATGGCGCCCTGGAAGTACTTGTAGAAACCACTTGACTCGGAATAGAAAACCAGGTGCTTGCCGATGGTATCAAAGAAGCGCTTGTAGTCCTCTTTTTCGCGAGCGGCATGAGGATCGCGCTGGAACCACTTGTGAGTGGACTTGGTTGCTGCGTCCATTGCCTCAAACTCATCGCGAGCAGCGTTGAGATCGTCGTAATCAACCTGCTTACGAGGGTCAATGATGATGTTGCAGACAATTTGGACCAGGATTGAGAGAAGGTTTGAGCAGACCCAATAGAACGCCATGCCACAGACAACGTAGACTGCAAGTACCAGCGACATTGCAATAGAAAGGCCGTTTGTGGTGTTCTTCTCAGCACGAGACTGCTCGCGCTGAAGTGGGTTCAGCTTGTTGGAAGCAAGGCCAAGAGCAACCGAGGACAAAGCTGCTGCCAGTGGCATAATCCAGGTGATACCACCGTCGATGATTGGGGTCATGCCCAAAAACTCTGTGCCAGGTGCGCCAGAATCAGTGATGCCATGGATAACGTCAACTAGGCCAAACAGGATGACTACCTGGATTGCCAGAGGAATAAGACTCAATAGCGGGTGATAACCTGCCTTTTTGTTGAGCTCGTTGGAGCGCTCCTCGATGGTCTCCCTGTCGCCGAAGTAGCGAGTCTTCAAACGGAAGGTCTCGGGCATAAGGCGCACCATAACAATAGAGTTTTGTTGCGTCCAAAGTGCCAGAGGCATCAGGATGATTTTAGTTGCAAGGGTAAAAAGAAAGATTGCAGCCCACCAACTGCCGGTCAAGTCGTATGCGGGCTGAACGATAAGTGAAAATACGTGCGCAAGTTGCTCCATAAACAAACCTTCTACGAGAAAACTCAACAGAAGCCAACAAGACCTAAAACCTAAAACCTAAAACCTAAAACCTGCAAAACCTAAAACCTGCGAAACCAATGGAATTCATGGCAAACTAAAAGAAAGCTACGATGTCTCAATGAAGTTTGCAGTATCTAAAGTTAACCTTAAGAAACCATTTGTGCATAACTAATTTATGGTATCAAAAAACGCTATTTATCGGCAGTTTAAAGCGATCAATCAAAATGTAAAATCTTTAATTTGAATGGACAAAATTTATTCATAAATTGTTCTTTTTTAAATCATTCTATAAAAGTTACGTAGGCAATTGTCTTTCTCGTTAATCAAAATTTAACCCCTGAAATGGTATTTTATTTAATTTTTGGGTTGCAATCGCGGGTCTGCTGGCTAAAATACTCTCCATGTTATTTTTAATATTCGGCGCATTAGAGCGCTTTTGAAATGAGGAGATTCTATGCAGGCTAATCTGCAGGAGCTAAAAGAGACCTATTCGCGGCAGACGTATAGCGTGTTTTCGATCAACCGCCAACAGAAGATTGCTGACTCCCAAGTTACCTTTTCGCTTGCTCATTCTGTTTTCATCATTCCTGTTTTTGGAGCTGCCGAGATTACTATTGGTGGAAATGAATTTGTCTGCGAAGGAACCACGGTTGTACATGTTCCTGCAGGTCAGACCGTAACATATCGAACCCTTTACGGACGCTCGTTTGACCATGTAAACATCTACTATGATGGCATTCAGGGCGATGTCACCAGCCCAATCTTCAATGCCTATGCATTTGATCCTCAGGGATTCGACCGCATTCTTGATAAGGTGCTTGACCTGGAAAAACTTAACACCACCCCATCGCTGGACAATCGTGTTGCTCAGATTGTCAATGGCACCGAGCTCATCAAGTCTATGTTCCTACTCACCAACAGCCAAAAGGTTCAGGAGAGCATGGCCGAGGCTCGCACGTATATTGAGCTCCACTTTGCAGATCCAATTACCATCCCTGGCCTGGCTAAACGTTGCGGAATGAGCACTCAGCGTTTCTCCAACAATTTTGTCCAAACATTTGGCGTTCGCCCAATGACATTCATCATTGCAAAGCGTCTTGATCATGCTCAACAGCTGCTTCAATCTGGCCTTTCTGTGCGCGAGACTTCCGAGGCAGTTGGCTATAGCGATCCGTTCTACTTCAGCAGACTATATAAGAAGCACATGGGCGTTACGCCTCAAGACGTTCATGACAGCTATGAGGGAAACGTCCTGATTAAGTAGCTGTCGTTTAAGACTGCCTGTTGCTACTTGCAGAAATTACGCACCCAATTACTTGTGGCAAAGCTGATCGCAAGTTTTATTGCAAATCAAAGGGTCAGAACGTTCCGCTCTGACCCTTTTTGCATAATCAGGTCATAAAATGCATTCCTGTGAATACGTAATTTTTGAGCTCAAAATTATGTGCCAAAAAAGGTAAAAAACCCGTTTAGTTGGAAATGAAAATTGAAAATTAGCTGTTTTATCTCCAACTAAGACGATTTTTTACCGCGTCAAAAACTTTTATCTGGGCAAACGTTGTATGCAGAAAAATGAAACCTCCAACTAAACGCATTTTTTACCACTTGGAGACTTATTTGAGCATTTTCTGGAAGAATCTGAGGCATCCACTGCCCCTCCATCAGCCGCCCATCGCCATTCTTCGAGCAACTCTTGCATGGAGTCAATGCTGTTTCGCAGCACAAAAAATCCCAGCACCACTAGGTGCTGGGATTTTGTGCTTGAACTGTAGAACTTGTTAAGCAGCCTCAACAACTTTCTCTGAAGTGTTGTCTTTCTTAGCAAAATGCTCAGCGACATAACCAGTAATCAGTGGTGTCAGGATTGCAGTAACGATAACTGCAGCTGCTACCTGTGCGTTTGCTGTTGCAAGAACAGCGCCGCCATACAGGGCTGGGTTAGCCTCTGCCATAGCAGCAGGTGTAAGTGCATTTGCACCTGCGCAGGAAGAAATAGCAACACCAGCAATACCAGATCCGCCAGTTGCACGATCAACAAAGTAGTTGATAAAGCCACCGCAAACGGAGCAGATAACTCCAAGCAGAATACCTGCAGGACCAGCCATGATGAGGGAATCGAACTTCATAGTAGTTCCCATAGCAAAGAAGGTCATAACAATAATAGCTGGCAGCGCGCTGGTCAGCATCTTCTTCATGGATGGGAAGAAGTTGCCAAGCAGAATACCAATAATAATTGGAAGAACCGCACCAAGCAAAGACCAGTTAATTGGGGACTGACCAGTTGCACCAAGAGCAAGCATGGTAACTGGAGGGCCAACTACCAGCGTAGTAATTGCAACTGCACCCTGCTCATACTCGTTGCCATAATCAGCCATCAGGCCTGCATACATGGAGTTGTTTGCACCAGAGCAAGCAGCAAGGATAACCATAGAAGACAGGCCAAGCAGATTGTCGTTCAGGAAGAACAGAACGGCCAGACCTAGAGCAACGCAGAAAATTACCTTAGAAATGATGATGATTGCACCGCGAAGTGCAGCCTTAGGTGCGCTCTTGAACGAAATTGTTGCACCAACACACAACATGAAAGCGCCAACCAGAGCAGCAGTACCCTTAACGGTCATTGCGGCAGTAAAGCTACCAAGCGTTGGAAAAACGTCTGGAAAAACTGTGTTCATGAAAACGCCGAGCAACAGTGGTACCAGAATGTTTGCACCTGGAATGCGGCCCAGAGCCTTAAATGGGTGCTGGATGGAGATTGGTTCTTTTTCAGCCATGTACTCCACCTAGTCCATTACGATGCCGCCGTCGCAGTCGCCAATCTCACCGTTGACGAAGCTAGCAGCGTCGGAAGCAAAGAACAGAATCATCTGAGCTGGCTCAGATGGCTGAGCAGGACGGCCCAAAGGAATGATGCTGATGACCTTGTTGTACTTCTCAGGATCGTTGGAAAGTGCAGTGGTCATGCCAGTAATGGTGAAGGATGGGCAGACAGCGTTACAAGAGATGCCGTACTTACCGCCCTCTTTAGCGATAGCCTTGGTGAATCCGTTAACACCAGCCTTGGAAGCAGCGTAAGCAACGGTGCCAAGCAGGCCGCCGCCAATCTTACCAGCAACAGAAGAAACGTTGACGATGCGAGCGCCGCCACGGTCAATGAAGTGCTGCCAGAGAGCATGGGTCAGGTTGTAAGTACCAGTAAGGTTGGTGTTGATAGTCTTAGCCCACTCAACATCGTCGACCTCTGCAAAAGGAACAGTGCTTACGCGACCTGCGCAGTTGATAAGAACGTTAACGTCGCCGCACTCTTCAAGAATGCGAGCAACAGTCTTCTTAACTGCCTCGCCATCAGAAATGTCCATGAAGAAGAAATAGTTTCCCTCGCCAAGTTCCTGAACAAACTTCTGGCCAACCTCCTCCTTATCGAAAGAGCAAACAACTACGTGTCCGCCACCTGCGACGACACCCTTGGAAATCTCAGCGCCGATGCCTGAGTTACCGCCGGTGACCAGTACGAGCTTACCGGTAAAATCAAATGCCATGCTCTTCTCCTTTGAATCTACGAGCACAAACCATTAGGAAACAACTAAATCATACCTGCATTTACATAACAAATAACAGAAAAAATTATCTTCAGAAACACATTTTTTCATCGATATACTGCCTAGACGAAATAATTGTCATAAATGATACTCAATTTAAACAATTAGCTCTTAACAATCCTCTTTCAAAAGTCGCAAGTTTCACAGAGTGATTACGCAACGCACAGTAACCCCGCAACACACAGTAACTCCGATACGCGCGGTGCATCCAAAACATACCTTGTCATCACAGGACATTTTATCATAAAGTTAGACAAGGCTAACTTATAAGCATATAATAGGGCGAGAAACCCTTAGTACCCTTCGATCTTTTGGAAAGAGGTCGCTATGAAGCATCTCTCTGCGCGCGCTCCACTGGGCTTGCGCGCATATTTTACCAGTGCCGCAAACTCAACCAGTTCCGTACGTTCTTCTGCACCAGCGTGCTCTCCAAGTGCTACACGCACAGGCGTCGCACAGCGCAGCTCAACTATGACCCGCAGGTCGGCGCTCACCTTGCTCGGCACAAGCTCTGCGGCAGCAATCGCTTCTCTCGCCGCATGTAGTCCACACGATTCTGCAGCCAGCTCAAGCTCCGCGCAAAACCAAAATTCCTCGGCTCCCCTCGTCTTGACCACCTTCACCGTGATCCAGGACATGGCTTCACGCGTTGCAGGCGAGTTTTGCCAGGTAGAATCCATCACCAAGGCCGGCGCCGAAATCCACGACTACGAGCCTACGCCCGACGACCTCAAGCGCGCGCAAAAAGCCCAGCTCATCCTCAACAACGGCCTGGGGCTTGAGCGCTGGTTTGAGCGTTTCGTCGATGACTCGCCTGCTCAGCGCGCCGACCTCAGCGAAGGCATCACCGCCATCCCCATCGCCGAGGGTGACTACCAGGGTCAGGCAAATCCGCATGCGTGGATGTCGCCCGCAAACGGAAAGATCTATGTCGAGAATATCGTCCGCGCGCTCAGCAACCTTGTCCCTGACCACGCCAAAGACTTCGAAGCCAACGGCGACGCATACAAAAAGGAGCTCGACAACATCTCCTCTCACCTGATTGAGGAGCTTAGCGCCCTGCCGGAGAGCCAGCGCACGCTTGTGACCTGCGAGGGAGCGTTCTCGTACCTGTGCCGCGACACCAACATGAAGGAACTCTACCTTTGGGCCGTTAACGCCGCTGATGAAGGCACTCCGCAGCAGATTGCCAAAGTCGTCGAAACTGTAAAAGCCCAGCAAATCCCCGCAGTATTCTGCGAATCCACGGTAAGCCCCAAGGCAATGCAGCAGGTAGCCGACGAGACGGGCGCTGTCCTCAAAACTGACGAGAAGAACATCTTGTACGTAGACTCCCTCTCGGAAGCTGACGGCCCCGTGCCCACCTATCTTGACCTGCTGCAACACGACGCAGACGCAATCGTATCTGGTCTCATGGGAAGGTAATTGTTCGATGAATCTTTGTGTTTCACAACTTTGCGCCTGGTACGAGAAAAAAGACCGCGAGAAACCCATCATTTATGACGTGAACTTCTCGCTCTCAACAGGAGATCTTTGCGCACTTGTTGGCGTCAATGGCGCCGGAAAATCTACGCTCTTCAAAGCACTGATGGACACCATCGCATGGGAGGGTTCACTTACTTGGGGCAAGCAACCTCTTTCACAAGCGCGCAAGCAGGGCAAAGTAGCCTACGTTCCTCAAACGGAAGCAATTGACGCAACGTTTCCGCTGCTCGTAAAAGACGTTGTTATGCAGGGAAGATATGTTCATCAGGGTTGGATGCGCATACCTTCCGCTCAGGACAAAGAGCTGGTTGCCCAGGCACTTGAACGCGTTAACTTGGCCGACCTTGCAGATCGTCCACTTGCCCAACTCTCGGGCGGACAAAGAAAACGTGTTTTTGTGGCACGTGGAATAGCGCAAGCTGCTGAGCTGGTATTTCTCGACGAACCGTTTGCGGGAGTAGACGCTCGCTCTGAGGCCATCATCACCGAACAGCTCAATAACCTCAGTAAAGAAGGCAAAACATTGCTCGTTTCAATTCACGACATCAATTTGGCCCAGCAAAAATTCCCGCTCTGCCTGGTCATCAATAAAACCATAACCGCACAGGGCTCTTCAAAAGAAATTCTTTCTGGAGACGCCCTCCTGCAGAACCTTGGTATTTCCGAAGATACCCACATTGAGGAGGTGCTCCATGCCTGAGGTAGACATTCTCCAATACGCATTCATGCAGCGAGCTCTCATCACCGGAATTGCAACCGCCATAGTCTGCGGGCTTTTGAGCTGCTGGATCACACACATGGGATGGTCGCTTATGGGCGACGCTATCTCGCATTCTATTCTTCCAGGCGTGGTCATTGCTCACTTGCTGGGGCTTCCCTATCTGGTAGGAGCACTTGTGTTTGCTCTCATTACCGTGGTGTTGGTTGGACAAGTCAAAAAGAGCCAAATTGTGCGCCCTGATACTGCTATCGGCATTGTATTTACAACGTTTTTTGCACTAGGAACAGTTCTCATATCCAAGGTTCCAAGTCAGATTAACCTCTCGCACATACTCTTTGGAAACCTTTTAGGTGTCACTACTCCCGACATGCTGCAAGTTCTTTGTATTGGCCTGCCTATTGCAATCCTGCTCATCCTTAAAAACAAGGACCTGACCTTGCTTTCATTTGATCCCACGCAGGTTCAAGCAATCGGTCTTTCTACTAAAACACTCACTTCATTTTTGCTTGTTGCCTTAGCCCTCGCAATTGTCATATCGCTCCAGGCAGTTGGCGTCATTTTGTCAGTCTCGCTGCTTATTGTTCCGGGTGCCTGCGCAAGGCTTCTTACCAATCAGATGCGGCATATGCTCTGGATTTCTCCACTTATTGCCACGGTCAGCGTTTTGATTGGAATAACAGGCAGTTATTACTTAGACGCCTCTTCTGGAGGAATGATTGGACTTACTCTCGGCGTGGTTTTTTGTATCATTTTTATATTTAAGAGTTTACCGAGACTTACTTTTTGGCATATACTAAACAAGAACTAAGAAAGGAGGACCAATGCGTACACTCAACACTTCAGAAGCCCAGCTCACGCACGCAACCCGCGCGCAAAAGCTCTTGCACAGGCAAGCCTCAGCGGCTCTCAGAACATCCATTGGTCTTATGGTCGGAGCTCTTCTTATTGCGATGGTTCATTAAGGCTTCAACTCAAATAATCACCCAAGTTTGGCGAGAAACCCCTTCTATTCAAAGGGTTTCTCGCCAAATTTTTATATAAGTGTTTGAACGAGAATACCTACGGTTACTGACGCAAGGTTGGCCAAGATTGAAAGAGTCCATGGGGTGTTGCTTACTCTTTTTACCTTGTAAATGAGACCTTCGACAGCAATAACAACCAGCTCAACAGTTATGACGCACGCCCAGTACTGAACGTCGTTAGCAACCACATCAACAAGAGCGCTTGTGCTAAAAACAGCAATTGGATTAGTAAGCACTTGAGCAGCAACAACAATCAACAGTGATTGATTGTCTTTAACGCCCAGCGATTTTGCGACAATAAGCTCTACAGTAATAGTCAGAATCAGACAAAACGCGAATATCGGAATAATGGTTATCAAATACGGCAATAAAAATATTTGGTCATCCATGCCATTAGCCTTCTGCTTGTTTGTCTTCAGCAACAAGATAGTCTTCAGCTGCACACTCATCTTCAACCGCAAGCTCATCAACCTGATCAGATAGCTCTGCGATTAGAACATCTTCCTCTACAGCCTCAACAACTTGTGCTGCCTGGAACATACGCTCATGACCAAATGGGCCCGTAGCCACGGAATCTTTGACTAACGTAAGACCTACGCCCAACGCAAATGCCGAGACCAAACTCATAGCAGAGAGCATCAATGGGTGCTCAATACGGAATCCTGCGAGCGCAGGCAACGCGCCTACAGCTAGTGAGAAACTGGCCAGTCCAAATGCGGTGCCTTTTGCGTTAGGCAAGATATTTGCCAGAGATGCCAACGTAATGGACATAGTAAAGTTGAAGAAAAATACACCCAGAAGGCCCATGACCGGTATCTCCCATGAGGGCACAAACAAAGTAGCTGCAGCAATGAGCGAGAAGATAGCTGTAGTCCTGAAGCCAATACGATCAGCAACCACTCCACCAAGCGCTTTACCTGCAAATACGCCAAGTATACTTAATACCAGTAAGAACATCTCACTCTTCCAAGGAAATGCCATAACCATGCCAGCATAGCTTCTCAGCGCCACCACAAGGCTCAGCAGTACAATCGCAAGCAATGTATTGAATGAAAGCCTAGGAATATCAAACGAAACGTTATGCACGTTCCAGTACTTCTTGTTAACCTTTTGTACTACAAGCGTGATAAGCGCGCATAAGAACAACAGCACAAGCAGGGAAAACGCAATCTGAAGTCTTCCCATTTGAGCACTTTGTGTACCTAAAAAAACTCCAATTGCACCAGTTGCAATAAAGATTCCCGAAGGTCCTGCATGTTTTTGCGAGATATTAAGGACGCTCAGTCCGCCTGCACTATGGAAGAGCGCGTTTCCAATCGCAAGCAAAAGAATCGCAGGCCACTCGAGAAGGGCTATAGGGACCAGCGAAAGAATAACTCCAGCGCCCACTAAAGCATACGAAAGTAAGGCGGCATAGGAGTTCTTATCCAGCTGATCCAGCGCAATGCCTATAGGGAGCTGCAGGGTAAAGGCAACTATGTCATACAGTAAAATACTGAGCGCAACAACTTCCATCGAACCCTGGCCAGACTCGCCCAACACTCGGCTTACGGCACAGAGCATCGAAGAAACACAAGCAAAGTCAACTACAAAGTGACAAAGTGCATACGCAAAGGTAGTGACTTCTTTTTTGGGAAGAATCTGCTGTGTTGTGGACAAGGTTTTACCTGCGACGCCTTATGATCATAATGAAGCCAATTACTGCCACAAGAGTAGAAACTGCGGCCATGGCTAAGAAGCTAGATGATCTACCGATTCTTGGCGTAGAAATAACATCAGCTAATGCGATAACGGGTAGCGCAATTGTCATGACAAAAGTGCTGGCAGCAAGCGCAATTTTTTGGGCTGAACCCAAACTAGAACGTAGATGACGATACAGTGACATAGTACCTCCTTCATCAACTTTTTAATATTTTACCAGTACACACGCCGCGTTCCAAATGTACTCCCGTAAGCGGCATAAAAAAGCGCCCGACGATGAACTACCCTCCATTTCTTGGACATGAGAAATGGGAGGTAGTTCATATGCGGGTGATTATGATTCTGCAGCGTGTTAGCGCCGGATTTTAGGCCTGGCCCACAAAATAGCGCAGCTTTGGTAGGTTTTGCTAAAGAATCGACATGTTCCTAATCAAGATAGCCAGGCAGCCAGGAGGTCTCCTTGCCTGATATACATCTCTATGCATAAACTTTGCTTAATATGCTAGAAAATGAATAGACTTATATAAGAAATTTAACTATCGATAAATTTAGTATCTACGGAACACACCTAAGTCGGATATTCTGCTCAATTGCGGGCATTTTACACACCTAATGACGATAATCTGCATGATTGGGGTATTTTCAGCGTAATGTATACGTCTTTTTAACAGATTATCTGACTTAGGTGTGTTTTGAACTGTCTCCTATTTCTCGTGTCCAAGAAATGGGAGGTAGTTCACGAATGTCAGGCACTTTGCAATCATTTGTGGTTTTTCTCCTCAATACGTAAGGTTTAACCTTACGGTCATCCCAACTTTTAACCTACTCGGATTAGTTCTCAGCCTTCTTAATCTTCTCGCCAAGTTTTTTGTCAATGACGACGTAGAGGTAGCCCAGGGCAACAAAGACAACAATCAAAATCACAATGGTCAAAGCAACTGTTGGGACTCCTAGCTTGTCAAAGTCCATAAATCCATAAGGCCAGCGAGACTTCTCTTTAATCTGCACGCCAAAGCCTAGGACCAAAACAATAATGTACGCAAAATACGTGAGCGGATACAAAGGCCAGATCAGAGGCTCTTTGAAGCCCATAGTTGGCTTCTCGTCAAAGAGCAGCCAGTCCAAAACGGCGCAGATAGGAATCACATCATGCAGAATAAAATTGTTGAACTTAAAGACGCCGTTGACAAAAACCTCGCCGTGATCAAGCAGGAAATAAGCTACCAGTCCAGTTACGGTAATGCCCAGCATAAGCGTGTGTTTGACCGTTGGCATCCATGGCTTCTGAGCGGTCTCGGGATGCTTGTAAGCCTGGAACAGTGCGCCCCAATAATAGGCAACAAGCAGCAGGTTAGAGATGTTGGTAAAGTAATACAAGAAAGAAACGCGGAAGTTCATTCGGAAGACGCCCGCAGAATCACACAGCACAAAGGTGCCAATCACAGCAATAAATAGCTTAAAAATAAATGACGCTTTCTTAGATTTAATCAACGCAGTGCCTCCTTCTGTAAAGCGAGAGGTCACTGTAAACCTAGCGCGCCGCGACAAAAATACGTAATTCTCAGAGTTAACAGTTATGTTTCAAATGAAAAAGATTCAAAAAAATGCGGTCTTCTCACTTTTGGCGAGAAGACCGTGAAATGGCGAGAAAATCGCAGATGTCAAAGGTGTACCAGATCAACCAGGACTGCGTTACTGAAGCGCGTGCTTAATCACAAGAATTGGATGGTGTAGGAGCAGCCGAGGTCCTGTGGATTTCATGACTTCTTTGACACGAGCGCGCATCTCTTTACTATAGCAATGCGATTGGCATTTTGAGCAAAACGTCTTTGTCTCAATGTGAGGACAGCGGTCCACACGCGTATGCGCATACTTCTCAAGCTCAGCACACTCGTCACACAGAGGCTCATGAGCTTTGGTGTGATGGTGCTTCTCGCAATAAAAACGAATCATTAACGAGATAAGATCTTTTTCCTTTTGGCGCTTCCGTTCAATTTCTTCAGGTGTCATCAGCTCACTCGTCCCCCATCAACGGTGTAAACAACATCTGCAATTCCCATGGTAGAAGCCCTGTGAGAGACAAGAACCACGGATTTGCGCTCAGTTTCTTTATCAAGTGAGCGCAAGATAATAGCCTCGTTTAGGCTGTCTAGGTTACTGGTTGGCTCGTCGAGCAGCATGAGTGGCGCATCATGCAAGAAAGCGCGTGCAAGGCCAATACGCTGACGCTCTCCGCCAGAAAGCGAGTCGCCAAGCTCTGCAACGGGCGTATCGTAGCCCTGGGGCAGCGTGGAGATGTACTCGTGAATTGAAGCCTTCTTGCACGCCTCAACAATCTCTTCATCCGTTGCGTCAAGCTTTGCAATGCGGAGATTGTTCTTAATGGAATCGTGATACAGATGCGTATCCTGCGTCATGTAGCTCTCAAGATCACGCAGGTTAGAGGTATTAACCTGCTCCAAAGGGGTTCCAGAAATTTCAATGGCACCAGGTGTTGCTGGCCAGAAACGCATCAAAAGTTTTAGCAGCGTAGACTTGCCTGAGCCGCTCTTTCCCACAATTCCCACGATCTTATCGGTAGGAATATCCACGGAAATGTTGTCTAGAATCTGCTCATCATCGTACGCAAATGAAAGCTTAGAAACGCGCACACCCTCATAGGAGATGTCTTTTTGACCCACTACATCTTCAACCAGGGGCTGTTCGTCCAAAATATCCAAAACACGATTGCCTGCAGCAAACGTACTGGTCAGGGTTGTACCAAGTGCTGCCAAAGCCACAACAGGTCCAAATGAACTCATCAATGCAATGGTGACAATGAAAGCTTCATTCATAAGAATCTGCTGGTGATAGGCCAAGTAGAACGAACTAAAGAACATGACTAGTGTTGCGGCAAGAATGACCGTTGAGGTGATCGCATCGTTGACACCAAATGCCTTCTTAACTGCCTGCTGTCTGTCGCTTAACTGATCAGCAAGCTTACTGGAACTCTCAAGCATTTGAGTGCCCGTGTTGTACTGCAGAATCTCGTCAAGACCACGCAGGTTATCAAGGGTAACCGTAGAAAGGTTACCAGCAAGATCTCTTGCCTCAGCAGAGTCTTGCTCGGAGCGTTTAGACATAGCAAGCGGAATTGCCACGCCAACTACCAGGTAAGAAACAAGTGCAATAACACCCAAAATCCAGTTGGCAGTACCTGCAATAAACCACACCATTACAATGCAGAACACAACCGCAATGCAGATAGGCGAGATAGTGTGTGCGTAGAAAACCTCAAGCAGCTCAATGTCTGAGGTAATGACGCTCATCAGGTTGCCCTTATTTTTGACCTCAAGCTTTGCAGGGGCAAGCTTTCTGAGCGCCGTGAACACACGGTCTCTAATAAGCGCAAGCAGTTTAAACGCAATAAAATGGTTGCATTCCTGCTCGGCATAGCGCAGCAGACCGCGGACCAGGGCAAACAAAAGCATGCCGCCAAAAAGCAACACCATAGGAGAAGATGAAGCAAAGCCCATAGCGCTGAGCAGCGCATATGCTCCAAAAATGCTGATGAACGTGGCGGCAAGGTTACCCAAAACGCCCATCAAAATTGCAAGTATCATAAAGCCAGCCAGCGGACGAACCAGCCCCACCAGCCTCAACATGATGGTGAGCGCACTACGGCGAGAAGTACGTGCAGTTGTGGCGCTGTTCTTAACTTCTGTTTTCATTACGCCTCAACTCCTTTCACATAATTCTCAAGCTCAGTCTGGGCCCGCGTCATTCGTTTGTACTCGTCATTTGTTGCAAGCAACTCTTGGTGCGTTCCACTTCCAACAACGCGACCATGCTGCATAACAACAATCTGATCAGCATTTTTAACGTTTACTAAGCGGTGAGAAATTACCAGCACCATCTTTGTCTGAGCAAGCTGGTGAACCTGCTGCATAATAACGTCTTCACTCTCAACATCAATATTTGAAGTAGCTTCATCAAAGATGTACATCTGGCTATTGTGAAGCAGGGCTCTGGCCAGTGCTAATCTCTGACGCTGACCACCAGACAAGTTGGAGCCCTTCTCGGCAACTGGCGCGTCAAGTCCGCCCAAAGACTTTACGAACTCAGCAAGATTGACCTGTTCAAGGGCGTGCCAGAGCTGTTCTTCAGTTGCCTCTGGATTACCCATGGCAAGGTTAGAGCGAACGCTTCCCATAAAGAGATGTGCTTGATGACCAATATACGTAACGTTTTGAAGCAAATTCTGGTCAGAAATGTCTGACAAACTGGTATTTCCAAACAGCACATCGCCAGAATACGAGCGGAGTTTTCCAGTCAGAAGTGCTGCAATTGTTGATTTTCCGCAGCCTGACTCTCCTACCAGGGCATTCAAAGAGTTAGCGCGCATTCCAAAAGAAACATTCACCAAGACGGGTTTCTCGCCGTCGTAAGAGAAAGAGACATTGTGCAAAGCGACATCACTAGAAGCTGGAACGGTCTTGGTACCCTGCTCTCGAACAGGCATATCAAGCAGGTCAAAGATCTTGTCCGACGCTGCCATACCGTTCATGGCAATGTGGAAATAACTGCCCAAAAGACGCATAGGCAGGAAGAACTCAGCCGAAATCAAAATGACAAAGACGCCTTCCCACATTAAGAGGAGGTGGTCATTTACCTGCTGAATTGCAAGAATTGTACCAAGCGCGCTTCCACCAAATGCAACCACGTCCATCACGGTGATGGAGTTGAGCTGCATGGTTAGAACCTTCATGGTAATACGCCTGAAGTGCTCGGCTTCCTCGTTCATCTGCTTGTGTTTAAAATCGTCAGCCTTGTAAATCTTTGCTGTGGTCAGACCCTGCAGGTTCTCCAAAAACGTATCGCCAAGCTGCGTATACTGGCCCCAATACTTAGACAAAAGCTTCTTTGCAAACTTCTGGATAAGAACGATGGTCATTGGGATGAGCGGAACAAATACCAGCAAAACAATGCCAACTACCGGACTAATAAAAAGCAACGTCAGGAATAATGTCAGTGGCGCCAAAGCTGCATAGAAGAACTGTGGTAGATACTGCGCAAAATACGTTTCTAGCTGGTCAACGCCTTCAACTGCCAGCTGAACAATCTCACTGGTCGCATATGAATTTTTATACGAGGGACCAAACTCTAAAAGCTTCTGATAGATCTTCTCGCGAAGGGTCTTTTTAACTCTCTTAGCCGCGTAAAAGCTTGTCTTGTGCTGAGCAAGTTTGCAGAAATACCTAATCACAACAGCAATAAGGCAGAGTGCAATAAACACCAACTGCTCTTCGAGGACAAAATAATCCATGAACAAAGCTTCTATCATTCTTGCCAGAGAGTACATAAATACAATATTGGCAAGCAGAGCAATCCACTGGTAAAGCACGGTCAAGCCAATGTATTTTTTACTCTCCTCAATAAGGGCAATGAGGCGTTTGTTGATCATCATATGCAGACTTCTTTCGCTTTTCTTACAAGAAGAATCTTTAGTCCACTAACTGTTTCATTTACTTTACCTGTAGTTTTGTCGTTGCATATACGAGTTTGCCTTATGCAACATTTAAAAACAACACATAAAATAGCGAGAACAACTGCTATTTTTGAACACGTTCCCAATCCTCTTTTGTGAGTACTGAGATACCAAACTGCTCTTCTTTGCCTGTATATTTATTCAAGTCAGTAAAGATTTCTGCTTCTGTAAAGCCACACTTTTGAGCCACTAAAGCAGACCTCTTATTACGCTCAAGATATCTAATAATCACCTGGTCAACGCCATGCTCTTCAAATGCATAGGTAGTAAGAGCTTGAGCGCCTTCAGGCGCCAACCCTTGTCCCCAATAAGGACGACCAATCCAATAGCCAATTTCAGCCTGATGTAACTGCTTTGAGGAATCTTTTGGATCAGGAATTTCTTTAAAATCCAATGACATCGAGCCAATTACATGACCAGTCTTCATATCCTTTACGGCATAACAGAACTTCTCGGACAGCACGTTTGCAAGAACCTGCTTGGAATCTTCTAAAGTTTTGTGAGGTTCCCATCCACAAAGTGGACCAATCTCTGAGTCTTTTGCCAGTTCATAGAGCTCATTGGCATCAGATGCATGCCATGGAATAAGAAACAATCTCTTAGTGGTAATCATCCAAGCTCCCTCTATGTTTGGTAACTCTGAAGAATCCCGCTCAGATACTCTTGATATTTCTGCCTGGTCTTCTTTGGAGCTACCAGTTCTATATCTGTTCCAAAGGTTGCAAGCCAACCATAAAACGTTGGAGCTTCCATTACAGAAACATGTACATCAGCTGTAGTTCCATCAGAACTTGGATTGTTCAAAATAATGTTTTTGCCAAAACGGTCGTACACTGAGCACATTACGCGCTCATTGACGCGAAGCGTGACCTCAACAACCTCGCCCGAGTACATGCCAAAGACGCGCTCTTGATACTTGTCTATATCAAACTGTTTTATTTGTTCGTTAACCGTGGCATCAGCATCAGAAACCTCAAGTCTAAACATGCGATCCACACGATAATTGACAAAGTTTTGATGCTTATCATTCCACACAATTAGGTAGTAGAAATCATCAATATATGTAAGCTGAACAGGTGTTTCTTCTCTTACCGGAAGCTCTTCAATAACCTTATCTTTAAAGCCCTTCTTGCGATACTTAAACGAGACTTTTTTCTTCTGCAAAAGTGCTGTCTGAATAGCATTAAGAGCATAAAACACAGACTCATTTTGCGACTTAATACGACCCTCGACATGGATGCGCTTCTTCAGCGTGTCAGAGGTAGACTTTCCACCCAGCTCACCGATAAGACTCACCAGGTTATTTGCCTTGCGCTCTGTCAAAAACTTTGATGACTGTACGGCGTCTGCCATCAACATAAGTTCCTCGGCCTGAAACTTCCTGGTAGCCAGGCCGTATTCAACAGGATGGCGCTGGTAAGACTGAATGTCGTAACCAAAATTCTGCAGCGATTTAATGTCGTCGTAAAGCGTTTTACGCTCCACGCTCAAGCCACGCTCTGCCAGCTTTTCAATAAGCTGAGGCGTACTTAAACCATGGTCATCATCAGTTTCTTCTTCAAAAATCTGAATGAGATGCAAGCAGCGGGTCTTCTCGCTTGGCATACTGCCTCCGAAGTCTAGCTCCAATAAAAAACTCCTGTCCATTTTAGTGGACAGGAGTCGAGAAGAACGTATGGTCAGAAACTCTTCGGTAAACGGCATGAAAGTCGCAGATAAACCCTTTCCAACTGATATTTAGCCCCAAACCTCTTCAGCAATTTCTTTTACAAGCGCAATCTTTGCCCACTGCTCATCTTCGGTGAGCTTGTTACCAATCTCGCAGCTTGCAAAGCCGCACTGGGGAGAAAGACAGAGGTTCTCCAGAGGTACGTACTGAGCTGCCTCATGAATACGCTCAATAACCTTGGCTTTCTCTTCCAGCTGGGCGTGCTTGGTGGTGATCAGACCAAGCACAACTTTTTTACCAGCTGGAACAGAAGCCAGGGGCTCAAAGCCACCGGAGCGATGATCATCAAATTCTAAGAAGAAAGCGTTTACGTGCTCTTGAGCAAGAAGAGCATCGGCCACATCGTCATAGCCGCCCTCGCAAGCCCAGGTACTATGGAAGTTGCCACGACAAACGTGCGTGTTAATAGTCAAGTCAGCTGGAGCTGCATCAAGAACGCGGTTATTAATCTCCAAGAGCAGTGCCTTGATCCTCTTAAGACCCTCCTGGTCAGCGCCAAAGAAAAGCTCAGCACGTGGGTCAACCAGCACGCCCCATGAGCAGTCATCCAGCTGAAGATTACGACAGCCTGCAGCATATACCTGCTTAATAAACGCACTGTAGCCAGCAACAATATCTTCAAGAAGATCCTGGTCGTTGGCATAGTACTTGTTAGTCTGCTCGCGATTCATGGGCATAATGAACTGCTCAATAAACTGTGCAGGTGCAGGAATAGTAAGCTTGGCAACGGTTGTCTCGTCCTCAAACTGCTGAACAAAGCGGAAGTGTTCTATAAAGGGATGCTCTTTGGTGAGCTCCACTTTTCCTACGAGGAAGGTGTCATCAATCTCTGCAGTCTCATCGTGGAAAGGAAGTCCAGTATTAGTTGGCACATGGCCAATACCTTCGAACGCCCACATAAAATCAAGGTGCCAGGTTGCACGTCTAAACTCACCATCAGTGATGACTTTAAGGCCTGCCTGTTTCTCCTTTTGGATAAGCTCTGTAATAGCTTTGTCCTCTACTTGCTTGAGCTCGTATGCATCAATCTGACCTTTTTCAAACTGAATACGAGCCTGCTTAAGATTCTCTGGACGAAGAAAGCTACCAACAACATCAAAGCGATGTGGAGTAGTTTTATCATTTTTGATTGCCATAATGACCCCTTAGAACTGCTTACGAGAAACCAGTATGACAATCAGCACTTCACTTGTGAAATACAAATACTTAACTAATTCATATAGCTAAAACCTATATCTTAACGTTTACCGTTCCACTCATCTAAGAACTGGTCAACATACTCATGCATGTACTTCTCGCGAGCTTTTCCTAGCTCTTTGCCACTGCGCGTATTCATCATGTCTGTCAGTAAAAAGAGTTTCTCGTAGAAGTGGTTGAGCGACGTTGATTTGTGTGAGTGGTACTCCTCGCCGCCCATGTTGAGAGTTGGTGGTTCATCCGGGTCATACATACCGCGGCCATGACTTCCGCCATAGGCAAAGGTACGTGCGATGCCAACAGCACCAAGCGCGTCCAGGCGATCTGCATCTTGAACACACATACCCTCAAGCGTTGAAGGAACTACCGAGTCTGTTCCTGAGAAAGAAACCTCATCGATTGCGGTACAAATTGCCTGGATAGTGGCCTCGTCGACAGCATGCTGGCGCAGAAAACCAACGGCCCTATCCTTATGCTTATGCGTCTCTGGAGAAAGCTTGATGTCATCAACATCGTGCAAAAGCGCAGCAAGGGCAACAATCTCTTGATTTGCCCCCTCCTCTTGCGCAATTCTTACAGCCATTTTGTACACACGCAACGTGTGGAAGTAATCGTGGCCACTAAAATCTGTAGAGAAGACCTCTTTTACAAAGTCCAAAGCGTCATCGATAAATTTTGAGTTCATAACTCCCCGCTCAACACATTCAAACGTATCTCTCACGCATTATTTGCGCAGATTGTGCATTCTCTTAACTGTCTTTTTATTAGTGTACACAGTCTCTCTTGCTTGAGAATTTTGAAGCTCAAGTTTCATGAAATTGTTAACTATCCAGCTTCCACTATTCAGTTTCCGCATAACTCACATTTGTCTTAAAATTTAATACATTTCTATTGCAATTTTTATCCGTTGCACGTTTATGACAAATGTCGAGAAAATCGTTAAAAATAGAGCAATTTAAATGCCATTTTTCAACGTACCAAATATTTTGATTAAATTATTTATATAACATGAGACGAAGACGTTTTTTGAAATGTGTTCAAACTATAAAAATCGCTGGTTGAGCTAACAATTTTTACCAAAATAATAGATAATTATCTATACAAAAAATGCTCTGAATATGTGTCATTTATCTCTATCGTGCTTATCGTGATGCATCACTTTCAGCGCAAGATTTAATTGCAAATTTTGTTGGGGTATTCACTATTTGTTAGGGGTAGGTATGGAAAGAAAAAACAAGAACTTTGCAAGCAAAGGGGCAAAGACAGCTATGTCTTTGGTACTCGCGCTCTCTTTGGTCCCTTCTTCAGCGTTAGCAGAAATTGCTAGCACTCAAGAAGTAACTCAGACGCAAGAAGTTGCAGCAACTCAAACAAGTGATGCAACTGCCTCAACTTCGGAGGCAACTGCAGAGAGCTCTACTGAGGCTACCACTACCGCAGAGTCTACTTCCAACCAGCAGACTTCTGAGCAGACTACTGCTCCTGCAGATAGATCTTCTCGCCGTGTGACAAGAAGCCTTTCTTACATCTCAACTGAGCTCTGGGTAGACGGAACCAACGGTAGCGATACTAACGAGGGCTCCAGCTCCGATCCTGTTAAATCTCTCGAGAAAGCACTGGAGCTGTGGGGAGAAACTTCTTCAATCTACACCATTCATCTTAAAGGCAACCTCAATCTGACCTCTACGGTTACCATTCCTTCTGGTCTTACACTCAAGATTGAATCTGAGGGCGCAACGCTTACTGGCACTGGAAACAGCATTGACGGTCTGGTTCTATCACCTGGCTCAACGCTGACCGGCACGGGCACCCTTACCATGTCTGGCTTCAAGACAGCACTCACTGCACAAGATGGCTCAACCATCACCGATGGTACCTATGTCTTTAGAAACAATGCAGGCTCCAGCGGTACTCGTGGCATTTCTCTTGGTGGAGCCGTTAGCGGTAGCACTAACAAGAGCAGCGTTACCATCACCGCAGACGATAAGAGCAATACAAACTTCTTTGAGTCTGGCGTCACCTTTGAAAACGCTACTATCAAAGTAACTTCACAGGCTCGTACCTGGAATGACGCTCGCAACCTCAACCTTAGGAACACAGACCTTACCGTTGAAGGCTTTGGTCAGACTTTCTACGTCAACCAGCTCAACATGAATGATTCCACCCTTACCATTAACCCATCTTTCTGGGGCCAGACGGGCATGACCATCCAGGGAACTTCCAATATTGTTAACTCCACCATTAATGCTAATGCTGGTTCAACTTCTGGTATTTCTGTTGGTGTAGCTGGTGGAACAGTAAACGTTACTAACTCAACCCTTAACTTCACTAACGGTGGAACTGGCGGCCTTAACGTCAACACTGGTGACGTCATCATTAACAACTCCACGATTAAGGGAGACGGTCGTAACTCTGGTGCCCTCTTTGGAGCCCAGACTAACGGCTCCATCCAATTCACCGGAAACAGCCTGGTAGAAACCCCTGCTACCAAGAACTCCGATAACGGCGCTGGCCAGACTCGTCAGAACTACAACGTTGTTGGCGGCTCTTACCTGCTCAAATACGCACCAAGCTACAACAGTGGCTTTGGTAGCACTATCCCTACAAACGGTGCAGCTAACGGCAATGAGGTTCTCTCGCTCTTTACCCTTGCTGACCCATCAACTAACTCTCTGAGCCTCATTAATGCTAACGGAGCAACCTATACCTACCCAGTTGCTAACGCTTCAAGCGATGGTCAGAAGCACGTTTGGGCACCTGCTGCAACCGTTACCTTTGACCTCAACACCCCAGGCGTTACCGGCGTCAACCCAACATTTGCTGACGGCACTACTGCTAACAAGACTGCTCTTGCTATGCGCGGCAACTCTCTTGCAACCGCTTCTTCTGTAGCAGAGGGCTCCACTACCCTACCTGCAGATCCTTACGCAAGTGGTCAGGAGTTTGACGGCTGGTACTACACCGACGCTGCTGGTACCGAGCACCAGTTCACCACTGATACCCAGGTCACCTCTGACATGACAGTCTATCCACATTGGAAGGCCAACACTGCTTGGCTCTATGTCAGGTATCACAACGGCAACGGCGTTACCGTTATTGAACGCGTTGCTACAAACGCTGGTCGCACCGTTAACGTTCTTTCTAACACTGACGTTAACAATCGCGACAGCAACTTCAACATTGCAGGTAAAACCTTCAAGCGCTGGACCACTCAGGCAAACGGTGCTGGTGATGAGGTAGCGGCTAATTCCAACCTGGCTGTTCCTGCGGGCACCGATACCGTTGATTTGTACGCAGACTGGGAAGAGCAGCACCTTACCGTGTCCTTCTCGGCAAATGGTGGCACTTTCTCTGCAAACAGCGTCTTTAAGCAGAATCCAAACGTCTTTGACATCACCACCGATGCAAACGGCGGAGAAGTTGCAACTATCAAGACTCACCCAACTGTTGCTGAGCAGACCAACGTCAATGCGCTGCTTCAGAACCTCAGTGGCAACACCCTTAGCGCTACAACTGCTGGAATTGCAAGTCCTACCAGCTCTAACACCAATACTGCCTACACAAATATTGCAACTTTTGAGAACCACATTCTGGACAACGCGGATGATCCAATGACCTTCTTTGGCATTGTTATTGGTCACAACTACCACTACTGGTTCACTGACGCTGCAGGTAACTCCCCTGCAACCATCAACGGTGGAGCAACGCTTACCAACGATGTCACCTATTACCTCAAGTGGAAGGAAGATCCTTCCATCCAGAGAGTAGAGCTTACTAGCGATTTTCCTGCTGATATGTGGAGTGACTCTCAGAGCAACACCACTCAGATCAAGGAAGTTTCTAACGATAAGAGCTTCAGTCTTACAGGCGCTATTGACGCTACTTCCGTCATTAATCAGATGAGCGCTTTTGAGAATGGCATTGCTGGCGGCCTCGACGACCTAACCAAGATTACGCTTTCTGGCACAACTTCTACCTTTACTGCAAAGCTCACGCTTCCTGCTGGCGTTGTTGTCCCAGCTAATCCAACAGTAACTACCTCTGGCCTTGGTGATCTCTTTGAGGTTACAAACGTTTCTGTAAACGGTCAGGAAGTTACCGTTACCCTGAAGCTCAAGGGCACTTACACCAACTACAAGCAGCTCAAAGACGCTGTCGAGACAGTTGGCAAAGACGATGCAGCTACCGCAGAAATTGCAAGACCTCTTACCGTAACTGTTGATGGTCTCACACTTGACCCAACTCAGGTTACCAATGGTCAGGAGCTCACCGCTACAGGTACTCTTACTGGCACCTTTGAGTCTTTTGCAAAGAACACCGTCACCAACGTCACCAAGAAGTTCGAACTTTCTTGGAACGGCGTTCAGATTGCTGCAAGCAGAGACCCTCGTGGTACCGGCATTCAGCAGACTCTGATTGTGAACAACCCAATTGAAATGAACCTTCCTGCTGATATGCTTGCTGACGAGAATACCGAGCATGACCAGGTCATCACTATGAAGGCAGGTTCTACCTTTAACCTCACTGGTTCAATTCTTGCTTCCTCTATCCAGGAGCAGATGAACAACATTGAGCGTGCCTACCCTAATACCAACCATGACACTATTACGCTGAGCAACCTGAAGTTCAAGTTCACAGCAACTCTGACCGTTCCTGAGGGAATGACGCTTCCAAGCAACCTTGATGCCAACACCATCCAGGCTTCTAACTTTGGTAGCGGCTTTAAGGTCAGCGATGTTCAGGTCAACGGTCGTACGGTTACCGTCACCTTTGAGCTCAGCGATCCTTCCTCCATTAGAACGTACTCTGACCTCGAGCGCATTGTTGATGAGGCAAGTGCAAACGATGGCTGGATGAAGCTCACCATTCCTGGCGTCACCATTGACTCCAATGTTGCTGCAGGCACCCAGCTCACCGCTGTCGGCACCGTTACCGGCTCCTTCAGCGCTATTGCTGATTCCGCAGCTGGCAACCGCAAGGTCTTCTCGTTTACCTGGAATGGTGTCCAGTGGCCAGATGGTAAGGACGCTGTTGCAACTGATAACGACACAATCCAGTTAACCATTACAGTTGCAGAGGATGAGACTCCAGAGACTCCTTCTACTCCAACTAAGCCATCTAAGAAAAAGAAGCAGAAGACTCCATACACCGGAGATGCTTCTGCTGCAGCACCTCTTGCTGCACTTCTCGCTGGTATGACCGCTGTAATGACTTCACTTGGCATTACTAAGCGTCGTAAGAATAAGTAAGAAAGAAAGTGATTGGTTCTGTATCGCTCTAGTTAGGATGTGCTATGAAAAGTAAGGCAAGGATTGTAGCGGGATTGCTTTTAGCTGCCGTTGCATTCGTCGCAGCATTGCTGCCCAACCTTAGCGTGGCTTACGCAGAAGACACCACAGGTCTTCAAATCAATGCTCTGAGCATTGAAGATGCGTCGACTCACGCCCAAGTTGCTGACCTTCTTGCAGGTCAAACTCCTGCTCTTAAGGCGGGAGTCACCTACGCCTTGAATGTTGGCTACACAATCCCTGCATCGTTGCAGTTCTCCCCAACGTACCTTAACGTGAGGTTTGGAGACGGACTCTATGTCACAGGTCTTCCAGGTGCAACGTTTACCGTTGGTGGCATCTCAAATACCAGTTTCTCTGACCTGGTGACCACACCTACGGGAACGGGAACCCTTCCTTACGGCTATCCTGGCGCAAGTTCCGAGAAGAACCGCAGTGGTGATTTGGTCTACATGACCAATAACGGCCTTACCCAGGTTTCTTCCAGGGGAGAAATTCAGTTCAAGCTTGATGACGCTGTTGAGAACCAGAGCGCAAGTCAGGTTATCGCAAATGCAATTCGTGTTAGCTTGAGCACCGCTGCAACACAAAACATTGATCCACATACCTCATCTGTTACTGCAGCTGATGCCATGACCTACGGTTTCTGGGCTGATCAGTCTACCGAAGTCCTCTCTAAGGGTGGCACCACCTCTACCCTGCAGGTTTCTACCACAGGCTCTAAGGTACTCACCGAGGCAAACAGCAAGACTACAGTTCAGGTTGTCTATCCAAGTGATATGGAGCTAGTTGGTGTCAACGAGACCAGCCTCTACAACACCCCAGGCACCATTGTTTCTACCACCGATGATGGCACTAACAAGACCGCAACAGTCGAGTGGAACGAGCCAGGCTCTTACGCAGGCACCCCAACCTTTAAGCCACAGATTAAGGTTCCTGCATCAAGCACCAGACCTAACAACTCAACCTTTAACGTCACCATCAAGAACCTCACTATGTCCGTTTGGAATGACACCCCAAACGTCAACCGTACCTCCGCAAACGCTTCTTCTACGCTTACGGTTACCGTAATTGACGGTCTTAACCCAGAGCGTCTTACCACACATGCTCTTGTCGACACAGCTCCTAACTGGGCATACAAGAAAAACGATACCTACAACGTTCGTCTTGGCACCTATCTCATCAAGAACGAACTCTCCTCAGACACCGCTCCAAAGACGCTCGAGATGACCATCGATCAGAACCAGACCGCTATCATCCGTGGCGTCACCATCCCTTACAAGGCTGGTATGACCTATGGTCCAATCCACTGGACCGCATCAGACGGCACGAGCGGAACTGCTGACCCAAGCATTCTGCGTACCTCTGGTGTCTCCGCACTTATCACCAACACTGCCCTTGGTCTTGATATCAATACCTCTATCACTTCCATCAAGGTTGACCTTGGTCCAATTCTTGGCGGATACGATGGCATTAGGCCAATGAGCGATCTTCTCGATACATGGAATCCGAACAACAAGCATGTCACTGACGAGTACTACGGCTGGAGCTACATCTCCAACGGCGTTTACGGCTCTTGGAAGAAGGGCACTAACGCCGACGTTGTCACTAACGTCAAGCTCTACGACACCGGTACCACTCCTGACGCAGGCGTTACGCTGACCGCTAAGTCCGGCGCGCCTAAGGTTCTTAACGGCGTTGGTAGCATCGATAAGACCCAGATTAACGGCGGCGAGACCTTCAAGATTTCTGGTCGCATTGACGACGCAAACTGGGACTGGAACCCTCTTCAAGAGCCAGTGCTCTACGTCATCATGCCTGAGGGCTTTACCTACAGTAACCTGACCGTTTCCAACGGCACGCTCAGCGCTCCAGAGTTTGTAGGAACGTACGATAAGGACGGCGTAGCTGTTAAGGTCTGGAAGTACACCATTGATGTTGGCGACGAGACTCGCGGCCAGTATCAGCCAGACTTTACCAGCAAGAACATGACTCTGAGCATGGATGTCCACACCACTGATCTTGCAGGCAAGGGCATCTATCACATCAATGACTTTGTTGGCATTACCACCAAAGACTTCAAGGAGATTGGTGCTCAAATTAAGTCTGAGCACTGGGACCGCAGCAACTGGAACACTTCCCAGTACACCAGCCTGTTTGGCAACAGCGTCAACTCTGGCGAGACCATGGTTTCTCTCTCCGAGCGCCCTGGTATCAACATTGCACAGGCATCTGCTATTGCCGCTGCATCTACCCTTTCTGTAAAGGACGTTATCTCTGGAACCGTAACTGATTACACGTACGACTCCGCTAATCCAGGTGCAACTACCCCTGTTATGCAGCGCGGAGACACCGCAACTGTTCACATTGCTGTCCGCAATAACACCGGTAACACTGCAAATACCACGCAGCTCTTTGTTCCTTTGCTCTCCAAGTCTGCAGACCGCGGTGCTGGCATCAATCCAGAAGGTGCAACTCAGCTTCCTCTTACACTTGAAGGCGTAAGTTCTTCTTCCAACTTCTCTTACCAGTACATCAAGCTGAACCCTGGTGTTACCTACACTGCAAACCATGCTCCACAGCCTGGCGACTACACCGTAGTCACCAATCCTGCTGAGGCCGACATGGTGCTGTTTACTTCAACGCACGCACTTGCTGCAAATAGCGGCGGCTTTGTTGACGTTACGTATAAGGTTGCCGACAACGTTGATGCTTCCTACGACGGTAATCGCAGCGTATTCAGCAGCGTTCTTGACTACGACATTGCTGGTAACCACTCCACTCGTACCCTCTCCACTCACGCTCTGAGCTATGCAGGCGTTGACCTCAAGATCAATAAGGTCTGGGACGATAACAACAATGCAGCTGGTAAGCGTCCATCCACAGCTGATTTTGGTGCTAACAATCTGGTTCTCTCTAACGATAAGAACCTTGATACCAGCACCATTGCGCCTGAGGTTACCGATAATGGCAATAACACCTACACCATTGTCTACAAGGGTCTTCGTAAGTACGTAGACAATACTGCTGCTGATACTGTTTCGTACACCATCACCGAGAACGTTCCTAATTCCTACGTTTCAACTAGAAGTAGTATTTCTCGCGTTGAGCAATACACCACCACTCAGTCGCTGGTAAATGTCTACAATGTCAGGCCTACCATTGTGACGCCATCCGTTACCAAGATTGTCGAAGGCGATTACCCAGTTGTTCCTATACCTGGAGGGCCTTCACCTGCGTCTCTGGTTAATTCTTACCTGAGCTCAAGTAACGTTAGCGCAGCAGGCGCCACAAGCACTGCAAGCGCAACAAACGCCGACGACACTGCAAGCGGCAGCTTTGCCGAGAGCCTAATCAATAACTTCCTGGCAAACGGCTCTGAAGATGAGGGCGACGCTCCTAACGTCTTTATCTTTGAGATGACACGCCTTGATCCATCCAGCCCCATGCCTGAGGGATCTACCGGCAATACCGCTCGTACACGCAGGCTTCTCGGTGGTGACGCCGTATTCCGCAACATTACGTTCACTCAGCCTGGCACCTACGTGTACACCATCAAAGAGGTTACCGGCACCCAGAACATCCAGTACGATCAGAGCGTCTACACCGTTACCTATAATGTTGCCGACGACGGTACTGGCCAGCTTGAGGCAACACGTACTATGACCAAGACTGACGAGGACGGAAACGTTACTACCGTTGACCTTGGCGAGTATAACGATGCAGTTGGCGCAGTATTCACCAACGTCTATCCTGAACCGCTTCCTGCAAGGGACTATCCAGTTGTCCAGAAGGTTGTTACTGGTAACGCACCAGATGCTCCAACCGACTATCCATCAGTTCTCCCTGATGACAACGGCGGCAACCCACGCACTGCAACAACTCAGGATGTCTTCAAGTTCACGCTCACCCGCAACGATCCTTCCTACCCAATGCCAAACAACGCAACAACAGATAGCGTTGAGACTTCTGTTGCAGTTTCTGGCGATAATAACTTCGGTGAGCTAGTCTTTTCTCAGCCTGGCACCTATGTTTACACCATCAAAGAGGTTACCGGCACTAACCAGAGGGTTACTTACGACAAGTCCGTCTACACCCTCACCTACACCGTCTTTAAGAATGATGATGGTGAGCTTGATTTCACCTACCACATTACTAAGACCGCTGAAGATGGAACCGTAACAGAGATTGATCAGTGCGAGTGCAGAAGCACGCCTCCTCTGGTATTCACAAACGACTATCCAGAGCCTGAGCCTCAGCCAACACCAGATCCTGAGCCAACTCCTAGCCCTGATCCACACAAGCCTTCTAAGACTAAGAAGAAGCGCGTTCTGCCAGACACCGGCGATGTCGCTGAGCTTGTAATTGCTTCTGTTGGCATGGTTGCTTCTGGCATCACTGCTCTCGGCTTTGCACTAAGGGCTCGCAAGCAGAAGTAAGATCCAACTACTAGAGCGATCTTCTCGCCTCTAAGGTTTTATCGTTTTACGAAATAACCCCGGACTTTCCCGGGGTTATTTTTTGTGCAAATTTTTATGCAAATTCATCTTTGAGATTTATCCATTAACGAAAAATATACGACCTTTTACAGAAATGCTTTCATCTCTCGCCTGCATCGAAATCACAATTTCTAATAATTACTGAAGAAATCTATGTCGTTCTATTCTTCTGTCCATTCTGTTGTACAGGAGGCCCATTCTAGCTGGAAATACTAATCATATAGATTTCTCTTACAGAAAGGACTTCTTATGAAGCCTACCATTGATTTAGATGCGGCTCGTAACAAATTAGTTGGCGGCAAGGATCAGCTTCTTAAGAAAATTGATGAAGCACATATT